>JAZSKW010000004.1:0-11242 GCA_045535015.1 Christensenellaceae bacterium
CTTCAAAACTAGCTCAATCGTCCGCGCCCCGCGCCGTCGGCGCGGGGCGCAAGCGCGACATTTGCTCGTTTTTTGTCGTGCAACTTTTCCACAGCTTTTGCACAAGGGGGCGCGCGCTGATTTGCGCTCACACCCAAAACACAACCCAAAACCCACGCGGCTTTTTGTCTTTGCCCTTTCCTTGCGCTTCGTTCACTTCACTCGGTTTCGTTCAGTCACTCACAACGCTTCGCCCTTTTGTTTAAGGTTGCGCCGTAGGCGCAACTCCAAATAAGGGGCTTGCAGTTGCTCGTTCCCTCTCTACACCTCGTTTCGTTCTCTGCGCTCCAGTCAAGGGCAAAGCCAAACTTTTGTTTTTGGGTCGCTCCGTGTGTTCTCTTTTTGCCGTTTGCGCGTCTGCCATGCTTCCGCATGGCAGAAAAGCGCGCTTCGCGCGCACGCGCCAAAAGAAACGGCAAAAAATCGAACACACTACGCAACCCAAAAACAAAAGTACGCGCCGTTTACACGGCGCAAGCCGCGTGTGTTTTGGTTTTTTGCTTTTTTTTCTGACGAAAAAAAAGCAAAAAGTGTTTTGGGTGTTCGCGCAAAACAGCGCGCGCCCCCTTGTGCAAAAGCTGTGGAAAAGTTGCACGACAAAAAACGAGCAAATGTCGCGCTTGCGCCCCGCGCCGACGGCGCGGGGCGCGGACGATTGAGCTAGTTTTGAAGTGCAAAAGCTTAGATTTAAGATTAAACTTTTGAAGCGGTGCGGACTGGATAAAGCTAGGTTTAACAATTAAAGCTAAGATTAAAGATTGAACCTTAAAGGCGCGTAAGGTGCGAAGCAAGCTATATGTAGCATATAAAACTATAATTTAAGATTAAGCTTTTAATTTTGAATCGATAGGGCGAAGCCGTGAGCGCGAAGCGCGAAGCGCGAAGCGTTGCACTATCTTATGGGTGCGTTTCATCTACGTTTTAATATCGTTCAATGATTAATGGGGCTTGTTTGTGGGTGTTTCTGCTGCTGAATCTTGGGGCGTTTCTTTATGCTGAACTTGCGCCAGAATCGCGCGTCAGCGCGTTAAAATAAGCCCTTGCAGCATTCTTTTGATGGGTACAAGGCTTTTTTGCCACCACACAGCTTTTTGTTCCTGGAACAAACAGCCGAAAAACGACACCTTTTGCACGTGCTTTTTTACCGGCCGGACGATTTTACAATACCGAAGAATAACAGAAAAATAAGGCTCTACTATCTGCTTTCGCCCCCGAAATCCGTGTTTAAAAATCTGGGCGAGTTTTTTAAAAAAACTGGGCGAGTTTTTAAAAAAATTGTAATTTTTTGCATTTTTTCTTTCCGAAAAATATTTTTTTTTATAAAAAATAAACTTTTTTTTTAATTTTTTTTTGAAAAAAACTGATTTTTTTTTTGAAAAAAACTTAATTTTTTTTGCAGAACAGTGCGCCACAGAACTTTGCAAACCTTCGTCCGCGCGGATTTTCGCGCCATGAATTTTGCCGAAAAAGAAAAAAATATAAAAGATTTTTATAAAAAAACGTTTTTCTGTTGACAAGTGCCGTAAAACGGCATAAAATAAAAATGTGCCGTGTAACGGCAGAAAAACTTTTATTTATGGAGTTGGGAAAATGAGTGTAAAAACTTGCGCGGAATATGCGCCAACCTTATGCGCAACTTGCTGTTGCCGTGATTTATGCACGGATAGACTAAGAAGACGCAACAAAAAACTAGCAAATTGCGCCTGTCTTTTTAGTAAGCATCTTTGGGAAGCGCAACACTTTTTAATGAATTATAACAGCAAAGAGTTTACCGATTGGGGAAGTAAGTATAACCTGTTTTACAGCAGTGCTGTTATGAAAAACAAAGAGGATTATAACCAAATGGTTGACAGCTACACAAAAGATGAAAATTTTGCTTTTGCTGACCGCTTAAAGGCCTGTTATGCCGTTTATAGTGATGCTGTATTGATTCACGTTGACAGAGCTTTTGCTCTGGGGGAAGGGTGCTAAAAATGCGCGTAGAAAAAATACTTTTGGCTGTTCTTTTTGTGTTTGACCATGTTTTTTTTGCACGGCAAAACCTAAACCGCTATCTTTGGAAGAGGGATTTTTAAGCCATGAACGAGTTAGAAAAAATTGCTTTAGAAAAAAAGCAAAAATACGAAGAGCTTTCAAGCCGTTTTCAAGTTTTTGTAAAAACCTTCGAAACACTCTGCAAAAATGTAGAAAAGCTTGAGAAAGATTTGCAAGAAAATGGTGCGCAAGAGGAATCTATTTTTTTAAGCAATTCTCTTTTAGACGCAACTCTTAGATTAAGCGTTATAGATGAAATGCTTTGCTGTAGAATCGAGAGATTGCTTGACCCAGAAGACAAGCCCATGTCTTGCAGACTTTGCAAGCGCGTAAATATTATTTGACTTTTTGCCCTTGCGCTTTCCGCGCAAGGGTTTAACCCACCTTTTTAGAAAAGCCGGATAAACAGCCGAACACCGGCACAAACACCCGGCAGAAAGAACCAGACAACAAGAAAACCGCGAGCCGCAACACGCCGAAAAAAGACCAATGAACAACCGAAGAAAAGAACCTGTGCGCAAGAAAATGCACAAAAGCCCACGCGGAACTGGACGGCAAAAAACCAATATTAGCGAATATAAAAAAACCGCGCTCGATGCGCGGTTTTTTTAAGGGTGCGCAGTGCTTGAGGGGTTAAACACCCCGAAAGCACTGACTTTAACTTAGTCGGTTTTGTTTTGAAACTGGGTTAAGTTAGCGATGCTTTCTTTCAGTTTGTTCTCGGTTCTAAGAACTTCATTATATAGCGTACAACGTTGACTCCATTCAAAAAGGTATTTACACAAACCGTGCATTTCTTCTTTCCTTTTTGCGCAATTTTCACAAAGCGATTCTGCAAGGCTGTCAAAATAATGTGTTGCCATCTTTTCAGCCCTCAACCTTTCCAAAGAACTGAATAAAGTAACAATACTTAAACAAGCCAAGTGTCATTATACTGTTTTTATCTTCTTGCGTGGCGCAACACGGAACAAAGAAAGTATGCTTTGTAAAAAAGCCTTGCGACAACCAGTAAACGGCGATTGCATATTGTTTGTAGCGCAAACTTGCCGGAAGTGCAAATTGTTTTACAACCTTGCAGTTAAATCCAGTCAGCTTTGTTAAAAAGTTTGAAATGTCTTTCAGTGACCATTTAACAATGCCTAACGAGCTTACAGATTCTTTGGCTACTAAACCAGAATCCAGAAGCGCATTGTAGATTTTGTCGTCTGTGTAATGAAACTTTTCCAAGTCGTCAGCGATTGCTGAAAGCTGTCTTTCAAAGTCTGTGTAAGTTTCAAGCCGTGTAAACAAAGACGACTTACGGAATAAAGAATCTCGGCGCACTGCTTTTACCCCCTTAATAGATTTCTGGCTGTTCTTGGACTGAACCACCAAAAGCTTCAGCAACGGCGTTTACTTCTGGGTTTTCTGATTTTGGATAAGGCGGAAAAACGTCAATTTCGTCTACGACAATCTGGACTGATTGGTGTTTTTCGCCGTCCTTTTCCCAACGATTTTGACGCAAAGAACCATGAACAGCAACTTTACGCCCTTTCTGCATAGACTTTGCAACGGACGCAAAATATTTGCCGAAAGCGACACAATCAAAAAAATTGGCTACCGTGTCATAGGTTTCTGCTTCTGTTTTGCTCTTAATGCGTGAATGAACCGCAATAGAGAAAGAAACAATTTCAAGACCGCTCGGTGCAATTTTGATTTCTGGCGCGCGTGTAAGGAAGCCGATTTCCAAAACGTGATTTACTGTTGACATAATAAAATACCTCTCTTTGTTTTATTTGCACGACTGGACTATTTTATCCAGTTCATGTTTCTCATTTGTTTTTTTGTAAAAACAGAACGACACTTTTTAATATCTGGTTGAGCCGTGTCAAGCGAGAGCTTAAGAACAACGCAACCTTGCTTTTTTACTTTAATTTGACTTGTTACTTCTGGAAACTCAAGCACTTCGTAAAAGTACGAGTAATCTTGCATTGTTGCAGGGTCGCGGATTGTGCAACGACCGCGAGCGAACTTTGCATCTTTAAACTGTCTTAGCGCGTCCAGTTCCACGAGAACGGCACAAACACCGTTCTCATAAGTCATAATATCTCTTAAAGTTTCTGAATCTGCCATTAACATGATTTTCTATAAGACCTCCGGCATGTTTTGTGGAAGTTTGCCGTTTCTGAAACAGTTTTCAAAACTAAGTTCAAAAACTGCTTTGCCGTAACTTTTGTACAGTTCAGAAAAATCTTGCCGTCCTGTTAATGGTGCGTAATTTATTGCTTTTTGCAACGCTTCTTCTGCGTCTGACACTTTTCTGATTTGCTCACAGAATCGTTCATCCCATTTCAAAAAAGGACAATTAAGCCCTCTTTTAGCGGCAAGGTCAAGACACTTATTACAAAAGGCTTGAGATTTTGGCTGTAGAATATCAAAATACATATTAACACCCCTTGAAAAGCTCTGGATTATTGTTTTCTATAAGCTTTTCTTTTGAATTATAACACCGTTCAACGGACTTTGCAAGCTTTTTTTCTTGCTGTTTGCAATGTTTTTTGAAGAATCTTATTTCTCTTAATTCTTTTTCGTAATAAGGCGATTTTCTCTTGTATTCTAGCAAATCCTCATGCTCGACGTGCTCTTTTTCGATAGGGTCTAAAAACTCTGGAAACTTCATAGGCGAAAACATTAAGCTAGATTTATTAAGATTCTGCAAGTAAATATCGTCTAAAGGCTCTTCAAAAACGATAAATTCATCGCCTAAAGCTTGCCGAACTAAATCAAGCGTTTCTAGGCGCGTTTCACGTGCTTGTTTTAGTTGTTCCTCTGGAGTAATTGGAAAGTTTTCATATATAAACTTTTCAAAAGGCAAATCAGCTTCTAGTAAATCCGACAAAATGCACCCACTACAGCCACATGATTTAGCGTGTTCGTAAAAAATACGCCGTTTTTCTCTTGAAAGCTTGTTTGCGTCCTCTATTGCTACGGAAGAACCGCGGGAAAACTGCGAGTAAGAAAGAATTCTTGCTTTACTGATAGGGCAATGTGGCAAGTTATTACATGACTTATTCAAGTACGGCGCGAGTACGCGCCGAGCTGTTTCTTCATCTTTTCCCACTAAAGAGCTGATTACATCATCAAAGCTTAATTCAGCGGTCTTTGTGTCTTTTTTTGCGGCCAGTGGCTTGTTCTCGTTGAAAACGTTTTTCAATTGTGAAACGCGAAATTGCCGAATACCACATAACACTGGCATAATAGCAGAAAGCAACATCTTTCTATCTTCTGTTTTGAGCTTGTTCTTGTCTTTCGAGATTTTCATAAAATCGGCGGTTGTGGTCTTTGTAATATACTTGCAAAGATAATTAACGGCTTTTTTTTCGTCGCCTCTGCGAAGCTCCATGAAACCAGTGTATTGTTCATACTTTAACAAATACTTTTTTAGTCTGCCGTCAGAAATATATTCTTTTTTCCCTTTTCTCACCGTCTTGTCGTCATCATTCCATGACGGCAACCACAGAACGGCGTGTGCGTGTGGGTTGCCAGTCTTTTGAGCTTCCAGAACTATTTCATACTCTGCATTAAAAGCCCTTGTTAGATTTTTTAAGATTCTGTTGAATTGAAAGCTTGCGCCGATGTATGCGTCATAATAGTTGTACTTGTATTTTTTCGGGTCAATGGTCATTGTCAAAAAGTAAGGTTTCATGCCTTGCTTGTGACAAGCTTTTGCATGGTCAACAATGCGCCAGTATGACTTTTTATTGTAGCGCGCCGTGCTTTTTGCGAAACCCTCGAACATGATGAAGTCTGCTTCTTTTGGTAAGCAAACAATAGGGTTATGCTCTGCCCAAAACTTGACAGTAGCTTTTAATACTTCGTCTGCAATTTTGCCTTGTGAAGCGTTTTCAAAAAGTTGCTTGTATTTCTCTATTGGCTTTATGCGCTCTTTATATATCTTTTTGCCGTTGTAATGCAAATAGTCTAAAGGCATTGAAAAAGGGCAATCTTGTTTACACCCTCTTTCGGAATAAGGCACGAAAGAAAAGTTTTCGCCGTCTAGCTTGCGGAAAACTTTACTTTCGCCGATTTCATCGCCGAGCTGATTTAAGAAGAGTTGATAGAAAAATGTCTTGACAGATTCAGTCGTTTCTAATATATTAATCATGTTTCTAGTATTTTTGGGACTACTCTTCCCCAACTTCTAAGGCGCAAAGCTCCAAACTTTGCGCCTTTTTTTGTTGGTTAAGCAGTCCAAAGATTGCCAGTCATTACTTCATCGCTGTAAGCGAAAGTACGAACCCCTAGAACATTATCAACCCAGGAAAGCTCATATTCAAAATCAATCGACTGACCTACAAAGTTTGAACTATTGCAAGCCGGAATTGAAATTAAAAGCTCGTGATTTTGATAGCCCACTATTGTAATGCCGCCGCCAGAAATGTTGTAGGCTGGGTTGTTGTTGTAATACGTATAGCTATTTGCCTCACCTGGGATTATCAGTCTAGCGATAACTTCCGTCGGTGTCAACGCACTATATATAGCGTCAAACTGTGAAGCCAACGCTACACCTATGGTCATGCGCTGTGAAATTGACTGATTGCCGAACACGTGCGCAACGCCGATAAGCCTGCATTCGCCTTGATTCTCTGTGTATGGCAAGTTTACATTGGTAGCCGTGTATGTAACGCCTTGCGCTACAACTGTGATTCTAGTAGCTTTCACAGCACTGCCTTGAATCGCTATCCACTGTGCGGGGTCGTCCTCGTTTTCGCAACACAAGGCAAGCTTTCCGCTTACAGTATCTTGATAAACAAAGCCAGACCAGGCCGAACCGTCAAAATAAGATTGATTCTCAACAACAAGCCCAGATTGTGAAAACGTGTCAACGCCGTCTACGTAGCCTTGTTTTAAAACAATCTTGTACAAATCATCTGCAAAGCCTTTGCTATCAATTTCTGCCCACAAGTCGCGCGTCAAGTCTGATGAAATGGCGTTTTCTGTGACGTTTTCAGCCGTCAAGATGTAATCTCCATTTATAGCAGAGATAGAGCCAATAGTGACAGTAGAACCAGACGGAAACGCCCATATTCTTGCGCCAACAGATTCAGCTTGTGTAAATTCAATGGCAAAATAGCCGTTTTCGTTCACAAGGCTTGCAGAAGCAATACTTTGAGCCGTCCACGCGCCGTTGGAAACGGCGCGGAACTGGACGGCGTTTAATGTTGTAGAAGCGTCTATAAAAGGTTCGGCAAGGACGACGCGGAAAGTATTGCCAGAACGCAAAACGCTTGAAATTGCCGTGTTGAATGAGCGCGTGACTGGGTCGTGTGTAGAAAGAAAAGTTTCTGGCATGTACAAAGTGAGCTTTGTTGTTTCTGTGTCGTCATTCGTGACAATGAGAAACTTTGAAAAAGAGTTGAACAACTCTGGGTGAGAATCGGCAATAGTGAAGCTTGCTGTTGCGCCTACTGAAAGCGTTGCGGTTGCGATTGTTGTTTGATACTCTTCTGTAGCACTTGCTTTTGTAGCGTAAATTATAGAAATCTCTCTGTCTGTGTTTGGAAGATTGCCCTCAAGTTCAAAAGTTGCCGAAGTTCCGGCGACTGTTGAAACAAGCTTGATTCTGTTTGCAACGAATGTCGGAGTAAAATCTTTTGGAAGAACTGGAAGAAGATTAAAACCGCTTTTTCCAGAAGCTTGGCAAGCACGAGCCGAAGCCATGCGGTTACCCCAAGATGTGTTATCCTCGGAGTTAAAAATCGGGCTACCTTGATTTAACATCATTGCAACCTGCGCATTTTCAACAGCTTCGCGGAACAAACCCCTGTTTGCCTGTTGCGCCGGTGTGCGCGGATTGTTTGGGATTGTGTACGCTTTTACGATTCGGATATTTCGCCACCTTTGCCCGACCATTGCGCCAAGCTTTCCGTAAAAGCCACCCTCAACAAAGTTTTGAACAGCCATAAAAAACCACCTTATTTGTAAAGATACCCTTTATTATAAGGCAAAAAAAAAGCCCCGTCAAGCGTGTACGCTCAACGGAGCTTTTTAGGCGGTCAAGGTCTGTTATCAGACATGAGCACCAACAGACAAAGAAGCAACTTTGTTAGAGCCGCGTTTGTCGATGAAGTACAGATAACCCTGTACTGTGTTGGCTGTGCCGAAGTCTACAGTAGATGCTGCTGTAAGGTCAGTAACATCTGCTTCAACTACGTCAGTAATCTGGTCAGTCTGATTGACAAAGATTGCAACAGCCTTTGCGTCTGGCGTAAAGTTTGTTGCAGTTGGAGTAGTCCAACTAAAAGCGGGGTTGCCACTGGCGTTTGTCAAAGAAGCACCGATTGGCTTCTGCAAGCCACCCTTTGAAACCAAAAGGTCGTCAAGTGTGACAGTGCCAGAAGCAATCATAGCCTTGTTGAGCTTGATGATTGCATTGCGAACACTCATGCCGCTTGTATCAAGTGCAGATTTGTACTTGATAAGGTCTGCAAACAATGCCACAAAAGAAGTAATTTCTTTGAAAGCATTGCGAACACTCTGCTGTGCGTCTGTGTTCGGGTTTGCAGGTTTTGAGAAAGTGCGAATCGTTGAAAGATTCTTCCACTTTGCGCCGACAGTCTGACCAACTTTTCCGTTGTAGTTGGCTTTCAAAAGGTTCAAAACACCCATTGTTAAAACTCCTTATGTCGTTTTTTCTTGCGCTTGTCTTTTCGAGCTCTTCGACGAGCCTTTATTTTGACATGCACATTCTTGACGACAAGCTTAATGTTACATCTGTCCGCCGTTGGCGAAGAAGATACCGGCAAGTGTCGAAAGAAATGCAAGCAATGCATTAATTACCTTCGACAGAACAAAACGTTTAGTTTCAGTCATGGATAACCCCCTCTTTATTTATACCATTTCCTTTAGCTTTACATTAATCGTGAAAATGTCATTTTGTCAAGCTTTTTTTTTAAAAAGAGCCGTGCTATAATGTGAAAAATCAATTAAAGGAGATAAAAATGAGACGTGGCGATGATACTTTTATAATCATGCTTGCAGGATTGGCTGCTATTTCGTTTTTCTTACTTTATGCTGTTTGCCTTAATGCATTGTAAAAAAAAACCGCGGTTTCGCGGTTTTTTTTGTTACAAGACTGAAAGCGCGGTGTACATAAACGTTCCAGTAGTTCCTTCTGGAGGAAATGTACTCTTTGGAGTTATAACCATTCTGTCAGCGGTTGCTTCCACCAACATAGCAAGAGTGTGCATACCAGTACCTTGCCCCGACGTACTCATATTAAAGCGATTTTGCTTTTTAACCGTTGCGCCAGTTATGCTTATGTTGTTTACTTGCCAACTGTTAAAAGTTGTAGCATTTATAGCATAAATTTTGCCTTGTACTGCCGGAATTGACAAAGACGGATTAGACGCTGTTATGGTATAAGAACCGGCAAAGGTTTCGTCATAAGGCACTACAGGCACTGGAGAAGAAGTACTGATTGCGTTTGTTTTTCCATTCATTATTAGACCGCCTTGATACAAACAATAGTGCTAATATTTACGCTAAAATCTGGTTGTTCACTTGCATAAATATAAACTTTATTAGCTTCACATCTTGCAACTGGTGCTAAAATGCCACTTGTAGCACTTTGTACATCAAAACGAACATCGGGGCTAAAATCCGTTGTAGTGTCTAAGGTTGTTATTTCAGCTCTAAACGGAAATCCAGTAACATCTGGCGAAGAACCTTGATTTATCCAATCACTAGATTGAACAGTAATATTATTGAAACAAAGTTGAATAGGTCTTTTCCCCATCTCTGTTTGTAGGTTTGTAACGCCTGTTGCTAAGTCAGAAACGTCTTGTGTATTTTCTTCTGTTTGCTGTTTTGTTTGGGTGTCCTGTATGTCATACTGTGTACCCTCAATATCTATGGTGTCAACATAATCGCTCAATTTTTACCCCCTTGGAGTTATGTTTAATTTAAGCAAGTGCAAAATCTTTTCTGCGTCTTGCGAGCTTATGTAAAGCGTATGATTTAAAACATACGGCTGAACACGCCAATTAGCTCGGTCTGCGTAGATTATATGATTTTCTACAATCGGCAAAGAATCGTAGAATGATACGCCGTGCAAGAACTGGTGACCGGCTTTTTTGTCAGAGCGAAAAGCAAAAATGTTGAATTGTCGCCCTTGTGTCGGTACTTCTATAGTCGTGTTGTAGTAGTCATTTTCTGGCGCAACAGCTTCTAAAACTTCGCCATTTTCGTCATAAATGCAGACAATAAAAAATTGTTTTTTGCTTTTGTCTACTGGTTGACTTGTTCGCGCTCTTGCCGTGACAGTGTTTGCAACATAATCTACATGAAACTCTAATATTTCTGTCGTTTTATCTTCGGGCATTATGTCAGCAAGATTTTTTACATCAAAAGTTTTGTCTTTTATTATTGGTTTTAGAATCTTTGCGACAACATTATGTTTTAGCATTTTGTTATCATTGACACCGAAAATATAAAACACACTTCGAGCTAAACCACAAGCCAAACGATTGAGCTTTTCAAAAGCCCTGACGCTCTTTGTTTGCGCTTCTGTGTGTGGCGCATGAGAAAAAGGAATTGCTTTTAAGTATGAATTACCGAATTGCTTTGTTCCGTACAATTCGCCAAGCTTGCCATTGAAGCTTGCATTTACTAAATTAACTGTTGCCATACTTCGCATTTTATACGCTAAACACCGTTTACGCAAGCTTTTTTGAAAAATGTACATAACAAACAGCGCGAAGTGGCACGGAGCCACCGAGCGAGAATAAAAACGAGCGTAGAGCGCGCTTTGTTCAAAAGCGCGCGGGCGATGTTTTTATGAAGCCGTGTGGCGTAGTGACACGTAGCGCGACACGGAAGAACCAACAGCCGAAAGGCTATTGCGAGTGAAGCGCGGAAGCCCGAAAGCCGTGCCAAGTTTGGCACGGCGTAGGGCTGACAAGCGGAACGAGCAAAAGTTAAACAGTGCGAGGACACAACGCCCACCTGAAACAAAAGGCAGGGCGCGACCGCACCGCGCCCAAGCAGGGAGAAGAAACATTTGTGCAAAACTTTAAACACTGGAAGCTTACGCCGTCCAGTTCCGCGTGGGCTTTTGTGCATTTTCTTGCGCACAGGTTCTTTTCTTCGGTTGTTCATTGGTCTTTTTTCGGCGTGTTGCGGCTCGCGG
>JAZSKW010000008.1:0-1559 GCA_045535015.1 Christensenellaceae bacterium
ATTTTTAGTTTGTTGAAGTGCGCGATGCTTCGATTTCACCTTTCACCCTTATAGTGGGTCTAAAAATGAAAAAGGGGACATAAATTCTTAAAATTTTTTTTTTTTTGAAAATCATGTCCCTTTTTGGAAAAATTTGCCCACTAATAGGGTGAATCTTCTTTTTTTCTTTTTCTTTTTTTCTTCTGCCCTCAATCTAGCAAAGCTGTAAGCTTTGCATCCTTATTCCTAGTAATATATAAATAATAAACTTAGATAGAACTATATAACTATAAAGCCCTACTCCGTAAAGAAGAGTAGGGCTTGAATAAAACTACTTAATAAAATTTTCTTTGATACTGCTAAGGGCTTCAGCCTTTTGTCTTTTAACATGACGTATACTGCAACCCATCTGCTTAGCAATATTCTCATTGGTTTTCCCGTGCTGATAGTATTGGTCGATAATATCAAGCTGACGGGGAGAAAGCTTTTTTAAAACTTCTTGTAGGGCAAGGTCGGTCGTTACCTTGTCCATGGGGTCATAGGTCTGGTTTTCCAGAAGCTCCTCCGAAACAATGGTGTTGTCCCATTTTTCACCCTCTGCTTTTACAGCGTGCAGGAGCTCATACCGCAAATGACACTGAATTAAACCGGGAAGGTTTAGATAATCTGCACCGTTATAACGGCGGGTAAAGCTTAGAAAAATAGTCCAAGCTACATTAACTGCGTCTTCGCCCAAGGCGTTGAAGATGTTGGAGCGATAAGCCTCCTTGTAAACCAAAGGCTTGAACCTTTCGCAAAGTTCATCAATAGCCTTTTGGTCATTGTCTTGAGCCTTGGTAAGCAAACATTTCAGTTCGTTGGAGAACTGCTTGACGAAACGTGGTACTGCCTTTTTAGAACAATTACCCGTTGTCTTCGTAATAATCATAACCTCTTTTCTGTAATGGAATGTAATTCATCCCTCTCAGGACAATTTAATTGTGTATTGTAATTAAATAAACTGCAAGCAATGACTACTATGGTTGTCATTATGGAAGTATAATACTTTGATAAAGGAGTGAGGCAAGTGAAAAAGAACTATAGCAGAATAATAGAGGCAGTAGGCTTAAACATAAGGATAGCAAGAAAAAAGGCAAGGCCGACCCAAGCAAAGCTGGCAAAATTATCAGACGTAAGCAGGAACCAGATAGCGAAGATAGAGCAGGGGAAGGTGGTTGCCACAACAGTGACACTGGATATGATATGCACTGTACTACGGGTAGAGCTTACAAAAATACTGGAACCTTATGAAGATAAGCGATACTTGTATAAAAATACTGCACAATCGAGCTCACCAAAAATAGCGTTGTTGAGGGTTAGCGAGAGCCAATCGCCGCAAGATACGCAAGAGTTAAAAAAATTTGAGACAAAGGGACTTGCGGGGGGGGTCAAAAGTGCTAAAATTAAAGCAAGGGTTATAAACTTACAAAATCGTTTATATTATACAAAAGTGGTGATGAATAGATGCAAAAAGAGTTCAGCATAATTGGTAACAGGATAAAAGCGCTACGTGTAGGTAGTGGAATGAAGCAATCCGAGCT
>JAZSKW010000002.1:0-98433 GCA_045535015.1 Christensenellaceae bacterium
CCCCCGAATTTTTCAGGAGTATTATAAATAACCGTTATTTTCTTCATATATTCGTCGATATTTATTGTTTGTAATTTTTCCATATTTAGATTTACAACGTAATCTTTATTCTGAATTATAAACTCCGCCCACGTCGAAGGAGCTTGTTCTCCGGTGGTGGATAATCTCTTAAAAAGTCCGACGTCAACGTCTTCTGGCACGTTGTTAGATGCAATACAAAACGTTCTAGAAGATTGTGATTCAAGCGCAACTAACGGCAACCCCTCACTTTCAGATGGCAATAACAAAAAGTCTGTCGTCTCCAAAATTTCATTCTTGTTAAAATCGGAAGGAAGAAACTCAACGTGTTCAGTTAGGTTATTGGCATTGACTTCATTAATAACTTTATTAACGTAACCGCTTCCGTTGTCAAAACCAATATAGCACAGCTTTGCCTTATATCCACTATTTAGCACTTCTTGCAAAACCTTTAACGAGAAAAGCTGATTTTTCAACCTACAATAATATCCAATCTGCAATAGTCCAATATAATCGTGCACTTTTTTATTGATTTTTAGGTAATTATTCACGTCTAACGGATTTAATATGTTTTCAAACTTTTTTCCTAAAAACAACGTTTCACCAGCAGCCTTAGAGCACGCAAACCTATGCGTAGAATATTTTATACATTTCTTCATGCCAGATAGTCTATATAATCTTGCGAATATATTCTTGCCTTTATTTATATATTTACCATGAGAATGTGCTATTCTAACAGGAACGCCTTGCTTATAAGCAGCTTTTAACGCAAACCCCGCTTCTACACCATTTTTACAGTGAATAACGTCATATTTATTGAGGCCTAAAACTTCCCTTACTTTTTGATAGGTCTGCTTTCCTCTTTTACCATAGAAAACTTTACTTTTTGCATAATCAGCTAAATCATGCCTAAATATTTTTCCACCATATGATAAAAATTCATCGTCGTAATATCCTTTTGCACTATTGCCGACAAGAATATCAAAGATAAACTCACCACTTAGATTTCTAACTATTTGCATCAACACGTTAGGAACACCCGCATTAACAAGGTTTGAATTTATAACAAACAAGACTCGCTTCATCCAATCATACCTTCTTTTTTATTGTTACACTCTAACGTCAAGCATGCAAAAATTAGTGCTATCATTGCGTATATATAATTTATTCTCATAAACTGCAAGCTTTGGATAAATACAAAATAAACGATTATGGGTAGATAATTGACAAAGTTTGCCTTTCTTAAATTATTGTTTTTGCGATATGCTTTGTTCATCTTAAATAAACTAACAAAGTATATGGAAAATAGAATCAATCCTGTTATACCAAAGCAAACAAAGATTTCCAATATTGCATTGTGAGGAACGTGCACAAAACCAGATTTTATAGTAATGTTTTGCAAGCCTAATCCAAATATCGTGCCGAATAAATCCTTAGACATTAAGTCTAGATACTCTTTTGCAACGTCAATTCTACCAGTAGTCAAATCACTTGACGAGAATCTATCAAGGACATTCTTTACAATATTTGTTTGTAATAATATTGCAACTGCTAATACTGAAACAACTAAAGCGATAATAGGAGTAGATTTCTTTCCGTCTCCTTTAAAAATACACCAAATCAAATACAATAAAAACATTCCAGCAAAAACAAGAATGAATGTTTTAGACACCGTCAAAAAGCCAACAAAAGCAGAAAATATAATTCCAATTATCGACCACAATAACGACAACTTACGCTTATTAAACAACAACAAAATTATAGCTGCGGCAGCCATTGCTAAGAGTGCAATACCATTGGAGTTCATACCAAGTAACCCCTCTACGTCAGAGTCAATTAAGTCAACTTGTCCAATTCTGAAACTGCCATTTATTATGCCACTAATACTACCAACAGCCTTTGCCGTTGCCCAAATAATATCCACTGACAAAAACATGAAAAGCGCTAAATAAAATTTTAAACAAGTCGTTGCATCTACGTCGCCACTTAAAATGCCAGAGATAATTGTACCTGTTAATAACACAACAGTCATGGTATTAACGTAAACGTTAAATGACTCCCCTGGCACTAGGCAGAATCTAACTAATTCTATAACTGCAACTATAAAACTTATAATAAAAATAGAGTTTATTGTGCTTATTTGCCTTTTTCTCAACAAAAAAATAACCATGTAAAAAAAACTAGGTATAGTTATAGAGATAGTGCTTGCAAAACAGATAACTCCCGCTATTGAAAAGGCTCCGCCAACACTAGCATTACAAAAGAGAATTATCATAATCCACACCAGTGTGAAAAGAATGGACGGAACAGAAATCCCCACAAAATCCTTTAACACAAGGAGAATCAAAAAAGTCACAATCAAAAAAAACTCTTTAGATAAAAAACGAAATTTTTCTACCATTACTTCTCCACTTTTACAAACTTTAAGTATTCTTGTTCATACGCTCTAGTTACAACGTCTTTATCATATTGCTTTGCGTATTCTAATGATTTATTGCCCATAATTTTCGCATTTTCAAAATCATCAACTATTTTTGCCATTGCCTCGGTAAAGGCACCAACGTCTCCTTTTTCGACTACGAAGCCATTATCAGTAACTAATTCTGGAACACCGCCAACGTTGGTTGCTATTATAGGTAACCCTGAGGCCATTGCTTCTAAAACGACAACTGGGCATGCTTCTGAATCTGATGACAACACCAACACGTCGTTTTTTGCCAAGAAACCTGGAATATCCGACACGTTGCCAAGAAACTCAATATTCCTGCACCCTTTCTCTTTAGCTAAATTTTGAATTTCATCAAAACGAGGACCTGTTCCAGCCAAAGATAGTTGCACGTTTGAATAGGTCTTTTCCAACTCTGAAAAAGCTGAAATTAATAGCTTTTGATTTTTTACTTTGTTAAATCTACCTACGTATGCAAACTTAACGTTTCCGTCAAATTTTGCTCCTTTTTGGTAGTTTTCTATTTCAATAGGGTTATAAATATATCCAATCTTTTTGCTTGATATTTTATAGCATTTCTTTGCATATTCTGCAATAATTTTGGCACAGCCAATGATTTTTAGTTTTCCTTGAAGCGACTTTAACTTAATTAAAAACTGAACACGTTTATCCTTCCATCTAAAAGGATTACTGTGTAAAGTAAAAATAAGTGGTTTACAATGCAAAAGAGACCAAATCCAAGAATAAGTCGAGTCTAAATGCGAATGAACAACGTCCGGTTTAAATTCTCGCATTGCTTTTGAAAATATTTTATAATGTTTCAAAGAAAAACCAGACTTTGCACCAATACAAGTATATTGCACGACATTATCTTTTAACATCTTTGCAATCTGATTATCTTCATACTCGCCAATAATAAACAATTTTACTTCAAAGTCATTAGAATTAATGTATGTGCAAAGGCGTGCAGCTATCGTCTCACCACCGCCAACACCCATACTTCCACAAATGATTGCAATCTTTTTTTTACTATTTGCTTTCGATAAATTTTCTTTTCTCTTCATAAGACATTGATTTTGTATACACAAACGCCCCTTTGTTGTCTTCAACATATTGAGTCAATGATTTAATCACTCTTGCAGGCACGCCCAAAGCGATGCTATTGGATGGAACGTTTTTAGTAACAATCGCACCAGCACCTATAATGACGTTATCACCTATCACCACATCCGGCATCACGATGGCATTTACGCCAATATGAACGTTATTTCCTACCTCGATTTTACCAAAAATATCGGCGTTTTTGATATTTTCACAAATACTTTGACACTCTTCCGAACGTCTTGCTACAATTATTCCCCCATCGTGCGTTATAAATTTTACACCGCTTGTTATTCTTACATTATTTCCTATTTTAACCAAATATGGTTCAGCCACAATAGAAAAATTCTTGTTTATATCACAATTTTCTCCAATTTTAGCGCCTTTTTTACGATAATGTTTTATTATTCCATTTCGTGAAAAATTAATTATTATCTTATCGAGCAATCTTCCTAACTTTCCCATTACCTAACCGCCTCTTCAATAACTTCTTCCCAATGGCTATAAATAACCTCAGGTCTTAATGTTTCAACGATATTTCTCGCATTGTTAGAACAAGTATTTTGCAATTCTTCATTTGCCAACATTTCTTTAATAGCAGATGACATAGCTTCTACATCGTTTACCGGCACTAACAAACCGTTTTCTCTATCTTTAATCAAAAATTTAGGGCCACCGCACGGACAATCGGTAGAAACACAAGGAAGCCCCAACGCCATAGCCTCCATCAATGCGTTTGGCATGCCTTCAAAATCAGAAGACAGCACAAATAAACTTGCTTTTTCAAGTTGTTCGGGCATATTGTCAACGTAACCCATAAACTCAACTTTATCGCTTAAACCTTTTTTATCAACTATTTCTTTTAATTGAGATTCAAGCGGTCCTTTGCCATATATTTTTAATTTGTAATCACTAAATTGATCAGAAATTCGAGAAAAAGCTTCTATTAATAGGGGGAAATTCTTCTGCTCGCACAATCTTCCTGCTGCAACTATACTTTTTTCTTTAACCCCAAAATATGGTTCGCGGATAAACGCAGGGTTAATTGCGTTTGGTATAACAACACTTTTCTTTGCAATACCCTCATACCACTTAGCAGCATCTTCCGTTTGAAAAACCCAAAGATCCGCACGTTTACCGTAATGTTTTGAGAGATATTTAGTTTTTTTTGTATAAAATTCAGGGTCGCATCTCTCAGACGCAATAACAGGAACTTTAATTAATCGCCTAAAAAACAGCAAAAATGCCATAGTTCGTGGCAAAAAAACAACGTATCTATCTGTGTCGGAGTTTTTAATGTATTTTTTCAGCCTATAAAAACGCTTAAAAATTCCAAGTAATTTATTCTTTCTTTCTTCTAACCGCAATAAATTTAAAACTTTAATGTCTTTACTCAACTTGTAGGTTTCCTTAGTTTCTGACATCGTAATGATCTCAACTTCGTGATTTCTTTCAGCCAAATAATTAGCCAAATTGCAAAGCACTCTTTCTGCACCACCGCCAATTAAACCACCTATAAACAAAGTTATTTTCATAAAGTTTACCCTACTATATTAAAGTTTTTTAGACTAACAACTATTTTTTCTTTATTATACTTAAAATTTTTGCAGTATCGTCACCAAAAAGAGGCTCCCCGTTCACCATTTGACAAAACCATGCAGACTGACCAGTTGTATTCATTTCAATAAGCACCGGAGTGTCGTTTTCATCAAGGCTCATGTCCCAAGAAACAACTCCCAAATAAGGAACACACTGATGTAATTCTTTTGTTATTTTAATAATCTCGCTAATTTGTGGTATTGTTTTTCCTAAAAAAACAACCTTACTATCAGGATGAGCTGAGAGTTTTTCTCCATATTCCGAAAATGCAAACTCTCTAATTTCTCCATTAAAATCTACACCAATACTGATTCCACCATAATGGATGTTATCCTTCTCAGCATTATTTCTTCCCAACCTCAAAGCTATCGGACATACTTTTACCTGCCCTTCAAGAAGATAGGTGATCACCCTAAAAGTATTAAGAGAAGAAGAATTAAACTGATTAAGCACCTCACTTTGAACAACTCTTTCCTGAACTACAAAGTCAGCACCAAATGACAAAAGCAGATCATTAATTGACTGACCACTTTTTTCATCCCTGTCACCAATTAAATTTGCAACAATAACATCCCTTCCACTGCTGGTGTCGATTGTCTTTTTTATAACGCAGTAGCCTATATTTTTTATACTATCTACTGCACCTTCAAAATCGATAATCTTATTATCACTATCTCTTAAAACACCCCGAACACTAGATAAAAAAGTTTTAGGTATATGCAAATTTTGAACAGTTCCAAAAAGCGTGTGCAATAAATTCTTATCACCTAAAAATTCAGCAATTCTATATGGATTCCACAATGGTTCAAGCTTCGTAGAAAATAATATTTCCGGAAAATAATTGTATCTAAACTTCCCAGTATAACTTTGATAAAGCCTATGCCAATGACTAGGAATTTTCTTTCCATAATTCTTCTTAAAAAAACAATCAATTTCTTTTTTTTGCTCTTTGGATAATTTAACCGAAGATATCAACGTTTTTTTTCTGCGAATATTCTTACGTTCACCATAACCAACCAAAGATTTTCTTATCCATTTATTTGTGTTTAAGAACAACTTTTCAAAAAAAGCTACCGTTCCCATATCCTTCACCTTACCTTTTATTTGCGAGGCAACTCTATCCACTCGCCAAACGTGTAATCCCACTCGATTGGCTCAAATGCTGTCATTCCACTCCAATGTGAAAATGTTAATTCACCAAAATATACCTTTCCGTCAACCTCATAAAAGTCCACCCTAACGTGAGGTATCCCTTGCGATAACTTTTTTGCAAGTTCTTTCATTAATTCAAACTGTTGAGGCTTTTCAGGCTCGTCATTTCCATTTGGATGTCCATTTGTGAACGGTAAATGGTTATATTCTGTATCAAAAAAATCGAACTTGGTTTCTTCACCTTCTTTATATCTATCACTGGCAATAAATAATGCTTTTACTTCACCGTTAAAACAGAAAAACTTATAATCCCTTAATTCACTCGTTTTAATATCTTCTAAATACTCTTCTATAATAATTCTAGGTTTTACGTTTTTATATGGCCATTCCCTATCGACTGTATATGGATTTGCTTTTAAGGCTTTTTCTATTTTTTTCTTTGCTTTTGCTTTATCAAAGGACGCCTTATCCCTAACAATAACCAATCCGCCACTATCATGCGTGCATTTAATAACAAATCTTTGTGGCATCTCGTCAAAATTGATATCATCAAATTTCTTAAATACACCAATCGTTGGAACAATATATTCCTCGCCGATTATAGACGCTACATATTTCTTCGCTTCTGCTTTATCGACCATTTGGGTGTATTCTTGTTTTTTATTATATACTTTTAGCCATTGTATTTTTTGATTAAACGTCTTGGGTTTTTTCCAATCCATTTTATAACCTACACGTTTTTTAAATCTCCATGATAGCCACATTTTCGTAGGTATTATTCCCACTAATTTCTTCACAATCTCTTTAATCGTATTATTCAAAACTCTTCTCCTTATTCTCAAAAAGTCCGTTGATAGCATCTTTCCATTTCTGGATTATTTTAGGGGTATAAAACTCTTTGCATTTTTCACGATTATTTCTACCCATTTTTTTTCTTAGTTCACTGTCTGACAATAATTCGCACAGTGCTTCCGTCATTTTTTCCACGTCGCCAACAGGCACAACTCGCCCATTATCATGCAAAATAAGCTCGTTAGCAATCCCAGTAGAAAAATCTGTGCTTATAACCGGTAGCCCTATCGCCATAGCTTCCAAAAGGGCATTTGGGAAGCCTTCGTAATTAGAGGGTAAAACAAATAAATCTGCATCACTAATTAGTGAAAGTAAATTTTGTTTTGCTCCACACAGCGTAATCTTGCTTGACATATTTTCATCATCTATTAGTTTTTGCAAGTAGGTTCTTTCCGGACCCTCTCCATAAATATCGAGGGCATACTCCTCAAATTTATTTGGCAACCTTGCAAAACTTTTTATAATAAGAGGAAAATTTTTCTGCTTATCTAACCTACCAACCGATACAATTCTTCTCTTTTCTCCAATTAACCTATCGGGAATATTTTCTCCGTTTATTGGGTTTGCAATTATTTTCTTTTTACTCTTAGAAACTCCTGAGTAATATTCAAAAACCTTTTGTCCTTGACAAACAAACAAATCGGAAGATTTATACACCTTATTCAGCATGCGCTGCGTAAACTTCTTTCTAGTTGTTGGGTCATTTCTCTCCGAACAAACATGCTTAAATTTTAACCCGCTTTTCCTACAAAGATAAACCAAAAGGTCTGTTTCTTTTAGCATTGAAACAACAACGTCGCTTTTTTCAGCTTTTAATATTTTTCGTAAAACAAAAAATGCTTTTGGAAAGAAAAAAAGTTTACTAAAAAACGTAGTTATCTTATTTCGTCTATTTACCGATACACCAATACTTTTTAGTGTTATTTTATCATTTAAGCAATAAAAGCTTTCCCCCTCAACGAGCGTTATAAGAGAAACTTCGTTTTCTTTTACAAATTCGTTTGCCAAAAGAGAAATTACCCTTTCCGCTCCGCCTCCACCCATTCGTGGAACAACAAAACTAATCTTCACAACATTTCCTCTGGTTAATCAATCTTAAAATCAGCAAAACTTAACTGCATTGTGGATAAACGACACAAAATCAGTTAGGTTTTTTCGTAGTCTTTCTGAATAGTTTTCTATATAACTTTCCTGCAAGTTTTGTCGGCAAAATAAAGAAAGCCATTTGAGTTACCCACACATATAAGTAATCCATAAAACCAGCATAACCCATTTTACGATTCTTCTTAAATACCTGCAAATCTGACTTTACGTTGCTCCATTTCTTTTTCCTTTGAACTCTTGAGCCTCCACAACGGAATTTAATCAAAGGCTTGTCTATATTGAGACATCTATTTCCCGCATATAATACTCGTGCCCACAATTCGATGTCCTGAGAACGACGCAAATTTGCATATCCACCCAACGAAATAATCACACTCTTTTTATACATCACAGACGAATGGTTAAAAGGGTTTCTTCTCTTGCCAAATTTATATATTTGTTCGTGCGTATATGGCATCTGCTTCAAAGAAATTACTTTGTCCGGATCATCTTCAAACTCATACATATCCGAACCAACAATGACAAGGTCTTTATTGCTTTCAAATGCCTTTAATTGCTCCTCACAACGAGTTGGCAATGAAATATCGTCCGCATCAAGTCTAGTTACCAAATCATTTTTGCACACTTTAAGCCCTTCGTTAAGCGCCGCCCCCAAGCCTACGTTTTGTGGCAAACGGACAATATTAAAAAAATCATACTTGCACTCATACTCTTTAATAACATCTTCCAATTCTGACGAGATTGGGCCATCTGCAACTAAAACGTAGTCGTTTGTTACGATTGTTTGCGAAAGCATACTCTCGATACTTTGTCTTAAATATTCAGGCGAGTCATTTTTATACAAAGTGCTTAAAATACTGTAATTATCCATATCTTCCTTTATAAAACAGTCGTCAAATTAATAAATAGGTGTCAACCATTTTTTATATTCTTCTTTATTTCCCTTAGCAACGTTAAGATACTCTTCGTGTAGTTTATTAGTTATCTCTCCCGCTTGTCCATTGCCCACAGAATATTTATCAATCGATAAAACAGGTGTAATCTCCATCGCTGAACCACAAAGGAAAGCCTCGTCGCAAGTATACAATTCCGTTCTATCTACCGACCTAATCTCAACCGGTATTCCTAAATCTTTAGCTAACTTTAAAACCGTATCTCTAGTTATGCTCTCTAAAACACTGTCGGTTAATTTTGGAGTTATCAAGGTGCCGTTGACAACCATAAAAAAGCACGAACCGGGACCCTCTGCAACCTTTCCGTTTTCATTTAAGAAAATACAAGTATCGTAGCCGTTTCTAAGTGCCTCTCTTTGTCCTACTCTACTATTGATATAGTTTGCGCCACACTTTATCCTAGGCGACAGAGTATTATCAGAAATTCTTCTCCATGACGTAATGCAACAAGATAATCCCTTCTTGTTATATTCAGAACTGGTTTTTCCTTTAGGAATGGGCGCAACAAACATATCAACAGGTTCAGATGAACCCCAAGACCCAAATCCATCAACAAAAAGCGTCTGTCTAACGGAAATGTTTTCGTAGTATTCGTTTGCTTTAACAACATCAATTAAAGCATCTTTTAACTGTTCTTTGTTGTAAGGACAATCTATTTGAATAAGTCTTGCGCTCCTAAGTAATCTATCATAGTGGTCATCTAACCTAAAAGCATATAATTGCTTATTTTTATCATTCCAATAGCAAGGTATTCCCTCAAACACGTTTAGTCCAAATTGTGCAGTTGGAGCAAGGACGTTAATCTTAGCCTCGTTTACGTTTATTATTTCTTTTTTATACCAAATCAGCCTATTAGCAACGTCCGTCTTCATTTTTAACCTCCTCTTCCTCTGTTTTCAACTCTAAATTTGAAGTTTTTTCCTGAGCCTTCTTCATCATTTCGTTTTTAGCCATATTCTCTTCTGTCTCAGAAATGTCACGCATAGAAAACACTCTACCGACTGTCAAAAATAGTATTTTAATATCATAAAAAATGCCATACTTTTTCACCTTATCGATATAGATATTGTCATATTTTACCTTTTCATCCCACAAAAGTTCATTTCTACCAGTAACTTGTGCCAATCCCGTTATTCCTGGCAAAACACTAAATCTTCTTTTATACTCGTCAGACAAAGTTTCATACTCGGGGAAATGCCCCACAACAGGTGATCTTGGTCCGATAATTGCCATGTCCCCTTTTATGATATTCCATAATTGCAACAACTCGTCGAGACTTGTTTTTCTTAGGAATTTACCAACTCTGGTTATTCTTGGATCATCTTTAAAACTATAAACCCCAGTACCCATATTTTGAGCATTTGGGATCATAGTTCTAAACTTATACATGTAATACTCTTTACCATTTTTGCCGATTCTTTTTTGTTTGAAAACAACCCCGCCCTTAGAATCTATTGCCACAGCTAAGGCAATTATCAAAAGTATTGGCGACAATATAATTAAGGCAATCAAAGCGCAAATAAAATCTAATACTCGCTTAATAAAAAAATACATACTAACCTTCCTATTTATCTTTTAAGATTTCTTCTATGCATTCGTCTATCATACGTAGATTATCTGCATATTGTTGTTTAGTAAAGCCCAAAAGTTTCTTTTCAAAATCATAAATTTCCATTATATTAGTGCGGAAAATACGTTCAATTTCTTGCAGGTCTTTTACTTCTTCCGCATTGCAAAAACTTCTTGACAAAATCGCTCTTGTCGAACCAAGCCGATAGTGTTCAGTTATTATTCTTTCTGCTGGAAGCATACCTTGTCCTAAACGAGCAATTCCTCCAAAACCAAACGGAATACCTTTCTTTTTGAACTTTTCGCAAAGCATTTCAACTGTTCCATTAGATAAAAGTTCAAACATAAATTTTAAGCCATAACTTAAATGTAAATCGTTTAAGCCAATATGAATCTCATCAAGCAACGGATGTGACAAAACCTCATCAACACACTCCACAGCTTCTTTTGTTTCCAATAGCAAAGTTGTTTTAACTCTGCCCCCAACAGTATCAAGGAACCACTTCACTTCCTCGAACGATTTCCACATGGGCAACATAATCCTTACCGCACCGGCTTTAATAACTTCCTCTATTTCACTTTTGCTATTATCGTTACGAGGATTTATTCTCACCATTAATTCCGACTTGGTCAAAACTTTGGACAATGCCTTAACGTCATCAATCGAATGTTTCGATTTTACTGTGTTAAGATTTTTTTGACGCTCTTCTTTCCCTAAGGTTTCCAAATCCACCCAAATTCTATCAACACCCGCTTTCTCTGCTATAAGTGCAACTTGTGGATTATTTGTAATATACATAAAGCACAATGCCATAAAACACCTAATACATACTAGTAAATGTACGTTATTTTTATAAAATTAAAGAAAACGCAAAAAAAATAATACTTGTATGGATATTTAATATTATTATATATATAATAACACTAGTATATAGTAATGTCAATATAAAAATAGAAAACAATGCCAACATAATAAACCATTTTTTATGTATTTGTTTATAAAAAAGAACGCATTCTCTTTTGCGATACAATTCCATTGGCAAAAGTGAGGGATGCAACTACGCTGACGCTACGTTAACAAAGCCGAACCAAACAACCAAAACAAAATATCATTTTTCACATTATAAAAGGACACCAAAACTATGGTGTCCTTTTTTATGGCGGAGAGTGAGGGATTCGGCGCCTGTGCGCCCTTCTCCGATAAACAGTGGGTGTCCACTGTTTACCCTTTGGGAAATTTGCAAGTAAATTTTCTCCCCATTCGAATCCCTTTACCACTTTTACGCAAAACAAAAGACAAACCCGAAACAAATTCGGATTTGTCTTTCGCTGGCGGAGAGTGAGGGATTCGAACCCCCGTGGGCTTGCACCCAAACGGTTTTCAAGACCGCCTCGTTATGACCGCTTCGATAACTCTCCATTTTTGTTAATTTTTTTAGCTGAGAAAATACGCAAAAACTTGTTAAATACAAGCATATTCTCAATGCTTGTATTTTACATTAAAACCAAGTTTTTCGCAAGTGTTTTTAACAACTATTTTTCTAAATCGCTATATTTTATTAATTCTACGTTAGATTTAGAGAATAATTCAAGCGCAAATTCATCGGGATAGCCATTTTTATATATAACGCGCTTAACACCCGAGTTCAAAATCATACGTGTGCAAATTACACAAGGCTGATGGGTAACATACATGGTTGCGCCTTGCAAGCTAACGCCAAGAAGTGCCGCTTGAATAATTGCATTTTGCTCTGCGTGGACAGCGTAGCATACCTCCTGCATAGTGCCGCTAGCAATATTTCTTTCACGGCGCAAGCATGCACCGCGCTCTGCACAACTTTCAATACCGCTTGGTGCACCGTTATAACCAGTAGTCAAAATTCTTTTATCCTTAACAATTACTGCACCTACGTGTCTATTTGACTGATAGCAACTTGACCACTCAGCAACGGTTTCAGCAAGGTCCATAAATCTTTTATCCCATTTATTCATAAGTAAAAATCCTTTTATTTTTTCTCTTTTTTAACCATTTTTTCCAATTCTTGCATAAAAGAAGCAGTATCGGTAAACGAGCGATAAACTGACGCAAAACGAACGTAAGCGACCTCGTCAATCTCCTTTAAGCCCTCGCAAACCATTTCGCCAAGTTCTTTACTTGTAACCTCCTGCGCAAGAGAATTGTAAATTTTCTTTTGGATATCATCAACAAGTTTGTCAATAGCAACTGCTGATACGGGGCGTTTCTCGCAAGCCTTGATTATACCGGTTTTAATTTTATTAATATCAAAAGCTTGGCGAACGCCATTGCTTTTAATAACGAAAATAGGCGTGCTTTCAACCGTTTCGTAAGTAGTAAACCTTTTACCGCAGCTTGTGCATTCTCTACGGCGACGAATAATGGTGCCATCCTCAGCCGAACGAGAATCAATAACCTTGCTGTCTAAACAACCGCAAAACATACACTTCATAAAGAAAACCCCTTTGTTTTTTTATATTGTATCACAAAAGCGACAAATATTACAAGAAAATAATAAAAAATTACTAAATGCACACCATATTTTATGATAGGTGAACTATGCCAACTTTGATATACGTCATATTAATAGTCTACATTCTCGCAATAAATCTTTATGGAATACTGCTTTTAAATTTCCAAAAGAAAGCGCGAACAAACGGAGACGAAGAAAATATTGGAATAAGCGATGGAAAATTACTGTTGACCGGACTACTTGGCGGAGCAACCGGAATTTTTATATTTATGTTTATTTTTAAGTATAGACTAAAAAGCCTAATTATGATGGTTTTTATGCCGGTAATAATAGCGCTAAACGTTTATATAATTGTAACGCTGTGGCAATCAGGCTTTGGGTTTTTGATGCTCCACAACATTTAAAAAAACTAAAAATCTAAATAAATATTACGAAAATACAAATTAATCAAATTCTAAATTCAAACAATATAAATTATAATGCGTTAATAGCAAAAGGCAGCGCAGCAATAACGTCTGTTGCAGTAACGGTATATTCGTTTGCATTATCTACTGCCATCTCCGCAGCCTTGCCAAAAACGTAAGCACCCACAAGGGCGCAATCAAGCTCGTCATTATGCCTTGCACCAAGCCCTGCAATAAATCCGCTTAGCAAATCTCCGCTGCCTCCCTTTGCCAAAGCAGAACAGCCCGTAGTATTAAGATATACGGCCTCGCCATCGGTAATAACAGAAACCGCACTTTTAAGTAACACGGTCACGCCGTAAGCCTTTGCAAATTCCTTTGCATAATAAGCTGGATTAGATATAATCTCGTTTTTGTCTTTTTTTATAAGCCTAGCAAATTCACTAATATGCGGTGTAATTATTACACGGCATTTTTTATTTTTAAAAACATCAATTCCGTATTCCGCTAAGGAGTTAAGTCCGTCAGCATCTATTAAAAGCTGCCCATCATATTTTTGTAACAAATAGCAAACGGCTTTATACGTATCCTCGCACTTGGTCATACCCATACCTATTGCGATAGAGTTGTATTTTAAAAGTGAACTAAAATCTTGTTCGTCAAAAATTATACTATCATCATTACTTTTAAGGGGCTTTATTATACATTCAGGGCACAACCCCGCAACAGCATTGTATAAATGGTCTGGCACAGCTATACTGCTATAACCTGTCCCCATTTTTAAAGCACAAAGTGCACTTTGCGAGAGCAAAACACTACCTGGAAAACATTTGCTTCCACCAACAACAATAGCCTTGCCGTAATTGCCTTTATTTACGTTATGCGGTCTTTTAGGAAATAGCTTTTTTGCATATTCGTCATTAATACGCCAAGCATAATCGTCTTCCCAAACACTTATACCAATATCCTTTTTCACAAGTGCGCCAAGGTAATCGGGCCCATCGTTTAAAAAATAGCCAAGTTTTTGCTCTTGTATAGCAACGGTAAGATTGGCCCTTACCGCATTGCCCATCGCAAGGCCGGTATCACCATTAAGACCACTTGGAATATCACAAGATACTACGTATGCCCCGCTGTTATTAATCTTTTCAATGGCGGTTTTGTATTTCCCCTCAACAGTTCGATTAAGTCCTGTGCCAAAAATACAATCAACAATAATATCAAATTTTTTATCAAAAAGCTTAAAAATGCCGTTAGCAACGTTCAAAGTCATTACTGTAAAGCCGTGTGTTGCAGCTAAAATTTTAGCAATAACCTTACCATCCTCGCCATTATTGCCCTTACCTATACATACAAGGGTTCTACCGCCGCGGCAACGCCTAATAATTTCGTCAGCAACAGCCCTCCCTGCGCGCACAACCAACGTTTCGGAAGGAATACCTTGTTTTTTTATTGTCCACTCGTCAGCAGCGCGCATTTGAGCAACTGATAAAATTCTTTCCATTATTCCATCTCCTTAAAGTTTGATATAGCGCGAGATGCCTCGTCAAAGGAAAAACCGCGTCCTATTAAGTATCTGTAAGCTTTTTGTATATTTTCCTTGGTGATTTCCTTGTTTTTTAAATACTTTTCGGCTACCTTACAAGCAGCGTCGCCGTGGGTAAAATCAAGCGCATCGTATGCTAAGCATATATCCTGTTTTTTTACACCCTTACCCATAAGCTTGTATTCAATTAGTCGCCTACCTTGCGATGCGCCAACACTTTGAATATATCTTTTAGCATATTCAACGTCATCAACGTAACCGTAAGCTTTTAGCTTATCGACGGCAAACCAAACAACGTCCTCTTGATAGCCTTTTTTGACAAGGTAGTCTTTTACTTGACGTTTTGTTTTAAGTGCTTTTGAAACGTAGGTTAATGCCTTATCAAATGCTTCGCCTTTTTGCCCCTCAACGACTAAGCTATTAAGCTCGTCATCCGTTAAGGTCATACCCTTTTTTAAGCGATTTTGCATAACCGCTTCAACAGAAATTCCACAAAAAAACTCGCCGTCAATAAAAAGATTGCAGCGGTTTTTATTTTTTTGTTGAACTACTATTGAAGTTATGGTCGGCATTAATTACTTTCCTAAAAATTTATTTGGATTTAAATATAAATACAGCATTATAAATACAGCATTTTTAATATGAATTAAAATTTTTCTAAATAACTTAAAAACGTCAAAAACTTAACCTATTTAAAGGGATAAAAGGCTTTTTTTAGTTCTGTTAATTGCAATTTGCCGTTAAAATAATTGGTAAATTCACCTTTAAATCGGTCAAAATTATCTAAAAGAAGAACAAAATCAACCTTAACCCCGTCAGCAAAATCGGTATTTAACACGGTTGCGCCTTTAACAGCAAGCAATCTTTGAAACAGCCCGTAATCGTCGTAATCCATTTTAACAGATAAAAAAATTGCCTCGCACATATGCACTACGTTTGCATTGTTCAAGGCGTTGTCAACCGCACCGCCGTAAGCACGGACAAGTCCACCTGTCCCTAACTTTTTGCCGCCAAAATAACGCGTAACAACAGCAACGGTTTTATAAAATTTTCTATTTTTTAACACGTCAAGCATCGGGAGCCCCGCAGTTCCTTGCGGTTCACCCGCATCAGAAAATTTCTGCATTAGCCCCTTATCGTCTGCAATAAACGCATAACAGCCGTGAGATGCAAAAGGGTGGTTTTTCCTTATTTTTTCAATAAATTCCCTTGCATCTTCTTCGCTGTCAATGTTTTTTAAATTGCAAATAAATTTTGATTTTTCAATGACCGTTATGCTTTCAGGTTCTCCCATAACGGTAAAATAATCTAAACTCATTAAATTGCTATTATCTAATTTTTCTATTATTTTATAACTATTTTTAAATGAACTTTTTTACCCTTATGAAGAATAAATTCTCCTGTATTGGCAATTTCCTCAGGGATAGTGCCGAAGGGGTCGGTAATTTTAATATCGTCTAAGGATACGCCACCACCTTCAATAAGTCTTTTAGCTTCGCCCTTAGATTTAGCTTGCTGCGTAGCAACTAAAAGGTCGGCAACCAAAGAAATTGACTTATCAATTTCAACGGTAATCATATCGTCAGCATTACCACCGCCAAAAGATGCACGAGCCTGTTTTTGAGCCTCCAAAGCCTTTTTCTCACCGTGAACAAGCTTGGTAACCTCAAAAGCAAGTCTTTCTTTTGCTGCGTTCATTCTTTCGTCTTTATATTTGGTAAGCTCCATAATTTCTTCCATTTCCATAAAAGTCAAAAGACGCATACATTCTTCAACCTTAACGTCCTCAACGTTACGGAAATACTGATAAAATTCGTAAGGAGTGGTTTTCTTTTCGTCAAGCCAAAGCGCACCTTTTGCCGTCTTGCCCATTTTTTTACCTTCACTGGTAAGTAAAAGAGTAAACGTCATAGCAAAGGCAGGTTTAGCCTCCTTCTTTCTAATAAGGTTAGCACCGGCAAGCATGTTACTCCACTGGTCATCGCCACCAAGTTGAAGCTGAACGCCGTAATCTTGATAAAGCTTCAAAAAATCATAGCCTTGCATAAGCATATAGTTAAATTCCAGGAAAGAAAGTCCCTTTTCCATTCTTGAACGAAAGCACTCTGCCGTCAACATTTTATTAACAGAAAAATGCACACCAATATCGCGCAAAAAGTCAACGTAATTTAGCTTTAACAGCCAGTCGGCATTGTTAACCATTATTGCAGCATTTTCACCTTCAAAACGAATAAATCTACCCATCTGCTCTCTAAAACAATCACAGTTATGAGCAATGGTTTCCTTAGTCATCATAGAACGCATATCACTTCTACCAGAGGGGTCGCCAATCATTGCTGTGCCACCGCCGATTAAAGCAACGGGCTTATGACCGTATCTTTGCATCCACGCCATTGCCATTATTGGAATATAATGTCCAATGTGCAAACTATCGGCAGTCGGGTCAAAGCCAATATAAAAAGGAACGCTCTCCTTACCTAAAAGCTCGTATAAATCTTCTTCAAAGACAGTTTGTTTGATAAAGCCGCGTTCTTTAAGAACGTCAAAAATATTCTTTTGCATTATAACTCCTTAACATGCGCCATATATGTTGTAAATTTAAATAACATTATACAACATATAGTTATTAAAGTCAACGCTAACAGCCATCAAAATAATAAATTTACTGAATAAAATGTCACAAAAATAATAAACACTAACAAGAAAATATAAGAAAAAATCAAAATAAAAAAACGCCGACAAAACGGCGTTTTTTATTAAAGAGTTTTCCAATCTTTTAAAATATGTTTACTAATATGTTTTATTTTAAAATTAAGCTTTTTGTCCAATTGATAAAAGAGAAAATTACCCTAGCTAAAAAATATTAATTCTATTATGCAACTAAAATCTTATAAAACTAAACACTATTTACTTTTTCACGTTAAGCAAGGCAAAAGTCAAAAGTCCTACGTTTGCACCTATTATAACACCTATAATTATACCAGCAATCATAATTTTTCTCCAAATGTATTATATCCCATAAAAATTCTTTTATACATTTTATGAAAAAGTAAATTTTTTTGCTAAAATTAAAGCATTATGACAGACATAATGGTGTGATAAATCATTAGCAAATTACTGAGTTATCTATCGTTAGGTATTGTGGAAAAGTTTTTAATACTTAAAACGTCTAAAATAATAGAAACGGTTACTCCTGCACCTCTTTTTTCAAGAGTTAAACTTGGAATCCCTTTATACTCAAAATATTCTTTAAGTAAATTATTTAAATCTTTAATAACTAATTCGCAAAACTCATCCCCCGCATTAAAGCGGTCATTTCCAAGTAGCGTTTGCGCACGTAAAACTTCTGTTTGATTTCTTTTCATATTCCTCTTTTTATACTCCTTCTAATACTACCAAAAAAACCAGAATATTTATTTGTAACGTCATACAGTTTTATCTTATTTTTATGTATTGAATCAGCGAGTAGTTTGTATGCTTTGAACGAAGCCGTATTTTTGGGCAAAGTAGTACCCATGGATAAAAACACACTATCTTCTTCTGGCAACACACCAATTATTTCCGTTTTAAGAATTTTCTTAACGTCTACTGGCAGCATAGTTTTGCCGCTCATTATTAAATCTCCCCTTGCTCTATTTAGTATAACCCCCACACTATTTAGAGCATAACTATTCAAAACCGTTAAAACCTTATCGGCATCACGCAGGCTTGTTAAGGCTGGGGTTGTAACAACTAACGCTTCGTTTGAACATGCAACCGCTCGATGAAATCCAACGTCTATCCCTGCTGGACAATCAATTAAAATATAATCAAATAATTTTGAAACTGACTCTATAACAAGTTTTATGCTTTGTCCTGAGATAATCGAGGAAGAATTGATAGAACCTGATGGTAATAAAAACAAGTTTTTTCTATTTTTATCTTGAACCAATGCTTGCTTTACTCTACATCTCCCCGCAACAACGTCGGCAATATCATATATAACCCTACCCTCTAAGCCCATTACTACGTCAAGATTATTAAGACCAAAATCAACGTCAAGCATCAAAACGCGTTGACCAAGTTCAGCCAATGCTATGCCGAGGTTTGCTGTTACCGTTGTTTTTCCCACACCTCCTTTTCCTGAGGTAATAACAATTTTTCTTGACACCTATAAGCTCCTGTTTCACAAAATTTGTCGAGATATTTAAGAATATCTTAGTTTTTTTCAAAATTTAATATTTCTTAGTTTATATTTTAACAAAAGTAAAGCCGCGCATTTTGTCAACTAAGGACAAAATGCGCGGCATAAAGTCGATTTTTATAAAATAAAACAACAAATAAGTTTATTATAAAGTTAACAAGAAAAACTAAAAGTCAACCTTAACTTTCTTTAATAAATCGGCATTACCCAAAACAACGCCGCCACCAAGCGCAACGGACATAAGCCCGTGTTCTGCAATATTTACCTTCATACCGAATTTTTCGCTATAATAGTTTTCTAAGCCGTAAATATTAGAGCCACCACCGGACACATAAATACCCGCACGTCTAATTTCAGCAGCAACCTCAGGAGGCAATTTCTTTAACACCTCCAAGGCGATTTCAGCTATATCATCGTAATAAGACTTGACAGGCTCGCTAATTTTAACCGCACTAATTGATGCCGCCATAGGCTTACCTGTATCAACGTTTCTACCATTTACAACTGAGGATAACATATCGCCATCTTCAAGGCTGCCTATTTCTTTACGAAGCCTATCCGCAGAAAGCAAACCAATTTGCAAACCAAAATTTTCATAAATATAATCAATTATATCGGTATTTATTTTACTATAACCAAAATTTACCGAAACGCCGGTTATAATACCGTCTAGCGATACAGCCGCAACGTTAGTTGTGCCACCCGACATATCAATGATAAAACAAGGTGAAGAATCGGTCATAGGTATGCGCTGCCCCAAAGCAGAAAGAACAGGTGCTTCAACAAAATACACCTTTCTAAAACCACACTCACGTGCAACCGAGCGATACTTTTCTATCATTTTATCGGTAACGCCGCAAGGAACTGAAAAAAGGACGGTTGAAGCGGAAAATAACCCATTTTTTACTTCAATTTTATCCAAAAAACCTTTCAACAAGCCAGCTGCAACACGCTCATTAACTATTTCCCCCTCAAAAACAGGGAAAACTATCTTTGTGTTTTTGGCTGTTTTACCAATAAGCTTGCCTGCTTCAAGACCGATTGCCTTAACTTCCGCCTTGGCATCATCGTTTGTTGCGGCTACTGTTGGCTCGCTTAAAAGCAAACCGCTACCAAGCATATAAATGTTTGTAATCGAACTATCAAAGTCAATAGCCAATTTTTCCTTTGCCATAATTCACCTACCGTTTTTCCAAAGATAAACGCCGTGTTGCCACGGCGTAATCGTATATATTAGAGAATTTCGAGATTTTTCTTAAAGATTCGCCTAAAATCCGAGCCTATTTCCATTGCTGAATTTATTTCAAGTGAAGCATCACCGGCAACCTCAGTTTTCATAATAACCGAATCACCCAAAATATCACACGTTACACCAGTTACAGCAGAAGACAAACTCCTATCGAATGCACTCGCAATACGAAGCATAATACCCATTTTCTTAACAGCCTCAATATCCTCATCAGTAACTAAATCACGATACCGAGCCCAGTCAAACATATTTATATCTTCAATCGCAGTATTTGCTGCAACAAATGATGCCATAACAATGTCGCGGTGACTTATTCCATACAAGGTAGAATTCAAAACAACGTAACCACTATGTTTTTCAAAGTTATAAAAGCCCACTTTTCTGCCTGTATCGTATAAATACGCTGCAACCTTCAAAATTTTAAGATATTGACGTGGGAACTTGTGCAATACGCGAAGCTGCTTAAACAACTGAACGGATAAGCCTACAACCTGTTCGGTATGACGTTGGTCGCAACCGTAAAAATTCACCAAGGAATTAAGACTATACGTCAAAACGTCCGAAATAGGTTTATCAACGGTAGTGGGCATTGCATAATTAAACATTATACCAGTCCTAAGTCCGCTGCCTGAAATAACAATATTTCCTAAATTCATATATTTCTTAAAGGCGGAAATAGCGGCAAGTGCGCTTGGCAAAATATCCGCTCTATCACTGGATAAACCTTTGATTTTCTTTTTTCTATCAAGCGCTAGACCTTTAAGCAAGTCATAAACGTGATTAAAATCGTTATCTGTTATAACGTAATTATGAATGGTTTTTAACGGATACTTTTTCATAATCTTAGTCATTCTGCAAAGATTACGGAAGGAACCGCCAACACCGATAAGTTGCGTTTCGGGGTCAACGTCTTTAAGCCATTCAATCTTCTTTAACTGTTCAGTGAAAAACTCTTCAATTTTCTTAGCGCATTCTTCCGAGGATACTCCTTCCCCACCAAAAAGTTCGGTCAAAGTAATTGCACCAAAAGGTAGGGTTTCATAGTTTAATAGATTGCGCCTATTATAGTGGACAATTTTAGTGCTGCCACCACCGATTTCAAAGATTATGCCTTTCATTACGTCCATAGTATTAACAACACCACGGTAAACGTAAAGAGCCTCCTCCTCAGCACTCAATACGCGAAGTTTAATGCCGCACGTTGCAGAAACTTCGTCAAGGAAGCTGCGCTGATTTTTTGCACGTCTAACAGCTGCCGTCGCTACGGCAATGATGCGCTCAATACCGTTAACGTCGCACAGCTTTCTAAACATTTTTAACGTTTTAATGGTTTCTTGTATTCTGGCAGGTTTTAAAAACCCGTCCTTTTCCATACCCTCACCAAGTCTGGGGGCTTCTTTCAACTGGTCAAAAATTTGAAAATACCCGTTTTCGCTAACGTCAACGAGCATCAACCTTGCGGTGTTCGAGCCTAAATCAATAATTGCTATTCTTTCCAATTTACATCACCATCTTATAAATTTTTCTGTTCTTACCAAAGCCGCTGTTCAAAACTGTATTAGCAAAGCTAGATTACACCACAAAACAATAGACTTTTCGTGGCTATTATAACACAACCTATTGTGTTTGTATAGACCTTTTTTTAAAATTTTTTAATTTTATTTTAATTAAAATTTAAGCAAAAACAAAAAATGGCATTTTTAAGTCATTTATAACAAAAATATTAGTAAAAACCTATCTTTTTGCAGTATAAAAAATTTTGTTACTACAATAATTTTTGTCTAAAAATAACGCAAAAGAATAAAAACTTTTTACAATTCACTATCTTTATTATTCTTGTTCTTTTTATCTTCTTGAAGGTTATTTCTTTTTTGCTTTTTTATCATATCCTTTAAACCGTATCCTGCAAGAATTGTTAAAAAGGCACCAAAAAATCTTGTTAAAAGTTTTCCGCTTATTATTCTTGCAATAAAGCAACCTCCAACACACGAAAAAACACCGGCTATTATTATTGGCAACACTATTTTATAGTCAATAAGCTTATTTTTCATGTGCAAAATAACCGCCACAACAGCCATGGGTATAAAACTTATTAAATTTATTGCTTGTGCAGTATGTTGACCTATATTGAAAAAAATATTTAAAATAGGTATAAGAAGCGTCCCTCCGCCCATACCCATTCCGCCAAGTATTCCACCGCTTATTCCAGCTAAAACGTATAATACAAACATATTTACTCCTGTTTTTTACTACAAAATTAATTAAATAATTGTGTTAGTTGTTAAATTATTGTGTTGTTTGAAAAATTAAAATAACAGCATTTTTAAGCCTGCTATCGCCATAACAACGTAAAAAATTGCCGTAACGTTTTTTGACGAAATTTTTTTTAAAAGTAATGCCCCTGCAATTCCACCTGCAACAACACCTATCATAACAGGAATTCCAATATCTAAATCAAAACTACCAAAAGCTGCATAAAAAATTCCGCTTACTATCGACATTGGTAAAATTATTAATATTGCCGTTGCATGTGCCTTTTTAGTATCTTCTCCCATAAGCTTTGTAAGCATTGGCACTAAAACCATACCGCCTCCACCACCAAACAATCCGTTAAGTATCCCTGTAAGCAAGCCTGCAATAATCTTTTTTATTATTGATTGCTTTTTTTTGCCTTTTTCTTTGTTATAATCTGTTAGATTTTCAATATTTTTGTTGTCCATATATTTGATTTTGTGCAATTAGTTTATTTTTAGGTAATATTTTACATTTTTGTCGCTAAAAATCTATATCAAAGGTTGCTTTTTCTTTTAAAATAATATATAATAAATTTTAGTATTTATATAAAACATTTATAAAGTTTAATTTTTTGAAAATACGGCTAACAAAACAAACTCAAAACAAAACTTAAAGGTGAATTTATGGCAAAAAAATCTTTAACTAAAAAAATCAGCTACCTTTTAACAATGGCATTATGCTGTCTTTTAAGCTTCGTTATGTTTTTTATGACGGCTTGCGCCTCTCCCGCAGACCCCGATGACGATGCTGACGTTGATTATACTTATACCGACGTTGATGATGGCACTATTGCTAATGCTAACTTCTCTTTTGGTCAAGCTGACACCGAATATAAAAATTTCCCCAAGTCAAGTGTTAACGGCTGGGCACTTAGCGTTGATAACGGCGCAACCTCATCGGATATCCCCTCCGGTGTTGTTGACGTAACAAATGATGGCTGGGAACAATTATATAAAAATTTATACAAGAAAAGCGGTTTCCTTTCATATCTCCAAAAAAGATACGGCTATAACGAAACTGACGTAAAAAATGCGGTTGATACGACCGGAATGACGGAAGAGGAAGCTGACGAAGCTATTTTCAACTATGTTAAAGAGCATTTTATTGAAGCAGCCCTTCCCAACCCCGGTAGAGCCACCTCAACTGTTGGTGACACAAACGTCTACATGATTAACAACTTTGATGATACGCCAAACTTTGCAACAGCACAAAAAATTCAGTCCTCTTCTACCGTTGTTGTCGAAGCAGGAAAAATTGCAAAACTTTCCGTTTGGGTAAAAACAATAAATTTACGCGCACCTCACGTAAACGACTATGGTGCAAATATTCGCCTTATAAATTCATTTAATGGTGCTACGCAAGCAGAATATAAAATAAGCAATATTCAAGATACTGAATGGACTGAATACTCAATTTACGTTGAAGCAGATGACGATTATGAATGTTCTTTTACCTTAGTTTTAGGTCTTGGTTACGGCAACGGTTCCGCCAACACAGATTATGCTGTTGAAGGCACTGCATATTTTGATAATATCACATACGAAATTGTTGACGATTTCCCCACAGGTGTTACCGTTGATAAAATGAATATCTCTGCCGAAGAAGGCTTTGAAAAATCTGTTATTGACATCGCTTCTCAAAACGAGGGTATTGTTGCAGCCTACGATATGAGTATTAAAAACTCTTATCCTGCTGGTTTCTTTAACACCATTAACTTTGCAACCCTCCCCGCTGCTGATACAACAAACGATAATTACTATTATACAAAATCTAACATAACTGTCGGTGGCGAACAAATTACCGGTAAAAAGGATAACTCCGTTGTAACAACCGCACTTGTCGGCGCTAACGCAAGCGAGTATCCTTATGCTGCTCAAACCCTAGATTTAGATATTACTAAGGCTGGTTATACTGTTAATATTAAGAACGGCAACTTTAACTTTATTGTTGCACCTAAAAATTATACCTACGTTTCTTTCTATATGAATATTGAAGCTGATGCCTTTGCTTCGGCAGATGCAACGGTATATTTACACGACGTATTAAAATACGGTTCTAACGTTATTGACGAAAAACGTAACGTTAACGTTGTTGTCTCCGACACTGACGGCGAATGGAAGAAAGTATCGTTCGTGATAGAAAACAATTTTGAAGATGCACTTTATAACGACCAGGCTTGCACAAGAGAATTCTATTTTGAAATTGTCTTTGGACCTACCTCTATTGCTACCGTTGTTAACGATTACGAGCTTGCAAGCGGTAAAATTAAAATTACCCAACCTCTTATAGCAACCGGCACCGAGCCCGAGGAAGATGATGATATTTATGACTTCTATTCCTTTATTACCAAATCGGTAAATTCATCAGTTTCTTTATACGCGGGTTTTGCAAACAGCAATGCTTGGGACGATACGGAAGCTGCTGCAACCTATTCATTCATCCCCTCTAACGCTCAAATTGGCACGATAGTTTCTCAGCCCGCAAATATTGATAGTTATAGAGGTGTTGTTGCAAATCACGCATTTGTAAACAACGTAGCAAATGCTGAAAACAAAATAAACACCCGTAGTGGTGCTGGCGATGCTGATGGCAACGTAGCTGGCTTAATCAATACTAAATATATTGACAATTATGCTAACTCCACTGATATTAAAGCCGCCCTTGACTACGATAATTCTAAAACCGATATTCAACCCTTAATGATATTTAACAATACTGTTAACAGTTATGGTTTTATCGGTGATAGAACAACTATTGCTCCCGGTGCTTACGCCCAGGTTACTGCAAAAATTAAAATAAGCAAAGGCTCAAATACTTCTGCTACTCCCTTCGCATACGTATATTTGGTTGACAGTTACTCTTTTGACGTAATGCATTTTGAGGACTTTACCGTCAACACAAGCCTTGGTCATACAAACCTTAAAAACACTAGTGTTGTCGGTGCTGAGAACAACTTTGCATTAAAGGTAACTGAGGATATGTCTAACGCAACTGCTGACGGTTGGGTTACCGTAAACTTCTATATCGCAACTGGTGCAACCGAAAAGAATTTCCGTGTAGAAGTTTGGAACGGCAGCCGTGACGATACAGAAAAATCTTCCGGTTACGTATTTGTTGAAAGTATTAAAGTTACTACCTCAAATGCTTTTGTTGAAGCTACTAGATGGAACGATACGTTTAACCAAGAATACGCTCTTGCTAACCAAAGTTTCAACGGTCAAAACGATAACCTTTATATTTATCAACGCGAGTTAACAGATACTGAAAAACAGTTTAACGCAGATTATCCCGATAAAGCTATTTCCTATAACGCAAATTACGTTTGGGCTAAAAACGATACGACTGTTTACGCAATCTATAACACTATTGACCCGATAGTTAGTGACCCTTATGCTAATATTCCTACGGAAGACGATGGTAATGGTTGCGCAGCAACTTCTAACCCCTCTACCTTCTGGTTATCCTTCTCGTCAATAGTAATTGCCTCTGCCCTAGTTCTTGCAGTTATTGCACTTATTGTTAAAACAATCGTTCGTAAACGCAAGGCAAATGCAAGCGATGCTAAATCTCATTTTACTGTTACTTCTCGCATTAAAACCAAAAAAGATGCTGAAAAGAAAGTTGAAAAGAACAAGAAAAAGGAAGCTACTCATTTATCCGAGGAAGATATAGAAGAAACTTATACCGCTACGGTAGAATCCACCAATGAGGAAACTACAAATGATTCAACCGAGCAAACGGCAAATCTTGACGACTACGTTTACGGCGACGTTCAAAGTTTTGGTTCACAAGACGATACAGACCAAAATGATTAAAACGCCTAAACTATAAAACACAAGATTAACCCAATAATTCAAACAACCAATCGTCAAATATATGACAACCTAAAAAGCGGCTAAAAAGCCGCTTTTTAATTTTTGCATTATTTTTCTTTTTTATTCTTATAGTTTTTTATATTAATACAACTTGCATATATGCTTTTTTGTGAGGCATATTATATTATATGGCAACTATTATATTAACAGGTGGCGGAACCGCCGGTCATTGCACTCCGCATTTAGCAATATTACCCTATATTAAAAATGATTTTGAAAAGATTTACTATATTGGCAGTAAAAACGGAATTGAAAAAGACGTTATTACGCCAACAGGTATTCCCTATTACAGTATTCCTTGTGCAAAACTGCGTAGAAATTTAAGCTTAAAGAATTTGACTATTCCATTTAAGGTTGTTGCAGGAATATTAAAGGCTGGAAATTTGCTAGATAAATTAAAGCCTGACGTTATATTTTCAAAAGGCGGCTACGTTTCATTGCCAACTGTAATTGCGGCTAAACAACGCGGAATACCTGTTGTAGCGCACGAAAGCGACTACTCTGTTGGTTTAGCCAATAAAATAAGTGCGAGATACTGCAAAAAAATACTAACCTCTTTTCCGGATACCGCAAAAAACATTAAAAACGGCGAATATGTTGGTTCGCCTTTAAGAAAATCTTTGTTTAACGTTAACGTAAACGATGCATACAAGAAATTTGGTTTTAGTGGACAAAAGCCCGTTTTACTTATAACTGGCGGTAGTCAAGGCGCATCTGCAATAAACAAAGCCGTTAGGGATACTTTAAAACCCTTGCTTTCAAAATTTGATATTTTGCATATTTGTGGAAAAGGTAATTTAATTAAAGAAAAAACCCCGAAAGGCTACTTCCAAACGGAGTTTTTAAATGATATTGAAAATGCTTTTGCGATTGCTTCTGTCTGCATTACACGCGCAGGAGCAAATACGTTGTTTGAATTGCTTGCCCTTAAAATTCCTTGCTTGCTTATTCCCTTGCCGACCAATGCTTCACGCGGAGACCAACTGCTTAACGCCCGTTATTTCCAAAAACAAGGACTTGTAAGCGTGTTACCGCAAGAAGCCTTGACACCACAATCGCTACTTTATAACGTTAATTGCGTTTATTCTAATAGGCTTAGTATCAATAAAAATTTGCAGCAAACACCTATTAAGGATGCAAGCAGACAAATTTCAAGAATACTTGTCGACTGCTATCAAAAGTAGTTGTAAAATAAATTAATTAGCCTTTGAACTTAATCCTTCAAGTCCAACAAAATGCTTTGACAAAACGGTTTTTTTAAGTTCAACGTTATTATAAAGAGTGCTTCTCTTATCAATAGACGTAAAAGTTACCCTTTGAGGTCTTGCTTTTGAAATGACCTTTGCAATGCACTCGTCATTTGCCTCTCTACGAATTACTGCGAGGGGCTTTTTTTTGTTAACTTTTTTGTTGAAAAAATTTTTCATAATAAAATTAATCATAATTATCTCCTTTTTACACCTCTAATATAACCCAATTATGTGACATACGGGTGTCATATTTAATTAATATTTTAAAATTAATTGACTTTTGTATTAATATATTTTAAAATATGTTATATAAGGAGATTTAATATTATGAAGTTTGAAATTCTTATCTCTATTTTGTTTGAACTTTTGTCGAAAAAGACTGTAAGTGCCGTTTATTTAGCGGAAAAATATAACGTTAGCGTCCGCACAATTTATCGTTATATAGAGTGTCTTGAAAATGCGGGGATTCCCCTCTACACTGTGCGAGGTAAATACGGTGGAATTGCCATAATTGATACTTATAAATATGGCGCAACTTTTTTTACGCGCCCTGAATACAATCAAACCATTGACGCTTTATCGGCTATTGTTAAAAGTGTGCCAAACAAACACCTTAGTAGCGTATTAAATAAACTTAAATCTAATATACGAAACGAATATAGCGGATTTGACATTAAAAGTGGAAATCTTATAATTGATGCGGGCCCTTGGGGCGACACAGTCGGCTATAAAACTAAACTTATTTTAGTTCAAAAAGCAATAGAAGAACAACGTGTTTTATCCATTACGTATCACGACAGAAACGGAGAGCGGTCTTCTCGCGATATTGAGCCGCACGTTATTGTGTTTAAGCAAGGACTTTGGTATGTATATGCATATTGCCGTTTAAGAAATAGCTTCCGTTTTTTCAAAACCGGCAGAATAGAACAAGCCAACATCTCTAACCTGCACTTTACGCGCAAAGAAATTGCCGAGGGAGAATTACCCTTAGATTTTTGGCATAATAGTATAGAAGCACAAAGTATCGTTATGGAAATTGACAAAAGTGTTTTATCGGACGTAGAAGAATGGCTTGGCATCGAAAACGTTTCGCTTGTTGGTGATAAGCATATTGCAGAAGCTACACTACCTTATGATGATGGTCTTGTTTCAAAGATTATGAGCTACGGTAATGGTATAAAGGTCATTTCTCCTGCTGACTTGAAACAAAAAATCAAAGAAAAAGCAAAAGCACTAATTAATATCTATAAGTAATAAAATTTTTATCCAAGAAGAATTAATTAGCATAAATTGAATTTAACAAATAAAATAAAAAACTACATAAAAAATTAAAAGCGGCTTGCCGAGTTCGGCAAGCCGCTTTTCTAGTAATTAGCTAGTTAAATTAGTAAATAATAAAAAAAATAAAATAAATTTTTCAATAATATTTTAATTATTATTTACTACTGTGCAAAATATTCAAAAAATATACTAAAACTCTTTTCTTGTGCTTCGCCCAAATAGCGAAAGAAATGCACTCATAGGGTCTTTATTTTCAAACAAAATTGAATATACTGCATTGGTTATAGGCAAATCAACACCGTATTTCTCCCCTAAAAGCTTTAAGCCTTTTGTGGTTAAAACACCTTCTGCAAGCTTATCAAAAGGAATTTTACGAACAAAATTTTCGCCAAAACGTCTATTATGGGAATACGGTGAAAACAAAGTTGTTTCATAATCACCTAAATGACAAAGTCCGTATGCGGAAAGCTCGTTACCGCCCATTGCCTTAATAAGCCTTGCAACCTCTCTTGAACCACGTGCCATAAGCGGACCTTTAAGTGTTGTATATCCACCACCATCAAGCATACCGGCAGCAATACCCATAACGTTTTTTGCTGCGGCACCGATTTCACTACCTATTAAATCATCGCCATAATAAAATCTTATAAGTTCGCTTCTAAACGTATCCGCCAAAAGATGAACTAACTCTTTATTTTCGCTATCAATAACCATACAGTTAGGCAAGCCCTGCGTAAAAGATTGAATATGCCCCGGTCCTACCCAAACAGCAACGTTGTTTTTATCAACACCGCACTCTACAACAACTTGTGATAAACGCTTGCCGGTGTCGTTTTCAATGCCTTTCATACATAATACAAAGGTTTTGTTTAAAAGACCGATAGATTTAATTTCTTCCATCAAACTTCTTAAAGCTTGCGAACTAATAGAAATTATAATTATATCAGCGTTATTAACAGCAAACTCTAAATTTGACGTCAAGTTAATTCTTTCGTCTAAATCAACGTATTCATTTTTACGGTTATTTTTTAGGCTTATAAAACTTTTACTATTTTCTCGCCCCCATTGAACGACCTCTTGCCCATGTCGCGCAAGATACCACCCAATAAACGAGCCCCATCTACCACAGCCTAAAACGGAAATTTTCATTAAAATACCCTATGATTAATATAAATTAAAATTTTATGTTTATATTTTTTAGCAAATTTACTCTTATGCTTAAATAGTTTTACGTTCGACAAAAGCACGAGCAAGGCTTACCTCGTCTGCATACTCTAAGTCGGTGCCAATAGGTATGCCGCGCGCTAAACGAGTAACCTTAATACCAAGTGGCTTAATAAGGTTTGAAATATACATTGCTGTCGCTTCACCCTCAACGTCGGGGTTGGTCGCCATAATAATTTCTTTAACACCGCCCTTTTGAATTCTTTCGAGCAGCTCTTTAATATTGATATTATTAGGGCCAATGCCGTCTAGTGGTGAAATCGTGCCGTGCAAAACGTGATATACACCGTTAAATTCGTTTAGCTTTTCAATAGCAATAACGTCCTTTGGCTCTTTAACAACGCAAATAATTTCTTGTGAACGATTTTTACAAATGTCGCAAACGTCACTTTCCGAAAAATTACCGCAAATCTTGCAGTAATGAACGTTCTTTTTTGCGCTGATAATTGCTTCTGCAAAATTTTGCGCTTCCGTATCGCTCATATTAATGATTTTATATGCGTATCTTTGCGCCGTTTTTGCACCTACGCCAGGCAGCTTGGTAAACTCGTTAATAAGTTTGCCAATCGGCTCAATAAAAACCTTCATAATTAAAAACCTAAACCAGAAAATTTACCCATTTTTTCTTGATATGCTTTGTCCGCCTTTTCATTTGCATCGTTTAATGCTGCAATAATCAAGTCTTCAAGCATGGTTATATCGTCCATATCAACTGCGTCGGGATTAATTTCTAAGCCAACAACCGATTTTTTGCCCGTAACGATAACTTTAACAAGCCCACCGCCAGCGGAGCCCTCGATTTCCATCTCCTCCAACTCCTCTTGTGCTTTTAGCATATCTTCTTGCATTTTTCTAGCTTGTTTCATAAGATTTTGCATTTGATTTCCGCCACCGAAACCACCGCCAAAGCCACCTCTATATCCTGCCATTTTTATTCTCCTTTATATTTTCAATTATTTAATAGTTACAAATTCGTCGCCAAATCTTTTTTTAACGTCCTCACTTGCTTCGTCAATTTTATCGTTCATTCTTGACGAATTAGATTGAACAACCCTAACCTCAAAAGGCAAGCAATTCATTGCGTTTTGTATACGTTGAACGTTAAGTTTTGTGCTTAAAATACCGATATCGCCCGAATTGTTTGTCCAAATAATGAGGACACCATCTTTTACTTCAAGCTCTACTTTTTGAATAACGTTCCAAATAAGTTCTGCACCGTTTTTTCTAAGGCCGAACAAAAGTCTACCTTTTAAGTCTGTTTTAGGAACGTCCGCAAGGGCAAGTTTTTCGCCCATGCCGCTTATTACTTCCGTTTCTTCGGCATCTGTTGTAATTGGCTGAGAAGAAACAGCTTTCTCACTCTCACGCTTGTCATCTTTAACGATTGTATTTGTCTCTGTTTTAACAGCGTTTTGGATTTCAGCAGAGCTTTTATTTGGTTCTATACTATTAGTATTATTCCTAGTTGAAAGTTGCAATTCTAATTGCTTTACTCTTGACATAACAGCTTCAATACTAACGTCTGCGTCAGGACGCGCTGCTTTTATAGCGGCCGTTTCAAAGATAATCCTTGGGTTAGTAGAGTATCTAAGCGATGCCTCTGCGTCAGCAAAAATTTCAAGCATCCTTAAAAGTCTTTGTTCGTCAACATTTTTTGCCAGTGATAAATAAACGTTTAATTTATCAGCCGGTAAATTTAATATTTTATTACAATTATTACAAGTTTTACAAATTATAAGGTCACGAACTGCCGCAGTAACGTCTTTTATTAAAACGCCCATGCTTTTACCCATATCGCTTAACAAATCAATCGTGGATAAAATTTTGGCTGAATCACCGCTAATAATTGCTGAAAGCAATTCAAATAGCCTGTCAAAGTTGGTTGCGCCAAGAATTTCCATTACGTCATTATAGGTTAGCGCACCATCACTATAAGAAAGCGCGGTATCTGCAATAGAAAGAGCATCACGAATACTGCCCTCGCCAGCCTTTGCTATTGCCATTACAGCCTCAGCATCGTATTTTTTGCCTTGTTCATCATAAATATTGCTAATCAGTTGTGCGATTTTTTCAACTGATACAAGCCTAAAATCAAAGCGCATACAACGTGATAAAATGGTCGCAGGTATTTTATGAACTTCGGTAGTAGCAAGTATAAATACTGCGTGTTTAGGTGGCTCTTCAAGTGTTTTAAGCAGTGCGTTAAAGGCAGCACCGGTAAGCATATGAACTTCGTCAATGATATATACTTTATATTTACACGAAACGGGTGGATATTGAACCTTTTCACGCAAGTCACGTATCTCGTTTACACCGTTATTTGAAGCTGCGTCAATCTCTAAAATATCAATATTTGAGGGGTCTGACAATGCCTTGCAACAATCGCACTCGCCACACGGCGAACCGTTTACAGAGTGCAAACAGTTTATAGCCTTAGCAAAAATTTTGGCAGCGGACGTTTTACCCGTGCCTCTTGTCCCCGTAAATAAATACGCGTGCCCCAGCCTGTCGTTTACAATCTGGTTGACCAAGGTTTTAACTATATGCTCCTGCCCAACAAGTTTATCGAAGGTGGTTGGGCGGTATTTTCTGTATAACGCTAAATATGACATTTATACCCCTTTTACAATAACTACTGCAAATTTATTACAGCAGATAATTTTTTTCTAATTCTTTGCAAGGCATTGTCAACAGATTTGACCTCCTTGCCAATTTTTTGAGCAATATCTTGATAGCTATTACCCTTCAAAAAGAGGGCAAGAATTTTATTTTCCAAGTCGCTCAAAGTTTCTTTAATAATTATTTTAAGCTCTACCTCAGCCTCTCTATGTATCAATATGGTTTCGGGATTAAACCCCTCGTCTAACATAATAAAGGACTTATCCGCATCGGCATCATCGCTGCCTGATAAGGAAATATAATTATTAAGCGGAGAGTGCTTTTTTCTAGTAGCTTTTTTTACAGCGGTAAGTATAGATGACCTAATGCACGTATAAGCATAGTTTTTAAAGCTGATTGCGCCGTTATAAGTTACGATGGCGTGATATGCGCCAATCATACCCTCTTGGGCTAAATCTTCAATACTTCCGTCACTCAAAAAGAAAGAACGCGCAACAACCGTTACCAAATTTTTATATCTATTTAGTAAGGTTTCTATCGCAATAGCGTCGTTTTCCTTTGCAAGAGCGCAAAGCCTTTCGTCAGTAAGCTCTAAATAATTCATTTACTTTTACGGAAATTATTTTCCGCACCTCTGCCTTACAGCTTCATATACGGCAACACCGCACGCAACCGAAGCATTAAGAGAATTTACTTTACCAAACATCGGTATAGAAATAATTCCATCGCATTTTTGCTTGGTTAATTTTTTAACACCACTATCCTCACCGCCAATTACCAAACAAAGCTTGCCGGTTAAATTAGTGGAATATATGCTTTCGCCGCCAACTTCCGCACCATATACCCAGTATCCATGCTCTTTAAGCTCTTCAATGGCGGTGTTAATGTTGGTTACACGGGCAACCTTTACGTGATTTAATGCCCCTGCGGAAATACGCATAACCGTATCGTTTACGGACGCGCTTCTATCCTTGCCGATAATTAAACCGTCAACCCCAGCACACTCGCATACGCGAATTATGCTGCCAAGATTATGTGGGTCTAAAATTTCATTTAATATTACTATAAAGCCATCCTTTTCAGCCGTGCTTTCAATAATATCGTAAAGGTCAAAATATTTGTAGTTAGAAACAAAAGCAATAAAGCCTTGACTACGCTTGCTTTCGCTCTCTTTTTCAATAACGTATTTATCAACGAGCTGAACCTTTACTTTATGCGAGCGCATTACGTTGATAAGACGTTTGCTAGCTTCATCTTTTAGGTCTTTTTGAACGAGAACCTTGTCAATTTCTTTATCCGTTTTTAATAATTCATAAACGGCATTTCTACCTTCTACCTTCATTGTGTAATTCCTTTGTTTAACAAATAATTTAATCGGTCGATATCGCCGATGATATATAAAAATCCAATTACAGCTTCAAAACCAGTTGAAGCATTATACTCTGCGATACTGGCGTGCTTTGCGTGTGTTGGTTTTTTAGCATTTCTTGCCCTACGGAAAACACCCTGTTCCTCTTCGGTGAGCATTGGAAAGATTTGTGCAACAAACTCTGCCTGAGCAGTAGCTTTAACCTCTTGTGTTGCAAGCTTATTAAGCGCGCCCGTTTTTAAGTCGGTAGAAAAAGCCAATTTTTCCCTAACAAATAAGGAATAAACGGCATCTCCAACAAAAGCAAGCACTATTGGGTTAATATTAAGTGCTTTATTTTTATCCATTTTTGCGCTAAAATTAAACAAGCAAACTCCTTAACGTCATCCGTCGGCATAGTAAATTTTGCCGACAAAAAACACTACACGATTATCCTTTATATTATACAATATTTTATTTTAAATTTCAATAGAAATGCCCGAATTTTAACACATTCGGGCACTAATATTATTAATTAAAAAAATCTAAAAGAAGTTTTTGCAAGATAACCAACAATTCCCTTAAAAATTGTATAAGCCAAAGTATCTTGATATTCTTCCGTAATTAAAAGCTGTTCTTCTTCGGGATTAGATAAAAAACCACATTCAGCAATTACCGATGGATAAGGCGTGCAGTTTAAAATGTAATAATCTCCTTCTAATGCTGAGTATTGTCGCGTGGCGGTTTCCATATCGTTAAAGCACCTTTGAATACAGTCCGCAAGATGTTTCGACTTGCCATCGTCTTTATAAAAAACCTGCGCACCGCGCCGTGTGGATACACTGTATTTATTCATATGAACACTAACCACTAAATTTGGCGATGCTTTATTGATTATATCGCGCCTTTTTTGCATATCCTTCATTTTAAGACTTGCAGATGCAATGCCATATAATCCGGCAGAGGAATTTCTTGTAAGAGTAACGCTCATTCCGGCATCGACAAGATATTTTTCAAGCTTTTTGACTACGCTTAAATTTATATCACTTTCCTTTGCTCCGCTTGTTACGCCCGAAACACCACCATCAATACCGCCATGTCCAGCATCTAAAACAACCCTAACGATATTTGCCGAGGTTTCTTCAAGCGGTTTTTTCCTAAGAGAAAAAAAGCATAAGACAAAGGTTATAATTGTTACTATAAAGACGGAAATAATTACTATATTTTTTCTTTTAACTACAAACATACTGCCCTTTATGTTGATAAAATAAACGTTTTATAAACAAAACGAGCCTATTCGACAAAAACTCTGTTAATAAAAGTATTTGAAAATTGGCTAATGATATATTTTACTAAAAATATAAAAAATTTATTCATATAAAAGGAAAAATATAAAAAACGGAAGCTAGTTTAGCTTCCGTTTAAGTTTTAGAAAAAAATCAAATGCAATTAAGAGGTAAACTTAATTACCTTTGAACTCTACCGCTTGCGTTGCCGCCAGCAAGAGCAGCAACCTCTGCCTCGCTAACAAGGTTAAAGTCACCTTCAATGGAGTGCTTTAAGCAGCTAGCTGCAACTGCATATTCAATAGCTTTTTGAGGGTCAAAACCGCTAATCAAAGAGTATATAAGACCACCGCCAAAGCTGTCGCCACCGCCAACTCTATCTACGATATGCATTGCATATTTCTTTGAGAAATATGCCTCGCCATCGATATAGAGCATACCGCTCCAATTATTGTCGTTAGCAGAAAGGCTTTCACGCAAAGTAATTGCAACACCCTTAAAGCCGAACATATCGGTAAGCTTTTTAGCAACGGAAATATAGCCGTTTCTATCAAGTTTACCAGTATTGATATCGGTATTATCAGCCTCGATACCGAAAACGTCTTTTGCGTCCTCTTCGTTTGCGATGCAGTAGTTGATATAGTGGCAAAGCTCGCCCATAACCTTACCTGCTTTTTCCTTGCTCCAAAGCTTTTTACGGAAGTTTAAGTCGCAAGAAACCTTTATGCCAAGCTCGTTTGCCTTTTTAGCTGCGGTTAAGCAAATTTTAGCAACCTCATCGGAAAGTGCGGGTGTAATACCGGTAAAGTGGAACCACTCTGCGCCCTCAAAAATCTTTTCCCAGTCAAAATCTGCTTCGGTTGCGGTTGCTATGGAAGAATGTGCGCGGTCATAAATAACCTTTGAGGGGCGTTGACTTGCACCCTTTTCACAGTAATAAATGCCAACCCTCTCGCCACCACGAACTACGTAAGAGGTGTCAACACCATATTTACGCATAGAGTTAATAGCAGCTTGTCCAATTTCATGAGAGGGAAGCTTAGATACAAAGCAAGCATGAACGCCATAGTTTGCAAGGCTGACAGCAACGTTTGCCTCAGCACCACCAAAAGTTGCTTCTAACTTATCGCTCTGAACAAATCTTAAATAATTTTCAGGCGCAAGTCTTAACATCAATTCACCAAAAGTAACTACTTTTTTCATAATTTTTTCAAAATCTCCTTACAATTTTCAACGATGTCGCCTTTCATCATAAAACTTCCGCCGACAGCGTAAACCTTTTCAAATGCTAAAAATTCTTCCAAATTAGTCAAATCAACACCGCCCGTTGGGATAAATTTGATTTGAGGGAAGGGTGCCGCAAGAGCTTTTAATGCTTTAAGTCCACCGTAAATGTTTGCAGGGAAGAATTTAACTACGTTTATGCCAAGCGCAATAGCTTGCATAATTTCGGTAGGTGTAACACAACCGGGGAAATATTCAACCCCTCTTTCCTTGCAAACCTTAGCAACTTCAACAGAAAGGCCGGGCGAAACAATAAATTTTGCGCCAGCATCAAGTGCTTTATTGCATTGCTCAGCATTGATAACGGTGCCCGCGCCCACGTTCATATTAGGAAACTTTTCAGCTGCAAGCTTAATTGCATCAGCGGCACAAGCCGTGCGGAAGGTAATTTCAGCACAATTAATACCGCCATCGATAAGTGCTTGAAGTGTTTTTTCGGTATCTGCGAGTTCTTTAATAACAACCACAGGTATCACTCTATCCATTTTATCACCTCTTAAAAAATTTTTTTATTTTTTAAATCTACCGAGAACCTCGTTTACTTTTGTAAAACTTGCAAACGTGCCCGGGAATTTTTTGATTATCTTCATCATATCACCCACTTGTTTTTTGCGGATGATACATACAAGCATATATTTTTCAGCATGAGAATACATACCCATTACTCGAATTTCCGTAACACCATGCTTTAATTCATTAATAAGTGTAGCAGACAATTCTTCCGGTTTGTCGGTTATAATTTCAAATTTATAACCATTTCTAAGACCCTGTAAGCCAAAGTCAACAACAATGTTGGCAACAAAAAGGTTTAGCAAGGTGCACATTACGGGAGTAATTCTCATACCGTAAACGAAAAACGCAATTAAAACTACGCTTCCATCTAACAAAAATGATAGGTAAGCTAAATTTGTAGCCGGCTTAAAGCGTTTAATTATAGCAGATATTGCATAAGTGCCACCGCTTGCACCAAAACGCCTTAGCATTATAGAGAAGCCAACACCAGACACAACACCGGCTGCAATACACGCAAAAACAATTACAAAGTCCTCACCATTGTTAGCCGCACAATATGGCATCCAACCAATAAGCTCAAACAACTCGGTAGAAAACGATTGAACAACCATATAAACAATCAGTATTACACCAAGCCTTTTGTTAACTAGTATACTTACGAGAATAAATATAGGAACGTTAAAGACAACCATCAAAATTGCCCAACTAAAATCAATACCATTATTTCCAAGTAAATGATACGTTATCGTTGCAAGACCGCCTACTCCACCCGGAGCAAAGCCGTTGCTGTTTTGGAAAAAATAATATGCAAGACCAACAACAATTCCCGCACATATTGCAAGAGCAATATCTAACAACCATTCAATAATAACCGTTTTTAGCGGTGCTTTTGTAACCAACATATCACTCGATTGTTTTTGGTTATCCATAAGACTTATCTAAGCATTATCTAATTACATTCCAAAATAATTGATTGCGTTGTTGTAACAAATATCTTCAACAACTTTGCCAACAAGTTTTAAGTCAGCAGTCATTTCGCCGTTATCAATAAGATTGCCTAAATAGTTGCATAAAATTCTTCTAAAATAGTGGTGTCTGGGGTATGAAAGCAATGAACGGCTGTCGGTCAACATACCGATAAACGTAGCGATATGTCCAGTTGCGGTCATATCCTCTAAGTGTTTTTCCATACCGATTTTGTTATCCAAGAACCACCAAGCAGGACCATATTGCAATTTACCCTTTGCCTCGCTGCTTTGGAAGCAACCAACTAAGGTCATAATTTCCGCATTCATCTTAGGATTAAGGTTAAATACAATGGTTTTGGGCAACTTGCCTTCGCTGTCTAACTTATCAAAAAGTCTTGACATATTCTTTATGCTATTGTCGTCCGAAATACTATCAAAGCCGGTATCAAGACCAAGTTTTGCAAGCATTGCACTGTTGTTGTTGCGCATTGCACCAACGTGAAGTTCGGTAGCAATTTTATAGCCTGCATAAAGTTTCATAAGGAAGTAGGTAAAATAGCCTTTGAAAATTTCAGCTTCTGCCTCGGTGGGCTTTTTGCCGCCAATAACTTTTGTAAAGACTTTATCAGCTTCTTCCCTGCTTGCAATGGTATATACGCGTTCAACAGCTATATCGCTTGCGGTAGTGCCGTGTTTGATAAACTCGTTCAAGCGCATTTCTACTGCTTTTTCAAGGTCGGCAATATTTTTAATTTCAACCGTTTGCTCAGACAAAATCTTAATATAATCACAGTAAGGTGCTGCATCAATGTTCATAATTTTATCTGCACGGAACGCAGGAATTACTTTGAATTTATAATCTTTTGCAGCGATTTTTTCAAAAGTGGTTAAGTCGTCAAAAACCTCGTTAGTGGTGAAAATGATTTTAACGTTTGACTTTTCAATAAGGCTTTGGGGGGTGATTTTATTAAGCTTAATATACTCGTTGCACCAATCCCAAATAAGCTCGGCATTGTCCTCGTTTATTTCGATTTCGCAGTTAAAAAATTCCTTTAATTCAACCTGAGACCAATGATATAAGGGGTTACCAAAAGCGGTGCCTAAAACTTTACAGTATGTTAAGAACTTTTCTTTATTGCTCTTATCACCGGTAATAAACTCCTCATCAATGCCGTAGTTACGCATTAAACGCCATTTATAATGGTCGCCTTTAAGCCAGATTTCAAAAATATCGTTAAATTCAGCGTTTTCTAAAATCTGTTTTTCGGGCAAATGACAATGGTAGTCAAAAATTGGCATTTTGCTTGCATAATCGTTATAAAGTGTTACGGCAGTTTTGCTAGTAAGCAAAAAATCGTCTTTAATGTAGCTCATATTACACCTTCTAAATTAATTTTTTATAATTTTTTTATAATTCGTATAAATATAAATAAATACTTTTATCTTTTTGTCATTAAATATCAGCGTTCTTTTTTGAAGTGTTATGAGTTGCCTCGTCGCCTTCATTTAAGGACAAAAATCCTTGACCGCGAACCTCAACCGACTCGTTAATAATGATAAAGGCTTTTTCATCAACCTCTTTAACAATTTGTTTTAAGCTAGAAAGCTGATGATTTTTAATACAAGTAAGTAAAACCTTATGCTCGTTATGGGTATACATACCCTCGCCATTAAGCATTGTAACGCCACGCGGACTTTTTTCTATTAGTTGTTTTGATATTTCTTCGCCTTTATCCGAAATAATAATACAAAGCTTAGACTTTTCAAGACCAACTAAAATAATTTCCGAAACCTTGGTGCTAACAAACACAACGATAAGCGCGTAAAGCATATTCGAGGGATTTTTAGTAACTACCGCACCTAAAACTACGATAATTCCGTCAAGAATTCCTAAACATACCGGTATGCTGATTACCTTGAATAAGCGAGTTAACAAACGGGCAAGTAATTCTGTGCCACCACTTGAAAACTGATACCTAACAAAAAGCCCGATACCTATACCCTGGCAAATACCGCCGTAAAGAGCGGCTAAAACTCCATCGTTTGTTATTGGGATTGCTTTGCCAGCTTCCGTTGCTCCACGAAATCTAATATTAAGTATTTCAATGAGGTCTGTTATAAGACCTAGCATAACGATTGTTATTAAACAACGAACAATAAACTTCCACCCTTGAAATTTTATGCCGCATATAAGTATAGGCAAATTTATAGCGATGGATATTAAACCTATTGGAATAGCCGCATTGAGTATATTTATAATAACAGCTACACCCGTTACACCGCCTGCGACAATTCCGTTAGGTGCAAGAAACAAGCTAGTGCTTGTGGCATATGCAATGCACCCAAGAAGCATAAAAAGATACCCTTTTATCTCCTTTAATAAGTCTGCTTTTGTAAAAGTTTTCTTTTTAATGGTAATCATAACGTTACGCCCGTTTTGTAAAATGCAATTTCTCTAACGTCTTCACTCTTGCACTTGTATTCGCCATTAACTGTTTTGATAAGGAGGTCTAATAAGCCGTCCTCATCCATTGTATAAGCGCAAAAATCAATCCAGTTGTTCTTAAACGAAGCAATACGTTCGTTTGTTGCAATTTTCATTGTAGGAACAAAGGTTGAAAATGGTGTGCCACGACCGGTAGTAAACAATACTACTTGGCAACCGCTTGCAGCAAGAGCCGTAGCAGCAATAAGGTCGTTACCAGGAGCATTAAGAGCTGAAACACCCTTTTCTCTAACTTGGTCGCCATACATAAGCACGTCTTTAATCTCAGTGCTACCAGCCTTTTCAACGCAGCCGAGAGATTTTTCTTCCAACGTGGTTATGCCGCCTTTTTTGTTGCCCGGGCTGGGGTTTTCGTATACAGGGAAGCCGTTTTTAGTGTAGAACGCCTTAAAATCAACAATCATTTTAAGGAAGCGTTGATATGTTTCTTCGTCCTTACACTTATTCATCAATAACTGTTCCGCACCGAACATTTCAGGAACTTCGGTCAAAATAGCACTGCCGCCGGCAGCAACTATTCTGTCAGTAATTCTACCAACGAGTGGGTTTGCGGTAAGACCGGAATAACCGTCGCTACCACCACATTTTAAGCCGATGCAAAGTTCCTCGATAGAAACGTCCTCTCTAACAAGGCCTTTTGCCTTATCAGCAAACTTTTTAATGATTTCTAAACCGTAAGAAAGTTCGTCCTCAACGTCTTGGCAGTTAAAGAACTCGCAGTTATCTGCGCCCTTTTCAAGCATATATTCTTTTACGCCAGCCAAGGTGTTGTTTTCGCAACCTAAACCAACGAATAAAACGAAGGTGGCATTAGGGTTGAGCGCAACACCACAAAGAAGCTTTTTGATATTGTCGTTATCTTCGCCAAGCTGGCTGCAACCAAATTGGTGCGTTAAGGCAAAAATACCGTCAATACTGCCCGTTACGTATTTTTGAGCGGCTTTTTCCATACGTATACAAACGTCGTTTACACAACCAACGGTAGGTATAATATAGATTTCGTTTCTAATACCCGCTCTACCACGGCTACGCTTAAAGCCCTTAAAGGTCAACTCCGTTTTAGGATAGCACTCTGCGTGATAGTTATAGGTGTATTCCATATCTTCATCAAGGTGCGATTTTACGTTGTGAGTATGCACCCATTCGCCCTCTTTAATATCCTGAGTGGCGCGACCGATAATTTCACCATATTTGATAACTAAATCACCGCATAAAATATCCCGCAGGGCAAACTTGTGCCCAGCGGGGATTTTATCAGTCCCATTAAGACTGATACCAACGTTGTCTTTTTTGTTAATAACTACGCAATTTTTCATATGAGTTTAATTCCGTTTTTGATTGATTTAAGATTTTCAGTTACAGCAGCAACAAAGCCCTCGTATTTGCTGAGGTCCTCACCCCATACTTGCTCGTTCTTCATAAACTCCTCAACAGAGCCGCCGTTTGCAAAATAATCAAGGTAGGGCTTATCGTCCTTAATTTCAACCGTTCTCGTGGGCAAGTCAACAACGTATTTGTCGCCGTCTGCCTTAATGTTAGAGTAAATCATCATCAAATAAGAGAAGCCAACGGTAAGGCGGGGTGCAAGCTTGCCGTATTTAGCATAATAATCGCTAAAACTGGGAAGAACCCTTGCTCTCCACTTAGAAATGCTGTTAAGCGCAATGCTGATAAGCTGATGGTTTAAGTAAGGATTTCTAAATCTTTCTTTAACACTATCAGCAAAGCCGGTGGTTGCAGCAACGTCATCCGAAACAAAAGGAACGATTTCATCTTTAAGGGTGCCGTCAAGGAAGTTAAAGAGGCTTGCATCGCTCATGCATTGGTCAACCGTTTCAGCACCAAGCCATAAGCCAACGGGAACAATGTTCGTGTGGCTACCGTTCAAAACGCGAACTTTACGTTTTTTGTAATACTTAATGTTGTTGGTAAGAACAACCTCGATGTTATGAACGCCTTCTTTAATATATTTTTCAATTTCGCCCTTCTTTTCAACTGCCCACAAACCAAAAGGTTCACCAACAGAAACGAGAAGGTCCTTTTCGCCAAGAACTTCTTCTAAATGCTGTCTTTCAGCATCGGTCTTGGGGTGACCGGAAACTATTCTGTCAACGAGAGTGTTGCAATAGAAGTTTGCGCTGTCGTTCCAAGCCTTGAATTCAGCGGGCAAATTCCAAAGTTCAATATATTTGTCAACGCATTTTTTAAGTTCGTCTGCGTTGTTGTCAATCAATTCTACGGGAAGAAAGTAAATACCCGTTTCCTTAGTGCCGCCAAGCACCTTAAAACGATGAAATAAGAATTTTGTAAGCTTTGCGGGATATGTAATACCTTCAAAATCGTCATACTTATCGTTGCCGTTATAACAAATGCCAGCCTCCGTCGTATTAGAAACGATTACTTTAAGGTCAGCATCTTCAAAAAGAGCTTCAACCTTATCCATTTCTTCAAACGGAGAAAGAACACTGCCCAAAACGTCGATAGCATAAGGGGTTTCAACCGCTTTGCCGTCTTTTACACCGCGAAGAACGATGTGATACTTATTGTTCTGTTTGGCAAAATTTTCAAGCGAGCCAAAAGTAATGGGCTTAACGATATCTACCTGATATTCGCCGCCCTCCTCTTTAAGCGTCTGGAAATACGCGTCAACAAACGTGCGAAGAAAATTGCCTTCACCAAACTGTAAAACTTTTACCATTTTTGTCTCCTTATAACAAAGAAAATTAATGAAACGAACCACAAAAAAACTTACCGTTCGCCTACCTTTAATATCATAACATATTTAATTTCAATTTACAACATATTACGCAAATTTTTTCTGCGAAAAATTAAAGAAAACGAGCAAATTTTTTGCTCGTTTTCCACGTGTGTTTTACACAAAATTAATTTAAGTATTTTCTCTTAGACGATTATAGACTTTTATAAAGATTTTATAAAGTCTTTCGCCCCAAAATAAAGCTTAAAATTTTAAATACTTAATGAAAATTAAAATCTAATAACCTTGTAAGAGATAAAGCCACTAAGTCCCTTAGGCAATCTACCTTCTGCAAGAGAATCAATAGCTTTGGTCTTACCGCTAAGGTAATCTTCAATAATTTCCTTTGATGTGTCGCATCTACTTTCAACGCCACCGTATCTTGTGTCAAGGTTACTCCAACCAGCAATCTTATAGGTGTTAAACCAGTTTTTCTTGTGTGATTTATGAACAACCTTGGTGATTTTCTTTAACTTAGGCAACAACACCTTTGCAATTCTCTTTAAGGTTGCCTTATCGCCCTTTTGATATGCAGGAAGAAGATTTTCAGCAATCTCAGTCTTTATAGCTAAGTATTCAAAAACTTCACGTGCAAAGCTGTAAAGGTAATCCCACTTGCCACCCTTATATGCTTTCATTTTTTCAACACAAGAATAGTAGTGCGCACTTATGGGTTTTTCTAAAAGGTGGGTATCAAACAAACCTTCCATAATATCTTGCCAAAAGAAAGGCTTACCAAGGAAACGTTTTGTATAGTTATCCGAATAATCGTCGTTTTCGTTTTTGGTGTTATGATACAAGCGCATTGCATAGAAGGCATTGTAATCGCCACCGGTGACAGCTTCAAATCTTTCACGAAGTTGCTCATTAGTAACGTCATTATTATAACACGTTTCAGCAAAGAACGAAAGGTTAAACAATCTAGCAAACAAATTACACTCAGCGTTGTCGTTACACCAAATTGTAGCCATTGCCTCTCTAACGCCGTTATTTCTGCAAGCTTGCAAAGCGAACTTATTGGTTTCCATAGCATAGTCGTGTTCGGGGAAGTGTCCTACCCAGTCCCAGAAACCGCCTGCATACATAACTTCTCTATTTAAATCAATGTGTTTTTTTAGCATATAGTCGTCGCAATAAGGCTCCTCACCATAATGCCAGTAAACAAGTTTAACGTTTTTGGGGATTTTTTCTGCAACTTCGGGAGTTACAACGGTATCCTTTTCATAATACAACTGCTCCTCGCCCTTGTCGCAAATACGGAAATACATATCGCTCCACATCATAGCTTCCAAACCGTATTTATCGGTTATTTGCATAAGGCGGTCCATATATTCATTGAAGATTTGGAAGGGAGGAACGTAACCATTTTTGGTTAAGAACTGACCTCTACCCATGTCCCAAGCTTCATCCATACCGATATGAATTTTTTTACTGCGAACGCATGACGAAACGGTTGAAATAATATCTTCAACAAGCTCAAAGGTCTTTTCTTCTCTTGCCAATAAGACGGATGCAGTATCTTTAACTTCATGCGCATCCCACCAAAAAAGGTATCTTTCCATATGACCGTAGCACTCAATACAAGGAACAACTTCTATACCGTATTCATAGCAGTAATCGTCGATAGCCTTAATTTCATCAGTAGTATATCTACCGCGCAAATGTCCAAAATAAGGTCTATTTTCAAGCTTAATCATGTCTTCAATATAAATCATCATCATATTGTAGCCCATGAGAGCCAAGTAGTCGGCAAGTTTGCAAAAACTTTCTACCGTAGGAGCAGCTTGTCTTGAAGTATCAACCATGGTGCCAACCGTTTTAAAGTAGTCGTCCTCAACGATTTCAAACGAAACGTCTGCACTGCTCTTTCTAAGGTTTTGAACAAGAACACCTAATTCTCTAAAAAATTGATGTTTTTCAACGAAGTAAATAGTAGCTGCGCCGTCTTTAACGGTTACGCCAACCTTATCGCCTTTAACAGCCGATACTTTAAGTCCACAGTCGCAAATTTCAATGTTAAGCAAATCTTTAAGTCTGTTAATACCGACTAAAAAGCTTTGGTCAACGTCAAAAGCAAGCGTAATACCTTTTTTACTCATAATTTTTCTCCTTTATTAAATGTTTTGTGATTATTTAATTTTATAAAAATACAAAAATTAAGCCAAAATTATTTGATTGCCAAAATCAAACTAAATTTATTTCAGCCGATTAAACTAGCCGTGACGGCTATTTCAATTCAATAGTTTTAATACCGATAGGCTCTACGGGAAAGTCGCTAAACGCAGGGTGCGGCGCAAAGGTTTTTACCTTAGCAACGTCTAAAACAACCTTGATGCTTTCCTCGTCCGTTACGTAACCAAAAGCAGCATATTCACCGTCTAACCACGTGCAGTCAGCCGCACAAATAAAAAATTGTGAACTTGCTGAGTTTTTGTCAGCCGTTCTTGCCATAGAAATAACACCCGTTTTATGTTTTAATGTGTTGTGCTTAAAGCCATTAGAAGAAAATTCACCGGGTATTGTCCAAGAAACGTCCTTTTCTTTTAAACAGTTGTCTTCAATGACGTATCCGCCCGTTTGAATCATAAAATTATCAATAATTCTGTGGAATATTACACCGTCATAAAACTTATCGCCAACAAGTTTAATAAAATTTTCAACCGACTTAGGTGCATATTTTGTTTCTAAGCACAAATTGATTTTTCTATCATCCGTAAGAATAATAGTTACATTATATTTATCTTGCATAAAATCCTCCGCAAACTAAATTTAAGTGTTTTATCATTGCTATTTATATCTTTATCATTGCTATTTATAGCATTCATGGCTTTTACAAGCCAATAAAATTATATATGATTTTAAGACAAATAGTCAATGTCGTATTTTCTTAACCCATTGCGCAAATGCATATACGATTATAAATATTATCAGAAAGGCAACAACACCAAGCAATATAATTAAATTATAGTCTATGTTTGGCGATTTAAAATCTACCCCGAACAGACTAACAATCAACATACCTATTCCAAGTCAAATCACAGCTATCACAAGCTCGGACAATCCCTCTAACAGTATCCAACCAAATTTCTTTTTTTCATTTACGAACCCTTTCGAGACAAACGACACTCTCAACGTGTTTGGTTTGGGCAAACATATCGTATGGAGTAACTGAATTTATCGCATACAATAGCTGTGGGTTTTCAACCTTTTTAATTTGACCGTTTTCATAAACCAAGCTACCGATGATAAGACCAACGTCCCTTGCAAGTGTAGATGGGTTGCAAGAAACGTAAATAATTTTATCGGCAAGACTTTCTCTTACAGAATTAATAACCGCTAACTCGCAGCCTTTTCTTGGCGGGTCCAAAACAACGTTAATATTAGAGTTTTTCTGGCGTTCTTCACTGATTATGCGTGGCATAATCTCCTCGCATTTTCCTAGATAATTAGTGATTTTATTTGATAAACCGTTATCTGCGGCTAACTGGTTTGCAATTTGCACTGCTTCTGGCACTATTTCAATACCAATAGCACGTTTTGCGTTTAACGCAAGAAGCGCAGTCATAAGCCCCGCACCGCTATATGCATCGATTACAACGCTGTCGCCAGAAGCGCAGGCCTCCTTTCTAACAGTATCATAAAGCTTTGCACAAACAGATGGATTGACCTGCATAAAGCTTTGAACACCCATTTTATATTTAATACCGTGCATCTCGCCCGAATACTCAGGCTTGCCGTATAAAAGAATAAACTTGTCGCCATAGACAACGTTGTTTCTTTTGCTATTGACGTTTAGATACAAAGAAAACTTTTGCGCTAAATGTTCTTTTAATATATGTATTAAACGCTCTACACCGCGAAGCTTTTCAGCAGTGGAAACAACCGTTATAATTAATTGACCGTTTAATTCTTTTGCAGTAACCTCACGTATTTCACCGCTACCATCTAATTCGTTATATCCTAAAATATTAAATTCAGCAACAAATTGCTTAAATGCTTTTATTAAATGTTTTGTCCATAAAGCATTTATAGGGCAATCATCAATGGGAACAACCCTGTGCGAGCCCTCGGCGTAAAAACCAATCACAGTCCCTTTGCCGTTATTCGCTACCGGTAGTTGAAGTTTGTTTCTGTATCTATAAGGTGAATCTCCCACAACGGCATCGTTAACTTTAACGTCTAAGCCAGCAATCATTGAAAAACATCTGGAAATATTTTCAACCTTTATCTTCAACTGCTCACTGTATTTTATATGTTGCAGCTGACAGCCACCGCATTTTGTAAAAACTGGACAAGGCTCAGCTACCCTATCAACCGATGGCGTAATAACCTCTAAGAGCTTTGCGTAAACACACTTTTTTGTTACTTTTAATACCCTATATTTTATTTTTTCGCCTAGAATAGCAAAGGGGACGAAAATTACACAATTATCGTCCTTAATAATACCCTCTCCATTTGCCCCGATTGAGCAAACTATTCCTATTCTTTCGTCATTTTTCTTTATCATACGTTACTTTATAATACGACCAAGGCATCTATCAACCACACGCTTAAACACCACGATGGACCTTTCGTAAACAACATAAAAAATAACAGCTACTAGCCCAACAAAAAGCAAAATATTGTTACTAATTATTGGCGGCAAAATAGTAAGCGGAACCATCATAACAGAGGTGTAATAAAAATACCCACCGTAAAATATGGCAACGCACCAAATAAGTCCAATTACGTAAGCCCAAATTTTATTAAAGCCTTTCTCTTGCATAAGTAAACGCACTATCGGGAAAACACCAAAAAATGCAAAATATGCGGGAAAAACAATGGATAAAATATTAAATCCGCTGCAAATAAACGCTATAATGCCACCTGCAAGAGCGGACAAAAAACTGCCTTTATACGACTTATAATAGGTCGGCAAAATAATAAAAGCGGAAGATATTACAATCGCATATAAATCAACAAGCTCAATATACGCACCCAAGGTTAACGCGATTGCAGTAAGTGCCGCACTTATTGCCGATAGTGTAACGACCTTACTTTTCATACTATTAATGGCAGCACATACTGCACAGCATATCGGCACAACACCAAGCTGCACACGTTGAGCAACAGTCGCAATCACTGCCGCCCATTTGGCGATTGTTGGCTTGATTTGCCTCATAATTTATATTTTGCTGGCTTTCGTTGTTAAACGAAGCATTGCCAGACCTAAACTGAGCCTCGCTTGCTTTAATTTTTTCTTGCATTTTGGTGTATGCATCTTTATATTTTGCGTTATTAACATCCATAGAAAGCGCAATTTCCAGCTGCTTTAACGATTCATTCATCCAGCTTTTTTTATAAAAAACAACCGACTGCAAATAATGCCATTCAGCACTTCTATCATTGAAAGCATCAAGCCTTTGCTGAGCTTCGGCAATTTTGCCTAGTTTAATTAACCCTTCAACCTCGCTCAAAGCCATCGATTCTTTTCCGTCATCGCTAGCACTTTCGCTTCTACTTTCCATAATATCGCGATACGCAGCCTCTAACTTGGTTAAATTTTTCGCAGCCAAATTGCCTGCCTCGCCTTCTAGGAAACGGTCCTTTGAATACTGCGCCTTTAACCTTTCATAAGCTTCCGTTATTTCTTGGTCGGTAGCTTCGGGGCTAACGTTTAAGATTTTGTAGTTTTCTTGCATTTTTTGCTCTCCATAATCTTTCTTGTTTGCTCACGCAAACCATTAAAAATGATATTATCAGTTAAATCGTGATTAAATTTATAATCTAACACTCTCGCCTTGTCGTTTATTTCATTTAAAATAAGTGCAAAAACGTTGGCTATTTTTTCGTTATGATTTTGCATTAGCATCGCCTTTGACTGACAATCGGGATACAAATTAACAAAAACGTTGTAATTTTTATTCTTTTTGTCCTTGTCAAAATCGTCTAACGCGTCAATTAAATATATCCACTTACCTAAATTATAAGCAAGCTCGCCGACAGTATCTGTGAATTTATCTTCCATAAGATATTTCACACAGTCTATCATCATCGTTCCAAAATAGTCAGCAGCACGGTCAATACTGTCGCCGTTAGTCTTTTCATATAAAGAAAGACCATTATACATTTTAATGACTATTTCATCAAGCTCGGGAGTAAATTTTTTAGCTTTTTTATATGAGGATTTAAAAAAGGAACGTTTTGCCTTGCCTTTATTAAGGTCAACAACGTCATCGTTTAGCTTGTGGTAGGCAAGAATAACGTTTAATGCACCAATTTTTTCGCTTAACAAATCCGTCACCGCAATAGGGCGTTTTTCAAAATGGTGCAAAATACAATGCTGTCGCTCTATTTTAACGTCAACGTCTAGCAAGTTGTGCAAAAGTGCAGACAAAAATGTTAAGTCATAGTTAAGGCAAAACCTACCCTTTGTGCCGCACACTTTGCCGATTGATTTGCATAGTCCACAATATAGTGCTTTATATAAAACTGTATCCTTTACATACATATTTGGAGTATCAGTTTTAATATAGCCAAACATTTTATCCTCTCTTACGGGCAACTAAACCCACTTTTTTATAAACCTTGTTAAGCGTTTTATAAGCAATTCTCTCTGCTCGCTCTGCACCCGCTTTCAAAACGTCGTCAAGATAATCTTTATTTGCTAAAAGCCTATTCTTTTCTTGTCTAATAGGCTCAATAACAGCGGCAACAGCCTCGCCAACAGCAAGTTTAAAGTCGCCGTAGCCCTTGCCAACAAATTCCGCCTCTGCTTCTGCCAAGGTTTTATTTGTAAATGCTGAATAAATGGTCAAAAGGTTTGTTATACCCGGCTTTTCAGGCGATGCAATAATTTGATTGTCGCTGTCAGTTACCGCGCGCTTAAATTTTCTTATTATGGTGTCGGGGTCATCGTTCATTGAAATAAACGCGTTTAAGTTAGCATCCGACTTGCTCATTTTTTTGGTGGGGTCAGCAAGGCTCATTACCCTAGCTGCCGACTTGCCAATATACCCTTCGGGAACCTTAAAGGTTTCGCCGTAAAGGTTATTAAATCTAATAGCTAAATCTCTTGCCAACTCCAAGTGCTGCTTTTGGTCTGCACCTATGGGGACAAGTTCCGTTTGATAAAGCAAAATGTCTGCCGCCATCAAAACAGGATAATCCATTAAGCCCATATTTATATTATCGTCGTGTCTTTGACTTTTATCCTTATATTGCGTCATACGCATTAATTCGCCCGGATAGGTAACGGTGTTAAGAACCCAAGCAAGTTCTGCGTGCGCAGAAACGTGCGATTGAGCAAACAAGATTGAATTTTCTACGTCAATGCCGCAAGCAATATATAAAGCTGCAAGCTCATAAACGTTTTTACGCAAAGTTGCAGGGTCTTGACGAACTGTCAACGTGTGTAAATCAGCCAAAGAAAATATTCCGTTATATTCACTTTGTAATGCCCTAAAATGCCTTAAAGCACCAAGATAATTACCAATAGTCAAAATACCGCTCGGCTGTATAGCGCTAAATAAATTTTTCTTTTCTTCCATTATTTCTACCTTTCGTGACGAATTTTACACGTCTTATATTATGCGTAATAAATAGCAAATTACTATATGATTAGTTAATTTTGTAAATAGCTTTTCTTAGATGTTTTTACGGCTGTCGATGAATTGCAATACCGCTAAGTCCGTTTGGTCTTTTTCAACAACCTTGCTAAATCTAATATGCTTTTGCTTTAAGGACAAAATCTGCTCGGGTATAGGTGTTGCAGTTTCTTCTTCAAGCTTTTCAGCAGCCTTCCAAGCATCCTTTACGCCCTTGCCGGTAATGCCTTTATAAACTGACTGAGGGAATTTATATGGGCTTGCAGTAGACAAAATAACTGTGGGGGTATCCGCACCGACATAGTCGGCATATTGAGTATAAACGTCAACCGCAACGGCTGTATGCGTATCGAGAACGTATCCGTATTCATCAAAAAAGTCTGCAATTGTCTTTAAACAATCTTGCTCGTTGCAGCAGCTACCAAAAAATTCCGTGTCTATCAGCGTCTTTTCTGCAATAGTAACGCTATATTTACCACATGACTTCAACTCATCCATGCGCGCACGGGTAAGCTCAGCATTGCGCCCGCTGATTTCAAATATAAGTCTTTCAAGGTTGCTTGAAATAAGTATATCCATAGACGGAGATACCGTCTTGAAGAACTTGCGGTTAATATCGTAATCACCATTTATGAAAAATTCCGTCAAAACGTTGTTGTCGTTTGATGCACAAATAAGCTTATTAACAGGCAAACCCATTTTCTTAGCGTAATATCCAGCAAGAATATTGCCAAAGTTACCGGTAGGAACAACAAAATCAATCTCCTCGCCAAGATTTATATCGCCCGAGTTGACCAAATCGCAATATGCAGAAAAATAATAAGATATTTGAGGAACAAGTCTGCCAAAGTTTATTGAATTTGCGCTAGACAAAATAACGCCGTCTTTTTTTAATTTAGCATTAAACTCAGCATCGGTAAAAAGACGTTTTACTGCCGTTTGACAATCGTCAAAATTGCCCTCAACCGCAACTACGTTAACGTTATTACCCTCTTGCGTGCACATCTGCATTTTTTGCATATCGCTAACGCCCGCACTTGGATAAAATACGTTTATATCAATGCCGTTGGCATCTTTAAAGCCCTCTAATGCAGCTTTACCTGTATCACCGCTAGTTGCGACAAGGACTAATATTTTTTCAGTAATATCGCTTAAATCGCAGCCCTTACGCAACAAATAAGGCAACAACGTAAGTGCAATATCCTTAAAAGCAAGTGTTGGGCCGTGGAAAAGCTCTAAAATATATAAATTTTCGTCAATTTTACAAACGGGGGCAGCATCGTTTTCTTCAAATCTACCATATGCCTTTTTGCAAGCATCTAAAAGTTCCAAATAATCGTATTCTTCAAGAAATTTGTGTATAATAAAACACGCTCTTTCAGGGTAATCCATTTCAAGAAGCTTGCTTAAATCTTCCTTAACCGAAGGGAAAATTTCAGGAACGAAAAGTCCACCGTCGTCAGCAAGACCTTTTGCAATTACAGCTGCTGCATTTTTAGCAATACATTTACCCCTTGTGCTGAAAAACTTCATATAAAACTCCAAGACAAAAAATAAAGTCGGGAATATATATTCCCGACTATTATTTTACACCATATTGCCTATAAAAATCAAGTATTAAACGTGCTTTAATACAAATTCAGGCAAATCTTCTTTATCAGCGCTGCAAGTAATAATAAACTTAACACCGTAATCAGCTTCAAGCTTTGCGATGGATGCAAATACACACTCCATTTTTTTGAGGGGCTGACCTGCTATTCTTGCAATACCGTCTAAGAAAATATATTCATTGTCGCCGTTTGCAGCAACAATACCTTTAAGGAAACCAATTAAAGCTTCGATACCCTTAACGTCAAAGTCAGATACGTCTAAAAATCTAATAGGACGCTTAACGTCAGAGGTGTATCTTTTGGTATCGGTAATAAAAATTACGTAACCTTTTGCCTCTGCAAGAGCTGCATTGGCACCATCAATGATTGCTTTGGTTTTACCTGTTCCTTTGGGTCCGTAAATGATTTTCATTAAACTACATTCCTCCTAAAATATTTCCTGCAATTATATTTTACAACATAAACCTTTAAAATACAATAGGCTTTTTAAAAATTATTAAGGATAAATCAATAATTTTTTATATTAAAAAAGCCGCAAAAGTGATGCGGCTTAGTTAAACAATATTTTATCTAACTTATCTGTTGTGAGCTGTCCCTTCTATTATTTAATTTCGTTTAAGAAATCGTTAAGACGAGATAAACCTTCTTTAATATCCTCGATTGAAATCGCATAAGAAAGTCTAATGCAATTATCATCGCCGAAAGCAACACCCGGGATGAGTGCAACGCCTTTTTTCAATGCGCAATCAGCAAAACTTAAAGAACCATCGATTTTAACGCCATCAAACGACTTACCATAGAAATCGGAAACGTCACAAAGAACGTAGAACGCACCCTTAGGTTCGGTGCAAATTATACCGTCCATTTGCTTTATGGTTTCAACCATAAATTTACGACGCTCGTCAAAAACCTTTTGCATCTCTGCGATAAACTTTTCACCCTCAGGTGAAACAAGCGCAGTGGTGGATGCGTATTGAGATATAGAGCAAGCATTGCTGGTTGTATGGCTTTGCATACTTGAAACAGCCTTTGCAATATCAAGCGGGGCTGCGATATAACCAATTCTCCAACCGGTCATTGAATAGGTTTTTGACATACCGTTTACGATAACGGTGTGCTCCTTCATATAGTCGCTAACCTGTGCGATGGAAAAGTGTTTTTCTCCGCAGTAAATAAGCTTTTCATAAATTTCGTCCGAAATAACGTAAAGACCGTTTTCCTCGGCAACCTTTGCGATAGCCTTAATCTCGCTTTCGCTATAAACCGCGCCAGTGGGGTTGTTGGGGCTGTTTAAAATTAAGCATTTGGTTTTGCTTGTGATTGCTTTTGCAAACTGTTCAGCGGTAATTTTATAACCGTTTTCCTTTTCAGCCTTTACGTATACACAAGTGCCGCCTGCAAGCTTAATAAGTTCAGGATAAGTTAGCCAATATGGAGAAGGTAAAATAACCTCGTCACCTTCTTCAACAACAGCACAAATTGCGTGATAAAGGGAGCTTTTAGCACCGGAAGAAACAACGATTTGTGCAGGCTGATATTCAAGATTATTATCCTTTTTGAACTTTTCACAAATAGCGTTTTTTAGCTCTACGGTGCCTGCCGCAGGGGTATATTTGGTAAAGCCGATATCCAATGCTTTTTTTGCACTGTCGATAATGTATTGAGGGGTATTAAAGTCGGGTTCACCAGCACCAAAGCCGATAACAGAAATGCCCTCCGACTTCATCTTTTTTGCCTTAGCCGTAATTTCCAACGTCAATGACGGGGAAATCTCTCTAACCTTTTTTGATATACTCATAATGTTTCTCCTTTTGACTGAAAAGTCAGTGTAATAACAATTTTATTTCTTAATTTATGTCTTACTTATTTGCTTAAAAATGACGTTAAAATAATTTTAATCAGTAATTTTAGTATTTAATTTTAGCATTAGCGTTGCTTAAAACAGCAATCTTCAAAATTATTCTTCGTCAAAGCCTGCGCTTAGCTTATTTTCTCTATCAACGATAGCAAGTGCCTCCACCATTTCGTCAATATCTCCAAGCATAAACGTGTCTATTGAGTAAAGCGTAAGACCAATTCTATGGTCGGTAACTCTACCTTGCGGGAAGTTATACGTCCTAATTCTTTCTGAACGGTCGCCCGTGCCTACTTGACTGCGACGGTTTTCGGAATATTCCTTGTCCGCCTGTGATTGATAATAATCGTAAAGCCTTGACTTTAAAACTTTCATTGCTTTTTCGCGGTTTTTAGTTTGCGAACGCTCGTCTTGACACAAAACAACAATTCCGGTAGGAATATGCGTCATTCTTATACAAGACTCAGTTTTATTAACGTGCTGTCCACCTGCACCGCTACTTCTTAAAGTATCAATACGTAAATCCTTTTCGTCGATGTGAACCTCTACGTCAGTTGCCTCAGGTAAAACCGCTACGGTAACGGTAGAAGTATGCACTCTACCTTGCGATTCTGTTTCAGGAACACGCTGAACTCTATGCACACCGCTTTCAAATTTAAGCTTACTGTATGCCGATTTGCCGGTTATAGAAAAAACTACTTCCTTAATACCGCCAAGTTCCGTTTCGTTAGCCTCAATTTCTTCCGTTTTCCAACGGTTTTTTTCTGCATATTTAACATACATTTTATAAAGTGATGCAGCAAATAAACTTGCCTCGTCACCGCCGGCACCACCACGTATTTCCATAATAACGTTTTTATCGTCATCGGGGTCCTTGGGGATAAGCAAAATGCGCAATTCTCCACTTATAGCTTCCTGTTTTTCTTTACATTCTTGAATTTCAGCCTCGTATAAGGCTTTCATTTCGGGGTCGGTTTCAACGGGCAAAAGTTCTTTTAACTCTTCCATTTCCGTCGTAACCTTTTTATATTCTGTATATTTTTCTACCGTTTCACTTATTTCGGCAAGCTCTTTTGTATAAGCTCTCCATTCGTCCATTCTGGAAATAACTTCGCTATCACCGACTAATTGGTTAAGCTTTTCATATCTTTCCAGCATTTTATCAAGTTTCTTAAACATTGAATACCGCCTTAACTATTCTGTCAATATTTTCGTAATCTTTTATTATTTCAACGTTAGCATAATCATTAAGCATTTTAGCAATGGTATCTGCTTGACCTATGCCGCATTCTAAAAGCAATATACCGCCATCGTTTAAATGCTCTTTTGCCTCATTTGCAATTCGTCTATAAAAATCGTAACCGTCTAAGCCGCCGTCAAGTGCAAGAATAGGCTCAAAGTCCTTTACCTCGGTCTGTAAATCATCAATGTCATTACTCTTAATATAGGGGGGATTTGAAATGATTACGTCAAATTTTCTATCTTTAACCGCAGCAAACAAATCGCCAGTTAAAAACTCGATATTTGCGTTGTTAAGCTGAGCATTTTCACGCGCTAACAAAATGGCATTTTCGCTAACGTCTGTTGCCGTAGTTTTTGCCCCCGTTTCTAAATTAACGGCTATCGCTATCGCACCGCTGCCCGTGCATAAGTCAAGCACGGTTTTGTTTTGAGATAAATAATTTTTTGCGTTATAAACCAAAAGTTCCGTTTCGGGACGTGGGATTAAAACCCTTTCATCAACCTTTATTTTATATCCGTAAAAATCGGTGTCGCCCACGCAATACCAAAGAGGTCTGCCGGTAATCCTTTCTTCTACAAGACGGTTTACCTTGTCAACCTGTTTAGGTGAAGCAAGTTCGTTTGAATTAACTTCGTCCCGCTTTATACCGAGGGATATTGAAACTATCCACTCCGCTTCGGCTTCTTCTGTAATGCCGTTTTGCAAAAGCTTATCTTTTACCGACTTTAAAAGGTCCACACGTTTTTGCGGGGTGACAAATTTTTGTTCCGGAATGCTTTCGTCTGCATCCATATCCATAACCGCTTTAAAGGCAACAATGGCAACTTCAAGCATATCGTCGTCAGGCTCTTTTGTTGTAATTTTTTGCAATAAAAAGCCCGGCCACTTCAATGGTAAAAATATAGGACAAGTGGTTTTTGAAAGACCTTTAAGTAGTTCGTATGAAAGACCTGCGACAATGGGCAAAAGCGCAATTTTGCAAAAAACACGCAAAATGCCGTCAAGAGCACCCTTAACGACTAACGCCTCAAAACAAGCAAATACAATAATGCTTATTACTAATACAAATACGGTAAACGTTGTTCCGCAACGGTCATGCACGCGAGGACATTTTCTTGCATTTTCTTTTGTCAGTTCAAAGCCGCGTTCAAAGCAAGAAATCGTTTTATGCTCTGCCCCGTGATACATAAACGTCCGTTTAATATCCTTAATAAGCGAACAAAGTAAAATGTAAATAATAAAAATCAACAATTTTAGTCCGCCTTCAATAAGGTTTTTTGCCCAAATACCAAAGGTAAAGCCGTTACCAACAAGTTGTTCGATAAGTCCGCGAACCGTTTGCGGCAACCACATAAACAAAAAAATAGCAAGCGCAAGCCCTATAATTATTGATATAAAGCCAACGACGCTCATTACGTTTATTTTAAGCTTTTCAGCAGTCCACTTTTCAAATCTTGAAGGTTCACCCTCTCCGTAAACTTCGGCAGAGCGCATTAAAACGGCAGAGCCGCCAAAAAGTGATTTTATAAAGGAAACAACGCCACGTATAATTGGCAACCTGAAAAACAGATTGCTTTTAGAACTTTTGCCAAGTCTTTTGGTTTCAAGACGTATTATACCATCGGCATCACGAACGGCAGTCGCCATTGAGGTTTGACTGCGCATCATAACGCCCTCTAACACCGCTTGCCCACCGATTGACGTGCGATTACACGATTTTTTTTGCTTATTAGTTTCCTTCATACACCAAAAAAAACGGCTTTAAGAGTATACTACCCTTAAAGCCGCGCAAATAAATAAACTATTTTGCTTTGCCATATCTCTTGTTGAATTTATCAACACGGCCACCGGTGTCTACCAATTTCTGCTTACCAGTAAAGAAAGGATGACACTTAGAGCAAATATCAACCTTGATTACGTCTGTTTTCTTAGTAGAGCCGGACTTGAAAGTTGCGCCGCAAGCGCAAACAACCGTTACTTCATGATAATCGGGATGGATATCCTGTTTCATATTAACACCTCTAAAAACTTGATTTACTGTGTAATTATAATATAATTTAAGAGTTTAGTCAACTATAACGAACATCATTTTTACAAAAAAAGCAAAAAACTTTTAATTACTTTTTACAACCACTATTTAGTTGATTTTTTCAAAAAAATATAATATAATGGTATAAAATTTCAACTTGTTGGAAGTATGTAAATGAAAGGTTGGAAACTTGTTGCACCCTTTAAATTAAAGGAAAAAGAAATAGCGGAAGGTGCTTTTGAACAAGGCGCAGCAAAAGTTAAGATGACAAAGGCTTTAATTACTTTGTCAGACGTTTTGCGTTTTAAAGGCGACTTAGACGCTAACGATGTTGTTTTGGGTTCGTCCGGCATCGGTGTCATCAGTGACGTTGACGCTAATCTTTTTGGTTTAGAAAAAGGCAAACACGTATACGTTGAGCCTGCAAGAGAATGTAACGAATGCTACAACTGCAAGATTGGCGAGCCTATGCAATGCACCAATATTCGTATTGCTGGTGAAGATTTTGACGGCTTTTTAACCGATTTTACAACTGCGCAACACAACAAGCTTTATATTTTGCCCGATAACGTTTCCGATTTTGACGCGTTGTTTATTAAGCACGTTTCCCTTGCCATTTCAATAGTGGATAAATTAAAAATTCAAAAGGGGGATTACGTTGCTATAATCGGCTCAAATAACTTTGGTAATATTTTGGCACAACTTATTATTTATTATCAAGCAGTTCCTATCGTTTTAGCTACTGATGACGAGGATTACCGCATTGCAAAGGAATCTGGTATTTATTACGTTTTAGATAGGGAAGAAAACTGGGCAAAAGAAGTATCTAATATTACCAGTGGTAGAATGGCTAAAAACGTTGTCTATATAGCTGATAGTGACATACCCGTTACCAAAGCGTTTAACCTTGCCGCTTCAAATGCTAAGGTTGCTTATACCGGCTCCGGTTTAAGAACCAGCCCCGTTCACTTTACTCAGGCTGTAAAAAAGAACTTAGAGATTTTGTGCATTAGTAGCGATTTCCGCAATACAGCAACTAGCATAAACTTGCTTGCAAACAAGGCTATTAACCTGTCCTGCTTAAAAATCGAATCGTCTTCCTTTGCAGACGTTCCATCTGTTTTTAAGAAATTAAGTGATACGTTAGAAGAAAAAGGCAAAATTTACGAAACCGTTGTCGAAATGATTTAATTTAGATTTGTTTTTGATTTAATTTTCGTTAAATTTAGAATTTATTTTACATTGAATTTAAGGTCGCAAATTTTTGCGACCTTTTTTATATGGAAATTAAAAACTAGTATTAAAAATAATTGCTTATAAAAATAAATTCAAAAAAGTTAAAATAAAAGCCCCTCTGTTTAAGAGGGGTTTTCACTTTTGTTTTTTAAGAAAAATCTTAATATTTTACGAATTATCATTGGCGGTTTAAAGCAATAGATTTTCATAGAAACACCTCTTTATTATCTATATGCTTTAACCGACTTATTTTGACAAATAAAAGTAAAATAAAATTTTCAGTAATAATATTTTTGTAAAAATATTTTACTAATTTATGCTAATTAGAGATTAAAGCTCTCTAAGTTCCTTAATTATTTTAGCCCTATCGCTTTCTTTAAAGATGGTATTGCCTGCAACTATAACGTTTGCGCCGGCATCTTTTACAAGACGGACGTTTTCTTTATTTATTCCACCGTCAATCTCTAAATCAATATCCTTTCCAGTTTTTACAATTAAATTGGCTAATTCTTCTAATTTAGGTAAAACCTCAGGAATAAATTTTTGTCCGCCAAAACCGGGAAAAACACTCATTACAAGCACCATATCACAGTAGTCAATGGCATCTACGATTGAAGATACTGGGGTGTCTGGGTTAATAACAGCACCGCACTTAACGCCAAGGGCTTTAATATCTTTAAGCGTTTGAATTAATTTATCTCCGCAAGCTTCTTGATGGACTGTAATAATATCAGCACCCGCTTCGGCAAAATTGGAAATATATTTCCAAGGATTAACTATCATTAAGTGAGCATCAAAAATGGCACTAGAATATTCGCGCACGTCTTTAACGTATTTTGGACCAAAAGTTATATTTTTAACAAAAGAGCCATCCATAACGTCGAGGTGGATTATATCCGCACCGTCGCGTGTGATATTTGCAATCTCCTCACCCGCTTTTGAAAAATTTGAAGATAAAATAGAGGGTGCAATTTTAATTTTTGCCATATATATTCTCCTTTTCTATCAGTTGCTTATATATTTCTTTATACCGTTCATACCGCCCCTGAGAAATAACGCCATCGCCAACCTGTCGCCTTACCTCACAGTCAGGCTCGTTTACGTGAGTGCAAAGCCTAAAACGGCAGTTTTGAGAGGCATCAGTAAATTCAGGGTAATAATCTTTTAAATCTACACTATTAACCCCTGCCTCTATCACAGCAAAGCCCGGGGTATCCACGACTTTTAACTGTTTTTCTTCATAAATTTGCGAAAAAGTGGTGGTGTGTCTGCCACGTTCAGTCTTTTTAGAAAGCTCACCCGTTTTTAATTGATGTCCAAAAATGGCATTGATAAGTGTGGTTTTACCTACCGCACTTTGACCGCAAAAGCAAATAAGCTTACCTGAAAGGCTTTGTTTAAGCTCGTCAATACCCGTTTTATTTAGCGCACTTATTTGTATAATACCATCAACAACGTCTAAATACTCTTTTTTAATTTGTTCAATAATTGAGTTGTCAACGTCTATTTTGTTTATAATTATATAAATTTCAGTTGATTGCGCGCGTGCGTTGATTATAACCTTATCAAGCAACAAATAATCGGGCTTTGGCGTTGGCGAAAGCAATACTGCAACGGCATCAACGTTAGCCACGTTTGGACGGATAAACCTGTTTTTGCGCTCAAAAACAGCGGAAATTACGTTGTCGTTAAACTCTACGTAATCGCCAATAAGTATGCCGTCAGTTGTGCGCTTTAATCCGCCTTTTGCGGTGCAAATATACTCTTTGCCGTCAGCATAGACTAAGTATTTGCCAGATAAATTTTTATAAATTTGTCCTTTCAAAATGCTTTGCTCTCCTCACGAACACTCGCCATTAACGTCGGCATTATTGTTTAACTCGCTACTTTCGTCAAGATACCTTCTGCGAAGCTGCCCACAAGCACCGTCAATATCGTCACCCATTCTTCTGCGCAAGGTTGCGGATAGCCCACCTTTTTCAAGCAAGCCTAAAAATCTGTAAGCCTCCTTATCGGTAACGGTTTTTAAGTCCTTTTCCTTAACTTCATTAAGCCTTATAAGGTTTATATGACACGGCTTGCCCTTTAATAGCGCAATAAGCTCATCGGCGTGTCGCTTTGTATCGTTGTTGCCGTTTATTAACACGTATTCAAATATATATCTTCTGCCGGTAATCTTAAAATAGTTTTCACAGGCAGATAAAATTTGAGCGATAGAATATTTTTTTGCAACGGGCATAATTTTAGCACGTTCCTCGTCTATCGGCGAGTGCAAAGATACAGTTAGATTAACGGGTAAATTTTCTTTTGCCAAATCAAACATTTTAGGAACAAGTCCTGACGTTGACAAACTTATATTACGCGCGCTTATATTAAGCCCATCTTTAACGGATACTAGACGTAGAAATTCAACAACGTTATCATAGTTGTCAAGCGGTTCTCCACTGCCCATCATTACTATATTGGTAATTTTACGCTTATCGCCAAGTCCACCGCCTAAATATTTATTAACAGCAATAACCTCGGCAAGAATTTCACCTGCGGATAAATTACGAATTAGCCCTTCTAAACCAGATGCGCAAAAGGCACAGTTCATTCGGCAACCTATTTGTGAAGAAACACAAAGTGTATTGCCGTATTTATAGCGCATTAAAACGCCTTCTATTACGTTTCCGTCAGCAAAGGCAAACAAAAACTTTTCAGTGCCGTCGACTGATTTTATGCTTTTAATTATGCGTGCGGGAATATCGGTATAAGTTTGGCTAAGCCTTGCTCTAAGCGGCTTAGATAAATCGGTCATTTCGTCAAAAGAAAGACCTGCGTGCAATGATTTAAAAATTTGCCCCGCGCGAAAGGGCTTTTCGCCCATTTCAATAAGTATTTCTTTTAATTTTTCTTGACTCAAATCAAGTAAACAAGGTTTCAATTTATCTAATCCTCTTTAATTTAGCAATATAAAAGCCTAACCCACCTGAAATATCAGGCAAAAACGCGTTAGTCCCGTTATAATCCTCGTGAGGTAAGGGACTTTCGATTTTACTTATTTCAAAGTTATCGTGAGTAGCTAAAAAATCTTCTACTATGCGAATATTCTCGTCTAAAAGAACAGAGCATGTTGAGTAATATAAGCTGCCGCCTAATTTTACGTATTTGCTTACGTTATTAAGAATAGCTTTTTGCTCTAAATTTAACTCGTTTATGCTTTCTGCCGAGCGGTTTAATTTAATATCGGGGTTATCGGCAACAACGCCAAGCCCACTACAAGGCGCATCGCACAATACCGCATCAAACACGTCAACGCAGCTCTCATCAAATTGCTTAGAATCCTTTACGTCAGCGGTGATATTAGTGCGCTTCATACGGCGCATATAATCATTTATCAGTTCAACTCGGTGTGGATGAATATCCCACGAGGTAACGTTTTTACATTTATAGGACAAGTTAACGCTTTTACCACCCGGCGCAGCGCAACAGTCCAAAAGATTATCGCAAGGCTCCACTATGTCGCATATCGCAACCGAGCCAAGTGCTTGATAGGTATAAAGCCCCTCGTCATAATCCTTATTCCTAACAAAACCGCTAACAGAATATACGTTATCAAAGGGCGTTTTTTTAAAGCTAACGTTTTGCTTGGTCAAATATTTTTCGCCGTCAACACCATAAAAAGCAAGCGTATTATCAAAATTTTCGGTTGAAATAATTTTTTCAGCGCGCTCTAAACCATAATCGGCAATTAATTTATTAACAGCAAAAAGCGGATAGGAATATTTAATAGAAAGTTCCTCGTCCTTGGCGGCGGGCAGTTCAATTTTTGCGCTTATAAATTTACGCAAAAAGGCATTAACAAAGCCGCTCATCCCGCCTTTACCCAACTTTTTTGTAAGTTCAACTGCGTTTTGAGTTACGGCATACGGTTTTTTAGCAAGATATTTTATTGCATACATTGCAATTTTTAAGATAGTGCGAATAACCAATTTTGGATTTTTTTGAACCAACTTTTTTAGATAAAAAGAAAGCTCAATATCCTTATCCAAAACTCCATAACAGGTCTTTATTGTAAGCGCGCGATTTTTTTCTTCAATAACCGTGCCGTTTATAGCCTGTTTTATGTATGTCTTTTCGCTGTATACCTTATTAAGAATACAATAGCAATCGTAAAAATAATTAACCATATAGTTTAGTTAAAAGTTGTTATAATGGGTTTCTCTAAATATTGTTGGTAAAACAAGTGCCTGTGGGAATTTTATTTCCACGCAAAAAGTCATTTATAGCTAATGGCTTGCCACCTGCTTTCTGCACCTTTTTTAAACTTAAAGCACCCTCTCCGCAAGCAACTATAAGCTCTTTTTCCGCATCAATCACACAGCCAGGTGTGCCGCTGCCAACGCAAACTTCGGCAGAATATATCTTAAATGCCTCGCCAAACAAATAGCTATAAGCAACTGGTGCAGGATTAAAGGCGCGTATTTGGTTTTTTACCTCAAAAGCACTTTTAGTCCAATCGATAAGCGCAAGCTCTTTTTTTATAAGTTTACTAAAAGTTGCCTTCTTATCGTCTTGTTTGACAAATGATGCTTGACCATTACTAATTAAGGGTAGTGCCTCTAATATACATTCTGCACCGAGAATTGATAATCTTTCGAACAATTCTCCGCACGTTTCGTTTTCGCCTATATCTATTGCTTTTTGCAATAACATATCACCCGTATCGATGCCCTCGTCCGTTTTCATTATGGTTATACCCGTTTGATTTTCTCCGTTAAGCAGTGCAAAATGAATGGGCGAAGCACCGCGATATTTGGGTAAAAGCGATGCGTGTATATTTATAACACCGTATTTAGGTATATCAAGTATTTCCTTGGACAAAATTTGCCCAAAAGCGCAAGTAATCATTAAGTCAGGTTTTAATGCCGACAATTCTTCAACACCCTGCAAACGAATTTTATCATATTGCAAAACGCGCAAGCCCTTTTCTTGTGCAAAGACCTTTACAGGCGGCGGAGTTAAAATTTTCTTTCTGCCGACGGGCTTATCTGGGTTTGTTACTGCCGCAACAACTTTATATAAACCGCTGTTTAATATGGCTTCTAGTGGCTTAACGGCAAAATCGGGAGTGCCGAGATAAACTATATTCAATCGTCATCCTCCTCAATATTTGTCGCTTTATCAACGTATAAAACACCGTCAAGATGGTCGTTTTCGTGGCAAAAAGCACGCGCCAAAAAGCCACTTGCCTTTACGGTAAAAGGCTTGCCGTATCTATCAAAGGCTTTAACAGTAACGTGCATAGGACGCTCAACTTCTCCGTATTTACCCTTAACCGATAGACACCCCTCGTTGCCTATTTGCAAACCGCTTTTTTCTATGATGACGGGGTTTATACACTCGTAATATTTATCCTCTGCCATTACAATAAAAACCCTGCGCAAAACGCCTACCTGAGGAGCGGCAAGACCTGCGCCCTCTGCCTTTATTAAGGTTTCCTTCATATCGTCAAGTAAGCTTTGCGTTTTTGCACCAAAGTCGGTAACCTCAAAGCTCTTTTTTCTTAAAGTAGGGTCTCCTATTTGAATAATATTTCTTAAAGCCATATTTTCACCTTGTCAAAATAACGTCGTAAAAGTAACGTCTAAATTCTAATATTTTTTGTTAATTTAATTTTTATCAGCTAAGATTTGAGGGGTTAATCTCAAACGAAACGTTTATACTGCGTGAATTAAATAGGCATACCGCATTAAAAATCTCGTCTAAAAGCCCTTTGTCGTTCTTTTCAATTCGCATCAAAATTTGAAAGCGGAATTTGTTTTGCAGACGTTTAATCGGTGCCTTCATACACCCGAAAAATCTAAATTTTTCTTTTTTTTCATTGTAAATTTTCGTCAGGCTTTCATACGCAGATTTGGTGGCGGCAAGGGCTAAGTCCTCGTTTTCGCCACTTATTAGAACTCTGCAAATATCTGTGTATGGCGGAAAGCCCGTAGCCTTTCTAATGGAAATTTCTTGTGCAAAAAATCCCTCGTAATCGTAAGCTATCGCCTGTTGAAGAACGTGATTTTCGGGAGAATAGGTTTGCAAAATAACTTTTCCTGCTTCCTCCGCCCTACCACTACGACCAGCTACTTGCGTCAATAACTGAAAGGTCCTTTCCGCGCTTCTGTAATCGGAAAAATGTAAGCTTTGGTCGGCATCTAATATTCCTACAAGGGTTACCGCAGGGAAATCGTGTCCTTTGGCAATCATTTGCGTGCCAACCAAAATATCTGCCTTTCGCTCGGCAAATTGAGTTAAAATCTTAAAATGTCCCTCTTTATTTTGCGTGGTATCTCTATCCATACGCAAAATTCTAGCCTCGGGGAAAAGCTTTTGCAACTCTATAACAACCCTTTCCGTCCCCGTTCCGCCATAACGAATATATTTGCTACCGCATTCGGTACATGCGGAAATCATTTTATACTTTGCGCCGCAATAGTGGCACAAAAGAGCATCGTCCTCACGATGATATGTAAGCGAAACGTCGCAAGCGGAACATTTTTGAACGTGTCCACACTCGGTGCATATTACTGATTTTGAATACCCACGCTGATTTAGAAAAATCATTGCTTGGTTGCCGTTATCTAAGCATTGCTTTAATTCAGCTTTAAGCAACGAAGAAAATGGGGAGTTATTGCCTCTACGAATTTCACCGCGCATATCGGCAATTTCAACGTTAGGTAATGGTTTTTTGTTTATTCTGTCGGGCAATTTTATTAAATTATATTCCCCGTTTTTAGCGCGTAAATAACTCTCTAACGATGGTGTTGCACTGCCTAAAATAAGCTTACAATTTGCGTGCCTTGCACGGAAAGCCGCCACGTCAACGGTAGAATATCTTGGAGAAGATTCGGAAACGTAGCTTCCGTCATGCTCCTCGTCCATAATTATTATGCCTAAATTTTCTAACGGAGCAAAAATGGCGCTTCTTGCACCGATTGCAATTTTAGCATCACCATTTCTTAATCTCCACCACTCGTCAAAGCGTTCTCCACTAGAAAGTCCGCTATGCAGGATAGAAACCGCTTCGCCAAATCTTGCGCGGAGCTGACGCAGCATTTGAGGTGTTAGTGCAATTTCCGGAACAAGCATAATTGCCGTTTTACCATTTTTTATAGCCCTATCTATAAGTTCTAAGTAAATTTCTGTTTTACCGCTGCCGGTAACACCGTATATCAAGCTAACAGTTTTATCAGTGTTTTCAACACTATGAACGGCTTCTGTCTGCCTTGCCGTTAAAATAACCTTTTTCCTGTCGCCACCAAGGTCTTTGTAGGGTGAGCGAAGCCTTTTTTCCTCTCTAACCGTTAAAAAACCCTTTTCTATCAATCCCTTCACCGCTTGCGCGCCAAAAATTTGATTAACAAACGGAAGGTCTTTTTCGCCTTGTTCAAAAATGTAATTTAAGCACTCTTTTTGCTTTGCGGCAGTTTTACGCAAAGAGGCAACGGCATCTTGCAAAACAACGCCCTCTGCAATGCTTACAACTCGTATAAACTGCTCTTTAACCTTGCCCTTTCGCATTTCGACCGGTAAAAATAATCTTAATGCCAAAGCTTGTGGCACGTGGCAATTTTCCACAATATAATTTGCCATTGCCAGCGTTTCTGGGGTTAATGCTGGGGTTTGCTCTAAGACCTTTATGATGGGCTTAATTTTTTCGGGCAGATAGTTGCTAGTTTGCTTAACGTTTATCACAATTCCCTCGACAAAAGAATTGCCAAAAGGCACGTGAACGCGACTGCCAACAAAAACACCGTCGCAGTCTATTTTGTATTCGAATATTCTGTCCACTTGCGAGTGGGCGATATCTACTATTACGTCAGCAAACATAAAGATACTAAAATATACAAAATATGTCCATCTTAGGATGGACAATTTTTGTTAGTCGTTAGTTGCAATTAATTTTCCGTTATAAATTTCCTGAGCAGCAACAGATAACGGTTTTTCGTTATCGGGTAGCTCTGTTAAGCCTTGGTTTTGTGCAGACTCCATAATCTGTCTTGCACGTTTGCTTGCAACAACGCAAAGTGAATATTTTGAGCCAACCTTTTCAGCAAGTTCGTCAATAGGGGGTTTATGTATCATAATTTAGCACTCTCCTTTTATAATTCCTTTATATTTTTGAAGGTTTATTTTTTTCCAATTTAATAATATTTTCAATCTCTTGAATAGCACAAGATAAATCGTCGTTTATTACGGCATAGTCGTATAAATCTTTTTTACCGACTTCGTAAGCAATCCTTTCCATACGCAAATCGATTTTATCGTCAGTTTCCGTTCCGCGTTTTTTCAATCTTGCGCGGACCTCTTCAAGCGATGGCGGCAATGCCATAATAAGCACCGCATCGGGATAGCTTTTTTTAACATTTAGCCCACCGTTTACGTCAATTTCCAACAAAACGTCGTGCGATTTTAGGCTTTCTAAAACAAAATCCTTTGGCGTGCCGTAGTAATTTTCAAAATGTTCGGAATACTCCAAAAATCCATCCTTTTCAATTTTGTTTTTGAATTCTTCCTTACTAATAAAAAAATACTCTTTGCCGTGCGTTTCGCCCTTTCTTGCCGAGCGCGTCGTGCAAGAAATACTAAGAGAAACGTTTGAATTTTGCTTAACAAGCTTTTTGGCTATCGTGCCCTTTCCTACGCCCGACGGCCCTGATAAAACAATAAGAATATTTCTCATATTACTCTAAATTTTGAACCTGCTCTCTAACTTTTTCTATCTCGTTTTTCAGTTCCAAAGCATATTTGGTAACAGCAATGTCATTGGATTTTGAACAAATGGTATTGGTTTCACGATTAAACTCTTGCATTAAAAAATCTAATTTTTTGCCAGAGCCATTGTTTGCAATTATTGAACGGAATTGACTTATATGAGAATTAAGCCTTGTCAACTCCTCGTCAATATTTACCTTATCGGTATAAATTGCAACCTCGTTAAGAAGGCGCGCTTCGTCAACTTTTACGTCTTTTAAGGCTTCCTCAATGCGAGCAAGCAACCTATTTCTATGTTCCTCAACAACTAAGGGTGCGCGCTTAGCAATCTCACCGGCAAGACTTTCAATAACGTCCATATGCGCAAGCATATCCTTAACAAGCCTATCGCCCTCAATCTCACGCATTGCGTTAAACTTTTCACAAGCGTCAATTACCGTCTGCTTTAACACAGCATCTAAGTCAGAATAATCGGTAAGGGAATTGTCGGTAATAACGTCAGGGCTTCTTAGTATGCTCAATACGCTAACGTCGTTTTCCAAGCCAAGTTTATCAGCGATTACTTTTGAGGCGTTAAAATAAGCAACCGCCTTTTCAAGATTTACGTCTAAGGTAGAATTCTTCTCTCTCGTATCGCTAAAATTAACAAACAAGTCCACCCTACCGCGTTGAATATACGATTGAACGGTTTTGCGGACCATATCTTCAAAAGCCATAAAAGCCCTAGGTGCTTTACAGTTAAAATCAAAGTTACGGTTGTTTACCGATTTAAGCTCTACAACGAGCGTCAATCCCTCGTTTGAGTAATCGGCTCTGCCGTAGCCTGTCATACTACGCATAATCTTTTCCTACTCGCAAAATTTAAATTATACTAATTTAAAATATTTTATCATACTATTAAGATTTTATCAAGTATTTAATAGACTTTTAAAGTCGTCTTCCAAAATTATTTTAATGCCTAATTTTTTTGCTTTATCAAGTTTACTGCCTGCGTTTTCGCCCGCAAGAACAAGGGTTGTATTTTTAGAAACGCTAGACATTATTTCGCCGCCCTCAGTTTCTATCAGTTTTGCAGCCTCATCCCTTTTAAAAGAGGATAAAGTTCCGGTCAAAACAACCTTTTCTCCCGCAAAAACACCCTGCGTAGCACCTTCTTCTTCAAGAATATTTACACCAACGGCTAAAAGCCTTTCAATCTCTAAACGGTTTTGCTCATTTGAAAAATAATTGACTATACATTCTGCCGTAATCTCGCCAATATCTCCCATTGACACCAGTTTTTCTTTATCAGCTTGCATAAGATTTTCAATATTTTTAAATTCCTTTGCCAAATCTTTTGCAGTTTTTTTACCGATGTTTTCTATGCCAAGCGAGTATATAAAGTTGGAAAACGCGACGTTTTTGGAAGCCTCTATGGCAGAAAGTAAATTGTTTGTTTTAGCCTCTTTAAACCCTTCGAGAAGCAGCAGCTTTTCAGCACTTAAAGTAAATAAGTCAGCAAAACTTTCCACACCGAAGTTGTCGTATAAAACACCTGCCGTCATTTCGCTAAACCCATCAATGTTAAAGCCGTTTTTACAAGCAAAGTTTGTAAGCTTTGCTATGACGCGAGAGCGACAGTGTAGGTTGGGACAAAAAATGTTTGCACCGTTTTCATAAAGGGGTGAAGCACAATCGGGACAAATAGTTGGCTGAATAATTTCTTCACAAGACGGATAAATTTCCGTCGTGCCTAAAATCTCCGGTATAACCTCGTTGCTTCGGCGAATTAAAACCCTTGCACCTGCTTTTACACCCTTTCTTTTAATGTCACCCATATTGTTAAGAGTGGCTTTTCTAACAGTTGCACCGGCAAGTTCAGTTGGCTCTAAAATGCCAAGCGGTGTAAGCTTTCCAGTCCTACCAACTTGCCAAATTACCTCTTTTAAAATGGTGGTAACTTCCTCAGCTTCAAACTTAAACGCAATAGCCCAACGTGGAAATTTGTCGGTGCTGCCAAGCTGTTTTCTTAAAGAAAAATCGTTAACCTTTACAACTGCACCGTCAGTTAAAATATCAAGTGTTTTTCTATTGATTTCTATCTCTTTTATAGCAGACATAACGGCCGAGATACCCTTGCAAACCTTTAAATACGGATGAACCTTAAAGCCGTTGCTGCGCAAAAATTCAACACTTTCTGTTTGAGAGCTAAGACTATCGCTAGACATATAGTTTACGTTATAAAACAAAATCTCTACCCTGCGTTTTTCCGTTACTTTTGGGTCAAGATTTCTTATTGCTCCCGCTACGGCATTACGCGCATTTTTTAACGGCTCGTCAGCGGTGCGATTATATTCTTCAAGGACGGATAATCTCATTACCGCCTCGCCTTGTACCTCTATTTTGCCTTTGTAATTTATGGTCAGCGGAAAGCTTTTAACCGTTAAAACCTGTGCAGTAACGTCCTCACCCGTAACACCGTTTCCGCGCGTAGAAGCGCACACAAACTTACCATCGTCATAAGTAAGACAAATGGTTAAGCCGTCAAACTTATATTCGATAGTGTATTCTAATTCTTCTGCCGACTTGTTAATCCTTTTATCAAAAGCGATAAGCTCCTCGTCCGTCGTTGCCTTATCAAGACTGTATAACCTTTCAATATGGTTATGCTTTTTAAATGACGAAATAGGCTCGCCACCAACTCGCTTTGTGGGGGAATCAAAAAACACTTCTCCCTTTTCTTTTTCAAGTTTTACTAACTCGTCGTAAAGTCTATCATACTCAACGTCGGCAACGGTAGGCGCGTCAAGAACGTAATATTCGTAGGCATATTTATTTAAAAGGTCTACTAACTCTCTCATTCTACTCATTTAATAATCTCCATCGGCGCGTATTTAATAGAAAGGGACTTTATCCCAACTCCTTTAAAAGCAACGTCTGCAATAATATTATCGCCAGTGCCCTTTACTACTATAACAGTTCCCTCGCCAAATTTTGTGTGTCTAACCTTAACACCAGATTTATAGCCGGCATAATCAACCTTTTGAACGGCAGCAGGTCTTTTACTACTACTTAACATACTGCGAGCGTATGCAGACGAATAGCCGCTCGTTCCGCCTGAAATTTCCCTATCCTCAACGTCAGTCCTACCCCAGTCAGAACGGCTTTTGCCATAGCTACCGTAGCCCAATTTATCTTGATTTGCGGTTTTTTGCTGTTGTGGCGCTCTATTTAAGACAGCATTGCCCTCTTTCAAAAAGCGAGATTCGCGCATAAACTCGCGGCTGCCGTATAAATAGCGGCTCATTGCGCGCGTTAAATACAACCTTTCCATTGCTCTTGTAACTGCGACATACATAAGCCTGCGTTCTTCTTCAAGCTCGTCTTCGTCCTCAACACTTCGAGCTAAGGGTAAAATTTTCTCGTCCAAACCTGAAACAAAAACGCATTTATATTCAAGCCCCTTTGACGCGTGTATTGTAGCAACAGTTACACTGTTATCGGCATTGATATTGTCTACGTCAGTGCTTAATGTAATTGAATTTAAGTAATCTGCAAGTGTGGAGCCAGGGTTTGTCCTTTCAAATTCCTCTGCCGAGTTTAAAAGTTCGCCAACGTTCATTTTTCGCGAGTCGTTTTCTTCCGTTTTCTCTTCATATTGATTTAGAAAGGAGGTTGCATCAAGCACGTGTTTCATTAAAGCTGATGCGCCAATTCCAGTTGCCTCAAACATAAAGCTATCAATTAGCCTTTTAAAGTTTACCAATCTATTTTTTGTGGTGCTATTTATGCCCGTTTCGTCAATTCTATCAATACTTTCATACATAGAAAGCCCTATTGATGAGGCAAACTCCTGCAATTCTTCAAGCGAACGCTCTCCTATACCCCTCCTTGGCGTTACGGCACTACGCAAAAAGGAAACGTTATCGCGTGGATTGTTGATTAATTTCAAGTATGCCAAAACGTCCTTGATTTCCTTGCGCTCATAGAATTTTACACCACCAAAAATTCGATAAGGTATACCATATTTGGTAAACTCTTGCTCAAACGCGCGAGAAATGGCGTTGACACGCATAAACACGGCAAAATCTTTATAATCAAGGCTATTGTTGTATGCCATTAAACTTTTAATTTGCATAGCAACGTAAGCCGCCTCGTTATTTTCGTCAGTTCCAACAAAAACCTCAATTTTCGCGCCGTCGGAATTTTCTGTCCAAAGTTCTTTTTCTCGCCTGCCTTGATTATTGGCAATTATGCAGTTTGCAAGCTGCAAAATCTTTTTGGTAGAGCGGTAATTTCTTTCAAGCTTAAACACCTTAGCTGACGGGAAAAGCTTGTCAAAATCTAAGATATTTTCAATTTTTGCGCCGCGCCAACCGTAAATACTTTGGTCGTCATCACCAACGACAAAAAGGTTTTTATGAACGCTTGCAAGCTTTTTTGCTATTCTAAACTGAACTTTATTGGTGTCTTGAAACTCGTCAATATGGATATAATGAAATCTATTAGCGTAATATTCAACGACTTCTGGAAAGCTTCTAAACAGCTCGTCCACCTTAACAAGCAAATCATCAAAGTCAAGTGAATTATTGCGTTCTAAAAACTCTTGATACCTTTTATAAACCTTTGTATATACGTCTATTGAACGCATAAAAGCATATTCTTTACTAAATTCATCGGGGTCAAGACAATCGTTTTTAGCAGTTGAAATCAAACTTTTTGCCGATTTAAGATGCTTTTCGGCATCTAAACCTAATTCCTCAAACACTAGTTTAAGTGCTTTATCCTTATCCGTTTCGTCATAAATTGTAAAATTGCGGTCGTAACCCAATTTTTCAATAAATCTACGCAAAATTCTAACGCACATACTGTGGATAGTAGAAACCCACATATCCCCAACGTCGCCAATAAACTTGTTTAGACGCTCTTTCATTTCACCGGCTGCCTTGTTGGTAAAGGTAATTGCAAGGATATTGCGTGGAGATACTCCTTTTTCTAAAACTAAATATGCAATGCGCGTGGTAAGAACGCGGGTTTTACCACTACCCGCGCCGGCAATTACTAAAACCGCGCCATCAGTTGCAAGCACGGGTTTAATTTGTTCATCATTTAGTTGATTTAATAATTTATTAATCTCTGCCATCGATACTCTTAAAACAAATTTGATTTATTTTTATTAGGGAAATTATATTATACTATTACTTAAAAAGTATACCATATAAGCGTCATTTTTTCAACCCTGAACCATTAAAAATTAAGTTACTAAACACACTTTTTTATTGCAATAAAATTTCTTATATGGTATTATATTTTTATGGGAAAAAGAAACAAAAATTATCTTTATCAAAAAACCGTTATTATTAGCGGCGCAAGCGGCGGACTAGGTTTTGCAATAGCCAAAAGGCTAATTGAGCTTTACGACTGTAAAATTATAGGTATTGCAAGGAACGAGAAAAAGCTGCTTAGTGCAATCGACACGCTTGGCAACAAAAAATTACAATTTAGTTACGAAATTTTTGACGTATCAAAAAAAGAAAATTGGGATAATTTTGCCTTAAAACTCGAAAATGAGGGCATAAAACCTGACGTTTTGATAAACAATGCCGGCTTTATGTTGCCTTTTGCTAAGTATGAAAAATATAGCGAAAGCGATATTGAAGAAATTCTAAATACCAATTTAAAATCTTGCTTATACTCTTTTAAGGCGCTTTTACCTTTAATTAAACAGTCAAAAACACCTGCCGTTATTAACGTTGCAAGTGCAGCCGGACTATGCGCGGTTGTTGGGCAAAGCATGTATTGCGCAACTAAGTTTGCTGTCCGCGGCTGGACGGAAGCAATTCAACAAGAATACAAAAAACAGCTTTATATTGGCGGTGTTTACCCCGGCTTTATTAAAACGGATATTCTACATAGAATGGATATAAACGACAAAAACAACCGCTTAATTTCAAAGCTAATGAAGCCTTTGCCTAAGGCTGTTAAAATTATAGTTAAAGGAATTAGCAAAAAGAAAAAACGCATAGTTTTAGGCTTCGATGGCAGAGCGATGGGTTTTTTTGGAAGATTGTTCCCCAAAATGACGCCGTCAATTATAACAGGCGTTTTAAGAAAATCCGGCTTAGAAATGTTTGAAGACGTTTTTGAATACACTCAGGAGAAAAAATAGTGAAACGCATTTTAACCATACAAGATATTTCCTGCGTTGGCAAATGCTCCCTCACCGTTGCCCTACCCATTATTTCGGCTTGCGGTGTGGAAACGGCAGTTATTCCAACAGCGGTTTTATCAACCCATACCGCTTTTAAGAATTTTACCTTTCATGATTTAACCGCCGATATGCCAGATATTATTGACGTTTGGGAAAAAGAAAACATTATCTTTGACGGCATTTATACCGGATATTTAGGCGACAAAAAGCAAGTAGAAATTGTTTGCGGAATTTTTGACAAATTTAAAAAGGAAAACAATTTTTTATTAGTTGACCCTGTAATGGCTGATTTTGGTAATCTCTATAAAGGGTTTGACCTTTCTTTCGTTCAAGAAATGAAAAAACTTTGCGGAAAGGCAGACATAATCGTCCCCAATCTTACCGAAGCATCTTTTATTTTAGATATTCCTTTTATAAAAGAAGGATATAGCGAAGAGTATATAAAGGACGTGTTGAAAAAGTTAACCGATTTAGGATGCAACACCGCTATTTTAACGGGTATTTCCTTTACGCCAGATACTTTGGGTGTATATGCCTATAACAAAGCGGAAGATAGATATTTTTCTTATTTTAATAAGCATCTCCCCTACACCTTCCACGGCACAGGCGACGTTTTTGCAAGCACTGTTTGTGGTGCGCTAGCAAAAGGCAAAACCGTTGATATTGCCCTAAAAATTGCTGTTGATTTTACAGTTGAATGCATAGAAAAAACCGTTCAAAATCCAGCACATAATTGGTATGGCGTTGATTTTGAAACGGCTATTCCAAAGCTTGTTGAGCTAATTAAATAATTTACAAAAATCAATTAATATTAAGCATATAAATATGTATGCGTGTAAGTATATAACTTATTTTACAAACTAAAAAGAGCCAAATTTATTTGGCTCTTTTTTTGTTGTTTTAATTTGTCAAACACATATTGTCGTTTTTATAATTTGACAATATATAGGCTATTATTACAATTCAATAAAACAGGAGCTGTCGTGGAAGGTATCAGACAAAGTGGGGCTAAGTGAAATTAAGTTTTTATCACGAATTCCACCTTCCGTTTCAATACGGAATATGTTTAGTTTGATGCCCTTTTCCTTCTTATACCCTATTTTATCGAGGGGTAAAGAAAATTTAACCTTGTAATCGCTGCCATTAATTTCAACTGATGAGGTAATGATATTATCAAGCGGAGTAAGCACTAAATCATCACAGCCGGTGCCAGGATTGTATATTTTTTGAAAGAAAATACTGTTGTTGGGCGCAACCTCTATTTCATAGTATTCGGTCAAATCGCCACTGACGCAAATAAATGCTTCAACAACGTCGCCCATATAAATATTGGTATTATAACCCTCAAAAGCACTGTAAAACTGTGAATTTTTGCAATCAAACTCGAAGGTAAGCTGATTATCCTCGCTAAGAGTAACGTCAACAAAAGTTGTAAAAGGCGTTGCTTTGCCAGTTTTATTGTCTACTAATTCAAAATGCTTTTTCATAATTTCGTAAAAGTAACCTTATTTCGTAATAGTAACCTTGTTAAGAGCGCGGGGGCTGTCAGGGTTGTTGCCGATTGCGCAAGAAATCTTACAAGCAAGCATTTGAGCAAACAATGCAAATGCAAACATTGCAAATTCTTCGGGAAGACTGAAATTGAGGAGTGCATCGTTGCACTTATCGTATTTACCAACGAGAAGAACGTCGTTAGTAACCAAAAGAACGGGTGCGTTAAGGCTAAGCATCTTTTCTACGCACTTGATTTGGTCTGCACGGACAAGGTGCTGCATTTCTTCATCACCCTTGTTTTGAGCGCAGTAAATGATAACAGGGGTGCTTTCGTTAACCATAGCCATAGGACCATGATAGAAATCACTACCTGCATAACCTTTCATTTGGATATAGCAGGTTTCCTGCAATTTAAGGGTGCCTTCCAATGCGATAGCATAAGTAAGACCACGAGAAAGAATAAAGCCGCTCTTCATATCCTTGAATTTTTCAGCATATTTAGAGGTCAAGCTGTCAATTTGAGGAATAACAGACTCAACAACCTCGCTAAGATTTTTAAGCATAAGAAGATTTTCTTTGTTTTCAGCAAGTTCAGAAGCAAGCCATAAGAGCAAATAAAGCTGTGCATTAAAGGTTTTTGTAGCAGCTACACTCTTTTCTTCGCCACAGTTGCAGAAAAGGTGGTATTTTGCCTCTTTTGCCATGGGGCTTTCTTTATCATTGGTTACAGCAATGGTGATTGCGCCTTGCTCGTTACCCTTTTTCAAAACCTCCAAAACGTCGGCAGCCTTACCGCTTTGTGAACAGCCAATTACGATGCTGTTTGCGTAGTTAATTTTACCTTTATACAAAGTAACTACGCTAGGTGCGGACAAGCCAACGGTGTAGTTTGAAATAACTTCAAGAACGTATTTGAAGTAAATAAGCGCGTGGTCACTGGTGCCTCTTGCAGCAGCAACAAAGTTGGTTGCGTTGTTTTTCTTAATATTTTTTACAAGGTTAGCCATCACCTCTGCATTTTCAGCCTGAATTGACTTGAAAATTGAAGGGGTTTCGTTAATTTCTTTCCACATAAGTGTTTCGTTAAAGTTCATAGCTTATATCTCCTCTTGTTATTTTTTTACAAATTAATTTTAACACTAATAAAATATGTTGTCAATGCCAATTATTTTTTAATTTCAGGCAAGGATGCTGCCGCAATACTTTGACCTACTCTCTTATTCTTTTCGTCTGGCATAGTGATGTCAACGTCAGCATATTCGGGGAATTCTGCCTTTAATACCTCTCTTGCCTTTTCCATAATAAGATTGCCGCCCTCGCCACTGGTTACTCTGCCAAGGAGCAAGAGATGCTTAATTTTATAGAATTCTGCATAGTAAGGAATTGCATAACCAAGGTAAACACCGATATCCTCGTAAATCTGTTTAGCCATGGGGTCGCCCTCTAACATAAGTTTTTGAATAACCTTTAATTTTTCTGCGGGAGAAGAATTTTCGGGGAATTTGAAGCCGGCATTTTCAGCAAGCTTAATTACACCGTCCTGAGAGAAATACTTAACGCCACAGCCGTAATCGCCACTCCACTCGTCAACCATAGCATCTTCGCTAAAATCAACAGGGACAAAAGCAACCTCGCTAAGCCAACCGTTAAGCAAGCCCTTATCGTTTATGTAACCAACTGCTTCACTCGTGCCCATAGCGATACCTAAAACGCAGTTGTCCTTTAAGTCAATAGCGCCGGCAAGCGCGGTAACGTCACCATCGTTTGCAACTTCTAAGGGTGCGCCAATCTCTTTTGCGATATTGATATACATAGGTTGAACGTGTTCTTTATAATCTTCCTTAGGAACTTTAAGGAAAAGTGATGCAACCATTATTTTGTTAATAATATAAACACCAGCACTGGAACCACCGATAGCACCAACTCTTGGCATTTTTGAAGCAGCAGTTTTCATAGCAGCCATAATGCCTTCGTAATGGTAGTTATAGTCAGCGTTGGTTTTTGGGAACCAAACAACTTCTTCACTGTAAACAACTTCGCCATCAATAACAGCACTAACCTTTCTATCGCTTCCGCCTGCGTCAAAGCCGATTCTGCAACCATCAAGGTGTCCGCCAATCTTAACCTCACAAGGTTTAAATTTAGGGAAGTCCTTTTCGCTAACGTTTACAACCTCAAAATTTGTTTCATAAACGGTTTGCATAAAGTCAACGTCAAATGCACGTCTGCCCTGTGCGGTGTAGTCTGCGCTTATTCTCTCATAGATAGCGTCGTCGCCACAAATATAAATTTTATAACCGCCTACTACCCACAAAATTGATTTAATAATACGTTCAACAATTTTATAGTTTTCCTCAGCCTTGCAAGGACATGCAAAGATGGGCAACTCATAAATATAGTTATAGCCGTCGTTTCTTTCAACACATATCTTCAAAAGCTTGTTGTCAGCCTTAGCGACTTCCTTGCGATATTCCGCAAGGCGAACGCTCATAGGATTAAAGCCTTTGTCGTAAACAGGAACAAATTTCATAGTCAAAATCTCCTTTTGTTTTTCTTTTATTTTATTTTACTATATATTCAAAATTTTGTCTTTATAAAATTAATAAAACTATTTGCACAAAAGGACACAAGTGCTTGATTTTTTTCAAAAAGTATATTATCATTATTGTATGAAGAACAAAATTGCTAGGTATGAAAAAAATACTCTTAAAAATCAGCTTTCAATTAACACAGTATACACCGTTCACTATTTTAAATACGGTAGAAACTTTAACGTAGAACAAGAAAAGCATAATTTTTGGGAACTTGTTTTTATAGATAGCGGCAGCGCCAAAATTTTTGCAGGAGACAGATTTTTAAACTTATCGCAAGGCGAGGCGTTTTTACACTGTCCTAATCAAGTGCACACCATTTCTACCGAAGAAAGATTTGCCAATTCAGCAATTATTTCTTTTGACTGCGCGGATAAAAACTTATTCAAAATTAGTAATAAAATTTTAATATTTAGCGAATACGAAAAATCCCTTTTAACAAGAATTTTAACCGAGGTAAAATCTGGCTATAAGGATAAACTCAACGACGTTTTTTTAACCAAAATGTCAAAGAAACCCTCTCGCCCGTTTGGTAATGACCAAATGATTAAAAACTGTATAGAATTACTAATGATTTCACTCATTAGAAAGACGCAAAATTACGTAGATGAAACGTTAGAATTACCCATTGAGGCGCACACTGAGGATACTGTAAAAAATATTGTTAGAATTCTAAAAAACAAGCTTGACCTTGGCAGCCAAATTTCTCTTGACGAAATTTCATTTGAGCTTTCATTTAGTAAAAGTTATATAAAAACTATCTTCAAAAAAAAGACGGGCAAATCAATATTGCAATACTTTATTGAATTAAAAATCGAAAAGGCAAAAAAATTGCTTAGCCAACAAAAATATACCGTTACTGAAATTGCAGATATTTTGGGCTTTAATTCTGTTTTTTATTTTAGTAGGCAGTTTAAATTGCATACAGATATGTCCCCCACTGAATACGTAAATTCAATTAAAGCAGATAACTTGCTTTAATTTTTAGCGTTAATTATCGTGCTTAATTTTTAAGCTTTATTTTTATGATTAATGGTCGGTGCTAATAGTCTAGCTTTATTATCAGTCTTTTTTCTATAATAAAAAATATTAAAAGGGAGTAAAACAAATGCTACTCCCTTTTATTTTTATTTTGCTAATTCTTTTACACAATTATTGGTTAAACAGGGCTGCTGCTCCAATAATGCCGGCATCGTTACCGAGCGTTGCCGTTAAAATTTCCGTTTTTGGTGCATCCTCGTATCCATAAGAAAATTTTTCACAGTATTCTATAACCCTATCAGTAAGTTCCTTACCCTGTGCACTGACCCCACCACCCAAAATAAAGGCATCTGGGCGGAAAATATTTAGCATATTTAAAATACTTTCAGACAAATATTTAACGTAATTATCGCGCACGTAAATTGCAGCTTTATCGCCATCTTTTGCGCACTCAAATGCTGTTTTACCGTCAACCCTTTCTATATCTCCATTGACGTAAGCCCACATTGAAGACGTTTTGTCCTTTAACATAGCTTCTTTTGTTTGTTTTATAAGCGCAGTGGCTGAAACGTAGCACTCAATACAACCGTTTCTACCGCACGTGCAAGGCTCGCCGTCCATAATAAGCGTCATATGCCCAAGCTCTGCACCTCTGGAATGCCCACCCTCAAATAACTTATTGTCGATAATGATACCGCCACCGACACCAGTGCCTAACGTAAACATTATACTGGTGTTATAATTTTTCGCGCAGCCGTAAATAGCCTCACCAAGAGCGGCAACGTTAGCATCGTTTGAAATTTTTACAGGCAGGTCGATATATTTTCTAAGTTCATCTGCAATAGGAACATCCCGCCAACCAAGGTTTGGCAAAACCGCCACCATACCCGTTTCGCTTGTTACGGCACCCGGACAGCCTATGCCAATACCCTTTAAGTCATTTACAGTCTTTCCCGTCTTTAATAGTAACGTGTTAATTTGCTCGGCAATCTTTTTAATGACAAGCTCAGGTGTGTCAGCTGTCTTTTCACGACATTGACAAACAATTTTGCCACTTTCGTCAACAAGACCAACCTTAACACTCATTCCACCGATATCAACACCAACAGTCCACATACGACACCTTTTAACATTTTTGTTTTTATACTAATATTATATTATAAATAGATTTACCGGTCAAGTAATATTTTTATTGGCAAAATACTATAAACCCTTGTATTTTAGTATATTTTATAAAGTATAAAGAGCAAAAATATCCCCAGGAAAAAAAATAAAAAAAATTTTAAAAATTTATATAAAATCACTTGCATTTAATTTTTAAATTTGGTAATATATATTGGCAATAGCGATTCACGGGAGCATAGCTCAGCTGGGAGAGCATCTGCCTTACAAGCAGGGGGTCATAGGTTCGAGCCCTATTGTTCCCACCATTAATCGCTATTGTAAATTGAATGCGGGAATGGCTCAGTGGTAGAGCGTCGCCTTGCCAAGGCGAATGTCGCGAGTTCGAATCTCGTTTCCCGCTCCATTTTTTTTATTAGGGGTTTTTCCCTATAAAATATTAAGCGGTGGCGCCATAGCCAAGCGGTAAGGCACGGGCCTGCAAAGCCTTGACCCCCAGTTCAAATCTGGGTGGCGCCTCCATTAGACTTCGCGCTTTCGCGAAGTCTTTTAATTTAATCACTACGCCGTTGTGGCGGAATAGGCAGACGCAAGGGACTTAAAATCCCTCGGAGTAACATCCGTGCCGGTTCAAGTCCGGCCAGCGGCACCAAACAAGAATAAAACGAACCTTGATGAAAAGTCAAAGTTCGTTTTATTTTTTACAAGAGATTATTACGGCTTGATTGTTAAGTTAAAATAAACACATAAAATAAACGGCGATACATTTCGCCGTTTATTTTTATTTAATCAGCCCTTAACATTGCAGATAAAGGAATCCCATTTATACCTAATAAAGTTTCCATTGTTTTTATGAAAAAAAGTTCGATTATTTGATATGCATTTTCTTTTTGATTATCTGTAACGGTTTTGTTTGGATTATTGTGCGTTAGTTTATCTCTTACATCCTTTACGACTTTGAAATGTTCAATAGAAATGCCGTTCCATATGTTATATAAATCGTTAGTCGCACTTAAAAAATTTTTTAGATTAGGATATGATTGATTTACAGTTTTAAATTGTTTAGACTTTTCAAATATATCAGAATTTATAGTGCAAAGCAATTCAAATGCTTGGCAAAACCATATAAATCTATCCATTTTAGACACGTTAGAATTATAAATTGTTTTTTGCCAAATATCAATCACTTCTTGATAATAGTCATACTGCTCCGTCCATACTTTCATACCATCAAAAAGACTTTTATTAGTATCTCTAAAAGGTTTTTCCTTTATTTTTTTAACTATTGTTTGTCTTTGAAGCATCAAATCTGAAATCAATGTTCCATCAAATTGGTCTATGGGATTTTCGTTCTTATAAACAATACTACTTATTTGCAATTCCTGTTTCGTTATAAATTCAAAATATCTCTTTACCTTTATAATAACTTTGTCAATATCTTCTTTATTTGTTTTATTTTGGAAAGATAATTTAATTACTTTTTTTTGCTCCACCGATAAATTGTATAACTTTGTAGATTTTAAAAGTCCTGTGTAGTTTGAAATAATTTCGCCTTTAATTCCATTTGCAAGTTCAAATTCATTTTTTACGGTTTTAGGTTTAATAAATTTAAAATTTTGACTTTCTTTTTCAAATTCGGTTTCAAATGATTCAAGCGGGAAAAACTGTTCCAACCCATTAAAACTCCAAATTACTGTATCGTATTTTTTATTTATCTCATTTTCTTTTACCAATCTTGAAAAATAGCCCTTTATAGTCTTTACACCTGCATTAGATATTGAAAATGTTGAACGAGTAAACTTGCAACCATATATTACGTATGCGTGAGCCTTTGTATCTAATAAAGCAAGATTAGAAGGTGGGCTATAAATAATACTATCGCAAAAATCTTTTACAATAATATCCTGCATTAAACAATTTAGTTCAATTTCCCGTTCTTCTTCATTGACTTTCCCAAAAAGAGTAATGTTTTGCTCTTTGTAAGTCGCATTGGTAATTATATCAATCATATTTGTTCCTTTGCTATTTTTCTTTATTATACAATATTTAGGCCTAAAAGTCAAGTTGACTATACCACATCTTGTGGTTATTGTAATAAATTTTACACAACATATCGTAGAATAATAGAAGCCGAGAAAATTTCTCGGCTTCTATTATTCTTAATACTTATCAGTTTTTATACTATTACAATCTCTACAAAGCATTTGACAGTTTTCAGGTATAGTTCTGCCACCTTTACTCCAAGGTTTAATATGGTCGCCTTCCATTTCTTCAAATTCAAAGTGCAATTTACATATAGGGCAAATTCCATTTTGTTTACTATATGCAGAAAGCTTATCTCTTTTTTCAAAAGCTCTCAAGTTCAGCAAACGTCCTGCATATGGGGCAAAACTTTTACAAAGCAAATACTCATATATTCCTTTTGTTTTCTGAACTTCATCATCTTCGTGTAAAGCTTTTGTTTCTGAAATCATTAACGATGAATTATATTTATTTTGATTATATACGTTATAAAGATGACACCAATCTAATCCTTTCATATCAGAGTAATAAACGGGAAATATTTTTTCAACCCAATGTATAACATCTTGAAAATACTGCCATAATTCATCGGCATCTGAATCATTTTGATGAGCTGTCATATATTCAGTAATATCTTTAATTCCTTGTAACTCACATATTCCCAAAAGCGCTTTTTCCAATAACTGTTGACGATTTGGGTCACCTACTATATATTTATCGCACAACCCTTTTGCAGGAGCGTTTCTCTTGGAAAAATATCTTTTAGCATCAAATAACCACGGTCCCGTATATACGGAATTTCTCAACTCTTGCGGGGTTAATTTTTCGCCTGCAATATTTACCACTTCAAACCACTTTAATTTTTCCGACTCTGAACCTTCACAAATATAAATCATAAACTCATAATTCATAATTTTGTTGTATTCATCATCGGGAAGCGAATCCCAATAATATTTTTTATCTTCTAAAGTTATCGGAAATTTATGCTTTAGAAAGTGCATTACAGATAAAGTTCTTTGCTGTCCATCAAGTATTTCGTATTTATCTTCTCCAACTTTAACCCAATACATTACATTAAGCGGAAATCCTTTTAATACAGTTTGAATTACTGCTTCGGATTGTTCTATATTATAAACAAATTCCCTTTGATACGGTGGGCGTACAGCAAGTTTTCCTCCATACGCAAAAACACCGTCATCACCATTATCAATAAAAGAATCAAAAATATCTTGCACTTTTATGTTTTTTTGAAAAATTTTCATATTATTTGCTCCTTTCAGGGTTTCTGTTTTTGATAATTAAACGGCTAAACACAATTTTATTTTTTCCGTCCCCCGAATAACCAACAGACTTCATATTTGCTGTGTAATGCCCCGTACCGCCTTGCTGACGATATTTTTTTATCCAATCAGCACCTAATGGTTGAATACCATCAAGAGTATCCGAAATATCACTTGACCCAATTAGTTCAAATTGTTCAGGATTAAAAACTTCCATAAAAGAAATAGGAACGCCCATTTTACCTGAATAATCTTTTGGTATATTTGAAACTTCGCTGACTTCTATAGCATCATAATTATCATATTTTTTGTAAATGTCAGGATTGTATAATTTATGTAAAGGCAATATTTCGTGTCTTTTTTGTATATCTAAATTAGTAAGCCAACATATACCAGGAACAAATCCGTGTTTTCTTCCCAATTCATCAATAAACGCCTTACCTTTTAATTCGTAACTATCGGGCATAATAAACTCAAAAGTTTTATTGAAAGAAAAACCTGCCCATAATTTTCCACTCATAATTAAAGGAAAAATTTCCTTATATTTTATTGTTTGCATATTTGCAATAATAAGAAACTTTTTGTTATATTCAACAAGTTGTGCCATATATTCTTTGAATAAAGAAAATGGGGGATTTGTAACAACTATATCTGCTAATTTCAAATACTCAATACATTCTTCGGAACGAAAATCACCATTACCTAATAGTTTTTTTACTCCGTTTTTTTTGCTTCGCAATAGGTTTAAGATATCGTCATCCGTAACTCCTCTGCCATTTTTCATTGGAACTTCTTTAATATCTATAACATAGCCGTTTCCAACAGACATTAATTCGTCATTGTCATCAAAAATACTTAATTGCTTGTAAGCCACGTTAGATTTTCCATAACAAGTACAAATCAATCTTTTTAATTTTAAATAGTTAAAATTTCTAATAAAGAATTGAAAAAAGTTGCTCTCGTAAGGGTCATCACAATTACACAAAACTATTTTATTATTGAAATGATGCTCGTAATGATTAAGTTCTGCTTGAATCGTTTCATAAATAGTATAAAACTCATCTTTTCTATTATCCTTAGCTTTAGCCAGACCCTTATTGTTTGCCATTGTTTGATGCTCCTTTTGTAAGAGTAACGAGCATCAAACTTTATATTCCACGCACGCTGTAAAGCGTTATGTTTATAAAAAAATCAAAGAAAGCACAAATGAAATGCCGTTCAGTAATACAGTTCACATTGACTTTTTGCAAAATATTTGATATAATAAATAAAAATGTGCATCAATTATAAAGTTTGATGCACATTTTTTTATTGTTTTACAATAACTTTCCCAAGCGATTCATCATATCGGTTTTGTGTTCAAGTAGCGAGTGGGCGTATCGGTTAAGGGTAACGGTAGTGTTTTTGTGCCCTAATAGTTCAGACAACGTTTTTACGTCCATACCGCACTCTAACGCCCTTGTTGCAAAGGTATGGCGTAGAGAGTGAAAGCCTTTATGCGCAATACCAAGTTTTTTAAGTAGTAGTTCAAACGTTCGCTGATAGGAGCGCACGAAAACGGGCTTGTCCCCGTCGGCTATGATATAATCGCAATTTGCCCGTTTTTTAAGATTTTTAAGTAGGGGCAATATTTGCTTCGGCAAAGGTATTACACGACGGGAATGGACGGTTTTAGGGCTGTCTATTATGCGAATATGATTACACCCGTCGTTCCCGTCGTGGCAAGTTTTAGACACAAATAAAAGTCCTTTCCCGAAGTCAATATCTTTCCACATAAGAGCAAGCAATTCGCCGATGCGCAAGCCCGTATATAAACACAGCACTACACCGAACAATTTGTCCTTTGGGCTATGCAAAGCGTATTGCTCAATTTTCTTTTGCTCCCCAACGGTAAAGCAATCAACTTGCTTTTCAACTGTTTTAGGGCGTTTTATTTTATTTGCTACGTATTCGGGCGTTAAACCTATCAAATGCGCCATTTTAAGCGAGTTCTGCAAAACGGATATAACGGTGTTTACAAAATTTGCTGACAAACCCTTGCCCGTCTTGTGATTGCCGTTAGTGAGTAATGCAGTTATGAACTTTTGCAAATCTATAACGGATATTTCGGCTAACTTATAATTGCCGAGCGACGGAATAATATGTAAAGCACATATTTGGTAATACCTTTCATAAGTCCGTATTTTAGTGGACGGTTTAATATAATTTTCAAGCCAATCTAATAGTTAAGTTTTGTATTTCATTGTTTTTGCTCCTTATTAAGTGAATTAAAAAGATAAACGATAATTCGTTTATTAAGAATTTGGATATATTTATCCGTAACACCACACTCTTGCGCATACGCTTTTTGTTTCTTAAAACAGCGATATAGATTTATATAAGCCAAGCGTATGCGCATAGGTGCTTTATCCATAATTTTATCGTATTCTTTAACAATTTTCATCGTTTCTTCGGGGAAGATAATCTTACTTCGGTGATAGCAACGTGCATACATTTCCGAAATCTGATAATGCGTTTTTATGCTTTGTAAATTTTTTCTAATGGTTTCAATTTCTATCATTTTTTTCAATCTCCTTTTAAATAATTATTTATGTAATAAAAGCCCTGATTAAAATTTTCAGAGCTTTCATAGTTTGCCTTTCGGTTATTCAGTTGTAAAATTTTGAGCTATGTCCCGTGCGCATATAAATATATAATGTTATGCATAAATCCACCTCCTTTTGATTTTTTTGCAATAAAAAAACGCCTCCGAGATTTTTTCTCGAAAGCGTTATAAATTTTATTGAATTTTTCACTTATATTATATCATATAAAAATCCCAAAACTCCGGGGTTTTACCGAAAGCGTCCCACACTAATCCCATTTTTATCGTTTTTTAACAAAAAAACGAACTCAAAAGTGCTTTTTTGACAAAAATTAACGTAAAAATATTTAAAATTTCTTATCCCAACTTTATCCCCTCATTTTTTCAATGCAAAAATTAGAGATAATTTTAAAAAAAATCAAATCTATCTTCTCTATAAATTTTTTCAAAAAACATAGTTAAAGCATCAAACTTATCCATATCATTAATAATTATTCCCCAAATATCTACAGCAAGAATTGCTATGGCTCTATTTTTAAGTCTATGATAATGACTATTACCTATATGCAACTCTTTTTGAATTACCCTTGTATCCCAACTTCTTCTTACCTCAATGTAAGCTAGATGTAAAATTTTCGACATCAATATTCCATTATCTAAGAACCCTTCTATCTTTTTTACGATTTGCTCTATACCATCAAGAAGATTATTTAAATTTGCCGCCGACTCAGGATAACTTGATTCATATAAATCCATACTACATTTAATTCGTCTAAAATTTCTTAAAATACTTTCTGTATTTATATAAGCTTTTTTTGCCAATTCTCGAACGATGTCATCTTCCTCATTTTCAAGAGCTTTTTCTTTATCCCTAAGCATATTTATCATCTGCTCAACAATAACCCCAAACTCTTTCTCACCTTTGCTGTACCTTTTCTTCTTTTCAAGACAATAACCTTCCAAAAAATCATCATAATCTACCATATCTATTTTTTTACACCTCCCCACTAACATTTTACCATTTTTAATATCAGTTTTACAGAGTGTGAGAGTGGAATACCCACACTATAAGTAGAATTTTTAAAAATTTTTCATATTTTCAACAACAAAAAACGCCTTTGAAATTCTTTTCTCAAAAGCGTTTATTTTTTTAATATAAAATTTCACAATACTATTATAGCACAGGTCATACTCCCAATGCAATTCCATTTTACTTTCATCTTTCTCCCGTTTTACTCCCAAATCACTCCCACGCCAAAATCTCTTGTATTTATCTATGATTTTAACGATTGTTTATTAATAATTTTATCTAATTATTTATTGCTTTATGATTAAAGAACGTATATTTTTTACTCGAATAATACCCGCGAAAAAAATGATTTAAACGAATAAGGCAATCCTTAAAGCATTTCCAAAAGTATACAAGTTCGCAAATCTAAATTAAAACTTTCCACGATAAAATTATAAAATATTCATACTGACATTGTCAAGACATTATAGTCCCACGTTTATCCCTTGTTTCTCTCTGTGTAAATCAATCTTTCATCATTCAATTAGGAGTTCGGGGTAATTTTTTGTGACCAACTTTGCTAGAATTTACCTAATATTTTAATGTTTATGATACAGCCAAAAAGAACACTAGTTTTTGCACACATTTAGTAGCAAAAATTGCGTTTTTGCGCAAATAATTCCGAAACTTTTTTCAATGTTCCCGTTGAAAATTGCTGGCTCTACCTACACCTTTTTAGGCGATGTTATGTTTAAGTTGATATCAACACCTTTCACTTATATAATCAATGGCTTCATTATTTATAGTTCCTTTATCACCATCTATTAAATATGGTATTTGGATAATGGTTTCATCAACATTTTCAACAGGTTTAGCGTCAGTGCGCTTAACTATATTTACAATAAAACATTTTGCGCCTTGGATTTTATTAAGTTTTCGTTTAACTTTTTGCGCATATTTTGTAGCATCAGTCCTAAATTCGTCCCAATGTTTAAAATCAAAGTACAAATTACCAATTTTAAAGTCAAAATATTCATAAAAGCTTATATCATCTAATTCCTCTAAATCCAAAGCGACTTCTTGCGCTATAATCTCTCTGCCTACAACTTCTCCTAATGCCCCTAAATATACTTGCTTAAATAATGATGGACTCATAATAAAACGCTTTTTTGCAAATTCTTTCGCATATTTGTTGGAATCAAACAACTCTTCCAAATACGTTTTACATGACAAAATCAACGGCAAATCAGCAGCTTGATCCGATACTTGTTTCATATCACCATATCTCGTGTCCATCTTAATATCTGTAATGTCAAAACCTTTTCCATACTTATATGAATAACCGCTATATTTGTCATTAAAATCAAAATAATAATCTATATATTCTTGTGGCACAAAATCAGCAGTTGGATTTTTTAATACAAAATCACGTAGATCTTGCCATGCAAATACATTTTTCCTTGAATTCCTAACCGTATATGCAGATTTAGTTATATCAACAAAAGCTCTTTTACTCTGTCTAGAATATTTTTCTATGACACTTGGCATCTTAACATTTGACAAATTATAGTTAAGCAAACTTCTAAACTCCTCATTTAAAAGTCGCGGTTGATTTATTGAACAAGCATATTGGACGCGTTCAATAACTTCTTTATCAGTATAAATATAAATATTTTTATTTTTGTTCCTACAACGACATATTCTTCCTACAGCCTGAATTACTAATCTTAATGTATTATCGTATAAATCCCCATTTTTTAAATATGAAGAATACTCATTAGAAAAGAATACTTTCCTAAACCCGTTCGCAATATTATGCTTCATCTCAGAATAGGTTAAATATCCATTTTGATACAAGTATTCTTGTTGAAACAAGTATTTTGCTAAATCACTATGCCTATTTTCACTATAAAAACTGAGTAGTTGTAATAAATTTGTTGGCGTTAAAAGAAATATAGCATCAAAATCCTTTTCTCCACGTTCATCTTTGTTGCAATAAACTATGTTGTCATTTTCAATTTCTGGGATTTTATATTGAATATTTTTGCCTGAGCCTATCGTTTGATATGTAGTCAACACAAAAACGGCGTTCCCTTTATCTAAATCTTCATATATTGATTTGAATCTATAATCATAATTACCGGCATCAACAATTTCTTTCCGTATAGAAATGCCGTCCGCCACGCCATCAATATCAGAAAGTAATCCCATCAACCGTTCATAATTAAAATCTCCGCCTTTTTTGGGAAAAGAATTTAAAAATCCAATAAATGATTTGTACCCCTTTTGCTTCATATCCAAATATATTGAAGCCAATTTCAGCTCAATTAAAAAATAATATGTGTTAAGTTTTGGTTCTGTCAAAATTTCGCAATATTTATTCTTGTATTCCGTATCCTTAAATATATTATTAATTATAACTTCACATTTTTCTTTGTCAGAAAACACAGCAAAATCATCAACTATTTGAGTATGAATTTTAAATTTACCATTAGTTTCTTCCAGCATATCAGAAAAACTATCGGCAATCCTATCCTCATCTTCTTTATCGATGTTCACAAACGTTTCTTTCAATTTTTTGCGAAGATATGGCAAATCGTAATTGCCAATACACGTATTTACTTTAGCAGTTGCAGATATACCAACCACCAACGATTTTTCCGCAAGTTTAATTAAAATATCTTCTGGCGTCGTATGAAATTTATAACTATGTACAACCGACTTTATATCATGATAATTACTATCTTCAACTTCAGTAAAATTAAAGCCACGACGCATAGTTTTATCTTGATTGGGTTTCTCAAATAAAAAGTCGCCCATTTGTATTTTTTCAAACAGGTATCTTTTCTCCTCATCATTTAAATTCAAAGCATCCAGTACCGTATACACCGCTTCTTCTTGGGTATATTTTATCTCATAATCTTTCTTACCTGAATTCTTATAATACATGAAATTGTTGGCAATATAAAATATCGAGCGAGTAAACCCATCAATACAACTTTCCAAATTTCTTAAAAAACCGTTGATTGGGTTTTTCGTACCGTCATAATCACAGCCGCGCAAAGCAAGAAAGTCTTCCTTTTTATCCACGTATGTATAAAGAAACTTTTTAGAACTGTCTTTGACAACGTTAAAATATCTACCGTCGTCAAACAAAAAAGCCCTATCATATTCAAAATCTACACTCTTTAATAGATAACTTATATCGTTCTCTTTATAAATGTTATCAAACGCCAAACGCCAATAATTAAAATGATCTTCTGTCGTGTGCCAAGGTTTGCCGTCGGCTAATTCTTTTTCCTTTTCCTTATGGTAATCGGTAGATTTTAATAGTTTTTTAGGAATAACAAAATTTTGTAATGCAAAATGCAAATCTAAAAACAACTTAATTATATCAATCTTGCTCTTTAGCCCATCATCCACTATTTGACCTAACAATGTTTGTTTTGTAGCGTCAAACTCGTCTATAAACACTATTGAATTTTTAGTGATATCATCATTGTAAAGATAAAACGGTAACCTTTTAAAAGTATCAATGGGCAGAGCAAAGCGTTTTGTTGTTAAAAATACCACTTTATATTTTTCTATATTCGCTATAGGATACAAAGACCTAAACCATGGATTTTCATCAACAAATTTCTTCTTTTCTTGAATAGATTTGTTGTAAAAAAATCTGCTTTTTAAAAATCTTCTAAAAGCAGGCTCTGTATCTCCCGCAATTTTACACTCTAAAATTTTTAAACTCTTTATTATACGTTCTCTTTTTGTTTCGTCTATTTCTTCCTCTAAAGTATCCTTTAACGCTCTATACGCCTCTACTTCACTTTTTAAGTTTTTTAACTCTTTGCTATACTTTATTTCGTCAATAATTATATCTACATCTAATAATCTATCAATTACACACTCATCAACCGCACGAGCTTGAAAACATTTTTCTTTTTCTTCAGGTTCCAGCCCTTCTAATACAGACCCAAACGGTAAATTAGTTTTTAAATTTGTAAAAAAAAATATTTTTTTAACATTAGAAAATAGAGGATCACCCTTTAAAAACCTACGTATTAAATCTACTACCACTGTAGTCTTACCAAAACCCGTAGGAGGATCCAATAAAAATAGTCCGTTATTGTTGCTTTTTATTACTTTTTCTAAAGTTTTTTTCATTTCTTATCCTTAATGAATATTCTATCTATTTGGTAATAGATGATTTAATTTATTTCATAATATTTCCCACCTCTCAATTGCATAACACTATTCTTATGCGTAACTTGAATCCTGGGGTTGTTTTTATTCGCAAGTGCCTGTTGAATATCATCTATAATGGTTGCGTGAAAACTTGCAAATTGTTCGAATACAATATACTTTTCATTCTGCGCTAATTTACTAGGAAACGTACTATAATTTATGTTATTCTTATTGTCTTTTCGTTTTTCAAGCATTACTACTATTATACCTTTTCTATTAGAAACATCCCCTTTTAATGCAGAATGTATTTCAATGTCAACATGTGGACGAGAATATGTTTCTTCTCCGACTATGCATAAAAGTATCTCACATTTTTTAAGTTCATTATTAATAAATTGTGATATTCTTTGATGGTTCCAACCGGAAAAATCCATTTCGTCTGGTACACAATAATAATCAATACCATTTGCTTCTAATATATTAATTATTATATTTTTATATTTAGTATCTTTTCGATGATAACTAATAAATATCTTCATAAAAAACCTACCATTTTAATCTTTCTTACGCAAATACATCTCAAATAACTCTTTATACATAGGGTTTGTACAATCACCCATTATATCGTTAATTATATTTATATATCCCAACTTATTTGCAGCATAAGCAACAATAACTCTCGTTATATTATTATAGGCTTCATATCGAGAAGATAAATTAGCATGTTTTTTTATAGAATTCAAAGAAGTATCACCCTTAACAATCTTTATCATTCGCGAATATATTTCTTTTATGATAATATCAAATTCATGTTTAGGAATTGACAAACTATCTTCATTTTTAATTGCTTTCTCAATAAAATTAAAAGATTTGTCTCGCTCATAAAAATGCAGGCTGTCACTATAATGTATGTAATCGCCAATTTCAACGTTTAACCAGCCAGCTAATATTTCTTGCAAACTTGTAAATTGAATAAAATTATATGGCAAGCCCATAATTATGTCATTGCTTCTCATAATTTGAGTCCACTCTAATTTGTTTTCTCTTATTTTTAATAAAGAACAAATATTGCAAGGAATATCTCTACTTTGTCTTTGCCCTTCTCTAGGAAAATCCTTTTGCGGATCCCAATACAATAAAACTGTCTGTCGATTATTAGGATCATTTTTTAACGCACTATAAGCCTCAAACAACTGGTCAATACCGTGATTTACTCTTAAACGATACCCATAAGCACCATAATAAATATCAAAGCCCTCATCCGCGGCAAATCTTTGATATGATGGATTCCAAAAATCAATAATATCTCTACGATTGTCCCCTGAAAGAATCCAAATCAGTTCCGCCAAAGCAAACGCAACACTTATAACTGGAGATCTTGCAACAACCCACTTTTGTCTTGGATTACTTAATTCTAATGCTACATGCAATATTTCTTTTGTATCAGTAGCTTCTTTCCCTACTTTATTAATTGTTTGCAGTGCCTTAACCCATAAATCGTTAGCATTATTTCCAGTTAATAAATGAGCCATTATTTTTCTCCTTTAACAACTTTTACACCCCACTTGGGCGGCAAAAATATATCAAATTTTGTAAGATTAGGAGTGTAAATTTGTTTTATTTTTATTCTATTTTGATTTGAAGATATTTCTGGACAATATATCCTAGTATATTTATCGGTTTCACAAAACAAATTTTGACAATCAATCAACTGCAATTTTCGCCCAAATAATGTTTTGAATTTATATCCCCTTTTTTCAAATTCTTCTTCTTGGTTGTCAGCAACAAATCTTATGGTTTCAGTATAATCATAACGTTCTAAATTAAAACATTTTTCAATGCCATTCCTAGCGCCAGGCCCCGCAACAACAAAAGACATTTCATCAAAATCACATAGCTCACTATAATTTATATCAATTGCATATTGAAAAGCTAAAAAGCTGCCGATTGTAGGAAATGATAGCAATAATTGATACAACTCTTGTAAACTTTTAGATTTTGCAAGTTTTTGAGATAATCCATTTGAAAACATATAACTCAACAATGCAAGATTATTCCTATGTTTTTTTGCATATCCAAAACTAGTCACGCCTGATGGCATTATATAGGCAGCAGAATAAATCTTTTGCTTTTGTTCAATCAACTCATCTAATAATCGTGAATAGATTTCCTCGTTATATTCAGAATATCTAATTCCTCCTAATTTATCCTCAAGATATTCCCATGTATCAATCTTGTTGAATATCTTAAAAAGCAAAATGCGAAATAAAATATCTTCAGCAGTAAAATTATCCTTACTATAAATAACATTTCTAACTAGATATTGGCTAACGCGATCTGTTATTCTATACGGATTAGTAAACCTATATTTTTGAATTATCGGATCTTCTGTCCATGGTTGAGGTTCGTTATTCATTTTACTATAAAAGGCCTCTTGTCGATTAAAAGCAAATCGCCAGTAAGCATCATATGCTTTTGTTGCATTAGACAAAAAACTATTCATTATGTTCTTCTTCCCCAAACAAATTAGTTAACCCAGTTAAAATCAATGACAAATTATTAATCATGTTATAGCTAGTTGCTAGTTCCTTATTTTGCTCATCAGTCAATCCATTGTTTAACCTAGCGAAACCATACGCTTTTAATTCTTCATTAATTGTTTCACTTAATAAATCTACACGCTGTCCTTGTAAACAATCTATAATCATTTTTGCTGCGCCACCATATCCGCCAAGAATATAAGTCGGAATATTGTTCCTCATTGCAAATAATGCTTCTTCAATTACTCCAGGCATTTCACCCAAAAAATCTGTTGTCTTACCACCTAAAACAATGCGCGCTTGGCATTTATCCTTTGAATTAATATAATTACGCAATTCAGACAATCCTTCTGCTACATTCTTTTTGTTTTTGTATTTTGTAACTTGTATGAAATTAGGTAACATTGCCAATTTTTCTTCACTTATATGCAATTGCTCCAAATTTAAAATTGTAACTCTATTTTCTTTTTCCTTATCAAAACAATAATTTCTTATTAAATCCGTTAATACTTCTACAAAATTAAACTCAGAACTATAACCTATCCAACCCGCATACAACAATTTTGCTTGCAATGATAATAAATGGCGGCAGATCTCTACGTACATAGTATTTAAATGTTTATTTGTGCACGACGCTATTCCTTCTTCTGTAAGTTCAGATACGGATATACCTATAATAATGTCTTTCAAAGATTTTTTTTGAAGTATCAAAGATTGATTATTCAGCATGGCCGGCGTACAACACATTAAAGACGGATTAAATGATTTTATAATTTCTTTTTCATGCTTATTAATTGGAGGTTCTGGATATAAGATTATTTTTTCTGCATTTACACAGCCATTTGTCAACAAAGTATATAATTCCGGTGGATAAGGTAATGTCAAAATTTTTTCTTGCTCTATTCCCGCACTTGAACTCAAAATTTCTAAAAAAATTTTTTGATATCTAACCTTTAAGGTTTCAAGTAAAAGTTGATAAATTATCGAATGCATTTCCTCATTTTTTAGAAAACTAGACGCATGAATAGTTTTTACATTAGCCATATAGGGAAAACGTCTAAGTTCTCCTTTTGCAATTGCATCCACTAATATTATAGGACGATTATTACGCTTGGCAAACAAAACCTCATGTTGACACCACTCTCTTGAACAATATTCATCGGTATAAATAATTAATAGAGCTGATTCAGCAATATTTCTATTAATATTTTCCTCAAAATCTTCCCCTCTCGGGATATCAAAAACATCAATAAATCTATCTAACGCAGTGTTTGTTGATATATACTTATTAAATTTTTCAGCATATTCTCTTCCATCTTTTTTAGCATGGCTAATAAAAATTTTTATAGCCGGTTCAATACCCTTATTTTCAAGATCAGAAACTCTGTTTCTATCCAATAATAATCTCGAAAACTCATGAGCCAACTCAAAACAAAAATGCGATCCATTGATGTTTATTTTCTCTTTAATATTTCTCGCCACATCGTCTATTTTTTTTCTTATAAAATTAATTTTAGCAAGCCCCGGTACGTTAAATGCCCCATCTGAAATCGCTATGGGATAAATTTTGACTTTTGTTTTCTCCTTAACTAAATGTGACAAGACTGAAAGAGTATCTTTCCATTCATTATTTACTAAAACTTTATTGTCCACAAAAACAACAAATGCAGTATATTCACTTTCTTCAATTGCATGAGCAAAATCGAAATTTATATCCGTAACAAAATATACTGGCAAACCTATATTTTCTCCAGCATAATCATTTATTCCTCTTGAAAATTGTTCATAAATAATTTCCGCATATTTGCTTCCTTCTTTATAATCTGGATGCCATATTATATAAATATTAAAAGGATTTTTAACTTTTTCCATCGTATCTTTTAAATTCTCCATCAAACAAATTCGGTTCACCTATAAAACCACTACCTTGAAAATTTTTCACCCAATCATCAATTTTTTCATCTAAACCTTCCACTTTAATATAATCTCTACATTCTGGTATAATATCGATTAATTCCTCTGGAACATCAATAGCGTCTTTACCAAAATACCAATATGTTTTAGAAATTAAAACATTATTAGAAGATGTATCTTTATTTACATTTAATATATTTGGTGTCCCATCTTTCAAACTGTGATGTGAATCCACTTGAATCCACTCATCGTTTTCACAGTGGTAGATATTATCTCCGTAATTTTGTTTTAAACTCCCATTCATAACAGGCTTTTTGCACTGGTACTCTTCGCCATTCCAATAATCGTTAAAGGTGATCTTCTTTTCAACCTTCATTATATAAATAATTTTGTTTTTTAAAGAGCTATTTTTAGCAGCAGAGCCAAAGCCAATAATCCAATCCCCCACTTTAGCGTGTTTTCTTATTTTTGGTTTACATGTTGCTAATGTGCACATTGAATAAAATGGATTTGGAGCAAATCCGAAATCTCTTGTTATTTTATAAGAATATATTGCCATATTAACAAACTCCTCTTGCCGTTACAGTTGGCCTTTGCGTTCCCTCGGTGGTTTCCCAACTGTTTTCGCCATTTATTGCGTCAATCATTTTATCTTTTTCCCAAGTTACTAATGCATCGCCATATTTTTCTAAAGCTTCTGGGACATCTTCCTTTTTCGCCCCTGGCAAATAAACACCAACAACTCTCTTATCATGTCTTAGCGCGTACTCTATTTCCCAATTTACATACTCTCTTTCTTTTGTTTTAGGACCAATTAAAACCACAACCGTTCCCGCCCAATCAATTTTGGGCGCAAGAATATTATATTTAATATATTCCTTATTGGTTGCATGATTAGGTTCTGTTTCAACGATAGAACTATCGTAAATATTTACACCAGAACTTATTTTTTGCTTAAATGGCTCTATGTATTTCTCATCTCCGCCATAGTGCGATATAAATATATTTTTCCTTTGCATATTATTCCCCATAATCACGTGAAATATTTAGTCTTCTTTTTTTGTTGCATCCATAACGTCCCCGACGTTGCATTCGAGGATTTCACATATACGGAGAATTATCTCCATAGAAACGTTTTCGTTATTGCTCATTTTTGCGAGCGTGGACGTAGACATACCGGTTTTCATACGTAAATCGGTCTTTGTCATACCTTTGTCAATAAGTAATTTCCATAGTTTATTATAATTTGCAGCCATAAAAATACCCCTTGGTATAATTATTGAACTTATTATATCATTTTCTTATAAAAAAATCAATAGATATATTCGACTTTTCAAATAAAAGATTTGAATTTGAGCATAGAAAAAGTCGGTGGTTTTAGCCACCGACTTTCGCTATTTATGCAAAGAAAATTAATCCTCAATTTCATCAAACAACTCATCATCAAAAAAGTCTTTAAGCGTAATACCTAACGTTGCAACAATTTGATATATCGTATCTAATTTAACAGTTTTATACTTGCCATCTACCGTAACGGAAATAGTAGAACGAGGAATTCCTCCGTTCTTGTAAAGTTGATATTGTGTCATATTACGTTCTGCAAGTAAATTCTCTACCCTTTTACCTACCGCTTCAGATAATTTCATAGTTGCCTCCTTGCGTTTATTACAATAAACGTTCATTGCAATAATTATAGTTTGTGCAATTTAATTTTTAGTTTATTGTGCTGAACGCTTTCAAAATGTAGTTCATTGTGATAAACTATTGTATAAACGGAGGTTCCTAATGATAATTACCTTTTGTGGACATTCTAACTGTTTGTTTAACAACGACGTCAAAGAACAACTTAAAAATATTCTTCTAGACGAGATAATAAAAAATCCCACCTGTAAATTTTACTTAGGTGGGTATGGTGATTTTGATGGATTATGTTTACGAACGTTAAAAGATTTGAAAGCCGATTTTCCAGAGATTGAGCTTGTTTTTATTACGCCCTATCTTGATAAGAATTACTCTAAGTTAGAGTTCGCTAAATATAATTATGACGACGTTATCTTTCCTCCTCTTGAAAACGTTCCTCGCAAATTTGCTATCATAAAACGAAACGAATGGATGGTTGAAGAAGCCGATTTAGTTATTGCTTACGTTATGTATTCTTGGAGTGGAGCTGCTAAAACTTTAGAATATGCTAAGCGCAAAAAGAAAACTATTATTAATCTTGCCGAAAAAAACTTGTAAATAATTCCGACGTGTACAATGCGTTGTACACTAAATTGTTGCTATAAATTTTAAAAAACTTTATAATATATGACACATATTGTCACCTTTACTTTGATATAATGGTGTCA
>JAZSKW010000005.1:0-159837 GCA_045535015.1 Christensenellaceae bacterium
GACTTCTTGTAGTGTTTCTTTTGTACGTTAACGCCTTCAACAACTACTTTGTTGTTCTTGGGATCGGCAGATAATACCTTACCCGTTTTGCCGGCGTCCTTACCGGTTACTACGTATACGGTGTCATTCTTTTTAACTTTCATTATCTGCTCCTCCTTATAGAACTTCGGGCGCAAGGGAGATAATTCTCATATAGTCCTTATCTCTAAGTTCTCTTGCGATCGGTCCAAAGATACGCGTGCCTCTCGGCTGTTTCTGGTTGTCGATGATTACAGCTGCGTTTTCGTCAAATCTAACGTAGGTGCCGTCTTTTCTTCTTACACCAAAGGTTGAACGAACGATAACTGCTTTAACAACGTCGCCTTTCTTTACAACACCGCCGGGGGTAGCAGTTTTAACACTTGCTACGATTACGTCGCCGATGTTACCGGTTCTTCTAAAAGAGCCGCCCAAAACTCTAATACATTTCAATTCTTTTGCGCCGGAGTTATCCGCCGTTTTTAATCTACTTTCTGGTTGTATCATTGTGCGCCTCCTTATTTAGCCTTCTCAATAATCTCAGCAACTCTCCAATTTTTGTCCTTGGAAAGTTTTCTGGTTTCAACGATGAGAACCTTATCGCCTACGCCACAAGCGTTCTGTTCATCGTGTGCCTTAAACTTATGAGTTTTCTTTACGGTTTTCTTATACAAGGGGTGTTTGAATCTTTCTTCAATGGCTACGACAACAGTCTTGTCCATTTTGTCGGAAACAACGATGCCCACTCTTTCTTTTCTTAAATTTCTTTCCATAATCTTCTACTCCCTACGCCTGTTCTTTAAGTTCCCTTTCTCTCAAAATAGTTTTGATTTTTGCGATGTCTTTTTTCATCGTTTTGAGGGATGCGGGGTTTTCTAACTGACCGATAGCGTGACGGAAACGAAGGTTGAACAAACCTTCAGAAAGTTCTTTAAGCTTTGCGTTCAATTCTTCTACCGATAATTCGTGAAGTTCTTTCGTTTTCATTAACCTTCACCGCCTTCTTCTTTAATTTCTTCTGCTACGACAGCCTCTTTCTTAACAAACTTCGTCTTAACGGGGAGCTTGTGGCCTGCAAGGCGCATAGCTTCTTTTGCAACTTCCTCAGAGACGCCACTCATTTCAAAGAGCACTCTGCCGGGTTTTACTACTGCAACCCAGAATTCAACTGAACCTTTACCACTACCCATACGGCTGTCCGCAGGTTTCTTTGTAACAGGCTTGTGGGGGAAGATGTCAATCCAAACTTTACCACCACGTTTGATAAATCTGGTCATTGCAACACGGGCTGCTTCGATTTGATTGGATTTAATCCAACCGGGCTCCATAGCCACTAAACCGTAATCGCCGTATGCTATTTTATTACCTTTGGTGCACTTACCGGTCATTCTGCCACGGTGCACTCTTCTTCTTTTAACTCTCTTGGGCATTAACATAATTAATTTTCGCCTCCTTGAACAGTCTTTTTGGGTGCGCCGATAACTTCGCCTTTGTAAATCCAGCATTTGATGCCGATTACACCGAAGGTGGTGTGTGCCTCAGCAAAGCCGTAGTTGATGTCTGCTCTCAAAGTTTGAAGGGGAATTGAACCCTCGTGAGCGTGTTCGCTACGTGCAATTTCAGCACCGTCTAATCTACCGCTGATTGCAACCTTGATACCCTTGATGCCACTTCTCATGGAACGGGAGATTGCCTGCTTCATAGCTCTACGGAAAGATACACGCTTTTCAAGTTGAGCTGCGATACTTTCTGCAACGAGCTGTGCGTCAGCGTCAGGCTTTTTAACTTCGGAAATGTTAACCAAAATTTGTTTGCCTGCGCAAATCTTTGCAACCGACTTTTTGATAACCTCTATTTCGCTACCCTGTTTACCAATGAGGACACCGGGACGTGCGGTATAGATAGTGATTACTATTTTGGTTGCAGCCTTTTCAATCATAATCTTGGAGATTGCAGCCTGATAGTATTTTTTCTTTAACATATTACGGATGGAGTCATCTTCCTTGATGTTCGCAGCAAAGTCTTTTTTATCAACAAACCAGTGCGAATCCCAATCTTTAATGATACCAACTCTTAAACCGTGGGGATTAACTTTCTGACCCATAATACTTCCTCCTACGCTCTTGCATCCAGCACTACTGTGATGTGGCTGGTGCGCTTCAAAATCCTGAACGCTCTACCCTGTGCTCTGGGCATTACTCTTTTAAGAGTGGGGCCCTGGTCAGCGTAGCAAACAGCAACGTAAAGGCTGTCTTTGTTCATACCGAGGTTGTTTTCTGCATTAGCTGCTGCGGAAAGCAAAACCTTTCTAATGGGTTCGGATGCGGACTTGGGGGTGTTTTCTAAGATAGCTACTGCTTCTCTTAAACCCTTGCCTCTAATAATGTCGAGAACCACTCTTACCTTATAGGGAGAAATTCTAACATATTTAGCAACGGCTCTGGGCCTTCTGTCTTTCTTTTCTGCGATTGCCGCAGTCTTTTTTCTCATATTGCTAGCCATTTTTATTCCTCCTATCTGCCACCGGTGGTCTTTTCGCCGCCGTGACCTTTAAAGGTTCTGGTGGGAGCAAATTCGCCGAGTTTGCAACCTACCATATCTTCGGTTACGTATACGGGAACGTGCTTTCTGCCGTCATATACCGCGATTGTGTGACCTACCATTTGGGGAAAAATCGTGGATGAACGGGACCAAGTCTTTAATACTTTCTTTTCGTTCTTTTCGTTTAATTCTTCTATTCTCTTTAAGAGTTTAGGTTCTACGTAAGGACCTTTTTTAACACTTCTGCTCATATCGTTCTCCTTAATTTATCCTGGTAATGATAAGTTTGTTGGAAGCCTTCTTATGCTTTCTGGTAATATAACCGAGAGCAGGTTTACCCCAAGGAGTAACAGGACCAGGCATACCGATGGGGGATTTGCCTTCACCACCACCGTGGGGGTGGTCACACGGGTTCATAACAACACCGCGGACGGTAGGACGGATACCAAAGTGACGCGTCTTACCTGCTTTACCGATACGAACGATTTCGTGGTCGAGGTTACCTACTTGACCTACGGTTGCTTTGCAGGTTGCAAGGATGTATCTCATTTCACCACTGGGCATTTTGAGTGTAACGTATTTGCCGTCACGCGCCATAATTTGTGCGCTCATACCAGCAGCTCTTGCGATTTGACCGCCTTTACCGGGTTGCATTTCGATATTGTGAACCATGGTACCAACGGGGATATCTTTGAGTTGGAGTGCGTTGCCAGCCTTGATGTCGGCAGTTGCACCGCTCATTACCTTGTCGCCTACCTTTAAGCCTACGGGAGCAAGGATGTATGCCTTTGCACCGTCTGCATAGTAAAGAAGAGCGATGTTTGCACTACGGTTGGGATCGTATTCGATGCTCTTTACAGTTGCGGGAATACCATCTTTTGCTCTCTTGAAGTCGATGATACGGTATTTTCTCCTGTTACCGCCACCGATGTGACGAACGGTGATTTTACCTTGTGAGTTTCTACCACCAGATTTTCTTTGGTCTTCAAGGAGTGATTTTTCAGGTTTCTTAGCCGTGATTTCGTCATACGCGCTAACCGTCATAAAACGACGCGCTGCCGAAGTCGGTTTATATCTTTTAATAGCCATTTTTAAGTTCCTCCTGCTGTATTAGGACAACGAATCAAAGAATTCAATAGATTTGCTGTCTTTTTTAAGTTGAACGATGGCCTTTTTGTAATCGGGGGTGTAACCCTCGTATCTGCCCTGTCTTTTCAACTTACCGCTGACGTTTGCCGTGTTAACCTTTTCAACGGAAACACCGAAGATTTCTTCGATAGCGAGTTTAATTTGAGTCTTGTTTGCTTTCTTATCTACGATAAAGGTATATTTCTTATCGCTGATGCCCGCATAGCTCTTTTCGGAGAGAAGGGGCTTAATGATGATGTCGTGTGCAGTCATTATTTTCCATAGACCTCCTGAATCATTTCTACGGCTTTCTTGGAGATAACGATTTTAGCATTCTTTACAACGTCATAGGTGTTGATTTCGTTTGCGGGAATCGTGGAAACGGTAGCAAGGTTGGAGCAAGCTCTCAAAACTGCTTCGTCACTGTTATCCATTACGAAAAGCACGGTCTTGTTGAAATTGAAGGCTTTAAGAACTGCAACCATTTCCTTGGTCTTGGGAGCGTCAACCTTAATTTCGTCAACGAAGATAACTTCTTCTGCTCTGATTTTTTGTGAAAGTGCTGAGAAAAGTGCAACTTCTTTTGCTTTTGCGTTCATTTTCTTGGAGAAGTCTCTTGACTTGGGAGCGAATACTACACCGCCCTTAACCCATTGGGGTGAACGGATAGAGCCCTGACGAGCACGACCGGTGCCTTTTTGTCTCCAAGGTTTAGCACCGCCGCCGCGAACTTCGCTACGGGTAAGGGTGCTTTTGGTGCCCTGTCTTTCATTGCAAAGGCGAGTTACTACTGCCTGATGGATGAGGGCTTCGTTATACTGAGCGTCGAAAGCTTCGGGTAATTCGAGATTGCCAACAACATTAGCTTTCATATCATATAATTTAACATTCGGCATAATCTTTCTCCTTACGCTTTAACGCTGTTACGCAAAACTACGATGCCCTTTACAGGACCGGGAACTGCGCCCTTAACGAGAATTGCGTTTCTTTCTTTGTCGACTTTTACTACTTCGAGGTTAAGAACGGTTACGTTTTCGTGACCGTATTGACCTGCCATCTTTTTACCCTTGAATACTCTTGAAGGGGAGCTGTTTGCACCCATTGAACCGACTTCCCTATGAACAGGGCCTACGCCGTGGGTTTCTTTAAGTCTGTGGTTGTTCCATCTCTTGATAACGCCGGTATAACCGTGACCCTTGGACACGCCGGAAACGTCGATTTTGTCGCCCGCCTGGAATACGTCGCAAGTGATTACTGAACCTACTTCTACGCTCTCAGCATTTTCAAGTTTGAATTCCTTCAAAACCTTTTGTGCGGGAACGCCTGCTTTTTTGAACTGACCAGCTAAGGGTGCGTTCAACTTCTTTTCGTTAACCTCGTCAAAGCCGAGCTTAACTGCTGAATAACCGTCTCTTTCCAAAGTTTTTACCTGAACCACGGGACAGGGACCTGCCTCGATAACGGTTACGGGTATAACCTTGCCGTCTGCTGCAAAAAGTTGCGTCATGCCTAACTTTCTGCCAATGATTGCTTTACTTAACATTTGTAAAGGTCACCTCCATTTATTATATAATGTTTAATTATTTACAGTTTGATTTTGATATCTACACCTGCGGGCAAATGAATGTCGCCAATGATTTTTGCGTTTGCACCGTAAATGTCGATAAGTCTTTTGTGAGTTCTAATTTCGAACTGTTCACGTGAATCTTTATACTTGTGGGGGGAACGAAGGATGGTAACGATTTCCTTTTCAGTGGGAAGGGGAATCGGACCGCTAACTTTCGCGCCTGATTTCTTCATAGTTTCTACGATACGTGCTGCTGCTTGGTCGAGCATTTCTACGTCGTAGGACATAAGTTTGATTCTAATTTTTTGACTTGCCATTTTTGTTTCTCCTTTTCCTAACTTTTTGGTGTGCTGTAAACTCTGCCGTGTGTGTCGAATTCGGTAAAATAAAAAATCATCCGCCGATACTTAAATTTTTAAGTCGCTGCGAATGACTTTACCAATTCATATTTGAAGTTAGTCGCAGGGGTCTTGCCCCCACACTTGTCAACGGAAATTATCTATCGTTTTTGACGATTTTAAGTAACTTCCCGCATCAACCCGAGATTACACAGCCTACATAGTATAACCTATATTTGCAAGGTTGTCAAACGTTTTTAACAAGTTTTTTAACTTTTTTATATAAATTTTTTGAAATATTTTGTTTTATTTTACGCTATGTTTTTTCTAACGATTTTGGGCTTCGAACAGCCGTTTACAACCTCCTCGTCGACGATTACTTTCAAAAGATTTTCGTCAGATGGGATATCATACATTGCATCGAGGAGTAAATTTTCAAGAATTGTTCTAAGTCCCCTTGCGCCTGTTTTTAATTCTATTGCCCTGCGCGCAACTGCGTGAACGGCATCGCTTGTGATTTCTAGTTCGACGTCGTCAAGCCCGATTAAACGCTGATACTGTTTTACGAGTGCATTTTTGGGTTGAGTAAGGATATTTACAAGCGCGTTTTCGTCTAGCGCGTGCAAGCCCACGGTAATGGGCACACGGCCGACAAATTCGGGAATTAAACCGTATTTTATAAGGTCCTGCGGCTGAATATCGCGGACAAAATCGTAGCTACCGACTGCCTTTTTACCTAAACTACCGCCAAAGCCAAGAGATGAGCTTTCCTTGCGCTTTGCAATAATATCTTCAAGACCAACAAACGCGCCGCCCAAAATAAACAAGATATTTGTGGTATCAATTCTAATACACTCTTGTTGGGGGTGTTTTCTGCCGCCCTGTGGGGGAACGCTAGCAACCGTGCTTTCTATAATTTTAAGAAGTGCTTGTTGAACGCCTTCACCCGATACGTCACGAGTAATAGAAACGTTTTCACTCTTTCTTGCGATTTTATCAATTTCGTCAATATAAACGATGCCCTTTTGCGCCCTTTCAATGTCGAAGTCTGCGTTTTGAATAAGCTTTAAAAGGATATTTTCAACGTCCTCGCCAACGTAGCCGGCTTCCGTAAGGGTGGTTGCGTCTGCAACGGCAAAGGGAACGTCTAAAATTTTAGCAAGCGTTTTTGCAAGCAAGGTTTTACCGCTACCTGTTGGGCCGAGAAGCAGGATATTGCTCTTATCAAGCTCTACTTCGTCTTTATCAGTTTTTGCGCTTATTCTTTTATAATGATTATAAACGGCAACGGACAAGACCTTTTTTGCTTCGTCTTGTCCAATAATATACTCGTCGAGCTTTGATTTTATTTCAGCAGGCTTTAAAAGCTTGACCTCTGCACCACCGTTGGTGCTTTCGTTTTTTTCTTCTTCCAAAGAAACTTCACGGCAAATTTCAATACATTCGTCGCAAATGTAAATTCCGCTAGGTCCAGCTATTAAACGCTTTGCAAGTTCCTTCGGCTTGCCGCAAAAGGAACAAAAAAGTTGTTCGTTTTGATTTTTCATACTTCTCCGTTTTGGCTTACGGGCGCTTTACGAAAATTTCGTCAATCAGTCCGTATTCTTTTGCATCCTGAGCCGACAAATAATTATCTCTGTCGGTATCCTTTTCAACTACCTCGTAAGGCTTGCCGCTGTTTTGAGCAAGAATAGTGTTTAAGCGATGCTTTGTCTTTAAGATATGCTCCGCTTGGATTTTGATATCACTTGCCTGACCTTGCGCGCCACCTAAGGGTTGGTGAATCATAATTTCGCTATTGGGAAGGGCGTATCTTTTGCCCTTTGCGCCGCTAGAAAGTAAAAATGCACCCATACTTGCCGCCATACCGATACAAATGGTAGAAACGTCACACTTGATATAGTTCATTGTGTCGTAAATAGCAAGACCTGCCGATACGCTGCCGCCTGGGCTGTTGATATAAAGGCAGATATCTTTATTGGGGTCCTTAGCTTCAAGGAAAATAAGCTGTGCAACGACAAGGTCTGCAACAGCATCGTTAATTTCACCCGTAAGGAAAATAATTCTATCTTCTAACAGTCTTGAATAAATGTCGTAAGTTCTTTCGCCCTTGCCGGTGTTTTCAACTACGTAAGGGACAACTGCATTCTTTATATCCATATCTTTTCTCCCTATAAATTATGACCTTTTTATTAAAAAGTATTCCTTAATGTTTTTAAGGCTTTGGACAGAAATAATTTTTTTCCTGACCGCCGCCTTAAATTCAAAAAATAATCTATTTAATTTGTCGATAAACGTTTAATTTTGTATTTAACCTTTAACGTGGTTAACTGTTTTAACTTTACCTAGGAACTGCCCTAAAATTTGCGGTAAACGTTACTAAAATATTACTAATAATACTCAGTTAATATTACTCAGCGGACTTTTCTGCGGGAGCCTCGGTTGCAGCTTTTGGTTTTCTAGGAGCGCACTTTCTCTTTGCAGCGGGCTTCTTTTCTTCGGTTGCAGCTTCCTCAGCCTTTTCTTCTACCTTTTTAGCTTCCGTCTTTTTTGCAGCGGGTTTTTTTGCAGCTGCTTTCTTTTCTGCCTTAACTTCAATTTCGTTTGAAGATTTCAAAAGGTCGAAAAGCTTTTTGATAATGATTTCGTTTTTGATATAGTCGAGCTGACGTGCGCCAAAGTTCTTTTTAAGGTCGGGGGCTTCTTTGCCCTGTGCAGCAGCCATGTCAGCAATCTTAGCTTCGATTTCTTCTTCGGTTGCTTCGATTTTTTCATCATCGATAATCTTTTCGATTACCAACTGAGATTTAACAATGGTGGTTGCTTGGTCCTTAAAGTCAGCACGGTAGTCTTCCATAGTCTTGCCGATATACTGTAAGTAATCTTCTAAACGAAGACCTTGGTAAGATAAACGATAGCTCATTTCTTGAACCATACGGTCGATTTGACCTTCTACGAGTGCGTCGCAAAGTTCCATTTCAGAAGCTTCGGTAACCTTTTGAATAATTGCGTCTTCAAGCTCTCTATCAGCGCGGTCTGCGTTTTGTTTTGCAAGGCGTGCTTCCGTTTCCTTTTTATAAGCCTCAACGCTTTCTGCGCCAACTGCGTCCTTAATGAACTCGTCATTGATTTCAGGAAGTTCACGAACTTTAATCTCGTGAAGTTTAATTGCAAAAACAGCATCCTTGCCTTTGAGGTTTTCTGCGTGGTATTCTTCGGGGAACTTAACGTTGATGTCGCGCTCTTCACCGATATTCATACCGATAACCTGTTCTTCAAAACCGGGGATAAAGCTGCCGCTACCAATAACGAGAGTTTGCTTTTCAGCGGTGCCGCCCTCAAACTTAACGCCGTCAACACTACCAGAGTAGTCGATAAGAACGGTGTCGCCGTTTGCTACTGCACGGTCGGTAACGTCAAGCATACGTGCGTTGCGCTCTTGCAAGCGGTTAAGGTCTGCTTCAACGTCCTCTTTCTTTACAGCATATTCGGTCTTTGTGAATTTAAGACCTTTATATTCGCCAAGCTTAACTTCCGGCTTAACGGGGGTAATTGCCTCGATAACCAAAGTTTCGTCGCTGATGTCCTTAATGTCGATTTCGGGATTTGCAACAGCTTCAACGGTGGGTTCTTTATCAAGAACTTCGCCATAATATTTGGGAAGAGCGATATTGATTGCTTCTTCATAGAAAACGCCCGTGCCGTAAACGTTTTCAATAACCTTTTTGGGAACCTTGCCCTTTCTAAAACCGGGGATATTGAACTTAGATTTGGTCTTTGCGTATGCGCCGTTTATAGCTTCAAGCCATTCCTGTGTTTCGATGGTGATGGTAATCTTAACGGTGCTTTTTTCTGCTTTTTCAATAGTATACTTCATAATATTCTCCTAATGCTACTTGAAAATCTTAAACATTTTATCACAACAATTGCTTTTTTGCAACTTTTTTCAAGTCTATTTATAATGTTTTATAATTATTTTATTTATTTTAATAGACAGGGCGTTATATTAAAAGGCTAAAATTTGCCTTTTGGGCGATTTTTTAACTAATTTTTTCGACTTTAACGTGCTAACTATTTTTTAGGCTTTTAACGTGCTGGCTGTGCTTATCTGGCAAAACGGTTACCGAGCGGAAATTGTCATACGTTACAAAGCCCGGCTTTGCACCCTTTGGTTTTTTTACGTGCTTTTTTTGGGTGTAAACGACCTCGGTTTTGCCGCCCTCTCTACCCTTTGAGTAGTAGGCGCAAATTTGAGCGCAAGTAATAATCGTTTTTTCGGTAGGGGGCGCGCTTTTTGCAGCGCATTTTATTATGACGTGTGAGGAATGCACGTCCTTTGCGTGCAGCCAAATATCGTCTGGTGCGGCTTGGTGGACGATTAAGTCGTTTTCGGTATTGCTTCTGCCTACAAAAACTTGATAACCGTCTACTAAATATTCGCGACAAAAGCTCTCTTTTGCCTTTCTTTGACGTTGCGGCTGCTTGCGGATAGCAATTATACCGTAAGCTTCTAGTTCGTCCTGTATAAGCTTTAAGTCGTCAATCGTTTCGGCAAGGACAATTTCATCGGCGACTGCCGTGAGATAGTCAAGCTCTGCCTTTGCTGCTTTATACTGCGGCTCTAACGCCTCTAACGTGCGCTTTTGCTTGTTGTATTTTTTGTAATACCGCTCGGCATTTTGAACGGGATTAAGATTTACGTCGAGAGCAATTTTTAGTTTGGTGCCGTCGTAATAATTGTCAAGCTCGCACTCAGCCATACCATCTTTTAAGCGGTATACGTTTGCTAAAATAAGCTCTCCCTTTAATTTATTTTCTTCTGCTAAAAGAGCATCGCGCTGTTTTGCGGAAATTGCTTGCACACGTTTTTTTGCTTTTTTGACCTGTGCCGTTATAATGCCGTTTAGCTTTGCAAACTTTTCTTTATACCTCCGCTGAACGTCGCGAACGGTAAAGTAATATTCCTCCGCTTCGACAAGTGTTTCAAAATTTTTGACAACCCCGCCGCCGTTTAGTTTTTCAATAAGCGAAACGTAAGGATAAACGCATACGTCCTTTACCCCATCCTTATCATTTAGGACGCAAGGCTCCTTTTTGTGCTGATATAAAAATGCAATAAGATGGGCTATAAACGGCTCAACGTCAGTAATGGAAACGGCTTTGCAATTTTTATAAAAAGAGCGCACGATTTCCTCTGCCGTAGAGGTGGCTATGCCCTGCGTAGCGGCGCATAAAACGGGGACAAGCATTGACCAATCGGTAATTTGTTTATTAATAATTTCTTGCTTAATAACCTCTATTAGTGCGCTATCGGTGGGGAGTAGCTTATCGTTAACCGGCGGAAAAACGTAAGGCTTATGCACTATTAGTGGGCGGACACCGTTGTCAAAGTTGTTAATTCCTCTATTGCCGCCAACGACAAGTCCGTCTTCCGTTAAGATTATGTTGCTATACCTACCCATAAGCTCAACGTAAAGCATTTTTTTGCGCTCGTCGAAAAAATCGCCTGACGCTGTTAGATTTATCTTAACAATTCGGTCAAAACCAACTAGCGAAATGCCGTCAATCGTTGCAGATAAAAGATGCTTGCGCATAAGCATACAAAAGTTGGGGGCGGTAAGGGGAGCTTCCCTTTCAACGTTGGTAATGCCAATTCTTGGACAAGACGGATTGACGGAAATCAAAAGCTTTTCCGTCCGTTTGCCAAGATAGACGGTAAGTATCAAATCGTCTTCGCTCGGCTGAATTATTCGGTTGATTTTTCCGCCCTTAAAAATATCGTTTAGCTCATTGCAAAGATACCTTAGGGTGAAAGCGTCCTGTGGCATATACCGCTCTCCTATACACCGATGTTATTACACTGCTTAAATGCTGTTTATCAAACTATGGTGGGGTTTTACTGTTAGTATAATTTAATTAATTTTATTTACGTTTAGTTGACGTAAGGGTATAATTTATTTAGTATTTAAGGCTGCTAAAAAAGGTCTTGCTGTCAAGGTATGCAAGGGGGCTTTTATCCTCAAAATGAAGGGTTAGAGAATACGCCAAAAGACGTTGGGTTTTAGCTTTTTTTTGTTTATTTATGGCATTGTTGCCGTATTTGCCGTCACCGATAATAAAATGCCCGATATGAGCAAGGTGGGCGCGTATTTGGTGAGTTTTACCCGTTAAAAGATTTACCTCTAACTCGCTAGTATCGTCTGTGCTAGACAGCACCTTGTATTCGGTTTTGATTTGAACGGAACCATCTACCTGATAATCGTAAACACGGACGGTAGACGTGTCGGCATTTTTTTTGAGATAAGCCGTCAAAAGCGCGCTTTTAGCCTTAGGCACGCCGTAAACTTGTGCGCGATAAGTCTTTATAAAGGTGCGTTTTTTAAAGCCCGCCAAAAGCTCGCTTTCAGCATTTTGATTGCGCGCAAATACCATTAGCCCCGCTGTATTTCTGTCAAGGCGGTGGATAAAATACACCTCGCCTTGCGATTGGCTTAGGTCGGCAAAAACCTCTTCTGCCGTCCAGCCGCTTTTTTTATCAACAACTAAAATATTATCGTCGCTATATACCTCTAAATACTTAGCCGTGCCTTTTGGGATATAATAAATCTGCACAACGTCGCCAACGTTTAGCATTACGTCAGCATTTATACGTTTGCCGTTAACCTTTACGTCTTTATCGCGAATAAGCTTCATAAGCGCCGAATAGGACAAATCTGGCAAATTATATAAGGCAAGTTTTGTTAGCTTGCGGTTTTTATCTGCTGTAAATGTGAGCATACTTTTTTGTTGATTATTTTATAGATTATTAGTAAAAAAGATATTTTATAGATTACTAGTTAAAAAGAGGACTTCGAGTGTCGAAGTCCTACTTTATTGTGCCTTAAAATTTATTAAGCATCCTCTGCCGTTGTCTTTTCCTTAGGCTTAATGAAAAGCAATACGATTACACCAGCCAAGCAAACGGTGCCTATCGAGAGGAATACAACCGACCAAACGTTATCCCTAAGCCAAGTGTTTGCGGGCTTAACAATGGTGGGGTCGGTGTCAACTCTAATGGTTGCAACGGCAGTATCTTTTCTATCCTTAACGTTGTTTGAAGCGATGGAGCATTCGATAACGTAGGTGCCCTTTTTTACGGGTGTAAAGGTAAGCTTGCCATCGTAAGCAACGTTGGTAGTATCGTCTAAACTCCAACCGTTAGGAACATTTGATTCGCTAACCTTTTTAGAGGTGGGGATTTCTACCCAGCTTTCCTGCCAGCCTTCGCCTATGGGCTGAGCCGATTGAGATGCGTTGTAATAGAGCTTATACGTTGTTTGCAAGCCAGATGCCTTAACGTCAAATGAAGATGCAATATATCTGGTGTTAACATAGCCGTTTGCATAGCTTTCAGCAGCTTCTACCGAAAGGGGTGCATCGTCTTCAATAACGAAACGGAAAACGTAGCCGTTTCTGCTTACCAATCCGTCATATTTGCTTACGGTGTTGTTGTCGTAATATTTACCAACGGTAACCTCTTGACCTTCTGCGGTATAGAAGTCGCTGCGTTGCATTTTATTGTCCGCCTTGTCACAAAACGTTACGTAAAATTCGTAGTTGCCAGGAACACTTGCAGTAAATTTCCAAGAGGTTGATGAACCTGTTGAGGTAGAAGGCGTTTTGTAGTAGATGGTGTGCGTGAGGTTTGTATATGAGGTGTATTCATCCTTTACAAAATCTGCTAAGGAAGGAATATTAATTGACGTTCCTAAGCGAACGGAGTGAACACCATACTCTGCACCGTAATCCTCGGTAACAGCTTCATAAAGAGCATCGAGGTATGCGTCAAGAATGTCTGCATTGTCGATATATTCTTGCGAGCCAACCTCTGCATAAACAGGCGCGTTTTCGTCAAAATCTTTGGCTATTACGTCAATAGCAGTATATTCCTCACATACGGCGTAGTCGCCATTTTCGTAACGGTAATCATCGTCTCGATAACGGTAGCTGATGTTAAATGACATTGTGTTGTCAAGGTCTACCGCATCCTTTTTATAAAAAGTAACTGCCTTAGGAGCTGCGTCATCAATGAAAACCTTGCCACCGTTTGTGCCGTTGCTGTTATCGGTAGTTCTAACAGAAAGTCTGCTTGCCTTTAACTGACCGGTAACTGAATATGCCGTGGTACGAAGTTCATTTTTTTGACCGGAGATTGCAACTATTTTATCTTCGTAAAAGAGTGAATCGTTAATGGTAACTCTGGGTAATGCGTGCTTTTCGATTGCGCCGCCTGCATCAAGCTTAAAGGTTTGTTTGAAATAGCCGGATACGTTTGACTGTTTTTGGTCGATGCTTTTAATTGCAAGTTCGCTAGCTTCGTTGTTGTCAGCAGTTAGTTTAACGGAAAAAGAAATGTTTCCAACGTATTTATCAGTTTTGCCGAGTGTGTAATATGTGTCCGTGCAAGAAAGCTCTTCACCCTCGATTGTAACTTTGGGCATTCCATCAGCATCAACGGTAAACGCAACGTTTACGTCGCCGTCAAGCTGTGCGCTAACGGGGGTTGCTTCATTTAAGCTTGCTTTAAAAAATCCATCGCTATCGCCTTTACTTATAGTGATTACGTTTTTAATTTTGGTGTCAAACTTGCCCTCACTATTAATATTGCCGTTTGCGCCCTTTGCTGTTGCTTCAATGGAGATTGAAAAAGATTCCATCTTAGTCCAGTCAGGTGCACCAAACTCTAAACCTAGGTCGCTAATAACAAGTTGATTTTTGAGAGATAAAGTATCGCCGTCTTGCATACTTGCAACAGCGCTATCATCTTTTAATTCAACGTTTCTTAGTTCAACAGCTGTGCCGCTGAATATTGAGCTGATTATGTTAGAGGACGTGGTGGCAGCCGATACCTTTTGCGGAGCTGACAAAGCCAAAAAGGAAGCAAAAAACATTGCAACCGCCATAACGAATAATATTATTTTAGAGGTTTTAGCCGTTTTCATATTAAGCAAGCGTCTCCTTATATACACAATTACACCTTTACATTATATACAAAAGAGTTAATCTTGTCAATGCCGTTTAGGTATTTTTTTAAGTTTTTATCAATATATTTGTCCCTTTTTATTATTATTTTTTTAAAATTTTTTAACGTGGAAACATTTTTAGTTTTTTTAGCCGAAAAATCAAACGCAAAAGTTGATTTTATATTAGTTTTTAACTATTTTTAAGATGACAATCCGCTAATTAGTCGCTTTTTATTTATTCTAATTGTTTGCTTTTTTCTTAACTGTTTTAACCTATTTTACCTTTGACGAATACTATAAAACAGGAGTTTTACACTAATGATATATTTTTTATTGCTTACGGCGTTTACGGTTAGTATTGACAGTTTTGTTTGCGGTTTTTCGCTCTCCCTTGGTGGAGGACGAAAATTACCCATACTTTTCGGCATTTTTTTAACCGTTTTTGCTATGTGTCTTTTTACCAATTATACTGCAATGCTACTTGCCGGCAAAATTACTGAAAAAACGGCAAGTCTTGGTGGGCTGATTTTGATTGGAGTAGGCATTTTTAACCTTTGCAAAAAGGATGGCAAGCAATCGACAGGCTCTGGAATAAGGCAAGTTTTAGTCAGCGGTTTTGCCGTTGGGCTTGACGGCGCAATGGCTAATTTATCCCTTTCGCTTATGGGACTAAACGCATTTTACGTGCCTGTAATAATTGCTACTATGCATTTTTTAATGATTGGGCTTGGAGTGTATCTTGCCGGCTCAAAATGGCTTAGTAGAGTAAGTAAAATCTCCTTTATTGCACCCCTTATACTTATACTGCTTGGAGTATATAAATTGTTAGGGTTTTTCTTTTGATTTTGTGTTTATAAATGTGTTTATTTTAAGGGGTTAAAAAAGGGGGCCGTCATTTTTTGACAGCTCCCTTTTTGTTTTTTTTGTGTGGGTTGTTAAGTTTTTTATTAATAGTTTTTTAATTTTTTATTAATAGTTTGGCTTAAATACCTTAACCGATTTTTCGGTGTCAAAAACGCTCCAAGGGGTGTTGTCCTTTGGTGGCTCTACACGGAAAACCATACGTTCTTTGGATACGGGGTGGGTAAAGCCAAGGTAGTATGCCCAAAGTGCAAGATAACCCTTTTTAGCCTTTTCGCCACCATAACGCATATCGCCGTAAACGGGACAGCCAATCGCGTTCATTTGCACTCTAATTTGGTGGCTTCTGCCTGTGTGCAAGCGGATATCTGCAAGTGATAAGCCTTGCGCTTTTTCAATAATTTTATATTCGAGTTCCGCCTTTTTTGCCCCCTCTGTCAAGGGAGGACATACGTAAACCATATTGTTTACCGTGTTCTTTTTTAAGTAATGAGTAAGGGTGTCAAAATCTTCTCTTGGCTCGCCAATAAGAACGGAAAAATATCTTTTTTCAAAATCGCCCGATTTCATTTGCTCGGAAAGTCTTGCCGCCGCCTTAGAGCTTTTTGCAAACACCATTACGCCACCGGTTGGACGGTCAAGCCTATGCACAAGTCCTACGTAAACGTTGCCCGGCTTATTATAAGTAACTTTGATATATTCCTTTATCATAGTCAAGAGGTCTTTGTCGCCACTGCTATCCTCGCAAGAGGGGATATTTTGCGGTTTTAAGACTACGATTATATGATTATCTTCGTGGAGTATTGTCAATTCTTCCATAACGCTCCTTTCTTTTGTCCCTTTTTTAACTTTTATAAATTTTGTGTCGCTATTAGTTACGTTTAATGTTAATTTAACGATTTATCTAAATACTACTTTTAATTTAACGATTTATCCAAATACCGCTGTTGCCACAAGGTAAAATTACACCTTCTTCTTCCGTTACAAGCCCGACCTCGTCAGCCTCTACAACACCACCTCTGCCCTTTGCGACCGTTAGTTCAAGTATATTTTTGATGACCTGAGGTTGCAAGCCGGTAGTGTATGAATTTATTAGGAAAAAGAGGGGGTTATCCGACAATACTTCTGTGCAAAGTTTGACAAGCGGATATAACTCTTGCTCTAACTTCCACATTTCACCATTAGGCCCTCTACCGTAGCTTGGGGGGTCCATAATGATGGCATCGTATTTTCTGCCACGACGAATTTCGCGCTCGACAAACTTTTTGCAGTCGTCGATTATATAACGGACTTTTGGATTTTCCACCTTAGAGAGTGCGACGTTTTCTTTTGCGCGCTCTACCATAGCCTTTGCGCTGTCAACGTGGCACACGGTTGCGCCCGACTTTGCACACGCAACGGTTGCACCGCCCGTATATGCAAAGAGGTTAAGCACGCTAACTTCTCTGCCGGCACCCTCGATAAGTGAGCGCATCAAATCCCAATTAACTGCTTGCTCGGGGAAAAGCCCTGTATGCTTAAAGCCCATTGGCTTGATTTTAAATGTTAAATCTTTATAAGAGACCGTCCATTCCTCAGGCATTTTACCAAGCATTTTCCATTTGCCGCCGCCCGTTTCGCTACGGATATATTTTGCGGAAAGCTTTGGATAACGCTCCATATCCATTTGGGGCTTCCAAATAACCTGAGGGTCGGGGCGGAGTAGGACAACGTCTTTCCACCGCTCCAACTTATAGCCATCGCCTGTGGCGATAACCGAATAGTCCTTCCAATCAGCCGTTCTCATTTACGCCTCTACCTTGCTGATGGTAACCGTTACTGCTGCGCCGTTAACGTCAAGCTCTTTGGTAAAGCCTTCGCCTGCGCCTGCCGTGATTTTGTCGGCAAGGACAACCGCTTTAATATTTTTGCCGCATTCAAATGCCTTTTTGATTTCAGCATCTTCGGTAACGTATTGAACGTTGATGCGGTCAACAACCTCAAAGCCGGCATCTTTACGCATCGACTGAATTTTAGAAATAATTTCTCTCTCAATACCCTCTGCTTTAAGTTCGGGGGTAACAACGGTATCTAAAACAACGGTAATGCCGTTATCGCTTGCCGCGGTGAAGCCCTCTGCACTTTCGGTAGAAATCAAAAGGTCGTCAAGTGCAAATTCAAAGTCTGCACCCTCGAAAGTAGTCTTATAAACCTCGCCACGTTTAACGGTTGCAACAACTTCGTTAGCATCGCAAACCTCAAAGAATTTACGGACAAGACCAAGTTTTGCACCATATTTAGGCCCTAGTGTTTTAAGCTGAGGTTTAATTTTGTAGGATACGAATTTAGAGGTATCGCGTAAATATTCAACCTCTTTGATATTAAGTTCTTCTTTTGCAATTTCAAGCAAGCCCTCAGACAAGTCTGTCTTGCGCTCTGCACAAACGTAAATTTTAGACAAGGGCTGGCGGTTTTTAATGTTTGAAGTGTTACGGCAAGCTCTGCCCAATACTACGATATCAAGAACGGCTTGCATGCCTTCTTCAAGCGAAGCGTCGATAGCCTTTTCGTCAACCGTGGGGAAGTCGCAAAGGTGGACGGACTTGGGTGCGTCCTTAAAGAAGTTAGGAACTAAGTTTTGGTAAATGCTCTCCGCCATAAAGGGCGTAAAGGGAGCGGAAATTTTTGCAAGGGTGGTTAAAACAGTCCAAAGAGTAGTGTATGCGGCAATCTTGTCGTCCGTCATTTCACTGCCCCAATAACGCTCTCTACCACGGCGGACATACCAGTTGGAAAGCTCGTCAGTAAAGGCGGAAAGCGCCCTTGCGCTGTCAAAAATATTATAGTTTGCAAGTCCCTCGTCTACCGTTTTAACGATAGTGTTAAGTTTAGACAGCATCCACTTATCCATTAAGGTAAGCTTGCAGTCTTCAATCTTATAATCTGCGGGATTGTATTTGTCAATATCTGCATAAAGCACGAAGAAGGCATAAGTGTTCCAGAAAGTGCCCATAAACTTGCGTTGAGCCTCTGCAACACCTTCCTCATAGAAACGTGAAGGCAACCATGGTGCAGAACCGGTGTAGAAATACCAACGGACTGCATCAGCACCCTGTTTATCAAGGATTGACCATGGGTCAACTACGTTGCCCTTGTGCTTGCTCATCTTAATACCGTTTTTGTCGTTGACGTGGCCTAAAACTATGCAGTTTTTAAAGGGTGCCTTATCAAAGAGCAAGGTAGAAATTGCAAGCAAGGTGTAAAACCAGCCTCTCGTTTGGTCGATTGCTTCCGAAATAAAGTCTGCTGGGAAATGACTTTCAAAAAGTTCTTTATTTTCAAAGGGATAGTGATACTGCGCAAAGGGCATTGAACCACTGTCAAACCAGCAGTCGATAACCTCTTTTTCACGGATAAAAGTGCCGCCACATTCACAATCAAAGGTGCAATCGTCGATATACGGACGGTGAAGTTCAATATCGCCCTCGATACCACATTTTTCTTTAAGTTCTTGTTTGCTACCGATTACGTGAACTTTGCCACACTTGTTACAAACCCATACGGGAAGGGGTGTGCCCCAATATCTCTCTCTTGAAATACCCCAGTCGATGACGTTTTCAAGGAAGTTGCCCATACGTCCGTTTTTAATGGTTTCGGGCATCCAGTTAATTGAATTGTTTGCGGCGATAAGCCTATCTTTAACCGCCGTCATTTTGATAAACCAACTGCTTCTTGCGTAATACAAAAGGGGTGTATCACAACGCCAGCAGAAAGGATAGCTGTGTTCAAAAGGAACGGCTGCAAAAAGCAAGCCCCTTGCCTCTAAGTCCTTAATGATGACCTTATCGGCATCTTTAACAAACATACCTGCAAGTTCACGGGTATCTTCCGTCATTCTACCACGGTCGTCAACCAATTTTACGAAAGGAAGATTGTATTTTCTGCCAACGCTTGCGTCGTCTTCACCAAAAGCAGGTGCAATATGAACGACACCGCTACCGTCGGTCAACGTAACGTAATTGTCGCAGACGATATAGTGTGCCTTTTCTTTATAACTGCCAACGGGATAGTCGAAAAGTGGCTCGTATTGAGCGTATTCGTATTCAGCACCCTTTTTAACGGAAAGGGTTTCATAATTTTCAAAAAGTTTACCTGCAAGAGCCTCGGCAAGCACATAGGTTGCGCCGTCCTCTGCCTTGATTTCAACGTAGTTTTCTTTGGGGTTAACGCAAAGTGCTACGTTTGAGGGCAACGTCCAAGGGGTTGTCGTCCATGCAAGGAAGTATGCATTTTCCTTGTTGAGCATTTTGAAGCGAACGAAAACTGACGTTTCCTTTACGTCTTTATAGCCTTGCGCAACTTCGTGCGAAGAAAGTGCCGTTCCGCAACGTGGGCAGTAAGGCACGATTTTGTGCCCTTTATAAAGCAAGCCCTTTTCGGCAATGGTTTTAATTGCCCACCATACCGATTCAATATAATTATCGTCGTAGGTAACGTAGGGCGATTCCATATCAGCCCAGTAGCCGACACGGTCGCTCATCTTTTCCCATTCAGCCTTATACTTCCAAACGCTTTCCTTGCATTTTTTGATAAAAGGCTCAATGCCGTATTTTTCTATTTCTTGTTTACCATCGATGCCCAAAAGTTTTTCAACCTCTAACTCAACGGGAAGTCCGTGGGTGTCCCAACCGGCTTTACGCAAACAGTGGTCACCTTTCATAACGTGATAACGGGGAATAATATCCTTAATAACACGTGTTAAAATGTGGCCAATGTGTGGCTTGCCGTTTGCTGTGGGCGGACCATCGTAAAAGGTAAATTCACGTGCGTCAGCATTTTTTGCAACGTTCTGCTCGAAAATCTTGTTTTCTTTCCAGAACGCGAGAACCTCTTTTTCTCTTTCCAAAAAATTGAGTGAAGTGTCGACTTTCTTATACATATTTCGCTCCAATAATAAGATAAATATAATTACTACCAAATAAGTATACAAATATTTGTCGATTTTGTAAAGAATTTTTGGGGCAAATTCAATAATTTTAATTTTATTTTAATAAATTAACTTGATTATTTTTTTAATTTAGGTTACAATGTATAAGCCGTGCTATGTGGGGAGTTAGCGATGCCCTGTAATCCGCAATTCGCTTAGCGGAGCAGAACACTTACCGAGGCTTTCGCCGTGGAAGGCCGAGCGTGGCAAGGGACGTTGATACCAAGGTCTTATGCAACGTGACGCCGTGAACCGTGTCAGAGCAGGAATGCAGCAGCACTAAGCGGAGAGTTTGCGTGTGCCATAAGGTAGCTTTGGAGGAGTTACCTACCCCGTCACCGCTTCGGCGTCGTCTGTCAGAGTAAGCGCGCGGTATTTTTTTAAATAGTTTGCGGGCGGCTGCAACTTGCAGCCGCCCGTTTTTTTGTTTAATTTTTTTTGTTTGTTTTTGCTGGTTAGTTTTGATTTTTCTTTTGTTTTTGTGTTTGTTCTTTTATTTTAGTGTTGGGCTTTTTGGTTTTTAAGGTTGGCTTTTCGCTTTTTTAGCGTCAACTAGCCCGTTTACCCTATTTTAGTTTTATCCAAGACGTTTTTTGCAATAGGTTCTTTTGCCGCATTTAGGGCATTTAAGCTTCCTAGTAAACCCTATGTGCGGTGCAAAAATAAAGGCTTTCATACTGGGCTTAAATTTTTCGCCACAATTTGAACACTCGTATACACCGGCATCGCGTTCAAGCACGCAACACACGCTTACACCCACCAACATCAAGAAGGTTGCACTGGCAATAAGCACTATCCTTATCCAAGTTTCTAAGGTTAAAAGCCCTGCAAGCATATACATCGCAAATGCCGGCAAAATGGTGCCAATCCCTATTACAATCTCTAAAATAATTTTCTTTTTTGCTTCTTGCTTTTCTTTAATTAAAGACATAAAATTCTCCTCCGCCTTTTGTTGATAACTGTTTTGGTCAAGGCAAATACCCGACAAAAGCTCGTTTACGCTTATGCCAAGTAAATTGCAAAGGGGTAACATCAAACTGACGTCAGGCAAGCCGTTACCTCTCTCCCATTTTGATACCGTTTTATCGGAAATACCAAGGATATCTGCTAGCTCGCGCTGAGTTAAGCCCTTTTCCTTACGGCACTCGGCAATAAATTTGCCTATTTTTACTTGGTCCATAAGTCGCCTCCCTTTTGCTTTCTAGTAGCATTATATCACAAAAAATGAAAAATTGCCCCCACGCACCGTAGAGTTTTAGGGTTTTTTAAAAAATTTTATCTATTTTTATGAGAATTTAGAAAAATTACTATTAGCTTTCAAATTTTTTCATTAATTCAAGCCCCATCCACTTTTATTCCAAATTCCAGTCTAAACCTCTATTCCCCAAAATTGAAGTCCCATCAGCAAAATAAAAAAGACCAAACCTTTCGGTTGGTCTTTTTATTTTGGTGTGAAGGATGGGACTTGAACCCACACGGATAACCATACGCCCCTCAAACGTACGCGTCTGCCAATTCCGCCACCCTCACGTTTCAGCCTTTATATATTACTCAAATTTTTAGGGTTTGTCAACAATATTTCCATATATTTTTTCATATTTTTCAAAAGTTTTTTTAATTTTTATTAGGTATTCTCTACTCTCGGGAAATGGAACAGTATTTAGAGTTATTCCGTCTTTACTGTATTTTTCGCTTGAAAGCCAGCGCGCTACGTTGCCCTCGCCCGCGTTGTATGCAACTATTGCAGTGTCTAAACTATTAAACTTATTTAATAAGTATGATATATATTTTGTGCCAAACCGAACATTTGTAGCTACATCAAACAAATCATAGTTTATTTCGCCAAGCATACTTGCAATAAAGCTTGCGGTGGGCTCGGTTATTTGCATTAAGCCTTTTGCGCCCTTACTACTTACTGCGTTTTTGTTAAAGCTGCTTTCCACCTTTACCACCGCAAAAATTAAGTGCGGATTTAAGGAAAACTCTTTTGAGTAATTTGTTATTTGCTCCTTATAAGTCAATGGATAAACGTATTTTTTGACCGTGCAACTTGCTACTTGGCATACGCCGAAAAAGCCCCAGCACGCAACCAGAACTATAAAAATTATCTTTTTAAAAATTTTTAGCGGTTTTTGCGGCGACAACTTGTTGCCTGCCCTAAAATAAAAAATGCGCATACCTTTTTATCCTTTTTATAAGTATACGCAAAATTTGTATTTTAATTTTATTTTATTGTAGTTTAATTGTGTTTAAGCATTTTTAAGGTCAAATGCGACATAAAAAAACCGCTTTTGTCAAATTGCTTATTTTTACGCACCAAGCCTACCTTTATAATTGCCTTTACCACCTTGATTTTAGGAGGTTGAAGTGATTAAACCATTAATAAAAGATTTAAGCAAAAGGCAAAATAACCTTTTTGCGCCCTATTACAAAATCATTACGGCAATTTTGTGCTTTTGCCTTGCGGTAGGCTGCGTTTTTTCTTGCGCGTGGACGTTTTTATTTAAAGCAAGCGGCTTTGACAAATTAAGGGGAAACACCGTTTTATGCAAGGCGGCAACTGTTAATCCACTCTACGCGAGGATAATTACCGATGACACACCCTTTTTTGCCGACAGCGAGGGGGTTGAACAAGCATTTACCCTACCTTACACCTATTACGTAAAGGTATTAGAAAAAGGCGAACTACTTTCTCACGTTGAGTTTGGCGCGGAGGGCAGTGCTGTAATAGACGGCTACGTGCCAACCGATAAGCTTTATTTTGACGGACAGGAGGCTTTAAGCCCTTACCCTGCCGTTGCAATTACCACAGTTGGCACGACAAGCCTTTATGCTGACAAAGAGGGAACCGAGCGCGAGCAATACATTTTTGCCGGCAGACAACTTAAATTTTTAGGTTTTTGGTCACATAACGGCAAGCACGGCTGCTTTGTTGAATACAACGGCAAAACGGGATACGTTAAAGAAGAAGAAATAGTCCCTTTTGAATTGCCCTTGCACCCTAACCCACTGACCTTTTTACCTAAGCAAGACGAGCAGCCCTTGCCTTCAAACTCTGCCGGTGGAAACGAGTTTACGTTAAAGGTTTTGATTATCGTTTGCCTTGCATTTGCGGGCATACTTGCGCTTTTTGTGGCGACCTCAAAAAAGACGGGGCGCGCGCAAATTGCCGCAGGTTATTACGACGAAAACGATTATGAATAACGCTTGTTGATGATTGTTATCAAGTATTATTTCCGCTTGTTGATGATTGTTATCAGGTATTACTTCCGCTTGTTGCCTCTTTGATTTTTTATTAAATTTTTGTTTGTTTTTTATAAGATTTTTTATCTTTTATTTTGCTAGGGTTTGTTTATGTATAGCGTTTGTCTTTGCAAAGCTTTCGCCCTTACGATAGCGCGATTCTGCCGCACAGTTGTTTAATAAAAGGGCATTTTGGCGCGCTTGTTTTTCTGCCTTGGGCTTATTCTTTTTGCTTTTTTCCTCCATTTCCTTAACGCGCGAAAATAGTGACTTGAAAAAGTCTGTTTTTAAGCAATATTCTTCAAACCATTGGTCGTCAACGCTAAGACGTTCAAGCCGCTCTGCAAACAAGTTGGCAAGCTTTATTTGCTTGCGGAAATACGCCCTGCCGGAAGCGTCAAAATCTTTATAAAAGGCACGAGGCTTTTTCTTAAAATACTTATAATCAAAGTATTTTAGTTCCTCAACGTCAAACTTTTTTAACACAACGTCTACCGTTCTTTTAAGCACCGCCAAGGTGTCTTTTTGATAGGTTAGGTCAATTATTTTTTCACATTGTGCAAGACAGGGTGTAAAATCGCTAAACGATGCTAGCGCGCGCTTTGCAACAAGCTCGTCAATTTGTTCAATCGTTTTTTCTATTCCTGAGTATGCGTATAAAATTGTTTTTGCGTATATAACGTTCATATATCTCCTTCCGTTTTAATTTTTTCGCTTGATTATAGGGTGTGGCAGGCAGGTTAACTTACTGTCCTTATCGACTTTTTTCCTTTCCCTTTTCCCCAATCTTAAAGTATCTCAGTGCGATGATAAAATGCTTTTTAGGGGGCTTTTTAGGACTTTGCGGACAGCTGGTCAACCGGAGGAATTTCTCCGCTATAATACTGCGCTTTGTTTGTTTAATTTGCGAACATTTGTTCGCTTTTTGACTGAATAATATACCTTAATCCTGACAACGTCTGTCATGTTTAAGGCTCACTATGACCTTTGTTTTTTATTTTTTAGTAAAAATTTTGTCGAATAATTTTGGTATTTGTCGATTTGCTTTTTTTGCTTTTTTTGCTCTTAATTTTTAGCGCGTTTTAAGCCATTGTTTGCTGAGCTGGGTGTTTGTGTTTTTGTTCGTGTTTTTGCTTGCCTTTTTTGTTTGGCTTTTTACCCCTTTTCCCTTTTTCCGCCATTTACTATCCAACACTTTTTATATTGTTATATTTTTATATTTATTTATTATTTTAAATTTTAAAAATACTAATGACAAAAAATGGATTGTGTGATAAAATTATTTTTATGGAAAAGATTTTTACGTCAAGAAAAATTAAGTTAACACTTTTATCAGCTCTTGCCTTTCTGTTTTTTTCAGTAGGCTTTTTATGCTTTACCCCTATCAAAAAAACAGCGGCTTATCAAGTTTACACTGGTATTGAGGCCTTGCTACCTGCAACCGAGGTGGAACAATACTCTTTAAGCGCGCCTATCGATGCTGTTTATGATGGTTATTTTACCGCGATTATCGAAAGAAGCAATCAATCGTTGCTTGTATACACCAAAGATGCTGGTTATCGCACCTTATCTGGCGTAAACTTAAAGCAAGTTAAAAAATTTGACGAAAGCTCTCTTTTAGTTTCCGATAGCGGTTCCATTAAAATAGTCGATATCTCAAACACCATTGACGTGCTTTCTTATTCAAGTTTTCAATATGAAACTTCTAACCCTTTTGGCGGCACCTTTTTTGATTTGAATAAAGAGTATCTTATTACCAACTATTCTTCAAAAGCCAATATTTATCAATTAAGCGGCAAGGAAATCAGCCAAAAACTTGAACTTTCAATTGACATCGCAAGCGAAACACCCGTTGCAATAAATGACAATAACGAAATTTTTTACGTCGTTTATAATAATGGCAGCTATTACATTTGCAAGAGAAACGTAAACGATTTAATTAATAAAATTGAGTTTACTAACGCTCTTTCAAGCAAGCCATCACAAATTATTGCTAACAATGACATTATTTATTTTGTTGTAAACAACTCTCTTTACAAAATGAAAACCGACGGCACCGATTTTAAGGCTTTGACTGTCGACGGCGATACGCGTTATGACCTTGGCAATCTTGAAGAACCGACTGGCATTTCTTTCCATGAAGAAAATTTGCTTATTGCCGACCCTACGGTAAGCGCTGTTCAAGAGTTTGCCGTTGATGGCGACACCCTTAAATTTACCGGTTATGCTGTGGCTAAGGGCAAAACGGCTTTCAATAGAATTTCCGCTCAATCAACGGAAATTGAGCATTACAAAAACTTAACCGCCGTTTTAGACGAAAACAAATTGACGGTTATAAACTGCCCAGACGGCTTTAACACATACGATAAGCTCAATTTTAAAAATTACTTCAAAGAAGATATGGGCTTTGCCGATTCTTCCTCTGCTACACTGCCAAACAAGTTTGCGCTCGGCAACGATACCGCGCTTTTGAATTTTGGCACTAACACCGTAAAACTACTTAACCTTTCGCCCATGGCGGACGAGGCGGAACTTACCTTTGTTTCTGGCATTAAAACGGTTGATACCGTAAAGGACGTTTGTTACCAGAGCGGTTATTACTACCTTGCCACCACCGATGCGACCCATTCGACTGTATACAAAGTTGACGAAAAAACGGCTACTATTGCCGAGACGTTTGATTTTACCGGCATTATCGCAGAGCTGATTACGGTAAACGTGCGTGGGGATATTTATATTGCCGACGGCACTAACGTTTATAAAAACGAGCTTACCACTGCCGTTTGTGCGCGCGATGGTGCCACAAAGCTTACTACCGACCTTGTAGGTAACTTGTTTGCCCTTGCTGACAACAAAATTATGCAATTGAGCGGCGGCGCATTTACCACTACTGAAACGCTTGGCAACGTGCAGGCCTTTACGCTAGGCTTTGATACCGAAAAGGCATTTTACCTTTTAGATGGTAATGAAAGCGTTTTTGCAACTACTTTATTAAATAACGTTGGCATTGACAGCCTTACCGCACCTGACGGTTATAAGGTAACCGATTTAGAAACCTCGTCCACCACCCTTGACGTATGGACGGCAGACGATAGTGCAACAGTTTATGCGGTAACCACCTCTGGCGCGTCGTTTAACTTTGAATTTAAGGACCTTGCTAATGGAGTTAGCGAATATGCGCTGCTTAGCAAGCTTTCCCCCATTTTATCAAACGACGGCAACGTGGTGTTTTACGCGCTTGCAACCCCTAGCGGCGCTGTGCTGATTGACGAAATTTACTTAACGCAGCAAAGCAAAACTTGGAGCGATGCACCCCAAAGTGCTTACGTTACTACCGATGCTTGCGCTTACTATTTACCAATTATTTCCGCACCCGACACATTCGCGCTTACTAGGGCTATTGACGACAGCGGTAAAATTAGGCTGTCCAAAGGCACGGTAATCTACCCCGACAGCACAACAGGAAAAATCACCTTCCTCGAAAAAGAATTTTACCTTGCTACCTTTGATTATAACGGTCAAACGCGTCAAGGCTACGTTCCCGTTAGTTTTACAGTAGAAACACCATTAATTCAATCGGGATATGACACCTATTCTCTTGAAAGGGTTAAAGCCACTAAGGTTTATGCCGAAAATTCCCTTTCAACTGAGGTTGCAACACTTGTTGACGGCGCAACCGTTAGGTTTTATTCCTCTAAAAACGGCGTTGCACTGATTGAATATGAGGTTGACGGCAACTGGCTTACCGGATACGTAAAGGTAAACGCAATTAAAAACACGCCAAACCTTGTTGTTAGAAACGTTCTTTTGATTTTGCTTGTCGTTGCCAGCTTTGCAGGCACTGCTACCTTCTTTATTTTGCGCAAGAAAAAAAACTAGCAATTAATCAATAGCTAATTAAACAACACGTCATTATAAAATTTTAATTAAAAGCAGTTAATAGATTTTTAATTTGAAATTGGTTTTAAAAATAAAAAGCACGCGCCGCTTGCAGAATTGCAAGCGGCGCGTTTTTTCACGTCAATCTGCGCGCGCCTTTTGTCTAGTCGCGCGTTTTTTCACGTCAATATACATGTTTTTACGTTGTCTTTATTAGTTCGTTAATATTTACTTATTAGGGTTTAATCAACGATAAATTCGTCTTTATTGGCAGCATCCATTGGTGCAAAGCCGCCAAGACCTAGTAGATTAAACTCTGCATCGGGGTCAAAATTTTCGGCATTTTCGTAGGCGGATAGCTTACTTATAGATACCTCGTATGCAGTAAGCACCTTAACCTCGTCATCAGCTATGCGCTTTTGGTATTCGCGGCTTTGAACTCTACCGCTTATGGCAATTTTTTCGCCAACGGCAAGATTTTTTGCAAAACGCGCGTTTCTACCCCATGCTATACAGGGGATATAATCAGATTTATTATAAGAGCGGTTGACGGCAATTAAAAGGTCGGCAATCTCTCTGTTAAAGGGGGTTGTGCGGTAGATGGGCGGCTTGCAAATGTATCCGCAAAGCACTATGCTGTTTGGGTTTTTTAAGGGTGCGCCCTCTAACAGCTCTCGCACAAAAACGGTTAGCATAAGTTTGCTTTTACCGTCTACAAGCTTATTGTAGCTTCTAAACTGACCAAGCGCGTTTATCGTTTTGCCTATTTTTAGGTTACAGCCGTTAATCAGCCGCTCGGATACAGTTACGGGTAAAACGTCCCCCTGCCCCGACAGCCTTTTTACAAGCACACTCATCTCGTAAAAGCCTTCGCCGTAAACCTCGTGCGAAAATTCTGCATTGCTGACGATTTCCCCACTAATAAATACCTTGTTGTTCTTTTCCGTCAAATTGTTCATATATAAAATTTCCTCCAATGAATTTCTTGTGATTTAGTGTTTCTTTTTTTAACTTTTTACAATGGGCTTTTGTGTTCCGTCCGTTCCCATTAGGTAATTGTCGCGATAGATTAACTCGCCAATCGGGACAAATGTATAGCCCTGTTCTTTTAACGTTTTTATTATGCTAGGCAAGGCTTCTGCCGTGTGTAAGCCTTGGTTATGAAATAGCACTATTGAGCCGCTTTTAACCCTCGACGTAACCCTTTTATGTATTTCACTTGCAGATAAGTCCTTCCAGTCAAGACTGTCTACGTCCCACTGAATTGTATATAAGCCAAGCTCTTTTGCCGTTTCTATCAATAAATCATCGTAATCGCCGTATGGCGCACGGAAAAGCTCTACCTTTTTGCCCGTTACGCTTTCTATTGCTTGCGATGAGGTTGTAAGCTCTTTTACGATTGCCTCTTTGCTAAGTTTGCTCATATATGGGTGGGTTGCCGAGTGGGTGCCGATTTCGTGCCCTGCCTCGTCAATCTTTTTTAGGTAATTTGGATACTTTGTTGACCAAAATTCCACGGCAAAAAAGGTGCAGCGAACCCCCTCTTTCGCCATAACGTCAAGTAGTTTTTCGGTATAGTCCGTCCCCCAAGCGCAGTCAAAGGAAATTGCTATTTTCTTTTCATTTGTCTGCACGGAATATATGGGAAGCTGACGCAAATTGCTTCCGTAAAAGACTTGATAGGCACCGCTAGTCGATAGTGCGGTTGCCGAAAATACGCCTGCCAATGCCAACGCTAAGCCTGTAATAAGTTTTTTTAGGGACAGTGTAAATAACATTATAATCTCCGTTTTTGTGCAAAATTTAGCAAAACCCAGCGGTTTTTTGCGATATTTTGTCGTTTTATTTAATCGGCTTATGCCATTTTTTCATTATTTATTTAGGCTAATTTGTTTTTGCTAATTATAAATATGTTTTTTTGTGCAAGGATATTCTTTTTACCCATTTGTTTTGACAAAAACAAAAAACCGACCAACTGGTCGGTTTTTTAATGATTTGTTTATATATTAATTTTGTATTATTTTATTTTGCTAGAAACACGCCTCATATCTAATTACAAATTTTAGCTTCCTTGCATTAGAGCCATTTAGCATAAAGTTTGGTTTCGACAAATATTAATTCTTCGTTTTCGTCATATTGTAGTTCTGGTGTTTTATCCGTTTCAAAGTCCCACTCGTTAATACATTCTGGCTCTTTATACCAACCTGCAAACTGGTAACTTTCTCTTGTTGGATTTTCGGGTATATATTCTATCATTTCTCCATAGTTGTAATCATCTATCCAATAATATCCATCGTTAGGGGCGTTTTCATAATTATAATAATAAGTTACATTGGCAACACACCCATCCCATGCAAATTTGGGCACTTCGTTATCTTTAGTATAATAATAATTATAATGATTCACACCATTATATTCACTAGCATTGTTTGACAAATAAAATACTCCATAAAGATTTTTAGCACCTTGAAAAAAATCCATATTCCAGATTTTTATTTGTGGAATAATAAAAACTTTCTTTAACTTATCACTTTGTATCCCAGAATACTTTGCATCCCCATACTTTTTTATTATCTGCTTTGTTTCATAATCAGTATGTCTTAACTCAACCACTTTTCTCCCTTCAATAGTTTCTGGAATTACCAAGTATTCTTGTTCTCTTCCTTTATCTGTCAAACCAAAAATTAAAACATTCCCACTATCATACCCTACCGTATATATATAATATTCGCTTTCATATAATCGCCAACCAATACCGCACCCATTTTCACAACCAGAAAACAAACTCAAACCAGATATTATACTTAATATAATTGCCAATAGTCTTCTACTCTTCAAAATATAACTACCTCCTTTAATTATTTATCCATTTAGCATAAAGCTTTGTTTCTATATATTTTAACTCTCCATTTTCGTAGTATTCTGGAGCAGAAAGAGTATCTTTTTCAAAGTCCCAAGCACTTATACATTCAGGCTCTTTATACCACCCTGCAAACGTGTATCCATCTCTTAAAGGCTCGTATGGAGTATTTTCTATTTTACCACCCCTTTCAAAGTCGTTTATAAAGAATATATCTTCATTAGGGCTTCCTTCGTAGTTAAAACAATAAGTCGTATTTGCTCTTTGTATAATGAAATTAGGGTATATTGGGTTACCTATATAAGTATTAAATGAGACAGAAAAAGTATAGTCGTTAGTAATATTTAACGTATAAAACTCGTTGTTTTCCATTTGTTCCATCAAAGAACAAAAAGCTATATTTACCAAAAAAATACTTTCAGCATTACCAAAATTCTCCCACCTATTTATTTCTGACAAAGAAATTCTAGATGTAGTAGTTGCAAAGAGTTCTTTAACAAACCTGAACCTCGCTGGCCAATTGTCATCATCAAACCCCTCGTTATATGGTGTAAAGATTTTTTCTGCTCCATAAAAACTTGGAGCCCATTTTGGAATGTTAGAAACCCATATTCCTGTTTCAGGACCTTCTAACATTGTTTGAGTTACAGGCGTGCCGTTATAATATGCTGGAATTGCTACTTCATTTTCTAACACACCTTCTTGCCCACAAAGAGCATAAGTTCCTTCAAATTCTCTTGCTTGTGGAAGCCCCTTAGTAATCTTATAATATTTAAAGGTTCCATCCGTTTTAAAATTTGATTCTATTTCTTTTATTCTTGCCTCCCATGGTGAAATCCCCCCCCCAAGAAATAAATGTTACTATTGTCCAAACAAATAGAACAACCGTGCAGAAAATCGCTACTGTTGTTATAATCCTGTATAGTTTTTTAAACACAATTACTCTCCCTTTATAGTTTTCAACATTTATCATTTTTAAGCTTTTTTCTTAAAAAATATTTAACAATTTTCAATTATCGTCGTGCAGGTATTGTTGAAATACTTTATCGTTTTAATTACACTTGATAAATTGTATGCTTTTTTCCAAGTTAATAAAGTTATTAAATGTTTTCGGCTATTTTAACTTTACCAAGAATATGCTGTGCGTAAGATTTAGCTACGTTTTTGCCAGATACACGCTCCATCTCGCCAAAAAATGCATTGGAATTTACTTCGCATATTGCAGGGGTGCCGTCATCATCGATTATTAAGTCAACTCCGCAATAGTCTAAACCCAGTATTTCGGCAGTTTTTTCGGCAACCTTTTTATATTCGGCAAAATTTGGGCTATCAATATCTATATAATTGCCCGTGCCGCCTAGCGCAATGTTTGAGCGGAAATCATTAGGGTTTACGCGCTCCATTGCACAAAAGCATTTGCCACCAATTACTATAACCCTAACGTCATAACCGGCACGTAGGCCAAGATATTTTTGGTAAATATGAGGCTTTGTTTTTAGGTCGTTATAAAGATTTTTTAGTTCTTCTTTCGTATCAGCCTTATACACACCCTTACCCATAGAGCCGTAGCTCTCTTTTACCACCACTGGTAAGCCAAGCTCGTCTATTACAGTTTTAATAAAGTCGCCCTCTAAAAGGGCATTTTGGTTGTAGCATACGGGGGCAAAAAGGGTTTTGGGCATATTAATACCCTTGCCAGAAAGGGCAATAACCGTTTCCCCTTTATCGTCGCAATCACGAATTGCCTTATGAGTGTTAAAAACGGGGACACCGCTTTTAGAAAGTAAGGCGGAAAGATATTTGTCTTTATCAAGAAATATTATAAAATCAATGCCGTTAAAGGCGCATGATAAACTGCCTTTGTCATTATTTTTGACAAGGGCATATCCATCTGTTACCACGTTTATGGTAACGCCTAGTTTATTGAATTCTTCCTTTAATCTTTCCGCTTGACTAACACTTTGTATAGGTATACGGTAAGGGTTGACGATTATAATACCTTTCATATCTTTTTGTTTTTGTTTTTTGTTGGTTTAAGCCCCTGCGCGTGCGCAGGGGCTTTTCCTTTATAAATTTTTAGGGTTTTCTTTATGAATTTTGCCGTTAAATATCTTAGAAAAGACCGGAAATTTTGCCGTTAGAATCAACGTCAATCTTTTCTGCTGCGGGAACCTTAGGTAGCCCAGGCATTGTCATAATGTTGCCGGTAAGTGCAACGATAAAGCCTGCACCTGCCGATATTTTTAGGTTGCGGACGGTAACCTTAAAACCTTCGGGTGCGCCGAGCTTGGTCATATCGTCAGAGAAAGAATACTGCGTTTTTGCTACGCATACTGGCACGTTTCCAAAGCCAAGCTTGGTCAAAGTTTCGGCTTGCTTTTTAGCTTCGGGTGTGAGGATAACGCCATCGCCACCGTAAATCTTTTTGCAGATTGCATCTAACTTTTCTTCTATCGTGCAGTCAAGCTCGTAAGAGAAGGTAAAGTCGTTTTTCTCGTTGCAAAGGCGGACAACCTCTTGTGCGAGTTCTACACCGCCGTTGCCACCCTCTGCCCATACGTTAGAGAGAACTACGTTTACGCCGAGTGCTTTGCATTTTTCGATAATGAGTTTAACTTCTGCATCGGTATCGGTGGGGAAGCGGTTGACAGCAACAACTGAGGGAAGTTTATATACGTTTTTAATGTTGCTAACGTGGCGTAAAAGGTTGGGTATGCCCTTTTCAAGAGCAACAAGGTCCTCGTTGTTGAGTTCGGTTTTAGCAAGGCCGCCGTGCATTTTAAGGGCACGTATGGTTGCAACAATAACTACTGCATCCGGTTTTAAGCCTGCAAAACGGCATTTAATATCTAAGAACTTTTCAGCACCTAAGTCTGCACCAAAGCCTGCCTCTGTAACAGCGTAGTCGCCAAGTTTTTGAGCCATTTTAGTTGCCATAACCGAGTTGCAGCCGTGTGCAATATTTGCAAAGGGACCGCCGTGAACAAGTGCGGGGGTGCCTTCTAAGGTCTGCACTAAGTTGGGTTTAAGGGCATCTTTTAAGAGTGCCGTCATTGCGCCTTGTGCGTTTAAGTCGCCACAAGTAACAGCCTTGTCATCATAGGTGTAGCCAACGATTATGCGAGCAAGTCTTGCCTTTAAGTCGTCGATAGATGATGCTAAGCAAAGAACTGCCATAATTTCGGAAGCAACGGTTATATCATAGCCGTCCTCTCTGGGAACGCCGTTTACCTTTCCGCCAAGCCCGTCTACTACGAAACGAAGCTGACGGTCGTTCATATCAACGCATCTTCTCCAAGTGATTTTGCGGGGGTCAATGCCGAGGCTGTTGCCTTGATAAATATGGTTGTCAAGCATAGCGGCAAGCAAGTTGTTTGCTGCGCCGATTGCGTGGAATTCGCCTGTAAAATGAAGGTTAATATCCTCCATAGGAATGACCTGTGCCCAGCCGCCGCCAGCTGCGCCGCCCTTTACACCAAAGACGGGGCCCAAAGAAGGCTCTCTTAATGCGACAACGGAATTTTTACCTATTTTTCTTAGTCCATCAGCCAAACCAATGGTGGTTGTGGTTTTACCCTCGCCTGCGGGGGTGGGGGTAATTGCCGTAACCAAAATAAGTTTGCCGTTTGGACGGTCAGCATAGTCTTTAAGTAACGATAAGTCAATCTTTGCCTTGGTTTTGCCGTATTGCTCTACGTATTTTTGGTCTATACCGCAAACGTTTGCAATTTCGATAATATGTTTTGGGGTAACGCTTTGCGCTATTTCGATATCCGATTTAATAGCCATTAATAGTGTGCTCCTTAGTTTTAATGTTTAATTTTAATTATTTAAAGGTAGCAGACGGACGCGTCTTTTCGCCTGCCACCGTATAAAACTTATTTAACTACTGTATAAAACTTTTTTGTATTGCTGTTTTTGTTTTGTATTTGTTTTTATTTTCGCTTTTAGCTGCGCTTCAAAATATTTTTTGTTTTAATTGTGTTTTTGCTTTTTTGTTTTAGCTGCGCTTCCAAGTGCGCGGTGCAAAGAGTAAAATGATGGGGAAAATTTCTAATCTACCGGCAAGCATATCAAAGCATAGCACCAATTTAGATAGCGGGCTATACCCTGCAAAATTGCCTGTTGCACCTATTGCTTTGGTTAGTCCTGGGCCAACGTTGCCAAGTGCGGTAAGCGTTGCGCTTAAATGCGTCCAAACTCCTTCACCTACAACGTTTGTGCCTTGAATTGCAACGGCATCAAAGCCGTCAAAAGACAACACCAAGGTGGAAACAATTAAAATAGCAACCCAGATAATAAAGTAACTGCGAGTGTTGCGCTCTACCTCTCTGGGAACAACCTCTCCCTCAAATTTAATAGTGTTGACAGAGTGAGGGTGAATAGATTTTTTTACGTCCTTTGCGCCCGATTTTGCCAAAAGAATTAGTCTTGAAACCTTTATGCCGCCGCCAGTTGAGCCGCCGCAAGCACCAACGATTGTTAAAAACAAGAGTATGCCCTTAGATAGAGCGGGCCAGTTATCAAAGTTGGCACTGACAAAGCCGGTTGTAGAGCTAAACGAGGCCGTTTGGAAGAAAGAAAATCTTAATGCAGTCCAAAAATTACCTACTTGCGACAAAATGTTGATTGCAATTATAAGTGTGGAAAGGAAAACGATGACTATATAGGTCAAAAATTCCTCACACTTTAACGCCTTTGTTACCTTGCCGATTAAAATAAGGTAAAAGACGTTGAAATTTATTGAGAACATCAGCATAAACGCTGCTATAACCATTTCAAAATAAACACTGTTATAGTGCATTATACTTGTGCCATATAAACCGAAGCCGCCTGTGCCTGCCGTAGATAGTGCAGTAAGTATGCTTTCGTAAAGGTTCATACCGCCAACAAGTAACATTATTATCATTAAAAGGGTCATTACGATATAAATGCCGTAAAGTATACGCGCGGTAAAGCGCATTTTGCTGACAAGCTTTGAAGCTGACGGGCCCGGACTTTCCGCACGGTAAATGTGCATTGCGCCATCGCTTGGGATTAGTGCAAGCACTAAAACGAGGACGCCCATACCGCCTAGCCAATGGGTAAAGGAACGCCAAAACATTATGCCCATAGGATAGGTTAGCGTTTCGCCAAGCGACATTGCGCTTGCACCCGTTGTTGTAAAGCCGGAAACCGTTTCAAAAAGGGCGTCTATATAATTGGGGATTACCCCGCTGATAACAAAAGGCAGCGCGCCAAAAAGGGACATTATAATCCACGAAAGCGCAACTATAACGAAGCCTTCCCTTGCATATATTTCTTTATGCTTGACCTTTAATAAGGAAAAAATAAGTCCTATGCCGCCAAGTGCAAGTATGGGAATAGCAAATGCCCAAACGGTATCGTATTCTCTGTATCCTACACCAACAAGCATAGGCACGCACATAAACAGCGCAAGGAAAATCATTACCTTGCCAAGCGTTTTTAAAAGTATTTTATAATTCATAAATTTTTATAAAAATCGTCTTTTAATATCTTTTTTGTGTATTTTTGTGACTTCTTTATTTTACAGTTGTTTGTTTACTTTTGTATGGTTACAACTGTTTTAAGATTGCAAACTATAATTTAATAATTTATCTAAAAACCTATGCGAGTGCGAAACTATCTAAAAACCTGAGAAAGTGCGGTGACGTTGTGCAAGGTAGTTACTACAATCACCTTGTCGCCCGTGACTATGCGCGTTTCGCCCGAGGGAAGTATAAAGGTGTCGCCACGGACGATTGCGCCGATAAGCACGTTCTTTTTGATTTTTAGTTGCTTTAACGGCACGTCAGTATACTTTTTGTTGTCCGCTACGACAAATTCAAGGGCTTCTGCCTTGTCGCCAAGTTTATAGAAGGTGTTTATGCCCTTGCTTTCGTCCGTTTTATTGGCACGGACAAAGCGTATAATATGGTTTGCAATGGCTATACGGGGCGAAACAACCGTGCCAAGACCAAGTTTTTTTGCCGTGTTCATTACGGTTGGGCGGTCTACCTTGGTAATAACCTTGCCTACCTTTTGCTGCATTGCATAAAGGGATATCATAACGTTGCTTTCGTCAAAGGTGGTCATTGCGACAAGCGCGTCAAAACTGTCAAGGCTTTCCTCACCAAGAACAGACGGGTCGGTGCCGTCGCCGTGAATTATAGTTGCTTCCGGCAAAAGCTCGGCAAGCTTTTCGCACCTATCTAGGCTGTTTTCAATTATTTTAACACTGATGCCCGATTTGATAAGCTCTTCTGCAAGATAGTAAGCAACCTTGCCGCCGCCGACAAGCATAACCGATTTTGCCGAGTGCTTATAAAGTTTTACGTCCTTACAAAATGCGATTACGTTCTTTTCCGAGCCGATTACGTGGATGCGGTCCCCTACTTGAATAGTAAAATCACCGCGCGGTATAAATACCTTATCCATACGCTGAATCATACCGAACAACACTTTATTGCCGTATGCGGTTGATATTTCCATAAGCGTTTTATCAGCGATAGGGTTATTTTCTTTTATAACAAATTCTGCCATAACTGCTCTACCGCCAGCAAAGCTTTCAAGCTTAATTGCCGAGGGAAAGCGCAAAACCTCTTCAATTTCCTTTGCCGTCCTGCGTTCTGGGTTAAAAGCAAGGTCAAGACCAAGGTCTGCACGCATATTTTCCATCTCTTTGAAATATTCGGGGTCGCGAACTCTTGCTATGGTATGCTTTGCACCAAGCTTTTTTGCAAGGACACAAGCAAGGATATTCATTTCATCACGAGAAGTGCAAGCAATAAGCATATCAGCCTCTGCAATGCCTGCATCGTTTAAAACGTCGCGCTCCAAGCCGCCGCCGACTACACCCTTTACGTCAAATTCGTTGACGATATGCTCGACTGCTGCGCGGTCAAGGTCAATTACCACGACGTCGTGATTTTCCCTAACAAAATTTTCTACTAACGTTCCGCCGACTTTGCCGACGCCCACAATAATAATATTCATATCTATATAATAAGCATTTAAACAAAAAAAGTCAAGTTTATTTTGATTTTATAGCTGTGAGCAGTCTTTTGATAGTTTTGAGCAATTTTTTGCCCAAACTGAATACTTTTAATTGTAAATTAAAAATAATACGATACCACAATGTTTGAGCGGGCGTTTTAGGTGGGGTGAAAGGGATTATAAGACATAGTTAAAGCCCCGCGCTTTTTGCGCGGGGCTTTCTTATTTTATGCATTTAGAAAACTAAACAACTAACTGTTTAAGGTTTAAGTATATTAATCTTTTAACCATCAAAGCATTTGGATAATTGAGTTTTTTAGTTTATTTGCCAAAACTTGCTTTCGGTAAAAAGATTATACCATTTTGCTTTTATCCTCTTCAACCAAGCGGTCCAAAATTTCTTTTACTGCCATTGCGCCAAGGTCGCCTTCTTTACGAGAACGGACGGATACGGTGCCTTCTTCTTGCTCTTTATCGCCAACGATAAACATATAGGGGATTTTTTCTAACTGTGCTTCACGGATTTTGTAACCGATTTTTTCGTTTCTTACGTCAACTTCTGCCCTAATGCCAGCAAGTCTTAGCTCGTCAACAATCTTTTTAGCGTAATCTGCCGTTCTGTCGGTAAGGCTCATAACCCTTACTTGAACGGGGCACATCCAGAAGGGGAACGCACCGGCATACTTTTCAATAAGCATTGCAAGCGTTCTTTCATAACAGCCGATTGAACTGCGGTGGATAACGAAGGGATACTGCTTTTCGCCATTTTCGTCAACGTAGGTCATTTCAAAGCTCTTTGCTGCGGCAAAGTCTAACTGAATAGTGATAATGGTGTCTTCTTTACCGTAAACGTTTTTGCTTTGAACGTCAAGCTTAGGTCCGTAGAAAGCAGCTTCGTCATCAGCTTCTACGTAATCTAAGCCGATATTATCCAATATCTTTTTCATAAGCGCTTCCGTTTCGTTCCACGCTTTATCGTTGTCGATGTATTTATCCTTATTGCCTGTGCCGCGCTTGCTGAAACGGAAAGAAACGTCCTCTTTCATACCCATACATTCTAAGAGGTAGTAGCTAAGGTCAAGACAGCGCTTAAATTCCTCTTCAACCTGCTCGGGCGTGCAGACGATATGCCCGTCAGACAAAGTGAACTGACGAACACGGATAAGACCGTGCATTTCGCCACTTGCTTCCTTTCTAAATAGGGTTGCCGTTTCACTGTAACGGCAAGGTAAATCGCGATAACTCTTTAAGCCGTTTTTATAAATTTGATACTGGAAGGGACAAGTCATTGGACGAAGTGCGATTGCATCGTCGGCATTTTCGTCACCCAATATAAACATTTTGTCACGATAGTGATACCAGTGCCCTGATATACGATAAAGGTCGTTCTTTGCCATATAGGGTGTTTTGGTAATCATAAAGCCGCGCTTTTCTTCCTCGTCTTCAACAAAACGTGAAAGAATTTGTATCATTTTTGCGCCCTTTGGCATAAGCAAGGGTAAGCCCTGACCTACAACGTCTTCCGTCATAAATAAGCCAAGTTCTCTACCAAGTTTGTTGTGGTCGCGCTTTTTGATTTCTTCCATATAAACAAGGTATTCTTCAAGCTCGGCTTTTTTAGCAAATGCCGTGCCGTAAATACGGGTAAGCATTTTGTTCTTTTCATTTCCGCGCCAATATGCGCCGGTGATTGCAGTAAGCTTAAACGCCTTAATTTTGCCGGTAGAAGGAAGGTGCGGTCCACGGCATAAGTCCATAAAGTCGCCCTGTTTGTAAAAGGAAATTACACTGCCGGCGGGAAGGTCGTTGATAAGTTCTACCTTATAAGGCTCTGAAAAATCTTTGCAAATTTTAACGGCATCGCGCTTAGAGTAAACTAGTCTTTCGATGGGCAAATTGCTTTTGATTATTGCCTTCATCTCGTTTTCAATCTTGACAAGGTCTGCCTGAGTGATAGGGGTTTTGAACTCTATATCGTAATAAAAGCCGTTTTCAATGGTAGGGCCGATTGCAAGCTTACTTGTAGGATAAATGTTTTTAACCGCTTGCGCAAGCACGTGCGAACAAGTGTGGCGGTATACCTGCAAACCCTCTTTATCATTAAAAGTGATAATTTGCAAAGAACAGTCCTTTTCAATAACGTGTGAAAGGTCGACAAGCTCGTCATCAACCTTACCGCAAACTGCCATACGTGCCAAACCCTCGGAAATCTTCAACGCAACTTCGCCAACCGATATTGGTGCGTCAAACTCTAAAACCGAGCCGTCTTTTAAAGTAATTTTCATATTTTGCCTCCAAAAATAAAAAATCCTTAAAGAAATTAATCTTTAAGGACGAATAAATTCCGCGTTTCCACCTTAATTGCCGACAATATAAAAGTTTGCCGACCGCTCAAATACGCTTTTTGCCCAAGCGATAAGGCACTCGATTTACGGTGGTTTTACTATCCTTTCCGTTTGCGCGCTTACACCAACCGCCCGCTCTCTGTAAAACAAAAAAGGTGCTACTTGTCCGAAACCAAACGAGTTATTTTCTTTTGTATATTAATCTTATACCTTTGCCCCAATTTTGTCAACCGTTTATGACAAATTTAATTTTTTTGTTTATCCCTTTTAGCCTCTCGTCTTATAAGTTGTTTATAGCTGCCGTAAGCATAAACGTGACTATGAGATTAAAACGTGGCTAAAAGTATTTACTTATCAACTAAACGCGCTTGTAGCAAAATATACCCTGTCGCCGTAAAATTCTTTCAAATACCGCTCGTCGTCACTTTCTATTTTGCCACTAAGCTCTACCTCGCCACACCCAGACAGCAGCACCTCGCGCACAACGTTAACACCCTCGCCACCGAGCAAGCTGCAACGTTTTAATCGGCGGTAGTGGCTATCGTATACCCTACCGCTATCAACGTATACCTTCTTTTTTTTATTTTCAAGCAAAAAGCTCATAAAGTCTTTTAATTGACTGCCCATAAAGGTTGTGGGGATATAGGTTACAATCTCTTGCCACTTTTTCTTTAAGGGTGTTAAACGGAAGTTAAAAGCGCCGTCAAGTGCGACCTCTCTTTCACCCTTTAAGTGTGTATAAACGTATTTTTTATCGTCCGCAAGGTCTGCCGATATTAAGCCTGTTAGCAAAAGTTCCCTTTCCGTTTTATTCATTGTGGCTAAGTGGATTGAACTATTAAAATAATCGTATTTATATTTTATTGCAATAACCTCTGCAAGTTTGTCGTAAATTTCCGCGCCGATTACCTCTGCGTAAGTGTCGGGAATACTTATAATAAGCTGTGCGCGCCCGCTGTTTAGGTTAAACCGCACCTCGCAGCCGCTATTATTGAAAAGCTCTGCAAGGGTTGATTTGACGTATAAAAGGTTACTGTCGTCTCTTTCTTTTTCCGTTAATACTATCGTTGTCATATCAGTTAGTTTGCCCTCCGCGCTTAAATTTATTTATGAAAAACCGTTTTTCATTATCCTTGCTACCGCTTTTATATGATATTGCGCGCATTTTTATAAGCCCTTTATCCTTTAATATGCGGTATATCCACTTGTATAACTCGCTGACGATAAGCACTGACGAAGCCACCCCAACACACCTAAACCATACTTCAAGCCGCATTGGACTGATTGCAAACAAACTTGAAAAACACTGCACTATAAGCACGTGCGCAAGTAATACCCCTGCAAACGTTAAAAGCATAATTTTGTTTTTACCAAGTCTTTTGAACACGCTGTCGGCACCAAGTTCTCTACTGTTAAAAGCGTTGAAAAGCTGGAATAAAATAAACAACGTCCATACCGCACTGCCCTTTTCGCTGTTTGATGCACCCAAAAAGTTGTAAAGGTATTGCAGCGTTAATATTACCCCTGCCCACAGTCCGCTAAAAGCTATACGAAGCAGCATTTTTGCGCTGACGATACTTGCGTTTCGTTTAACGGGTGGGCTTTGCATTATGTTTTCACTGGCGCGCTCTAAGCCGAGTGTTAGGGCTGGCGGTCCGTCCATTATTATGTTTATCCAAAGTAGTTGCAACGTGCCAAAGGGTGCTTCCAACCCCAAGATTGCCGCCGCCGTGATAAAAAAGAGGGCGGAAAGGTTGACGGAGAGTTGAAAAAGTATAAAGCGTTGTAAATTTCGGTAGACGTTTCTGCCAAACGAGATTGTTTTTACCACCGTGGCAAAGCTATCGTCAATTAGCACAACGTCCGAAGCTTCTTTGGTTATTTCGCTGCCCGATATGCCCATTGATATGCCAACGTCTGCGTGCTTTATTGCAGGGGCATCGTTTATTCCGTCACCGGTAACGGCAACAATTTCGCCCATTTCTTTTAGCGCGCGCACCACTCGTAGTTTAATTATAGGGGTGCTACGCGCTATTACGGAAATTTTTTGCAATGCTTTTTTGAAGGCAAAATCGTCAAGTTTATCTAGCTCAGTGGCGGAAACCACTTCCCCCTCCGTTTTTGCAATGCCAAGCTGTTTTGCAATGGAAAATGCCGTTACGGCATTGTCGCCCGTGAGTATTTTGACCCTTATCCCTGCCGACTTGCACTCCTTTATCGCCTTAAAAACTTCTTCTCTTATTGGGTCGGCAAGGGTTACAAAACCATCGTAGGTAAATCCGCCAAGAGCAACCTTTTGCTTTTTATCCAAAACCGCATCGGTTTGCTTTTGCGCTTTCGTCCCTTTATTCCCCTTTTCCCATAGACCATCGTTTAGTAAAAGGGGGTTATCACGGTGAGCAAAGCACAGCACGCGCGCCCCCTCTTTTTGCCTTAAAGTTATTTGCTTAATGATTTTGTTTTTTTGGGCTGAGGTAAGAGAGCAAAATTCTAAAACCTTTTCGGGCGCGCCTTTCAAAAAGGTGCGCTCTACCCCATTTATTTTATAAGTAGAGGTCATAAACTTTGTTTCGGAGGAAAAGGGAACACGCTCAATAAGCCTTGCTGACTTGCGCATTTGTGAATACGTTTGCTTTAAACTTTCGTCCGTTTGCTTAGTGGTATTTAAACTTTGGTTATACGCGACAAGCAACGCACACTCCGTTCCGCTGCCGCGGCACACCGTTTGACCGCCCTTTACACTTACTTCTGCCGTGCTGTTTAAGGAAAAGTTTTGCAAAAGGGGTGCGTTTTTGATTTTATTAGCAGAAATTTTTTGCTCGCCAACGTATAGGGCTTCTACCGTCATACGATTTTTGGTAAGCGTGCCCGTTTTATCCGAACAAATTACGCTGACCGCTCCTGCCGTTTCGGTTGCCGTCATCTTTTTAATCAACGCGTTGTCCTTGGCAAGTTTTATCATATTAAGCGCAAGTGATACTGCCACGATTGTGGGCATACCCTCAGGCACGGCTGCGACAATTAGCACTATACAGGATATAAAAAGTTCTTGCACACTATTAAAGGTCAGTCCGCCAAACATGGCAAGTCTTACAACGGAAATTATAAAGACTGTTACCGCTGTTATGCCGCCTAAAATGGTTATGATTTTGCCAAGCTTTGCAAGTTTTTGTTGGAGGGGCGAGCTTTCCGCCTCACGTCCGTCAAGCTCGCCGGCAACTGCGCCAATTTCCGATTTATCACCAACGGCTGTAACTATCATTTTGCCTGTGCCGGACGTTACAAAGGTGCCTGAGTAAACACAGTTTATCCGCTCGGCAAGGGGGGTTGAGGCATCTAGGATGGCAGACGCGTCCTTGCGGACGGCTACGCTTTCGCCTGTCAAAGCGGCTTCGTCAATCAAAAGGCTGTCGCTTTCAATTAGTCTGCCGTCTGCTACAATTTTGTCGCCACCCTCTAAAAGAAGTATATCCCCCACCGTTATAAACCGTTTTTGAATTACAATTACCTCGCCCCCGCGAATTACGCGGACGGTTACGTTGTCGTAAAGGGAGGAAAGCTTTTGAAAAGCGCGCTCCGAGCTCCCCTCCATAATAAGCGTTATCGACACCGAAAGCACTACTGCAAAAAGTATGCCGAAGCACTCGCCAAAGTCCCCGTCGCCCGTCTTTAACTGTTTACCTACGTTTGCGCCAAGCGCGATACAAAAGCCAAACAGTAAAATTATTAGCATTGGCTCTTTTAAGGCGGATAAAATTTTGGCAAAAATGCCCTTTTTCTTTTTTTGTGTAAGGGTGTTTTCGCCATACCTTTCTACGTGCGAGCGCACGTCTTTTGGACTAAGCCCCAAAGTCTTGTTAGAATTTAAAGAACGTATCGCCATATCTGCGCTTAGTGAATGAAAGTGCATTTTATCCTCCCCCCGCGAGCAATTTTACCTGTCGTCTTGTTAAATTTATGCCGTAATTGAGTGAATTATGATTTTGATATGGACAAACCTTTTTGTGTGTGTTAAAATATATTGGTAAAAACTATTAAAAAAGGGGTTATTATGAGTGATTTTTTCTTCGTTGATATTAAGGGTGTTAGGGCTGCGCTTCCAATACTGACGCTACCTAACGGTATTAAAATTGCTTTTTTCAATCTTCACGGCGACCCCGTGCTTACCGAGCATTGCGGAAAGGAAATTGCAAAGCTTGCTAAGGGGTGTGACGTTTTGCTTACCGCTGAAAGTAAGGGTTTGCAGCTGACGCACGTTGTTGCGAGAGAGCTTGGTATGCCCTACTATGCCGTTGCAAGAAAATCTAAAAAACTGTATATGCAAGACGGCATAAGCGTGCAATACGGCTCGTCAATCACCACCGGCAAAGCGCAAGAGTTTTATTTGTCAAAGCATGACGTTGACCTACTTGCAGGCAAGCGCGTTTGTATTGTGGATGACGTTGTTTCCACCGGAGAGAGCATAAAGGGTTTGACAGCCCTTGCTGAAAAGGCTGGCGGCATTGTTGAAAAGAAAATTTTTGTTTTAGCCGAGGGCGACGCAAAAGACCGCAAGGACGTTGAATACCTTGCGACTATTCCTCTGCTTTAATTTTTAATAATCTTACAACAACTTTTTTGCTTTAATTTTTTAACAATCTTGCAACAATTACATTATGTATAACATTAAATTCTACCTAAATAGACAAGCAAAAAAGGCCTTTCTTACGAAAGGTCTTTTTTGTTTTAATTAAATTTACTTCTACTGCGAAAAAGGTTGTGCCAAGATAGATTGCATAAGCCTACCTTGACTTTTTAGCAGCCTTGTTTTCTACCAAGGCAAGTGTTGTCAACCGTTCTGTCACGCAATGTTTTTTCTGCGTTGGGCTTTACTTCAAAGCGGTAATCTTTGCCGTGTTTATTGATATACGCGTCAATTACGTTGTGCGATGCAACGCTATTTTCACTGCCGTTAGCCTGCTTTTGATACTTGAAAAAATCTGCGTTTGTCGGCATTTGGTCAATGGGGACCATAGTGTCCTTAAAGCCGGTTAAGCGGACCTGCTTCATTACCTCGCGCACGTAATCTTTATTTTCGTGAAGAGATAAAAGTGAGGGGAATTCTGCACCGCCAACAAAAAGCTGCTGCCAATTTCTGCCCTCGTATTTATAGAGCATATCGCTTGCAATTTTAAGGTGATTTAACTCCTCGTCAAAATGTTGAATCCAAATCTTTTTGATGCGCTCGTCACTCTCGTCTTGTATCATTGACCAGTAAAGGTAGCACTCGGTATACTCGTGCATTACCCAGCTTTCAAGCCAAGTGCAAGAGGGGTCTAAAAGTGAGCCGTAACCGGTAACGTGCTGCTCTTCAATCATCGCAATTTCCGTGTAGAGTTTCCTACCTGCTTCGCTGTGGTAGAAAGAGCCTAAGTTCATATAATAGTTCATAGTTTGCTGTTCTGCCGCAGTGATTATCATTGTGTGCAAGCGAGTTATAAGTTCGTCTTGCCAGCAGTTTATATACGGGCGGATATCGTCGTGGGGGTGGCGGTGTTCGCTGATAGTGGGTCTGCCTGGGGTGATTTCGGTATAGCCGCCCACCAATTTTTCACCCTTAACACCCTCCTCCATATCAAGCAGATTTGAATAACGGTAAAGGTGGTCAAAGTCTTCTAAAAGGGCAAAGTCAAGCTGCGCCTTTACAAAGGGGTTTGGCTCCTTTTTTGCCATTTCTGCCGTAAGGTCAACGGCAAGCTGCTCGTAACCAATGGTCGTTTCTAAAATGGTTTCGTTAATGGGCTTTAAGGCTGCAATACGCTTTTGCTGTTGCTGCTCTTGCCGTCTTACTTCGGCAACGATACGGCGAAGCTCGTTGTTTAAGCAATGGCGGTTGAAGTGGTGCAAAAACCAGTTTGATTCAAACTCGGTGCCGTTCATCAAGATTATGCGCGTCTTGGTGTAGGGCCCTGCCGTTGCCTTGTCGTATGGCTTTGGGCACATTGACTTCCAGTCAGAGTAAACGATTTTGCTCGTTTTTGGGGTTTCCTTAAATGGATTCATACTTATCTCCTTTTTATAAAATATTTATTGGCATTATTGCCAAACGGCAAAGAATAATACCTTGGAGATAGAAAATTGCTAAAAATTGTTTTTAATATACCCTTAAAACAAAAAACCGAAAGCAAACTTATGCCTTCGGTTAATTTTTTATAGAATATTTTTATTTTGCAAAAACTATTGCGTTTCTTTATCGTTGCGCGCGTTATGAAGCTTTTTCGGTGCGCGTTTTTTTCGTTTTTTTATTAAATACACTAACAGTATTATTACAAAAACTGCTGCAACCGCTATTAAATAGCCGCCAAAATCTATCAACACGTCCAAAACTGCCGGTCCGCGTGAGGTAAAAATTTGAATAGTTTCGTCAACAACCCCAACAAAAAGACCAATTGATAAAATATATATCACTTTTTTAAATACGTTTTCAAAAATTAAGTAAAATAGGCAAGCAACCTCAGCCCCAAGCAGCATAAATTCAAAGCTGTGCGCCATCTTTCTAAATATATCGTGCGTAATCTTGCCCTTACCAAAGGTGGTGTCGAGTGCGGGCTTTACCGTATCGTATACTCCTTGCGATGTCTGCGCGGACGATTCTTTTGGCATACAAGAATTACCCCAAATAAATCCTAGGGTTGCCACAATCAAAATGGATAAAACTATTATTAAAATAAGTTTAATTTTTGATATTTTTTGCATACCTTTGCCTCGTATAAGCAACTAATTAGTTAAAAAGTTTTAAGCCGCTATTTTTTGCCCGTTATATAGTTTTTTTGTTTACGCGTTTATATTTTTTTGAAAGTGCTAAAAGCTCTGTTTGTGCTTCTAAGGTAAAATCGCTAGCTAAAAAGCGAATTGTCCAGTTAAACTCGCCAACCGTGCCGGGAGTGTTTACTCTAAATTCAGTTGGCAAACGCAAAAGGTCTTGCATAGGTAGTATAAAGGTATCTGCTTTGCAAGCAAAGCCCAGTTCTATTATTGCACTGAATAACCCTGACTTAGTTTGTGTTTCTCCATTTACTTGAAGTGCCGAAAGGGAATTTTTTACTCCCTCTTTTAAGTTATTATAATCCCACTCGCTACGGCTGTCAATAAGCCCTAAAAGCGTATCGTTATCGTGGGTGCCTGTATATACCACCGCATTTTTATCTATATGCTGGGGGAGGTATAAATTGTCAGCCTCGCCATTAAAGGCAAAGGACAAAATCTTCATACCCGGGTATCCAACCTTTTTAAGCAGCGCGCGCACGCCGTCATCGATAATGCCTAAATCCTCGGCAATAATGCGGTTTTTGTTGTTGATAGAGTGTATCGCTTCAAAAAGCGGCTCTGACGGCACGTCTATCCACTCGCCCACCCTTGCGTTTTGGGCGGTGCTGTCCACCTCGTAATAACGGTCAAGCCCACGGAAATGGTCAATTCTTACGTAATCGAAAATTTTAAGGGTGTTTTTTATGCGGTTTGCCCACCACCAAAAGCCGTCCTTACTTTGCTTTTCATAATCGTAAACGGGGTTACCCCAAAGCTGACCGTCCTCACAAAAATAATCGGGCGGAACACCTGCAACCTTTTTTGGCAGAAAATCTTCGCCTAGCTTATATAAGGAGGGGTTTTCCCATACGTCAACGCTGTCTAACGCAACGTAAAGGGGCAAGTCGCCAATAATTTTTATACCCTTTGAATTGGCATAAGTTTTTAAGTTTAACCATTGGTTTTGCGCTGTCCACTGCACGAATTGCCAAAAAAGTAGCTCCTCACGGTATTCTTTGGCAAATGAGGAAAGCGCGTCGGCATCACGATACTTAAAGCGATTGTCCCATTCGTAAAAGTGCTTTTGCCCCGACGCGTATTTGAGCGCCATAAACAATGCGTAATTATAATACCTGCCCTTTTTGACAAAGGACTTAAAGCCCTTGTCATTCTTATTAAAACGCGCAAAAGCCTGTCTTAGCATAGGGTAGCGGACCGCGTAAAGGTTGCCGTAGTCTATGCGCCTACCGTCGTCAACACGGGTAAAGTTAAGCTCCTCGTCAGTGATTAAGCCTTGCTCTCTTAAAAGGGCGGGGCTTATGAAATATGGATTGTATGAATAAGAGCATACCGAAGAATAAGGCGAGTTGCCATAGCCCGTTTGAACGAGCGGCAACGTTTGCCATATGCTTTGCCCTGCACCCGCAAGATAGTCTATAAAGTTATAAGCCCCTTGTCCAAAGTCGCCTATGCCGTAGTCGCTTGGCAACGAAAACACGGGCAGTAATATGCCGTTTTGTCTTTTCATTTTATATAATTATTCTTTTTCATTTTGTATAATCTGTATGTAGATTTAACAAAAATATAGTTAAGGGCGGAGAAGTTTCCGCCCTTTTAGTCAATAGTTTATCTATTAAAGCATTTCGCCTAATAGTTATAATTGTAATTATAAGACGATATATGCTTCTCTTTCTGCACCGACGGATACGTATTTGATTTTCGCGTCGATTGCCTTTTCCAAAAATTCAATATATTCAACAGCCTCTTTGGGAAGGTCTTCTTTTTTGCGGCAACCGCTGATATCACACTTCCAACCCTTTAAGGTTTTAAATACTGGCTTGCACGCGTCAAGCTCTGAGGTAAAGGGGAATTCATCAATAACCTTGCCGTCAAGCTCGTATGCAACGCAAACTTCAATTTCATCAAATTCAGACAAAACGTCAAGCTTGGTTAAGGCAATTTCGTCTGCACCTTGCATTCTAATGCCGTATTTTGATGCGATTACGTCAAACGGACCAACTCTACGGGGTCTACCGGTTGCTGCGCCGTATTCGCCGCCTGCTTGACGGAGTGTTTCAGCCTTTTCGCCAAAATATTCAGCGGTAAAAGGACCTTCGCCAACGCAAGTGGAATATGCTTTCATTATGCCGATTGATAGGTCTACTTTAAGGTTTGGCACCCCTGCACCGATGGGTGCGTAAGCCGAAATTGAGTTAGAAGAGCTGGTGTAGGGATAAATACCAAAGTCAATATCTCTAAGTGCGCCTAACTGTGCCTCAAACATAATTTTCTTGCCAGCCTTGTTTGCTTCGTTAAGATAAATAGAAGTGTCGCAAACAAAGGGAAGCAATGCTTCACCATATTTTTTGAGGTGAGCTATCATATCTTCAAGCGAAAGGGGTGCGTCCTTATAAACGCCCTCAATCGTAAGGTTTTTCCATTCAAGAATATCTGCAAGGCGAGCTTCAAGCTTTGCCATATCGCGCAATTCGCCCATTCTAATTGCCTTTTTCATATACTTGTCGCTATAAATGGGGGCGATACCACGGCGGGTTGAGCCGTATTTTTTGTCTGCAAGACGGTTTTCTTCTAAACAGTCAAGCAAAACGTGGTAAGGCATGCAGATAACTGCCTTTTCGCTGATTTTAAGATTTTCGGGAGTAATGCGGATGCCTGCTGCTTGCAATCTGCCCATTTCTTCAACGAGGTGCTTTACGTCAATAACCATACCGTTGCCCATTACGTTGACAACTTCTTCACGCAAAATGCCCGAGGGAAGAAGATTAAGAATAAATTTGCCTCTTTCGTTTATAACGGTGTGACCTGCGTTGTTGCCGCCTTGATAACGGACGACTACGTCGTAATCGCTGCTGAGTAGGTCTACCATTCTGCCTTTGCCTTCATCACCCCAGTTGATACCGGTAATTGTTGTTAACATTAGTGCTCCTTTAAGCGCATTGCGCCATTATTTTTTTACAGTAAAATTATCTTATATTTAAAGCCTTTTGTCAAGGCTTTTGAAATTCTTTTAAGTTTAGTTTTATTTATACATTATATAAGCAAGGTAACATAAATGCGGTTTTGTCACTATATTAACGTATATAAACGTCCTCACTTATACAGTAAAGCCACTTTTTGTTAGAAAAAGCCTGTTTTATACAGTAAAGCCGCCGTCTACCGTTATTGTTTGCCCCGTGATAAAGGAAGCATCGTCACTTGCAAGAAATGCCACAAGCGAAGCAACGTCTTTTGGCGTGCCAATTCTGCCGAGCGCCGTTCTATCGATAAGGTCGCGCATTTCATCGGCAGAAAAGCGCGAATTCATAGGCGTATCGATAACCCCTGGGGCTATAACGTTAACCCTTATTTGCGAGGGTCCTACCTCTTTTGCGAGCGCCTTAGAAAAACCGATAAGCGCGGACTTGCTTGCCGAATAAGCCGCTTCCATACTGCCGCCCTCTGTGCCTAAAATAGAGGAAACGAAAAGGACGTTGCCACTCCTTTTTTCAATCATTTTTGGCAAGAGTGCTTTGGTAATTTTAAATGCAGCGCGGACGTTAACGTCAAAAACAAAGTCCCAATCTTCGTCGGTGGTGTCTTGCACAAGTGCATAAAGGTCTACCCCTGCGTTGTTTACGATAAGGTCAACACCATTAATACTTTTAATAATTTCTGTCGTGAGGTTATCTATCGACAAAGAGCAAGTAAAATCTGCTTGCAACAAAAAAAGACGTTCGTTATAACCATGCTCCTTTGCAAACGCAGAAAGAGCGGCTATACCATCGTTATTTTTATTGTATTGTGCAATGACGGTGTAGCCAAGCGAAAGCAATTTTTGGCAGACTGCACTGCCTATTGCACCGCTTGCCCCCGTAACGAGAGCCTTTTGCATATTTCACCTTTAATTTAGTCTATTCTTTTTAGACATAATTTTCGTCTGTTTATTATGACGAAACAAATAAAATGCCCGCTTTTAAGGTAAAAGCGGGCAAACTTTTTTTAGCCTTTAACGCGCTCCATATATTCGCCCGTTCTGGTGTCAACTCTAATGAGTTCGCCTTCGTTTACGAACATGGGAACTTGAATTTTAACACCCGTTTCTAAAACAGCGTCCTTAGTAGCGTTGGTTGCAGTGTTGCCCTTAACAGAGGGGTCAGATTGAACTACGCGCAATACAACAAAGTTTTCGCATTCAACGGAAAATGCAACGCCCTTATAGAACTTAACGATAACCTTATCGTTTTCTTTGATGTATTTCAAAGCATCTTCAACTTGGTCATAGTTTAAGGGGATAAGGTTGAAGTCTTGGTCCATAAAGTAGTAAAGTTCGCCATCGTTGTAGGAATATTCCATATTTCTTGTTTCGATGACTGCTTCCTGAATTTTTTCAGTGGGGTTCCAAGTTTTTTCCAAAACCTTGCCGTCAACAACGTCCTTCATTTTGGTTCTAACAAAAGCCGCGCCTTTGCCCGGTTTAACGTGCTGAAATTCAACGATGGTGTAAATTTTACCTTCGTATTCAAAGGTTACGCCTTTTCTAAAATCGCCTGCTGATATCATAATGTTTTCTCCTTGAAAAATGTTTTTCTTGTTTTATATTTGCGCGCGAGGGCGCAACTTTTTTTGTTTAATGTTTATTATAACTTTTGTTTTGCTTTTCTTATTTGCCTTTATCTGCTTTACTTGCCTTATGAAATACAAATTAGCTTTTTATCGTCCGTGTAAAAGCGCTCGACCTTGCCGTTTTTTAACGTAACCGAGTCTTCAATTCTAATACCGAACTCCCCCTCGATATACACACCCGGCTCAACCGAAAAAACCATGCCGTTTTTTAAGGTTGCATCGCCTTTTGGGGAAAGGGTGGGGTATTCGTGAACGTCAAGCCCAATGCCGTGCCCTAGCGAGTGAGTGAAATAATCTGCAAGGGTTTTGTCGTCTTTTCCCTCATCACAAGCGGCATTAAACGAATACTCTTTAAGAAGGTCCCTTGCATAAGCATCTGCTTTTACAGCCGAAGTGCCGTCAGTTATTATTTCTTCTGCGACAAGGTTTGCCATAAGCACCGCGTTATAGCAGTAGATAAACCGCTCGGTAGGAGTGCCGAAAAACACCGTCCTAGTAAGGTCTGCCGAGTAGCCTTTATATTTAGCGCCGGTATCAATTAAGACAACCGTATCTTTTGTCAGCTTTTCATCGCCCGTTTCGTGATGGGGAACGGCTGAATTTTTGCCAAACGCAACTATCGTTTCAAAAGAAGTGTCCTCTGCGCCAAGTTCAAGCATTTTGGCTTTGATTATAGCCGCAACCTCACGCTCGGTTATGCCAACCTTTAAACTACTTATCGCCGTTCGAAATGCGGTAAAGGTTATTTCGTTTGCACGGGCAATAAGGTTAAGTTCATCCTCGCCCTTTATAGCGCGTGCGATGTTTATTTTCTTAGTGCCGTCTAAAATGCGAACGCCAAGTTTTTTATAAGCGGAATATTCGGTAAGCGATGTTTTGTCAAAGTTAATATACGCGCGCTTTATTCCGTTTGATTTGAAATAGTCCTTTATGCTGTCAAGCCCCTTATAAAGAAGCGGCGTTACCCCTTTTTGATTGCATTTATCCTTTGCCATAGCAAAGTATCTTGCATCTGTAAAGTAAACGGTTTGCTGCTCGGTAACGACAACGATACCCTCTGCAAGAGTTACGCGCGTAAAGTAAAGTCTATCCGTTTCGCCCGTCAACAACAGTGCCGAGCCTTTATCAATAAAAGAGTTTTTTTGCTTACACATATATTTTACCAAAAAACGACTATATAAGTCAATCGCCGTAATACATTTTTTTCATTGCCAAGGCATCAATATCTTGCGTTCCTGCACTTTCGCAAATAATATAGGGCTCAACCTCCGTTTTTTTAAGCGCTTTTGCAAGCGGAAGAAAATCGGGACCGTATTCGGTATCTTCAAAAGTCAAATGTCGCTTTTCGCCTTTTTGGGTGTATTCTATCTTAGAAAAGTGGACATGAAGCTTATCTATCCTATCCTTGCCAAGCTCGGCAATAAGGTAGTTTAGCCTTGCCGCGTAGTCGTCCTCGCTTTTAAGAGAGCCTTGTTCACGCGCGTTAACGTGCCCAAAATCTACGCATGGTGTATAAATTTTATCAGTTTTGCAAAACTGGGCAATTTCTTCTATCGTGCCAATTTGCGCAAGCTTACCCATAGTTTCAGGGCAATACATAAGGTCGTCTAACCCCTCGCGATAAAGAATATCGGTAAGGCGATTAAAGCGCTCAATAGTGAGTTTAACCGCGTCTAACCTTTCGGCTTTTCCTTGGCTAGCAGGGTGAAAAACAATGCGTTTTGCACCTAATAGCTTTGCCTTTTTAGCACTTGACACTATGTAGAAAAAAGATTTTTCGGCACTATCGTCGTCGGGGTTTGCTAAATTTATGTAATATGGTGCGTGGACGCTAATTTCTATGCCGCTTTTTTTGAAGGCATTACCAATAGAAAATGCCTTTTCGTCAGTCATATTAACCCCTCTACCAAAGGAGTATTCGAAGCAGTCAAGCCCCATATCCTTAACCCACTCGGCAGATTGTTCGCTTGACTTTTTGCCCGCAAGCGAAAAGGCTATTGAGTTGCCGCTTGGCCCGAACTTAATCATAAACTCCGTCCTTTATTTTGCTAAGGTCGCAGTTAAGCTGATTTTGAAGTGCTTCTGCACTGTCAAACTTAATTATGTCCCTTGCAAAGCTATCAAAGTAAATGGTAATTTCCTTGCCGTAAAGGTCGCCTTCATAATCGACTATATGCGCCTCGACAAGCTTGCCGTGTAAATTAAAGGTGGGGCGCGCACCGTAGTTTATAAGCGCACGATAACGCACTAAGCTGGGCTTTTCAAGATTAACGTTTAGATAAATATGCCCTGCATAAACACCGTCTTTAATGCGGAATTTATCTTCTTGAAGCCCAATATTGACGGTGGGAAAGCCCATTTTAGAGCCGACCTTGCGGTCTTCGAACACAACACCACTGACAGAATAAGGTCTGCCAAGCATTTCGTTTGCCTTTTTAATTTTACCCTCTTTTAAAAGTGCTTTGACTGCCGTTGTGGATGCCTTTTGCCCGCAAACCTTGACAAGCTTTTTGACAAACACCGTTTGAGAGTGGCGCGCCGCATAACGTTTTAGGTATTCAACGTCGCCTGCACCGCCCTTGCCAAAGCGGTAATCTTCACCGCAAACGTAAGAGAGGACGTTGTAGTTTTTATTTAAGAGATTTAAAAAAGCAAGTTTACCCATAGACAAAAATTTTGCCGATGCAGGTTTAACGAACAGCTCGTCAACACCAAGGTCGTCAAAAATCTTTTCTCGCTCGCTTAAAGTGTAAACACACTTATCATCTTCACCACTAAGCGCACCGCGAAGATTGCCCGAAAAGGTAAAGACCACAAGCCTTGCGTGTAACTGTTTTGCAAGTGCGCTTGCCTCCCCTATAACTTGCCTATGCCCCGTATGGACACTGTCAAAATATCCTAGTGCTAAGACGACGGGGGCTGTTGAATTTTGTTGCATAACTCCCCCTTATCTTACGTATGCTTTTATTTTTAAAACACCGCCCGAAGCAACACCTACTCCCCAAAATTCATCTTGGTTATACACCCTGTAAGTGCCGTCTTCAAAGCCGTAGTTCAAAAAAACACCGTCAAGAATTTTTTGCGCTTGTTTTGAAGTGAGGATAAGCTTTGGAAAATTTACCGCTTCGTCCGGTGCGATAAGATAGTCTTGTGGGTTTTCTGCATTTTTAAGTTCCTCAACCGTAACGCCGTTTGAGTAATCAAAAATGCCGGCTTCGGTGCGGTCAAGGGCTGACATTGTGCCGTAGGTTGAAAGTGCCTCGCCAATATCTCTTGCGAGCGAGCGAATATACGTGCCGCCCTTACACTCTATTTTAAAGTCAAAGTCGGCATCGCCCTTTTGCCCTAAAAGCTCAACGTTAAGTATTGTAACTTTTTTTGCTGTTAACTTAAAATCAACACCTTGTCTTGCAAGCTGATAGCCCCTTTTGCCGTCCACGCATTTTGCTGAATATAACGGGGGGACTTGCTCTATTTCGCCAATAAATCGTGGCAAAACGGATAATATTTCATGAGAAGTAGGAATTTTATCACAAGTTGCCGTAACCGTGCCTGTGGTGTCTAACGTATCGGTAAGCACACCAAAGCGGAAGGTTGCAACGTAAGTTTTTTTCTTATCTAAAAGGTAATCAAAAAGGCGCGTGGCTTTGCCTAAGCCAACGGGCAACACACCGGAAGCCATTGGGTCAAGTGTGCCCATATGCCCACACGGCATATTAAATTTTCTTTTAACCGCGCCGACTGCATAAGCCGAACTCATACCCTGCGGTTTAATTATATTGATAAAGCCCTTCATTTTTTTATTTTTGATTGCCTAATGTTTTATTTTGTTGTAATACAGCCTTTTTTAAATGGTTCAAACCTCTTTATTGCACTTTACTGCAAAGGTTTTGCCTAATTTTAATCAATCTTCTAAATATCTGCTGACTGCGAAGGTGAGTTTGTCAACAACCTCTTCCATTGAGCCAGCAATTCTGCAACCGCTTGCCAAGGTGTGTCCACCGCCGCCAAACGTTTGCGCAACACCGCTAACGTCTGCCTTTTTAGAGCGGAGACTTACTTTGAATTTATCCTTTTCAATTTCAAGAATACACGCGCCAACCTCTACACCTTGTATGCCCATAACAAAGTCAATAAAGCCCTCTGTTTCGTCAGCAGATGCACCGCTATTTGCAACGTCACCCATAAGAGTTATAGCTACGGCAAATCTGCCGTCTAAAAGGTAGCAGATTTTTTGCATAGTTATGCCAAAAAGCTTTGCGCGAGCTTTTGTTTGACGGGTAAACATATAATAATAAATGTTATTTAGGTCTGCGCCCGCCTCAACAAGTTTTGATGCCGTAAGTAACGTTTCAGGCGTAACGTTTTTATGACGGAAACCGCCCGTATCAGTTAAAAGCCCCATAGCCAAAAAATTTGCAGCCTTTTGGCTAATGGGATACCCCATTTGGCAAACAAGGTCAAAAACGTTTTGGCAATTTGCCGCCTTATCAACCACGTAATTTGTTTTGGCATAGCGGTTGTTTGATACGTGGTGGTCGATATTATAGGTGTTTTTAAAGTTAGCAAAAATATCGCAGTAACTACCAAGTCTTGTAACGTCTGCACAGTCTATTGCAACAAGCGCGGTGTAGCCAGCGGTAAAATCCTTTTTGGGTGCATCGCCTTGCAATATAAAATTAAACCTTTCGGGGATATAATCGTCACAGTATACGTCGGTTGGCACGCCAAAATATTCTAGCGCGCACTTTAAGCCGTATGCCGAGCCAATCGTGTCGCCATCAGGTCTAACGTGGCAAAAAAGTGCAATCTTTTTTTCGTTTTTCAGTTGATTTGAAAGTTCTTTTAAGGAAATCATTGTTACCTAATCTATTTTTTCTAACTTTTATCAAACGTTTATTTAGGGTTTAGTTGTTATCCTTTGGCTTTTCAACGTTTGTTTCTACGTCTTTTTTTCTATCTTCGTCACGTTTAATTTGCAAAAAGAGTTTGTTCATTTTGTCGCTGTATTCCATTGAATCGTCAAGGAAGAAATGAAGTTCTGGCACGGTGCGTGCTTTAACTGAACGTGCAAGCTCGTAACGAATTTTTTTAGCATCGCTCTTTATCGCGTCAAAGGTGGTGGCTTTCTTATTTTGGTCGGTAGAAAATACGCTAACGTAAACTTTTGCGTGCGATAAATCACGGCTGGTATCAACGCGAAGCACTGATACCATTTCCGTGATTAAAGGATTTTTTAACTTTTTTGTGATTATTTCGTAAATTTCTTTGCGGAATTCAGCATTTAACCTATCCGCCCTGTTTATTTTTTTACCTTGCATAATTTATACGGTTTTTAAGCCTTGGTTTCTTCAACCAAGTAGCATTCAATATAGTCGCCGATTTTAATATCGTTGAAGCGCTCGATAGACATACCGCATTCAAAGCCTTGTGCAACCTCTTTAACGTCATCTTTGAAGCGTTTTAGTTGCAATACGTTACCTTCGGTAATCATAACGTCGTCACGGTAAATTCTAAGCTTGCCGTTACGTTGAATTTTGCCTTCAACTACGTAGCAACCTGCAACCTGACCGACACCGGTAATCTTGAACACCTCGCGAACTTCTGCTTTGCCGAGGTATACCTCGCTATACTTGGGTGCAAGCATACCTTTGAGTGCCTTTTCAACGTCCTCGATAGCTTCGTAAATAACTCTATAAAGCTTAATATCTACACCGCTGCGCTCTGCAACTTGTTTTGCGTTACTGTCGGGGCGAACGTTAAAGCCGATGATGATTGCATTTGAGCTTTCGGCAAGCATAATGTCGCTTTCCTTAATTGCGCCGGCAGCTGCGTGAATAACGTTGACCTTAACTTCTTCGTTAGAAAGTTTTTCAAGCGATTGCTTAACAGCTTCAACCGAGCCTTGAACGTCAGCTTTTACAATGAGGTTAAGCCCCTTCATTTCGCCTTCGCTAATCTTGCTGAATACGTCGTCTAGGCTAACCTTTGAGGAAGCCTTTATCATATTTTCTCTTTCTCTGTTCTTTCTTTCCTCAGCAACCATCTTGACAAGTTTTTCTTGTTCAACTGCATAGAGGATATCGCCGGCGTTTGGAACTTCGTCAAGACCCATTATGGATACCGGTGCGGAAGGACCTGCGGAGGTAACCTTTCTGCCCTTGTCGTCAGTCATTGCCCTAATCTTACCGGTAACGGTGCCAACAAGCACGCTATCGCCAATTTTAAGGGTGCCGTTTTGAACGAGAATTGTTGCAATAGGACCACGGCTTTGGTCAAGCTTAGCCTCGATTACTACACCCTTTGCCTTGCGGTTGGGGTTTGCTTTGAGTTCAGCCATTTCTGCAACTACGTTAACGTTTTCAAGCAACGCGTCTACACCTTGACCTGTCTTTGCGGACAAGGGGCACAAAATAGTGTCGCCACCCCATTCCTCAGGTAAAAGGCCGTTTTCGGTAAGTTGAGTTTTAATTCTGTCAATATTGCTTTCGGGCTTATCAATCTTGTTGATTGCAACAATGATAGGCACGTTTGCTGCTTTTGCGTGGTTGATTGCTTCAATGGTTTGGGGCATAATGCCGTCGTCAGCTGCAACAACCAAAATAGCGATGTCGGTAGCCTGTGCACCGCGCGCACGCATTGCTGTAAACGCTGCGTGTCCGGGGGTATCAAGGAAGGTGATAACCTCGCCGTCAACGGTAACTTGATATGCACCGATATGCTGGGTAATACCGCCTGCCTCGCCTGCGGTAACGTTAGTCTTTCTAATTCTGTCAAGAAGTGAAGTCTTACCGTGGTCAACGTGGCCCATAACGGTAACAACGGGGGGACGGCGAACAAGGCTTGCCTCGTCGTCAACAACACCCTCGAAGCCCTCGCTTAAAACGTCCTCGGCAGTTTTGTCAAGCTTTAATTCAAGCTCTATGCCAAGGTCTGCGGCGATAAACGCTGCGGTATCAAAGTCGATGCTGTCGTTTATCGTTTTCATTATACCCTCTTTAAAGAGGCGTTTTGTTATTTCTGCGGCGGTAATGCCGAGTTTTTCACTTAAAACCTTTAAGGCGATAATTTCAGTATTGATAACTGCGTGTTCAATTTTGATTGCAGCAGCCTGTGCGTCCGCTTTATTCTTCTTTGCGGGGCGCATCTTTCTATAACCCGTCTTATTCTCGTCAAAATCGTCAATGTCAACGTTATTGCGGATAAGAGGTGCGCGCTTTGCGGGGCGCTTTTCGTCATAGGACTTTTCGCCCTTCTTTTTGTTGGGCATACCCCTCTTATTATTCTCAGGTTGAACGACTGCCGGTGCAACGTAAGGTGCGCTTGCGGGACGTTTTCTATCACCCGTAGGCTTGTTTTCAGGTTTATATTCTGCGCGCGGCTTAAACTCGCCCTTTGCTGCGTGCGCAGGCTTGCCCATATTGCGTTCACTTTCAGTAGGACGGCGAACCCACGAAGGACGGTTTTCAGTAACTACAAACTCTTTTGCCACCGGTTTTTCCTGAGCCTTTTGGGTGGGCTTAGCCTCGGCTTTATCAGCCGATTTTTCTGCCGCTTTTTCAGTCGTCTTTTCACCTGCGACAATACTGTCAGCTGCCTTCTTATCAGCCGCTTGCTCTGCTTGTAGCTTTTTCGTTGCCGCTTGAACTTCCGCTTGCGCCTCTGCCTTATCGTCAGCAGCGGATTTTTCATCCTTTACCGTTTTTACAGCTGCCTTTTCTTCATCGTCAGCTTTTGACTTTGCTGCTACCTCTGCCGATTTTTCCTCATCTACCGAAGTTTCTTTTACAGCTTCTAGCTCGGCTTTTGCCTTTTCAAAACCTGCAAGTTTTTCTTCAAGAGCTTTTTTGAGCGATTTTACACTGCCCGAAAGCCCTGATGCCGACGTAGACAATTCTTTTAGACGTTCGTTTTTAATGAGGTCCGCCAAGACCTTAATATTATCATAATGCATTTGCGTAGCTTCTTTTTTTACTTCTGCCATATTAACTAATTCTCCTGATTAACCGAAATAAAATCCTCGCCGACGTTGTCTTTTAGCGCAGTTGCCAAAGCCTTATCGGTAACCGCCATAACCTTGGCGTTTTCCCTAAGTATCATTTCCTCCAAAGGTTTTTTGGCCGTTTGAAGCAAGGGACAATGAAATTTTTTTGCTATTGAGATACATTCCTTTTTGGTGTTTTCCGCCGCCGTGTGACACACGATAATTAAGTTTGCCTTTTTCAATGAGGCAACTGAATTTGTGCCAACGCGGTATTTGTTTGAACGGAGGATAAAACCCATAAAGGTTTGTGCCTTAGTCTTCTTTTCCAAGTATTTCCTCCAAAACTCTGTCGTAAACGGCATCCTCTACTTGACAAGAAAAGGCGCGGTTTAACAGTTTTTGTTTTTTTAACTTTTGAACGCACTCAGCGCATTTGCAAACGTAAGCACCCCTGCCGTTAGCCTTGCCGGTAAAATCGGCAAAAACCTGCTCTCCGCTTTTAACCACACGGACAAGCTCGCGCTTGGGTTTGCTTTGTCTGCAAGCAATGCAAGTGCGCATAGGGACTTTCTTTTCGGTCATTTTTGCATTACTCCGTATATTGATTGTTGAATTTGCTTATTTTAATATTCGTTTATTTTGATTATTTAGCGATTTAGTAACTTTGCCAAGTTTTTTGTTCAGCTTACTTATTGCTAGGCTGTCTTATTACTCAGCTTTATCATTATTCAGCTTCTTCTTCGGCTAAATCGCTTGCGGGTGCATCTTCGCCCATAACGGCTGATTCACTTTTAACGTCAATCTTCCAGTTGGTAAGGCGGACTGCAAGGCGGACGTTTTGACCGCTTCTGCCAATTGCAAGGGACAATTTATCATCGGGGACAACTGCCATTGCACTTTCTTCACCCGTTTGAACAACCTTGATAACCTTTGCGGGCGACAATGCCTTAGAGATAAATTCCAAGGGGTTTTCACTCCACAAGATAATGTCGATTTTTTCGTTGCCAAGCTCGGATACGATTGCATTTACACGTGCGCCCTTGTTACCTACGCAAGCGCCGACTGCGTCAACCATTGGGTCCTCGCTGTAAATTGCAATTTTGGTTCTTTGACCGGGCTCTCTTGCGATTGCCTTAATTTGAACGATGCCTTGCTTGATTTCAGGCACTTCGTTTTCAAAAAGTCTGCGAACAAGTCCGTTTGATGTTCTAGAAACAACGATTTGTGCAAGTTTGCCGGTGTTTTTAACCTTTTTAACGTATACGTTAAGCTTTTGGTTAACCTCATACTTTTCGCCTGCAACTTGGTCTTTGGGCATCAAGATACCTTCGATTTCTTTACCGCCGATTTCCACGTAAACGTTGCCGTCCTCTACTCTGCGGACGGTGCAAACCATAAGTTCGCCTTCCTTATCCTCAAACTCGTTTACGGTGTTGTTGCGCTCAATTTCACGCAGTTTTTGCATAAGCACCTGCTTTGCGGTTTGCGCAGCAATTCTGCCAAATTCCTTGGAGTTGAATTCCGTGCTGATGGTATCGCCGACTTTGTAAGACTTTTTGATTTCTTTTGCATCTTCAAGGCTGATTTCTTTGTCGGGGTCAACCACTTCTTCAACTACCGTTTTGTAGCTGTAAAATTTGATAGAGTTGGTTTCGGGGTTGCGCTTTATCGAAATGCTGGTTGCTTCGCCCGATGCTTTTTTGTAGGCGATTGCAAGAGCTTCTTCCAATGCGGAAAAGAAATCTTCCGCGGTAATGCCCTTTTCAGCTTCCAACTGTTCGATTGCTAAAAATAAATCCTTGCTGACCATTGTTTTCTCCTTTAATAAAATTGCTTTATTTGTATAATTTTTTCTTTTAATTTTTGTTTTGATTTTGTTTTCGTTTACCTTTAAGGTTTGATATGTGATAACGCGGTATATTGCAACGAAAATTTTATAACTTGTTTGTTAAAGTCGATTAGTTAAAGTCGATATACTCGTTCATTTTAACAACGTTTTTCATATCGAGTGTGAAGGTGGTTTTTTTGTCCACTTGCAACGTAGCGGTCTTACCGTCGTAAGAGATAAGAATTCCGTCATATTGCTTTTTGCCTGCTACCGAGGAATACAGCTTAACCTCTACCCTTTTACCGATATGCGATAAAAAGTCTTGCTCACTCTTAAAGGGCCTATCTGCGCCGGGGCTGCTGACGTTAAGCGTATATGGCTGACCAAAGGTTGGGTCAAGCTGGTCAAGCGGCTCGAATATAGCGTTATGGAACGCCTCGCAACTGTCAAGGTCGACACCATCAGCTTTATCAATAAAAATAGTAAGCGATGGGTTTTTGCCTTGCTTAAACTCCACGTCAAAAACGTTAACGCCAACTTCTTTTGCGTAGGGAGTAATAAAATCGATTATTTCTTGATTTGATTTAACTTTCATTTTTTCGCCTTTTTAACACCTTTATAAGTTTAGCCTTTTTACGCCCTTATAAAAAGATATGAGAACGGCAAACCGTTCTCATAAGTCAAGTAATATCCTTATTGCGTGTTTATAATAACACATTTATCATATTTTTGCAAGCGATTATCGAATATTTTTTATATATTTATATATAAAAGTTAGCTATTTATATATGAAAGCCAATTTGTAAGGGTTATTTCCCTAATTTTGCCTTTATCTTCATCAATTCAATAAAGCTTTCGGCAGTAGCATATGCATCGGACAGCGCGCGGTGGTGGTGGAAAAGTATTCCAAAATGATTTGCAACAACGTCAAGCGAATATCTGCCAAGCTCAGGCAAAAGTCGCCTACTCATTTCCAACGTGTCGAGAACGGGGTGTGAAACGTCATAGTCCTCTGCCCCAGCATAACGGCGGATAAATTTCATATCAAAATCGGTGTTGTGGCAAACCAACGTTGCCCCCTCTATAAATTTAATAAAGTCGGGCAAAACGACTGAAATTTTTGGTTTATCCTTAACCATAGCCTCCGTTATGCCAGACGTTTCAAGCGCACCCGGAGAAATGGGGTAATCAGGCTTAACAAGGGTTGTCCATTGCTCGACAATTTTGCCCTTGCGTATTTTAACTGCGCCAATCTCGGTAATGCCGTTAGTCATAATGTCAAGCCCCGTGGTTTCTAGGTCGAAAACTACGTAATCAACGTCTAAAAGCTCGGTTGGCAAAGGGGAGGTTACGTCGTCAAAAACGCTTGCTACCCTAATGCTTTCGGCAGGCTCGGGGAAAATGGTTTTGTATTCCTTAGGAACGGGCTTTTTAAACTTATCTTGCTTGACAAAATCCTCGGGTAGTTTGCATCGATTAATTTTAGATATGGTAAGCGAAGTCTTGCCTTCGCGGTTTTCAATGTTGCCGACTAAAATTATTTCGTCATCCTCTTTTAGTCTGCGGATATGCTCCAACGTGGCTTTTTTTGTGAAATACACACCGCTAATGCGCCCCGTGCGGTCGTCAATATGTATAACGAAAAAGGGCTTATCCTTTTTGGTGGTTTTTTCTGTTATTTTGGTAATTTTACCGCATAACGTAACGGTGCCAACTTCTGCATCTTCTATATACGTTGCGGTATCCCCCATATATCTATCGTCAATAATGGTTACATCGCTAACCTTTATTGTTCTACGCTGCACCTTTTCAAGCTCGCTTTCAAAAACCTCGTCAATTAAAAGGCTGACCGTTTCTTCAACCTCTTTAACGTCTGTCAAGCCGACAAAATCGGAACAAAAATTGTGCGCCAAATAGTTTGAAAGCTTACGTATAACTCCGTTGCGGTTGACGTATTCAACACCGTCTTTTGTCAAGCGCAAAGTGTATTTTACAACGTCGCCAACAACGGTGGACAACACGTCGGTCGTTTTTAGAAAAACGCTTATTGAGGGGTAGTTTCTTTTTATAAAATCAAAAATGGACTTATTGATAAGTTCTGTGTCGCTAGAAATCTTTTTAACGGTAACTTTAACGGTAGAAAAAAATGGCGAGGTGGAAGATAGCATAGTATTTAAAATACTGCTTTTAAGCTCCTCGCTGACTGCTTTGTCGCATATAAAATTGTAAGTAATCGTGCCGGTTGCTTTTTCAATTTCTATCGAGCTGATTTTAAGCTTTTTAAGGCTTTCGTCCAGCGCGCGAACCTCCGCAACAATTTCCTCTCCCGTTTTGACTTTAAACATTTTTCTCTATTTTTCTCTTTTATTTTTTCTCTTTTACCGTTTTCTCTGTTGGTTTATCTCTTTTACCGTTGTTTTTTAGCTATTAACCTATTTTGTTTGCGTTTTTGAGATTATATTTTCCTATAATTCTACAATTATAAATTTGCAAGGCATTTGTCAATTTCGGCAAAAAACTCTTTTTCAACGTTGCATTTATCAACCTTTTTGACGATTTTACCCTTAACGAAAATATAACAAAAATCCTTTGAGCCGGCAATGCCAACGTCTGCGTCCTTTGCTTCGCCCGGGCCGTTAACAGCGCAACCCATTACGGCAACCTTTAATGGCTTTTTTATACCCTGAACGTATTGCTCAGTTCTTTTTGCAAAAGCCATACAGTCCCACTCGCATCTACCGCACGTGGGGCAAGCAATTATTTTAACAATATCTTTTTCAAGGTCAAGTGCAGACAAAATACCCCTTGCCGCTACAACCTCTCTCACAGGGTCAGCCGATAGGCTAACACGGACGGTATCACCTATCCCCTTTAACAAAAGTGCGCCTATGCCAATGGAATTTTTTATTACGCCCATATACTCCGTGCCAGCCTCGGTTACGCCAAGGTGCAAGGGGTATTCGGTTTTTGCGGCAATGTATTCGTAAGCCTTTACTGTAAGGTCAACGTCACTGGCTTTGACGGAAACAACAACATCTTCTACGCCGTGTTTTTCTAAAATAGCCACGTTTTTTAAGGCGCTTTCGGCAAGCGAAACCTCGCTTTTGCCGTATTTAGCCAAAAATTCCTTTTCTATACTGCCAGTGTTTGCACCAACTCTAACGGGAACGTGCGCATTTTTTAATGCCGAGGCTACTGCCGCCACCTTTTCCTCGCTGCCAATGTTGCCGGGGTTAATTCTAATTTTATCAGCACCACCGTCAATAGCTAAGAGTGCAAGTTTATAATCAAAGTGAATATCTGCGACCAAGGGCATTTTAACGGCTTTTTTTATTTTAGCAAACGCCTTTGCGTCCGCCTCGTCAGTAACGGAATAGCGCAAAATATCGCAGCCGGCATTTTCCAGTTCAACCGCTTGCGCAACCGCGCGCTCTAAATCTGCCGTCTTAAAGGTAGACATTGATTGAACGGCAATTTTTTCTCCGCCGCCAATATATAAGCTGCCTATTTTTACCCTTTTACTCATACACTCCGCCTTTAAGTCGGGCTTTAATAAAATTTTTCTTTTGCCCACCCGACTGTCTTTTTTACGATTTTTATTATTTAACATTATACCACCTTGTGCATATTTTGGCAAGGCGTAAAACAAACTTGTCAAGATAAAGCAAAAGCTTTGCTATATTTGACTAAAAAAATAATATTAAAAATGGAAAAAAGTTAAAATAAAATCGCCCCGTTGACAGTTTGCAACGGGGCGATTTGAGCTTTTTAGTTTTGATTTTGCTTTGATTTTTTCGTTTGCTTTGGTTTGTTTTTTGCTTTGATTTTTTCGTTTGCTTGTTTTTTTATTTTATCTATTTTTTCAAGCCTTACTGGTCGTTAGCACGCATTTGATATAGATATAAAACCTGTGAATAGTATTCTTCGAGATAAATCATAATTTTTGCTTCGCTTGATAGGTCGCGGTATGCTTCAAGCGGCGTCATAGTGCTGTAATAAGCGGTTACACAGTCGATTACGTCGGCATAATAGCCCATTTCAATCAACTGGTCCTTGCTAAAAAACTCTGCACTAAGCTGACTGCGCTTTATCTGCAAGTTTGCGTTTGCTTGTGTAACCGAGCCGGCGTGTCGCTGCTCCTTTTCCCAAACGGTGTTGTTATATTTGAACGTTTCAACACTCTTTTCTTCAAGCTCTTTTTTTATTTCCTCTTTTTTAGCCGTTATTTCTAAATCGAATATAACCTGCATATCCTCCGCAAGCGTATTAAGGCGTGCGGAAAGTAAGGTTGCTTCGCTTTCAGCTTCGGCAATTTCTCCGTCAATTTGGTTTTCAAGCAAGGATAGGGCGGAGTTTTTTGAACTTTCAAGCTGTGCTATTTTATCTATAATAATATTAGTTTTGGCAAGCCCTTGCTTTTCCGCTTCGCGCTTGACCTTTTCAATGCTTTCATTATATCGCGAGGATACTGCCGATAATCGACCGTCTTTACCCTCTCTAAGTGTCGCTGCCTTTGCTTCCACAGCGTAAAGTTCACTTTCAAGCTCCTTTTGCTTTTCAAACAGCTCTCGTTGGTGCTTACTCGATAGTGCAATGGTTGCTTGCTCGGTTATCTCTTCATCGCTAAGTTCCTCAGCGGTAAGTCTATCAAGTTTGAGCGGCTCAATCACCAAATCTTCGGTAACCTCGCGCCGAATACGGTAATAGTAAAATATTTCTTGCAGGACGGAATACAGTTCGTCCTTGGTTGTTGGTGTATTAAAGGTCATATTATCCCCCTTTTTATGTTCTGTAAGTTACTGACAGTGCTTTTATTTCCGTTGCTTCGTTGCCGACCACCTCAAAGGTATAACAGGTAGATTGAAGATTGCATTTTATATGGCTGCGCCCCCCTTCAATACCAAAGGTTGCCGTGCCAAAATCTCCGCTGACTTTTAGCGTAAAGCCACCAACGCAATCAACCTTTATATCAGTAATAAACTTTGCATCGTGCAACGAAAAATCGATAGCGCGCGACTTGTAGTAGGTGGTAGAAGGTGTAATTTCCTCCCCCTCGTCAGCAAGGGATAATTTGTAAACGGAGTTGGTCATTTTGTCGGCAGCAAATCCGCCATCGTTAGATAAAGCTACTCTGCCGTCAAACAAAAAACCTTGCTTGCAAGTTGTTTTGCCGGACGAACCGTTATAAGACCAAGACTTTGTGGCGCTGACGGTGGACGCACTTTTACGTAGCGAGCCTTCGCGGCAATAAACGTAGTCGGTGTCTACCCCTTTTAAGCGCATAGGCAAAAGATAGAAGCCACGCGCAGACACTGCGTTATCGGTTATTTGGGCATCAGTCATATCAAATGGCAGCGTATCACTCGTTAACGCGCCTTTTTTGAAAGTGCAAAAGGAATTTTCGCTTATGAAGCAAACGGCATCTGGGGTTGACGCAAAACTTTTAGGCACAACGTCAATAAAGGGAATGTCGTATTTTTTGAAAGTATACTCTGTCCGCTCACCGACAGTAGTCAGCCTTGCTATACCATTTTTGCATACGATAGTTACCCCGTTATTCTCACCTTTTATACCGACAATTTCACCAAGGTCAGCTTCCGTTTCAAGATAGCCTCCAAGTTCTAAATCTACCGTAAAATCGGTAAAATTAAAAGGTTTACTAAACCGCAAAACGTTGCCCTTTGCCATAAAAAGCATACCCGCCGTGTATGCGTAAAGCTCGTGTTCGGGCAAAGCAACCTCTATCTCGCCAAGCCCTTTTATCACGGCTTTTTCAGCGGAAAATATAAGTAGACGTTTTTCCCCCTCATAAATTATTGAAATAACGTTTACGGGTGCGGTAAAGAGAGTATTACAAATTGGCGTCCAAGTGCTTTTTTCATACACGTATATGCGGTTATCGCTACCTTGCGCATATGGCTTACCCTCTACGCAAAAGGTGCGGACGGCGCAAACGCCATCAGGTAGGGTTGAGTGGTTTATAAAGCGAACTGACGGTCTTTTAAGTGAACAGCCGTCCGGTTGAAGATTAATTGCAATCCCCTGCCCGTCCCCAAAGGACAAAGTGTGGACGTGTTTATCAACGTCTACCTTGGTTAAACTTTTTATACGCATTATATAAAGCTCCTTTCACGTATTCGTTTATTTTTAGGCGTGCAGATTGCCTCTATACCCGCCTCGTATCTTTTATGCCACATAACCGCCTCGTCAAACCGCCCTTCTACCAAGCAAATTTCGCTTACCAAGCCAAGACTTAGCACTCTCGAAGAAACGTCTGCCTCGGTGTAACCAGTTTCATCGTCTAATCCACGGTTTGAAGGATAACACGCGTATTCCACCACTACCTCCGTTGCACCAAAAACCTCGGTATATAGATGTTTAACGTTATGTATAAGCTCCTCGCCGCTATCAGTCTTTACCGACAGTATCTTGATAGGCGTTTCACTGAGAGAGGTATAATAAAACTTGCCGCCGATTAAGGAAATTTTTTCGCACTTTTTCATCAATATATATGAAGAGGCAAGCTCGCTTATGACTAAATTTGCAAGCCTTGTCATAACGTTGATTTTTTCAAGCGTATTGGTATCTGCTGCGGCAATTCCCTCGTCGCCACCGTCAAGTGCTTCTAACACCTTACTTTCTTTAAGATACAATGCAGCCGTTTTTAAAAGGTCTTTTATCTTCATTACAAAAATCCTCCTCTTTTTTAATAATGCGTCGGGCAGAAACCCGACGCTTTATCTTTTTTTAGTTACTATACGTTAAGCATTTTCCTCAGGCAAGTTGTTGATATTGTAAATACAACCCTGACCGGAAGGATTGCAACAGATAAGCTCTGCATATTTTACAAGAGTTGCCGTGTATACGGGTTTGCCAGGCACTTGCTTTAAGATTGCGCCCTTGTCATCTTCTAACCACTGCCAATCGCAAAGCTGGTGAAGCTCGAAATCGTTGGTGTTAATTAGATACATCTCGTCATCGGGACAATATCTATCTACAACCATAGGGATACCGTCAAAGTTGATGCCGGTATAGCCGTAGCCGAAATTTTGAACGTCAAGATAGGTTCTTTTTTTAGACATCGCCCTTTTGAATGCACGGCGAGCTGAGTAAGAACAAATAATCATATTGATAGTATTACCACTGTTCTTTTCGACCTCGTCGATTGCAGTTTCAATTTTGTCGTCGTCAAGTATGTCGCCAACGTGAAATCTATTAGGTCTAAGGAAGGAATAAGCATTTTTATTTAAGCCATAAATTTCTTCCATTTCATTGCTCATTACTGCGCCTAAGCCGGTAATTTCATTGTTATACGAGCCTTGAACACATACAATAATAGATTCTACGAGGTTTTCTTCAAACGTAATTGCTTCACCTGATAGACTAACCACACCAATAGTTTTATCAATGTGTGTAATCGTTTTACCCAAGCCGTTTTCAACGGGCTCTTTCGTTTTGTCATTAATTACGTCAACTATCATGCCCTCTCTAACTGCCGTGATATTATCAGCATAAATCTTACCGTTGTCAACTCCAAGCACGTTAAAGAGCTTGCCAGTGCCGTTACCATATATCATTCTTGCAAAGTTGAGTTTACTAGTCTTGATAAGTCCTTCCATTTCTGCATTAAGAAGGTTTACGAAAGCATTAGTGCTGTGTTGTGAAGCTCTAATTGCCTTGTCGGAAATTTCTATCGTGCCGTAAAGGTTTTTAATGGAAGAGGTAAGCTGAATGTATTTGTTGCCGCTGCTTTTAGGAAGATTACCATCCTCGCTTCCTGCGCCAATACCGGTGTTTGCACCGTGAATAACCAGCTTTTTAACGTCTTTGCCGTAAACGCTATCGGTCGTCTTTTTAATTCTGGATAGCAACGGGCTGCTGTATTTGTCAATCTGGTCTGAAATTACGTCTAGATATACTGATTTTAATACCTTATCTGCATTTGCTAATGTTACTGCCATTTTTTCTCCTTTTATTTATCAATTAATTATCGTGATTATTTAGCAATTCCATCGCGAGAGCGCCTGCCTCGCTAATAGTTTTTGGCGTTTTAGGCAAGGTTTTTAGTCCCAAGCCTCCGTCCATAATAATTGCTGTGGGTTTACTTGTAAGCACGCTTTTGAGATACTCTTTAAGGACCTCTTTTTCGTCCTTAACGGGTGTAGCTTCTGCCGTGTTTGCAAAATAACGTTCCCCTGCGCCTTGCTCGTTTGGAAGGGTTTTGGGGTTTTGTAAACCGCCTTTTTCCGTAGCATTAACGTTGCCGTTTGAAAAAACACCGTTTGAAATTTTTTCAGCTACTTTATCGCTAAAAGAAGATTTTTCTGCTTCCGTTTCCTTGCTGACGGCTTTACTTGTTTGACCATTATTGCCATCCGCCTTATCACTGACGGCATTGCTATCGACAGTGTCAAAAGAAGCGGGTGCAGAGTTTTCTAATACCGATTCGGTTTCTTCCTGTTCCCTTTTATCAATCGAGGCAAGCGCCCCCTCTAACTCCTTAACGCGCTGACAGCGTTTGGTAAATTCAGCTTGCAAAGAGTTATACGCTTTAAGAAGTGCGTTTGCATCCTTAAATTTACCGAATGAGACCTGCCCGTCCGCTGCCGCGCCCAAATCTTTTTCCGCCTCTGCGGTATGCGCCGTGAAGGCGGTTTGTTCATTTAGTACGTTTTCCATATTTTCCTCCAAAAAAATTAAACTTTTTATTTATTGTCTTTCATTTCTTCCGCTAGCCTTTTTTTATGCTCGCTAACGTGCGCAATGTATCTTGCCTTTTGCTCGTCGCTTAACGAAACGTATTCGCTAAGGACAAAGCGGATATGCACTTCCTCGTGCGTGCGGTGGTCGTCTATTTCTTCAACGGGCATATCAGCCGTCCGCAACGCCTCGTTTTCCGCCTGTGCCTTTTCTTCGTGCAAACGCGACAAGCCCTTGCGGTAGTCAAGGTCCTTATAGCCCAAAAGTGTAAGTAATTTTTCCTTGGTAGATTGACGAACTTCCCCCTTTTCATCGGCAAGCAATCCGCTACTGTATAAGGTTAACAGCACCTCTTTGCGCTGTCTTTCGGTATACAAAAGCTCGTTTTCGTTTTCTAAATACACCTCGTCGGAATGAACGGAGGAGGGTTCGATATAAAGTATTTTAACCTTGTCGTCTGCATTGCGATAGGTCAGTGCCTTTACACCCGCCAAAAACTGTGAATACAGCCTTATTACGTGGCGCGCTATTTCTAAATAGCTTTTTCTAATCGCCTCTGCGCTGGTCATAAGCCTTTCGTTGTCTTGCTCGATTAACAGTTCAAGTGCCGTGCCTGAGGATAGACTTGCGTTAGACGAACTAGAAGTTACGTTTGACACACCGCTGATTACAACAAACTCGTTAAGCAGCCTTTCCTCTTCCTCGTTAAAGTCGCTTGGCATTGAAATTCCACCAAGCATCTCGGGGGCGGTAGAGCCTTGCCTATAAACAAGCACTTTGCCGGGCGACAAGCCCTCCTCTGCCAAATCGTCTACGTCTATCGAGCCGTCTTCAACCTTCATAATACCCATTGAAAGCCTGTTTAGGAATTCGTGCTTGCGGTTTTTGACTGCGTTATACGCGCGTTGAACGGGTATAAGCCTTTCAATAATACTTGCGCCAAAAAATCTACCTGCCGTAGTAACGGAAAGCTGACGAATAAAGGGGTATCCCCTCGCACCGTTTTTGCCGTTAACGTAGGGCAATTCGCCGTAATATAGCAGGGTGTTTTCGGCAACGGTAATAAGTCTACCGGACGGATATGCAGAGGTAGGTTTTTCGTAATATTCAATTACAGTAACAGCGTCTTCTATCACACCGTTATAAACCCCCTTGCCCGCACGCGTTTTAGAGCCGTCGTTAAGACTGTATACACCCACGGTTGTTCCTTTAAGTCTAACTCCGTATTTTTCATTGACGGCAGCAACCGACATTGCACGTGCGTGAATTATGCTAGCACAATCCTCTAAATTTTCCGTGTAAATACTGTCGGGGAAAATTTCAAATGGCGAAAGGGGCAAAACGGCTACGTCACCTTCGAACACGGGGACACCGTCAAGTTCGCCAACCTTTTTACCGCCGTTGCTATCCCACACCACCTTATAAAAGGAAGTGCCGCACGTTTCGCTCCACGACGTTGCCTTTTTAACAACCTCGTCAACGTCGGTGGACTTAAATGCCGCCTCTATCAGCCTTTCCGCTGCGGTTGCGCCTGCAACCTCGTCATCGTCATCTGCTTGCGGACGAACACCTACGGTTGGGGTTATTCTGGCAAACTTGGATAGCCTTGTTTCGATAAGTGGTGCTATGTGATTAAACACTCTGCGGTTTTGCCAGTAGTATACCGAAGTATCCTCGCCAATTTCACCCATACCATTAATAAGGCAATACTGATTGCCAGAAAGGAAGTTCATATTAAGCTCCCACTGTCTTTCTAAGGGCAATCTTTCCTCTCTGCGCCTTTCAAACTCAGCCATTACAAAAGCCGCCGCCTCCTCGGCATATTTTTGTTGTGCTGTTTTACCATAATCTGCCCTTTTACTTGCGTTTAGTCTTTTAGCTGCCTCGAAAGCCTTTATTACGGCTTCGCTTTCCTTTTGGTTTGACTTTTTTTCCTTTTGCAATTTCATTCTCCTTTTATATGTTTTCTTTTAACGCTGCTAAAAGCCGTGCTTTTTCGGCTTCAAGCTGCTCGTCGGTCATCTCTGCCACAGAGGTAGTTCCGTCATCCATAAGCATTTTTAACGCTGTCATATCAGGCGGAACCGCCTTTACGGTAACCTTGCGTTTACTTAGCTTTATTTCGCCCTCGTTGTCGCTAACGTATTCCTCAACCGTTTCGGTGCTGTCGTAGCCAAGTGCTTTTTTAATCAGCACTTTTTTTATATGCTCGTCACTAATAGAAGCCGCGTCTGGCAACGCCGTGGTTTTAGTGGTTTTAGTTGACCTTTTTTTAACTTTTTTTGTTTTACACTCGTTTGCTTCTTTCATACGATATTCTTTTATACAACCTCTCTTTGTCCTTTTGAATTTCCGTCTTTTCCATTTTAGCAACAGCAGGCTGAGGCTTTGACATAATGTAATAACGCAGTTCGTCTAGTGCGTGGTCGTCAGTTTTTTTAGGTGTTTCGTCCGCGCCCCATCGGTATGTTTTAAGTTCCCTTATCAAATTAACGCAAGAGCGGAAAACAAAAAGTTTTGGCTTATTTAATACACCCTGAGGCTTTAAAAACTGCTTTACCCTATTGATACCAGAAAACAAGTCTTTGTTAACTTTGGGGTTAACAACTATTCCGCAGTCGTAAAACAGTTCGGTAACGCTTCTCACACCCGACAATGTGCGTTGGTTTGAAGCACTGTCTATCAGTGCGCAAATTTTGCCACTGCTATCCTTTTTCCAACCTAGCCTATCACATATTCTTTTGATGGCTTCCGCATGGTAAGGCACGTCCTTATTTGCTTCAAAATGCTCTGCCACAACGTAGACGTTACCGTCAAAGTCGACCGCATACCAATGGGCTGAAAGCGGATTAGTTAGTCCCGGGTCGATTGAGATATTATCCTGCCACTCGGGCGGAATATTAAATGGGTCGATAACGTGTATATTCTCGTCAAACTCGGGGTATACAAGCCCCTCGCTTGCACGAAATTTTCCGTATCGTCTGCTTTCTAACTGGTCGGCAGACAACGTTTCGGTAAGGGTTGCCGTTTCTTCTTGCGATAGATATGGGTTATCAGCCCACTCCATAAACTCGTGCCACACCTCAGGTGAGCCCGACTTGTTTATGTAAATTTCGTCGTGTATAAAGGTTAAGCCTTTCAAAGGTGTCATCGTGCCAAAAATATCTCCGCACTTGTCAAGCACACGCATTCGGCATTCAATATAAATATCTTCTGGGGGTTCCTCGTCAAACCAAACGTAGTCCAGCGAACTACCTTGGAATTTTTCTCTGCCTTGGTCGCAAGACTTAAAGCCGATAACCGATATGCCACCAAACACGTTTTTCACTCGAATTTGGTCAATAACGCCCGACTCGGGACGCTCTTTTCTGCCCGACAGCATTGTTACGTCTTCTATCCAATCTCGACGGAGATATTGCAAAATTTTTGCTTGCGCAACGTCGCGCTGAACCTGAGTGGAAAGTGATACCACCCACCCAAACGTATCCTTGCGGTTTTGGCGGTATGGGTGAACACCTCGTGCCAAATAAACGCACTCTACTGCACCACACTCCGTTTTACCGCTTCGGTTGCCGCCAAAAACCCATCTGTTTTTCTTTTGACACTTGTGAAAGGCAAGCTGTTTTTTATGCACTTTTTTGCCCGTATTGTAGCTTGCAAGGCGGTCAGCCAAAACGCGCCGCTTTTGCTCTTGCTCTATGTCGGTAATTCGTTTTATAAGCAACCTTTCAAGCTTTTTATCCGTATGGCATCAACCCCCTTTTGTCTTTCTTCGGGCACATTTTAACACCACTAAAAAATAAAAAAAGCCCTTTATGTCAGGCTTAAAAATTTAATTTTTTAAAGTTGAAAATGCCGTCATACCGACCATTTTTGATTGTCATATCCCTGTCATATATGGGGAAAATATACCTGTAATTTTTAACTAAATTTAACGGCTAAAATAAAAAAACGAAAAAAAGACACGGCTTTATGGGACCAACCTAATTTGGTTGATTTTGCCGTGTCTTTTACACTAATTTAATACTGATTTAATATTTTTGTTTTATCTAAATATACATTATATATTTAAATTTATTTGCGGAATATTTTACACCTTGTTTTTTTGCAAGTTTTTTATAACCACTATAAACATAGCCAGATACACAACGCTGGCAAGAAGCCAGCTTATCGGGTAAGAAACATACAAAAAGCTAAGGGTGGGTTGCATTGGGAAAAGCAACTTAACCCAACCGATACGGAAAGCACAACTTGCTAAAAGTGAAACGATTATAACCGATACGCTTTTACCTATGCCCCTAAGCGCGTGGCTAACGGTATCCATTATTCCGCCAAGGAAAAGGGTGGAAAGGAAGATATTTATTCTCAAAATACCCGCCTCCAAAACCTTGGGGTCGTCGGCAAACAATGCCAAAAAGCTTTTGGAAAAGAGCATTACTATGCCACCCAACACCACCGACATAATTGTTACAACACCAACCGATATCCATATCGATTTTTTAACCCTATCAATTTTACCTGCGCCGAGATTTTGGCTAGCAAATGAAAGAGCCGTTAGCGCAACGCCATAGTTTGCTTGGAAAACAAAGCCCTCTATTTGCTGAGCATAAGCATTGCCCGCCATAACCAACTTGCCAAACGAGTTTATCGTAGATTGAACTATAACGTTGGAAAGAGAGAACATACAGCTATGTATACCGCTTGGAATGCCGATATACGCCATTTCGCCAAGTTCTTTCCAATAGATTTTTAAGTTTTTAGCCCTAAGCTTAATTATCCCGTTATGGCGAATTAAAACAATTAGGCAAAGGACTGCCGATATAGCTTGCGATACAACAGTTGCTATTGCAACGCCGTCAACGTCCATTTTGCAAACGGTGCAGAAAAACACGTTAAGCCCCACGTTAACTACGCCTGCTATTATAAGGAATATAAGCGGACGCATGGTATCGCCTGCTGCACGCAAAATTGAGGCACAAAAGTTATAAAGCATTACAACCGGCATACCCATAAGATATATTGCAAGGTATTTGGTTGCCATATCTAAAACGTCGGGGTCGCAAGCCATCCACACCAAAAAGGTGCGCGCAAAAAATATGCCGACCGCAAGCAATATTATGCCGACGATAACACTGACAAGCACACTCATACCGACAAAGCGGCTGACTTTTTCTTGGTCCTTTTTGCCTATATATCTTGCAACCATAACGTTTGAGCCGACAGATAAGCCTATAAAAAGACCTGTAATCAGCTTAATCAGCGCAGAGTTAGCCCCGACTGCCGCAACCGCATCATCGCCCGAAAAAACGCCCACTATCATAACGTCGGCTGCGTTAAACAAAAGCTGCAAAACGTTAGTCAATATGAGCGGTATTGCGTAAATTATTATTTTTTTGAGGAGTGGCCCTTCGGTCATATCCATTTCGAGTTTTCTTAGCATTTTTCACCTATTAAAACGGACAGACTTATCGGCGCACCAATTTAGCGCGCCGTAATTTTTTTATAAAAAGTTAAAAAGTAAAAACCGCAGTTGCTACCTATCCGTAAATTTATTAGCCGTTTAACCAATGCTAAACAGGGGTAGTTAGTTAATCGGTGGTAGTTAACTACAAGTTAAAAAGCGATTGGTTGCAAATTTTTATAGGTTGTAAAGCGGATATTAAAGCCGCCCGTTTCAACAACCTCGCTTGCGCTTGTCATCGTCCAACTACTGTCGGCATCAAGGTTTTCAAAAAAGACCTCTGCACCGCCATCGGCATCAACTTTGGTAACAAGCACCTCGCTACAATATGGCAACAAGGTTTTATATAGCATTGCCCCGCCAATAACGTAAACGTCGTCTGCGTTATATTTTGCTAGCTCTACTTTTAATTGGTCAAGGCTGCTAACCGCCGTGTAACCCTCCGCCTCGCCTAAGCGCGAAGTCAACACAATATTGACGCGGTTTTTTAAGGGTTTGCCGTTTGGAAAGGACTGCAACGTTTTTCTGCCCATAACAACCACTTTACTGAGCGTTGTTTCCCTAAAAAAACGCATATCGGCAGGAAGGGAAAAGAGCAAGTCGTTATTTTTGCCTATGCCCCAATTTTTGTCTACTGCAACAATGGCTTTCATTAAATTGCAACCTCTATCTTTTTGTCAAGTTTGGTGTATTGGTAGTCTTCAAGTTCAAAATCGTCTACCGTAAAATCGTAAAAATTCTTAACGTCCTTGTTCATTTTAAGCTTGGGTGCGGGATACTGCGGATTTGCAAGAATTTCCTTTACGATGGGTATGTGCCTGTCATATAAATGCGCGTCGGCAATAACGTGGACAAGCTCGCCCGCCTTCAAGCCGGAAACTTGGGCAAACATCATAAGCAAGACGGCATATTGAACAACGTTCCAGTTGTTCGCCGTCAAAACGTCGTTACTTCTTTGATTGAGAATACCGTTTAAAGTGTCGCCACTGACGTTAAAAGTCATTGAATAAGCGCAAGGATAAAGGTGCATTTCGTTTAAGTCTTGATGCACGTAAATATTTGTCATAATTCTTCTTGACGAGGGGTTGTGCTTTAAGTCGTAAAGCACTCTATCAACTTGGTCAAACTCGCCCTCTTTATACTTATGCTTAACGGAGAGCTGATAGCCGTATGCCTTGCCGATAGAGCCAGTCTCGTCTGCCCAGCTATCCCAAATATGACTGTTTAAGTCGTTAATGTTGTTAGATTTTTTTTGCCAAATCCATAAAATCTCGTCAATAGCCGACTTAAATGCCGTTCTGCGCAAGGTCAGTATCGGGAACTCTTTTTGCAAATCATAACGATTTACAATACAGAATTTTTTTACCGTATGCGCCGGCGTGCCGTCAGCCCATTTAGGACGGACGGGAAGGTCTGTATCCCAAAAACCTTCGTCCATAATTTCGTTACAAGTTTTTATAAAAAGTTGGTCTGCTAAACTCATAGTTATTCCCCCGTATCTTTTGTTTATAATCTTTAACAACACGTAAAGCTGTTATCAAAGCTCTTTCTTTATCTTCTCGCACAGTTGCAATTTTTATGGTCTTTCTAAAAAGCGTCTTTACTTTGTTTGCTCCAACGCTTTGCAATAAATCTTAAAACAATGCCCTTGGGCGCAATTTTCATAATGAAATACAAAAATTTATTGAAAAAGCCCGGTATATATTTTACCTTATTTTTGCGGACGGCTTTAAGCGATTTTTCCGCAACAAACTCCGGAGACTTTGCCGAAAGTTTGCCCCATACCCCTTGCGCTTTAATCGCCTCGCAAACGTCCTCTCTCGTGGGCACGCCCCCCGGCAAAACGGTGGTTACTTTTACACCGTCCTTTTTAAGTTCGTAATGAAGCGCCGTAAAAAGATTGGTAAGCATTGCTTTTGTTGCCGAATAAACCGCAAAGTAAGGCATTGGCGACACGCCCGACATACTGCTGATTGTAATTACCTCGGTATTTTTTGCTTTATACGGCAATAGCGCAAGTGTAAGGCTTAAAGTTGCTTCAACGTTAACCCTAAGCTGAAACAAAAGCTTTTCCATACTATATTGCAAAAATGCCTTTTGCGTGTCGACACCGGCTACGTGAATGATGCGTTCTAAATTTATACCGCAATTTGCAAGGTCGGTTACCAGTAATGCTCTTTCCGCCTCACTAGTCAAGTCACAAGCAAACACCTTAACGTCTACCGGATATTTTTGTTGCAACTCCGTCTTTAAGGTATTCAGCCTATCAAAACTTCTTGCGGTTAAATAAAGTGCGCCACCCTTTTTTGCAACGGCCTCTGCAAAAGCCTTGCCGATGCCACCGGTTGCACCCGAAACAAACGTGCAAGCCATATTTATTTTGCAGTAAGCACTTTACTGCTTACACCCTTTATCATACCAAGTTTGCCAGAAAGGCTGTTGACAACGTTTAGTGGTGCGTCAAGCACAACGCTTATTACACTAAGCGACTTTTCCTTATGAGGAATACCAAGTCTGCCGATAACGTAGTCTCTAAACGCGTGGAGGGCGGAATTTACCCCTTCAACCGCGTCAGGCTCGGATACGATAATTGCTACAACTGAAATTTTATTTTCCATAATTTTACCCTTTTATGATATTTTATCATAAAAATATCCGTTTAGCAATTAAATTCCCCTTTTTTGACCGCCTCTTTTAATTTTTCTATCGCCTTGTTTTCTATGCGCGATATATACGAGCGAGAAATCTTCAAAAATGCGGCAACCTCGCGCTGAGCATAGCTTTTTTCACCCTTTAATCCATAACGCAAACAAAGCACTACGTATTCACGCTCGGTAAGCGTTTTTTTGATAAAGCGAATAAATTTTTCTCGCTCTATCCCCTTGTCTACCTCGCAAAAAACGTCGTCCTCACCATCATATAAAAGGTCCATTAAGGTCAATTCGTTTCCGTCTTTATCGGTGCCGACAGGGTCTGACAAGGACACCGTTTTTTTGTGCTTTTTGTTTGCGCGAAGAAGCATTAAAATTTCGTTTTCAATACAACGCGCCGTATAGGTTGCAAGCTGGGTGCCTTTGCCGACTTCGTAAGTGTTTATAGCCTTTATTAACCCTATGCTGCCAACCGAAATTAAATCGTCCGTTTCGGCTGCGCCCGTGTATTTTTTTACTATGTGTGCAATGAGGCGCATGTTGTGGTTTATCAGTTTTTCACGTGCAAGCGCATCACCCTCTTTCATTTTGCGAATACACTCCGCTTCTTCTTCTGGTGGTAATGGTTTTGGAAAGGACGAGCCACCCACCACGCTGCCGGCAAAAAATACTAGTTTGCCTACTAAAAATCTTAAAAATTCAAAAAACATTAGCCTTTATCCTCCTCTTTTTTAGGCTTTATATACTATGAGATTGATGGGCTTTGGTATGATAAACGGCTTATCCACTTTATGACATTATTTGCATAAATTTTGGCGCAAAATTTTACTAAATTGGCTGTCATAAACGGCTTTTACCTTTTCTTTTTAGGGTATATAATGACTACGGCGTTTGGAAAAATAAGGAAAAAAGGAGGCTGAGGTATTGAACTGTAATTATCCGTATTACAGCTTTATAGCTTTTTATAAAAGATTATGGGAGCATAGAAAAAAACGGTCGAATAGCTACCAATAGTGCCGAACTTTTTCCGGAAAGTTGAAGGTGCAAAATGGAACAGCTTTTTTATCTTTGGACTTTTTTTGAAGAATACAGCGTGAGCAGCCTTGTAATATCGCTAATCGTAGCGATAATTGTTATTTCGCTTGATTTAACGGTCAAAGGCATTAAGCCCTTTCTTCGCGCAGTCTTACCCTTTTTGGTTGCAACACTTTTTGCGGTAGCATACGATATGATTTGGTGCTTAGGTGACTTTTCTCTTCGCGCCGACGCACTTTATTCAGGCTTGCTTTGCGGCTCGCTTGCAAGTGTTATGCGCGCAATAGTTGCAAAAATAAAAAGTGGTGAAGCATTTATGCTGACGCCCACCGAATTTTTAGTGGACGGCATACTAGAAGGTTACCTTATAGGTAGCGAAAAATGCGGTGCCGTTAAAGCAATAGCGGCGTTTATTGAGGCTAAGGAAAACTTAGACCATCAAGCCGCCGCCGAAAAACTGATGGAAGAAATTTCCGCAGTGCTTGTTGAATACGCAAAAGACGGGCTTGATAAGGCAGAAATCGACACCCTTGCTCGCCTAATTTTGCAAGCGGCTAAAAGCTTGCGCAACAACTAAATATTAATAACTAAATTTTGGGCGCGTTCGCTGCCGCTTTTGTGGTGGGCGAACGCGCCTTTTTTCTATACGTTCTTATACATCTTTTTTCTATACTTTTTTTATAAGCTTTTTTATACGCTCTTTTCTATGGACTTTTTAGTTTATCTTTACAGAGGCAATTATTCATCCTCACTTTACCGACCGCTTTATAGAATAAATTTTTTCAAATTCAAAATACTGTTTGTATGAAAGTTTATACTTCGCTTGAAAAAAACTTGGATTTCCTAAAAAAAGCCTTGCCGTCGGAGGACGTTTGCTTTATGGAAACAAAGGCGGGCGCAGCAAATGCGGTGCTTATTTTTGCCAAGGATATAGTTGACAAAGAGTCGCTTGGAGAGCTTATTTTGCGCCCAATGTCGCGCATTGAGGGACAACCCGACAAAAATAGGCTTCAAGATATATTTTTAAGCCCTGAAAAAGAGGAACTAACTAGTTTAGAACAAATTCCCGATAAGGTGGTTTCGGGCTTTGCCACACTTTTGTGCGACGGTATTGATACCGCCTATTCGTTTGGGCTTATTAAGTTTGACCGCCGCTCTATTGCCGAGCCACCCACCTCTACCGTTATTAAGGGACCAAGAGAGGGCTTTGTGGAAAGCTTACCAATAAACGTTAGTATGATGAGACGAAGGCTTAAAACCCCCGACCTTATTTTTGAAAATATTGAAATTGGCAAATATTCAAAAACTACCGTTTGCCTTTGCTACGTAAAACACGTTGCAGATAAGGCGCTTGTAAAAAAGCTTAAAGCAAAGCTTAACTCTATTGAAATTGATGCCGTGCTAGATAGCTCTTACGTGTCTAAATTTTTAGGCGAGCATAAAACCTCTGTTTTTAAGCAGGTTGGCAATACTGAAAAGCCGGATATTTTAGCGGCAAAAATTTTGGAAGGCAGAGTTGCGCTACTTGTTGACGGCTCCCCCATAGCCCTAACGGTGCCTTACCTTTTAATAGAAGATTTTCAAAGCCCAAACGACTATTATAGCTCCGCCTATAACGCAACCCTTGCAAGACTTTTGCGACTTATGGCGGTTATGCTGTCCATTCTTTTGCCGGCGTTTTACGTGGCAGCACAGCTTTTTCATTTACAAATTATACCCCTATCCTTTTTACTGACCATAGTCAATAGTATAAAGGGTATTCCGCTATCGCCTAGCTACGAAATGTTTTTTTCACTACTCATTTTTGAAATTTTAAACGAAGCCAGCGTGCGTATGCCCAAATACGTGGGCATGGTGGTATCGATTGTAGGCGGCTTGGTGCTTGGCGAAACGGCAGTAAACGCGGGCATAATTTCTGCGCCGACCTTAATGATTATTGCCCTTTCTGGAATATGCCTTTTTACCGTGCCTGAACTGGAAAAAACCTTTGCCGTTGTGCGCCTTATTTTTTTAATTATAGGCGGCTCTACTGGCGGATACGGCATTTTGGTGGCAATGGCAGCTATTTTAATTTATTTAGTGTCCTTTGAAAACTATTCAACGCCACTTATGGCACCATTTTCGCCACTTATTAAAGAGGACTTAAAGGACAGCCTATATAAAGGCTTTATGTCGGAAATGACATTGCGCCCACTGTCCATAAAAAATGCAAACCACACGCGAATTTCTAAAAAGAAAATTAGCAGTAATGCGCCCGCAAAAAAGCCATCTACGGAGGAAGAAAACTCACCCGATATTGAGCAAACCGCAACTAAAAACACACCCGATAGGGAGCAATACTCATCTCAAAACGAAGCTAAAAACTCAACCAATATTAAGCAAAACACACCTAAAAACACACCCACAAACTCACCAGAGGAGGAACAAAATGCACGCTGACAACACACTTAAAACAAGGCAAATAAGCTTATTTTTTATTGCGCTTATGCCTGTTGCAAAGTTTTTTATGATGCCAAGCATAATGGCGGGCGAAGCAAACGAAGATTTATGGATGTCTTGCTTAATAAACGTTGCGCTTGACTTCGTTACTCTACTTGCGGTGGTTTTTGCAACGCGAAACGCAAAAACCGACTTTTTTGGATTGTTAGAGGGGGCGTGCGGCAAACGTGCAAGCAAAATAGTATTGCTTTTTTATGCGGTATTTTTTATTCTTAAAGCCTTTCTGCCCATTGCCGAGCAAAAAGATTACGTTGTTTTAACAATGTATCTTGCAATGCCAAAGGTTGGGCTTTTTTTGCCTTTCTTTTTAGTGATTTTCTATTTATGCGCTAAAAAGCTTAGGGTTATCGGCAGAATTGCCGACGTTTTATGGGTTTCAACAGTTTTGGGATACTTGCTTCTTATGGCCCTTTCTATCCCCAATTTAGATATGGGTGCACTGCTGCCGGGCGGCGCAAACGGTTTTGTGCCTGTAATTAAAGGTGCAATGAAAAGCTTAAATTGGTTTGGCGACTGCGCCTATTTTTTGTTTTTTATAGGACGGTTTAAACGCGAAAAAAAGACGGAGTTAAAAATTCTTGGTGCATATGCCATAGCCGCAGTTATGGTGTTGCTTTTTGTAATTTTCTTTTACGCGTCCTTTTCGTCAATCGCTGTAAGAAAGCGGTTTGCCCTAACGGAAATTTCAAAATACGCAACGGTTATAAACAACATTGGCAGATTTGACTACCTTGCCATATTTTTGATACTGTTTTCATCTGTTTTTTCCTTAACCCTACCGCTATACTTTGCAAATATGATTTTAGAGCGGGTTTATCCGTTAAAACGGCCGTGGATGTATCCTTTGTTTTTAGCCGTGCTTATGTTAACCCTAACCCTTACACTTTCGGAGAAAATGTGGTCGATAGAGTATGCAATTTTAAACTACGCACCGCCTATTTTTATTCTCTTTAACAATGCCTTGCCAATAATTTTTTCTTTGCTGAAAAAAGGGGGTCAAAAAAATGAAATTAAAAAAGACTAAGTTTATTTTGCTTGCAATGATTGCAGTTTTTTGCTTCTTTTTTTCAAACGATTTTGGAATTATTGACATAGAAAAAACCGCCATTATAACGGCGGTTGCAATAGACGTTGATAAAGAGGGGGGTTACGAAATTACAGCACAAATTGCCGTGCCGGAAGCAACTGATGCCAACACCGAAAACTTAAAGGCGCACTTATCTGGCACGGGCAAAACTGTTGGCGCGGCAATAAAAAATATTGGGGATATATCCGGCTGGTTTCCAAGCCTTTCATTTTGCAACATCATTATCGTTGGCACAGAGGTTGCCGAAAGTGACGTTATAAGGGTTTTGGACTATTTTTCAAAGACCCTAAGAGTGCAAGATAGCGCGCTTGTAGTGCTTGCCGAAGGGTATGCAAAAGACGTTTTAACAACCTCTACCCCACTTGACAATATCTCTTCGTTTGCGCTACAAAAAATAATTTATAAAAACCCCGGCTTTGACAACGATATAGTCCGCACCGATATTAAGTCTTTTTGCACTGGTTATTACGCGCACGCAAAGTCGGGCATAATGCCTCTTGTGAAAATTCTTGGTGACAACGGCAGCTCTAACGGTTCGGGCAGCGGAGGAAGCAACAGTTCGGGAGGAGGTAGTTCTAACGGTTCGGCTGGAAGCAGTGCAGGCAGTTCGGGTAGTGGCTCGTCAAGCTCTGGTAGTTCTAATAGCTCGGGCGAAAGCAACTCTTCGGGTTTGGGAGGCGGTAGCGCAAACACGGAGGACGGCGGAACTTCGTCTAGCGGAAGCGGCGGTCAAGCGGGTGGCTCTACCTCGTCGTCAGGTGCAATGGGCGGCAATAAAGGTTCAAGCCTATTTGATGCAAGAACAACTGCACTTTTCTACGACGGCGTAAAGGTGGGTGAACTTGAACCGCGCCTTACAGTAGTTTATAATGCCTTAATGGCAAGTTTTGAGGGGACAACCTTAGAAATTGACAACGCAGGCTTTGGAAATGCAACTGAAAACTATTTAATGACAGTTCTTAAATCAAAGCCAAAAATCACCCTATCCGCAAGTGAAAACGACCTTACCCTATCCATTGCGTTAGAGATTTACGGCAAAATAAGCGATATGACCACGCACGACCAAGATAATTCTTACGCAAAAAACACCCCTCTACCAGTCTACGTTAAAGAAAAGGCTGAGGAGGAATTAAAAAAGGGAATTGAGGAGCTTGTTGAAACCTCTCGCCAAACGGGGTGCGATATTTTTAACGTAAAGCAGATGCTATATCGCTTTCACCACAAATATTACGCAAGATATAAAGATAACCTTTTTGAGCGTATGAAGCTTAACGTTAAGGTAAACGTGCATGGTCAAACGTGATTAGGCGTATATAAACTCGCGCAAAGGTCAAATGTGATTACGCGTGCACATCCTCACGCAAAGGTCAAGCTACAAAAATATAAAACTATGCACGCCAACCGAGATTAAAGAAAAGTCCACAACAAAATAAAAGATAAAGTAAAAGCAAAGTAAAAGCCCCCTTGCGCTTATAGAGCGCAAGGGGGCTTATTATAATTTTTATACTATTTATACTTTTATACTTTTTATAATTGTTTATTAGTTTACTTGCTTCTATGACGGTAGCCTATTGTTTTTAGGCTAATACGTCTACTGTGCTTGGCTGTTATCCTGACTGTCCTCTTCTACCGCGCTAGACAAAGCTGCCGTGGATAGTTTTTGTTTACGTAAGATTGCGTCCTCGGGGTTTTCTTCGCTCTTTTTAAAGTCGAAATTTCCCTTAACACCCATTACGTCACTGTAATACAAGAATACGTTAGGGAAGTTTTTGACAAGTTTTAAGAACTCGGGCAAACGTTGGTAGTTGACTAAGCAAACGATAATCTCTTTATCATCTTCGGTAAATGCACCTTGACCTTTTAAGATGGTTGCGCCGTGGAAAACGTCAAAGAGGATAACTTTTTTGATTTCCTTTGCGGTCTCTTTATCGGCAACAATTTCAAACTTAATTGCTTGCCTATTGCTTTTAAGTATTGCCGTTGTAACCTTTTCACAAACGAATATGCAAACTACCGATAAGCATACCGAGTTAAGATTGCCGTAAACAAAAAATACTACTGCAACAATAACGTAACTTACGTATGCAATGATTTTTTCTACGTCTTTATGGCGAGCTTTGGTTTGAATTAAGCAACCTATAACGTCAATACCACCGGAAGATGCGCCAAGGCGGAACATAATGCCGGTAAGACCTTGCGAAACGCCACCAAATATTGCTGCAATTAAATATGTATTAGGGAAAACGGTGCAATCATATTGATAAAACTGCACTTTGTCAAGCACGATAAGTGACGTTGAATAAATTATGGTGTATATAATTGTGTAAATAACGTAACGCTTTTTTAAGATAAACCAAGCGGCAATCAAAAGCGGAATATTGATGGCATAAGTGGTTACGCCGGGGTTTATCGTAAAGGGCAAGTATCTTGCTGAAAGGTCTTGAATAATTTTTGCAATGCCGTCGATACCGCAAGGTGCAAATTCGGCTTTATACACGAAAACGTGCATACCAAACGAAACGAGCAGCGCGCAAATAATTATTATAAATATATTTAAAACTTCGGTTTTAGGGTTTAATTTTGTTTTTTGTAACATCTTATCTCCTAATTGTTTGTAAAAAATATTTAGACGGCTAAAATTATGCCTCTTTTTACCTTTTTATAAAATTTTTAACCTTAATTTTTTAGCCGAGAAGGCTTTTTACAATTTCCTCTGCGGTGGCACCGCTAATATATTCGCCCACCTTTTTGAAGGCTTTTTTAAGTGCGTTTCGCTCAAACTGCGTGCCGTTTAGGCTTTTTGCAAACTCGTCAACTGGTTTTGACGAGAAAAAATCGCCGTGAATACTTACGTTTTGCATCACACCGCCATCCGTGTCAAACGAGATGCTAATAAGTCCAAACGATAGCTTTTCCTCCAACTGATTTTTGCCCTTTGGCGAATAACCAAAGTTCCATTGATACGTGGAATATTTATCTTTAACAAGTGTGTCGATTTTTTCTAAATCGTTACTGTCAAATTTATAACTTTTAAGTCCTTTGCTAAGATGTGCCGAAAGCCCACGCATAAACTCTTTTGCCGTCATAAGCTTATCGCTTGGCAAATGCTGTTTAACGTTAGTTACGCGCGCACGCACCGATTTTATGCCCTTGCTTTCCGTTTTAATTTTGTTGGGTTTCAGCGCGCCCGCTAAGGCATCAACGTCAGTATCAAATAAGATGGTGCCGTGGTGCATTATTCTGCCGTTATAAACCGTTTCGGCATTGCCGGAAATCTTTTTACCGTCAACCAAAATATCGTTTCTGCCGGCAAATTCCGCCTTAACACCTATGGAGGAAAGGTATTCTATAACAGGTGCGGTAAACTTTTTGTAACTCTCTTCCCCCGCGTTATACGGCGCGATAACCGTCCAACAAACGTTATTTAAGTCGTGATAAACCGCTCCGCCGCCCGTCAGCCTACGGACAACTTTTACGCCCTTTTCTTCCGTCCAGTTAAGGTTAACCTCTTGTATAGTGTTTTGGTTTACGCCAACTATTACAGCTGGGGCGTTAACCCATAAATATACGAAAAAATCTTCCTTTTGCTTTAAGAGATATTCTTCGCTGGCGATATTAAAATAAGCATCGTGATTATCGTGCGTTATAAAATAAAATTCGTTCATCATATCGTATTGTATCTTTTTAGCATCAATTTTGTCAAGTAATTTTGACTGTTCTTTGCCATTTATATATATTTAAGAGTAATTATATAAACTTATAAAACAAAAATCAAACAAAAAGCAAAAGCCTAAAACAAAATTAAAAACAAAACCCATTAAAGCAAGCAAAAAAAGGGGGCGGAATAGTCCGTCCCCTTTAATATTAAGGTAATTTATTCGTATAAATTATATGCGTTTATTTTGCACGTATTATACACCTTTATTATGCCTTATTATACACCCTTTTTAGCCTTGCGCATAACCTCTGCATCAGAAGTGTTGATAGTGCTTACGTGGCCTTTAAGGGGCATAATCTTGTCGTTGATGTAGTCAACAATCCAGTTAGCTTGTGGGAAGAAGTCTGCATCAAATTCAAACGGAGGAGTAATCCAGTTTTGTGCACCGCATACTACGGGAGGAGCATCGAGGTAATCGAAGCAAAGTTCGGTAATGTTGCGTGCCATATCGTTCAAAATAGAACCTCTTGAACAAGCGTCGGATGCAAGAATAATTCTGCCCGTCTTTTTAACACTTTCAACAACCTTTTCGTAGTTGAAAGGAACGATGGAGCGAGCGTCGATAATTTCTGCTTCTACGCCGTATTTTTCAGAAAGAATTTTTGCAGCTTCAACAGCTTTATAAAGGGTTGCGCCGATGGTAAGAATGGTAATATCGCTACCAACTCTCTTAACGTCAGGTTCGCCCAAGGGGATTTCATAATAACCTTCGGGAACGCCTTCCTTATGGAATTCTTCACCCTAGTCGTAAATTCTTTGAGATTCAAAGAAAATTACAGGGTCAGTGCCGTTAAGTGCAGAGTTCATAAGACCCTTAGCATCGTAAGGAGTTGCAGGGATGCAATCTTTATGTCCGGGAACGTGTGCTGGTAGAGCAACCCAGTCCTGAGAATGCTGTGCACCGTATTTAGACCCAACTGAAACACGAAGAACAACAGGCATCTTCAAAATACCACTACTCATTGCTTGCCATTTAGCGAGCTGGTTGAAGATTTCGTCACCTGCTCTGCCCATAAAGTCGGCATACATAAGTTCTACGATAACTCTACCACCACAGAGACCATAACCAACTGCCGAAGATACGATAGCAGCTTCACTGATGGGGGAGTTAAATAGTCTGTGGTAAGGAAGCGCTTCTGTCAAGCCCTTGTAAACTGCAAACGCGCCACCCCAATCACGAACGTCTTCACCATAAGAGGTGAGCGTGGGGTCTTTATAATATCTATCAATGATAGCTTCAAACAAGCCGTCACGGATATTAAATCTCTTCATATTGGAAACAAGCTGACCTTTTTCGTCAAATGCGTAACGGGATTTGCCTGCAATCTGCTTAACTCTGGGGTTTTCTTCCATAGGCATTTTAACGTCAACAGGTCTATCTTCCATCTTTTCAACCTTGCCGTTGGAGAACATAAGGTCTTCAACGTAGTAGGGGTCTTTTTTGAAGTCAAGATAGGGAGATTCAACGGGGTCAGCAGCGAGTTTGCAAAGTTTGAGCATTCTCTCGGAAATGCTTGCGAGGATATCGTCAAACTTGCCGTCGCTTTCAACCTTAGCGTCAACGAGTGCCTTTCTATACGTAACGATGGGGTCGTATTCCTGCCAAGCAGCAACTTCCTCGGGAGTTCTGTAACTCATGCTGTCAGAGGGAGAGTGTCCGCCGTAACGGTAGGTAACAACGTCGAGCATTGCGGGGCCGTTGCCTTCGAGAAGAATTTTCTTCTTTCTGTTCATTGCGTCGATTACTGCCAAGGGGTTGAAGCCGTCTACGCGCTCTGCGTAAAGTTGTGAGGGGGTAATACCTGCACCAAGACGTGCAAGGAAGTCGTAAGCCATCGTTTCGCCTCTCGTCTGGCCACCCATACCGTAACCGTTGTTGAAGAAGTTGAAGAGGATGGGAAGACCGCCCTTCTTTTCCCAAAGTTCACGGAATTGGTCCATAGCAGCAAAGTTCATTGATTCGTAAACTACGCCACAACCGACAGCGCCGTCACCAACGTTGGAAATAACGATGCCGGGCTTGTCGTTGATTTTCTTATAGAGTGCAGCGCCGAGTGCTACGGGTGCAGCACCACCAACGATTGCGTTGTTGGGGTAAATACCGAAGGGGAGGAAGAAAACGTGCATTGAACCGCCCATACCTCTGTGGAAGCCGGTGCGACGTGCAAAGATTTCACTCATAAAGCCGTAGAGCAAGAAGTCAACAGCAAGGTCTTTTACGTTACCAGTTTTGTTGAGCTTTTCTACGGGAGCAAGAGTTTCGCCACCCATAAAGTCCTTCATAATCTGCATCAACTTGTCATCGGGGAGTTTGTTGATGGACGCAAGACCACGAGCCAAAACCTCACTGTGTGAACGGTGTGAGCCAAAGGTCATATCGTCAAGGTCAAGGTTGTAAGCTTGACCAACAGCAGCAGCCTCTTGTCCCATAGAAAGATGGGCAGGACCGGGATAGGAATGCTTAAAGCCTTGGTATTCGCCCTTGATTTTAATCAAGTTAATCATGCTCTCAAATTCACGGAGCATTGCGATGTCGTTAAAAATTCTAACGAAGTCTTGCTTTGAGTAGTTTTTCTTTTCGTCCTCTATCGTCTTGTCATAAACGTTGACAGGGATATCGGTGAAAGAAATTTTACTTTTCGACCTAATAAATTTAGGGTCGATAAATTCACATTTAGGCATAATATATATCTCCTTATAAATTTTAACTAATTAATTGTAAATTGCGTTTAGTTATACATTAAACTATAACTTAATTATATCCAAAACTAATTATATCTGGAAAATTGCTTCACGCACGATTTCGCATACGGTGGGGTGCGGGAATACCAATTTTTTGATATTTTCAATGTCTACCTCTAAATCAATCATAGCCGATACGGAAACGATAAATTCGCCTGCATAGCTACCGATGATGTGTGCGCCGATAAGAGTGTTGGTCTTGTTGTTGATAACAAGCTTGCAGATGCCGTCGAGAGTGGTGTTTTCAGCAACGTATCTACCAGAGTAAGTCATAGGAATAGAAACCTCTTTTGCATCTAAACCCTTTTGCTTTGCACTGTCAAGCGTTTCGCCAACCGAGCCAACTTCGGGATTGGTGTAAATAACCGAGGGGATAACGCCATAGCGCATAATGTCCTTTTTGCCGAGCATATTGTTTACGGCAACCTCAGCTTCTCTATAAGCGGTGTGTGCAAGCATAACCTTGCCGTTTACGTCGCCTGCTGCATATACGTTTGCAACGTTGGTGCGCATTGTATCATCGGTGATTATCGCACCACGCTCCATATTAACATCAATATTTTCTAAGCCGATATTTGCAGTAACTGCACGTCTACCGATAGAGAGAAGAATTTTGTCTGCTGTAACCTTTTCGGACTTGCCGTCGCGCTCGAAAACAACACCGTCTTTATCAATAGCTGTAACCTTGCAACCGAGGTTGAATACAACACCCTTCTTTTCAAGGTTTTTCTGTAAGATTTGAGAGATTTCCTTTTCGGTAGGACCTGCAATTTTGTTAAGCATTTCAACAACGATAACCTTGCTACCTACTGATGAGAAATAACTTGCCATTTCTAAGCCGATTACACCGCCGCCGATAACAACGAGTGTTTCAGGAATTTTTTCGAGGTTCAAAATTTCACGGTTGGTAAGAACTAAACCTGCCTCGATACCCTCTTTAAGACCGGTGATTGGGGGAACTACCGGCATAGAACCGGTTGCAATCATAAGACGTTTAGCAAGGAACTTTTCCTCGCCTGCTTTAACGATATAACCGCCGTCACCCTTGCCTTCGATGTAAGCTTCTGCCGACTTCATGGTAACCTTGTTGCGTTTAAGTTGACCTTTGATGCCAGAAACGAGCATTTTAACTACACCGTTCTTTCTTTCAACAACGAATTTTTGGTCAACTGCTGCCTTGCCAACGCCGTTAACGCCATAAGCTTCAGCGTGGTTAGCGTAATCAAGAACCTTTGCAGAGTTCAAAAAGGTTTTGCTAGGAACGCAACCTTCGTTAAGGCAAACGCCACCGAACTCTCTTTTTTCAATCACGAGGGTTTTAAGTCCTGCGTGACCAGCGCGCTCTGCGGTAAGATAACCAGCAGGACCGCCACCGATAACTACTAAATCAAAAATTTCCATAATTTGCTCCTATATTTTTGCGTGTTACGTTTTTAACTGTTAAAAATCTTGTTCAATTTTGTTAAATATTTTTAAACGATGATTTTTAAGTCTTTAATTTTTATTTTGTTTATTAAAGTTTATTAAAACTTTGCCCTACAAATTAAATACAGTAATTAAGCCTTGCTCTACAAATTAGATGCAGTATTAAGCACTATATTAAATGCAGTTAGCATCTGCAAGGAGGTTGAAACTGAAATTTTCAAGATAATCTTTCAAATCTTTCAAGAACCTTGAAGCAGGTGCGCCGTCAAGCGCTCTGTGGTCGTAAGAGAGGGACAAGCTCATTGCGGTGTAAGGTATAATCTCGCCGTTTTTGCCGAGTTTTACACGTGTTTCAAGGGTGTTTACACCTAAGATACCCGTTTGAGGAGGATTAACAACCGGTGTGAAGCTTTCGATACCCATTGTGCCAACGTTACTGATAGTAAAGCTGCCGCCCGTCAAAAGTTCAGGGCTGAGTTTGCCGTCAATAGCATCTTGGGAGAGTTTTTTGGACTTAACTGCAATTTCCGAAAGGCTCATAAGGTCTGCACCAAAAAGGGTGGGAACGAGCAATCCTCTTGGAGTGTCGGTTGCAATGCCCATATTTACGTGTTCAAAATAACGCATCGTATCGCCGTTGATGAGGTGTGCGTTCAAATCCTTGTGCTTTTTGATAACGCGTGATACTGCAAATACGATAATGTTGTTGATTGTGATTGAGGGGAGTTTAAGCTTTTCAGCATTATCCTTTAAGTATTTTCTAAAAGCCATAACGTTGGTGCAATCAAAGGATAACGTGTGGGTAAGCTGAGCCATAGTAGAAAGGCTCATAACCATATTCTTTGCAATGACTTTTCTAATATTGGACATCTTTTCGTCCTTAAATGCCTTAACGTCAACGTTAGCAAGCTTGTCTGCCTGAGCAGCTGCGGGTGCTGCTGCGGAAGTAGCAACGGGTGCAGCGGACTTGTTAAGACTTGCTTCACGAACGTCGCGCTCGATAATTCTGCCGTTAGGACCGGTTGCCGTTGCGGTAGAAAGGTCTACGCCAAGTTTGTTTGCAAGATTTTTAGCTCTGGGTGATGCAAACACCTTGCCGTCAGCACTTGCTGTGGGTGCAGCTGCGGCAGTTGCAGGTGCGGCTACTGCGGGTGCTGCGGGTGCGCTCTTTACTTCCTCTGCAACGGGTGCAGTTTGTGCGCCGTCGGGTGCAAAGTAAGAAACGTCGTCACCCTTTTTACCGATTACACAAACGTTGGTAAGAACAGGGACTTCATCGCCTTCTTCACAGAAAAGTGCGAGAACTTCGCCTTCAAATTCAGATTGTTGGTCAAAAGCCGACTTGTCCGTTTCGTAAGAGAAAAGGATATCGCCAACTTTAACGGTATCGCCAACCTTAACGTTCCATTTGGTTAAAATACAGCTTTCAACGGTGATGCCTTGCTTGGGCATAAGCACACCGTTAGAGGTTGCGGGCTTTTCGCCTTTAACCTTTGCCTCTGCAACAGGTGCTGCGGGTGCGCTTTTAACTTCTTCAACGGCGGGTGCTGCTGCGGGTGCATTGCCTGCAACAAATTGAGAAATATCCTCGCCCTTTTTGCCGATTACGCAAACGTTAGATAAAACGGGGACCTCATCGCCTTCTTCGCAAAGAAGTGCAAGAATTTCGCCTGCAACTTCTGCCTGTTGGTCAAAAGCCGATTTGTCAGTTTCATAAGAGAATAAAACGTCGCCTACGTTGACGGTGTCGCCAACCTTAACGTTCCATTTTGTGAGAATACAACTCTCAACGGTAATGCCTTGTTTGGGCATCATTACGGGATTAGCCATAAACTTTTTAGCTCCTTAAAATTTTTTCGTAATTTTATTTTTATAATTTGATTTTATAGTTTTTGAATTCTGTTTTACGTATTTAGCATATTGCCTTGTGCGTAAAATTCTTTGCCTATATTTTTTTGTCTATACTTTTCTTAATACGTGCTTTTGACCGCAAGGTAAAACAAGCGGTCAAAAGGGTATTTTATTAAAAATTGTTTATTAAATCTGTTTTGCGTTTGCAAGCAGATATTTTTCCGCCTCAGCAGACCAGATGCCGTTGTTCTTTTTGCAAATTTCGTCAAGCTTTTTGAACAAGGGGTCAGTCTCGCCCAACTTTTCAAAGTCGGCAATAGCGGTCATAGGCATAGAAATGTGGGTATAAACCAGTTTCTTTGCGCCCTTGATGTTGGGGAGGTTTAAGGTAGTGTCAACAACACTGTCAAGACCGCCAACGTGTGAAATCATAATGGAGGGGTCAATCTTGCCTTCGCCTGCCATACGGATAGCCTCACGCATATCTTCGGTAGTGCCACCGGAAGTGCCGGTAATTCTGTGGAAGGTATAGTGAACGTCATAGAAGTTTACCCTTGCGGTAAAGTCGGTTTTAGTGGGACCTGCAAAGAAGTTAAGACAACCGTAATCGCCTAAGATTGCATCGCCCTGCTCGATAAGTGCGGGAACGGGTGCGTAGACGAAAACGTCATCGTAGCCTTTGCCGCCGTTAATTTCCTTTAAGTAAGCAACGGGGTCCTCAACGGCTGCGGTGTTAACGTAAACGAGTTTAACACCGTTTTTAGCAGCGTCTTCTACCGTAAGAACGGTTGCTGCACGGTCAAGTCTTGCTTGGTCGATATCGGTTACAACCATAAGAGAAGGCTTTCTGTCACAGTGAATACCATAGTCAACTGCGCCAAGTCCCATAGGACCAACGCCAGCTAAAATTGCAACTGCGCCACCCTCTTTAATGCCCATATCGTGAGCGTGGTTGTCATAGTCGTTGTGATAGTTTTCGTGATAGCCTGCAATAATGCAAGACATAGGTTCTGCCAAAGATGCCTTAAAATAGCAGTCGCCATCAAAAATAATAAGGTTGTTACCCTCCATAATTTCGTTGGGGAGGATAACGTAGGTAGCATCGCCACCAACGTATTTGAAAGAATATCCGGGTGCTTGAACGTTACCCTTTAACGCAGGCTGAATACCGAACTTACTACCCTCTTTGTATTTACCTTGCCACTTTGCACCGACCTTAACGATATCGCCACTAAATTCGTGACCGACAATGATGGGGTTTTCAGCAACGTCGTTAGGAACGCGCTTATGGTCCGCACCTTGAATTGCTGCCTTATAAGTAGACATACAAATACTGTCTGAAACTATGCGGACAAGTATTTCGTCCTCCTTAATTTCAGGCAAGTCAAATTCTTCAAGTCGTAAATCGTTTTTGCCGTAAAGTCTAACCGCTTTGGTCTTCATAAAAAATCTCCTTATACTGATTTTGTTTTTAACTGTTCATTTGTGTTCACTAAAACTAGTGCATTTATATTATAACATATAATATATAGTTTGCAACCCATTAAAAAAATGTTGACAAATATGAAAAAAAATGATAAGATATAATCAACAATGAACACAAATGAACAATTTAAGCAATAAAAGGGTTGTTTTACAGTTGTTTTAAGGCGACTTTACTGCTGTTTTATGTGATTTTAAGGTGGGATTAAGGTAAAAAAATGCTTTCACTTGAACGTCAAAACGAGATTTTAGAAATTCTCGGGCAAAAAAAATCGGCTACGGTTGAAGAACTTGCGGGCGAACTTTTCGTTTCGGGCGCAACCATTCGCCGTGACCTTCGCGCAATGGAAAAGCAAGGACTTATCAAACGCTCGCACGGTGGCGCAATGCTGTTTAAGTCGAGCGCAGAGGAGTCTGCTTTTGCTATACGTGAACAAGAAAACACGCAAGCAAAGCGCACCATTGCCCGCCTAGCCACAAAGCTTATTAAAAATGGCGACAGCGTTTTTATTGACAGTTCCTCTACCGTTGGATACGTTATTCCATTACTTACAACCTTTAAATATCTATCGGTAACGACAACGGGACTTAGAAATGCCCTACTATTATCGCAAACGGATAACGTAAAAATCTATATTGCCGGGGGCGAAATTCAAAACCACTCCAACTCCATTTCAGGCACCGACACTATGGATTTTATATCACGCATACACGCAGATATAGCCATTGTTTCTTGCACGGGAATATCCGTTAAAAACGGCATAACTGACGCAAGCATAGAGCAAGCAAAGTTAAAGCAACAAATGAAGAAAAATTCTTCTAAAATTGCGGTATTATGCGACAGCACCAAGTTTGATAAGGTGTTTTTATGCAAGGACTTTGATTTTAACGACGTAGATTATTTAATCACCGAAAAAACCCCACCCATAGAATACGTTGAAAAACTTGCTGAAACAAAATGTAAAATTGTTACGCCAGAAAATACGTATATTTAACTCTCGCGTATTAATTATGCAATTAATTATGCAAATTTTATAAGGCTTTACAATATAAACGTTTACAATATAAGTGCTTCTACAACTTTAACTATTCCTTATTTTAAGATAAGTTTTTTTCAACCTCCTTTTGTCGCCAAGCGACAGAAAAAAGAGCCTGCAAAAGCAGGCTCTTTTTTTTTGTAATTTATTAGTGTTTTAGTATTTTTTTTGTCGTGTTTTATTTCACATTTTTTGTGAAGATGATGTTAGAATTTTTCCTCGTCAAGCCAAAGCGCGCTTACGGCATCACTCGCCATAAACCAAGCGCAACGCGGCGACAAACTAACTTCGGTTACCTTTACCCCGTCAGGCATACAAGAACGTTTGAATTGCTGATTGAAAAATCTGCGAATAAATGTTTTAAGCCATTTTTTGATGGTTTCCTCGTCAAATTCACCCTTAAAGGTATTTTTTGCTACAAGCATAAGTTTTTCGGGCGTAAAGCCGCGCACAATCATATTATACAAATAAAAATCGTGCAAAACGTATGGACCAACAATATCCTCGGTTACTTGCTTTATGGTATCGTTGCCAGAAGGGATAAGCTCTGGGCTGACGGGCGTATCAAGAACGTCAAGCAACACCTTTTTAATTTTAAGCTTAGAATTATTTGCAACGTAACTAACAAGGTGGCGGACAAGAGTTTTGGGAACAGATGCGTTAACTGCATACATGCTCATATGGTCACCGTTATAGGTCGCCCAGCCAAGCGCAAGTTCCGAAAGGTCGCCCGTGCCAACAACTAAACCGCCAGTCATATTTGCAACGTCCATAAGCACTTGCGTGCGCTCTCTCGCCTGCGCGTTTTCGTATGCGGCATCGTGCACGTTTTCGTCGTGATTAATATCCTTTAAGTGATGTCTTACCGTTTTGGTTACGTCTATTTTTTTAAGCGTAACGCCGTAAGCCTTAGCAAGTTTTATGCTATTGTCAAGCGTTCTAGAACTTGTGCCAAAGCAAGGCATAGTGATTGCTAAAATATCTTTTACCGAGCGGTTAAGCTTTTCCATTGCCCTAACCGCCACGATGAGTGCCAAGGTTGAATCTAAGCCGCCCGATAGCCCCAAAACAACAGTTTTAGCATTGGTGTGCTCTATCCTCTTTTTTAATCCGTTTGCTTGAATATCAAGGGCAAAAGCTTCCTCACCTACCTTTATAAAGGGGGTTTTTTCATAAATTCTTTCTACCTTATCCCCTTCAAATGAAAGGGAAAATTCTACCACGTGGTAATGAGATTTATCTGCATTGAAGTTTTGGTTCATTACCTTGCTGCGCTCAAAATCAAGATAGTCAAGGTCAACTTCTGCAACGTTTAGGCGGCTTTCAAAGGGAAGCACCTCGCTTAAAACGGTGCCGTTTTCAGCAATGATATTGTGTCCCGAAAAAACGCAATCGGTGGTAGATTCGCCATCGCCAACGTTTGCATAAATATAAGCGGAAACAATTTTTTTAGAATGCTCTTTAACAAGCTGTCTGCGAACCTCCGGCTTGCCGAGGCATTCACTACTAGCAGAAAGGTTGACGATAATACGCGCGCCGGCAACCGCGTGATAAATTGAGGGCGGAATTGCCGTCCATAAATCTTCACAAAGCTCTGCCGATATTTTAAGGCTTTGGTGTTTAGTGTCGGCAAAAATAATATTTTTAGAAAAAGGAACATCTTTATTTATGCCCTTGCCATCGTTAATTTTCACAAAACAAATTTCGCTGTCAGCAGGTGCAAAATATCTCTTTTCATAAAATTCGCTGTAATTTGGCAAATAACTTTTGGGGACGATGCCAAGCACCTCGCCATCAAACGCGCCCACGCAAACGTTGTAAATAAGCCCGTCTTTCATAAAGGGCATACCCACAAAAACGATTATATTTTTGCCTTTGGTGTATTCAACAACGTCGTTTAAGCCGTCTAGCGCACCGTCAAGCAAGGTTTTTGAATAAAACAAATCGCCTGCCGTATAACCAGTAATACATAACTCTGGGAAAGCAACAATCTTTGCGCCAACGCCAACCGCAAGGTCTACACCGTGCTTTATTTGAGAAACGTTATAGTTAACGTCACACACTTTTAATTTAGGAGAATAGGTTGCAACTTTCACATACCCAAAACTCATAATAACCTCCATTTTTGCAAAAATTAAGTTTTTTCAGTTTTGATTTTACACCTTTTTTTGCTATTTTGCAACATTTTTAACAATAAAAAAACGGCTATTTTTGCGTTTTTTGCAAAAATAGCCGTTTTTAAGTTTGAAAATTAAATCAACGTATTTTAATATTACAAATTAAATAAAATGCAAGCTCAAACTCTACGACTAACAATCGCCGTAGCCATCTGGGTTCATAGTTTGCCAACGCATAGCGTCTCTGCACATATCGTCGATGGTTTTGGTTGCCTTAAAGCCGAGGGTTTTTTCAGCAAGCGCAGGGTCAGCATAGCACTCGCCAATGTCTCCGGGGCGGCGGGGCATAATTTTGTAAGGAATAGGTTTGCCAATAACCTTTTCAAATGCGTGAACCATTTCAAGAACGGAATATCCCCTACCCGTGCCAAGATTAACGATAATAAGACCGGGGTTCTCGGCAAGTTTGTTAACGGCAAGCACGTGTCCTTTTGCAAGGTCAACAACGTGGATAAAGTCGCGCACACCCGTTCCGTCAGGGGTGTCGTAATCGTTGCCGAATACGCCAAGATACTCTCTCTTGCCAACAGCAACCTGAGTGATATAGGGGCAAAGGTTGTTGGGTATACCCTTGGGGTCCTCACCGATTAAGCCACTTTCGTGCGCGCCAACGGGGTTGAAATATCTAAGAATTGCAATGTTAAAGGAGGGGTCTGCGTGGAAAAGGTCTTTAAGGATATATTCTATAAAGAGCTTTGTGCTACCGTAGGGGTTTGAGGTAGACAAGGGGAAATCCTCACGAATAGGCACGCTTTCGGGCTTGCCGTAAACGGTTGCAGAAGATGAGAATACCAAATTTTTAACGTTGTGGTCGCGCATTGCAAAAGCAAGCACCAAAAGTCCCTCAATGTTGTTTTCGTAATATTCAAGGGGCTTTGCAACACTTTCGCCAACAGCCTTTAAGCCTGCAAAGTTGATGACTGCATCAATTTTGTTTTCGGTAAAAATTTTATCAAGAATTGCTCTGTCGCGAATATCGCCCTCGTAAAACTTAACCTTTTTGCCGGTAATTTTTTCAACGCGGCGGACTGCCTCGTATTTGCTGTTCATAAAGTTATCAATACAAATAACTTCGTGTCCTGCGTTCAAAAGTTCAACGGAAGTGTGCGAGCCAATGTAGCCTGCGCCACCGGTAACTAAAACCTTCATTTTTTTTCTCTCCTTTATGTCTAGTGATTATTTACAAATTTTATTGATTTGAATTATTAAATTAATTAGAGTTGTTAAATTGCTTCAAAAATATTAACCTAATTTTTTGCTTTTGTGTAGTTTTTCTTTACACAGGGTAAAATCAAGACTTTTTGTTAGACTTTTTACCCTTTATTTTTGCTTTTTTAGCTCTATGCCGGCTGTTTTAAGGAAGCGGACAAAGCCCTTATAGCCTTCCTCATCCTTTTTGAACACTGCGGTGTTAAACAAAATGTTTTTGCAAATTTCGTTTACCTTTGCCGTAACCTTAGCTTCTGCCGTTGCCATATCCTTTTTAGCAAGCGGCTCTGCCATAAGCTCTTTTATCATATTGCGGTGTGCGTAAAGATAATTCTTTTTGTCGTTAAGCGCAGCTTCGTCGTAAGGTGTTGCACCGCAAAGAATTTCAGCAATCATATTAAGCTGAGTTTTTAATCTGCCCGGCAAAATGAATAAGCCCATTGCCTCGATTAAGCCGATGCCCTCTTTCTTAATATTATGATATTCGGGATGCGCGTGGAATACGCCGTCGGGATACTCTTCGCTAGTGATATTGTTGCGGAGAATCATATCCATAACGTATTTTTTGCCTACCTTACGGCATACGGGGGACAACGAGTTGTGTTTTACACCGTCCGTTTCAGCATAGATACCGCAAGTTTCATCGGTAAATGTAGCCCATGCATTGACAATATCTTTTGCAAACTGAGCAATTTCCTTTCTATTTTTACTTTCCAAACGGATTACACTGTTATACCAGTCTACTACACCAACCTTAACCTTTTTGTATTTACGGCAATAATACCCCAAATACATATTTGAAAGGGGTGCGTGGTGCATTGGCATTAAATGCTCGCCACCTTGAAAATGCTCGTGATTAAGTATGGAGCCGCCAATTATAGGTAATGCTGCGTTAGAGCCTATCATATAGTTAGGGAAAAAGTCCACAAAGTCAAGCACTTTGTCAATGGTATCCTTTGCAATGTGCATAGGCGTATGGTTTTCGGAAATAGCAATCATATGCTCGTTATAGTAAGCATAGGGGGAATACTGAACAAACCAAGGCTCGCCACCAAGCGTTAAGGAAATAGTCCTAATATTTTCTCTTGCGGGGTGAGTTAGTGTGCCTTGATAACCCTCGTTCTCCTTACATAGCAAGCAAGCGGGATATTTGCTCTTTTTGGGGGCTTGCAAAAGCTTTGCGATTTCCTTGTTGTCCTTTTCGGGCTTAGAAAGGTTTACGGTGATTTCCAAAAATCTTTCGCCGTCCTGACACTCCCACTTTAAGTTGCGGCTGATTGCCGTTTTTTGAACGTAATTATTCTTTACGGAAAGGTCGTAAAAATATTTGCAAGCTGCAACAATGCCCTCTTTTGCCTTGATTTCCATAAATGTTTTATTAACTTGTGAAGGCAACGGAGAGAGCAAGCCCATTATGTAAGTGCTGTATAGGTTTTGATAACCGTCTTCGCACAGCTTGTTTTCCAAAGCATATTTTTCAAGCTCGCTAACAATAACGTCCGGCACGTCAAGCGTGTCGATAAAGGAAAGGTCTTCCACGCTTTCAGCAGGCTCGTCAAGCTTGAATTCACGAAGTAAAAGGTTACGGAAATATATCTCGTCCCTTTTAGCAAGATGTAAATGCTTGCCGGCATATCTCAATAACTTTTCAACTAAAACTTTACCGTCTACCATTTATTTATTCTCCTTTTTGCCGTAATAATAGTAATATTTGCACTCTTTGTTAGAGTTGTATAACTTTCTTTCTCTGTCGGCGCGCTTGCCGTAAAGCCTTTCAAAATTCTTTGCCGGCGTAATGCAAAATAGCGACCAGCCATCTTTATCTTTAAGCGCTTTGCCTAGGTTTTTATAACACTCTTCCGCCTCGTCTTTATCGTATACCCTTTCGCCATAGGGCGGATTGGTAACCACCGTGCCAAACGGGCTTTCTGGGCGGAAATTTTTTACGTCTAACACCTTAAAGTTAACGTTTTTGCCAACGCCTGCCTTTTGGGCGTGCCGCATTGCAAGTTTAACAGCCTTAGGGTCAATATCGCTACCCGATATTTGCACTTGTCTATCCCGTTTTTCTAAGTCCCTAGCCTGCTCGTAAGCCAGTTTATAACAGTTTGCGTCAAAGTTACGCCAATCATTAAAATCAAACCTACGGTCTATGCCGGCGGCTATATTTAATGCAATTCTCGCCCCTTCGATAGCAATTGTCCCCGAACCACAAAATGGGTCGTGAAAGGGGCGCTGCCAATAAAAGTCCGAAAGTAATAGTAATGATGACGCAAGCGTTTCTTTAATAGGTGCAATCCACACCATATCGCGATAACCGCGCTTATGCAAGCCTTGACCGCTTGTGTTTAGATAAATTGAAGCTACGTCTTTAAATACCGAAAATTCAATACCGTAATGCGCACCCTCCTCGCAAAAGGAGCGAATTTTATACTGACTGCGCATCTTTTCTATTATAGCTTTTTTTATTATGCTTTGGCAAGCAGAAATGGCAAAGAGTTTGCTTTTTACACATTTTCCGTTAACGGTAATAAAGGCGTTCTCGGGCAAAAATGCAGCCCAATCTATCGCCATAATACCTTCAAACAAATGGTCAAAGCTCTCTGCGGGAAATTCAGCAATTTTAATATACACCCTATCGGCGCACCTAAGATTGATATTACAACGCGCAACAGCAAGCATATCGCCTGCAAAGGTAATGCAGCCGTTTATCGCCGGTGCTGATGGATAGCCTAAGCGCATAAGCTCGCTTTTAACAACCTTTTCAACGCCCGACGCACAAGTAACGGTAATATCAAATTTATTCGGGAAACATTGAAGATTTTTCATTTGTCGGCTTTTACCTTTACGCCAAGTGCAGTAAAAAACGTTGAAGCGCACTGACATAATTTCGCATTATAAATTTTTCTATTTTTATTTTAAGACAAGCCGCCAAATATTGCAAGGCTTTTTTGTAAATATTTACGTAATCGTGTAATAATTTTCAATTTTCTTTTAAAATCCTTTCTAATTTTAGGCTAATTTTTTTGCTTAAAATTAAATAATTGAAAGAAAAAAATAAAAAGCACTTGTCAAAGCAAAAATTTTAGTATATAATGTATTATATAAATTTTTATTATTTAAAGGAGCGGTTATGACACAGAAAAAACCCTGTTACATAGCGGACGTCTTTAAAAAAGGCACCATAATCCCAGCACTGCTTATAGGCTGCGTGATTTTTTCAATGTTTGCTGCAATGCACAAATTCGGCATGGCGGGCAAGGTTTTCAATAACTCCACCTTATTGACCTTTGTTTTATGCGCAATCGGCTTTGCTTTTGTGGTTGGTGTTATTTATCTTTTGGCTTCGGTAAAATGTAAAAAACTTACCGTTGCTGATGCCATTTATCTCGGGCTAGTAATTGCAGCTATTGCTTATGCGATTTTTGTTGCAATTTATTTTAAGAGCTTTAACATCCGCAGAATAATCGTCCCCGCCGTCCTATTCGTAGTTGGCGTTGCACTTATGATTCCGCGCGGAAAATACTACACCGGTTGCACAAAAACGGGCGAAATCACCTATACCCGCAACACTCTTGTTGCTTATTACACGACCATTTGCAGCAAGTTCTCTTTCGTAGGTATTGCTGTTTGTGCTGCCGTTTGCATTAGCTTAGGATACATACTTTTCTCTCCCTTGTTTGATATTAAAACGACAATCGGTCAATTGTGGGCTGCAATTATATTGCTTCTCCCCATTGTTATTTGGGTCGCAGTAAACTTGACCAAACGCTCGGTTGGCGTGATTGATGCCTTCCTTTTTAGCGGTTTGCTTTCCCTCCCCGTTATTCTTGCTCAGCTTCTCATCACAAAAAAGGTTAACGTTACCTTCGTTTGCATCTGGCTTGCACTCCTTGCAATTTATATGCTAGTTTTAATTTGCAGATTACTTTCCTTTGACCTTACAAAGCCCTCTATTGAAAAGAAACCCAAATGCAACTGCTACTTTAACAAACTTATTGCAAAATTCGACTGGTCACTTATTCTTGCCGTCGGCTGCGCGCTCGGCTTTGCATCTCTTTTCTTCTTCGACCCCGCAACCATTGTTTCAATTATTAGATTAGGTCGTGGCAGCATTGCTGTTTCCTTAAAGAGCATACCTTTCTTTACCGTTACCTTCGTTGCTCTCGGCGCAATTGGCTTTGCAATATTGTTTGCTGCCTTGGGTGCAAGCAACAAAAAAATTAACGGTGGCGACTTCTGCCTTGCTTTCCTTACCGTCTTTGCAGTAGTGCTTGCTCTTTCTATGATAGTTCACTATTCAACCATACTGCTTAATTGCACAATCGCACTTGTTGCAGTAGTTGCGCTTTTGTTGCCAATTAGAATTAGCGTTTACAAGGCACTAAACAAATAACCTATAAATAATGACTTTTGTCAATAAAAATGCTAAACGTCCTCGATAATCGAGGACGTTTTTTTATAGCCAATTTATCCTTTCCTCTTTTTTGATAAAGTTTTTAAAAAAGTTTTTGTTGAAACAATTATTTGCGTTTGACAATTAATTGTTACGTATGCCCTGCGCTTGTATATATTCTACCCTATATCCTGCCATATATATTGTCACGTATTTATATATATTAGTTAATATTATAATTATAACGTTTGACAAAAAACGCGCGGTGCTGTAAAATTATAAATAGGTTTAAATAACGTTGGGGGCAAGTGTGAAAACGGATAAGCTAAACGGTTTAAGGGCAAGTAAACCCTTTCATATCAAGGATATTTTTATATATCTTGCCGTATTTATTACCGTTACAGTCTTATTTTGTCTGTTTGTTATTTTCCCCAATAAGACCAAAAACGACGGCTTTTCCGTTTATTGCGGAGATGAGCTTGTTTTGGTTTTAGAATTTGACAACCCTAACCCAAACGTTTGTGCAACTTGGCAAGATAAAGTGCAATTTAATAGTAAAAACAACACCGTTAAAATTTTTTTTGACGATGCTAAAACCGACTATAACGTCATTTGCTTTGATACTACCAATAGGTCTGTGCGCGTTACCGAAAGCACCTGCTCTACCTCTAAGGACTGTGTATACACCCCTGCTATTACAGGTAGTAACGGTATGATTTTTTGCGCACCACACAACCTACGCATTACACCTTTATCTAGCGGAGCAATTCCGCCCGTAGTGGGGTAAAATATGAAAAAGCTTAACCCTTCTACTAAAAAAATAGCAATGACGGGCTTGCTTGCGGCGGCGGCACTTATCGCCTTTATGCTTGAAAGTCTGTTTCCCCCACTCATAATTCCCGGTGCAAGAATGGGTATTTCAAACATATTCATTTTGCTTGCAAGCATTATTATTGGGGTGCCAAGTGGGTTTGCAGCACTTGTAATCAAAATTGTGCTAGGTAGCTTGTTTTCAGGAAACCTTTCGTCAATAATGTATTCGCTGCCTGCCGGCTTACTATCGCTCGGTGTGGAAGTATTGCTGCTGTATCTAGTCAAAAACGTAAGCATTATAGCAACCTCTGTTCTTGGTTCGGTATTAAATATTACCGTCCAAAACGCAGTGTTTTGCCTAGTTACTAAAACTTCGGCTTATCTTGTATATCTGCCCTACCTTGCCCTTATTGGCGTGCTTGCCGGCTTAATTGTTGGCTTTGCGGTATGGCTATGTATAAAAAAATTGCCGACCACAATATTTAACCCTTAAAAACACACGTCAACAAAACGGACAAAACAGCCTAGTAATGTTTTCGTTTAAAACGTTGGTGTTTAACATAAAAATATATCTTTACTTTTAACGGAGGACTTGTTTTGAGCATAAGAAAAGGCAAAGGTTATCCTTACGGAATACACGTTAGCGATAACAAGCAATGGACATGCGACTGCCCAATAGAACAGATGCCTGCGCCAGAGAGTGTTACTATTAGCACCTCTCAGCACATTGGCGCACCTGCTATACCGGTTGTTGCGGTTGGCGACAAAGTCAAAAAAGGTCAGCTCATTGCCGAGGCTAGCGGAGCAATATCCGCAAACGTTTTTTCTTCCATTTGTGGCGAGGTTACCGCAATAGAGGACGTAGTAAACGGTCTTGGACAAAAGCAAAAGTGCATTTCCATTAAAAACGATGGCAATGACGAGCAAATGTTTTTTGATGATATTGAAAATTTTGAGCCTGCCACTTTGGTTGAACGTATTCGTCTTGCCGGCATAGTCGGTTTGGGCGGCGCGGGCTTTCCTACGGCGGTGAAGCTTTCACCTAAAAGTCAGCTTGATACCCTTATTATTAACGGTGCCGAATGCGAACCCTATCTTACTTGCGACTATCGCTTGATGTTAGAGCGCACCGAAGATATTTATAAAGGCATTAAATACGCAGCAATGGCACTTAAAATCAACAAAATTATTGTTGGTATTGAGGCTAACAAGCCCGAAGCCATTAAGGCATTTTCAAGATTTGACGACCTTGATATAGTTATTCTTAAAAAGCAATACCCTATGGGCAGCGAAAAGCACTTGATTTACTGCACAACCGGCAGAAAGGTCCCCTTAGGTAAAATGCCGTTTGACGTGGGTGTTTGCGTGCAGAACGTTAAAACGATGATTGCTTGCTTTGAAGCCATTGAGTTAAACAAGCCCCTCACCTCTACCGTAGTTACGGTCAGCGGCGGCGGTGTATCCTCACCTAAGAACTTGGCGTTGCCGCTTGGCACTTCCTTTAAGGATATCATTGCTTTCTGTGGCGGCAATGCCGACAGTGCCGAAAAGGTTATTGCAGGCGGTCCAATGATGGGTAAAACGCTTATGAACCTGAACCAATTTACACGCAAAACGGACAGCGGTATTTTGGTGCTTAAAGCGGAAGAAACTTCTTCACTTAACCCCACCAACTGTATCAACTGTGGCAAGTGTGCAAGGAATTGTCCTATGCGCTTAATGCCGATGTATATAGAGGCTTATGCCCTTGCCGGCGATTTTGTTAACGCCGAAAAATACGGCGCAATGAACTGTATTGAGTGCGGCTCCTGCGCATACAACTGTCCCGCAAAACGCGCGCTTGTTCAAAGCATCGGTATGGCTAAGGTAAAAATAAAGGAGATGAAGAAAAATGGCAGATAGTTTGTTAAAATTCTCCGCATCACCGCACGTTAAGGCAAAGCGCACCACTCGCAATATTATGATTGACGTTTGCATTGCTCTTTTGCCCGCTTGCATTATGGGCTGCGTTTACTTTGGCTGGAAAGCACTTTTGCTGATTGTCCTTTCCGTCATTTCTTGCGTGGCAAGTGAGTTCGTGTATTTATTGATTACAAAAATGACTTTCAAAGAGATTATCGAAAGATTTGACTTTACATCTTGCGTAACCGGTCTTTTGATTGCTCTTTCTATCGGTGTTCAAACACCCGTTTACGTCCCTGTGCTTGCAGGTATATTTGCAATAATCGTTGTAAAAATGCTTTTTGGTGGCACCGGTAAAAACTTGGTTAACCCCGCGGTTACCGGCAGAGTTTTCGCCTTTATGTCCTTTACCTCGGTTATGGCGAGTGGTTGGGTGTTGCCATCGATTGGCTCGCTCGTGGGCGCAAGTTCTATTAACCCAACGACTGGCGCAACAGTATTGACCAATCTTTTTGATATGGAAAAGGGCGGAATACCCCTCCTTTCAAACGTTGACCTTTTGCTTGGAACGGGACTTGCCGGCTGTATTGGCGAAACTTGCAAGGTTGCACTTATTCTTGGCGGTATTTACCTTGCGGTTAGGGGTGTAATTAACATTATATATCCCTTAATCTACATAGCAGTTGCAGGTCTTTTGACCGTTGCTTTGCAAGGCAGCTTTACATATTTTTTACCCTCAATTTTATCGGGCGGCTTAATTCTCGGTGCAATATTTATGGCAACCGATTACACAACCACCCCCAACACCACGGTTGGCAACGTAATTTATTTTGTTGCACTTGGTCTTGTTACCGCATTGCTCCGCTGGGCTACCGGTATTGAGGTTGTATCCTTTGTAATTCTTTTAATGAACCTTTTTGTTCCGCTGATTGATAAGTTCATTTTGAACACACCTTTTGGCTACGTTAAACAAAAAAAGGTAAAGGAGGGCAATAATGGCTAAGTTTTTCAAAAGCACTTGGTTCAAATGTATTTTTACACTCCTTGCAATAGCAGTTGTAGCAAGCGGACTTTTGGCACTACTAAACGACCTTTTGTTTATCAGTCCTGAGGAACGCACGGCACGAGCTATTAAAAAGATTTACGGCTACGAGGTTTCTAATTACGAGGTCTTGCTTGACGTTGACAGCACGGACGCTAACGTAAACAAAACGTCCATTGAAAACGAAAACGGCTTTGGCGAAATAGATAAAATTTATCTTGTAGGCAGCACTACCGCTGAAAGTTATGAAATTTTGTTTAGGGCAACCGGCAATAAAGGTTATAAGGGCGGCACCATCACCCTTTGGGTTAAGGTTGACGTTACCAACGATTTAGAGGCAATATCCCCTGCATCTACCCAAAAAATAAGCAAGGTAGTTATGGACAGCTACGATAAACAAACGCTTATGAGCAAGTTGGGAAATTCCTTTTACGACAAGTTTTTAGTGGACGTTACCGACAACTACGATAGCTTGTTTGCAGCCGATGGCTCACAAGAAAAATCTAACCCTATTACAGGCGCAACCAAGTCTGCAAACGCAGCTTGCAACGCAGTAAACTGCGTTATTGAATATTTACAAGATTGGGGGGCATAATGAAAACTAACTTCAAAAAACTCGCCTTTGACGGCGTAATTGCATCTAACCCCACCTTAAAACTGGTGCTTGGCACCTGCCCCACCTTAGCACTTACGACACTCGCAATGAACGGTATCGGTATGGGTGCGGCAGTTACCTTCGTTTTGGTTTTCAGCAACATTTTAGTTTCTCTTTTGAGAAAGGTTATTCCCTCTCAGGTTAGAATACCGGCATTTGTGCTGATTATCGCAACGTTTGTTACCATTATCCGCCTTGCGCTTGATTATTTTTTACCAGATATTTACGAGGCTTTGGGGCTTTACCTACCACTTATCGTTGTAAACTGTATTATTCTTGCAAGGGCTGAAAGCTTTGCAAGTAAAAACGGCGTGTTGGCTTCGGCGGCGGACGGTTTGTTTATGGGCATTGGCTTTACCCTTGCTTTAACCCTTATGGGTGCGTTTAGAGAACTTCTCGGCAGTGCCGCTATATTTGGAATTCAGCTTTGGGACCCCGCAGTTTTCTCTATCGGCTTTTTCGCTTCCTCTGCCGGTGCTTTCTTTACATACGCATTGTTTATAGCTATGTTTAGTTTGATTTCAGCTTTCATCCAAAAGCGCAACAAAATAAAGGCTTATAACGCAAGGCTAATAGTCGCAGAAAATGGCGCAGCTGCTCAAGCCGCTGCGACTGCTGACGACGCAACGACTGAAACTACCCCCACCGCAGCAACTGCTGACAACGCAAAAGCTGCAACTACTGAAATCGTGGCAACCACAGACAGCGCAAAGGCTGCAACTACTGAAACCGCAGAAATCGCTGACAAAAAGGAGGATAAATAATTATGGAAGTATTTTTAATTATTCTCACCACCGTTATTTCGGCTGTTTTTATTAACAACTTTGTCGTTGTTCAATTCCTTGGTATTTGCCCTTTCCTTGGCGTATCCAAAGATTGTAAATCGGCATTTGGTATGGGTGTTGCCGTTACCTTTGTAATGACAATTACCTGCTTAATTACCTATCCCATATATACCCTTGTGCTTGTTCCTTTGCATATAGAGTTTATGGAGATTATCGTGTTTATCTTTATAATTGCGGCAATCGTGCAAATGATTGAAATGGCTTTGAAAAAGTTTTCTCCCACCCTCTATAACGCAATGGGTATTTACTTGCCCTTGATTACAACCAACTGTGCAGTGCTTGGCGTTGCTGAATTGGTTATCGACGGTGCGCAAATTGCCGACCTTATAGGTCTTGCGTCGGCAACGCAAATGAACCTTGGCTATGCGGTGCTTTACGGCTTCTGCGCAGGTCTTGGCTTTACCCTTGCAATCGTAGTAATGAGCGGACTTAGAGAAAAGGTAGCAAGACTACCTATCAATAAGCACTTAAAAGGCTTCCCTATCGCGATGATTACCGCTTGCTTTATTGCAATGGCTTTCTACGTGTTTGCGTTGATTTAAGGAGGGCAAAATATGATTAACTTATTATTAAAGCCCATTGATACTACCACGCTGTTGTGGGTTGTAGGACTTGTAGCTTTGTTGACGGTGGTGTTTGCCGCACTTATCGTGCTTGTTTCAAAGGTATGTGCCGTTAAAACGGACGAAAAGGCAGAAGCTATTCAAGAGCATCTTGCTGGCGCAAACTGTGGTGGTTGCGGCTACGCAGGCTGCGCAGACTTTGCAAAGGCTGTCAGCGAAGGCAAGGCTGACTTTAAGGAATGCGGCCCCACCTCACCCGAGGGTAAGGCTGCAATCGCTGAGATTTTAGGTGTTCCCTTTTCCGCTACCGAAGAAACGTTTGCAGTTATCGCGTGTTCTGGTGGTAACAATGCAAAAGATAAATTTTCATACGTCGGTAACGAGGGTTGTCTTGCCCAAGTGGCTTACGTTGGCGGCAGAAAGGCTTGTGCTGACGGCTGTATGGGCGGCGGAACTTGTATTTCCCTTTGCCCTTACCACGCAATAGCCCTTAAAAACGGCGTTGCTTATGCCGATAGGGCTATATGTGAATCTTGCGGACTGTGCGTGAGAGAATGCCCCAAAAACTTGATACACCTTATACCAAAGTCAGCAAAGGTTTACGTTGCGTGCTCCTCTCACTGCAAAGGTAAAACGGTTATGGATGCTTGCAAGGCGGGCTGTATCGGTTGCGGAATGTGTGCAAAAAATTGTCCTAACGGTGCAATAACTATGGTAGACAACGTTGCAATTATCGACTATTCTAAATGTGACGGTTGCAAAACCTGTATTGCAAAATGCCCAAGAAAGTGCATTAAGGAAATTTAATAGTTGTTTTTAACAATTAAAGCATGTCGACTAACAATTAAATAAACAATTCAAAAAAGGACCAAAGCAATTTTTGCTTTGGTCCTTTTTTTTGTTATTTTTACTGATTTTACTTAATATTTTCTTTCGTAAAGTTCTGCTGCAATGCTATAAAACTCCTCTCTTTTTTTGCAAAAATCTTCGTATAATTGTTTTTGCTTCTCATTAAAGGTGTTGGCTAAATCGGTTTCTGCAACACACATGTGACCATAAGCACGAGCTAAATCATTATCCATCTCGTCACGAACCTGCTCTGCTATTTTACCTATAAATTGAGCTATTTCTTCATTAGTTAGTTTCTTTTTCATAATACTTCTACTTAAATAAAAAATGCGCCAACCGAAGCTAGCGCACAAAAACGCAAACTCCGTTGTTGTCACACAAATCTCAAATCAGCCATAGGATAACCTACTAATGCGAAGCGAGTGGAATTTGCAATTTTTCAAATTCAATGCTTCGCAAATAGAGGTAAAACTATACCACTATATAATAAAACGTTATCAATATCTGGCTATTTAATTTGTGTGACAACCATAGTATATCACATTTGCGTTTTTTTATCAAGAGGTTTCCAGCCAAATAAAAACTCGGCTTAAAAAATTCAAGCCGAGTTTTTGTTTTGCAAAATTTTATTTTAATTTAACGCTAAAATCGTAACGTTAAATTTTACCTTAAACGGTAACCTTTTAATTAAACTTTTTTTATTAAAGAGCAACCGAATTTAACACCTTGCCGTCAAGCGATTTTAAGGTTAAATTACCGTCCTCTAAAATAAGGTATGCCCTTAAAGTGTCGCACTTAGGCAGCGATAGCGAACCGGGGTTTGCAATTACCGTTTCCCCTTGTTTTTCAATAAAACTAGTATGGAAATGCCCGTATATAACTGCATTATAATTAGTTTTTGGCATTGCGTCCTTATTATAAACGTGCCCGTGGGTGCAAAATACCGTTTTGCCACCACTTACAATGCAAACGTCTTCAATAAAATCAAACTGTGAAATTAAGGTGTCCACTTGACTGTCGCAATTACCTTTAATTACAATTAGTTTTTCCTTTACACCGTTTAATAAGTCGGATACAAGCGCGGGGGAATATTCCTCTGGCAAAGGATTTCTTGGTCCGTGGTTATAAATATCGCCAAGCAAAAGGATTTTTTCAGCCCCCTCCATTTCAGCGCATTCTAACAATTTTTTTGCGTAATATGCCGAGCCGTGTAGGTCGGACGCAATAAGTATCTTCATAATAACTTGCTCCTTAATTTTTCCTTAAATTACTATTTAGTAAAATATAATTGATTAAATCAAATCAACTAAACACGTTTAAATAAATCTAACTAATTAAATCTAATTAACTAAATCCGTCTAATTAAATTATAAAAGTTTTTATTTTTTTATTAAACCTAAAACCACTTCTCTTGCAAGCATAAGCCCTGCGGCAGCCGGCACGAAAATCATTGACGGTATGGGTGCTTTACCTTTGCCACAAGATTTTTCGCAAATGGTTTGTCCGTTAAAAGTTTGCTCCGCCATAGTGCAATCAGCACCTACGCAAGCTTCCCCCAAAGGCTTATCCTTATCACCGCAAATTGCGCCACCGCAAGTTGAATTAATAGACGGCTCTGTCGAGTAAACGACCTTTACGTCAGTTATTCCCCTTGCTCTAAGTTCTCTACGCATAACACGTGCAAGCGGACAGCCGTTGGTTTTTGAAATATCCGCCACTTTAAGTGCGGTTATATCAAGCTTGCCACCCGTCCCCATAGACGAAATTACCGGCACGTTTACAGCCTTTGCGCCCGTTATAATTTGAAGTTTTGCGCTGACAGTATCAACGGCGTCAACTATATAATCATAACTATTTAAGGGGTATTTATCGGCGTTTTCTGGCAAGTAAAAAACGTTATTACAGTTGACCTTGATATTAGGGTTAATCGCAACCAACCGCTCACGCATAACGTCAACCTTACTTTTGCCAAGGCTATTGGTTGTAGCAATTATTTGGCGGTTAAGGTTGCTTTCGGCAACGATGTCGCTGTCAAAAATGGTTATTTGCCCAACACCGCTACGTGCAAGTGCTTCCGCAGCAAAACCGCCCACACCACCCACGCCAAAAATAGCAACGTGAGATTGGTTAAGCCTTTTTACCGCATTTTCGCCAATAAGCATTTTTGTTCTTGCAAAAATTTCCATAAAAACTAGGTGCCTTTCTTATAGCAGATAAATGCCCTTTTCGGCATTTTCTTTAATACAATTTTCCGGCCAAACGGACGACTGAACCTCGCCAATGTGTGCTTTATTCAAGAAGAACATACACAGTCTTGACTGACCAATACCGCCACCGATAGTTAAGGGCAATTTGCCAGAAATTACGTCCTTGCAATAGGGGTTGTCAAGTTTAAATTCTTCATTCTTTTTCTTTAACTGTTTTTTCAAACTGTCAGCATCAACCCTGATGCCCATTGAAGAAATTTCAAGTGCAATATTTAGCACGTCATACCACAAAAGTATGTCGCCGTTAAGCTTCCAATCGTCGTAGTCGGCTGACCTGCCGTCGTGCGGCTTGCCGTCAGAAAGGTTCCAACCGATTTGATAAACGAAAACTGCGCCGTATTTTTTTGCTACTGCATTTTCACGCTCTTTTCTAGTTAAATCGGGGTATTCCTTTTCTAGCTGCTTGGTGGATATAAAGGTTATCTCTTTGGGTAGGCTGTGGGTAAGTTCGGGGTATTTTTTATTGACCGCAAGCGACAGTTTAAGCAATGCCTTGTATATTGCTTTAACCGTCTTTTTAAGGTATGATAATTTGCGCTCATCTTTTGAGATAATCTTTTCCCAATCCCATTGGTCAACGTAAATGGAGTGAATTGCATCCACCTCTTCATCTCTGCGGATAGCGTTCATATCGGTATAAAGCCCCGTGCCTTCCTCAAAGCCGTATTTTGCAAGAGCCATCCTTTTCCATTTTGCAAGCGATTGCACAATTTCGGCATCCTTGCCCATACAAAGCACGTCAAAACGGACGGCACGCTCGTAACCATTGAGGTTGTCGTTTAAGCCCGTTTCAGGCAACACAAATAGCGGTGCCGAAACTCTGGTGAGTTTAAGCGACCTTGCAAGTTCCTTTTCAAAGGTATCTTTTATATACTTGATAGCAACCTCTGTATCAAGCAAGTTTAATTTAGATTGATATGCCATAATATAAGTCCTCACGGGCAATTCCGCCCGTTTCTTTTGTTTAGGTGGTTGTTTATCTACGTAAAATAGACAGCCAACGTCAGCAACTTTAAGTTAACGTTAGCTTGTTTTCGACCTATTTTACTTTACATAAACTTTACACAAGATTATAAGAGTTTCGTTTAGCTTAACCTTGCAATTTTACATTACGGAATTTTTGTAGATAGGATATTTTTCCGTTAATTTTTTAACCTCTGCGCGAACGTAGTCAAACGCAGCTTCTCTTTCTCTAATAATTTTAACAATAAGCGATGCAACAAGTGCGCAATCCTCTTCCTTAAAGCCACGGGTTGTGATTGCAGGCGTGCCGATACGAACACCGCTAGTAACGGTGGGTTTTTCGGGATCCCAAGGAATTGCGTTTTTGTTTAAGGTAATGTTAACTTCCTCGGTCAAGTCGTTAAGTTCCTTACCCGTCATGCCCGTTCCAAGAAGGTTGAGAAGGATAAGGTGGTTGTCCGTTCCACCGGAAACCATTTTAATGCCGTTTTCGTTAAACACCTTTTCCATAGCCTTTGCGTTTAAGCGAACTTGCTTTTGGTATGCCTTGTATTCGTCAGTCATAGCTTCCTTTAACGCAACAGCCTTTGCAGCGATAATGTGCATAAGTGGACCGCCTTGTGTGCCGGGGAATACAGCCTTGTCGATAGCTGCGCCAAGCTCTGCCTTGCATAAAATCATACCGCCACGAGGACCTCTAAGTGTCTTATGAGTGGTGGTAGTAACAACGTGAGCATAAGGCACGGGGCTGGGGTGCTCGCCAGTAGCAACCAAGCCTGCAATGTGTGCCATATCTACCATAAGGTAAGCACCAACTTTGTCGGCAATTTCTCTTAAACGTTTAAAGTCGATTACTCTGGGGTATGCACTTGCGCCGGCAACGATAAGCTTAGGCTGACATTCGATTGCAAGTTTTTCTACTTCATCATAATCGATAGTTTCAGTTGCTTGTGATACGCCATAGGGAACAAAATTAAAGTATTTACCCGAAACGTTTACCTTGCTGCCGTGAGTAAGGTGACCGCCGTGAGATAAGTTCATGCCCATAATGGTATCGCCAGGTTTGCAAAGTGCAACGTAAACGGCAAAGTTTGCGTTTGCGCCGCAATGGGGTTGAACGTTTGCGTATTCTGCACCAAAAAGTTCTTTTGCGCGCTCGATAGCAAGTCTTTCAGCAACGTCAACAAATTTGCATCCGCCGTAATATCTTTTATCGGGGTAACCTTCTGCATACTTATTGGTAAGGTGAGTGCCTGCTGCTGCCAACACTGCATCGCTAACGATATTTTCGCTGGCAATAAGCTCAATATTGTTTTGCTGTCTTTCAAGTTCTTGCTCTAAACTTAAAGCAAGCTCGGGGTCTATCGCTTTGATGGTAGATAAATCAATCATTTGTGTTCTCCTTAAAATTTTTTATATAGTGATTTATTATTTTTTTCTAATTTAATATTTTGGTTTTTGTATTTTTCTTTTCTCGCCTAAATTAATAGGTGCAATAAGCTGCGATAATACAAAAAAATACATAAGTGCAACAAATTACATATATTTTTCAAGCATTTTAACAAGCTGGTCTTTGTCGGTAAGCCCAACCGTTTTTTCCATAAGGGTGCCGCCCTTATAAATAAAAAGTGCGGGGATAGAAACAATGCCAAGCGATACTGCAAGGTTCATATTTTTGTCAACGTCTACCTTAATAACCTTGACCTTGTCGCCAAGCTCATTAGCTAAGTCGTGCAAAATGGGGCCTTGCCTCATACAAGGACCGCACCAAGTAGCCCAAAAGTCTACCAAAACAGGAACGTCAGCGTTTATTTCCTTTTCAAATGTTTCTTTGTCTAAAATTTCTAACACGTTGCTCATTTATTTTACCTCACTGTCAGTTTTTTGCAAAATTTCAATAATAACGGGGCTAAGCTTTCCCCTTTTTTTAATAGCTTTATCAATAAAAGATAAAATGAAATACCATAAAATTATTGCCAGTATGCCGATAAGGGCTGTCCACAATTCGTTTTTAATAACAAACACGCCAAGTATTGCAGAAAGTGCCACAAGCAATACGGGGACGAGAAAAACAAGCACAGCCGACAAAAACTTTCCGCCTTCTGCCTTTTGCAAAATGACCTTGTCGCCAACCTTTGCGCCGATGGGGTTTTTTGCGTCAAACTCAATGCTGTCGGCATTTTTAGGAAAAATGCACATTCCGCATTTACTGCACTCATCGCGCCGTTTAACGCTAACAATCGCCCTATCGTTATTCAGTTGAATTACCGTGCCGTAATCTTTCATTACTATCCTTTTATATACGTAAACTTATTATATACGTAAACTTAACAATCGTTTTGTTTAAGTGTAAATTTACTGTTTCGAATCTGTTTTTGCTTTAACTCGGTTTTTACTTTTAATCAGTTTTTTCTTTCAATCAATTTTAACTATTATTTACCAAGAACAAAGGAAAGGACGTTGTCAAAAGCCACCTCGGTTTCAACACCGTCAGCCATATTTTTGATTTTAACAATTCCCCTTTCAAGCTCCGTTCCGCCAATAACGGCAACCATTTGCGCGCCGATTTTGTCGGCATATTTGAACTGCGATTTAATGCCTCTGCCCATATGGTCAAGCTCTGCAACAATGCCTTTTGCACGGAGAGCAAGGGTAAGTTCAAACGCCTTTTCAGCCTCTTTTTCGCCCATAGGTGCAAAGTAAATTTTTACTGCGTTGTGGTTGGGAATTTCCGTGCCAATGCTTTCCATAAGAAGCAAAAGTCTTTCTATACCCAAAGCAAAGCCAACACCGGGAACGTCGCTACCACCGATTTCTTTGATAAGTCCATCATATCTACCGCCACCGCAAATAGTGCCTTGCGCGCCAATGTTGGTGGACACAAATTCAAACACCGTTTTAGTGTAATAGTCAAGTCCTCTAACAATGCCTGCGTCTACCTCAAACGGAATACCTGCAAGAGTTAAAAGTGATTTAACCTTTTCAAAATGCGCCTTGCAATCGTCGCAAATATAGTCTAAAATTTGGGGCGCGCCTTCGGTAATTTTTTTGCAATCTGGGTTTTTGCAGTCGAGAATACGCATTGGATTTTTTGAATATCTGTCTTTGCAAAGCTCGCAAAGGTTATCAAGGTTGTCCGCTAAATAAGCTTTTAATGCCTCGTGATATTTTGCACGGCACTCCTTACAACCAATGCTGTTGATATAAAGGGTATAACCCGTTACGCCAAGTCTATCAAGCAAAGTTTTAGCCAAAATAATAGTTTCGGCATCAATGTTAGGCTCGTTAGAGCCGAGCATCTCTACGCCAAACTGATGGAACTCGCGCAGTCTGCCAGCTTGCGGTCTTTCATAGCGGAAGCATTGGGTAATATAAAACGTCTTAACGGGCAGAGCGGAAGAAATCAAGCCGTTTTCAACAAACGCCCTTGCAACGCCAGCAGTGCCCTCCGGCTTTAACGTTATGCTTCTGCCACCCTTGTCGTTAAAGATATACATTTCCTTATTAACGATATCGGTGCCCTCGCCCACACCACGCAAGAAAAGCTCGGTATGCTCAAAGGTCGGCGTTCTAATTTCCGCAACGCCGAAAACTCTTGCAACCTCTCTTGCCGTTTGCTCTATAAACTGCCATTTATAACTGTCTTTTGGTAAAACGTCTTTTGTGCCCTTAGGGATATTAATCATTTTTTTAATCCTTTGAAAGTTAAGTTTTAATTATAATTTTTGGTAAATTAAAGTTAAATTTTAATTAAATTATAGCCTTTGCTAAATTTTGATTAAGTATAATCAAGTTATAAGATACTCAAATTATAAAATATATTTTTTTAGGTCTTTATCCTTTTTAGATTTGCCAAGTTTGTTTACAACAAACTCTTTATCAATAACAACATCAACCTCGCCGTTGTTGCCACCTGCGTTAAAGGAAACGTCATCAATTAAATTTTCCATTACGGTATGCAATCGTCTTGCGCCGATATCCTCGGCAGTAGCGTTCATATCCTCTGCAATGGAAGCAATTTCTTCAATAGCATCCTCGGTAAACTTTAAGTTTACTCCGTCAACTTTTAAAAGGGTTGCATATTGCAATGTAATTGCGTTTCGCGGGGTAGTGAGTATTTTAACAAAATCTTCTTTGGTCAAAGAGTTTAGCTCCACTAAAATGGGAAATCTACCTTGAAGCTCGGGGATTAAGTCGCTAACCTTGGAAACGTGGAATGCACCAGCCGCAATAAAGAGGATATAGTCCGTCCTAATTGCGCCGTATTTGGTCATTACCGTAGAGCCTTCAACGATAGGCAAAATATCGCGCTGAACACCCTCTCTCGAAACGTCCTGTCCACCGCCCTTGTTGCCCTTTGCGGCAATCTTGTCAATTTCGTCAATAAAGATTATGCCCTCTTGCTCAGCCCTTCTAACAGCTTCCTCATTTACGGCATCTTTATCAATAAGTTTATCGGCTTCTTCATCAATTAAAATGCGCCTTGCCTCTTTAACTTTTAACTTGCGTTTTTTACGTTTTTTGGGCATAATGTCGCCAAAAATACTGCCAATGCTAATTTCTGCGCCACCGGGAACAAGTTCCATAGGCTTGGGGTTATCGGCAATTTCTATCTCAACGACTTCGTTGTCATAGTATCCCTTAGCAAGCCCGTCGGCAATTTGCTTTTCAAATATATCGGCAGGGGTTTCACCGCGCTCAACACGTCTTAAATCGGCAATGATTTTAACAAGCTTTGAATCAACCGTTGCCGTTGCCTTTTCACGCACCTTTTTGAAGCGTTCCTCTTTAACAAGGCGGACGGAGCACTCGGCTAAATCTCTTATCATAGATTCAACGTCTCTGCCAACGTAACCTACTTCGGTATACTTGGTGGCTTCAACCTTTACGAAAGGCGCGCCAACAAGCTTTGCAAGTCGCCTTGCAATTTCCGTTTTACCTACGCCCGTAGGTCCTTTCATAATGATGTTTTTAGGGGTAATTTCCTCCATCTCTTCGGGAGTAAGCCTGCTTCTTCTGTATCTATTGCGGAGTGCGATTGCAACCGCTTTTTTTGCATCGTGTTGACCAACGATGTATTTATCTAACTGTTCAACAATTTGTTTAGGGCTTAAATCCATACTACCTATACCCCCTTAAATAACTTCACATTTAATATTGCCGTTAGTGAAAACGCAAATTTCGCTAGCAATTTTGAGTGCCTTAGTTGCAATTTCTTCGGCAGAATAATCGGTTTCTTGACTGAGTGCACGCGCAGCCGCCAACGCGTAGTTGCCACCGCTGCCGATTGCGCAAACACCATCGTCCGGCTCGATAACCTCGCCCGTGCCCGAAACGACAAGCAAGCAGTCCTTGTCTGCGGTAATCATCATTGCCTCTAACTTTCTTACTTTATCGCTACGCCAAAGTTCAGCAAGTTCTACTGCACTGCGCATAAGGTTGCCAGAGTATTTATTGAGCATTTCTTCAAAGCGCTCTGAAAGGGTAAAAGCATCAGCCACAGAGCCTGCAAAGCCGAAAATGACCTTACCGTTATATATACGGCGCACCTTTACCGCGTTGTTTTTAAAAATAACCGATTGCGACATAGTAACCTGACCGTCGCCGGCGATTGCCGTTTTGCCGTCCTTTTTTACGGCACAAATTGTCGTCCCCTTAAATTCCATATTGTTCCATCTCCTTTTTGAAGTCGTTTACAGCCTTTATACTGCGTTCTGCCAAGTGCCTTTTGCGCTCTGCCTTGTCGCGAATAATTCTATCCGCAGGGGGCAGTATGCCAAAGTTTGCGTTCATCGGCTGAAAATCAGCGTTTTCAGTCGTTATGTATTTTGCAAGCGCACCAAGCACCGTTTGGTTTGATATTGTGATAGGCTTTAAGTCCTTTAATTTTCTTTCAAGATAAATTGCCGCCATAAGTCCGCTGCCGGCACTTTCTACGTAACCCTCAACACCCGTGATTTGACCTGCAAAAAAGGTTTTGGGGTGGGCGCGTAAAGAGTAATCTGCATTAAGACAGGTGGGGGAATTTATAAAGGTGTTACGGTGCATAACGCCATAGCGCAAATATTCTGCATTTTTGAGGGCAGGAATAATTGAAAACACCCTTTTCTGCTCTCCCCACAAAAGATTGGTTTGAAAGCCGACTAAGTTAAATGCCGTGCCCTCAACGTTTTCCTTTCTTAACTGTAAGCACGCGTAAGACCACCTACCAGTTTTGGGGTCGTCGAGACCAACCGGCTTTAAGGGGCCAAAACGCAGAGTATCATCGCCACGTTCTGCCATAACTTCTATTGGCATACACCCTTCAAAAACAGCGGTATTTTCAAAACCGTGAAGTTCTGCGCGCTTAGCCTTTCTAAGCTCGGCAATAAATTGCAAATACTCCTCTTTATTCATTGGGCAATTAACGTGGTCGGCATTGCCTTTGCCGTAACGGTCGCCAAAAAAAGCGTTGTCCATATCAATACTGTCAAATTCAACAATGGGTGCAGAAGCATCGTAAAAAGCAAGTCCACCGCCCACCAGCTCTTTTATTTTTGCCGACAAGCCCTCAGTAGTGAGTGGTCCGGTTGCAACAATGGTCCATTCGTCAAAATCAATATCGGTAACTTCCGTTGATACAAAGTTGATATTTTTTTGCGATTTTATCTTTTTTGTAATTTCCTTTGCAAAAAGCTCACGATTAACAGCAAGTGCGTTGCCAGCCGGAACGCGCGTTAAATCTGCCGCCGCCATAATTTGAGAGCCTAAAATACGCATTTCCTCTTTCATCAAGCCGGCTGCATTGCCGTAAACGTCATTGCTCTTTAACGAGTTAGAGCAGACAAGCTCGGCAAAGTCGTCGCTTTTATGAGCAGGGGTTTTTGCGTTTGGCTTTATGTCGCAAAGCGTAACCTTTATCCCGTGGGACGCAAGGTATAGCGCAGCCTCAGCCCCGGCAAGCCCTGCACCGATAATTTTAACCTTTTCCATATATCGTCTGTTGTTACTTATATTGCCTAAATATTATTTAATACTTGTTGCTAAGTGTTTTAATTCAACAAGTTTTGTCCTTTTATTTTTGCAAAATTTTGCGTTAAATACTTATTTTGCCTATTACCTTTCGTATTTGCACTTTGCCGATGAGCATTTTACTTTATCGTCAACCTTAATAAGATAGCCATCGCACTCGGGGCATTTTTCGCCCGTGGGGATATCCCAGCTCATAAACTTGCATTCGGGATAGCCAGAGCAACCGTAGAAGGTTTTGCCGCCACGGCTAATCATTTTTTTGGTAGGTCTGCCGCAAGTGGGGCATTTGCCAACACTTTCGGTAAGGCTGACGGTATTTTTACATTTTGGGAAGTTGGAGCACGCAAGGAACTTACCAAACTTGCCCTCTCTTTCAACCATAATGCCACCGCACTTGTCGCAAATTCTGTCGGTAGGTATAGCTTGTTTTTCGTTTACCGCTTTAATGTTTTGGCAAGTGGGATAGTTTGAACAAGCATAATAATTGCCGTATTTACCACTGTTTATAATCATTGGGCTGCCGCACTTTTCACAAAGCACGTCGGTAATTTTAGATTTTTGCAACTGACGCTCAAAAGGTGCGTAAAAGTCTGCAACTAGCTTTTGCCAGTTAATATCGCCCTCGCCAATTTCGTCAAGCTTATCTTCCATTCTTGCGGTAAAGCCAATATCCATAATACTTGCAAAATGCTTAACCAAAAAGTCAATTAGTTCATAGCTTATAGCGTTTGGCAAAAGATATTTTTTGTCCTTTTTTACGTATTCGCGCTTTTTGTCGGTAAGCTTTGCCATGATGGTTGCATAGGTAGATGGTCTGCCAATGCCCTTGTCTTCCATATGTTTAATCAAGGTTGCTTCGGTATAACGAACGGGGGGCTTTGTAAACTTTTGCTCTTTGCCAAGCGCTTTAAGATTAAGGCTTGCACCCGTTTCCATCGGGGGCAATAACGCGTTGCCGCTTTCGTCATCGTCGGCTTCTGCCTTTTTGGTATCGTCGTAAACTACGGTATAACCCTTAAAAATTAGTGTTTTACCGCTCGTTTTAAAGCCATATTCGCCTGCGGTAACCTCTACTGCAACACTGTCGTATTGAGCTTCTGCCATTTGCGAAGCGATAAAGCGGTCGTAAATGAGTTTATACAGTTTATACTGATTTTTATCTAAAATGTTTGCTACGCTCTCGGGGGTGCGTGCAACGTCAATGGGGCGAATAGCCTCGTGCGCGTCTTGCGCGTCCTTTTTAGAGCGGTAAAAGTTGGGCTTTGAGGGGACGAATTTGTCGCCGTAAGTTTCGCGGATGTATTGAAGTCCCTCGCGCTGAGCATCGCTTGAAACGCGGACGCTATCCGTTCTCATATAAGTAATAAGTGCCAAGTGGCCGTTAGGGGTTTCAACACCCTCGTAAAGACGCTGAGCAATTTGCATAACCTGCGGTGCGGAAAGTCCAAGCTTAATAGAGCCGTCTTGTTGAAGGGTTGAGGTAATGAAGGGAGCGGGTGCGTGAGATTTAACAACCGATTTTTTTACCGATTTTACAGTAAAGGGAAGTTGTTTTAGCTGCGTTTCAACCGCATTTGCCTCCTCCGCATTTGCAGGCTTGTATTTTTTGCCGTTCTTTTCAACTAGCAATACCTTAAACGCATCTTTTTGCGTGAGAGCCGAGGGATAAACGTCAGCTTTCAAGTTCCAGTATTCCTTTGGCTTAAATTCGGCAATCTCGCGTTCTCTATCGACAACCATTTTGAGTGCAACAGACTGAACTCTGCCTGCCGAAAGATTTTCGTTTAAGCGAGAACTAGCTATTGGCGAAATGCTGTAACCAACTATTCTGTCAAGCACCCTCCTCGCTTGCTGTGCGTTAACGAGGTTTTGGTTAATGGTGCGTGGGTTTTCTAACGCTTTTTTAACCGCCTTTTCGCTTATTTCGTTAAACTCGATGCGGTTTTTTTCCGACTGGTCAAGTCCTAAAACCTCGGCAAGATGCCAAGAAATTGCCTCCCCTTCTCTATCCGGGTCGGTTGCGAGATAAACTTTGTCAGCCTTTTTAGCAATATCGCTAAGTCGCTTAATATCATTTTTCTTTTCGGGTGAAATAACGTATTTAGGCTCAAAGTTGTTGGAAATGCTGATGCCCATATAATTTACGGGTAAATCACGCACGTGCCCTTTTGATGCCTCTACCTTAAAGCCGCCCTTTAAGAATTTTTCAATGGTCTTTGCCTTGTGGGGTGATTCTACTATGATTAGTTGCATTTATTCCTCCAAGTCGTTACGAGCAAGTCCATAAACGTTTACGCCCGTTTTCACGACTATTCCTTTTATTTCCAATACGGCAATAAGGGGTGAAAGTTCAAATACCCTTTTGCCGATTTTTTGACAAATTTGCTCTACGTGCAAGCTACCGTCCGCTAACGCGGATACGATTGCCCGCTCCTCATCGGTAAACTTAATTGATACCGAAGCCTTTTCTTCTTCTTTCTCGTTAAGTCCGTAATATTCAAGTATATCGGCTGGCTCGTCAGTTAAAAATGCACCGCGCTTTATTAGGTCGTTGCACCCTGCCCCTGACGGAACGCCAACTCCGTAAGGAACGGCAAATAAATCTCTGCCAAACTCCTCTGCATATTCAGCCGTGTATAAGGTTCCGCTCTTTTTTGCACCGCTAACGATAAGCACTCCGCGCGAAAGCCCTGCGATTATGCGGTTACGCAAGGGAAAATAATATGGCTGCGAGGTAATTGTCGGCGGATATTCGCTAATGACTAAACCGACCTTTGCAACCTCGTCAAAAAGATTGCGATTACTTGATGGATAAATACAGTCAAAGCCGCCTGCTGCTACGGATATAACCTTGCCGCCGCAAGAGAGCGCGCTTTCTAAAACTGTTTGGTCAACACCCTCTGCAATACCGGTAACTATTGTTAGCCCGGCAGAAGACAACTCTTTTGAATACCGCTCTGCCGTAGATAAAGCAATAGGCAAACTTTTTCTACTGCCCACTATGCCGAAAATTGAATCGCTAAGCAATGCTGTGTTTCCCTTTGCATACAAAACTAATGGTGGATTTTGAATATTTTTTAAGCTTTCGGGATAATTTGCCGAAGCTATTGTAATAGCCTCTATATCCCTTTTTTCCAACTCGTTAAGAACGGCTGATAGGTATTGTCCATTTGCCACCTCTAACAAAGAAGCATAGCCGCTAACACCGACCTCGCCAGCGATTTTATCGCTGTTTTTTGCTATAAGGCTTTTTAGATCGCTTTTGCCATTTAACAAACCAAAAAGTAGCTGTTTGTTATTGTAGGTAAGACTTTTTTGACTGTCTAACCAAATTAGGCAAAGCTCGCTTGTGTTATATTTTTTCATTTAAATAATTTAAAGTTATAAAACTTGCTATCAGCAAAATTTTATTAATATCTCTTTTTTATTTTTAACCTTTGTTAAGATTTACGTTTATTAAGAATGACGATAGCTTGTCGCCTCCAAAATATGCTCTGGTTTAATATCTAGTGAAGCCACCATGTCTGCAATGGTGCGCGCCACCTTGATTATTCTACTGCGCGCACGTGGCGATAAATGCAAACTTTCATACGCTTGACGTAAAATTGCCTCGCACTCGGGGGAAAGTTTACAGTATTTTTTAATGTGGCTCTCGCCCATACTGCCGTTTGTTAAGATACCCTCTCTCTTAAAGCGTTCCTCTTGAATTTTACGGGTTGCGTTTACCCTTTCGCGAACTGTTTTAGACGTTTCCGCCTGTTCGGTAGACGAAAGGTCGGTGTATTTTACACTGTCCACTTGCACTTGAATATCAATTCTGTCAAGCAAGGGCCCTGAAAGTTTTGCCTTATATTTTGCAATCTGTTGAGGGGTGCAATTACAAACCTTATCCTCCGAGCCGTAGTTGCCACAAGGACATGGGTTCATACTGCCGCACAAAATAAAGTTTGCAGGATAGGTTACGTTGCCGGTTGCACGAGATACCGTTATAACGTTATCTTCAAGCGGCTGACGAAGAGCCTCTAACGTAGAACGGTTATATTCTGGCATTTCGTCCATAAATAGCACACCGTTATGCGCAAGGCTGATTTCACCGGGGCGCAAATTGCTGCCGCCACCCGTGAGCGAAACGGTTGTCGCCGTATGATGAGGTGAACGGAAAGGTCTTGTATAAATTATGCCGTCGCTATCCTTTAACACACCTGCTATCGAGTGAATTTTAGTTGTTTCAAGTGCTTCTTCCTTGGTCATATCGGGCATAATGGTCGGTATGCACTTTGCAAGCATTGTTTTGCCCGTGCCGGGTGCGCCAACGAATAGTATATTATGACCGCCGCTTACTGCAATTTCCAAAGCGCGCTTTGCAACCGCTTGACCTTTAACAAGCGATAGGTCGGTATTGTAGGGATTTTTGCTAAGTTCTGCAACGTAGTCGCGCATTTGAAGGGGCGCGATAGGGGTTAAACCCGAAAAGTGATTGATTATTTGAGTAAGATTTTCCGCAGGGTATATCTCAGCACCCGTAACAAACGAAGCTTCTGCCTCGTTGCCCTTGGGAATAACAAATTTATTATAGCCCTGCGTGGTCGCTGCAATAAGTATTGGCAAAACACCGTTAACTCTACGTAAGCTTCCGTCAAGCGAAAGTTCGCCTAAAAACACGGTGCCGCTTAAATCGCAGCTCAACTGACCGCTCGCCTTTAATACGCCAAGTGCCAAAGGCACGTCTAATAAAGAGCCTTCTTTTTTAAGGTCGGCGGGCGCAAGGTTTGCCGTGATTTTTTTAGTAGGCATACTTCTGCCGCTGTTTTTTATGGCAGAACGCACGCGCTCCTTAGCCTCTTTAACGGCAGTATCCGCAAGGCCGACTATATCAAAACCTGGCAAGCCATTGTTTACGTCAACCTCAATCTCAACGGGTATACCGTCAAGCCCGAATAGAGCGTAGCTTAAAATTTTTGCAATCATAATCTCCCCGCCAATTTTCGCGTTTGTAAAACTTCTTTTTTGGTGCGAATATAAACGTGTGTTTGTCGCGTATATATAACGTCCGTTATTTACGTGTATAAAACCTATGTTCCACTTATAAAAACATTTATAAAATATTTTGTAGTAGGTTTTAGTCCGTTTGTTTTTGGTTCGTTTATTTTTGGTCGGCTGACAAATTCAAAAACCAACACAATCCCACTATAAAAACTGTTCTATTATAACATTATATATTACTTGAAAAAATTTGTCTACAATTTTGACTAAAAAGCACCCGCGCAATTTGTAAAAAAAGAGAGAAATTTTTCCTCTCCTTGTTTATTGCATATATTAATTCAATTATTACCTTACCTAGCTATCGACTAAGCCGTTAGTTTAGCTATTCCGCGACTATCCACCTAACGCATTTTTATGCAATTATTAAAACGCGTTATTAGAACAAACACACGCTTAATAAAACAAAAAACTCACCTGTCGGTGAGTTTTTCTTTTTTGATAATTTGTGATTAGCTTTTTGATTATCTTGAAGCTTCTTTGACCTTTGCAGCCTTGCCGGTCCTTGCTCTCAGATAGTAAAGCTTTGCACGGCGAACCTTACCCCTTCTAACAACTTGAATGTCAGCAACCTTGGGTGAGTGGATGGGGAAAGTCTTTTCTACGCCAACGCCGAATGAAAGACGACGGACGGTAAAAGTTTCGGAAATACCACCGTTTTTTCTTGCGATGCAAATACCTTCAAAAGCCTGCAATCTTTCTCTGTCGCCTTCAATAACCTTTACCATTACTTTAACGGTGTCGCCGACAGAAAATTCAGGGATTGAGCCTTTCAAATTTTCCTGATTAATAGCGTCAATAATACTGCTCATTTGATTAAACCTCCAATTTACTAGACGTTCATTGCCAATTTTTGCAAGCGGAACGCCCGACAGCCAATATATATTACCATATTTTTTTTGCCTTGGCAAGCAATTTTAACAACTAAATGCGTCAATTATGTGATTTATTTGCCCGTTTTCAATTTCAATAACGTCAAAGCGGCAAGGGCTATCCATTTTGCCCTCTTTAAGCAAATATTCGGTGGCAACTTTAAAATATTTTTCTCTTTTTTTAAGGGTAACCGCCTCTGACGGTGCGCCAAACGCATCGTCCATACGCGTTTTTACCTCGACAAAAACTATGTAGTCATTATCCAAAGCGATAACGTCAATTTCGCCAATATGCGTTCTAAAATTCTTTTCCAAAATTTTATAGCCGGCTTTTTTTAGGAACTCAGCTGCTTTTACTTCGCCTGCTCGCCCCAAAAATTTTTTATAAAAGTTTTTCTGTGCAAACTGCACGGTCCTATCTCCTTTATTTTATCAATGTGCGCCTTTGTGCCGTAGCCCTTGTGCTTATCAAAAGCATATTCTGGATAGGTTTTTGCAAAGTCGCTCATTAAATTATCTCTATAAACTTTCGCCACGATAGACGCGCAGCCTATCGTATAGCTTTTTAAATCGCCTTTAACAACGTATTCGGCATTGATATTAAGGTGGGTATCCACCCCGTCAACAAGGGTAATATCAGGCTTAACGGATAAGCCGTTTACCGCGTCCGTCATACATTTTTTTACGGCGTTAAGTATATTTATCTCGTCAATTTCTTGTTGCCAAACCTCAGCAATGCTTATGGCGATTGCCTTTTGCTTAATTATTTGAGCAAGTGCCTCTCTGCGCTTTTCGCTTAGTTTTTTGCTATCGGTAACACCCTCGATTAAATCTTGTTCATTAAGCGGCATAATAACAGCACAACAAACCACGGGACCAGCAAGCGGACCTCTGCCAACCTCGTCAACGCCAGCCACAAATTTTGCGCCAAGCGCAATATGCTTTTGCTCGTATTCAAGTTTATCTGCAACCTTTGTATCAATATTATTACCAAGGCTATCGGTAAAACCAAGCCCTTTTGCAAGTTTATCCATCGTTTTAACCCCCACCTTGTAGCGATAAAAGGCGTTTTATCGTGTGTTTTACTTAAATGATTACAACTAGTTTTTGCGCGTGTTAACAAGTAAAATAGTAAAGCTAATCGAGAATAATTTTGCCTATTCTTCCCTTACGGAAATCGTCAATAATTGCCGTTGCGCAACGCTCGTAATCATATTCGCCACCCCTCATCAAAAAACCGCGACGAGTGCAAACTGAATTAAACAGTTCTATTCCCTCTACGTCAAATTTTTCTATGCCGTATTTTGCCGTAAGAAGTTCAGGATATTTTTGAGAAAGCTCGATTAAAAGCTCGTATGCTAAGTCGGCAAAATCAATATTTGCATCGTTCATACTGCCGATATAGGCAAGGTGCTTTGCATACGTTTGATTATCAAACGATGGTGGCATTGTGCCGGGGGTATCAAGAAGTTCAAGCTCTTTTAGTCTTACCCACTGTTTACCGCGCGTAACCCCCGCTTTATTGCCCGTAACAGCCTTTTTGCCGCCGCAAAGCGCATTGATAATGGTCGATTTGCCGGTGTTTGGGATACCTGCAACCATAATGCGAACAGGCTTGAAAATGCCCTTTTCTTTGTTTCTATCAAGCTTATCTTTAAGCATTGCAAATATGCGGTTATAAAGGGTTTCTATCGCCCTTTTATCCATTGCACTAATTGCAACAGCCTCTTTACCTTCCGCCTTAAATGACTGCACGGTGCTAATTGCATCTGCCTTTTCAATAAGGTCGCATTTATTCAAAACGTAAAGTATTTTTTTGTTGGCGAAAAGCTTGTCTAATTTAGAGTTCATAGACGCTCTCGGTGCGCGCGCGTCTAAAATAACGATAACGCCGTCAACCGCTTTGAGATTGTCCTCCATCATGCGCATTGCCGCCGTCATGTGCCCAGGGAACCACTGTAAATGCTGCATTTACTTATCCCCCTTTTGTAGTAAGTCGGGGCGCATTTTTTGGGTTATTTCCAATGACTTTTGGGCGCGCCATTTGTCAACCTCGCCGTGATTGCCGCTAGTTAAAACCTCAGGCACTTTAAGCCCCATAAACTCTTGCGGACGGGTATATTGGGGGTATTCAAGCAAATTTTCTGTAAAACTTTCGGCTATAAGGGAATCTCTGTTTATAACCCCGTCAACGTAGCGCGAAACGGCATCAACGACAGCCATTGCAGGAATTTCACCACCCGTCAGCACGTAATCGCCGACGGACAACTCCTCGTCAATAAAAAGGTCAATGACGCGTTGGTCAACCCCCTCGTAATGTCCGCAAAGCAAAAGTATGCGGTCATACTTAGCGTATTCTAAAACGATTGACTGCTTAAAAACCCTACCTCTTGGCGACATAAAAATACGGTGCGCCTCGTGAAGAGGGTCAACGGCAAGGATAGCATCGGCAATAGGCTGAGGTGTCATAACCATACCTGCACCGCCGCCAAAGGGGGAATCATCGCACTTTTTGTGCTTATCTAAGGTATAGTCACGGATATCGTGGACGTTTATTTCCAACTTGCCACTATCAACAGCTCTGCCGATTATGCTTGTCTTTAAAGGTGTAAACATCTCGGGAAAAAGTGTGAGGATATCAATTTTCATAGCAAGAAACCTCCGCAAGTCTTTTTCCGTTGACGGTCATAGTCTTATTCAAAATATCAACGTCGGCGCATAGGTCTTTAAGGAAAGGAAAGCGCATTATGCCCTTATCCCCTGTATCGACCGTCACAACGTCAGCACGTGCAGGGGTAACGTCAACAACTTTGCCGATAACCTTGCCGTCGTCCGTTTTTAAGGTGCAACCAATAACGTCAACTATAAAAAATCTACCCTCTTCCAATTTTACGGCATCTTTGCGTTCAACGCACATAAACTTGCCCCTAAAAGTCTCGGCAACGTTTCTGTCGTTAACCCCGCTAAGTAGCACAAAAACCGCGTCTAAAACCACCCTTGCGGATGATACGCGGTAGGTCGTGCCGTCAATAAGCACGCTTTTAAGCTTTGTGAAACGGGCAGGGTCGTCAGTTAAAGGCTTAACCTTTAATTCCCCTCTAATGCCTTGTGGCTTGACGATTATGCCGATTTGAAGAAGGTTTTCCATAATTTTTTACCTGTGTAAAAAGTTCGCAAAAAGTTCGCAAAATATTATGCTAATACTAAACAAAATATTATGCCCATACTAAATTAGCATAAACAGTTCACGAAAAAAAGTTAGAGGAAAAACGGGGAAATTATTCCTTTTCCCCGCGTTCCTTAATTTCAATATTATATTTTTTGTTTTCTTTTACCGAGCCGGCACGAACAAGAGTGCGCAAAGCCTTTGCGATTTTGCCCTGTCTGCCAATAACCTTACCCATATCCTCGGGTTCAAGCGTGATAACGACGGAAACGTTTTTGCCGTCCTCTTGAACGTCATACTCGATAGCGTCGGGCTTTTCTGCAAAAGACCCAACGACGAATTTAATCAGTTCTAACATATCCGCTCCTTATTATTTGGATTTGCGGACTTTGGTCTTAGAAGGCGAAAGCTTGGTGGGCTTAGGCATAATGCCTGCGTTTATAAGAAGGTTTTTAACGGTATCGGTGGGTTGAACGCCGTTTGCAAGCCACTTCTTAGCCTTTTCAGCATCGATAACAACTTCTGCGGGCTGAGCGATGGGGTTGTAGTGGCCAACCTTGTCAATGTAAGCGCCGTCACGTGCAACTCTGCTGTCTACAACAACGATACGGTAGAAGGGGGATTTTTTGTCGCCCATTCTGGTTAATCTCATTTTTACTGCCATAATAGTTCTCCTTTATATGTTAAAATTTAAACATTTTATTGTTCTTCATTTGTTTCATCATAAGTTTTGTCTGCTCAAACTGCTTCAAAACCCTATTGACCTCTTGCACGGAAGTTCCGCTGCCCTTGGCAATGCGTTGCTTGCGTGAAGCGTTTATGATTTGGGGATTTTCGCGCTCTTTCATGGTCATTGATTGAATAACCGCCTTCATAGAAAGCATCTTTTTTTCGTCAACGTCCCCTTCTTTTATCTTAAATTTGCCGCCCATACCGGGGAGCATTGCAAGCACGTCTTTTATGCCGCCCATACGGTTCATTGCGTCAAACTGTTCTATATAGTCGTTTAGGGTAAAGGAATTTTCCCTAAACTTTTTTTCCATTTTTTTGGCTTGTTCCTCAGTAACAGCGTCCTGTGCCTTTTCGATTAAACTCAAAACGTCGCCCATACCGAGAATACGGCTTGCCATTCTGTCGGGATAGAAAGGCTCTAAATCGCCAAGCTTTTCGCCAACCGAACAAAATTTAATAGGCTTACCGGTAACAGCCTTAATAGAAAGTGTTGCGCCGCCGCGAGTATCACCATCAAGCTTCGTTAAAACTAAGCCGGTTACCTCTAAACGTTTATTAAAGGTGTCGGCAACCTCAACCGCTACTTGACCGGTCATTGAGTCTACCACCAGCAAAATTTCAGCAGGATTGACCTCTTTTTTAATGAGCTCTAACTCCTTCATCAATTCTTCGTCAATCTGCAATCTGCCTGCCGTGTCGATAATTACGGTATCAAAACCAAAAGATTTTGCGTGTGCAACGCCCTCTTTTGCAATTTTAACGGGGTTACCTTGTCCTTTTTCAAAAACAGTGCAGCCAGCCTTTTCGCCAACGACTTTTAATTGGTTTATTGCTGCGGGACGATAAACGTCACAAGCGACCAAAAGGGGCTTTTTGCCCTGTTTTTTAAGGAGCATACCCAACTTGCCGACAAGGGTGGTTTTACCTGCACCTTGCAAACCAGCCATCATAATAACTGTGGGTGGGTTTGGTGCAACCGCAAGCTTAGCGTTTGTCGAACCCATAAGGGCGATAAGCTCTTCGTTAACGATTTTAATAACCTGTTGCGTGGGGGAAAGACTTTTCAAAATGTCTTGCCCAACTGCGCGCTCGCTTACCTTTGCAACGAATTCTTTTACAACTGAAATATTTACGTCTGCTTCTAAAAGAGCAATACGCACCTCGCGCATGGCAGTCTTAATTTCAAGCTCGGTCAACTTGCCGCGCTTGGTCATTTTGCTAAAAATGTGATTAAGTTTTTCAGAAAGTCCTGAAAATAACGCCATACTCGATACCTTAAATTTTAATACAACTGTTTAATATAAATTAAACAAAGCCAAACTAAACACAAGCAATTATCAAATTAACTAATTATCTTGCACTTATCTTGACAAAATTTCTTTAAGCTTGTCGCCAAGGGGGTTGCCCTGCGCTGAAAGCTGGTCAGCAACGGAAAGTGCCGCTTGATTTTTTGTTTTAACATGCAAAAGCGATTCGTATTCCAAAAGCTTTGCCTTGACCTTTTTGACCTGTTCGTAAACGTTTTGACGGGTTTTACCCTCCGGCTCGGCAATTTCCTTTAACGAAAGGTCGAATAAATAGTAAGAAGCAAACAGCTCCCTCTGCCTATCGGTAAGTAGTCCGCCGTAAATATCAAAAAGCTCTATAAGCGCAAAATCCTTTTCCATACTTTAACCACTTTAATCTAACGGTTTTTGCATTTTGCAACGCAAACGTAAAATAAGGGTGTAAAATAAATTTGTTTTACACCTTGATATTATATGAGTTTTTTGCATATATGTCAACCGTTTTTTATTAAATTTTAAATGAATTTAAGCATAAAGCACTTAAAAATTAAATTTTTATGCCTATAAAATGTAATAAAGGGCATTTTATTGTCGTTTATAGTCGGGTTTTCGATTGACAAGGCTATTAAAAAGTGATAATATAGATAAAATATTTTTTGACATTATATATAAAAGGAGTAAAACGGTATGGCAAAGTTCATTAACGAACCCGCTCGCACATTTAACGAATATTTACTTATCCCCGGATATTCTTCCAAAGAATGTATCCCCTCTAACGTTAGTTTGAGGACACCGCTTGTCAAGTTCAAAAAGGGTGAGCAACCTGCTATATCCATGAATATACCGCTAGTATCTGCAATTATGCAGTCGGTTTCTGGCGAAAAACTTGCAGTTGCACTTGCAAAGGAGGGCGGCGTTTCCTTTATTTACGGCGCACAAACCATTGAGTCGGAAGCTGCTATGATTAGACGCGTTAAGGCGGTTAAAGCAGGCTTTGTTGCAAGCGACTCTAACCTCTCACCCGAAGCTACGCTTGCAGACGTTGTTGCACTTAAAGAAAAGACAGGGCACTCCACCGTTGCTATTACCGAGGACGGCACCTCTAACGGCAAACTTGTCGGCATTGTTACCGGCAGAGATTACCGCATCAGCCGTATGCCCCTTGATTTGAAAGTTAAAGAGTTTATGACTCCCCTTGAAAAGCTTGTTACTGCAAGTGCTTCCACCACGTTGAAAGAGGCAAACGATATTATTTGGGAAAACAAGTTAAACTCCCTCCCCATAGTTGATAAAGACGGCAAGCTTATTAGTTTTGTATTCCGCAAGGACTATGAAAGCCATAAAAACAACCCCAACGAGCTTTTGGATAGCGAAAAGCGTTACGTTGTTGGCGCAGGTATTAATACTAGGGACTTTGCAGAGCGCGTTCCCGCACTCGTTGAGGCTGGCGCAGACGTGCTTTGTATCGACAGTAGCGAAGGTTTTTCCGAATGGCAAAAGATGACAATCGACTGGATTAGAGCAAACTATGGCGATAAAGTTAAGGTCGGTGCAGGCAACGTTGTTAGCGCAGAAGGTTTTAGATATCTAGCTGAATGCGGTGCTGACTTTGTAAAAGTTGGTATTGGCGGCGGCTCAATCTGCATCACTCGTGAAACAAAGGGTATTGGCAGAGGTCAAGCAACGGCACTTATCGAAGTTTGCGCAGAACGCGACAGATATTATAAGGAAACGGGTATTTATGTTCCCGTATGCTCGGACGGTGGTATCGTGCACGACTACCACATGACGTTGGCACTTGCAATGGGTGCAGACTTCTTGATGCTTGGCAGATATTTTGCTCGTTTTGAAGAATCCCCCACCGCTAAATACGTTATTAACGGCAGCGTTGTAAAGGAATATTGGGGCGAAGGCTCTAACCGTGCGCGCAACTGGCAAAGATACGATATGGGTGGCGACAAAAAGCTTTCCTTTGAAGAAGGCGTTGACTCTTACGTTCCCTATGCTGGTTACTTAAAAGATAACGTTGCAATCACCTTAAATAAAATTAAATCTACAATGTGTAACTGTGGCGCGCTAAATATTGGTGAGCTTCAAGAAAAAGCAACCTTTACCCTTGTATCTTCAACAAGTATCGTAGAGGGCGGCGCACACGACGTTATTCAAAAGGACCCCGCAAAAGGCGCAAGAGCCTAAGGTTTAATTAAAAATACAAATGGTAAAAAAGTATAAATAAGAACCATTAATAATTATAAAAACATAAAAGGCAGGTGAATAATTCACCTGCCTTTTGTTGTTCCTTTTTTTTACCCTTTTTATATCCTATTATTTAATAAGTTTGCTGATTATGCGCGTATAATAGTCGATTTGACTTTGTGTTTCAACAACCTTTTTAGCATAATGGGTAATATTTGGTTTATATTTTGAGAACGTTTTATCAGCAACCTTTTTTACCCAATATAAAGCAAACGAAAAACCGATAATTCCTATTATGCCGAAAACAATTATAGGTTCCCCTGCAAAGAAACAGGATAAAGAAAAGAATAAGCCGATTATTAAAAAAATTTTTAGAGTGTTTAATGGTTTTGGATATGCTAATTTTTTATATCCAAGTAAAAGGTTATAGTTTTTCTTTTTTTCTTCGTTAAGTTTTTCAACTCTATCGTAAAACTCTGCTTTTAATTCTTCCGCTAAGACTTTGTCTTTGGTAATGTCAATTTTATCTATGTCAAAATTAAATTTTTCATTGCAGTATTCGCACAAAAATACGTCCCCATCTAATAAATTAAATTTGTGAGAACCGCAGTGCGGACACCGCAACCCATTATAAGTTGTTTTCAAATTTTTCACCCATTTTCTTAAAAGGAAAATCTATAATATATTCTTTGCCTTTGCAAGTTTTAAACAGTCTTTTTCTTACCTTTAATAGCGCAAGAAATAATGGAAATACTCGCTTAAAGCAAATTATTGCGTATTCACTGCAAGACGGAATACACTTACAACGTCTTCGCGTTTCTTCCTTGGCGGTAGCTTGATAATATTTGACAACCAGTATAAAGCAAAAGCGTAAATATACTTCAACAACAAGAATACAAGATGCAGTTATTAATAAAACCTTACTTAGCACGCAAAAATTTCCGCGTATATTAAAATAAAAAATTAAAAACAATAAAAATGGCAAAATAACAAATGAAACCGTTACTTGCCATTTTTTTACTTTTGGTCTTATTAATGTTCTTGAATTTACAATTTTTTCTAACTTTTGCTGCTTCTTATACTCTGCTCTAAAAAAATTGATATTCTTTGACATTACTTTTTAGTATTTGAAAAAGAAATACATCCTGCTTTTTCAGGCATTACGTAAGAGGGGTCAACACGTTTAATTTTTTCAGCATAAATTTCTGCATCACCCTTTACAGCATAAGCATACCATTTTTGAGATAACGAAACGTATTCTTTCCAAGCAATAGCTGCAAGACGTTTACATTCGGGGTCCTCTACGAAAAGCTTTTCAAGCTGGTCGCCCAATTCCTTTAATGCCTTCATACCGCTGACACAGCAATTTCTAATTACACTTGCATCAAAAACCCTTACGTAACTATCGCCAATTTTTGTTTCGCGGTTTTTTGCATTCATATACCTATTTTGAGACCACGTTTCAGGAACAAAGGTATTTACAATTTCTTCTATTGATTTAAGTTGTTCTTCCTTTGACATAGAGCAATCTTTAATCAACTTGATTGACAAGGGCAAAACTTTACAAAGGTTGCTAAATCTCGAATATAATTCTCCATTAGTGCCTTCATATAAAGCAAAATAAGCGTAAAAGAATTTAGCCTCGCCGTTTTCAGGGTCTTCTTCTCTTACTTTATTGTAATAGTTTTTAGCATCTTCTGTGTTATCTTCCGCTTTTGCTTGTCTTGCTAGTTTTAAATACTTTTCTAAATCCATAATAAAACACCTCATAAAATTTTTCTTTTGTTTTTAGTCTTGTTAAGACTTTTTTACATTATATAATAATTTTGTAGTCTTGTCAAGACTTTTTATGAATAAATATTCTTATTAAGACTATAATTTTATTATGAAGTGTTTAATTGATGTTAGAATTAAAGAGTTGAGAAAGGAACAAAAACTCAAACAGGGCGAGCTTGCTATGCTTTGCCACGTGAAGCAATCGTGTGTTAGCAAATGGGAGCGTGGTGCCACCCTTCCTGATGCGGAAATGATTATGCGTCTTTCTAAAATTTTAAAAGTAAGTGCCGATTACTTACTTGGCTTACAGGACTATTAAACACAATATTGCTAAACGTTCCTATTAAACGTTAACAAAAAATTAAAAGGCAGGTGAATTATTCACCTGCCTTTTTGATTTTATAATAATGTCACAACTCTAATAAATTTAATACCCAAACTTATGATGGCAAAGAATTTAGTGTCTAAATTTTATTTAAATTAAAGCATAGCCTCAATTTAGATAAGATTAAAACATAGCCTCGATAAATTCTTGTGCGTTAAAGTCCTCAATATCGTCAATTTTTTCGCCCGTGCCGACAAAGCATACGGGGATTTCTTGCTCGTATGAAAGAGAAATGATAAAACCGCCCTTTGCCGTGCCGTCAAGCTTTGTCAAAATTATGCCGTCAAGCCCAACTGCCTCGCCAAACACTTCCACTTGATTTTCAGCATTTTGCCCCGTAGTTGCATCTAAAACGATAAGTTTATAATAATTTGCCTCGGGGTATTCACGTTTGACAACCCTATCCATCTTTTTAAGCTCTTCCATAAGGTTTGCCTTAACGTGAAGTCTGCCGGCAGTATCAATTACTAAAATATCGGTATTCTTTGCCTTACAAGATGATACGGCATCGTAAACAACAGCGGAAGCGTCTGCCCCCTCGCTATGCTTTATAATGCGCACCTTTGCCCTATCTGCCCAAACGGATAGTTGGTCTGCCGCAGCCGCACGAAAGGTATCCGCCGCAGCGATGGTAACCGATTTGCCCTCTTTTGTAAACTTGTTTGCAAGCTTGCCAATAGTGGTAGTTTTGCCAACACCATTTACGCCAACAACCATAATTACGGCAGGGGTTTTAAACTCAACCTTGTCTGCGTAGTCGATTGTGTCAAAAAGTTCCTTTTTCAAAAGCTCGATGACGTAATCTTTATCCTTGCACTTTTCTTTTATGGCAACGTCGCGAATTTCGTCAACTATTTCCATAGTAGTTTTAACCGATACGTCAGCAGAAATCAAAATGTCTTCCAGCTCCTCGTAAAACTCCTCGCCAAGCTTATTTTTTGCAAAAAGCTCGGTCAGTTTTTTGGAAATGCCGTCACGCGTTTTGGTTAAAATTGATTTTAATTTACTAAAAAGTCCCATAATTCACCTATATGTATACAACTTTTTTGCACCTACTAAATAAATAGCAAATGGTAAAAGTTATTATCAAAACCTTCTATGCTTTTATATAACAGATACATCAACGGATATAGCAAAAAATATCAAGAAACGGCACCCAGTTAGGTTATGCCGTTTTCTTTTGTTTAAGCATCGTTTGATTAAAACGCCTTTTTGTTAAAACACATTTTATCTAAGATGCCTTTTGATTAAGACACTATGCTGTCGCCACTCCATTTTTCCACGTCGGAAAGCTTGACGGAAACCATTTTGGAAACGCCCTTTTCCTGCATGGTAACGCCAAACAATGCGTCTGCACGTTCCATAGTGGGCTTTTTGTGGGTGATAACGATAAACTGCGTTTCGTTGCTGAACTTTTGCAAATATTTTGCAAAGCGGTCAACGTTAGCCTCGTCAAGCGCGGCTTCAACTTCGTCAAGCACACAGAAAGGCATTGGGCGCATTTTTAAGATTGCAAACAAAATTGCAATTGCAGTAAGCGCCTTTTCGCCACCAGAGAGGAGCGAAAGTTTTTGCAATCTCTTTCCCGGTGGTTCTGCAACGATTTCTACGCCTGCCTCTAACCTATCCTCTACCTGAGTGTAGTCAATTTGAAGCATTGCTCTACCGCCACCGAAAAGTTCCTTAAAGATTTTTTGGAAGTTTTCGTTAATCTTATTAAAGCCCTCGTCAAACTGCGTAAGCATTTCCGCCTTAATCTTGTCGATAACGGTAATTAAGTCCTTTTCCGCTTTTTCAAGGTCCTCTTTTTGAGTAAGCATTTCTTCATAACGCTCTTTTAGCACCTTAAAGTCCTCAATAGCGGCAGCATTGATTGCGCCCATAGAGTTGCGGCGACGGCGCAAGCGGTTAATTTCCTGCTCACCGTGAGCGGCATCGTAGCCCTCCTCTTTAACGGCAAGTGCAGTTTCGTAAGTTTCTTGATAGTCCTCAAAAATGCTCTGTCCCATATATTCAAGGTCAGAGTCAATTTTGGTAAGCGCAAGCTCTTCCTGATGCTTTTTCTCCGAAATAACGTTAAGTTCCTCGGTAATGCGGTCGCGTTTTTCGCCGTTTAAGGAAAGTTTTTCACGAAGCTGGGTTTTATAAACCTCAATATTATCAATCTGCTCGCGAATAGCATTGATTTCTTCCTGTTCTTCCTTAGTAAGTGCAACCTTTTCTTGCTCTATTTTAAGTTCTTCAATGATAGAAAGCGCACCCTCGTTACTCTTTAAAAGTTTAACGTTTGTTTCTTCCGTTTCCTTAGCGGTTGACTGCAACCTTTCAATATCGGCAACAAGTGAAGCGATTTTACCTTTAAGCTCGGTAATTTCAACTTGTAAACGTGTGCTTTCAGCAGAAAGCTCCTCCCTTTCGCGCCTTAAAGCATCGTATTCTTCACGGTGCTTGCCCGCGGTTTTAGAGGCGTTTTCCTTGTCCTCTTCAAGTTTTTTACCGCCAAGACTTGCATCAAGCAAGCGTGCGTTAACTTGTTTAAGGCGTGCGTCAACCTCTTCAATAAGGTCGCTTACACCCTCAATCTCACGTCCTAAATCGGAAAGAGATTTTTCGCAAACGGCAAGCTTTTCACGTTCAATAAAAAGCTGTTCTCTTTTGCCGTTGTAGGTGTCGTTTAAAAGGGCAAGTTCATCAAGCGCAACGTCGCGCTGTTCTTCAAGTTTAGCCTTTTCAGCCGACAATTTTTCCATCTCTGCGCGCTTTTCTTTTAACTGATTTGCAATGTCTTCAAGCCGTCTTTCGCCCGAAAGTAAGCCGGGGGCATCGTTCTTTTTAGCACCACCGGTAATTGCGCCTTGCGGAGTAAATACTTCGCCGTCAAGCGTAACGATTTTGAAAGCAAAACGGTATTTTTTTGCGATTGCAGTGGCATTTTCAAGGGTATCTACAACCAAGGTATTGCCCAAAAGGTTTGAGATGACCGGCTCGTAAACGTGGTCGTATTCAACAAGCTCGTTTGCAACGCCCAAAGCGCCTAATTCGCGAAGTGCCGATTCCACCTCATACGTCTGCACTCTCGGCTTAACGGAAGCAATAGGCAAGAAGGTAATTCTGCCAAGCCTATTAGCTTTTAAGTATTCAATTAAATATTTTGCGTCGTCAGCATTTTCGGTAACCACGTTTTGCGCAGCAGCAGCAAGGGCGGTTTCCAAAGCGACGTCAAACTTTTTATCGTTTTTAATAATCTCGGCAACAACACCTTTGATGCGACGGCGAAGTCCTGCATCAGTTTTTGCATTGCCCATTAGTTGTTTTACAGCGGGGGCATAGCCATCGTAACTATCCTTTATGCCTTTGTAAAAGGTTTCTCTCGTAACGAGTGAGGAAATGAGGGAGTTCAATGAATAAATCTTTTGCTCAACGGAAGCAACCTTTTCGTTATCAGCCCTAACCTCGTCTTCCTTATCGTTGATTTTGTTTTTGAAGTCAAACACCGCACGGTCAAGCTCGTCAATATTATTATCCCTAACCGACTTGTCGTTGAAAAGTGCCTCACGTTTAACGGAAAGCTCGTCTAAACGGGCAGTAAGCTCCCCTCTCTTTTCGTTTAGATTATCGCGCTCAATTTCTATCGCGCTCTTGCTCATTTTAATGTCGGAAAGGTTTTCGATAGACTGAATAATCATCTTTTGATGAGATGAAGCAAGCTCTTCACCCAAAGAGATTTTATCCGACAAAGCAAGTAGTCTTGCTGTAATTTTTTCAGCACGGTCAGTAAGTTTTTTAAGCTGTGCTTTTGAATTTTCAAGTTCCTCATCGTTAACTTTTACAGAAGAAGCGCATTCTTCAATAAGTTTTGCGTTGTCAGCAATTTCAGCCTTGGCGCGCTCAATTTGACCGGTAAGATATGAAATTCTTTCTTCAAAAAGTTTTTGTGCGCCGGACGACTTTTCCATACCGACACGCTTGTCGGCAAGGTCGTTATTCAAATTCCTTAATTTTTCGTCAGCCGCGTTGATTTCCGCAAAAATCTTTTCGTATTCCTCTTGCGCTAAGGTAAGCTCTTGCTGGCGAACGGCATTTTCCTCGTCCAAGCCTTTTATGCGAACGGTTATTTTCATTTTAGCCGTGCCAACACCGTCAACCTTTGCTATGTAAGTGTTAAGCTCGTGATGCTTTAATTCAGCACACAAAGCGTTATATTCTTTGGCTTTTTCCGCCTGTTTTTCTAGGGGAGCAAGCTGATTTTCAATTTCCGTTAAAATATCGGTGTAGCGCAAAAGGTTTGCGTGCGTGCGTTCAAGCTTTCTTTCGCTTTCGTTCTTTCTTGTCTTAAATTTGGCAATACCCGTAGCTTCTTCAAAAATCATACGGCGGTCCTCAGGCTTGGCGGACATAATTTCTTCTACCTTACCTTGACCGATAATGGTATAACCCTCTTTACCGATACCGCATTCGTGCAATAGCTCGACTATATCTCTTAGCCTTGCGGGCTGCTTGTTGATAAAATACTCACTCTCGCCACTGCGATAAAGTTTTCTGGTAATGATAATTTCGCTGTAATCAAGACTGAACATCTTGGTAGAGTTGTCAAAGTATAGCGAAACCTCGCAATAAGACAGAGATTTTCTATCCTGCGTGCCTGAGAAAATAACGTCTTGCATGCTGCTACCACGCAAAGATTTTGCCGATTGCTCGCCCAAAACCCAACGAATAGCATCAGCAACGTTACTTTTACCGCATCCGTTAGGTCCAACTATACCCGTGATGCCGTTGCCGAATTTGATTTCCGCTTTGTCTGCGAATGATTTAAATCCGTAGATTTCCACCTTTTCAAAATTCAATTTGGTTTACCATCCTGCTAAAAATTTTTATATCCCAAACGTTTATTGGGGGGTGTTTGTTTTTTATCTGCCCTAATTATTACTTAGGACGTTTATTTTGCTTTGTATATTTGATTTTTTCTTGTTGACTTTGGCTTTTTGCCTTAAATATATTTGCCAACCCGCTTAAACGTATCGCTTTAAGATTTTTGCCTAAAAATTTCCACTTTAAAGTTACTGCTTTAAAATTTCCGCTTAAAAGTTATCGTTACTGCGCTCTTTTTCAATAAGTTTTGCAAGTGCCTTTTCCGCTGCCTCAGCCTCGGCAAGTTTTTTGCTTACACCTACGCCTTCGGCAAGTCTTGTGCCGTTAAGCAGAGCAGCCACTCTAAAACTGGGTTTGTGGTCGGGTCCAAACTTTCCAAGCGTTTCATATCCAACACTACCTAAACGGCGTTTTTGCACGTATTCTTGATAAGCACCCTTTGCACCTGCATCCTTTTTAGGTTGAGAACGTTTTTCCCTATCGCGCAGTCTTTCAAAGTCGGCGATTATGGTGTTTTTTATAAATTTTTTGGTTGGCACAAGTCCGCCGTCAAGATAAATACCTGCAACCAGTGCCTCGTATATACTAGAATACAGCTTTACGTCAAGATTTTTATTATTTTCAAGTCCTCTACCAAGCAACACGAAATTGTGAAGCCCTAGCGCAACAACGGCATTTAAAAGGGGTTCTCTCGAAACGACTTTCGCGCGTTTTTCGGTAAGTTTTCCCTCGTCACCGCTTGCGTTTTTGTAAAGATATTCGGTAACGACAAATTCAATTATAGCATCGCCGAAAAACTCTAAAACTTCGTTATTTTCCTCGCCGTGTTCATAGCCGTAGGACGCGTGGGTAAAACACTTTCTAAGCAGCATTTTGTCCTTAAAAGTATACCCTATTCTACTTTCGATGCCGTCAATATCAAATATCGCCATAAAACCACCTAAAAAGCCAACTGCAAGGTAAATAGCTACATAAAACTACTTTATTGCCCTATTTATTACCGCAAATTGTTGACTAACTATTAAACGTTTAAAGGAATTTCAACGGTAGCCAGTTTTTCCTTAATTTTATCAGCGACGGAACTGCTGGAATAGGTAACCGCCTGCAAAATTGCGTTTTTGATTGCCGTGCGCTTCGAGGAGCCGTGCGCTTTAATAACCGTTTTGTTTACGCCAAGGAAAAGCGCGCCGCCTTTGTTGTTGTAGTCAAGCTCTTTCATAAGTTTTTTGAAAGTGCCTTTCAAGAACAAGCCGCCAATTTTGCCCTTAAACGAAGATTTAATGCCGGCTTTAATCATTTTCATCATTGCAGCAACAGTTCCTTCAATTGCCTTGACGGCAACGTTACCTGCAAAGCCGTCTGTAACGACAACGTCAACGTCGCCCATCAAAATATCTCTACCCTCGATGTTGCCGACAAAGTTGATACCCTCCGTCTTTCTTAAAACGGGCAAAACTTCGTGCAGAAGCATATTGCCTTTTTCGTCCTCAGTGCCGTTAGAAAGTAGTGCAACTTTGGGGTTTTTAACACCCATTGCCTCGGCATACGCGCTGCCCATTACGGCAAACTGACAAAGGTTTATGGGCTTGCAGTCAGCATTTGCGCCACTATCGCAAAGAAGCACTTGCTTATCACCCTTTACCGTGGGCATAACGGGACAAAGTGCAGGGCGGTTTAAACCCTGTATTCTGCCTAATTTAAGGGTTGCGCCAACCAATACTGCACCGGTAGAGCCAGCCGAAACAAAGGCATCCATATCCTCTTGTTCTTTCAACGCCTTAAATGCCACGCAGATAGAACTATCGGGCTTTCTGCGAACAGCAACGGTGGGTTCTTCTTCGCAAGTAATTACGTCCTCTGCATTGAGAATTTGAACCCTACCCTCGTCATACTTATATGCCTTTAATTTTTCTTCAATAATATCTTGTTTGCCAACGAGGACGGCTGTCCAACCCTCTTTTTCTTTCAAGGCTTCAATAGTGCCTGCAATAACCTCGTCAGGTGCGTGGTCGCCGCCAAAAGCGTCAATCAAAATTTTCATAAATTTTCCTCTTAATTTTACCATTTTTCGCTAACGTTATGAACGCCGCCCTTGCCGATAAAAGCAACTTGCTTAAAGTCGTCCATATTGTTGCGAATTATATAGTCGATGTAAGTGCAAACGGCATCAGCCGTCCACATATAGCCCATAGGATTAAGGTGCCCAGCAAGATAAAATTTCTTTTTGAAATCATCGTCATAAACGGGCGCGTATTTTCTAAAATCAAGCACGTATAAGAATTCAAAATACTTAGGTAGCGAGTTCAAAAATTCTGCGTGCTTGTCTTGCCTTTCGCTTAGACTTTTCATTTCTTCGTTAGAAGCAGGCTCGCGCGGCATAGTCATAACAAATATTCTCGCCTTGGGTTCCATTTCCCGTATCTGTTGAATAATACGGCAATAATCGCCCACGAAAGAAAATTTGTTATTTTTATAATCGTTAAAATCAACGTCGTCAATGGTGCCAAAACCATATTCGTCACCCTCTTTTAGCTGATACATATCGTTTGCGCCAAGCGCGATAACGTAAGCCGGACAAACCTTTTGCCTATCCAAAAAACCTGAGTGAAAAGCAAAATTCTCTGTTCTAAATTTTTTAGCCGTCATTCCGCCAACGGAAAAATTGAACGCCTTTAACCCACATCTTCTAGCGATATATTGCCCCCAGCTGTATTCATACATATCATACCAGTCAATCTTGCCGTTTTCATCCTTGCTTTCAAACTCACCGGAAGAAAGACTGTCGCCAATAAAGCCCATCCTTCTAAAAATTGCGGTATAACCGCCATGATAAATTAAATTTTCAATAGGATTGTTTTCCATAATCTCCAATTTACCCCTTATCACGTATTACCAAAATTTAATTGGTTTTAATAATATCGATTTATAATATCAACTAAACCACTCACCACCATTACTGTTAGAAATAACGTGGTTACAAGTTAGTTTTCCAAAGTGCCGAAGGTTCTGGGGAAGGGAAGAACGTCACGAATGTTGGAAATGCCTGTTAAATACATAATCATTCTTTCAAAGCCAAGTCCAAAGCCGGAGTGCGTAACGCCGCCGTATCTTCTCAAATCAAGGTATGACTTATAATCCTCTTTATTAAGTCCGCATTCAGCCATTCTCTTTTCGAGAACTTCAATTCGTTCTTCACGTTGGCTGCCACCTACAAGTTCACCAATACCGGGAACTAAAAGGTCACTTGCGGCAACAGTTTTGCCATCATCGTTAAGGCGCATATAGAAAGCTTTGATTTCCTTGGGATAATCTGTCAAGAAAACGGGCTTTTTAAATACTTCCTCAGTAATGTATCTTTCGTGTTCGCTCTGCAAGTCAACGCCCCAGTATACAGGCGCGTCGAAACGGTCTTTAACCTTTTCTAAAATTTCTATCGCCTCGGTATAAGTAAGGCGCTTAAATTCACTTTCAACTACGTTGGTTAGCCTTGCAACAAGGTTTTGGTCAACAAAACGGTTGAGGAAGTCAATTTCTTCCTTACAAGTATCCATAACGTAGGAAATAACGTATTTAACCATAGCCTCAGCGCAGTCCATATCGTCAGCAAGGTCTGCAAAAGCCATTTCAGGCTCAATCATCCAAAACTCTGCCGCGTGGCGAACGGTGTTTGAGTGCTCTGCACGGAAGGTCGGTCCAAAGGTATAAACGTTTGCAAATGCCATTGCAAAGTTTTCAACGTCAAGCTGACCGGAAACGGTTAAACTTGCTTGCTTGCCAAAAAAGTCTTGCTTATAATCTGCCTTGCCATTTTCGGTAGGGACGTTATCAAGGTCGAGGGTGGTTACTTGGAACATTGCACCCGCACCCTCGCAATCGCTACCGGTAATGATGGGGGTATGAACGTATACAAAGCCGCGCTCGTTAAAGAAGCTGTGGATAGCGTATGCTGCTTGACTTCTTATTTTGAAAACGGCATTAAAGGTGTTAGTTCTAGGACGGAGGTGTGCAATACCGCGCAAAAACTCTAACGAATGACGTTTTTTCTGCAAAGGATAATCGGGTGTGGAAGTGCCAAGCACGGTGATTTCATCAGCATTAATTTCAAAGGGCTGTTTATTTTCAGGGGTGAGAATAAGCGTGCCATTAACCATAAGGCAAGCACCAACGTTTTGCTTTGCAATCTCGTCGTAATTTGCCACCTTTTCTCTGTCGAAAACTATTTGGCAATTTTTGAAATACGAGCCGTCGTTAAGCTCAATAAAACCAAAAGATTTGCTATCACGAATGGTCTTTGCCCATCCGCAAACGGTAACGGTTTTTCCACCAAAGCTTTTAGCATCGTCAAAAATACTCTTTAAAACAATCCTTTTCATTTTTGATTTCCTTCTTTTTGCATTTTTTGGATATTTATTAGATATGTTTAAAATTATACTTATCAAGTATATCATATAAAGCGGTATTTTTCAAGAGTTTTTTATCACAAATCCTACCGCCGCCGACTGCTTTTTACTTCTTTTTTGCTTTTTAACGCAAGCTTAAAAAACAAAAGAACGGATTGTGTAATCCGTTCTTTCTTTCGTGATATCTTTAATTGATTTTAGGTTGGGCTTTATATGCTAAACGTTATTTCGTTAAACAATAAGGTGCCACTATTTTCCTACCTTTCGCAGTCAAAAAGCCGCCCACACTTTCTCTACTTTTCGGCGGACAACAGCCGCCAATTCTAGCACTATTTTTCGGTAGGCAACAAGCTGCCTATCGCCTTTTTATAGGTTTGACGTTTTTTTACAACGTTGCTTTCAATAAATTTCCATTGTTGTTGGATATTATAATTGGTTTCAAGCATTGGATTTGATTCAACCCTTTTAATTTTGTCCTCAATTACGTTTTTATGTATTCTTGCAATGATTATGGCATTTATGCCAGAGTTTTTATACTCGTTTCTAAGTCCAATTAAGCCAAGTTCCAATTCTTTGGGGGAGAAAATGCTGCTAAGCACACCTATAAACCCAAGTGGGAAAAGCTTGCCGCGGTGCTTTATCAACGGCTTGCAAATAGACGGCAAAGCAAGTCCAAAGCCTGCAACGTTATCCTTTTTATCAACCAATACGCTTATGTAACGGGAGTTAACTATGGTTGCAAACTGGTCAAGCACGTTTTCCATTTCCTTACCCTCGATGGGTATGTATCCGTCAAGGTGCGCGTATGCCTGATTTAAGGTATCAAACAGCTTTACACCGTATTTTTTGACAATTTTTGCAACGCTCATTGTTTCAGCAACGTCTACTAGTTCATATTTTGCCTTTAACTTTTCGGCAAGGCGCAAAACACGCTCGTCCGTCTTATCACTCAAAACAAAACGACGTTCAAGCCACTTTGACTCATCTTCAAAGCCAAGTTCGGTCATACGTTTGCTAAAATAGGGGTAGTAATAGTTGGTGGCGTAGGTGCTACGCTCCTCAAAACCGTAAGTTAACATACCCTCTCTATCGGTGTCGTTAAAGCCCCACGGTCCGTGGATAATCTCCATACCGTTTTCTTTACCAAAGCCCTCAACCGCGCCGAGCAATGCCTTAAAAACCTCTACGTCGTCAATACACTCAAAGCGGGAAAATCTAACGTATTTTTCGCCCGAAAGCTCGTTGTGGACATGGTTAATAAGCCCTGCAACTCTGCCGACTAGCTCGCCGTCTTTAAAAGCCAAAAAGCCCTTGACACTGTTGTTTTTTAAACTAAAATTCTTTTTGGGGTCAAACGTGCTCATTTCGTCCGCACGGAGCGACGGCACGTAGTAAGGACAATCCTTATAAAGCTTTATGGGGTAAGTCGCAAATAAGCGAACGTCCTTTTTAGTTTTTACTTCTCTTATCTCAATCATAAAAAGTCCTTTTTTAGTCTTTTGTGATTTTAACTTTTACATTATACAACCTTATTCAAAAAAAATCAACCGATAATTATAAAATAACCTTTTGAGGCTTTTAAGGGCTACGTTGGGTATTAAAAATTAAAGTTTGCAATTAAAAAGCCCACGGCAACAGCTGTGGGCAAAATAAATAGATTTTTACTAATCATTTTTACGGTAATTTTTGTAATTATAATGCTAATTTACGGTAATTTTTGTAACTATGCTACTAATAAATTACCCTTTTTTGACGTTTGTTCTACTAGCAGTCATTGTTAAACCTACTAAAAGTCTCGTTTATTTTACTGACGGTCCTCGTGAAAATCTTTAACCACCTTGGGCGGATTTTCGTCCTTTAACGCCATAATATATTGGTTGTATTCCTCGTCAGTCAACTTTTTAATTTTATTCTTTTTCTTTGCCATAAGGGCTCCTCCTTAAAATACAGAATACCCTTATTATCGGCTTAATAGGTATGTTTTATTCGGCAAAACAGCTTTTAATAGAAAAATGTTGTAATCGAAAAAAACTATTTATTAAGCTTTTTTGCTTTTGCCTGCCTTTACACCCTTAATTTTTTTGTAGGTTGCCTCTTTTGAAAAATCGCGCTCCTTAGTATATTCGCCGCCAAGTGCTTCAATAGCAAAGCGAAGCTCCTCAAAGTCGGCATACTTTACGTTTTCACTCTCTATTGCCTGCATCAAAAAGGGCAATGCGCGCTCATCGCCATATTTTGCAAGATGACCGGCATAGAGGGGAATATTTTCTTGATGCCTTGCAAATTCCATAACAAGTATATCAAAAATTCTATCGTCCTTATCCGCGTAGGATAGCACCTCTGTTAAGCAAGCCTTTCTCGCCTCGTCAGCTTCGGCAAACTGGGCGATAATTTCCTCTTTCATAATGGTGGCACCATCGTGCAAAAGCTCGGTAGCGAGTTCACGAATTACCTCGCTATAATCCCACATAATAAACTCTAAAAGTCGGGGATAATAAGCCGTGCAGCCAATATCGCAAAGTAGGTTTAATAAATAGAGGGTAAATTCCTCGCTGTTTTCTTCTTTCAACGCGCTAACAAGCGCACTTTCGTTTTCAGCCTTTGCAGTTATTGCCTCGCACAAAAAGTCGGGGACGGAAACGCCACCCTCTATATGTCCCTTTAAGACGGTCAAAAGTTCCTCGGCAGTAGCGTCAACGTAATAGGTGTTGGGCGTTTTACCGTCAAGTTCAGCCAACTTTTCGTCACCGAATTTTTCGTATAAAACGGGCATATTATCCTCTATTTCTTCCGGCTTAACCTTGCCTATGTTTTTATACACGTAGTCGCTAATATACCCATCAAAAAGTGCGTCTATATCAATAATTTTAATCATTTTTTTCCCTTTCCTTTTTTACCTTTGGCTTTTTAGTGTTTTTTTGCGCGTTTACGGCATTTTGATAAATGCTTTTAAGGTTTTCAAAATCGGCTAGTTCAACGTCAAATATCTCGCAAATCTCCTTTTTGTCGGTAAACCTATCTTGTCTAGTTTCAAAAAGAATTAAAGCCGCCATAAGCTCGGGCGAAATATCTTTAACGCAATATACGTCTGCCCCAAGCGCCGAGTAAAGCTTGTTTACGGCAAAGGCAATTTTATTGGTTTCTTCAAAGCCGTAAAACAGCACCTTTGATACACAAAGGGCGTAACCGGTTGAGTAAAGCGCACCGTCAAGCTTACCGTCAAACACAAGCTTTGCCGGTTTTGCGGACAGATAAACACTGCCGGCAAGCGCACCCATTTTACCGCGATAGCCACCCGCAAGCAATGAAAAGACAATTAATCTGCGTAGTCTATCTTCTACTTGTGGATTTATCAAAAGTTTTAAGAGCATATCGGTTATTTCGCTGCTTTTGGTGTGCGCGGCAACGATAATTGCTTTATGCGCCACGTCAAAATCGCTTTGCAATACGCCCCATTTTAACGTGCGGATTTTTTCGGTCGTATTAACTTTTTTACTGCTACCGTCAACACTATTAAACCAATCTCTTATACGGCGGCGGAATTTAGCGCAAACGCGTTGGGGATAGTCCTTAACGTATTTAAAAGGCAGGTCCTTTTCGTCGGCACTACGCTCCTCGTCAGTTCCATCGTAAAGCCGCTTTGCTACACTATGGTAGTAGGCTATAACGTTGTCCTCAGGGTCAATTCTTAGCGCTGAGCGCAAGGTTTTTTCAGCCTCGTTATACTCGCCAACGTTAATGAGAGCAAGGCCATAAAAGAACTTCATATCAACGTCAAACGGTCGTTCAGCCAATATAATTTTTAAACAATCAATAGCGGTGGAAGTATCCCCTAAGTCAAGGGCACTAGCGCAAATCTTATACGCCTCGGTATTTTCGCCCTTTCTTACTTTAAGGGCTTGCTCGTAATAGTAACGCGCCTTGTCAAGTTCGCCTTTGCCGCGATAAGCAGTAGCAAGATTGCAATATGCCGTAACGTTGCCACCGTTTTTTTCTATCGAAGCTTTTGCAACCTCAATCGCCTTTGCGTCCTTTTGTTGCAAGTATAGCGAAACGGCATAGTCGCCGCTTGCTTCTTCGGTTAAGCACTCTTTTGGAATAGTGTCAAAAATCTTTTCAGCCGACTTAAAATCGCCCAGTGCCAAGGCGCGCTTTGCACGCTTTACGCAATAGGAATAGTTTGCTCTATCAAAGGGATATGCAACGTAATAGGCATCTTTCGGGTTGCTTGACTCGGAAAAAAAGTCTATGATTTCTTGGTCTAAACCCTCTTTCCTAACAAAACCGTCCTCGGCAATTTTTTTATGAAAATAATAGCCTGACGCCCATAGGTTATCAAGATAAAAATAGTTTATAGCAAGTTCCTCGTAAGCGGTAGATTTTTTACTACGCGGTGCTTTGTCAAGGTAACGAAACCAGTTTACGTTTGACAGTTCTAATAGCCCCATATCCGCGTAAATATCGGCAACGTCCATATAGACCTCGTGCGAGTTAAAGCCCTTGTTTATAGCAGAAAACAAAAAGCCCAGCGCGCCTACGGGGTCACCATTTTTGACCTTTTCGTCAGCTAGCCGTCTATACAATTCTTGCGAATATTTAATTTGTAAAACGTTGTCCTTTTCCATCTTACGTAAACTAAAAATACTAAAAACTAAAAAAGCAATGGCGATTAATCGCCCATTTTAATCAAAATTAATTGCCTTTCAATAAAAACCGCTCTTTAATAAAAATTAAATGCTCATTAATAACAATTAAACGCCTAATTTTTCAACGTCGTCTTTGTTAAAGGTATACACTGTGCCGCAAAACTCACAGTTAACCCTTATCTCGCCCTCGGTTGCAATTATATCGTCAAGCTCTTTTTTGCCGAGGGAAATTAAAACCCCCTCGATATATTCCCTGCTACATAGGCACTTATATACGGGGTTATATTCCGTCCACTTAACGTCGCCAAAATACTTGTCAACAACACCCTCCGCCCCAAGCTGCTCAATATCAGTAGAAATAGCGCTCATTTGACTGATAATATCTTCCGCCGCAAAAAGTGCCAAATCATCGGCACCGGGTAAGCCTTGCATAATAACACCGCCAGCACCTACGCACTTGCCGTCCTTGCCAATTTTCACGCCGAGAGCAATCGCCGTGGGCTGCTGTTCGCTATAAGCGTAATATGCGGTAAAATCTTCTGCAATTTCGCCAGTTACGAGCTGCGCGCTACCGGTATAAGGCTCTTTAAGCCCCATACTTCTTATAACGGTAATTCTGCCGTTTTTGCCAACGCAAGTGCCAACGTCAAGCTTGCCATTGGGCTTTAAGGGTAAGTCCACTTGGGGATTATCAATATACCCCCTCATTTGCAACGCACCATTGCCGCATACGGTAATTTTACCACCGGCACCATCACCTGCTATGGTAACGGAAAGCTTGTCTTTTTCGCTTTTAAGTCCGCTTGACATAAAGGTGCAAACGGTAAGCGTGCGTCCAAGCGCCGCTGCGCATACGGGCGATAATTTATGCAGCTCGATTGCGCGGTTGACCATTTCGGTTGTGTCAAGGACGGAAACGGCTATTTGATTGTCAAAAATCATTGTCTTTAATAATTTATTCATAACATCAATTTTAATATACGGTTGGATTATTTTAGGTTAGTTAAGTTAGTTGTTTTATAAACAGATAGATTGTTTTAGTCTATTACATAAAGTTGATTTATAAACAACCAGATTATTTTTTCTTCTTTCTATCACGCTTTGCAAGCTCTCTCTTAGCCTTTTCTATGCGCTTTTGACGTTCAATATCGTCTGGGCTTTGAGTGGTGGTCTTGCCATCCTTTTCCTCAAAGAATTCCTTAAAGCGTGGGTCGTTTCTGCGCTCCTCGATATAGCGCTTATTATCCTCGTAAATAGCCTCTTTACTCTGGCGTAGTTTTTCAATATCGTTACGGTTAAATGAGGTGGGCAACTCGGCAATGGTAAGCTCGTCGTCCGTGATAGGCTTGATAGGTCTTTTTGAAAGAACGGACGAGGTGTTGTAATCAATTTGCTCTTTATACTTTTTAAGAGCTTCACTGTCGCTGCCCTTAACCTTTTCGTAAATACCTCTGTTTTTCTGCGCACCCTTTACCTTGTCGTTAACAAAGTTGTCGTAAATCCATTGGCAATAGTCCGTCCAAATAAGCAAGAAAAAGGATATACCAAAAATAAGCAACAACACTAAGCCAATTCCAGCAAGCGAGCCTCCAAAAAGCGCAAGCCATACAAAAGCCAAACCAACGGCTATAAAGAATACGTTGTGTATAGGAAGTCCAATGGTAAATATCAGCGAGTTTTTAAGTAGGTGCTTAAACTTTAAGTTATACGTTACGCTCATAGAGACCATATGGAGCGTCATAATTGAGTAAAATACAAGCACAATAATGGCAAGCACCTTAGTAACTACGTATATCCACGAGTTTGCAGCACCAAGCGCAATAACTCTGTTAGACAACTCTACACCGATAACGGTAACGTAAAAGACGAGTGAATATATTAAAAATATTGCCGCCATTTGCTTCCAGTTTTGTTTAATGCCACGCCAAAAATCGTTTGCGACAAAAATACCTTCCGTCCAAACCATGTTTCTAATGACGTAAGCCCCGCCCGAAAAACCAAGCGATGCAATAAACATAGCAATAGGCAAAAACATAAAAATTACAAGGTCAATATTAAAGATTACCGCCTCGGGAAAGCCCGCCATGCTAATAGGCGCGCCGTAACCCGTGCCAAACGGTGCGGAAAATGGGTATGCTGCGCCCATGTTTGACATGCCGACCGAACGCATAAAAATAAGCAGAATTAACGGTATCAAAAAGATTGCAACAAGCAAGTTGACAATAACTAGTTTGCCAAATCTGCCCTTTAAGATATCCCAAAAAAGCTCCCATCTGTTTGACGGAAGAGTGCCCCTTGCGTAGCCCTCAGCTTTTTCGCTGCCCGCAATAACTTTGTTTATAAAACCTTTTATTTTGCCTTGTGCCATTTTAATCTCCGATTTTTTTGCCTTGCACGTTTACACGCCATTTATCCAAGGTGTTTTCGATAAGATGTTTTCGCAAAATACCAAATATCCGTAAAAAGCAAAAAATACCGCTATTATATATTTAAGTATATTTTAATACATTTTAAGAGATTTTACAAATAAAAAAGCGGTGATTAGCAAAAAAAACTTTACAATCGCCCATTATTTTGCTATACTTTTATTTAATATTCTTAACAAAACATAGGAGCGTAAATTTTATGAAAAAATATAACGTGGCTATCCTCGGCGCAACCGGCGCTGTTGGTATGGAAATGCTTAAAATTCTTGAAGAAAGGTCTTTCCCCGTAAACGAGCTTCGCCTTCTTGCAAGCGCGCGCAGCGTTGGCAAGGAACTTAACTTTAAAGGTCAACCTGTTAAAGTAGAACTCGCTTGCGAAACGGCTTTTGAAGGTATGGATATCGTGCTTGGTGCAGCGCAAAACGCTATTGCCAAAGAGTTTGCACCCGCAATCGTTAAAGCTGGTGCCGTTTTTGTAGACAACAGCAGCGCTTTTAGAATGTGTGATGACGTTCCGTTAGTTGTCCCCGAAATCAACGGCGATGACGTTAAAAACCATAACGGAATTATTTCTAACCCCAACTGCTCTACGATTATTACCTTGACCGCTCTTAATGCAATCAATAAGCTGAGCAAAATTAAAGCTATCGTGGCTTCCACCTATCAAGCAGTTTCTGGCGCAGGTGTTGGCGGCCCCGCTGAACTTTCTGCTGAAATTGACGCTATTTATAAGGGTGAAAGTTATCAGCCCACCGTTTTCTCTCACCAAATTGCTTATAACGTTATTCCTAAAATTGGCGGCGAAGCTTACGAGGGCTACACCAGCGAGGAAATGAAACTTCAAAACGAGTCCAGAAAAATTATGCACTTGCCCGAGCTTAACGCAACCTGCACGTGCGTTAGAGTGCCGGTTATGCGCTCTCACTCAATATCTGCAACCGTTATTACCGAAAGGGCAATTTCCGTTGAAGAAGCAAGAAACGCTATTGCTAACGGCGACGGCGTGCGCTTAGTTGACGATTTGCAAAATAACCTTTTTCCCATGCCACTTGACACTAGCGACCAAGACATCGTTTTTGTCGGCAGAATAAGAAAAGACCTCACCAACGAAAACGGCCTTGCAATATGGTGCTGTGGCGACCAAGTAAGAAAGGGCGCAGCAACCAATGCCGTTCAAATTGCATTGAAGGTTGTTGAACTTAACGCATTTAATCGCTAAAAAACATTGACGGGCGGAATTTTATCCGCCCGAATTTTATAATTACCCTTTAACAAAATTTAACGTTAGATTAAAAGTTATACTTGGTTATTTTATCGTTATGCGTCATTTGTTTAACGATATCCGTCATTAGTTTAACGTTTGAAATTCCCGTTTGAAAATCGCCTCCGTTTCGGCATACGCAAAACCGTGCCGGCATAAGTTTATATAGATATTATAGATATAAACTCAGTCGACCAGCGGAGGTTAAAATTGAACAAAATTATCTTTGAGGGGACCTGCACGGCTTGCATTACCCCCTTTTGTGAAGATGGTATAGACTACCCTGCTTTTGAAAAACAAATTGAATACCAAATTTCAAACGGGGTTGACGCGCTTTGCTTTTTAGGGACTACTGGTGAAGCTTCTACCGTAACCGATAGCGAATACGAGGCTATCGCTAAGTTTGCTTTTGATAAAATAGCGGGCAGAGTTAAGTTCTTGCTTGGCTCTGGCAGTAATTGCACTAAAAAAACAATAAAAAGATGTCAGCTTGCCCAAAAAGTCGGTGCTGACGGGCTTTTGGTTGTTACGCCATACTACAACGTTTGCACTCAAAAAGGGCTTGTAAAATATTATCACGACGTATGTGAAAACGTTGACGTGCCCATACTTTGCTATAACGTGCCGGCTAGGACGGGTGTAAACATTTTACCTGAAACTATGGCAGAAATTGCCGAGCATAAAAATATTGGCGGCATAAAAGAGGCTTGCGGCAATATGGTGCAAGTTTGCCAAACGGCAAGGCTTATAAGGGGAAAAACCGCGCTATACTCGGGCGATGACAAGTTAAATTACGTAATGCTATCCATCGGTGCAGCAGGTCTAATATCAGTCCTATCAAACGTTGTTCCAAAGGAGGTTGGCGCTGTCGTTAACCTTTATCATAAAGGCAAAACAGCTGAGGCAAACGCGCTGCAAGAGCGACTTTTTCCCTTAATCGACCAACTATTTACCGAGGTTAACCCTATCCCCGTCAAAAAAGCTGTTTCATTGATAGGTTTAGGCAGTAGCACCGTTCGCCCACCATTAACAGAGCTTGAACCGCACAACGTAAAAGCCCTTAGACAAGCGCTAAAAGACTTTGGCTTTAAAATTTAGGTTCTGTTTTTTTCAATAAGTAAACTATTATTCAGCTGCGGATAAAGGTGCAAATATAAACGGAAAAATATAGGTTTATGCCATTTGCTCATATGCACAACCTACCTTTTTATAAATAACTTTTTGATAAATTATTTTTTTACAAAACGCTATGAAAGAAAATCTTAAAAAAATTCTAACTGAATTATCCTCAGGCAACAATCTTGGCGAGCGCGTTACACTTGTCGGCGCAACCAAAACGGTATCAGCCGATATTATAAACGAGGCTATTGAAAACGGCTTAACGGTGGTTGCGGAAAACCGCGTGCAAGAATTCCGCGAAAAAACCGCGCTTCTTGATAAGCGCGCCGTTCAGCACTTTATCGGGCATTTACAAACCAACAAGGTTAAATATTTGGTGGGTAACGTTGCCCTTATTCACTCGGTTGACAGCCTTCGCCTTGCCCAAGAAATCTCGGCACAAGCGGCAAAAAAAGGCATCGTTCAAGATATTTTATGCGAGGTTAACGTCGGTGGCGAGCTTTCGAAAAGCGGCTTTAACCCCGACAACCTTTTTCAATCGGTAGAGGAGGTTGCAAAGCTACCAAACGTGCGCGTAAAAGGGCTTATGGCAATGCTGCCAATCAGCAATGACGAAAACTTTCTTGCCCCACTTTTTACAAAAATGCGCAAGCTTTACGACATGTTAAAAGAAAAAGGCTATCCCTTTGAACATCTTTCAATGGGCATGAGCGGAGATTATTTGACTGCAATAAAATACGGTAGCAATATGGTGCGCATTGGCAGTGGGATTTTTGGCGCAAGGGTTTACCCCACACCAACGAACTAAACTTATACGAAAAATCATAATAATAAAGCGTCCTTCGTAGGACGCTTTTAATTTTTCAATTTTATTACAAGCAGTTGGCTATCTGCTGATTGATGACTAATATTAATAAATCGTTTGACTAAAATTAATTAAATAATCAAATCATTTTTTGGTTTTTTACTCTTTTTCTCCTTACATACCCCAAACGAGATATACAAAGCCGTATCCGCCGAGAACGGCAAGCAAGGTAAACGGAATGCCGATTTTGAAAAAGTCGCTCATTTTAACGTCGTAGCCCTCTTTGCGCAAGATACCTATACCGACAACGTTTGCAGAAGCGCCAAAGGGTGTTAAGTTTCCGCCAAGCGTTGCACCGCACAAAAGCCCAAAATAAAGCAGTTGTGGCGACACACCGGGTAGCCCTGCAAGCAAGCCGGAGATGACCGGCAACATTGTTGCAACGTAGGGTATGTTGTCGATAAAAGCTGATATAATAACCGAGCCGAAAACGATAATGGTATAAAGCAAGAAAACGTTTTTGCTGCCAATTTGAACAAAGATTGAAGCAATATCGTCGATAATGCCAACGGCATCAACCGCTTGAATTATAATGAATAGCAAAGAAAGAAATGCAACCGATTCATAGTCAACCGACTTTTTGACAGTTTCTATAACTTTGGCTTTATAGCGCACGGTATCGTAGACAAGTGCGATTATACCGATTACCATACATATAACGCCATTAGTAACTTCGGGTTTGTTTTCTACAAAAGAAAAGACTACCAGCAAAGCTAAATTAAGCAATAACAAAACTGTGGGAACGATGGTTTTTACCTTGATGTTGTCCATCTTATATTCTAGTTTACTATTATGCTTTCTAAAAATAAAGACAACCACAGGAATAGTAAGCAACATGCCGATTTCAACCGCCCAGAAGATAGAGAACTTGCCGTCCATAAAGAAGAAATCGAAAAAGCTCATATCGGCAAAACCGCCAAGCATAACGGACGTTGTGTCGCCGACAAGGGTTGCCGCACCTTGTAAGTTTGAAGAAACCGCAATAGAAATAATTACAGGTATAGGCGAAACGTTCATTTTCTTTGCCACGGCAAGCCCGATAGGCGCAAGCATTAACACGGTAGCAACGTTGTCAACAAATGCCGACACAATGCCGCTAAGTAGCGAAAGCAAAACGAGAGCAAACAAGGTGCTGGGGGTTTTAGATATAATTTTATCAGCAAGCTTATTTGGCATTCCGCTATCGGCAAAAAGCCCGACCGTTAGCATAACACCGACTAGCATTAAAATAACGTTATAGTCAATGGCAGTCAAAAGCTGCATAAAGTTCATATATCCCGATGCCATACAAACTGTGGTTATTAAAACTGCCGAGCCAAGAGTAACCCATACCTTTAATTTAGGCAGGGCTATAATAAGCACGTATGTCAATAAAAAGAATACTAAGACTAAAATTTTGGTCATAATATCTCAAATAGCCTCCGCTATTTTCTCTCCTGTTTTTGCTATTATTGTTTTCCTTGCGACGTTTTTGCAGTTAAACTATGCTTTCTGCTTATCTACCCATCTTTTTATTTATCTACCCAATTTTTAGGCAAACTAAACCCCTGTTTAACAGCGGCAAAACGACTTGTCCTATTAAAAGTGGATAAAATTTAGCGATGCAAAATTCTTAATCTAGATGCTAAACTCTTAATAGAAAGACTAAATTCTTAACAGCGATGCAAAATTTTTAATAGAGTTGCACACGCAAAAATTTTGCTCTAAGCCCCGCAAGAAAACAAAAGACTTTTACCGTTTAACGCGGTAAAAGTCTTGTTAAAACCATTAAAGTTTTCCGTATTGCCGGGCCAAAAGCCGACTTGACGACAATACGACCGCACTGCAATAAAGCAACGCGCCAACTACTCCCTTTTACGTAAGTATTAAATTATGGTGTATACAGTAAAACGCGATTAGTTGCGAACTTCTAACGCAGCATAGGTTGCATCGAGAGAAGCAATCTTTTCGTCAAAGATTTTCTTTTCCTCAGCAGTCAAGGGGAGTTCTACTACTCTCTTGAAGCCGCTGCCACCTACTACGCAGGGAACACCCATTGCCATATCGTTTGCACCGTATTCACCGTGAAGAACGGTGGACAAGGGAAGAATAGTATCGGTATCAGCAAGGATAGCCTTGATAAGCTTAACAGCAGATGCTGCGATAGCATAGAAGGTTGCGCCCTTTGCCTTAATAACCTTAGCACCCGAAAGAACCATACCCTCGTAAATGCTTTCAAGTTCATCTTCAAGCTGTTCTTCGCTAACACCCATAAACTTTTTGCAGTATTCCTTAACGGGATAGCCTGCGATGGTGCAAAGGCTCCAAGGTGCCATACAAGCATCACCGTGTTCGCCAAGAACGTAAGAGTTAACGTTGGTGATGTCTACGCCACAGTAAGCTGCAACCGCTTGACTAAGTCTGTTACTGTCAAGAAGTGTGCCGGTGCCGATAACCTGATTTGCAGGAAGGCCTGTGCATTTTAAGGTAACGTAAGTCAAAACGTCAACAGGGTTAGAAACGATAACGTAAAGAGCATCGGGAGCGATTTTTGCAACGTTGGGCATAACGCTCTTTAAGATGCCGATATTGATTTTAGCAAGGTCCAGTCTGGTTTGACCGGGTTTTCTGCCTACGCCGAAGGTAACAACAACGATGTCTGAGCCAGCAACGTCTTCATACTCACCGCTCCAAACCTTAACGGAGGGAACGCAAGCAGCGCACTGAGTAAGGTCAAGAGCCTCACCCTCAGCTTTTTCTTTATTGATATCAACTAAAACGATTTCGGACGCGATACCGGATAAAGTAAGAGTATAAGCAACGGTAGCGCCAACGTTACCCGTGCCAAGAACTGCAATTTTTCTTTTCTTTTGAACCATAATGCCTATTTTCTCCTATTTTAATGTCGTATATATGATACAACAAAACTACGGTTTTTGCAAACGTTTACTCTAACTTTCCGTAAAATATTTTTTGGTTTTTTTCGTCTAGATTTATTCAGCTTTATTTCTAGCCATTTTTTGCTTTTTATTAAGCCCTAATGCCCCCTTTGCTATTTGATAAATATCCCCTGCGCCAAGCACTAAAATTGCATCTTCCGTATCGGCAGATTGGCTTGTAAACTGACAGTTTGGCTTTGCATCAAGATGATTAATTGGCTGCCGCTTGGTTTTTCTTCTAAAATGATTAGCGGATTGACCGATAGTCTTTTGCGATTTATCTGTTGTATTTTGTTTGTTAATATTATCAATATATAATTTTATTGCGGAGCGCAAGGCTTTTGGGTTGTCAGCATAGATTACTTCGACCTCTTGATTTAAAAGGGCTTGCCTTGCAAGTTGACTAAAAAGCGTTTTTGCGCTGCCTAGCTTTTTATATTTCTCTCTTGCCGGATAGGTCTTATATATTATCACCCTTTTTTGCTTAGATAACACCCCTATAAAATCATTTAACAAAGCTTGCGTGCGCGAATAGGTATGCGGTTGAAAGACTACAATAGGCTTAACACCGCTTTCCTGGAACGCAGAGAGGGTAGCTGCAAGCTCTTGCGGATGATGGGCATAATCGGCATACACTTTTAACCTTTCAAATTCGCCGAGCAGCTCTCCCCTCCGCTTAACACCCTTAAAGGCGGATAGTGCCTTTTTTATTACTTCAAAGTCAACGTTAAAAAGGTCGGCAACGGCTATGGCAGCAAGTGCGTTATATACGTTATGTCTGCCAAGAACCGATAGGGTAATTCTGCCACGCTTTCTTCCGTGAACGTATAGACTAAAAGAATACCGCCCCTTTACCCTCTCTATATTTTTCGCAGTATACGTAGCCGAGTTTTTGATGCCAAAGGTAACCGTGGCTTTGTTAAACAAGGTTTTAGCATGCTTATCGTCAGCATTAAGCACGGCTATGCTACCCAAAATAAATTGGTAAAAGGTTTTGGTCATATCCTCCATATTGGCATAACTGTCCCTATGGTCGTCATCGATATTAAGCACCACCGCAACGGAGGGTTTTAGGTCAAGAAAATTCTTTTTGTATTCGCAAGCCTCGGCTATAACAAAGTTTTCGTCATTTGCGCTTGTTGTCGCGTTTGTTGCCGTGCTTGTTGCTGCGATTGGCGATATGTTTGCATTTTTATTTTGTATTAAATTTTGCTTTACGTTTACTTTTTCGCTTGACCTTAAATTTTTTATGTTTTTTGGCTTGCCTGAGTAAAGGTAATTGCCAAAGAATGCATCCTCTCCGCCAATAAAAGCCGTCGGGTGCAAACGTGCGCAGTTGAATATATGGGCAAGCATTGCGGTTGTCGTAGTTTTGCCGTGGCTACCCGAAACGCAAATGCTGTTTTTAAATTGCGATAATATCATACCTAAAAGCTGACTTCGCTTTAAAAGGGTAACGTTTGCGGATTTTGCCCATTTTAGCTCTACGTTATCCTCACCAATAGCAGAGGTGTAAACTACAACCCCCACAGTGTAATCAAGTTGAGAAAGCCTATCAGTAGAGTGCCCTATCCAAACGTTAGCTCCCAAACGTTTTAGCCCTTTTATAATATCGCTATCCCTTTTGTCGCTGCCACTAACCTTAAAGCCAAGGCGCAATAAATGCTCGGCAAGCGCTGACTGTGATATACCGCCAATACCAATAAAGTGAATACCGTTACGTAAACTTAATAAATTATTAACTACCATAATATATTGTATGCACTGTTTTTTACACATTCCACACCCCTATAAAAAATAAAAAAAGTGCAAAAAACGGTCATTTTTTGGCAAAAAAATCAAAAAAAGTGGCACTTTTTTTAAAAAACCTATTGAAAAGCGATTTTTTCTGTGTTAAAATGAGTGCAATATATGTTTTAAGGATGGTAGTTTTTATGAATATCACTGATGTAAGAGTTCGCCTTGTTAAAAAGGAAGAGGGCAAGCTTAAAGGCGTAGCGTCTGTTACTTTTGACGACTGTTTTGTAGTTCACGACATTAAAATTATCGAGGGTAACGAAGGCTACTTTATCGCAATGCCCAGCAGAAAAACTGGCGAAGGCGAATATAAGGATATTGCTCACCCCATCAAAACTGAAACGAGAGAAGAACTTATTAAGGTTATCCTTTCAGCATTTGATGCAGAAAAGGCAAATCAGGAGTAACATTTCTACCACTGAGGACTTATCCTCCCCCACGGCAATGCTGCCGTTACATTTTTGAATTACATCATTAAGGAAGGACTTGAATTTAATACATAGCGTGGCGACGTTTAAGATTTGACTGCGTTCTTTTTTTGCATACGTTATTTCTTTTTGTGACCGTATTTACTACTTATCCACTAAACCACATCGTATAACGTCAGCACGCGACAGTTTGCATTATTATCTATTCTTGCGTAGCTATTCTATTTTGTGTGACAAACAAATTAAAAAATATTCTTTATACAGAAAAAACCAAATATGTAAAAAAGTCGGATCGTAGCCATGTCGTTCT
>JAZSKW010000014.1:0-86979 GCA_045535015.1 Christensenellaceae bacterium
CAAACGGAGATAGGGCGTCTTAAAAACAGGCCGTCCAGCTTGAGATTTACGAACTGTCCCGAGCTTGTAATATCCGAAACATCGCCTTTTAAGCGCATCCGATATACGTTTGAAGTCAGCGGTCGATTTTCTTCAACCGTAAAAAATCCTTGTTTCATAGATTCCTCTTTAGGCGTCGATGGTAGAAATGGTCAACGTAGTTTCTTCCAATACATCGAGAAGAACGCGTACGGTATCAAGAGCTGTGAAGATGGTCACGTTGTTTTCCGTGGCATAGGAGCGGATCTGTGATCCGTCGTTCAGCTGATTGGTATCGCCGATATCGCGGGTATTGATGACATAAGCGATATGGCCTTGACGGAGAGCTTCGGGAATTTCGGAGCTTCCGTCGGTGATCTTCCGAAGAACACGGGTACGGATGCCGTTTTCTTTTAAGAATTTTGCAGTACCGGAGGTTGCTTCAATATTAAATCCGAGATTGTAGAAACGTCGGATCAAGGGAAGCGCCTCTGCTTTATCCTTGTCTGCAATCGTAGCAAGGACAGTGCCGTAATTCTGAAGTCTGGTACCGCTTGCCTGCAATGCCTTATAAAGAGCGCGGTTCAGCTTGTCGTCATAACCGATAGCCTCACCGGTTGATTTCATTTCGGGAGAAAGATAAGCATCAAGACCGCGAATCTTACTGAAAGAGAATACGGGAACTTTAACATACCAACGTTCCTTTTCATCGGGGTAGATATCGAAGATCCCCTGTTCTTTCAAGCTTTTACCGAGAATTGCCTCCGTTGCGATATCCGCAAGGCTGAAACCTGTTGCTTTGGAAAGGAACGGAACGGTTCTGGAGGAACGGGGGTTGACTTCGATGACAAACACTTCATCGTTATCGTTGACGATAAACTGAATGTTATAAAGACCTACGATACCAATACCGAGACCGAGTTTTTTCGCATACTGAAGAATAATTCCGCGGACACGGTCGGAAATGCTGAACGTGGGGTAAACGCTGATGGAGTCGCCGCTATGTACACCGGTGCGCTCAACAAGTTCCATGATACCGGGAACAAACACGTTTCTGCCGTCGCAGATAGCATCCACTTCTACTTCCTTGCCCTGAATGTACTTATCTACAAGGACAGGCTTATCCTCATCGATCTCAACAGCAGTTTTTAAATAATGACGAAGCTGTTCTTCGTTGCCGACGATCTGCATCGCTCTTCCTCCGAGGACGAAGCTGGGACGAACAAGAACGGGATAACCGATTTCCTTTGCGGCGGAAATGCCGTCTTCAATCTTGGTTACGGCTCTGCCCTGAGGCTGAGGAATATTAAGCTGTTGTAAAATCTTTTCAAAGCTGTCTCTGTTTTCAGCCTTTTCAATGGCCGCACAATCGGTGCCGACGATTTTTACACCTAACCTATCTAACGGCTCTGCAAGGTTGATTGCAGTTTGTCCGCCAAGTGATGCAATAACACCTTCTGGGTTTTCAAATTCTACTACGTTCATTACGTCTTCGGGAGTTAATGGCTCAAAGTAGAGTTTGTCCGAAGTGGTGTAGTCGGTTGAAACGGTTTCGGGGTTGTTGTTGATGATGATTGCTTCATAACCCGTCTTTTTAATGGTCGTTACTGCGTGAACGGTTGAATAGACAAATTCAACACCCTGACCTATACGAATAGGACCTGCGCCGAGAACGACAATTTTCTTTTTATCGGTAAGTATGCTGTCGTTTTCACCGGTATAGGTTGAATAGAAATATGGAATATATGCACCGGTATGCAAGGTGTCAACCATCTTAAATACAGGTTTTAAGCCGTTATCCTTTCTAAACTTGCAAACCTCTGCCTCGGTGCATTTCCAAAGTCTTGCAATAAACTTATCGGAAAAGCCCATTTTCTTTGCTGCGGTAAGTGTTGAAAGGTCAAAAGAATTTGCCGACAAAGAGTTTTCCATATCGATAATCTCTTTGATGGTTTCAAGGAAAAGGGGTGTAATTTTGGTTATATTATGAATTTCTTCTAAACTTACGCCACGGCTGATAAGTTCTGCAATAGCAAACAAAGAATCGTGCTTAAACGTAGCGATATAGTCAAGAAGTTCTTTATCGGTCATATCGTCAAACTTTGCAAGATACAAGTGGTTTACACCAACTTCCAATGAACGAACGGACTTTAACATACATTCAGCAAGGTTTGAACCAATACCCATTACCTCGCCGGTAGCCTTCATCTGCGTGCCGAGGACGTTTGACGCGTTGGTAAACTTGTCAAATGGGAATCTTGGGAATTTTGCAACGATATAGTCAAGTCTTGGCTCGGTTGCAGCAGTGGTGTTTGCGATTTGAATTTCATCTAACGTCATACCGACAGCGATTTTTGCCGTAACTCTTGCAATGGGGTAGCCACTCGCCTTAGATGCAAGTGCGGACGAGCGGGATACTCTGGGGTTAACCTCTATAAGATAATATTCGCTGGTGTGTGGGTTGAGCGCAAACTGAACGTTACAGCCACCCTCGATTTTAAGCTCGCGAATAATTTTAATTGCACTGTCATTGAGCATTTTAAGGTCATGGTCGTTAAGAGAAAGTATGGGGGCAACAACTATGGAGTCGCCGGTGTGAACGCCAACAGGGTCAACGTTTTCCATACCGCAGATTGTTATTGCGTGGTCGGTGCCGTCGCGCATAACTTCAAACTCAATCTCTTTATAACCTTTTACACTCTTTTCAATAAGAACTTGGTGGACGGGAGATAACTTAAATGCGTTTAAGCCGATTTCAACAAGTTCTTCTTCATTTTCAGCAAAGCCGCCGCCTGTGCCACCGAGGGTAAACGCAGGGCGCAAAACTACTGGGTAGCCAATTTCTTTTGCAGCTTTTTTAGCTTGCTCTATATCATAGGTAATTTCGGAGGGGATTACCGGTTCGCCAATAGATTGGCACATTTCCTTAAAGAGTTCTCTATCCTCTGCCCTTTCGATACTTTCGCTAGGGGTGCCGAGAAGCTCAACACGACACTCTTTTAAAACGCCTTTCTTTTCAAGTTGCATTGCAAGGTTAAGACCCGTTTGTCCACCAATACCGGGAACGATTGCGTCGGGGCGCTCATAACGCAAGATTTTTGCAACGTATTCGAGCGTCAAAGGCTCCATATAAACTTTATCGGCAATGGTTGTATCAGTCATTATCGTTGCGGGGTTTGAGTTGACGAGAACTACCTCGTATCCTTCCTCTTTAAGCGCTAAACACGCTTGTGTGCCGGCATAGTCAAACTCTGCTGCCTGACCGATAACGATTGGGCCCGAGCCGATGATGAGAATTTTTTTCAAATCCGTCCTTTTTGCCATATGTAAATCCTCCGTAAGTAAAATTTTGTATATTTTTTAATTTTATTTTTTATTAATTTTGATTATCACTTTTTGGGCGAGTTCTTTAAGTATCGCGTTAAACAACTTGCTGTTTATCAGTTATTTTTTGTAAACTATTTTGCCGTTTATAACGGTCATTAAGTTTATGCCGAAAAGTCTTTCGTTTTCAAATGGGGTGGCTTTGCCCATTGACAAAAACTCCTTGGGGTCAACTGTATATTCTGCGTCGAGCGCCCATATTGAAAAGTCGTCTTGGGTGGTTATGGAAAATCTCTTTGCGGGGTTATATGCCATAAGTTCCATAAGTTTTTGCAGGGTCATTTTGCCCGTTTTGACAAAGTGGGTATACATTACCGAAAATGCCGTTTCAAGACCGACTATGCCAAATACACTTTTTTCTAGTCCGCGTGATTTTTCTTCTGCCGAGTGAGGTGCATGGTCGGTGGCAATCATATCAATCGTACCGTCAAGTATGCCCTCAATTAGTGCCTCTTTGTCCGCCTTTGAGCGAAGTGGCGGATTCATTTTATACTTGCCGTCCTCTTTTAAGTCGCTATCGTCTAAAACGAGATAGTGGGGCGCGGTTTCACACGTGACGTCAAGCCCGTCTTTTTTTGCCTTTCTAATAAGGTCCACACTCTCTTTTGTGGAAATATGGCATACGTGGTAAGCACAGCCGGTTTCCCTAACAAGTTCAATATCGCGTGCAATTTGCGCATACTCACTTGCAGAACAAATGCCCCTGTGTCCGTGCGCTTTTGCATATTCGCCATCGTGAATATATCCGCCGTTTAACAAACTTTCGTCCTCGCAATGACAAACGATAATTTTGCCGAGCGATTTTGCTTTAAGCATTGCATTACGTAGCATATTTGCGTCTTGAACGCCCTTGCCATCGTCGGAAAAAGCCACAACCTCGCTTGCGAGTGCGTCAAAGTCGGCAAGTTCCCTTCCCTTTTCGCCAACAGTGATTGCTGCGTATGGATAAACGGCAATTGAAGCACCATCTTTTATGGCTTGCTTTTGCACGTTAAGGTTTTCCACGCAGTCGGGCACGGGGTTAAGGTTGGGCATAGTGCATACAGCGGTATAGCCGCCTTTGGCACCTGCCAATGAGCCGGTTTTTATTGTTTCTTTATATGAAAAACCCGGTTCCCTGAAATGCACGTGCACGTCACAAAAACCGGGTAAGATAGCAAAGGAGCTAAAATTGGAAAAACTACCCCCTGCAAGTTCTTTTAAACACTGCTCCGCAAAAGATTTTGCTTTGCCTGATATTAGATTTTGCATTAACTTTTTTTCCATAATAGTTTATCCTAAATTCGTTATTGTAATTGTTATATCGCTTGAATTTAGCAAGAGTTGTAAGTTAGGTTTATTTTTTATCGCTAAGCAATTACTTAGCGAAAATCAGTTTGCCTAAAAGTAAGGTTGACTTTTAGTTTTTTTGCTTAATTGATGCTTATTAGTCAGCCTCGCAGATATAAACACCGTCCTGCTCGCCATCAGTTTCTTCAAGTAAAACCGCAATTTGCTCGTTGCCGGCGGTGGGAACGTTTTTGCCGATAAAGTCGGGCTTTAAGGGAAGCTCTCTGTGTCCCCTGTCAATCAATACGGCAAGCTGAATTGCCTTGGGGCGCGCATAAGCAAAAACACTTTCAATCGCAGCGCGTGCCGTTCTGCCGGTGTATAGAACGTCATCAACAATGATTACCACTTTGTTGGTGATATCGCAAGGGATACTACATTCGCCTGCGGAATTTTGCTTATCTTCTTCACTAATATCGTCACGGTGACGGGTTACGTCTAGATAGCCGAGTGGAACGTCAACCCCCTCGAAAGCAAGGATATTATCGTGCAATTTTTGCGCGAGCGGAACGCCGCGGCGCTTGACACCTAAAAGGCAAACGTCTAAAACGCCTTTGTTGCGCTCTATAATCTCGTGCGTGATGCGCACGAGTGAACGTTTTATTGAAATATCGTCTAATATTTTTGTCTTAAAACGCATTGCCAACCACTCTCAAAAAAAGAAAAGTCTTGCCGTGTGGCAAGACTTTAATATACCCAAAAACCGTATTATATGTGTATAATACCATTAAGTTATATCAACCTTGCCGATATCTCGTATCAACTTAAAGATTGCACGTTTAATTAATTATAGCACCGCTAACTATCTTTGTCAATTTATAAACAAAAATTTTAAAATCTTTTTAAACATTTATATAGTGCATTTATTTGTCGCGCATATATCCTTTTTTCGATTGATATTTTTTTGGGGTGATTTATTAAGGTTTTTGTATTGGCGCATAAATTTTTCTTTTATTAAAATTTAACCTTTATAGCCCCAAACTACTGGGCGCCCTGAATAGTTCCAAAATTCATCCCAACCACTTGGCTTTGATTCCGCTTCACAATATATGGTTAAGAAATCGCACTCAGCGAACGCAAAATCACCTATACTGGTTACACTGTCTGGGATTACGATACTTGTTAAGGAATCGCAATAAACAAACGAAGAATTTCCTATACTCGTTACACTGTCGGGAATTACTATACTTTTCAAAAAATTACATCTTAAAAATGCAGAATCACCTATACGCGTTACCGCATAAGAAACACCTTTATAATCTATACTGGATTTTATGTTTGCTGTTGTTAATGAGCGTGATTGTCTTGCAACAGTTGCTACGCCGTCTTTAAGAGCATAGCGGACACCATCTATAACTGTATAAATATATTCATCTGTTGCTACGTCATTATTATCGCAATCCCAAACTACTGGGTTATAATAATTCCAATTGCTATCCCAGCCACTTGGCTTTACTGTTGCCTCGCAATATATAATTAAGGAAGAGCAACCAGCGAACGCATACTCGCCTATGCTCGTTACACTATCAAGGATAGTAAAGGACACTGCTGTTTTACCTATTGCATATTGTATCAACGTTGTGCCGTCTTTACTATATAAGTTTCCATCGACATCTTTATAATTTGCGTTTTGCTCTGATACTTCTATGCTTATCAATGAATCGCAACAGCGGAAAGCATAATTTCCTATGCTCGTTACACTTTCAGGAATAACAACGTTTGTTAGGGAATTGCAATATTCAAACGCAGAATTTCCTATACTCGTTACCGCATAAGAAACACCTTTATACTCTATACTTGATTTAATGTTTGCTGTTGTTAATGAGCGTGGTTGCTTTACAACAGTTGCTATGCCGTCTTTAAGAGCATAGCGGACACCATCTATGATAGTATAGATGCATCCGTCATCTGCAATTTCATTATTATTGCAATCCCAAACTACTGAGCAATCACCATCAAAATCAGCCCATCCACTTGGCCTTGCTGTTGGCTCACAATATATTGTTAAGCAAGGGCAACCCATAAACGAATAACCATGACCATGTTGTATACTCGTTACGCTGTCGGGGATTACCATACTTGTTAAGGAATCGCAAGAATAGAACGCACCGTCACCTATACTCGTTACGCTGTCGGGGATTATTATACTTGTTAAGGAACGGCAAGAATAGAATGCCTCCTTACCTATACTCGTTACACTGTCGGGAATTACTATACTTTTCAAAAAATTACATCTTAAAAATGCAGAATCACCTATACGCGTTACCAGTTTGCCATTAAACGTTTCAGGTATTATAATTTCAGTATCAGTGCAAATACCTATGCCTTCAACTGAATAGGTGTTATCTCTAAGCAAGCCGAACAGTAGACCTTGCGAATAATTTACATATTGGCACCCAGAACACCTATTATCAATCATAATATGTTCTGCTATATCTTTTTTTGCGCCACATTCGCATTCGTGCCAGTGCCGCGTGCCATCGGTTGACCACTCGCTTGAATATGCGTGCGTATGGCTTGGTGTATTACAAGCGGATAGCAAAAAGATTGATGATAGTGCAAGCAATGCAATCAAAATTGCCAAAATAATTTTCTTTTTCATAAAGCCTCCTAAAAATAAAAAGTGCGCCGACTTTCGTCTGCGCACTAAAACGCAAACTCCAATCGTCGCTAAACAAACTTATAGATAAATTTGGAATATCAAATCACTATAAATGGAGAGTTTGCATTTTTACCAATACAATACCATTTATAATGATTGACCAAAAAAGAGTATAATTATCTCTTTAAAAAGAAAAATACTCCAAAATTTATCCTATTTAGTTTGTTTAGCATTTTTATTATAACACTCTACTAAAACATTTGCAATAAAACGTGAACAAAAAAAGGCAAAAAGCGATAATAGCCTTTTGCCTTTTAAAATATTGGGGTTTTTTAATATTTAAATTACTTTTAGTTGTAAAAAATATATTAAACCACAAGGGGTTACTTTTATAAAGTTGCTGCCATGACGGCTTTTATGGTGTGCATGCGGTTTTCGGCTTCGTCAAAGACGATTGAAGCGGGGCTTTCAAACACACCGTCGGTAACCTCCATACACGTCAAGCCAAACTTATCGTAAATTTCTTTGCCGACAGTTGTTTTTAGGTCGTGGAAAGCCGGTAAGCAGTGCATAAACTTGCAGTCCTTGCCTGCGTTTGCCATAAGCTCTTCGGTTACCCTATATGGTGAAAGGTCGTTAATTCTTTCTGCCCATACACTTGTAGGCTCGCCCATAGATACCCAAACGTCCGTATAGATTACGTTGGCATTTTTGGTGGCTTTTATGGGGTCTTCTTCAAACTCGATAATTGCGCCTGTTTCCTTAGCGATTTCTAGACACTTGTCGATAAGCTTTTGGTCGGGGAAATATTTTTTGGGAGCGCATGCTACAAAGTGCATACCCATTTTTGCACAGCCAACCATTAAAGAGTTGCCCATGTTGTATCTTGCATCGCCCATATACACGAATTTTATACCTTTAAGGTAACCAAAATGCTCTTGAATTGTCAAAAAGTCGGCTAGAATTTGCGTGGGGTGTGCCTCGTTGGTCAAGCCGTTCCAAACAGGGACGCCTGCGTAACGGGCAAGTTCCTCAACAATTTCTTGGCCAAAGCCACGGTATTCTATGCCGTCAAACATTCTGCCCAATACCCTTGCGGTGTCGGCAATACTTTCCTTTTTGCTCATTTGCGAGCCGTTGGGGTCTAAATATACGGGATGCATACCGAGGTCGGCTGCTGCAACCTCAAAGGCACAACGTGTGCGTGTTGAGGTTTTTTCAAACAAAAGGGCGATATTTTTGCCCTCGAACATTCTATGTGGTATACCCGCCTTTTTTTCTGCCTTTAATTTAGCGGCAAGGTCGATTAGTCCTTGAATTTCTTCGGGGGTAAAATCTAAAATTTTCAAAAAATGAGAGCCTTTTAAGTTCATTTTAATCTCCTTATGTCTTGCATGTCCTGCGGAATATTAATTATACGAAGGAATTAGAGTGCGCAAGCCTCTTTTGCAACGGCTGCGACCGCGTTTTATTTGCGCACGTATCTTTTATGGCGATAATTGCGTTTTAGTTTGCGCAGACTTCTTTGATAACTGCGACTGCTTTTTTGAGAAGTTCAAAGGGAATATTTAGCGGTGGCAAAAGTCTTAATTTGGTTTTAGCGGAAAGCGCCAAAACACCCTTTTCCATACAAGCTGATATTACTTCTTTGACCGGTTTTTCCGTTTCGATACCGAGCATTAAGCCCATACCACTGACCGATTTTATTCCGCTTGCGCCTTGCAATTCTTTGACGATATACTCGCTTTTTGCATTGATTTCAGCAAGCAAATTGTCGTCAATGCGCTCTAAAATACTGATTGCGCCTGCCGAGCAAACGGGGTTGCCACCAAAGGTTGAGCCGTGGTCGCCATAGCCCAAAACGTTTTGCGTTTTTTGGTTAAACATACATGCGCCAAGGGGTAGTCCGCCGCCAAGTCCTTTTGCGGTTGTTACTATATCGGGCTGAACACCGTAATTCATATAGGAATACAGTTTGCCTGTTCTGCCGTTGCCTGTTTGAACTTCGTCAACGATAAACACGATGTCCTCTTTTTGACAAAGCTCTGCTACGCCCACAACAAAGTCCTTATCGAGTGAAAGCACACCGCCTTCGCCCTGAACGCACTCTATCATTATACCTGCAATTTTGTTTTCTTTAACAAGTTTTTTAAGTCCGTCAAGGTCGTTGGCCTCTGCGTGCAAAAACCCGTCCGTCAAAGGCTTAAACAGTTTGTGAAAAGTGTCTTGCCCTGTTGCTGAAAGGGTGGTTATTGTTCTGCCGTGAAAGCTGTTTTTTAAGGTGATTATTTTATAATATTCCTCGCCTTTTTTATCGCAAGCATATTTTCTTGCCGTTTTAATGGCGCACTCGTTTGCTTCTGCACCAGAGTTGCCGAAGAACACCTTTTTCATACCCGTTTTTTCGCATAAAAGCTCTGCAAGGCGCGCGCAAGGCTCGGTATAATATAAGTTTGAGGTATGCTGAACCTTTTGCAACTGTGCGGTAACAGCATTTATCCATTCCTCGTCGGCATAGCCAAACGCCGTTACGCCTATGCCTGTGCCAAGGTCAATATATTCTTTTCCGTCAACGTCAACAGCTATTGCACCCTTTCCGCTAACGATTTGGAGGGGAAAACGCGAGTAGGTGTTTGCTACGTATTTTTTATCCTTATCAAAAATTTTGGTCATTGTTTTATATTTCCTTTTGCTTGAACCCTAGTTTGCAACAATCAAGAGAGTTGCGCGTTATTTTTCGGCTTTATTAGTGGTTGCACTTTCGTTTCTTACTACCTCGGTGCCGGCACCCTCGTTGGTTAAAAGTTCCATCAAGATTGAGTGTGGAACCCTGCCGTCCATAATGGTTACGTTTTTAACACCGTGGGATATTGCATCGATACAGCAGTTGATTTTTGGTATCATGCCGCCAGAGATTACACCCGTTTCAAGAAGCTTGTGCGCTTCATTTAAGGTGATGGTGGGAATTAAGGTCGAGGGGTCGTCCTTGTCTTTAAGCACGCCCGTGATATCGGTCATCATTATAAGTCTTTCGGCTTCTAATGCGCCGGCTATACGCGCTGCTGCCGTGTCGCCGTTGATGTTATAAACGTTGCCCTTGTCGTCCCAACCAATAGTGGAAATTACGGGAATATAGCCCTTTTCCAAGAGGTCGATAACGGGTGTAATATTAATTTTATCAATCTTGCCAACGTAGCCAAGTCTTTCATCCTTAACGCTTGCTTCGATAAGCTTGCCGTCAACACCTGAAATACCCATTGCTTTGCCGCCTTTGATTTCAAGATAGTTAACAAGTGATTTATTGATTTTGCCCGACAAAACCATTTGTGCGATTTCTACCGTTTCTTTGTCGGTAACGCGCAATCCGTCGACAAACTGTGCTTTTTTGCCGAACCTTTGCATCATATCCGAAATTTCAGGACCGCCGCCGTGAACGAAAACAACCTTTACACCGACAAGCCACAAAAGCACGATGTCTTCCATAACCTGTTCTTTAAGGTTTTCGTTTACCATGGCATTGCCGCCATATTTGACGACAACTATTTTGCCGTTATACTGTCTTATATAAGGGAGCGCCTGAGTTAAAACTTCTGCGCGTTGTGCATTGGAAAAATGATTATCCATTTTATAATTAACCTCGTTTCATATAAATTTGGTTTTGTTTGATTTTATTGTATTAAGTGCGGTAGTCGCCGCTTGGTAAAAAACGGTAGCCGATTATATTGGTCGCTTTAAGTGTAGATTACGTGCGGTAGTCACCGTTGATTTTTACGTAATCATAAGTTAGGTCGCAGCCCCACGCCTTTGAAGAATAGTTGCCATCGTTTAAGTCAACGATAATTTCAATTTCCTTTTGGGAAAGAATTTCTTTGGCTTGCTCCTCCGAAAATTCTACGCTGCGTCCGTTTTTGCAAAGCAAAATTTTGCCGGCACAAGAGGAAAAATATACGTCAATTTTATCAACGTCCACCGCTGCACCGCTATAACCGATTGCGCAAAGCACTCTGCCCCAGTTTGCATCTGCGCCGAAAATTGCGCATTTTAAGAGGTTAGAACAAATTACGCTTTTTGCAACCGTTTTTGCAATTTCCTTTGTTTTTGCACCGCTGACCGAGCATTCCATAAGTTTAGTTGCGCCCTCGCCATCGCCTGCAATCATTCTGCATAAGCCAACGGTAACAGTGTTTAATGCCGTCATAAACGCGGTAAAGTCCTCTCCCTCGCAAGTAATGCACGGGTTGTTTGCTTTGCCGTTTGCAAGCACGGTAACCATATCGTTAGTAGAGGTGTCGCCGTCAACGCTGACCATATTGAAAGTTTCTTTTATATCAGCTTTTAACGCCTTATTCAGCATTTCGGGTGCGATATTAACGTCGGTTGTGATAAATACAAGCATAGTTGCCATATTGGGATGAATCATACCGCTGCCCTTTGCCATACCGCCCATACGGCAAATTTTGCCACCGATTTCAAACTCGACAGCAACTTCTTTTTCCACCGTGTCGGTGGTCATAATGGCAGTTGCGCTATCTAAATTGCCGCTAGTAGACAATGCTTTGACTGCAAGTGGAATACCGTATTCAAACGGCTCGATTACCATTGGCTGACCGATAACACCGGTTGACGCAACAACGATATCGTCACTTTTTACGTTAAGCTCTTTTGCAAGAATTGCGCACGTTTTTTCAGCGATTTCTATGCCGTTGGCATTACAAGTGTTGGCATTGCCGCTATTGCAGATTATTGCTTGCGCTATACCGTTTGATATGTGATTTTTGGTAACGGTTAAGGGTGCGCCCTTAACGAGATTAGTGGTATATACTGCTGCTGCGCTTGCAGGAACCTCACTATAAACAAGCGCAAGGTCAAGCTTGGTTTTATTTTTTCTTATTCCACAGTGAACGCCACTTGCCTTAAAGCCCTGTGCTGCGCACACACCGCCTTTTATTAACTTCATTTTCTTCTCCTAACTTGGTGTATTACTTTTTGTATGTTTTTGTGTTTTGTATTCAATGCTTTTGCTTGACTTTTTGGCTTAAATTTACACGTTAAGTCCAGTTGTTTCGTCAAGACCAAGCACGATATTCATATTTTGTATTGCCGAGCCGCTTGCACCTTTGCCAAGATTGTCAAAGCGAGCAACTAAAATCATATTGTCGTCGTTGCCGTAAGCGGAAATCTCCATTGTGTCGCGGTTAGCTAATGCTGAGGCAGATAAAAAGCCGCTTTCATCGCCACCATCAACGTATTTTACAATAGCACCGCCCTTATAATAATCAGCATAGGCAGCCTTAACGTCTGCCAACGTGCCTTTGACCTGTTTTGAGGTAAGCGTTACGGTAACTTCCATACCCCTTGGGAAAGATGCCACGATGGGACAAAAGCAAGGTTTTTGGGTGATGCCGGTAACCTTCATCATTTCGGGAATATGCTTGTGCGTTTGCGACAAGCCGTATTGACGAGGTGCCTTATAAAGCTTTGGCAAAGCATCTTCGTATTCGGCAATCATCTTTTTGCCGCCGCCTGTATATCCTGTAAGCGAGAAACAAGAAAGTGATTGCTCTTTGTCAATTAAGCCCTTTTCAACAAGAGGTGCAACTAATGCGATAAATCCGCTTGCGTGACAGCCCGGGTTTGCAATGCGCTTGGAATTTTTGATTTTTTCCTTCTGCCCTGCAATTTCCGCAAAGCCATACGTCCAACCGTCTGCCGTGCGGTGTGCCGTAGAGGTATCTATAACTACTGTATTTGGATTAGTAACAAGTTTTACTGCCTCAATTGCCGCGGCATCGGGCAAGCATAAAAATACCACGTCGGCAGAATTCATTGCCTCTGCCCTCGCCTTTTCGTCCTTTCTAAGTTCATCGGGCAAGGTGATTATTTGCAACTCGTCATTATCTATAAGGCGTTCTCTTATAACAAGCCCTGTCGTGCCTGCGCCGCCGTCTATAAAAACCTTAACCATTAATTTTACCTCTAACGATTGCAATTTGCTTTTCGACCGATTTAACCGAAGTGCCACCTTCGCTAATACGTTTATTTACGCAGTTGTCAAGGTCAATTGCTTCAAAAACGTCATTTTCAAATATTTCGCTAAACTCCTTATACTCGGCAAGCGAAAGAGTTTCAAGCGTCTTTTTTTCTTCTATGCACTTTTTAACTATGCGTCCGCTAATTTTATAAGCCGAGCGGAAAGGTAGTCCGTTTTTGGTGAGATAATCTGCAAGGTCGGTTGCGTTGATAAAGCCCTCGCTTGCAGCCTTTTTCATATTGTCGGTATTTGCGGTAATAGTGGCAACCATTTTTTCAAAAATGCCAAGGCATTTTAATACCGTTTCTACACCGTCAAAAACCGATTCCTTATCTTCTTGCAAATCCTTGTTATACGCAAGGGGTAAGCCTTTAAGGACGGTGAGTATTGACATTAGGTCGCCGTATACCCTACCCGTCTTGCCGCGCGCAAGTTCTGCCATATCGGGATTTTTCTTTTGCGGCATAATTGACGAGCCTGTTGTATACTCGTCAGAAAGAGTTATAAACTTAAACTCCCAACTTGACCAAAGTATAATTTCCTCGGCAAAACGAGAGAGGTGCGCCATAATGAGCGAGCAGCAAGCAAGAATTTCTACACAAAAATCTCTGTCAGAAACGCCGTCAATACTGTTTAGGGCTATGCCGTCAAAGCCGAGTTTGTTAGCTTCAAAATTTCTGTCGGTATTATAGGTAGTGCCGGCAAGCGCGCAAGAACCTATTGGGCAAACGTTGATGCGCTTATAACAGTCTTGCATTCTGTCAATATCGCGAAGGAACATCATTGCATATGCCATAAGGTGATGCCCAAACGTTATGGGCTGTGCGCGTTGAAGATGGGTATAGCCCGGCATAATGTTGGACTTATACTCCTCTGCCTTGTCGGTAATTACGCTGACAAGGCGCTTTAATGCGGCAATAATTACGTTTGATTGGTCTTTAAGATACATTCTTAAATCAAGTGCGACTTGGTCGTTGCGGCTGCGCGCGGTGTGGAGTTTTTTGCCAACCTCGCCAACCCTTTCGGTCAACACCTGCTCGACGAACATATGAATATCTTCACAATTAGGGTCAAATTGAAGTTTGCCCGATTCAATATCGTCAAGGACGGTTTGCAAGCCGTCAATTAAAATTTCAGCATCGGCAGCTGCAATAATGTTTTGTGCTGCAAGCATTGATGCGTGTGCCATACTGCCAAGTATATCGTGCTTATAAAGTTTGTAATCAAACGATATGGATGAATTAAAATCGTCTGCAAGCTTGTCGGTAACCGCGCCCGTGACGCCTTCCCACATTTTTGCCATAGTTGCTCCTTAACGTCTTTTTAAAGCCCCCTTTTATTTAGGGCAAAGTCCCGTATCGACAAATACGGGACGTTTTAGTTTGTTTAATAAATAATTTCTAAGTTAAACGGTAATTTTTAGCGGTAATATCTAAATAAACCGTTGATTTTAGATTTTTTTGTTTTTCTTATCAACCATAGCTTGAACAGCGATGGGCAAGCCGTAAAGGTTGATAAATCCGGTTGCGTCTGCTTGGTTGTAATCGCTTTCGCCAAAGGTTGCAATTTCCTCGCTATAAAGTGAATAATCACTCCATACACCTGCGTTAATCATATTGCCCTTGTAGAGTTTAAGGCGAACTTTACCAGTTACGTTTTCCTGAGTTTTGTCTACAAATGCTGACAAAGCTTCACGCAAGGGAGTAAACCACTGACCGTTGTAAACAAGTTCACCAAAAGTAACAGCAAGTTTCTGTTTTTCGTGCATTGTAAACTTGTCAAGGCAAAGAGTTTCTAAAACGCTGTGCGCCTTATACAAAATTGCACCGCCGGGAGTTTCATATACGCCACGGCATTTCATACCAACAAGACGGTTTTCTACGATGTCAAGTAAGCCTATGCCGTTTGCACCGCCAACCTTATTAAGTGCAAGGATAATGTCTTTTGCGCTCATCTTTTTGCCGTCGAGAGCAACGGGAATACCCTTTTCAAAATCAATTTCTACGTAGGTGGGCTTATCGGGTGCTTGCAAGGGCGATACGCTCATTTCAAGGAAGCCTTCCTTTTCATACTGAGGCTCGTTGCCAGTATCCTCTAAATCCAAGCCTTCGTGAGATAAGTGCCAAAGGTTTTTATCCTTAGAATAGTTGGTTTCACGGTTAATCTTCAAAGGAACGTTGTGTGCCTCTGCATAGTCGATTTCTTCTTCACGAGATTTGATATCCCATTCACGCCAAGGTGCAATGATTGCCATACCGGGCGCAAAATATTTTAAGGTAAGTTCAAAACGAACTTGGTCGTTACCCTTACCCGTGCAGCCGTGTGCGATTGCGTCTGCACCCTCTTTAATAGCGATTTCTGCAAGAGCCTTTGCAATGCAGGGACGTGCGTGCGAGGTGCCGAGATAGTAATCCTCGTAAAGTGCGCCCGCCTTCATAGTAGGAATGATATAGTTATCTACGTAATCGTCCGTTAAGTCAAGAACGTAAAGTTTGCTTGCACCGGTTTTTAAAGCCTTTTCTTCAAGACCGTCAAGCTCGTCTGCTTGACCAACGTTGCCGGCAACTGCAATAACCTCACAGTTGTTATAATTTTCTTTAAGCCAAGGGATGATGATTGACGTATCAAGACCACCCGAGTATGCTAATACAACTTTTTTTATATCTTTCTTTTCCATAATTAACTCCTGCGCGGCAAATTTAAAGTCAAGCAAAAAACGCTTGTTTTTATCCGCTGTTTTTATATTTCTAATTATACGACTGCTTTACTTTATTGTCAAACGTTTTTAATGCATATTTTTAATTTTTTTAATAAATTTTTCGCATATTTTTTCCTATATTGCATAAAATTATGAATATTTGTGAATAATTATGAATTTAATTCATTTTTGTATTTTTAACCGTTGTTTTATTCGGTTTTTTAATCAGCAAATCTATTTTTGATTAAACATTATATATGATAATGCAAATAACGATTTTAAAATTTTTAGCGAATAAACGTAAAGACGAAATTAAAGCCGAGGTGGCTTGAATGGAAGCCACCTCGGCTTTTTTTGATTTTTGTTTAATTTAATTTTTTGCTTGATTTTGCTTGTGTGATTTTTTATTTAATTTTGTTTGAAGATATTAAGCGTGTTTGAAGTAGGCATTTTACAATTTGCGCCTTGTATCGCGATTATTGCTCGCCGCATCTTCCCCTTAACACTTAAAAGAAATCTGCTATGCGGTAAATAAGCTCTTCCGTCTTTTCCCAGCCAAGACAGGGGTCGGTGATAGATTTGCCGTATTCAACCGCGTTGCCGCATATCTTTTGCGCACCGTCTTTAAGATAGCTTTCTATCATAAAGCCTTTGACCAAACCGCGAACGTCCTTAGAATACTCACAACTTTCTAAAACCTCTTTTACAATGCGAGGCTGTTCAAGATAATTTTTACCCGAATTAGAGTGGTTGGTATCAATAATTACACCCGGGTTTTGAAGTCCGCTCTGCTGATAGGTTTCGTAAAGATTATATAGGTCTTCAAAGTGGTAGTTGGGGTGCGACTTGCCGTGCTTATCTACGTATCCGCGCAAAATTGCGTGCGTGTGCGGATTTCCGTGGCTTTTTACTTCCCACCCACGATATAAAAACATGTGCGAGCTTTGCCCTGCTTTAATGGCGTTCATCATAACCGAAATGTCGCCACCAGTTGGGTTTTTCATACCAACGGGAATATCAAGTCCGCTTGCAGTCATTCTGTGCTGTTGGTTTTCGGTTGAGCGCGCGCCTACCGCTACGTAACCTAAAATATCCGAAAGGTAACGGTGGTTTTCGGGGTAAAGCATTTCATCCGAACAACAAAAGCCCGTTTCTGCAAGTGCTTTTAAGTGTAGCGACCTTATTGCCACAATGCCCTTCAATAAATCGGGGGCGGAATTGGGGTCGGGTTGGTGCAGCATGCCCTTATACCCTTCGCAAGTGGTGCGGGGTTTATTAGTATAAATTCTTGGGACAATCATAATTTTGTCGGCAACTTTATCCTGCACCTTGCGCAATCTGGCGATGTATTCTAAAACGGGTGCTTCGTTGTCGGCTGAACATGGACCCATAACGAGCAGCAGTCTGTTTGACTTCCCCTCGAAAATATCCTGCATTTCTTTAATTTGTTTTGCGCGAATATCAGCCAATTCCTTAGATATAGGGAATTGCTCCTTTACTTCCTTAGGTATGGGTAATTTTCTGTAAAACTCCATATTCATAGTCGTATTTTCCTTTGATTTTAATTGTATTTTTAACTTTTAGGCTTATTATTTTTGTGTTTTTACTTTTTTTACTTAAAGTTCAGTTGTTTATTATCCTTTAAGATTTTAGCTTTTGGGTTTATCAAAAAGTGAACGGCGGGCGGTGGCCTTGCGCATTACTATACGCATTTCTTCCTCTTTGCCGTCCGCTATAAGATTTTTAAAGCGGTTAAACTCGTCTAAAAATGCGTCCATTTGCGTAAGAAGTGCCTCTTTATTCATTAAGAAAAGTTCGCTCCACATTTTGTCGTTTATTTTTGCAATCCTAGTTAAATCACGGAAGGAGTCACCCGTGTATTTTTCCATATTAGGCGCGTTGTTTGAGGTCATTAAGGTTACCGCAATGCAGTGGGTCAACTGCGACAAAAATGCTATCATTTCGTCGTGCTGTTTGACGGAAAGTTCGCTTATTTTGGAAAAGCCTAAAACTTCGCCCAATTTTTTGCAAGTTTCTATTGCCTCTGGGGTGTTTTTTTCGGTTGGGGTAACTATATAGTTTGCTCCCTTAAAAACGTTTGCATCTGCATATTCTACACCGCTACTTTCCCTACCTGCCATTGGGTGCGCCGAGATAAACTCCACGTCAGGACGCAAAATAGACTGAACTTCGTCAACAACACTGCCCTTTACACCCGTTACGTCGGTGATAAGCGTGCCGGCAGAAAACAAATGCTGATTATCCTTTATCCACTTGATAAATACCTTTGGATAAACGGCAAAAATTATGAGGTTGGCTTGCTTGATAAGTTCTTCGTCAAGTTCGGTGGTGCCGTAACTGATTAGGTTATGCGACAATGCGTAATCAATAGTTTCTTTGCGTCTTGTAATGCAGCTGACCTTGTAGCCTTGTTTTGTAAGGGCTTCTGCATAGCCACCTCCAATTACACCAAGACCGATTATTAAAATGTTTGTGTCCTTATTTAAGCCTGCAAGTGCGTTGGCAGACTTTATATCTTGATTAACCTTCATACGTGTTCACCTCTACCCCAAGCGACGTTAAGTGTTCAAAAAATGCGGGGTAACTTTTGCTGACGGCTTCTGCACCGTGTATTTCGCCACCGGTCATAGTTAAGAGAACTGCTAGCGACATTGCTATTCTGTGGTCGTTATGGCTATTAAGCGGCTCGGTTGGTGCGTGAAAGGCTGCCGGATAAACCACCACCTTATCCTCGCAAACGGTAACGGACGTGCCGAATTTTTTAAGCTCGGCTGCCATTGCTTGCGCCCTGTCGCTTTCTTTAATTTTAAGTCGCTTTGTTCCACTAAACACACCGCCGTTTTTTGCTGCGGCAACGGCAAACAAAATTGGGCCAAGGTCCGGACAGTTGCCTATGTGTATGGTTGGAACTCCTTGTGAGAGCATATCGAAATATTTTTTGTATACCGCGTCACCTTGAATTGTGTCGGGATTAAGCCCCTCAACCGTAACGTTTGAGCCAAACAAGTTTAGCGCATCGGGAAAAGCCGCGCCTGAATAATCGCCTTCAACGGTTACTTCTGCCGATTGATATTTTTGACCGCCCGGGATATACAAGGTATGCTCGTCCTCCCAATAGGTTTTAATGCCGAAAAGCTTTTGTGCTTCCCTTGTCATTTCTATATAAGAGCGGCTCTCTATTGGGGGTGTAATTTTTATTCTGCTGTCGCCACTTAAAATTGGAAGCGCGAAAAGTAAGCCGCTGATAAACTGACTGCTTACGTTGCCGACCACACTGTATTCGCCGGATGTGAGCGGACCTTTTACCGTAATTGTTTCGCCATCGGCTATAAAGTCAAAGCCGCGCTCCTTACAAAGCTTTGCATACACGTCCATAGGGCGTTGCATAAGGCTTTTTGCGCCGCGGAACATTACCGTTTTGCCTGTTAAAAGCGCAACGGGAATTAAAAATCTTAGGGTGCTGCCGCTTTCATGACAGTAAAGCTCACCTACGGGCGCGCGATTTATTATATTCTTACCAAAAACGGTTACGTCTTGTCCGTTAACTTCGGCTGAAATGCCAAGCGATTTTGCGCAATCAAGGGTAGCTGAAACGTCAACACAGTTGGATATTCCGTGAACTATGCTTTTACCCTCTGCAAGACTTGCGCATATAAGCATTCTGTGCGCCATACTCTTTGACGGTGGCGCGATAATCGTGCCGTTGGCAATGCTTTTTTGTATTTTAACTATCATTATTATGTCCTCTTAAAAAGGTCTAGTTAGTTTTTTATTTTGGGTTAGTTTACTGATTTTTAGCCTCTTTTTATTGAGTGGGTTATTTTTTGCCTTCGTCAATTAAATAGTCGATTGCTTCTATATAACCGTTAACACCATGTCCAGTAATGGTTTTTGCGCAAGCCTGTCTAATATAGCTGATTTGCCTAAAATCTTCGCGCTCCTCTACCTTAGAGATATGCACCTCTACGCAAGGAAGGGAGGTAGATTTTACGGCATCAAGTAGTGCGATGCTTGTATGCGTATAAGCACCTGGGTTAATAACGATGCCGTCAGCCTTTTCAAAATAGGCTTGCTGAATTTTGTCAACCAAGTCGCCCTCGTGGTTGGACTGATAAAGGACTGCCTCTATGCCCTTTTTATCGCAATGCTCCTTTATCATTTGTTCAAGCTGAGCGTATGTCGTTTTGCCGTAATGGTCAGGCTCGCGAATACCAAGCATATTAAGGTTGGGGCCGTTTAAAATATAAAGTTTCATTTACAAAAATCTCCCAAAATTTTTTCGGCAACTTGTTCTGCCGTGCAATCTGCGTCAATTTTTACGTCGCAGACTGATAAATATAGGTCGTATCGCTCGTTAAAGCGTTTTTTAATCATTTCTTTTGAGTTAGCTAGTGGGCGGTCATCGGTTGGTAAAAGTGCTGATAGTGGGCGGTCAATAAAATAAATTTTGCCATTGTTTTTAAGTGCTGAAACGTTTTTATCACGCAATATTGCGCCGCCACCAGTTGATATTATTGAGGAAGTCTTTTTTGAAGCATCTAAAATGGCAACCGTTTCTCTATCGCGAAAACGCTCTTCACCCTCTAATGCGAAAATTTCAGTAATTTCTTTGCCTGCGGCTTTAACAATTTCTTGGTCGGTGTCAATAAAGCTTTTTCCAAGTTTTTCGGCTAAAATTGAACCCACCGTGCTTTTGCCCGAGCCCGGCATACCGATAAGCACTACGTTTTGTTTTTGAGTATAAATTTTGTTATAGATTTGGTCCATAACGGAGGTAGGATAGCTTGTATCTAAGAAAATTTGTGATGCTTTTACGGCTTGGGCTATTAGCATATACAGTCCGCCCTCAGCAGCAATTCCTTTTTTCTTTGCCTCTATAACAAGTTTGCTGTTTAACGGATTGTAAACCGCATCTAACACACCAGAAAGGCTAGTAAATTTATCAAGGTCTACCGCGCAGGTGTCGGTATTAGGATACATTCCGCAAGGGGTGGTGTTTATAATTACGTCGGCATCTGCGTGGGAAGAATACAGCTCTTCATAAGTAATTGCGCCGTCTTTACCGCTACGACTAACTCTAAACACGCTTTTTGCGCCACCTTCGAGTGCGGCTGCTCGCGCTGTTTTGGAGGTTCCACCAGTGCCGAGAATTATTACTTTTTTATCCTCAAAAGTAATATTTGCGTGACTAGCAAGGCTTTGCATACCGAAAAAGTCGGTATTGTAGCCGTATAACTTGCCATCACGGTTAACAACCGTATTTACCGCGCCTATTTGCGAGGCAATGGGGTCAATATAGGCAAGGTATGGTATGATTTGCTCTTTATAAGGAATTGTAATATTTATTGCAATAAAGTCCCTCTTTTTAGCAAACGCGTCAAAGTCCTCTCTTGCTATTTCATTAAGCTCGTATTGATAGTCGGCAAGCTGAGAATGCACTTCTTTTGAAAAGCTATGCCCCAGTTTTTCACCGATTAAGCCGTATTTCATAATTGGTTTTCCTTTATCACCGTTTTTAACTGTTTACAAATAAATTTGCAAAACCAGTTTACGTTAGCTAATTTTTTTAACGTAATTTTTGATTAAAACTACTAACTTTTTTGTTTTTGCTGAATGTTTTATTCTTTTGCAAGGTAGTCGGTGCCGTAACGGACGGAGAGCATATCAGCCATTACAAATGCCGTCATTGCGTCAACAACCGCGCGTGCGCGGTGAATTATTGCAGGGTCGTGCCTGCCTTTAATTTGCAATTTTTCTGCCTGCATTGTCGATAGGCTGACAGTATTTTGTTCAATATAAATTGATGGGGTGGGCTTTACAGTCGTGCTGAAAACCACAGGCATACCATTGGTTATCCCGCCGTTTATGCCGCCATTATTGTTGGTCAGGGTAACAACTTTGCCGTCTTGAATAATAAACTGGTCGTTTGCCTCGCTACCATTTAAATCTGCAAAGGCGCAGCCTATACCAAACTCTACCGCCTTTACTGCGGGGATTGAGAAAATTGCGTGGGACAAAACCCCCTCAATACTGTCAAACCAAGGCTCGCCAACGCCTTTTGGAAGTCCGTAAACAGCCGTTTTTAGAACACCGCCTACACTATCGCCAACACTTGCGGCTTCCTCAATTATATTTAGCATTTCCTTTTCGGCAACATCGTTAAGGACGGGGAATTGTTTTTTGCCGAGTGTAATTACGTCTTCTACCGAGGTTATTTCACTGTCGCAAACCTGCTTTATACGTGCAATATGCGTGCCGATATAAATGCCCTTTTGCTCTAATGCCGATTGCAAAATTGCACCTGCCGCTACGATTGCAGCCGTTACTCTGCCAGAAAAATGTCCGCCACCACGGTAATCTTGGTAGCCGTGATATTTGCATTGTGCTGTATAGTCGGCATGCCCCGGTCTAACAATATCGTTAAGCGACTGATAATCGCCACTTTTAGTGTTTGAATTTGGTATCAATATAGTAAGGGGCGTGCCAGTTGTATAGTCACCCACAACACCACTGACTATTTGAAAGGGGTCAGCCTCTACCCTAGCCGTCGATATTTTACCAAACGGACGGCGAAGCGCAAGCTTTTCTTCAATATAATTTCGGTCAATTTTTATGCCCGGTGCAAGTCCGTCTAAAACAGCACCTATCATTTCGCCGTGGCTTTCGCCAAAAAGCGTCATTGTAATTGAATTGCCGATTGTGTTTTTCATAATTTTTCCTCTTACTTAGTCTTAAAATACCAATTAAATAAACCTTAAAATACTAAGCCCAAAATTGTTTTATATTGCTTTTTTGCTTTTTATATAGTCTTAAATACCTTTTATTTAGTATTAGATACGTTTTATTTACTTTTAATCGTTAAAAAACCGATTTGACCATTTTTGCGAACTGCTCGGTGGAAAGGGTTGTAATTTCAAACGAGCCTACTTCACGGACGAACACGGCTGAAACTTTGCCGTTTGCGCACTTTTTATCGTGAATTATAAATTTTAGTGCGCTGTCAACGTTGCCGTTATACTCGGTAGGAAGACCTACCTTTTTAAGCACGGGAATTAGCCTTGCTCTTACCGATTCTTCACACATAGCAAGCATACCGATTGCTACGCACTCACCGTGGAACATACCGCGCATTTCTTCCTCTGCCTCAACTCCGTGTCCAAAGGTATGACCAAAGTTTAAGATTTTGCGAAGTCCCGCTTCCTTTTCGTCTTTCTCGACAACCTCTTTTTTTATTTTAAGCGAGGCAACTATTATTTCCTCGATATTTTCTAAAATATCGTCCTTTGACCAGTTTTCAAACTTTTCGAAAAGAGATTTGTTTGAGGTGAGCGACATTTTAATAGCTTCCGCTAAACCATTTGAGATTTGACGAGAGGGGAGCGATTTTAAGGTGTTTACGTCTACGAGGACGCCTTTTGGTTGATGGAAGGCACCCACTATGTTTTTTACTCCGTCATAGTCGATTGCAGTTTTGCCACCGATAGATGAATCAACCTGAGATAAAAGTGTTGTTGGAACGTTGTAAAAGTCTATACCGCGCATATAACACGCAGCGGCAAAGCCCGTTAGGTCACCGACAACTCCGCCGCCTACGCCGATAACGCAATCTTTCCTGTCCATATCAAATTGCACCATTGCTGAAAGAAGGGTTTTAAGACCGTCTATGCTTTTAGAACTTTCGCCAGAAGGGATAGTTATTATCTTAGAATTCTTGCAATTTTCGGCTATTGCTTTTGCATATTCTTGTGGAACGCCGCTATCCGTAACAATTAGCACCCTACGGTTAAGGTCAAAATAGTCCTTTGCTTTTGACAAAATATTTTGCCCAACGATTACGTCATAGCTATTATCGCCTAAGTTTACGTGAAGTTTGGTCATTAGTTTCACCTGTTTTTTATTTTGCCAGGACTTGTTATTGAATGGCAAAATTTATTGATTTTTGTTTTAAAAATAATGCTTTTTTAGAAGTAATGTTTATTTTTTTGAAATATTCTTTATTTTTTAGAAAAGGTGCCGACTGCTTTAAGCTTGTCGCAGTAACGCGAAAGCTCTTGCATCATAATTTTGCCCTCTTCCGTGTGGATATTGCCCTCAGCTTCAACGTAGAAGTAATATTTCCACAAAAGTTCTTTCATAGGACGGGAACGAAGTGCGCTCATATTGAAGCCGTGCTTACCGATAATTTCGATTGCGTGTGCCAATGCACCTGCTTCGTTTCGAACGGTGAAAAGCAACACTGTATGAACGTCCATATCGGTTGCTTTGTGAATATTTTCCGCACGGGAAAAAACGGCAAAACGAGTGGTGTTTGAACGGCTGACGTTGATGTTGTTTGCAATAACTTTAAGTCCAAAAAGTTCCGCCGCCTCTGCACTTGCGATTGCCGCAATAGTGGGGTCGTTTTGCTCTGCAACAAATTTTGCTGCCAATGCTGTGTTGACGTATTCAGCCGTTTCATAGCCGTGTTTTTTTATAAAATCAGCACATTGACCAAGCGCTTGTTGGTGGCTGATAACCCTTTTTATTGAATCAATGGTTGCGCCCTCGCATGCAACAAGGTCTTGCGACACTTGAAGTTCGGTCATGCCGTTGACGTAAAGTGAACCTGAAAACATAAGGTCGGTTACTTGACCAACTTCGCCATTATAGCTGTTTTCAACAGGCAAAACGCATACGTCACACTCGCCGTTTTCTACTGCGCGGTAGGCACTTTCAAAATCGCCAAAGGCAACCTTTTTGGCTGACGGAAAAAGCTTATTTGTTGCAATGTGCGCAAACGCGCCCTCCGTGCCGCTATACGCAACGCGCATACCCTCCATTAATTTTGATTGGTACGAGCGGGATACTTCCATATTGTTTTTAATAAAATTGACGTAAAAAGACTTTACCTCTTCATCTTCAATGTAGGCGGAGTTTTTGCGAATTAACTCTTCCTCTCTTGCCGTGTCTAAAATTTGCAAGCCGTGCTCTTTTTTATAATCGGCTATTATTTTGGCTGCGCCCATTCTTTCTTCAAAAAGTGCCGCCATCTCTTTGTCAACCCTATTGATTATCTCTCTTGCGGTTTTTAATTTATCCATTTTAGGTTTTTCCTTACTTATTTTTTTAAATTACCTTCGTTGTAATTGCACTTGTTTTTAATTATTTTTATTAGCCGTGTTTTTAATGACACTAGTTTTTAATTACCCAACGTATTTTTAGTCATTTGATAATTAAATTAGATTATATTCTTTTGCGAGTGCCTTAAACGCAGGGAGTGAACGCTCAATCTGCTCGGTCGTTACGCAGTAGGATATTCTAACGTAACCTGTGCAACCAAAGCTGTCACTGGGAACAAAGATAATTTCGTGCTTTTTTGCCCTTTCGCAAAATTGGTTAGCGTTGCCGTCGGGAGCTTTTAAGAAAAGGTAGAACGCACCGTCAGGCTTAACTGCGGTAAAGCCGTATTCGGTAAGTTTTTCAAGTAAAAGTTTGCGGTTGGTATCGTAAATGCTGATGTCGGCCGTTTGACCTAAACACTCTGGAATTAGTTTTTGTAGTAGACTTGGTGCGCAAACGTAGCCAAGCGCTCTGCCAGCACCGCATATTGCGTAATATACCGACTGGTTATCTTTAACTTGCGTTGGAACAAGAACGTAGCCTATACGCTCGCCCGGGAGGGAGAGAGATTTACTAAACGAATAGCAAACCACTGTATCGTCATAATATTTAGGTATAAATGGAACGACTGCGTCGCCATATACAAGTTCACGATAAGGCTCGTCACAAATTACGTAGATGGGTTTGTTATACTTTTCTTCCGCATTCTTTAAAACTTTTGCAAGTTTAATAATGTTTACTTCGGTAAATACCGCACCCGTTGGGTTGTTGGGAGAATTGATTATGATTGCGGCAGTTTTTTCGCTTATTGCTTGCTCTATCGCTTTAATATTAGGTTGAAAGGTGGTTGTATCACACAATACCTCTTTTACAATACCGCCAAACCTTTCGATAAACACCTTATATTCGGGGAAGTATGGTGCAAGAACAATGACTTCTTCACCCGCATTACACAGTGCGGTAAGCGAGCAAGTAAGCGCTGCTGCTGCACCGACAGTCATATATAAATTATCTGGACTAACAGATACGCCGTGCGTTTTATTAAGGTAATCGGCAACGGCACTTCTAACCCCTGCATCGCCTTGCGCCGAAGTGTAGCCGTGGAGTGCGACGGGGTCTTGCTCAGTGATAAGCTTTACAAGATTTTCGTTTACACTCTTAGGTGCCGGAACGCTTGGGTTGCCAATAGAAAAGTCAAAAACGTTATCAGCACCAATTTGCGCTTTACGAGATTTACTGTATTCGAAAAGTTCACGAATAACCGAACGGTTGGAGCCAAGTTTCTGCATTTTTTGGTTTATCATACTATGCCCTGCCTTTTTTAGATGCTTAAATTTGTAAAAAATAGGTTAGTTAACACTGTTAACATAGCCTTATAGATATTATTATACATAAAATATGCCGTTTGTCAAGCAATCTCTAATATTTTTACACTTTTTTCATTTATATATATAAAATCCTTTCTATAATTTCAAAATTTGCTTGAAATAATGTTAAAAGTATGCTAAAATTGCTATGTTAATAGTGTTAACATAAATTAAAGAGGTGCAATTTTGGCTGATATTTTAACTGATGAGGGCTTGAAAAGCAGGCTTATTTTGGCGGGCTTAAAGGAGCTTGAAGAACACGGCATAAACGATTTTTCTCTGCGTAGGGTTGCTATGACTGCTGAGGTGTCTTGCGCTGCCCCTTATAGACATTTTAAAAGCAAAGATGAGCTTATTATTGCCATTATTGAATACGTAAAGGAAGGGTGGCTTCTCTTATCAACGCAAATTGGACAGGTTTTTGCCGACGATATTACAACAAAAATTAAAGAATTGTGCGCCTCGGGTGTGCGTTTTTGGATAGCAAATGGTAAATTCCGTTCAGTTTTAAGCATCGGTCAATACGGTGCGGACGAAAACCGCAGAGCACAAATGGCTGATTTTGACGCACCTATTTTGAATGCTATTGATGAGTATGCCACTGCTCGCGGACTTGATAAAAAAAGGGCTGAACTATTGAAATACTCTATCCCTGCCCTCCTCTACGGAACGGTTATGCTTATTGCCGGTGGATTTATCAGCTCGCAAGACGCGGTGGAAAATTTAAAAAATAAACTTGACGAGGAATTAAAATAAATAATTTGTTATATAACGATTAAATACTATCGGTCAGTTTTTATAGAACGTAATTTTACTTTAAAAGATGAATTACACCATTAAGTGCAACATTTAAAAACAAAAAAAGGGTTCGCTTCTTTGCAAACCCTTTTTCTATGGTGATTTTATTATTTATCTTTTTTTGCTTAACGTATTAAGTGTTAATGCGACAGTTTTATATTCAAGTTTACTTAAAGTATTTAACTGCCGAAGCAAACATCTTAATATCATACTCGCCAAGAACGTTTTTATAAAGACCGTTGCCCTTACGCTCGGAGTGACCCATTTTGCCAAATACTCTGCCGTCGGGAGAGGTTATACCCTCGATTGCATACATTGAATCGTTGGGGTTGAAACGAACGTCGTTAGTTGCATTACCAGCAAGGTCAACGTATTGCGTTGCAATTTGTCCGTTTTGAGCAAGTTGTCTTATAAGAGCTTCGGGGGCGATAAATCTACCCTCACCGTGAGAAATGGGAACGTTGTAAATTTCGCCTACGGTAGTGCCTGCAAGCCACGGAGATTTGTTAGATGCAATTCTTGTTCTAACAATGCGTGATTGGTGGCGACCTATCGTGTTAAAGGTAAGTGTGGGGCAATTTTCGTCAGTGTCGATAATCTTGCCGAAAGGAACTAAACCAAGTTTAATTAATGCTTGGAAGCCGTTGCAGATACCGCACATCAAGCCGTCGCGCTTATCTAAAAGCTCAGTTACACCCTCTTTAACTGCGCCGTTACGGAAGAATGCTGTAATAAACTTACCACTTCCATCAGGCTCGTCACCACCGGAGAAGCCACCCGGGACAAATATCATTTGTGCAGACTTAATCTTTTCAGCAAACGCGTCTACACTCCTTGCGATACCTTCTGCCGAGAGGTTGTTAACTACAAAAATCTCTGCCTCTGCACCTGCGTCTGCCATTGCTTTTGCACTGTCATATTCACAGTTCGTGCCAGGGAACGCAGGGATTAACACCTTGGGTTTTGCAACCTTTATTGCCGTGGTGTATCTATCAGTTGCGTTAAACGAGAAGTTCTCGATTTGTTTAACTTCTTTGGTAATGTTGCAGCTATAAACGCTTTCTAACTTATCTTCATAAGCATTGGTGAGCGCATCAAGGGCAACCTTTTCGCCCATATATTCGATAGTGCCGTTATCGGTTATTTCGCCGACAACTTTTTCGCCCATTGCATCGGCAACTTCGAGTATAAACGAGCCGTATGAGTAACCAAAGATTTGTTCCATTGTCATACCTTCGTCATACTTAAAGCCGAGTGCGTTGCCCATACACATTTTAAGCACGCCCTCTGCAACACCGCCAAAGCCTGCCGTCCAGCAAGAATATGCCTTCTTTGAAAGGATAAGTTCGTTTACCTTTTGCATACATTTAATTAATGATTGTGCTTTGGGTAAACCGTTTTCGTCATATTCGGGGGTAATGATTATTACCTTATTTCCTGCCTTTTTGAAGTCGTTGGAAAGAATATTTTGCACTTTATCGGTAGTAACTGCAAATGATACGAGTGTGGGAGGAACGTCTAAATTTTCAAACGTGCCACTCATACTGTCTTTGCCACCGATTGAGCCGATTCCAAGGTCAAGCTGTGCCTTAAACGCACCAAGAAGTGCTGACAAGGGCTTACCCCAACGTTTGCCGTCTTTGCCCGGACGTTCAAAATATTCTTGGAAGGATAAGTATACGTCCTCAAACTTTGCGCCCGTTGCAACAAGTTTACATACACTTTCAACTACTGCAAGATATGCGCCGTGATATGGGCTTTTTTCGGTAACGAATGGGTTATAACCCCAAGACATTACCGAGCAATCGTCCGTGTGCTTTTTCTCTACCGAGATTTTTTGAACCATTGCTTGAATAGGCGTAAGTTGATGTTTACCGCCAAATGGCATTAAAACTGTGCCTGCACCGATGGTTGAGTCAAATCTTTCGCCAAGACCACGTTTTGAGCAAACGTTAAGGTCGGTTGCGAGTGCGCTGTATCCTGCCTTAAAGCAAGCGGGAATTTCCTTTTTGTAATCTTTTGGTGCTTCGGGCGTAATGGTAATGTGCTTTGATGCACCGTTTGAATTTAAGAATTCACGGCTGATGTCTACAATTTTATTGCCGTTCCATACCATAACAAGTCTTGGCTCTGCCTTAACTACGGCTACGGGACAAGCTTGTAAATTTTCTTTATCGGCAAGTTTAATAAACTTTTCAACGTTTTCTGCTTCTACAACGACTGCCATACGTTCCTGAGATTCGCTGATAGCAAGTTCCGTTCCGTCTAAGCCCTCATACTTTTTGGGAACGGCATTTAGGTTGATTTCAAGCCCATCTGCAAGTTCGCCAATAGCAACTGAAACACCACCTGCGCCAAAGTCGTTGCAACGTTTTATCATACGGCAAACTTCTTTGGAACGGAAAAGACGTTGCAATTTACGCTCCTCAGGGGCGTTACCCTTTTGAACCTCTGCACCGCACGTTTCAACTGAGTGAGCATCGTGAGATTTAGAAGAACCCGTTGCACCACCAATACCGTCACGGCCGGTTGAACCGCCTAAAAGGATAACTACGTCGCCAGCTTCGGGACGTTCTCTGCGGACGTTTTCTTCGGGAGCGGCTGCTACAACTGCACCGATTTCCATACGTTTTGCAGCGTAGCCATCGTGATAAAGTTCATCGACAATGCCCGTTGCAAGACCAATTTGGTTACCGTAAGATGAGTAGCCTGCTGCTGCGGTTGTAACGATTTTTCTTTGGGGAAGTTTGCCCGGAATAGTATCCTTAATGGGCTTTAAGGGGTTTGCCGCGCCCGTTACACGCATTGCGCCGTAAACGTATGACCTACCTGACAAGGGGTCACGAATTGCACCGCCAATACAGGTTGCTGCGCCACCGAAAGGTTCAATTTCAGTGGGGTGATTGTGTGTTTCGTTTTTGAATAATAGCAACCATTTTTCAGGCTTGCCGTCTACTTCAATATCAATCTTGACTGTGCAAGCATTGATTTCTTCACTCTCGTCAAGTTTATCAAGTTTACCCTCTCTTTTTAAGTGACGAACAGCAATAGTTGCTAAGTCCATCAAGCAGATGGGTTTTGTTCTGTTTAATGATTTGCGTAAATTAACGTATTCTTCGTAAGCTGACTGCAAAAGTGCGTCTTGAAATTTTACGTCGTCAATAACAGTAAGGAAGGTTGTATGACGGCAGTGGTCAGACCAATAAGTGTCAATCATACGAATTTCGGTAATGGTGGGGTTGCGCTTTTCGCCAATAAAATATTGTTGACAAAATGCTACGTCATCAGCATCCATTGCTAAGCCGTATTTTTTAACAAAAGCCTCTAACCCTGCACGGTCAAGGTCAATAAAACCGTCCAACGTTTCTACCGTGGTGGGTATATCGTATTTGGTTGCGAGTGTTTCAGGCATATCAAGGCTTGCCTCGCGACACTCTACGGGGTTTATAACGTAACTTTTAATACGTGCAATTTCACCTTCGCTAAGATTGCCCTCTAAAACGTAAACCTTAGCCGCTTTAACGATAGGACGCTCGCCACAAGAGATAATTTGAATACACTGTGCGGCACTGTCAGCACGTTGGTCAAACTGACCGGGTAATGGTTCTACGGCAAAAACATAGCCATCCATATGGGGCATGTCGTCGTAAACCACGTCTAACTGAGGCTCGGAAAAAACTGCGGTTTTAGCATAATCGAAAAGAGATTTTTCAATATTTTCCGCATCGTAACGGTTCAAAAGTCGAACGCCTTTAAGTTCAGCAATGCCCAAAAACTCCTTAACTTCGTTGCAGAGTGCTTTTGCCTCGTTTGCAAGTTCCTGCTTTTTTTCTACGTATACTCTGTAAACCATTATTTGTCCTCCGATACTTTCAAGGCTTTTGCGCCGATGTCTTTTCTGTAATATGCCTTTTCAAAACCAATTTTTTCAATCTCTAAGTAGCTTTTTGCAACGGCTGATTTAAGGTCCTTGTCGACTGTGGTTAAGCCGAGAACTCTGCCGCCGTCAGTCAACAGCTTGCCGTCGACAAGCTTTGCGCCTGCAACGAAAACCTCGCCGTCGATTGCTGCTTTTTGGATGATTTCAAATCCTTTTTCGTATTTTTCTGGATAGCCGTTTGAAGCCATAATTACGCAGCAAGCCGCGCCGTTAGAAAATTTAACGTCTGCCTCGCTAAGCTCGCCACGAGCGGTTTTTTGCATAACGGTAAACAAGTCGCTTTCCATAAGTGGCAATACAACCTGCGTTTCGGGGTCGCCAAAGCGGCAGTTGTATTCGATGACCTTAGGACCGTCTTTTGTGAGCATTAAACCAAAGTATAGACAGCCCTTAAACGTTCTACCCTCTTTATTCATTGCGTCAATGGTTGGCTTAAAGATAGTGCGCATACACTCGTCTGCAATAGCCTTAGTGTAGTAGGGGTTTGGTGCAATAGTGCCCATACCACCGGTGTTTAAGCCTTTGTCCCCGTCCTTTGCGCGCTTATGGTCCATACTTGATACCATTGGGACAACCGTTTTGCCATCGGTAAACGCTAAAACGGAAACCTCGGGGCCTTCTAAAAATTCCTCTATAACTACGGTAGAGCCACTTGCGCCAAACTTGCCGTTTTGCATCATTTCAACAACGGCTTGTTTTGCCTCGTCAATAGTGGTGGCAATGATAACACCCTTGCCGAGTGCAAGCCCGTCTGCTTTAACTACGATGGGGGCTTTTTCGCCATCAAGATATTTTAAAGCTTCCTCTAAATCGGTAAAACTTTGGTATTTTGCCGTGGGAATGCCATATTTTTGCATAAGGTTTTTAGAAAATGCCTTGCTACCCTCAATTATAGCTGCTGCCTTGGTGGGACCAAAGCACTCTATACCCACTTCGTTTAGTCTATCAACAAGTCCTAAAACTAGTGGGTCGTCAGGTGCAACAACAGCAAAGTCAATGCCCTTTTGGACACCAAATTCACATATTTTATCAAGCTCTTTTGCACCGATTGGAACAAGGGTTGCATCGTTTGCCATACCGCCGTTGCCTGGTAGTGCGTAAAGCTCTGTTATACTTTTATTAAGTTTTAGTTTTTTGATTATAGCGTGTTCTCTGCCACCGCCGCCGATGACCATTACTTTCATTATATATACTCCTAAACGTATATCGTAAATTAAACTTTGATAAGTTAAATGAATAAAATTTAATTAGTTAAATATTAGTGCTAATAAATTAAATATTAGTGGTGGAACAATCTCATACCGGTAAAGGACATAACCATACCGAATTCATCTGCCTTAGCTATAACGAGGTCGTCACGAACGGAGCCGCCCGGCTGAGCAATATATTTTACACCACTCTTTTTAGCGCGCTCGATATTATCAAAGAAGGGGAAGAAAGCGTCGCTGGCAAGGGTTATGCCGCTAACGTTTTTAGCGAGATATTCCTTCTTTTCTTCACGAGTAAAGGGCTCGGGGCGAACAGCAAAGTATTTTTGCCATACGTCGTCACCGATAACGTCTTCTGCATCGTCCGACAAATAAATGTCGATAACGTTGTTTCTGTCAGGTCTGCCGAGTGTTTCGTTAAACTGCAAGCCGAGCACCTTTTCCGACTGGCGAAGCATGAAAAGGTCTGCCTTTTGACCTGCAAGACGTGTGCAGTGAATACGGCTTTGCTGACCTGCGCCTACGCCGATTGCTTGACCGTCGTAAGCAAAACAAACGGAGTTGGACTGGGTGTATTTTAAGGTAATAAGTGCGATAATCATATCGATAACAGCTTGCTCGGGAAGTTCCTTATTTGCTGTAACGATATTTGAAAGAAGTTCTCTGTTAATCTTAAAGTTGTTTCTGCCCTGTTCAAAGGTTATGCCGAAAACGTCCTTGGTTTCTTGAACTGCGGGGATATAATCGGCATCGATTTTAACGATGTTGTAGCTGCCCTTTCTTTTTGCTTTAAGAATTTCAAGTGCTGCGGGAGAATAAGAGGGTGCAATGATACCGTCGGAAACCTCTCTTGCGATAATGCGAGCGCAAGTTTCGTCGCACTCGTCGGAGAGTGCAATCCAGTCGCCAAAAGAACTCATTCTATCCGTTCCCCTTGCTCTTGCATAAGCACAAGCTATGGGGGAATCGTTTAAGCCTGCAATATCGTCAACGAAGCAAGCTTTTTTAAGTTTTTCGTCTAAGGGCTTGCCAACTGCTGCTGAGGTGGGACTTACGTGCTTAAAGGAGGTTGCGCAAGGCATACCCGTTGCCTCTTTTAATTCTTTAACAAGTTGCCAGCTGTTAAATGCGTCAAGAAAGTTGATATAGCCTGGCTTGCCGTTCAAAATTTCAATGGGAAGCTCACTTCCGTCTTTCATATAAATTTTTGCGGGCTTTTGGTTGGGGTTACATCCGTATTTAAGTTCAAACTCTTTCATTATGTTGCTCCTATATGCTTTTCGTCTTTTTTTACGTTTTTTATAGTTTTTATTTGTTTTTGTTGATTAAGCGGTTTTCAGCCTTGCCAGTTTTAAGGTCGATATACCTTACGTATAAAGAAATTTTATTGTCGGCATCAAGCGCATTCCATAAGCTTACGGTAAACTCGTCTATACAGTTGGGAATATAAACCCTTTCAGGCTCGCCTTGGAAGGTGGGAATAGGGTTGCCATCGCATACGTAGGTGTGGATAAAGTGTCCAAGACCTGCAAGTGCGGTGTAATGGAAACCGTAGCGATTGCAAGCTGTGCCGAGCGCGTCTGCACTCTTCAAAATGCTCATTTTGTAAGAAAAATCGCCATTTTCAAAGGTTAATAGACCGCTAATGCGAGGGGTTAGGTTGGGGTGGTCGGGTTCAAACTCACGGGTAGCGAGGGCTGCGTCAAAAGTTTTGCCTGCTTTTAAGCCATCATAAATGGTGTCAGTTTGGTCGCCATTGGTTACTATAACGTTATTGTCGAGGCTACGGATAGCTGAATATATGATAAGGCTTGGGTCCTCTACCTTAGATGCATCGAAAGGTTCGGTGTAAACCGCACCGTCTTTTTCGGTAAAAATACGGTTTCTGCTGTTTACGCTTCTGCCCATAATAAAATAAGCAAGAACTGCTTTTGATGCATCTTCCGTTTTACCAATTACAATGCCTCTGCCGACGTAAGAATTGCCCTTTATAAGCTCGTCAATTTTATTGATTTTGTAGATATCCATAGTTGCTCCTTTATATAATTTTGTATATTTTTTAATTTTTCGTTTTGTAATTTTGTTTTGTGTTTTTATTGCAATTTTGTTTTTGCGCTTTGGTTTTGATTGCAAATTTGCCGACATTTATTTAGTGTTTTTTAATATTTCTAAACAAATTTTTTCGGTTGCCTTAGGTAAAATTTTCCATTCAGCTTGTTTCATTACACGTTTTTGAAGTCTTTCCGGTGTGTCGCCATCTAAAACGCGGACGGCTTTTTGCATAATGATTTTGCCGTCATCGGCAATTTCGTTGACAAAATGGACGGTTGCGCCCGTTACTTTTACACCCTTTTTCAAGGCTTCTTCGTGCACCTTTAAGCCGTAATAGCCCTTACCGCAAAATGAGGGTATCAAAGAGGGATGCACGTTTATTATTCTGTCGGCAAAGTGGGTGGTAAACTTTTCGCTTAAAATACTCATAAAACCGGCAAGGACGATAAACTGTATGCCGTTGTTTTCAAGCGTTTTGATAATTTCATCTTCAAAAGCAGACTGAGAGCCAAGCTCTTTTTTTAATATTACCGCACTTTTGATGCCTGCATTTTTAGCGCGCTCTAACGCATATGCCGAGGCGTTGTTTGCAACAACTAGGCTTATTGTGCCGCTTTTTATTATTCCGGCTTTTTCTGCATCAATAAGTGCTTGTAAGTTTGTTCCGCCGCCTGATACGAGGACGGCAATTTTAACCTTATTCAAATTGGGTTCTCCTGTAAATTATACTTATGCCCTTTTCTACTTGCAGTCAAAGGTTAATTTGATTTTGACTTAACGTTTAAGAGAGGTAAAAGCATTCCGCCGATTGCGTTGCCTACGATTACTATTAAAAGATATAAAAGACCGTCAAGCGACACTACCCTGCCCATCGCAAAGTAAACCATATTTGCAATAGAGTGCTCAAAACCGCTTAAAATAAAGACGGGGATACATAAAAATATTGCTGCGGGGGTTTTCTTTTCCTTGTAAACGTTGACCGCAAGATACATTAGTATACCGCAAAAAATTGCGCGGATAAGTGTTTGCCACCATTCTTGCGTAAGCTTTGCGTTAACTATGGGGGCTGCTATTGCGTAAAGCTCTGGCAGAGCGTAGCTTAAAGCAAAGCCGATGCCAATTGTTGCAACCGCGTTGCCAAATAACCCCAAAAGCAAAGTGCTAAACGCGCTTTTATCGTGCGTTTCAGCCATATAGCCCACTTTACCGGTAAAAAGGTTAAAACCCTTATAGCAAATGCAAAGTAATGCAACCGAAAAGAGTATTGCGCCTGCAACCTTTTGCCCTAAGCCAACGCACGAAAGATATACGGAACAGCCTATACAAATTAGTATGCCTGCGCTTATTCCGTCAAGAAAATCTTTTAAAATTTGTCTTTTGCCTAACATTAATATCTACCTTAATCGTTATATTAGACTATCTCGATTTTAGACTATTTCGATTTTAGACTATCTCGATTTTGTCTTCGCCACGAACTATGCTGCCGATAACGTATGCGTCTTGTCCGTTTGCTTGTAATACGGAAAGAGCCTTTTCTACGTCCTCTTTTGCAACAACAATGCTCATACCAACGCCCATATTGAAGGTGTTGAACATGTCGCGCTCGCTTACGCCACCGACTTTTGCCAAGTAGTTGAAGATGGGAAGAATTTTAACCGACTTTTTGTCGATTTTTGCACACAAACCGTCGGGAATACTTCTGGGAATATTTTCATAGAAGCCGCCGCCGGTAATGTGAGAAATACCCTTAACCTTAACCGCATCGATAAGCGCGAGAACGGGCTTAACGTAAATTTTGGTGGGGGTAAGCAAGGTTTCGCCAAGAGATTTGCCGCCAAGCTCTGCAACAGGTGCTTTGAGGTCGGCTTTTTCTACGTCGAAAACCTTTCTAACCAATGAAAAACCGTTAGAGTGAACGCCGCTTGAAGGAAGTGCTATAACAACGTCCCCCTCTACCATAGTTTTATTATCGATAATTTTATTTTTATCTACTACGCCCGTGCAGTAGCCTGCTAGGTCGTATTCGTCTATGGGGTAAAAACCGGGCATTTCAGCCGTTTCGCCACCGATAAGTGCAGCCCCAGACTGAACGCAGCCCTCCGATACACCCTTGACGATGTCTGCAATACGCTCGGGCACGTTTTTACCGCAAGCGATGTAGTCAAGGAAAAATAATGGCTTTGCGCCGCAGCATATTACGTCGTTAACGCACATTGCTACGCAGTCGATACCAACGGTATCGTGTTTATCCATAAGGAAAGCAAGTTTAAGTTTGGTGCCTACGCCGTCCGTGCCGCTAACGAGAATAGGGCGCGTAATGCCTGTAAGGTCAAGTTCGAAAAGACCGCCAAAGCCACCAACGTCCGAGCATACGCCCGCCGTCATTGTCCTTTTGACGTGCTGTTTCATAAGTTCAACTGCTTTGTAACCGGCGGTGATGTCTACGCCCGCCGCTGCGTATGCTTCTGATTTAGATTTTTCGTGCATAATGTTTTCCTTTCTATCTTTACTATTTGTATTGTTTTTTGTGTTTTATTTTTTAGTTACGTTTTACGTTAGTTTATTTGGGCTGTTCTTTACCCATATTTAATTTGGTTATTCCTTACCTGTCCAGCAATAAGTGCAAAGTTTGCAAGGCTCTATGCCGATTGCTTCGATTACACCCTCTAACGTTTGGAATTCTAACGAGGTAAGCGATAGGTTTTTAGCCATCGTTTCACGAAGTTTTTTGCCGCGCTCCGTCTTGCCATCACTGTATTCGGCAATATGGTTGAAGCCCTCCTCGCCCTCTAATTCCAAAATAACGCGCCTTGTGATAAGTTCCATATCATTGGTGTTGCGGCTGAAATTGAGGTATTTACAGCCATACATAATAGGCGGACAAGCCGAGCGCATATGAACTGATTTTGCACCGTTAGTGTATAGGAAGTCTACCGTTTTGCCAAGCTGCGTGCCGCGAACTATACTGTCATCGATAAAAAGCAAGTTTTTGTCGTGAATTAGGTCGTGTATAGGAATTTGCTTCATACGGGCAATTTTGTTCCTATCCGTTTGTTCTGACGGAGTAAAGCTGCGTGCCCAAGTGGGTGTGTATTTGATAAACGCCCTTGCAAAAGGCTTGCCGAACTCACCTGCATAGCCGATTGCGTGCGACGTGCCGCTATCCGGAACACCGCCAACGTAGTCGATTTCCTCGCCAATGCCGACAGCTTTATCGGCTTTTGCCATAATTTGACCGTTGCGATAACGCATTACTTCAACGTTTACACCCTCATAAGTAGAGGTGGGGAAGCCGTAATAACTCCATAAAAATGCACAAACGCGCATTTCCTTGCCCGGCTCGGCAAGTTGGGTTACGCCGTCAAGCGAGATTTCTACTATCTCACCCGGACCTAAATCACGCACGTCCTCGTAACCTAATTTTCTATAAGCAAAGCTTTCAAACGAGGCACAATATCCATCTTCACTTTGACCGATTGCAACAGGCAGTCTGCCCAATCTGTCGCGAGCGACTATTATGTTGCCGTTATCTTTAAGAATAAGAATGGATGCTGAGCCCTTAATTTTACTTTGGGCATATTTTATACCCTCGACAAAATCCGCCTTTTGATTTATTAAAACGGACAAAAGCTCTACCGTATTGACGTTGCCGCCTGTCATTGCGTCAAAGTGACCGCCAGTTGTTTCAAGATATTCGGCAACAAGCTCTTTACTATTGGCGATTGAGCCGATATAGCAAATTGCGTAAGCACCAAAGCGCGACCTAATTAGCAAGGGTTGGGGGTCGTGGTCACTGATACAGCCAATACCAGAACTGCCCTGCATATTACTAAATACGTGGTCAAACTTGGTCCTAAACGGCGAGTTTTCTATATTATGGATTTCGCGCTGTAAGCCGATTTTTTTATCGTGAACGGCTATACCGCCACGGTGCGTGCCTAAGTGCGAATGATAGTCGGTGCCGTAAAACACCTGTGGAATAGCGTCTTTGCGGCTGACACAGCCAAAAAAGCCTCCCATATTACCTCCTGAAATGCAAGTTGAAATAAAATTAGGAATATTTGGGGTTTAAGTAAAACCTTTTAATTATATTGACTTGTAACTTTAATTGAGTTATTCGACCATTTAATTTAAGGTTTTACCTTGTTAGTTGATTATTTTACCTTGTTAGTTGATTATCTTGCCTTTCTTATTTTGCAAAGAAAAGTTTGCTGAGCGTCATCGGGTCGATATATTTGCCGTCCTTATAAACGCGCATGTTACCAGAAGCGATTTCGTCAATCAACATAACGTTGCCATCCTTGTCGTAGCCGAATTCAAACTTGATATCGTAAAGGATAAGTCCTTTTTCTTTTAAGTCGTCAGCAACGATTTGGGTGATTTTTTGCGTCATTTCTTTAAGGTCGTCATATTGAGCTGCCGTCATTACGCCAAGGTCAACAAGACCGTCCTTAGTAACTAGGGGGTCGCCCTTTGCATCATCCTTAAAGGTGGTTTCTACGTATGCTGGGAGGTCTGCGCCCTCTTCAATATAATCGCTATAACGGCGGTAGAAGCTGCCTACTGCTTTGTGGCGGCAAATTACTTCTAACCCCTTGCCAAATGCAGTTGCGGGAACAACTTCCATCGTGGTGTCTTCAAGATTTGCGCTAACGTAGTGTGTGCGAATACCTGCCGCATTTACCTTTTCAAAAAAGTAGATGGACATACGGAGGTTAACGTCACCAACACCTTCGATAGTGAGCCCTACCGTATTTTCACCGGGGTCAAACACGCCGTCTTTGCCGGTGCAATCGTCTTTGAACTTCAAAAGATAATTGCCGTTTTCAAGTGCGTATACGTTTTTGGTTTTGCCAGTATAAACGAGTTCTTTTTTCATACAAACATCCTCCTATGGATTAAAATTACAATTTTTATTTTGAGTTTTTATTTTGTTGGCTATGGGCTTGCGTTTTTTGTTTTTTAGGTTTTTACCTTTTTAACGTTTTGCCCTTTTGCCTTTTTTTATTTTTTCGTTGTGCTGTTTTATATTTTTGCCTTTTTGATTTGCTGCGGTTATGCCGATTGGCAGTTTTGACAAGCGGTTTTTATAAAAGTTTTTACAAATACAAAGACGCAAAGGTCCTTGTTTTAAAGTTTTGCAAGTAACTCTGCGTCTTTTTTTAATACTTTTTGAGCGTCAGCCTCTCTCTTAGCTTTAAGCTTTGCATAGAGAGCCTCGTCTGCCGTTGATAGAATTTGCGCGGCAAGAAGCGCGGCATTTGCTCCGCCGTCGATTGCAACCGTTGCCACGGGTATTCCGCTGGGCATTTGCACTGTTGATAAAAGCGCGTCAAGCCCGTCGAGATTAGTTGATTTACAAGGCACACCGATAACGGGAAGAACCGTTCTTGCAGCAACCGCACCTGCGAGGTGTGCTGCCATACCGGCAAACGCAATTATTGCGCCAAAGCCCTTTTCCTTAGCGGAAGATACAAACGTATCAACCTGCTCAGGCGTGCGGTGCGCTGAATATACGTGTGCCTCAAAAGGAATTTCCAGCTCCTTTAAGACTGCGATAGCCTTGCTTACGATAGGCAAATCACTGTCGCTGCCCATAATAATACCGACTTTTTTCATTAAAATCTCCTGTCGCAAATTTTAAATTTTTGTGTATAAATGCGGTTAAAATTTTACAAAAATCACGAGTTTTTAATGCCTTAAAATATTAAACAAAAAATTAACCGAGTTTAACGATATGATTTTATCATAAACAGCTGGTTTAAGTCAATTATTTTAGGTGGACAAACGACAAATTTTATCAATATTTTTAGAAAGATTTTTTGTATACAGACAATTTTTTAGGTTGCAGTTTTTTAAACGCTTTTAATATTTGCACCGCTTCGGTTCAATAAGTAAAAGTAGGTTCAAGTCGCGTTGCTGTGCAAGGCAAAAAAAGGGTAGCTTTTGCTAGGCAAACAAAAAAAGGGGCTTTTTGCCCCCCTTTTTTGTTTTATGGTGCGGATTGCGGTAATAAGCACGAACCTAAATTGAGAGAAGAAGCAGATTTGCTCTGCTTTTCAATCTCTATGCTCTTTTCGGGTGTAATCTTTACAGTGTCAATTATATCCGTAAAATTGTAGGTAATAATGATTTTATCGGGGTAATAGATAATCTCACGTATAAACGTATTTACTATAAGTTTTCTAACCTTTATATTATCGGTATCGGCAAACACTTTACTTTGTAAGAAATCGACTATATTTTCAACTGTAAGGAACGTATACGTGCGTTGTTTTTCACGGTCTATATCAAAGTCGATTTGTAAAAGTTCTTGTTCAAGTTCTTTAAGACGTGTTTTCGTTTGCTCGGTAATAATTCCTTGTTCAATCGCTTTAATAATATTATCCGTTTTCTTTTGCACGTCTTGACGTTGCTTTAATAATAGTTTCAAAACCGTGCTGTCTTTCGTTTCCTTTTCGTGTGTCTTATAGATATTTTCGGCTACAAGGCGGATATTTTCTTCACTACTTAATAAAACGCTTGTGGCGTGTATAACTAAATCTTCCAAGTATTGCTTTGTAACGGCTTTTGTCGTGCAAGGCAATTTTTTCTTTCTACGGCTTGTGCATAAGTAGTAGTAATGAATATCGCCCGTGTGTGAAGTACCGCTTTCGCCACTCATACGGCGTTTACAATCACCGCAAACAAGTTTACCCGAGAGTATGTAATCGAATATTTCTTTTTTACGGCTGGGCGCAATCTTGTTTTCTTCATTGATAGCATTTACAGCAAGCCACAATTCGTCGGATATAACTTGCGGAAAGATTTTATCGTAAATTACGCCGTGATGTTCAACTTTACCCGTGTATCGTTCGTTATGAAGTATGTAATACACGTATTTAATATCAATAAGTTTTCCGTTTTTACGTTTTGCGCCACGAAGCTTTAATTCTTCGGCGATTGCTACGGCTTTATAGCCTTGCGCATACTTGGTAAACACTTCTTGAACGATTTGCGTTTCATAAGCGTTTACGACGTATTTTTTATTGACTATATCATAGCCGAATAAACCGTTACCGCCTGTGGCGTTACCTTTAAGCCAACTTTCTTTAAGTCCACGATTAACCTTTTGGCGTAGTTCTTCTGAAAAATATTGATTGAATCCTTCAAGCAAACTTTCCATAAGGTTGCCTTCGGGCGTATCGGGAATATTTTCCATAGCGGATAAAAGCCTAACGCCGTTTTCTTTGAGTTTTTGGCGATTGTTTACGGCTTCAAACTTGTTACGTGCAAACCTATCAAGTTTGTAAACGATAACGTAAGCGAATTGCCTTTTCTTGCTGTCGGCAAGCATTTTTTGAAATGCCACACGATTGTCGTTCGTACCCGTCATAGCCCTGTCGATATACGTATCAACGATAAGTAAATCGTTTTGCTGAGCGTACTGCTGACAAACCCGAAGTTGACCTTCGATAGATTGCTCGGTTTGGCTGTTGCTTGAATACCTTGCGTAGATAACTGCTGTTTTCATAAGTTTTTAACTCCTTTTAACTAAATTTGTCTTTCGACGGAAACGGAGCATAAAAAAACGGTGCAGACTGTCAAGGAAACAGTAAAAAATATTGCGTGGATATTACCCTAAATCATTTGTTTAAGCGATAATTTTTACCCTTGACAGCAAGACGTTTTTTGATACAATCCCGAAAGAGAAAGAATATGGCTTGCCTTTCTTTCTCTTATCCAGCCCACATCACATTAGCCTGTGTTTACGCACGGGCTATTTTTTTACGCTCAATCCGTCTATACGCAAGAGCCTACCAACTAAATCGGTAAAAAATTTTCCGCATTAAAAAAGAAATTCAAAAATATCCACAAAAAAATTTTTAACCCGGAAGAAAACCTGCCACTTTAACTTCTACAATAAAAAAAATTAAACCTGCAAAAAACTTGCAAGTTTGACTTTTAGAATACAGAAAACAGCAATAAAAGGAGCAAAAAATTGAAATACAAACACGAAATTATCCATAACGGCAAACCAAATCTAAAAAATATGAGCAAAACCGAGTTTAACGTCTTTTGCAAATCTCTTTTAGATATTTTAGTGGCTGAAACGCCTAGCCAAGCCGAGCGACCACCACCCGAAGCAAAGGACGGTAAAAAATTCTAATTATACAGCAAACCTATGTAATTAACTTTTATTTTATTTCGTGCAAAAACTGCACGGATTATTATCTAAAATTTTTAACAGTTGCAAAAGTTGCGACCTTTAACAATTAAACTTATAAAAAATCTTGAAAGGAGGTAAAGCGGTAAGTGTCAGCATTTGAACGGCGAAACGAAATATTACGAATATTGCGTTTACGCAAGTTTGAAAAAGTAGAAAATCTTGCTTTTGAGTTTTCCGTATCAGAGAAAACCATAAGGCACGATATTTTAATGCTGTCCTTAACCGCTAATATCTACACAAAGCAAGGTCGTTACGACGGCGGTATTTATTATCTTGACGATACCGATTTAAGCGTTAAAGAAAAAATATCGTTATTACATAAACTTGAAAGATACTGCACGCCCAACGAACAAACAATCTTGCGCCAAATTATAAAGGACTATGGAGCATAACAAACGGCAGCGAAAACGATCCGCTTTAACAACAGGGTAAAAATAATTGCAAATACGAAAAAGCGCCCGAAACGGTTAAAGCGGAGATTTCGCAAACGGTTCAGTGCGAAACCCGCTTCCGTTCGGGCTTTCGATTTGTTATTTTAGTTTTAATTTGTTTGTGCTGGCGTGCGCTTGTCTGGCGGAGCGAAGCGACGCCACTTGTATCAAGACAAGCGCACGCCAGAGTTGCATCGCACCAACTTTACCCCAACTTTTTTATAGCATAAAAGGAGATTAAAAAAATGATAGAAATTGAAACCATTAGGAAAAATTTACAAGACGTAAAAACCTATTATCAAATTACGGAAATGTATGCCCGTGAATACCCACGAAGTAAAATTATCTTCCCCGAAGAACTTATGAAAGTAGTTAAGCAATACGATAAAATTATGGATAAAGCACCTGTACGCTTACGCTTGGCTTATGTAAACCTATATCGTTGTTTTAAGAAACAAAAGAAGTATGCGCAAGAGTGCGGTGTTACGGATAAATATATCCAAATTCTTCACAAACGCATTATAGTTTATCTTTTTAATTCACTTAACAAGGAGCAAAAACAATGAAATACAAAACTTGGCTTTTAGATTGGCTTGAAAACTACGTAAAACCGTCCGCTAAAATACGGACTTATGAAAGATATGCGCAAATATGTGCTTTACATATTATCCCGTCGCTCGGCAACTATAAGTTAGCCGAAATATCCGTTATAGATTTGCAAAAGTTTATAACTACCTTGCTTACTAACGGCAATCACAAGACGGGCAAGGGTTTGTCAGCAAATTTTGTAAATACCGTTATATCCGTTTTACAAAACTCGCTTAAAACGGCACATTTGATAGGCTTAACGCCCGAATACGTTGCGAATAAAATAAAACGCCCTAAAACAGTTGAAAAGCAAGTTGATTGCTTTACCGTTTTAGAGCAAAAGAAAATTGAGCAATACGTTTTACATAGCCCAAAGGACAAGCTGTTCGGTGTGGTGCTTTGCTTATATACTGGCTTGCGCATCGGCGAATTGCTTGCGCTTACGTGGAAAGATATTGACTTCGTGAAAGGCTTGCTATTCGTGTCTAAAACTTGCCACGACGGGAACGACGGGTGTAATCATATACGCATTATAGACAGCCCTAAAACCGTCCATTCTCGCCGTGTGATACCTTTGCCGAAGCAAATATTGCCCTTGCTTAAAAACCTTAAAAAGCGGTCTAATTGTGATTATATCATAGCCGACGGGGACAAGCCCGTTTTTGTGCGCTCTTATCAGCGAACGTTTGAACTTTTGTTAAAGAAACTTGGTATTGCGCATAAAGGCTTTCACTCTCTACGTCATACCTTTGCAACAAGGGCGTTAGAGTGTGGTATGGACGTTAAAACGCTGTCTGAACTGTTAGGGCATAAAAACGCTACCATTACCCTTAACCGATACGCCCACTCGCTCTTAGAACACAAAACCGATATGATGAATCGTTTAGGAAAGTTATTGTAAAACAATAAAAAATGTGCGCCAAATAAAGTATTCGGTGCACATTTTCTATATTATAGCAGTTTTTATCGAAAAAATCAAGGTATAACGGTATAGCGAACACTATTTCATTTGTACGAAAACTAAATATTTTGTGTACAAAGCCATTTACAGTGTGCGTGGAATACTTTATTCCGTGCACTAACTCTATGGAAAAAGGTGCACCGAATATGTCAACAAACGTGTCAAAAGAAAAGCGTGAAAAACTCGTTGAAAAGATAAAAGCAATAAAAACGTATATTGCAACAGCCGAGCAAGACGAAAACACGGCACAATTACTTATGTATATTGCTGAAATTGAAAAGGATATTAAAGGCAAAAAATACGGTCTTGTTTTTGAAGAACACCGTGAAAGCATTGACGAAACGCTTGAAAAAAATCTTCCCGTTTTAGTAGAAGACGAAAGTCTTTTTATTGATAACGGCGGACAAATAAACTTTCTTATTGAAGGCGACAATTTGGCAAGCCTTAAACTTTTGGAAAAAACACACAAAGGCAAAATTGATTTGATTTACATAGATCCCCCGTACAACACGGGGAAAGAAGATTTTATTTATAACGATAAGTATATCGACAACGAAGATACTTTTCGCCATAGTAAATGGTCTTCCTTTATGGAAAAACGCCTTTTGTCTGCGCATAAACTGTTGGCAAACGACGGGGTAATTTTTATTTCTATCGACGATAACGAATATGCTCCCTTAAAACTTATTTGCGATACTATTTTCGGCGAACATAACTTGTTGTCAATACACCATATTCAAGTACGTTATGGAAATAAAAATCTAAACGAAAAAAAGGATTTTCAAGAAGTTTGCGAATATGTGTTAATTTATGCAAAAAACACGCATAATTTCCACGCAAATAAGCCTTATGAAGAATATGATTTAGATAAGTTTTGCTATGAAATAATAGAAACTGCCGACGGAATAGAAGAAATCATTGGCGGAAGAAAGGTTAAGATTTTTCCGAAAGGCACTTATGAAATCAAAAAACACGAAATAGGCTCAACAAAATTATTAAAAGCAACTTGGGCTTCGGGTAGTGTTGTTAAAGGAAATGCTTCGGGAAAATATTTTGAAACGCACTTAAAGCCCCGTAAGTCTATCGACGGGCTTGGAACTCTTTATAAAGTAGATGGTATTGGCGAAGACGGTATTGGATATAGATATTTTACGGGACCATTAAAAGAAAGTGCAACACAAGGTTTGTTTTATTCGGGTGTTCCGCTTTCTCGATTAGAAGAAATTGCAAACGGTGAAGCACGCAAATATAGACCTATTCAAAACTTTTATGATTTTAGTGCTGATTTTGGAAATATTCGCCACGAAGGTGGTGTGGGATTTAACAGCGGTAAAAAACCGACAAAAATGCTGAAACAATTTCTAAATTATCATTTAAGAAAAGATATTCTTGTTTTAGACTTTTTTGCAGGCTCTGCTTCAACGGGGCACGCTGTTTTAGACTTAAACGACGAAGACGGTGGCAATCGTCATTTTATAATGTGCACAAGTCCAGAGAAAAATATCTGTCGTGAAGTTGCCTATACCCGTTTGAAAAATGTTATTTCTAAAAATAACAAGGCAAGTCTTAAATATTTCAAGGTGGATTTCGTGCCTATTTCAGATAAACTCTATTACGAATACGCCGACGAACTTTTGAAGCACGTAAAAGAGCTTGTGGAACTTGAAAATGGTATAAACTTTAACGGCAACAATGAAATTGCAATACTCTTAACCGAAGAAGAACTTGACGGCTTTGCGCTTTCCATTCCCGAAACTTGTAAAACTATCTATCTTGGGCACGACGTTTTGCCGAGTGAAGAACAAGAAAAGATTTTCAAAAAATGCGGTATTACGGTAAACGTTATTCCCGATTACTATTATAGGGATTTGGAGGCTTAATTATGGCGATAAATTTAGCGAATTTTCAATTAAGAGCAATAAAAAGTTTGTTAGAGTGTATGGACGAGCCTTGCCGAGAAATTGTCCTTAAAAGTCCTACGGGTAGCGGTAAAACCATAATTCTAACGCATTTTATGGACGAATACATAAAAGGACACGCTAAAACGGTTTTTGTTTGGCTTACCCCCGGCAAGGGAAACTTGGAAGAACAAAGCAAGGCAAAAATGGATAAATATATCCATAATGCGCAAACGAAATTACTTGCCGACGTTATGTCGAGTGGTTTTAGTGAAAACGATTGCTGTTTTATAAATTGGGAAAAACTCACTAAAAAAGGCAATAACGCCTTAAAGGATAGCGAACGCACAAACTTTTTAGAGTGGATAGACAAGGCTTTTAACAATGGCATAACTTTTAAGATTATCATTGATGAAAGCCACCAAAACTTTACTGAAAAATCTGATGCGATTATACAGTTATTTAAGACGGATAAAATTATACGTTGTTCGGCTACGCCACTTGTAAGCAGAACGGCAAAACTTATTGAAGTTACCGAAGAAGACGTTATTGCAGAAGGTCTTATTAAAAAGTTGCTTGTAATTAACGAGAACTTTCCACAAGTAATTGATACGGATAATCAAACGCATTATCTTTTAGAAAAAGCGTATGCAAAGCAACAAGAATTGCGTTCCTTGTTTTTACAACGTGAACTTGATATAAATCCTTTAATTGTGGTGCAGTTGCCGAATAACTCTGACGCACTTTGCGACACGGTTGAAAAATGGTTTGAAAGTAAAGGCGTTACAACGGAAGCGGAAACGCTTGCAATATGGCTTTCGGGTAGGCACGAAAACGTTGACGTCATTTCTAACAACAATGCCGAAAGCGTTGCCGTTATTATGAAACAAGCTGTTGCAACGGGTTGGGATTGCCCCCGTGCTCATATCTTGGTAAAACTTCGTGAGAATATGGACGAAACGTTTGAAATTCAAACGATAGGTCGTATTCGCCGTATGCCCGAAGCAAAACACTATGAAAATGATTTGCTTGACAGTTGCTATCTTTACACGTTTGACGGCAAGTTTACGCAAGGTGTTAAAGCAAGTCTTGGTAAGTCGGCGTTGGAAGCAAAAACGCTGTTCTTGAAAAACGAATATAAGGCGTTTACACTTACAAAGGAGCAACGCACGTCCGTTACCGATTTGCGTGATTCTCGCAAGGCGTTGACGGCTATTGCTCAATATCTTAAAAACGAATTTGCGCTTACGGGCAATAAAAAGGAAAATAAAACCCGTTTGGAAAGTAAAGGCTTTGAATTTTCTGAAAACGTTGTAAGATATACTCTTTCGGGTAGCGTTGTAGTTTTTGCGGAACTTTCTGAAACGGATAAATTAAACGCTATTAAAATATCCGAGCCTATTTCTACCACCACGCACGGACGTGAATATCATAATCGTGTTGGTCGTATTGGTTTGGAAATCGGTATGCCGTATAACTATATGAATACCATTATAGGTAAACTGTTCGGCGAAAAGTTTGATTATCGTGAAAAGGTGCTTGCGCTTACGCCAAGAGAATTATATGCCTTTGTAATCAACAACTTTGATTTATTGCGCCGTACTTGTCGCACAGCAATGGCTATGCAGTTAAACCAAATTGCGCTTTCGCCTAAAATGGTATCAGAAAAACCGTTTACTATTCCGCACTCAACCTTGTTTACATACGATTTACAAAGCAAGGTGCAGGCGTTTAGCGAAAAGAACGTTTACGGCGAATATCTAATGTCAGCCGAGCCACGTTCGTCTTCTGAAAAGAAATTTGAAAAATTCTGCGAAAGTTGTTCCGCTGTTGATTGGATTTATAAAAACGGTGATAAAGGCGACGAATATTTTTCTATCGTCTATCTCGATAACGCTAACCGTCAAAAACTTTTCTATCCCGACTACATTGTGTCTGTAAAAGGCGAAGTTTGGATTGTCGAAACAAAAGGCGGTTTTGATAAAACGGGCGCAAGCGAAGATATTGATATTTTCTCGCCGAAAAAGTTTGAAGTTTTGAAAGCATATCTTACAAAATACGGTCTTAAAGGCGGTTTTGTCCGCTATGATAAACAAAGCGAAGAACTTTGTATCTGCACCGACAATTACAACGAAGATATACACTCTGACGATTGGAAAATTTTAAGAGAAGTATTTAAGTAAAAATAAAAGGTGGTATCTCTACCACCTTTTACCTTTTCGCTAATTATTTCGATTTTCTAACCCAAAAATGAAAGAATTTAGCGTTTTTCGGATAAATAGTTTTTCCGTTTCGTACTATGTACGGAGTGAAAACTTCTACCCAGCCAACACGTCTGTTATTGACTTCCATAGGAAAATCCTCCTTTTAGTTATTTATAAAAACTAAAAAAGGGGTCCCTAATGGTTGACATTCTTAAATCTTTGGTGTATAATTGAAGAACTTTAATTTGTGTTCCTTAGGGAACTGGGAGTGATTGAAACTGCAATTTCAATCGCTCCTTCTTTTTTAGTTGTTATATCTTATTGTCTTAAAACAGATAATAAATCATAGCAATAATATGTTCGATTTCTGCTCTTTTCGTCGGTAGATAAAATATCTTTTTCTACGAGCATAGATAAATATCTCGTAAGACTTGAAGTAGGGATACCTGTTTCTTTGGCGATAGTTTTCATTGTTACTACTGGTTGTTGATATATTAGGTCAATAATTTTTATGATATTATTGGTGCTTGATATTGTAGTAGCGATGTCTGTATGTGTTTCATACAATTGATTTATTTCGGAAATGATTTTGATATATTTTTCGCACTGTTTTGCAACGGTAGATAAGAAAAACTTGATCCAAGAATTCCAGTTTCCGTCTTTGCGTATGTTATTCAATAGAGTATAGTACCTTAATTTATCTCTTTCAAGTGCTTCGCTTATAAAAAAACAAGGTAACTCTATTTGTTTTTTTGCATATAGATACATAGGTATTAACATCCTGCCAACTCTTCCGTTTCCGTCCATAAAGGGATGAATCGTTTCGAATTGAGCGTGGATAATAGCCGTTCGTATCAATGGACGTAAATTATCGGTAGGCTTGTTAATGTAATCAATGAGATTGTCCATTAATCCTTGGACTTTTTCGTGTTCAGGTGGGATATAGGTAATTGAATGTGTCTCATTCTTACCTATATAGTTTTGCTCGGTGCGATATTCGCCGATAGGATGTCCAGGCGTTTTTCTAACTTCTCCAGATAATAATGTTTTGTGTAAAATACAAATAAACTCATTTGAAAAATCTTCTCTGTTGAGCAATTTATATCCTAATTTTGTAGCAGCAAAATAGTTTGCAACCTCATTGAAATTTTTATTCTTCGTATCGGGGTTTACTTGGTTGATTAAAACACCATCAAGTGTTGCCTGCGTTCCTTCAAGCATGGAAGAAGCAAGGGCTTCTTTTTGTTGAAGTGAAGGCATAAACCAAGCGCTATCTAACTTACTATCATTGATTTTTTCCTTGTAAACTTCAAGTTTTGCACTTGCGTCAATCAATTCATCTAAGAATGCTGAATAATCCAAAGAAGATTCGTTCAAAGGTAATTTGCTGGGTGAAAATGCTTTATCCATAACTAACTCCTCCGTTCTTTTAATATAATACTGAAAAACAAATCAAATGTCAAGCATTTTTGAGCGCAAACAATATAAAATTTATTATTTATTCCCAAATTTATTATTTTTTGGGAATAACAATTGCAAAAAAATTAAAAGCCGAAGATTGACTTCGGCTTTTATCATTAAATTTTTGATTATTTTAACTTAACAATTAAGCCGAAATAATCTCTTGTAAAAAATAAAACGAACTTTGACTTTTCATCAAGGTTCGTTTTATTCTTGTTTGGTGCGAGTAGCAGGACTTGAACCTGTACGGCTGTTAACCACTAGAACCTGAATCTAGCGCGTCTGCCAATTCCGCCATACTCGCTTATAAAATTATAAACGTTTGCCGTTTTTAAGATGGTTTTACTTAAAACCGAGTTGCGTCTAAAAACTTTTTACGCTTATACCTTATATACTATTAAATTTCGTAGTCGATTGCCACAGATTTTTCCGCAACGGCGTGCATGTGCTTTTTGACAACGTTGCAATGATATGCGTCATTTTGATAGTCGCTAAGCGCATCAAAATCGTCTAAAAGCACTTGTAAAATTACGTCGTAAGACCTGTCGGAGTGGAGTTTATCTACACCAACTTCTATACCCCTAAGCATAGGGACGTTGCCTACCATACCAAGCAAAACCTCTTTTGCAACTTCGGGACTTTCTCCCTCTTTAAGTTTGAAACAAACAATATGTTTTATCATAGCTTTTTTAGTATACCAAACCGGTTAAAAATTGTCCAGTTTTTAATCACTCTTTTCTTTTATCTTTTTATTTTATTTGAAAGGCATAACCGCTTTTGCATTTAAGCTTAAATCGGCAAAATTGCCCATTTTATACTGAATATATCCCTCGGCGGCAATCATTGAAGCATTATCGGTGCAATAGCGTTTTTCGGGCAAAACAAGGTTTACGTTTGTGCCAGTTGTGGCTTTTAATAGCCTTTCGCGCAGGTATCCGTTTGCACCAACACCGCCCGATACGGTTAGCGTTTTATAGCCCGTTTCAGCAACCGCTTTTAAGCCTTTTTCCACCAAAACGTCGATTGCGGCGCATTGGAAGCTACAAGCAACGTCTGCCCTGTTAACCTCCTCGCCACGCGCATTTGCATTGTGCAAATAATTGATAACGGAAGTTTTCAAGCCGCTATATGAAAAATCGTATTCGCTGCCCGTCCAGTTTTTTAGCATTTTGGGTAGAGGGACCACCTTTTTACCCTCTCTTGCAAGCCTTTCAACGTTAGGTCCACCCGGATATGCTAAACCAAGCACCCTTGCAACCTTATCAAAGGCTTCGCCAACGGCATCGTCCTGAGTAGAGCCCAAACACTCGCTTTCGGTATAGCTTTTCACTTTGACGATTGCAGTGTGTCCGCCACTTGCTAAAATGGTTATAAAGGGGGGCTGCAAGGTCTTATCTGCTAAATATGACGCTGCTATATGTCCGCGGATATGACTTACCGGAATAAGCGGTTTGTTAAGTGCAAAGGCAAGTGCTTTTGCAAACGACACACCGACAAGCAACGCGCCTAAAAGCCCCGCCCCCTCGGTAACGGCAAAGGCATCTATATCGTCAAAGGTCATATTGGCATCGTCAAGTGCTTTTTGAGTAGCCGTAAGTATAGCCGTAGTGTGATAACGCGAGGCTATTTCAGGCACTACGCCGCCGTAAACTGCGTGCGTGGACGCAGAACTTATAATATGCTCGGCAATAATTTCTCTGCCGTTTTTGACGATTGCAACAGCCGTTTCGTCACAAGAGGTTTCTATGCCCATAATTATAGGGTTTTCCTTTATGGCGTAGCCGTTGATTTTTTCTTTATAAGTCATTTTAACTAAATTCTTCCGCTTTAACTAAAATCTTTTGTAATTCTTGCGATATAACTAAATCTTTCTACTTCTCTTTCGTTTACTGTGATTTTTTAAGAAAATCGTTTATAAAGCCTTGGATATTGCCGTTCATTACAGCGTCAACGTCAGCCGTTTCAAAGCCGGTGCGGTGGTCTTTAACCATAGTATATGGGCAAAATACGTATGAACGGATTTGGCTGCCCCATTCAATCTTTTTAATTTCGCCCTTAATATCCTGGTCACGCTCCATACGCTCCGCCTCGCGCTTTTCAATGAGTTTGGAAATGAGCATTTTCATAGCCATTTCACGATTTTGCGTTTGGCTGCGCTCGTTTTGGCAAGCAACAACTATGCCTGTTGGCAAGTGGGTTATTCGAATTGCAGAGTCCGTTTTATTAATATGCTGACCGCCTGCGCCTGATGAACGGAAGGTATCGACACGGAGTTCCTCCGGCTTAACCTTGATTTCGGTGTCGTCCTCAATCTCCGGCATAACTTCTACCGAGGCAAATGACGTTTGACGTCTGGAATTGGCATCAAACGGAGAAATTCTAACCAAGCGGTGAACGCCCTTTTCGGCTTTCATATAGCCGTAAGCGCACTCGCCCTCTAACTTGAACGAAACGGACTTTATACCTGCTTCGTCACCGTCAAGTCGGTCAAGCTCGGTAAGAGTAAAGCCGTTTTTTTCAGCATAGAGAATATACATTCTATACATCATTTCCGTCCAATCGCAAGCTTCCGTTCCGCCTGCGCCTGAGTGGAGTGTCATTAAGGCATTAAGCCTATCATATTTCCCCTTTAAGAGTGCGGCAAGGCGCATTTCTTCAATGGTCTTTTCCACCGCGGAAAGCTCGCCTTGCACCTCGTCTAAAATACTTTCGTCATTTTCTTCTTCGGCAAGCTGAACAAGCTCTCCAACACCGTCAACGATGGACTTTGCGTTGTCAAAGGCCGATACCTTGTTGTTTAAGGCGGAAATTTCTTTTAGAATTTTTTGAGATTTTGCAAGGTCTGTATATACCTCTGGCGTTTGGGATAAAAGATTTTTTTCTTCCAATTCACTTCTTAGTCTATCGACGTCAAAGAGAGTGTCCCGTTTCCGCGAGGATACCTTTTAATTCTTTAACCTTTTCTTTATATTCTTCAATTTTGAGCATAGGTCGTTACTCCAAAAAGTTTTGTGTGGGCTTTAACTGTTATTTGCCTGCACAGTTATTTGCCTGCGCCGCAGCAATTTTTATATTTTTTGCCGCTGCCGCAAGGACAGGGGTCGTTTCTGCCCGGTGCGCCCTGAGGTGCGGGACGGCGAAGCACTCTGCCGCTGTCGTCCTTAGGACTGTTGGTTGCAATATTTACCGGTGCTTCTTGACGGACGGGAACGCGCCTAAGTTCTGCTCGGAGCAAAATTGTTACGGTATCGTCCTGAATACTTTCAACGAGGTCCTCAAACATTTCAAAGCCCTCTTTCTTATACTCGTCTACGGGGTTAATATTGCCATAGCCGCGAAGGGATATGCCCTTCTTTAACTGGTCCATTGAGTCAATGTGGTCAATCCACTTGGTATCGATATTGCGGAGGAAAACCATTCTTTCAACCTCGGCAAAGTCGATGCCCTCTTCTTTATATCTGGAAATCTTTTCTTCGTAAACTCTAATGACCTCTTCCGTCAACTTTTCAAGCAAATATTCAAAATCCCAATTTTCCGCTTTTTCCTTGGTAATAAAATTGCTGTCCTTAGGAAGAAGTTTTAAGTCGATGGCTTGATTAAGTGCCTCTAAATCCCACGTTTCAGGCTTGTTTTGATTGTTAATTACACAGTTTACGGTGTAAGCGACAAAGTCGGGGATAAGCTTTATTATGTCTTGGTGAACGTTTTCGTCCTTTATAACCTTCATACGCTCGGCATACATTACTTCACGTTGACGGTTCATAACGTCGTCGTATTCAAGAACGTGCTTTCTTATACCGAAGTTTCTGCCCTCGATTGCGCGCTGAGCATTTTCTACGCTATTTGAAAGCATTTTGCTCTCCAATGCTTCGTCCTCGGCAATGCCGAAGGTATCTAAAATCCTATACATACGCTCGCCGCCGAAACGTTTCATTAAATCGTCCTCTGCGGAGATGTAGAATACTGACGAGCCGGGGTCGCCTTGACGGCCTGAACGGCCGCGAAGCTGGTTGTCAATACGGCGAGATTCGTGCCTTTCGGTGCCTAAAATTCTAAGACCGCCTGCCTCGATAACGCGCAACTTTTCTTCGTCAGTTTGTGTCTTAAACTGAGAGTAAACCTCGCGATATCTTTCGCGAATTTCCTTTACGTCATCGGGAATATCCTGCGCAAAGGAGGTTGCTTGCTCGATTTTATATTCGTCAAAGCCCTCGTCACGAAGTTTGCGCTTTGCCAAAAACTCGGGGTTGCCACCGAGCAAAATGTCCGTTCCACGACCAGCCATATTGGTTGCAATGGTTACTGCACCAAGTCTGCCTGCTTGTGCAACGATGTCTGCTTCTCTTGCGTGGTTTTTTGCGTTAAGCACGTTGTGCTTTACGCCGCGGCGAATTAATAGTTTAGAGATTTCTTCACTCTTTTCAACGGTAACCGTGCCGACAAGGACGGGCTGACCTTTTTTGTTGCACTCTACAATATCTTCGATAATCGCCTTGTTTTTGCCGTTAACCGTTTTATAAATCTTATCGGGTGCGTCCTTTCTAGCAACGGGCTTATTGGTGGGGATTTCCAAAACGTCTAAACCGTAAATTGCGCGGAATTCCTCCTCCTCACTCTTTGCAGTACCCGTCATACCCGAAAGTTTTTTGTAAATTCTAAAATAGTTTTGGAAAGTAATGGTTGCAAGCGTCTTGTTTTCATTGCGAACCTTTACACCTTCTTTTGCTTCGATTGCTTGGTGCAAGCCGTCAGAGTAACGTCTACCAATCATTAGACGGCCGGTAAATTCGTCAACGATAATAACCTCGCCATCAGAAACAACGTAGTCGTTATCGCGCTTGAAAATATGGTTTGCCTTTAACGCCTGCTGAATATGGTGTGATAGGCTTGCGTTTTCTATATCGGCAAAATTTGAAAGCCCAAAAAAGATTTCTGCTTTTTTTGCACCGCTTTCAGTAATTTGCACCGTTTTTTCCTTAAAATCTACCGTAAAGTCTTTGTCTAAAACAAGCGTTTTGACAAATCTGTTTGCGGTAACGTATTTTTCGCTACTTTCCTCTCCCTTGCCGGAAATGATTAAAGGCGTTCTTGCCTCGTCAATTAAAATTGAGTCTACCTCGTCAACGATTGCAAAGGTAAGGGGACGTTGAACCATTGCTTCAATTCTGGTTTTAAGATTATCACGAAGATAGTCAAAGCCCATTTCGTTGTTTGTGCCGTAGGTAATGTCGCAAGCATATGCCTTTTGCTTTTCATCGTCTTGCATACCCGATATTGCCACGCCAACGGTAAGTCCTAAAAATCTATAAACCTTGCCCATCCACTCTGCGTCACGCGCTGCGAGATAATCGTTGACCGTAACGATATGCACGCCCTTGCCGTTTAACGCGTTGAGATATGCGGGGAGGGTTGCAACAAGCGTTTTACCTTCACCCGTTTTCATTTCGGCAACTCTGCCTTGATGTAGACAGATACCACCGATAATTTGCACCTTGTAGTGACGCATATTGAGGACGCGGTATGCAGCCTCTCTTGCGGTAGCAAATGCGTCGATTAAAATATCGTCTAACGTTTCACCCTTTGCAAGTCTGCCTTTAAGCACGTCCGTTTGTGCGCGCAGCTGCTCATCGGTAAGCGAAGCGTATTTTTCCTCTAACGCAAGGACTGCATCTGCCATTTTGTCAAGTTTTTTCAAGTTGCGCCTTGCCTCGCCACCCAAGATGTATCTAAATAAACCCATATTTTTCTCCTTATTCCCTTGTGGGTATATTTTTTATAAAATTAAGTTTTAACAACCCTTTTTGTTTGGTTATAAAAAAATTTTTAGTTGTTTTTTGCGGTTTTATAACTGCTTTTTTATTTTTGTTTTACGGTCGCTTTGTTTTGACTATTTTGACTTTTTAGTAACCGTCCTTAGTAGGAACTGAGGCAACGGTCAATAAAAACACTTGCTTTGCGCCTGCCCTTTTAAGCCTTGATGCCAAAACCTCTGCCGTAGAGCCGGTTGTAGTAACGTCATCTACTATTAGTATCCTTTTGCCTTCAACCGCCTTTTTGTCAGTAACGCGAAAGGCTCCGTCTAAGTTTTTTATTCGCTCTAACCTTTTTAGCGTTGCTTGCTTTGGCGTTTCTTTTATCTTTGTTAAACAGTCTAGAATTTTAACTCCTGTTTTTATCGAAAGCTTTTCAGCAAGCAGTAAAGATTGATTATACCCTCTTTTGCGGAGGGCTTTTTGGGTCATAGGGACGGCAACGATATTGTCAACAAAATTATCTGCTGCGTTTTCCGTGACTTTGTCCGTTGCGTTGGTCACGGAATTATCCGTTGTGTTATGCGCTACGCTATCCACAGCATTCTCTTTGATATTGTCCGCTGCCTTATCCGCCGCCCAACCACATTTTACGCATAGCCTTTCCAACTCCTCGGCAAAATAGTCGAGAATATATTTTTTGCCATCGTATTTGGCTTTGCGGATTAACTTTTTAATCTCTCCTTCATAGTTAAACACGCTGCGGCATTTGTCAAGCGATGTAAGGTTGCCTTTACAAGTTAAACAATACTCTGCGCTTTCGGTAACCTGTCTGCCGCAATGGTTGCAAATTTCTTTGTCGTTACGCGGCAAGGACTTTTCGCAATCCTCACAGAAAAAGGAGCCACTAAATATCTCTTTACCGCAACTGTTGCAACGCCAGCGGTCGTTATAAACGTATTTTCTTAAAAATGCGCCGACCTTGGCAAAAAGGCTTTTAGCAAAATTGCCCATATATTATAAAACCCACAAATTATAAATACTTTTTAAGGTCGTCTACCCTATCCGTCTTTTCCCAAGAAAACTCCTCTTTACCAAAGTGTCCGTAAGCGGAGGTTGCTTTGTAGATAGGATTTTTTAAGCCGAGTGTTTCAATAATAGCCGAGGGACGCAAGTCAAACTCTTTGACGATAATATCGGCTAACTGACTGTCGCTAACCTTGCCTGTGCCAAAGGTGTTGACCATTACCGAAAGGGGTTTTGCAACACCGATTGCGTATGCTACCTGAATTTGACATTCGTCTGCAAGACCAGCAGCGACAATATTTTTGCAAACGTATCTTGCCATATATGTTGCCGAGCGGTCAACTTTGGTGGGGTCCTTTCCGCTGAAAGCACCGCCGCCGTGTGCGCACTTACCACCGTAAGTATCAACGATAATTTTTCTACCCGTAAGACCGCTGTCGCCAGTAGGTCCACCAACTTCAAATCTACCGGTGGGGTTAACGTAATATTTCGTCTCTGCATCGAGATATTCTGCGGGAAGAACTTTATCGATAACCTCGCGTTTAAGGTCTGCACGAAGCTGCTCGGTAGTAACTCTATCGTCGTGCTGGGAAGAAAGAACAACCGCTTCTATACGAACGGGCTTGCCGTTGTCGTCATATTCTACGGTAACCTGTCCCTTTCCGTCCGGACGGAGATAGGGCAAAATGCCTGCCTTTCTAACTTCTTCAAGCTTTTTGCAAAGTTTATGCGCAAGCATTATAGGTAGTGGCATAAGCTCAGCCGTTTCTTTGCAGGCATAACCAAACATCAAGCCTTGGTCGCCTGCACCGTGTTTATCGTATTTGTCGCCCGTGCCAGACTTTTCTTCGGCAGAATTGTCAACGCCAAGCGCAATGTCGGGACTTTGACGATTTAAGCGCACGTCGATTTTTACGCTGTCTGCGGAAAAGCCGGTCGATTTATCAACGTAGCCGATTTCCTTAATAACAGAGCGCGCAACCTTTTCAACGTCAACCTTTGCGTTAGAGGTAATTTCACCCATAACAAGCATATAATCGGTTGTAGCACAAACCTCGCACGCAACCCTTGAATTCGGGTCGCCCGCAAGATAGCTGTCTAAAACCGCGTCCGAAACGCAATCGCACACTTTGTCGGGATGCCCTGCCGTTACACTTTCACTAGTAAAAAAGTTTCTCATATAAAAATCTCTCTTTGGTTATAACTATACCAAATTATTATACACTTATATTGCGCGCGTGTCAATCGACTGCAAGGGGCGGTCCACCTTTTTTTAGCATTTTTTGGCGGTTTTTTGTTTTTGTATTTACTTTTGCTCTTTTGCTTGAAAAATTTTTGTATTATTTTTTATTTTTTTCTTATTCTTTTAGGAAAATCACGGCTTATTTATACCGACAAAAATTGATTGACTTTTTCGTCAATATTTTTATTTTAATGCGCATAAACGTTTGACTTTACTTGACAAAAATAATATAATTATATTTGACTGACTTTTGCGTCAATTTTTGTAAAATTAATTGATTTTTTAGGAGTTCAAAATTGAAAAAAACAAAGGCTAAAACACAAATGAAAATACCTAAAAACGAGCTTATAATTAGTAGCGCGTTAAAGGTTTTTTGCGAGAAAGGCTATGATGGAACAACCATTGACGACATAGTTCAAAAGGCTGGGTGCAGCCACGGGCTTTTTTACCATTATTTTAAGAGTAAAAAAGAGGTTTTTGACGGTGTTATCAACGCGCGCAACCAATCTTCTACTGACGAGCTTATTGAGGAGCTTAAACATCTAAATAATTTTAGAGATAAATTGCGCGCTTTGTTTAACCGTTTGGTTGCAGATTATACCACCGACGAAAACAATGCGTATTACTTTTATTTCTTTTTGTCAAGATGCTTTTCATTGCGCGAAAACGGAGAGCTGTTTCCGCCGCCTAAAAGCGACAAGTCCTTTCCACTTCTCGATATTATGCGCGACCTTTTTACCGAGGGGCAAAAAAATGGCGAGTGCGTTGACAAATACTCCGTGCCAGAGTGTATTCAAATTTTAACATATATCATTACTGGCACCGCGCTTTCTTTTGTTATTACACCAAAGGACTTTCAGTCTTGCATACCCATTCCTAACGTAGATTTTATTCTTGATATTTTCACCAAAGGAGCGACCAAAATATGAAAAAAGTAAAGCAAAATAACCCCTCGGGCTTTATACCCGTTATTAAGACGCTTGGCGGTTCGGTCAGGGAATACAAAAAGCCCTCCTTTTTAGCACCGGCACTCGTTATGATTGAAGTTGTTTTAGAGTGTCTTATCCCATACATAATGACACTACTTCTCGGCAAAATTGAGGCCATTTCTCAAAACGGCTCGGGCAATCTTATGAACGAAATATTAAAATACGGGCTTATTCTTTTAGGAATTGCACTCGTTTCCTTGCTGTGCGGCGTGCTTGCGGGTAAACTGTGTGCAACGGCATCTAGCGGTTTTGCCAAAAACCTTAGACACGATATGTTTAGTCGCATTCAAGGTTTTTCCTTTGCAAACATCGATAAGTTTTCTACGTCGAGTTTAGTTACTCGCCTTACCACCGACGTTACCAACGTGCAAATGTCTTATATGATGATTATAAGGACTGCCGTGCGCGCGCCTTTTATGCTTGTTTTTGCGCTTATTATGGCGTTTAAACTAAACTCGCGCATCGCCCTTATTTTCCTTTGCACTGTACCACTTCTTGCAACAGGTCTTATCCTTATAATGACTAAGGCAATACCCTTTTTTAACCGCATTTTCAAAAAATACGATGCACTTAACGAAAGTGTTGAAGAAAACGTTAGAGGTATGCGCGTTGTAAAATCTTACGTTAGAGAAGAATACGAAAAGGCTAAATTTAACAAGGCTAGCGACAACGTTAGAAGCGATTTTACAAAAGCGGAAAAGCTTGTTGCAATGAACACCCCACTTATGAACTTTTGTGTTTACGGTGGACTTATTGCCATTTACGTTTTCGGTTCGATGCTGATTATAAACTCCAAAGGTCAACTTATGAAACTGACTGAGTTGCAAAGCTTTATGACATATTCTTTCCAAATTCTAATGAGCTTAATGATGCTTTCTATGATAATGGTTATGATTATTATGTCAACGGCATCGGCAAAACGTATTGCTGAGGTGCTTAACGAAAAGCCCTCTATATCCTCTCCAAAAAATGCTATAACTACCGTTAAGGACGGCTCGGTTATCTTTAAAGACGTAAACTTTAAATACTCTTTAACGGCTGAAAAATTTGCACTTGCTGATATTGACCTTGAAATTGATTCCGGTCAAACAGTTGGCATTATCGGCAGCACGGGCAGTAGTAAAACCTCGCTCGTGCAGCTTATCCCCCGCCTTTACGACGTAAACAGCGGCAACGTTTTGGTAGGCGGTGTGGACGTTAAAGATTATGACGTTACCGTTTTAAGAGATGCCGTTGCTATGGTTTTACAAAAGAACGTGCTTTTTTCAGGCACCATAAAAGAAAATATGCGCTGGGGTAACGAAAACGCCACTGACAAGGAAATTGAGGAAGCTTGCCGTCTTGCGCAGGCGGACGAATTTATTCAAGGCTTCCCCGAAAAATACGACCACTATATCGAGCAAGGTGGCGTAAACGTTTCAGGCGGTCAAAAACAAAGGCTTTGCATTGCGCGCGCCTTGCTTAAAAAACCGAAAATTCTTATTCTTGACGACTCAACAAGCGCGGTTGACACCAAGACTGACGCGCTTATTAGAAAGGCTCTTCGCGAATACATCCCCGAAACTACCAAAATTATTATTGCCCAACGTATTGCTTCCGTTCAAGACGCAGATAAAATTCTTATTATGGACGGTGGAACGATAGTTGCAGCCGGCAATCACGATGAGCTACTTAAAAATAACGCAATCTATCAAGAACTTTACTATTCACAAAACAAGGAGGAAAAGAAAAATGGCTAGACCTATGCCCATGAGAGCGGGACGCGGCGGCAAGGGCGGCCCTCGCCAACCGGCTAAAAAAGGCACTCTTAAAAGACTGATGAAGATGCTTTTTCAAAACAATACTCCTTTACTTATTGCAGTTTTTGCTTGCATCTTTATTTCTGCTGTAACGGGCGTTGCTTCTTCCCTGTTTTTAGAGCAGCTCCTTACGCAAATTCAAATTGGTTTAGAAAATGGGCTTGACGCGGTTATCAAATCGTTAATTACCATTTTTGTGGTTATGGGTAGTGTTTACCTTGCAAATATTATTTGCTCCTTTATCCACACAAGGCTTATGGCCGTTTTAACGCAAAAGTTTTTGCACCAAGTTAGAACAACCCTTTTTAACAAAATGCAGTCTTATCCAATCAGCTTTTTTGACACCAACAAAGACGGCGATATTATGAGCGTTTACACAAACGACACCGATGCTATGCGTCAACTTGTTTCGCAAAGCTTGCCCCACTTGTTTTCTTCATTAATTAGCGTTATTACCCTACTTGTAATTATGCTGCGGTTTAGTATTTGGCTGTCCCTTGTCGTATTTATTGGAATATTCTTTATGTTCCTTGTAACCAAGTTTATCGGTGGAAACAGCTCTAAATACTTTATGCGCCAGCAAATTTCAGTCGGCAATGCCGAGGCTTACGTGCAAGAAATTATGCAAGGTCAAAAGGTGGTAAAGGTGTTTAACCACGAAACGCAAGTTATGGATGAGTTTAACAAGCGCAACAATCAATTGTTTAACGATGCTTCAAAAGCGCACGCCTTTGCAAATATTTTAGGACCTATAATGAATAATTTGGGTAATATTTTATACGTTATGACGGCTTTTGTCGGTGGAATTTTGGCGGTAAACGGTGTGCCTAACCTATCTATTACAGGCTTGCAAGCGGTAAATACTTCCGCTTTCCTTATAACAATTATGTCATTCTTGCCCATTTGCAAGCAGTTTGCCGGCAACGTTAACCAGTCGTCGCAACAGCTTAACTCCATTGTAATGGGTCTTGCTGGTGCAAGTAGAGTTTTCGACCTTATGGACGGTGAACCGGAAACTGACGAGGGCTACGTTACGCTTGTTAGATGCAAGTTTAACGATGACGGCACGGCGGTAGAGGTTGATGGCAAAGATGGCGTTTGGGCTTGGAAACATCCCCACAAAGCTGACGGAACTGTTACCTATACCCAGCTTAAAGGGGATATACAAATGTTTGACGTTGACTTTGGATACGTGCCTGAAAAAATTGTTTTGCACAACGTATCCCTTTACGCGCACCCCGGTCAAAAGGTGGCGTTTGTTGGCGCGACCGGTGCCGGCAAAACTACCATTACAAACCTTATAAATCGTTTTTACGACATTGCTGACGGCAAAATTAGATATGACGGAATAAACATTAATAAAATTAAAAAAGCCGATTTAAGACGCTCGCTTGGCATTGTTTTGCAAGATACTAATTTGTTTACCGGAACGGTTATGGAAAATATCCGTTACGGCAGACTTGACGCAACGGACGAAGAGTGTATTGAGGCGGCTAAACTTGCTTATGCCCACGACTTTATCTCTCGTTTGCCCGATGGCTACAACACTATGCTGACGGCTGACGGAGCTAACCTTTCGCAAGGACAAAGACAGCTTTTATCTATTGCACGCGCTGCCGTAAAGGATGCGCCCGTTATGATTTTGGACGAGGCAACCTCATCTATCGACACCAGAACGGAAGCTCTTGTGCAGATGGGAACGGATAGACTTATGGAAGGCAGAACTGTTTTTGTTATTGCGCATAGACTATCTACCGTTCAAAACTCCAACGTAATTATGGTTTTGGAAAAGGGTGTAATTATTGAACGTGGCGAACACGATGAACTTATTGCAAAGGGCGGCAAATACTATCAGCTTTACACCGGTGCGTTTGAACTTGAATAATTAATTATAAAATTAATTAAGTTTGAGCTAGACTAATTATTCACAAAAAACTAATTAAGTGTCAACTGGAAGAATTGGTAAAAAAAGATTAATAAAAAGTGCGAAAAATTTTCGCACTTTTTTCTTTTTGAACTTTACTTTAACCCTTTATTGTTTTACAATATTGTTATGGAAAATTTATGTAACCTTTGCCCTAACAGCTGTGCGGTTAATAGAGAAAATCGCGTTGGTGCGTGTGGGGTTTACAATAAACTAAAAATTGCAAAGTATTACTTGCATCCTTTTGAGGAAGACGTGATTAGTGGCAAAAATGGTAGTGGAACTATCTTTTTTTGCGGTTGTGCCTTAAAGTGCGTTTTTTGCCAAAATTATGAACTATCTAGGAATTTAACGGGCAAGGAAATTTCGGTTGAAGAACTCGCTAGTATATTTAAGCAATTGGAAGATATGGGTGCGCACAATATAAATTTGGTCAATCCCACACACTATTCTAAACAAATTTGCGATGCGTTTGACATTTATAAGCCCAAAGTGCCCGTCGTTTACAACACGCACGGCTATGAGAGGCTTGACGTGATTGAAAGGCTTAAAAGCTACGTGGACGTTTGGCTGCCTGATATAAAGTTTTTTTCGCCCACACTTTCCAAAAGATACACTGGCAAAGCTAACTATTTTGAGGTCGCAAGCAAGGCGATTGAAAAAATGGCTGAAACTCCCCTCCTTTTTGGCGAGGACGGCTTAATGAAAAAGGGGGTTATCGTTCGCCATCTCGTTTTGCCGATGGGTGTTGCTGACAGTAAGAAAATTTTAGAGTGGTTTAGCACCTTAAAAGACAGGGCGTATATCAATATTATGAGCCAATACACACCCTTTGGCGAGGTGGATAATTACCCAGAGCTTCAACGAAAACTTACTAAAAGAGAATATGACAAAGTAATCGACTATGCCCTATCGCTCGGCATTGAAAAGGCATATTTTCAACGGCTTGAAAGTAGTGATACCCAATACATTCCTAAATGGGATTTTTAATATTTTAATAAAATTATAAGGGAGATTTTTATGAACGGAAAAATTTCAAACATGGCGCAAATATCTTACGTCCGCCGTTACATTTTGACTGACGGAAAAGAGGCTGGCGTTAAGGTGGTAGAGCTTAACAACGGCATTATGAGACTTATGCTTAACGAGAGCAAGGCCCTTGACGTGATGCAACTTTGGCACGAGGGGTGCAATATCTCTTTCGTCACCAAAAACGGCTTTTCTACTGACAGCGGCAATTTTTTAAGCCGTTTTGAAGGGGGTATGATTTACACCTGCGGTTTGGATAGCGTTGGTGGCAGAGAGGGCTTTGAATTGCACGGCTCGCTGCACAACCACCCTGCAAAAATTATGCGTGCCGAGTGCGACAAAGAGGGCAATATCACCGTTGTTGGCATTATAGAGGTTACTGCCCTATTTGGTGCAAAATTGATTTTAACAAGGACTGTTCATCTTGCCGCTTCTTCAAGCGAAGTGGAAATTAGCGACAGCCTTTATAACGGAGCATTTACCGCGCAAGACTACTGTTTGCTATACCATATTAACGTTGGTTACCCTATGCTTGACGAGGGTGTTAAGGTTAAAATTGACGCTGAAAAGATTGAGGGTAGAAATGCTGTTGCTAAAAGCCGTTTAGCTAGCCGCGACGTGATGAGCGGCGATATACCTTGCGATGAGGAAAGCTGTTATTTTATAAAAACCGCCGCCCCTGTTGCTGAGGTTATTAATGAAAAATTAGGCAAGGTTTTCCGTTTGGAATATTCAAAAGATACTCTCCCCTGTTTTGTGCAATGGAATAGCTTTGCAAGCGGAGATTACGCGCTTGGTTTAGAGCCTGCAACCACCGAACTTGACGATAGGTTTAAGTATACCTCGCTAGGGGCAGGCAAGTCGGTAGAGTTTAAGCTAAAATTAAGTGTTCAAAACATTTAACAACTTTTAATATTAACCTATAAATAAAAAGAACTAAAAAAGGCTTTGCATTTGCAAAGCCTTTTTTATGCTGTGGTCGTTAATAAATTAGAATAATTATTCCGCCAGTTCGCGCTTTATAAGTTTTAACCCCTTTTTCTCGGCATAAGTCTTTTTTGTAGTGGGGTCACTTTGGAAAATTTTGATTTTATCTTTATTGCGATAAAGCACAACTGCAACGGCTAATAAAACAACTATTGCGGCAAACAAAATTATCAACCACGTGGGGAAGGTTTCGCCTTTAACTCCTTCCCACATTTCGTTGATTGCCATCAACGTTTCGTCGTTAAAGTTTTTCATTATAGCGCAGCGGTTTGCAATTTCTTCCGTGGGATACTGTGCGATAAATCTGCCATAGCCCTCGTTTGAAACTGTTACCTTATAGTCGCCAGCACCAAAAAGGTATGAAAGGTCTATTTCAATTCCTTCGCCTACGGCTAAGTCCTCACTTTCGTCAAACCAGCCAAGCACTACGTCATTAAATATTTTTTCGCCAACGACCATACTCGTATAACCGGTATAATTCATATTGCGATAGACGTTTTCAGGGTTAGAGATAAAGTCTAGGAATTTATAAACTGCGTCAAAATTGGTGCTGCCTGCCGGCATTACAAATCCGTCAAACCAAATATTGCTGCCCTCGTCGGGAATATAGTAGCTTAAATTACGGGTGTTTTCAACAAACGTTCCGTCCTCGTCCTCTACCTCGCCCGAGGCAACGTCGATTGCATATGCGGCATCGCCACTCCACGCAACGTATGCGTCAATATTGCCTAAAACTATATCGTTTTTGCCACTATCAACCTCAAAACCGTAAAGTTTTGATTTGATTGAGTTAAGCTTTGCGCCTACCTTATCAATAGACGTTTTGTCAACCCTGTTTAGAATTTGAGTGATTTCTTCGTTAGTGGTTGCTGCACTTAATTCATCTTTATAGACCATTGCAAGCCCCACAAGGTAGGAATCGCGCACGGCGTCTTTTATAGTTGCCTTTTTGTTGAGGGCGGAGTTTTCAAAAACGTCACCCCAGCTGTTTACGTCCTCCTCTGCAACGTTATCTGTGTTGTAAACCCAACCCATTGTGCCCCACATATAGCCGACCATAAAGTCCGCCAAAACGGATGGCTGTTGTTTATACTGGCCTGCGGTAACGTTTACGGGGATATCTTTTAATCTATTATCGATATATTTAGAAACGTTATTTTTATAGTTTGGCACCCTTTCTACGTCAAGTTTATTTAGGCGACCTTCTTCGGCAAGCTTTTCTATCATATACTCCGACGGAACGACTAGGTCGTAGCTGTTGGGGTTGATGACAAGCTCGTTATAAAGGTTTTCGTTTGTGCCGTAGGTGGAATAAATTACTTCAATGCCCGTCTCATCAGTAAATTCTGCTAAAAGGTCTTCGTCTATGTAGTCCTCACAGTTACAAATTCGTAGGACGTTGGTGGATTTTTCCTCCTTGCAGCCCACTAAAAGCACAGTGGGCAATAACATAAGGAGAGTTAACATTAATGAGAGAAATCTTTTCATGCTTTTTTCTCCTTTTTGCTTGCAATAACGTTTTTACCGATAACCACCAATATAATTACAACAAAAATTATTGCTGACAATGCGCGAAGTGCCGGCAAGGACGAGTTTGCGTTTGACTTTGCCATTGCGCCATATACGTAGGTGGATATAGTGTCAAAACCAGCCGGCTTTGTGTATGCGGAAATTATATAATCGTCAAGTGAGAGTGTAACGGCAAGCATAAAACCGCTTAAAATACCCGGTAAAATTTCAGGCAATACAACCTTAAATAATGCTTGTGCAGGTGTTGCGCCAAGGTCAAGGGCTGCTTCATACATATTGGGGTCCATTTGTTTTAACTTGGGTATTACCGACAACACTACAAAAGGCGTTGTTATTACCAAATGCCCCACTACCAATGCAAAATAAGAGCGGCTTTCGGTGAACACAAATGCAAAAAGTAAAACTAGTGCAACGGCGGTTACGATTTCTGCATTGATTACAGGAATGCGTGATGATGCCGACGTGAGTTTGCCAAGTTTACCCTTACTGTAATAGATGCCTATTGCACCAAGAGTGCCTAAAACCGTTGCTAAAACTGCTGCTATAAGGGCAAGTAGCAAGGTGTCCCAAACGATTTTCATTAAAGCGGCATCGTTAAATAGCTTTTTATAAAGTTCTAACGAAAAGCCGATACGTAGTGCCTCTTGTATGCTTACGATAGGGGTGTCGACAAAGCTATACAAAACAAGTGTAAATATGGGTGCGTAGATAAATAAAAGTATTAATGCAACGTAGAAAATTTGGAAAAACTTTTTCATTATAAATTAGTCCCCCTTGCATCTTCACTCTTAAATCCGCCCGTAACCCACATTGAAATTAGCATAATCACAAGCAAAACCATAGCCATTGCCGAGCCTAAATTCCAGTTTTGGAAGGTGGTAAACTGCTCGTCAATAAGTTTGCCGATTATGGTGATTAAGCCGTTACCAAAGGTGTCGGAAATAACGTAGCACGTCATAGTGGGCATAAACACCATTGTTATTCCGCTGGCAATGCCCGGCATAGACAGTGGCAAGGTAACCTTTGTAAAGGTAGTAAAGGCGTTTGCGCCAAGGTCCTTGCTTGCTTCTATATAACTTTTATCCATCTTTACCAATACGGTATAGATGGGCAATATCATAAAGGGTAGGTAGTCGTATACCATACCGATAACTACGTTTAAGTAATTGTTAAAGCCAAACACACCGATTAGCGTGAGTAGGTCTTTCATTGCCATTGCGCGAAGGACAAAGTTTATCCACATTGGCATTATGAATAGCATTAAAAGGGTGCCGCCGCGGTTTAGGTTGCTTCTTGCTAAAATATAGGCAACGGGATATGCCAAAAGCACGCATATCGCCGTGGTGGCAAGTGCAAGCAATATACTGATTATAACCGTTGTCAACGTTGTTGAGCTTGAAAAAAACCTGATAAAATTGTTAAAAGTAAAGCCGCCGTCCTTATCGGTAAAGGAATAAAAGACGATAAGTAGTAGTGGCAAAACAACAAAGCACGCTAAAAATACGCCGTATGGTATACATAGCTGCTTGCGCGAAAAGCCAAAAGGTGTGCGTTTTACCTTTTCCGGCTGATATTCAATATCCTTTCTGGATACAACCTTTGCGCCTTTAATCATCTTTTGTTCTCCGTTTTCAAGGTGAGTTTAATCTTTTCTTTTGCTATTATTACACCAACTCTATCGTTTTCGTTCCAAGTGTCTTCGGTGTCCAAAACAAAGTCTTCCTCGTTTTCGTCGGTGCGGACGATAAGCTGATAGTGGTCGCCCTTATAAATCATTGAAACGATGTTGCCCTCTGCCCCGCCGTCTTGTGCGTGGTCGGTTATTTCAATATCCTTTAAGCCAACCTCTACGTTTACGTCAACGTCGGTGAGGTCAAGTTTATCACCCTCAGCGGTAATGAGATACCCCTCTTCGTCAAGAAATGAGCCGGGATAAAGCTGAGTAACGTCGCATTCAAACTCGCCGTCACCAAAGCAAACGGTGTTTCTTTTGGTGATATAGCCATCGTATTTATTAGAAGAAAATTCCTTTTCCATTATGTGAATATCGTTAGGCTTTATAATAATGCTGACAAGGTCGCCAACCTTTCTTTCAATGGTGTCTTGAATGACAACTTCACTTTTGCCGACAAGCATAACCATCTCGTAATGAACGCCCTTGAATATTGAACTGATTATTTTGCCCTTAACCTGTCCTTTATCTTCATCCATAAGGAAAACGTCCTCGGGGCGAACTACTACGTCAACCTTTTCGTTTTTAGCAAAGTCGTCAACGCAATCGAACACGTGTCCGATAAATTTAACCTTTTTGTCGCCAACCATGGTGCCAGAGAAAATGTTACTGTCCCCGATAAAGTCGGCAACAAATGAGTTTTTAGGCTCGTTATAAATGTCGGTAGGCGTGCCTACTTGCTGAATTACACCGTCCTTCATAATGACGATTTTATCGCTCATTGTAAGGGCTTCCTCTTGGTCGTGGGTAACGTAAATAAAGGTTATGCCAAGCTTTCTGTGCATTTCTTTAAGTTCTAACTGCATATCCTTTCTCATTTTAAGGTCAAGTGCGCCGAGTGGTTCGTCTAAAAGTAAAATTTGAGGCTCGTTTACGAGTGCGCGCGCAATAGCTACACGTTGCTGCTGACCGCCAGAGAGGGTGGATACACTGCGCTTTTCAAAACCTTCAAGGTCAACCATTTTTAAGACCTTTGCAACCTTTTCTGCAATTTCCTTTTTGGAAAGCTTTTCTATGCGTTCAAACTGAGAGCCATCAGCTGCCTCGTAGGTGCTTTTTACCTTTTTAAGTTTTAAGCCAAACGCGATATTTTCAAAAACGTTTAGGTGCGGAAAAAGCGCGTATCTTTGGAAAACCGTGTTTACGGGACGCTTATGGGGTGGCAAGGTGGAAATATCAGTGCCGTTAAGCAAAATTTTGCCAGACGTCGGCTTGTCAAAGCCGGCTATCATACGAAGGGTTGTAGTTTTGCCGCAGCCAGAGGGCCCTAAAAACGTAACAAACTCACCCTTACTGATTGACAAGTTAAAGTTGTCAACGGCAAAAACGCCGTCCTCAAAACGACGCTGAACGTCGATAAGCTCGATTATTTTATTTTCGCTGCCTTTTATAGCCGCGGTTTTTCCTTGGTTTGCCATAGTGATATCCTCGCAAATAGATTTTGTATGAATATTATTTATATTTGTTCTTAAATAACTCTATATTAAAAAATTATTAAAATTATTAAAAAGATGGTGGGGATGAAACCCAAATAAACTCTGCACTCTGCTTGCCCTTATTGATTATTTGATGCACTTTATTGGCAACAATATAAAAGCTTTCACCCTTTTTTACCTTTACCTTGCGCTTGCCGATGATTAGCGTTATTTCGCCACGGATAACGTAGCCAAACTCCTCGCCTTCGTGTGGAAAATCTTCATCGGTAGAGCACGATGGGTTAAGAACGATATGCACAGGCTCCATCATATTTTTTTGCGCGTTAGGGACTAGCCAATTAAGTGTGTAACTGTCGGTAACCTTTTCTATAAATTCGTTTTTGTTAAAGGACAGCTTTTCTTCCGCTTCGTCATCGGCAAAAAATTCTTTAAGAGTTGTGCCAAGTGCCGATAAAATGTCGATAAGCGTTGCGATTGAGGGGGAGGTTAAGTCGTTTTCAAGCTGAGAGATGTAGCCCTTTGTCAGCTCGCACCTGTCGGCAAGTTCCTCTTGCGTCAGCTCACACGATAAACGCAAATCCCTTATTTTTTCGCCTAATTTCATTACGTTTTTTCTCCATTAATTCGGGTTTAGAGATTTTTAACAATAAGTTTAATAAAACTAAACTTATATGACGATATACATTATAGAGAATTGTTAAACTGTTGTCAACGATTTTATATATATTTTTTTGCAAAATTCGACTGGCAATTGCTAGCTTTTTATCAAAAGATAACTTTGTGCTTTTAAAAAAGAAAAAGCCGCGGCACTTTTGCCGTGGCTTAAACTTTTTATAATATTAAAAATCGCTAGTTTTTTTAAGGTTATGTTTCAAAATTGCCTAGAACTTTTGGCATTGAGTTGACGGTTAAAAAATCATTCGGGTTTTTATCGCTAATTATATAGTCAATGTCGCTGACGTTGCACACCTTAAATGTGGTGCGCATGCCGAATTTATCGCTATCGCACAACAAAACACTCTTTGACGAGTTTTTTATTACCTTGCGCAAAAGTCCGTTTCCGTCTGGGTTTGGCTCGGTTAAGTCGCCGTTTGTATCGACGTATTTGCAAGAGAAAAAGGATATATCAAAGTGCATGTCTTCAACAAATTTTTCCGCATAAGGACCGACTAATTTAGAGCGAATTTTATCGTCTATCCTACCACCTGTCGAGTATGACGGAACGTGGTTTTTGCCAAGCAACAAAAGGGTATCTACACCGCTTGTAACTACTTGAATATTTTTAAATTCCGTCAAGTATTTTACCATATAATATACTGACGAGGAGCTGTCCATAAATATGGTATCCCCCTCTTTTATAAGCTTTATCGCCTCCAATGCAATCTGCTTTTTACCAATGGCATTAAGGTCAATGCGGTAGGAAAAATCGGAAAAGCCTGCGCCGTTTTCATTGATTTTTGCACCGCCATGGGTGCGGTAAACAAGCCCTTTTTCTTGCAGCGCGTTTAAGCGACGACGGACGGTTGACGGAGAACAAAAGGTTGCAGAGGAAATTTCTTCAACGTTGGCACTCCTCACTCGCTCTAAATATTCAAAAATTAGCCTCTCTTGATTATCGTTCATTATCGTCACCTTAATTTTGTAATATTTGGTCAATATTTTTGTTTTTATCGACAAAATACAGTCAAAACGAGCAATTATTATTAGCCACTTTGACCGATTTTTATATAATTATACTACGCAATAAAATTGAAGTCAAGAAAGTTTTGCTAAAAGGCTTTTGACGTTTTTTGAATTTTGCTTAAAAAGTGCATCTGGTTACACCTAATATATTTAGGCGTTATTTCTTGTATATTAAATTTTTGTTGTTGAAAAAATTGCTTACGTATTGTATAATAGAATAGATAAACAAACTATAAATTAACGGAGATTGCTATGAAAAAAATTGCGGTTTTGCTTGCGAACGGCTGTGAGGAGCTTGAAACCTTGACACCCGTTGACATTTTAAGACGTGCTGAGGGTGTCGTTTGTGATACGTTTACTATCGATGGGGAGAGTGTAACCGGCTCTCACAAAATTGTTATTAAGGGGGACAAAAGCATTAAAGAGCTTGATATTGGCGGTTATGACGGCATAGTTATCCCCGGTGGTATGCCGGGGGCTACTAATATCGCTAACTGTGTGGAGGCTGAAAAAGCTATTAAAAACGCACTTGATAACGGCAAACTTGTGGCAGCTATTTGTGCATCACCTGCCGTTGTTTTGGCAAGCAAAGGACTAATTGACGGCAAAAATGCAACCTGTTACCCTGCCCCTGTTTTTATCGATATGATGAAGCCTTGCAATATGACGGGCGCAGACGTTGAAATTGATGGTAATATTATTACCGCAAACGGACCTAAGTCCGCATTTAAATTTGCACTAGCAATTTGCGATTATCTTGGCGTTACCCCTAAGTTTTGATTTTTTATAATAAATTATGAAAGCCTGTCGGCATTTGCCGACAGGCTTTTTTGAAACCATATATTATTTTAATATTATTTTACTTAATATTATTTTAATATTATTTTACTTAAATTTATTTATAAAAAGGCGGTTTAGTCAACGTGCCAAAAAATTCTAAACGCGGACAAAATCTTCTTTTGGGTGACGACATAGGGGACACAAAAAGCCGTCGGGTAGTTCGCCTTTATGCTCGTAACCGCAGATTGTGCATCTGTAAATCGGCTGGTCGCCTTGCGCCTTAGCTGATGCTTGTGGCTTTGGCTTGACGTTTGCGTGATAGTATGCGTATGTTACGCTTGGCTCGTCACTAATAATAGTTGCCTCGTTTACGTCGGCAAGGAAAAGAATATGGGTGCCGAGGTCGGTAGTTGTAATAACCTTTGCACAAATGACGGTATTTACACCCTCCGTTATATATAGCACGCCGTTTTTTGCCCTTTTGCACGCTAAATAGTCGGCGAATTTATTCGTGTCCTTTCCGCTTGAAAAGCCAAACCTTTTGAATAGGTCAAACTTTACCGATTGGGTTAAAACTGAAAGGTTGAAAACCCCCGATTTCAAAATTTGAGCGCAAGTATAATTGTCCTTATTGACTGCAACTGTAATGCGGTTTGGGTTTGAAGTAACTTGACAAGCAGTGTTTATTATGCAACCGTTATCCTTGCCGTCATTTGCCGTAAGCACGAATAGGCCGTAGCTTAAATTATTCATAGGATTACTCATATTTTATCCTCTTTATCAAAAAATCCTTGTTGGTTAAAGCAAAATTTTGCTAATTGTTTTAGTAAAAAGTTTTATACATTTAACTTTATTTTGGTTTTTACGAGTAAAAGGGTTTTGAGGCTTACCAATCGTCCTTAGGGGTGGTTTTTATATCGTCGTAAAACTCAAAATACTCCTCTTTGAAAGACTTTTTGCGGTCTTCCATCCAGTCCTCAGGGAACATAGCGTCTTCTTCCGCGCTGTCAGCTTCTCTCATATAATCGTATAACGTTTTAGTTTTTTCCGCCAAGACGTTTGCCCTCCTTTTTTGTAATTTATTTTACATTCTTTACCTGCAAGTTTTACCTTTGCATTTACCTTTATATTGGTCTTTGCAGCCGCCCAAACAACTTTGGCATTGGCTGCGCTTTGATAGCTTAACTACGATTGCCGAGCCTATTAAGGATATTATAACAATTATAATTGAAAAAATCAAGCCGTCGCAAAACATTATAATAAGCCCGACTAAATTTATCAAAAAGGCAATAAAATATGCCGCCGCCGTTTGAAATAGTAGCATATACGTAAGCCATTTACCCGATTTTAACTCTTTTTTTGCTTGCGTTATGCTTGCTATACATGGTGGCGATAGAAGTATAAATGCCATAAACGCATATGCCGAATAGCCGCTACTAAACAACGTTTGTGGGGCGGTGCTGATAAGGGTTAAGGTCTCTATAACTGCTTCTTTGGCAAGTATTGATGATAAAACAGCCACAGCAGATTGCCAATTACCAAACCCTAAGGGATAAAATAGGTATTTTAATCCCTCGCCTATATAATACAAAAAGCTGCCTTCGCCCCCGTTTTGCTGAACAACATAGCCCTTTACACCAAAACTTTGCAAAAACCATAAAAGCACGCTGACTAAAAGTATTATGCTGCCTGCCTTTACTATAAATTCTTTTACCTTTTCCCATAAGGATAGACAAATATCTTTTACAGACGGCAGTCTAAGTGTGGGAATTTCAAGCAAAAAAGTTCCGTTATCACCCTTACCAAATGCCTTTATTCGAGATAGTATTTTCCCAAAAATTATTACCGAAAATATTGATAATATATACATTGAGGAGGCTATTAGTGGGTTGCCGTTAAAAATATATGAAGAAAACCAAGCAAAAACCGCCATTTTAGCACTACACGGCATAAAGGGGGATAAAAAGATGGTTATGCGCTTTTCTTTGACGCTTTCTATCGTGCGCGTTGACATTAGCCCTGTTACAGTGCAGCCGCAACTGACCGTTAGTGGTATTACCGATTTACCCGATAAGCCCACCGTGCGAAACAAGCGGTCTAAAATAAACGCCACCCTTGCTGAATATCCGCTTTCCTCTAAGAAAGTGAGAAATGCAAACAAAATTAGTATTTGCGGCAGAAATGTAAGCACCGTTCCTACTCCGCTGATTATAGCCAATACTAAACTTATAGCCCACTCTCTTGCCGAAAGGGATATGAGCTTTGCTTTAACTGCGTTTTCAAGCGCGAAAAGGGGGTTTTCCAGCCCTTTGCCTATCCAACCGCCCACACTTGTTGAAAGATAGTATATAAGGGTTATAATAGCAAAAAAGAGGGGTATTCCCCATATTTTATTAGTAAAAAGGTTGTCTGCGCGCTCCGTCCACTTTTCCCCTCTTGTAACGTGCCTTTTTAGCACCATTTTAACAAGCTTTTCTATATAGGAATAGGTTTTTGAAGTGGTGTCTTTGTCCTTTTCTTGCGATAGGTCTATTTCTTTTGGCAATGTCGAGCAAGTGCTTACAGCAAACATAAGCTTATCTACGTTTATATTTTTTAGTGCCGATATGGGTATAACGGGCACACCAAACGTTTTGCTGAGCAATTCAACGTCTAGTTTTAAGCCGTTTTTTTGTAAATCATCAGCCATATTGACGGCAATTACCGTTGGAATTTTTAGTTTACTAAGTAGAGTTGTTAAATACAAGTTGCGCTCTAAATTAGTGCCGTCAACAATATTTATGATTGCTTTTGGCGGAGTTGTGCGAAGATACTCTGTAACTGCCCTCTCGTCATCGGTTGTGGCTAAAAGAGAATATACCCCGGGTAAATCGACAATAGTTATTTTTTTATTCTTTTTATATACACCTAGTTTCTTTTCAGTTGTAACGCCCGACCAGTTGCCTACCTTTTGATAGGTGCCAGTCAGCCTATTAAAAAGGGTTGTTTTGCCACAGTTTGGGTTGCCAAGTAATGCTATAACGTCGTTCATATTACCCCCTTTTTATATAGGCTGTCGGCTTTTTTTTATTTTGAGTTTTAACCATTTCAGCTTTTTTAAGCTTTTCTACGGTTATTTTTTGTGCCAAACTTATACGAATTGCAAGATTAAAATTGCGTAACCTCACCTGCAATGGACAACGCATTGGGGCTTTACGGACGAGGGTTATTATAACTCCTTCTAGCAATCCTATTTCCGCAAGCCTTTTTTTAGTTTTTGGCAAGCAATTTACGTCTATTACGCGCGCGCTTTCGCCTACTTTTAGTTGTGATAACTGCATAGTTATATTTATTATATACCTTTCATCTTTATGTAAAGAAAGGAAAGTCTTACGAAAATTTTTTTGTAGCAAAAATTTATTCTATATCTTTTTAACAGAAAAAAACACTCGCTTTTTGCGAGTGTTTTTAATAGGTAATTTTGTTTGGTTGTTATCAATTTACCGCCGATTAAAGATTAAATAGTCATAATCAATTAATCAATAATTAGCAATTAATTAGTCAACGAGCTCGATGATAACTTCCTGAGCAGCGTCGCCCTTGCGGAGACCAAGCTTGTAAATTCTGGTGTAACCACCACCCTGACCTTTTTCTTCTTTACGAGCTGCGTATTTGGGTGCATATTCGTCAAAGATTTTTTCGATAAGGGGATGTTTGATAGCTTTGGTTCTCTTTTTGAAGTCGGGCTTGCTTTCTTTGAAGCCTTTTACTTCTTGAAGGTCGTCAACCATGCTCATAATCTTTCTTCTTGCGTTGAGCTTTTTGCCACCGTCTTTAACGAGAGTTTTGGTGGCTTCCTTACCCTTTTCGTCAGCAACCTTAACTTCGGTTTCTACAACGTCATCATAGGTGTTGAGAGCGAGGGTAATAATTTTTGCAGCGTAAGAAGCAACTTCTTTTGCTCTTGCTTCGGTAGTGGTGAGCTTACCATACCACAAAAGAGCTGATGCTTGGTTTTTGATAAGAGCAACTCTCTGGGTTGCGTTCAATCCTAATTTACTCATTTTATTAGTCCTCCTTGTCCTTTAACTTCAAGCCGAGACTCTCTAATTTGAATACAACTTCAACGAGAGATTTTTTGCCGAGGTTGCGGACTTTAAGCATATCTTCTTCGGTTTTCTTGGTTAAATCTTCTACGGTGTGGATACCTGCTCTCTTTAAGCAGTTATAAGAACGAACGGATAAATCCATTTCTTCAATAGTCATACCGAGAATTTTGATTTTCTTGTCTTCTTCCGGGGGAACGAGGATGCCGATGTTGCCAACCTCAGACAAGGATACGAACATTCTTACGTGTTCGTCCATAATTTTTGCAGCCAAGCTTACGATATCTCTACCAGAGAAAGCACCGTTTGTCCAAACTTCTAAAACAAGTTTGTCATAGTCAACGCTTTGACCAACACGGGTAGCGGTAACGTCATAGTTAGCCTTTTTAACGGGGGTATAGATGCTGTCGATTGCGATGTTGTCTATAACGTCCGTTTTGTGCTCGTTTGCACCTTCATAACCTCTGCCACGACCGATAGTTAATTCCATATCAAGCTTGCCACCTTCATCAACGGTGCAGATATAGAGGTCGGGGTTTAAGATTTCAACGTCTGCATCACAAGCGATGTCGCCTGCTTTTACTACTGCGGGACCTTCTTTATAAAGTCTTACAACCTTTTTGAAGTCCTTGTCAAGAACGTTGGTCTTTACGGTAACAGATTTGAGGTTAAGAATAATTTCGGTTACGTCTTCCTTAACCATAGGAACTGCTGAGAATTCGTGACGAACACCAAGTTCTTCTGCAAACTTAATGTTTTGGATTGCAGCGCCGGGAAGTGACGAAAGCAAAATTCTACGAAGTGCGTTACCAATGGTAAGGCCGAAGCCCTTTTCCAAAGGCTCTACCGTAATTTTGGCATAGTTCTTTTCTTCATTTTCTTCCACTGCTATTTTGGGCATTTCAATTTCCATCATAATGAGAAATTCCTCCTTTAATAGTTTCGATATAGGTATTTCCGGGAATTCTTGTCAAGGCGTGGAAAACCAAAACTTTCCCCCCGGAAAAACCCATCGATAAATTTTTTTATTAAATTTATTAAATTATTTTGAATACAACTCGACAATCATGTATTCCTTAATGGTGATGTCGATATCCTCACGGACGGGGTTAGCCAAGATTTTGCCCTCTAACGTTTCGGGGTTGAATTCCAACCACTTGGGCATTGCGCCAACCTTCATCTGCTTGATTTCAGCAAAATACTTGTTGTCCTTTTTGCTTTCCTTAACAGCGATTACGTCGCCGATTTTAACTTGGTAGGAAGCAATGTTAACAGGTCTGCCGTTTACGGTGAAGTGTGCGTGAGTTACGAGTTGGCGAGCTTGTGAACGTGAAGAACCAATGCCCATTCTGTAAATAACGTTATCGAGACGTCTTTCCAAAAGGGAGAGCATGTTTTCACCGGTAATACCCTTCATTCTGTCTGCCTTTTCGTAATACTTTCTAAACTGACCTTCCAAAACACCGTAAATTCTCTTGCATTTCTGCTTTTCACGGAGTTGTAAGCCGTATTCGGAAACCTTCTTTCTGCTCATACCGTGCTGACCGGGAGCAACGGGTCTTCTATCAAAAGCGCAAACGCCCTTAAAGCATCTTTCGCCTTTCAAAAACAATTTTGCGCCTTCGCGTCTGCACAAGCGACATTTAGATTCTGTATATTTAGCCATTTTTCAATCCTCCGTTATACTCTACGTTTCTTGGGGGGTCTGCAACCATTGTGGGGAATGGGAGATACGTCTTGGATAAGAGTAACTTCCATATCGCAGTTGGTGAGTGCTCTGATAGCGGATTCTCTGCCTTGACCGGGACCCTTTACGTAAACTTCCACAGAACGCATACCCTGTTCTCTTGCAGCCTTGCCTGCCGTTTCAGCAGCCATTTGTGCAGCAAACGGAGTGCTCTTTCTTGAACCTCTAAAACCTAAGCTACCTGCGCTGGACCAAGATACTGTGTTACCTTGCATGTCGGTAATTGTAACCAAAGTGTTGTTGAAGGAAGCCTGAATATGAACTTGACCTTTGTCAACCTTTCTGGCATCTTTACGTTTTTTAACGATTTTCTTTGCTACTGCCATATTAGTTTACCTCCTTCTTATCTGCCTGCCGTCTTCTTCTTAGCGACGGTGCGACGGGGACCCTTTCTGGTCCTTGCATTTCTCTTTGAGCTTTGTCCGCGAACGGGCAAGCCCTTTCTATGACGAACACCGCGGAAGCAACCGATTTCGATAAGTCTCTTAATCGAAAGGCTTACTTCTGAACGCAAGTCACCTTCTACGTGAAGGTTGTGTTCGATATATTCTCTAAGCTTAGCAACATCTGCTTCGCTGAGGTCTTTAACCCTGGTATCAGGATTAACGCCAGTTTCACTTATAATCTTCTTTGCCGTGGGAAGACCGATACCGTAGATATAGGTAAGGCCGATTTCCACTCTTTTGTTGTTGGGCAAATCAACGCCGGCTATACGTGCCATTCTTGTCAAATACCTCCGTATTTTTCCTTTTTTTTATTTTTTTGTATATATAAATGTCTAAAAGGACCTTTGCCTTGGAATGAGGGGCTTTTTTGCCTTTTAAACTCTTTTTTTCATCTTTTCCCTTGCGGGTAAAGAGCCTAAGACTAATTAAATATTAGCCTTGTCTTTGTTTGTGGTTTTTGTTTTTAGAACAAATTACCATAACTTTGCCGTTTCTCTTAATTACTTTGCATTTGTCGCACATAGGCTTAACTGAGGGTCTAACTTTCATTTTTAATTATCTCCTTAATTGTGGATTAGAGTTTATGTTTTAGTTTTTGCTACGCCAAATAATTCTGCCTTTGGTTAAATCATAAGGGCTCATTTCTAGTTTGACGCTATCGCCGGGAATAATCTTTATATAGTGCATACGAAGTTTACCCGAGATATACGCCGTGATGACATGGCCGTTAGATAACTTTACCGTGAAGGTGGCGTTTGGTAACGCTTCAACAATCACGCCTTCGGTTTCTATTACATCATCCTTAGACACAAACTTTATCCTCCTAATCTTTTTTTGCGGCTTTGATTGCCCTTTTAAGTCGGTCGTTGCCGACAGGCAAGCCTTTGTTTATTTGCTCCGCAAGCTCAATTAGAGGTGCGGCATAAACCTTTTGTAAGTGTTTTGCGTTTTTTAGTTTGTGGCTACCGATTTTCCTCGTGCTGCCGTTAACTATTTCAACGCCTTTTTCGGTTGCGCTGATAACTAAGTATATCTCCCCTTTATCGCGCCCTTTAAGGCTTAACACTAAATCGCCTGTTTTTATTTGATTTTGCATTTTTGTTTTTATAAGGTTAAGATTTCAACGCCGTCGTCTGTAATTGCAACGGTGTTTTCGTAATGTGCGGAAGGCTTTCTATCCTTTGTAACAACACTCCAACCGTCCGACAGAAAATCGACCTTAAAGTCGCCTGCGTTTATCATCGGCTCTATTGCAAGGACCATACCTTTTTTCAACCGTATGCCCGTGCCCCTTTTGCCGTAGTTTGGAACCTGAGGGTCTTCGTGCATCTGTTGACCAATGCCGTGCCCAACCAATGCCCTAACTACTGAAAAGCCGTTTGCTTCTGCGTGGGACTGAACTGCGTAACCGATGTTGCCAAGCGGTGTGCCGTCACGAAGATTTTCTATCGCTTTGAAAAAGCACTCCTCAGTAACGGTAACAAGCTTTTTCTTTTCTTCGCTAACCTCGCCGACCATAAAGGTCCTTGCTGCGTCGCCTTGCCAGCCGTCGTATATTACACCAACGTCTACACTGACTATTTGACCTTCCTTAATGACGACGTCGTTTGACGGAATACCGTGGACAACTGCTTCGTCAATAGATACGCAAAGTGAGGCGGGATAGCCGTTATAACCAAGAAAGGAGGGGGTTGCCCCACAAGAGAAGATATAATCGTAAGCGATTTTATCAAGCTCTTTTGTGGTCATTCCTACCCTAATGCTTCGACCAATCAGGTCTAAAACATCTCTTGTCATTTTACCGCTGACGCGCATTTTTGCAATTTGCTCGTCGGTTTTTACGTGTATCATTAACCTAAAACCTTTTTAATTTCAGCAAACACACCGTCAATTGATTGGTCACCATTTACGTCGATAAGTTTGCCTTGCTTTCTGTAATAATCTACGAGCGGTGCGGTTGAAGTAGCATATACTTCAAGCCTTTCCTTAACCGTTGCGGGATTATCGTCCTTTCTAATGATTAGCTCTGCACCACAGTCGGGGCAGTTTTTAGTATCACCGATAAAGTCGATATGGAAAGAGTTTCCGCAAGCGGGACAGCTTCTTCTGCCGGTAAGTCTTCTTTCAATGCCTTTGAGGTCGACGTTGAGGTCGATAACCTTTTCAGGAGCATTGAACTCATCGAGAGCGGCTGCCTGAACTAAGTTTCTGGGGAAGCCGTCTAAAAGATAGCCGTTTGCACAGTCTGCCTGAGCGAGCCTATCTTTGACAAGGTCAATAGTAAGTTCGTCAGGACAGAGATTGCCTGCGTCCATTATCGCTTTTACTTTAAGTCCGAGAGGCGTCTTGTTAGCAATGTTTTCTCTAAAAATATCGCCGGTGGAGATGTGAGGAAGCTTATATTCTTCACTAATTCTTGCTGCCTGCGTTCCTTTACCACTGCCCGGAGCGCCAAGTAAAATGATTTTCATAGTAATTATTTCAAAAATCCTCTGTAATTCTTCATCATGATTTGCGATTGAAGAGCCTGTTCGAATTCGAGGGCTACGGATACAATAATCAACATACCCGTTGCGCTAAATGCATTGACAAGCGTTTGACCTGCCCCTTCACCACCGATAATATGGAAGATTAACGATGGAACGAGCGCTACAAGCGCAAGGAAGATTGCGCCAAATAACGTAATTCTTCCTGATATTCTCTTTAAGTAATCAGCTGTCGGCTTACCAGGACGTGTGCCGGGAATGAAGCCGCCGTTTGATTGTATGCTTTTGCTAATATCGTCGGGGTTGAACTGAATTTGGTTATAGAAGTATGCGAAGAATAAAATCAAAACGCAAAGTAAAATGGTATAACCAATAGAGCCTGCGCCCATATTTCTTGTCCACCAGCTTGTTTCCATACCAACTAAGTTGATAATTAAATCGGGGAAGCTGAGGATTGAGAAAGCAAAGATAAGAGGCATTACGCCAGATGAGTTAACTTTGATGGGGATGTGGGTAGATTGACCACCATACATCTTTCTGCCTTTAACCTGTTTTGCATACTGAACGGGAATCTTTCTTTCAGCATCGTTTACAGTAACGATTGCAGCAAAGATTACTATCACTGCAACTGCAAAAGCAACTAACTGCCAAGCGGAGTTTGCTGCCGTTGCAGGCACAAACAAGCCACCAATAAGATTAACGATTGCCGAACCTGCCGAAGAAATGATACCTGCAAAGATGAGCATTGAGATACCGTTGCTTACGCCGTAGTCGGTAATTCTTTCACCAAGCCACATTGTAAGAGCAGAACCGGTTGTAAACATTATTACCAAGAACGCATAACTCAAAAAGTTAAGGAAGCCTGTGGAACCGAATATCTTGTTGGTGTCAATGTTTGCACTAAATGCAACCAAGATACCGATTGACTGAGCAACCGCAAGAATTAAGGTAACAACTCTGGTAATGTTGTTAATTTTACGTCTGCCTTCTTCACCTTGTTTGCTTAATCTTTCGAGGGCGGGAATACCGACTGTTAAAAGCTGAATAATAATTGATGCGTTAATATAAGGTCCAATACCCATTGCGAAGAACGTGCCTGCTTGAAGCGCGCCACCGGATACCGCACTCATGATATTAAAGAAGTTAAATTTCTCCATATCAACGAACGAGGATATACCGGGCATGGGGATATAACAACCGATTCTGTAAACGAACAGAAGTGCAATTGTTATAAGAATTTTGCGACGGACGTCTTTTATTTTAAACGCATTTACTAACGTTTGAAACATTTTTTCCTCCCTTTAAGGTGGGTGTCTTAGATTTCTTCTGCCTTACCGCCGGCTTTTTCGATTGCTTCTTTTGCAGATGCAGAGAAGCTGTTTGCTTTAACCGTAAGTGCTTTGGTCAAGGTGCCGTTGCCAAGAACTTTAAGACCAACGCTGTTTTTAACAACTTTGATAAGACCCTGTTCGTAAAGAGCTACCATATCTACTACGTCACCGCTGTTAAACTTTTCTTCCAAGATGGAAAGATTAACGATGCTGTAAGTCTTTTTAAAGTAGTTGTTGAAGCCACGCTTGGGGATACGTCTAATTAAAGGCATTTGACCGCCTTCAAATCCAGGACGAACACCGCCGCCGCTTCTTGCCCACTGACCTTTATGACCCTTACCGCTGGTTTTGCCGAGACCGGAACCGATACCTCTACCCAATCTCTTTTTTGCGGTAGTTGCGCCCGCTGCGGGGCTTAAATCACCTATTCTCATTTTAAATTCTCCTTGAATAATCTTGCCTGAAACGCATTAGCCTTCGATTTTTTCCACTTTAAGAAGATACTTAACCTTCTCAATCATACCCATGATGCAAACGTTTGCTTCGTGGATTTTAACGGAATTAACCTTTTTAAGACCTAATGCTGCAACAATTTTCTTGTGCTTAGGAAGCACGCTAATGGTGCTTTTTACTAACGTAACCTGAATTTTTTCAGCCGTGTTTTTCTTTTTTGCCATTTTCGTGTCCTCCCTTAACCGTTAATTTCTTCTACGGTCTTGCCGCGGATTGCTGCAATTTCTTCAACGGTTCTAAGGCCTCTCAAACCCTCGATTGCTGCTTTTACGCAGTTGATGGGGTTGTTGGTGCCGTGAGATTTAGTTCTAATGTTGGTAACGCCAACAGCTTCCATAACCGCACGAACGGGACCACCAGCGATAACACCGGTACCTTCCTCGGCGGGCATCATAAGAACGAAACCTCTGCCGAACTTACCCAATACTTCGTGGGGAATGGTGTTTCCTAAAAGGGAAACTTTGAACATATTTTTCTTTGCTCTTGCGGTAGCCTTGTCGATAGCACCGGGAACTTCGTTAGATTTACCCATTGCGCAACCGATTCTGCCTGCACCGTCGCCTACTACAACGAGCGCTGCAAAACGCATATTTCTACCACCTTTTACTACCTTGGTAACACGGTTTACGCAAATAAGCTTTTTAATCAAACCGTCGTTTTCTTCAACCTTTCTGGGCGATTTATTTTCTCTTGCCATTTTCGTATTCTCCTTGATTTATTAGAATTGAAGACCGCCCTTACGAGCGCCGTCTGCAAGATTTGCAACACGGCCGGTGTAAAGATATCCGCCTCTGTCAAATACACAAGCTTCAATCTTCTTTGCCTTTGCCTTCTTAGCGATGAGTTCGCCTACTGCGAAAGCCTGAGCCTTCTTGTCCATACCATCGAAAGAACCTTTAAGTTCTTTGTCAAGCGTGGATGCTGCTACCAACGTTTTTCCGTTTACGTCGTCGATGAGCTGAGCGTAAATGTGATTCAATGTTCTGTATACAGAAAGTCTAGGGGTTGTAGCGTCGCCTTTAACCTTGCCCCTAACTCTCTTATGTCTTTTAAGTCTGTCTGCGTTTTTATTGATTTTCTTAATCATTGTTTTACTCCTATTTAACAACTTTTCGCGCGGAGGCATAAGCCCCTCGGCGCACTCGGCAGACGTGTTAAAAACATAAACACGTCCACTAAAAGCCCTTTAAATTGCTTAGCCTTTACCGCCAGCTGCTTTACCGACCTTACGTTCGATAACTTCGTCACTGTAACGAATACCGTAGCCGTGGTAGGGTTCGGGTTCTCTAATCTTTCTAATCTTAGCTGCGCATTGACCAACTTTTTCTTTGTCAATACCGCTTACGGTGATTTCCGTTTGAGTGGGGCAATCAAGGGTAATACCCTCTTCCTCAACAATCTCTACGGGATGAGAGAAACCAACGTTCATAGTAACTTTGTTGCCTGCTTTTGCAACCTTCCAACCTACACCGTTAACGATAAGGGTCTTTTTGAAACCTTCGGAAACACCCTTAACCATGTTTGCACAAAGTGCTCTGTATAAGCCGTGTTTTGCCTTGGTGTCAGCCAAATCGTTTGCTCTCTTGAAAACAACTACGTTGCCTTCAACTTCAAGAGTAATTACGGGATGGATGGTTTGAGTAAGGGTGCCTTTGGGGCCCTTAACCGTAAAAGCGCCTTCTTTAACTTCTACCGTAACGCCGGCAGGTAAAGTGATATGTGCATTTCCTATTCTGGACATAATAAACCTCCTACCAAACGTATGCCAGGACTTCGCCACCCTGGTGTGCTTGTTTTGCTTCTTTGCCGGTCATGATACCCTTAGAGGTGGAAAGAATTGCGATACCTAAGCCACCTAATACTTGGGGGATTTCGTCTGCGCCGACATAAATTCTAAGACCGGGCTTACTAACTCTCTTTAAGCCAGAGATAACCTTTTTGTTACCTTCATATTTAAGAGTGATAACGATGGTGCCCTGAACGCCTTCAACTACCTTAACGTCGGTGATGTAACCTTCTTTAAGGAGAATATCAGCGATAGCCTTTTTGGTGTTAGAAGCGGGGATTTCAACTGTTTCGTGCTTAGCAGCAAGAGCATTTCTTATTCTGGTAAGCATATCTGCAATAACGTCTGTCATTTTTGTTCCTCCTTTACCAACTTGCCTTTTTCACGCCGGGGATTTGACCTTTGTATGCCAAATTCCTAAAACATATACGGCAGATGCCGTATTTACGAAGAACAGCGTGCGGACGACCGCAAATGCTGCATCTGGTGTAGGCTCTGGTGGAAAATTTAGCAGGCTTTTGCTGCTTATTTATCATTGCTTTTTTAGCCATTTTGTAACTCCTTTAACCTTACTATTTCGCAAAAGGCATACCGAGCATTGCGAGCAATTCTCTTGCCTCTTCGTCAGTATTTGCCGTGGTGGTAATGCAGATATCAAAACCTCTCATCTTTTCTACTTGGTCGTAGGAAATTTCGGGGAAGATTAACTGTTCTTTTACACCCATAGCATAGTTGCCTCTGCCATCGAAAGACTTGGTGGGAACGCCACGGAAGTCTCTAACTCTGGGCAATGCGATAGAGATGAGCTTGTCAAAGAATTCATACATTCTGGTGCCACGGAGGGTAACCTTCATACCAACACTCATACCTTCACGGATTTTGAAGTTAGCAACCGATTTTTTAGCCTGCGTAAGAACGGGCTTTTGACCGGAAATGATTTTCAATTCTTCCTGAGCAAGCTGAACACTCTTGCCATTGTCTTTAACGTCGCCAAGACCGGAGTTAATGGTGATTTTCACAAGTTTGGGGACTTGGTTAACGTTTTTGTAGTTAAACTTTTTCATTAAAGCGGGGATAACGGTCTGTTCATACAAGACTCTAATTCTGTTCTTTTCTGCCATTTGTCTATCCTCCGTTAGTTAGCAGCTGCTTCGTCAGCAGCTTTCTTTGTTTTTCTTTTGGTCGTCTTTTTGACTGCCTTTGCTTCCTTAGTTGCGTCAAGGGGTGCTTTGCACTTTTTGCAAATACGAATCTTCTTGTCGCCGCTCATTTCGTAAGCAACTCTGGTAGCCTTGCCGCATACGGGGCAAACAACCATAACGTTAGAAGCGTCGATAGGACCGGATTGGTTCTGGATAGAACTTACTTCCTGAGCGCTACGAGCCTTCTTATGCTTCTTTTGAACGTTTACGCCGTCTACGATAACCTTATTTTCCTTGGGAAGCGCAACCAAAACTTTTGCAACTTTGTCTGCATCTTTACCGGTAAGGACGAGAACGGTGTCATTTTTCTTAATCTTCATATTCTTTCTCCTTATAACACTTCGGGTGCGAGAGAGATAATACGCATGTAGTCTTTATCACGGAGCTCTCTTGCGATAGGCCCAAAGATACGTGTACGTTTCGGTTGTTTTTGGTTGTCTATGATAACAGCTGCGTTTTCGTCAAATCTGATGTACGTGCCGTCAGGTCTTCTGATACCGCTCGTAGTTCTTACGATTACAGCTTTAACAACTTCACCCTTCTTTACAGAACCGCCAGGTGTTGCCGTTTTAACGCTTGCTACGATTACGTCCCCGATGTTACCTGTTCTTCTGAACGAACCACCGAGCACTCTGATGCACATAATTTCTTTTGCGCCTGAATTGTCAGCCGTTTTTAATATTGTTTGTGGTTGTATCATTTCTTTCCGACCTCCGATTATTTAGCCTTTTCGATGATTTCGGCAACTCTCCAATTCTTATCCTTAGAAAGTTTCCTTGTTTCAACGATGCGCACTTTATCGCCTACGCCACATTGATTTTCTTCATCGTGTGCCTTGAATTTGTGCGTTTTTGCTATGGTCTTTTTATAAAGTGGGTGCTTTGATTTTTCTTCAATGGCAACTACTACCGTCTTGTCCATTTTATCAGAAACTACAACACCAACTCTTTCTTTTCTTAAATTTCTTTCCATATTCCGTACTCCCCGTTAAGCCTTATTTAATTCTCTTTCACGAATTATCGTCTTAACTTTTGCAATATCCTTCTTGCAAGTTCTCAAAGATACAGGATTTTCAAGTTGCCCCGTTGCGTGACGGAAACGAAGGTTGAATAATTCTGTTTTGAGTTCTTGAAGTTTCGTGTTAAGTTCGTCGTTGGTGAGTTCTCTTATATCTTT
>JAZSKW010000023.1:0-183797 GCA_045535015.1 Christensenellaceae bacterium
CGGGAGTAGACTTTATTGGCAAGTTATAATATTTAGCGCAATCAATAGAGTTGTTAGGTTTTATAAAGGGGTGCATTATGCGATTTAGTGTGTGCATTCCCGTCTATAATGCAGAAAGGTTTATAGCTTTGAGTGTTGAGAGCGTTATAGCTCAAACCCTAAGAGATTTTGAAATTGTTATAATAGACGATGGTTCGTCAGATAGGAGTAAAAAAATTTGCAAAGAATATGCGAGAAAGTATCAATTTATAAAATTCTTTAGTCAAGAGAATCAAGGCGTATTTAAGACAAGGTATGACCTTTCTATAATCGCTGAGGGGGAATATTGTGTTTTTTTAGATGCGGATGATACGTTGCGAGCAAATGCCCTTGAAGTGCTAGATAAAGCCATAAAAGTATATAGAGATCCTAGTTGTTTGGTGTTTGGTTTTGCTCGTGTTTTTGCGGACAAAGTCTTATCGATAACTACAGAAGAAAGAGAACAGGTTCTTGAATCAAAAGAGGAAATCTATAATAAACTGCTTTCAAACAGTTCATATAATTCAATTTGTAGAAAATGCATTAAAACAGAGGTGTTAAAAAGAGTAGATTTAACAAACTGTTTTCATATAAGAATGGGAGAAGATTTGATTCATAGCTTGGCTGTATACAGAATGATCGATAGTCTCGTTATGCTTCCAGACGTTCTCTATAATTATTTTATGAATTCTTCAAGCGTAACACATACTTTCAATATTAAAAATTTTCAACCAAGTTATTTATTATTTAATTATGTTCATGATTTTATAGAAAAGCAAGAGGTCCCAAAAGATAAAATTTTGGACAGTATAGTTCAATGCTATCGTGATAGGTTAGTAAGTGATGTGATTTGCATTTGTGCGTTTAGCGCTTCTAAAAAAGAAAAAATAGGAAGTCTAAAGAATTTAAGAAGTGGTGGCAAAAAGTTGTTTTTGGGCTGTAAAACAAGCTTAACGCTTGGTAGAAAATTGATATATATTGCCCTTAAATTAAAAATGTTTCACGTAGTTTATTTGTTGACAAAATTTGCAAATAAAAAAGGTAAAAATACTAAAACATTGTAAAGGAAAAGAGAAATGAAGGGTGGCAAAAAAATAAAAAAGAATATATTCTTCGGGCTATTTAGTCAATTGCTGATTTTTGCATTTGGACTGATTGTTCCCAGGTTGATTTTAACTTCATATGGTTCTGAGGTAAATGGGTTGCTTTCTACGGTTACACAAATATTTATTTATGTTGGACTTTTAGAGGCTGGCATAGGTAATGCTGCGGTAAATGCGTTGTATAAACCCGTAACTGAGAATAATCAATATAATATTTCAGACGTTTTTTCTGCTACGCAAAAGTATTATCGTAAAGTGACTATAATATATGCACTTTGCGTTGTATTAGTTTCAGTTATATATCCTTTGTGCATAACAACAAGTTTAAGCTACCTTGAAGTATCTTTAGTTATTGGTTTTCAAGGTTTATCGGGAGCTTTAACCTTTTTCTTTGTTGCGGCATATAAGCAGGTTCTTATTGCCGATGGTAGAAATTACATAATATCCAACATAAACTTAATAATTTATATTCTAACCTCCGTTGTTAAAATCTTGCTAATGACCATTGGCGTAAACGTTATACTGCTTCAAGCGGGATATTGTGTGGTTCATTGCATACAAGTTATCATATTTATAGCGGTAATGAAGAAAAAGTATCCTTGGCTTGAGAAACATAGTAAGCCGGATATGACAGCACTTTCGCAACGTAAAGCCTTTTTAGTGCACGAGATATCGGGCGCAGTTTTTTCTAGCACGGATACATTTGTTTTGTCGACTTTTTGCGGTTTGATGGTTGCAAGTGTTTATTCAGTTTACAACATGGTGTTTGTTGCGCTTAACTCTCTAATCAATTCTGTAAATGCAGGATTGTATTACATATTAGGTCAAAGTTATGCAAGAAACGATGGTAGTTATGAAAAAACGCATGATAGTTACGACGTTTTGTATATGGCATTTGTTTTTGCATTATTTAGTGTGGCTTACGTTTTAATATGTCCGTTCGTAAAACTTTATACAGTCGGGGTAACAGACATAGATTACATAGATTATTTGCTACCGTTGTTGTTTGTTTTCATTCAGTTGCTTTCTTGTGGAAGAGCAACGTCTGCTCGTTTAATTACTATCTCTGGTCATGCAAAAGCAACACAGGGCAGAAGTATGATTGAAGCAATAATAAATATAGTGGTTTCTATTGTGCTTGCTAAAATTATAGGTATTTACGGCGTCTTGATTGGAACGATAGTAGCTTTATTATACAGAAGTAATGATATTATCATTTACGCAAATAAGAGAATTTTGAATAGAAGTCCCTTTAAGACATATTCAAAGTTTTTGTTATTCATGTTGATATTTGCATTGATAGTTCTATTTGAATATTTTATGAGAGACATTCTAGTAAAATGGTGTGAATCATATTTTTCGTTTATAATTTGCGGAATAGCCTTTACAGTATGTTCAATATTAATATATTTGGGTGCAGTTATGCTTGTAAATAAAAACATAAGGCAGGCAGTGCTTGGTAAATTGCGAAAAAAACGTACCACAAATAAGGAGGAAGTATGAGGGTAGTTAATAAATTTGCTGCAATTTATAAAAGGGATCCAGATAATACTGCATTTTGTTCTTACAGGCTTTGTCCTATTGGCGCTCACGTTGACCATCAGTTCGGTAAGGTTACCGGCTTTGCAATAGATAAAGGAATTTATTTAGCCTATGCGCCAAAACAAAATGGCGTTATTGAACTGACATCTATGCAATTTGATAAACGTGCGCAATGGCATATTTCGGCGGTGCCGAAGGATAAACAGGGCGATTGGGCGGATTATCTTCGCGGTGCTACGTTAATGCTTGCGAAAAAATACCCACTTACTATGGGGATTTGTGGTGTTATTGATGGTAGTTTACCCATCGGTGGGTTATCTTCGTCTGCTGCGGTTATTATCGCTTTTCTCTCTGCGCTTTGCGTTGTAAATGGAATAACACTTTCTGAATTTGAACTTATAACAATAGCAAAACTTGCAGAAAATAAATATGTTGGTGTGTCTTGTGGTAAACTTGATCAATCATGTGAGGTTCTTTCTAAAAAGGACCACCTTTTGTATCTTGATACGTTAGATGATTCCTATGAACTTATTCCAACTAGTCCCAAAATGAAACCCTACGAGTTTGTAATTTTCTTTTCTGGAGTTGAGAGAACGCTTGTTGGTAGCAAATATAATATGCGCATTGACGAGTGTAGGAGCGCTGCATATGCGTTAAAAGCATTTGCGGGTATACCATATGGCAAGTATGAAGAAACGACTCTTAGAGATGTTCCATATGAAATATTTTTGGAATATAAGGACAAACTTCCTGAGCCATGGCGTAAGCGTGCTGAGCATTGGTATACTGAGTGCTTGCGTGTAGAACAAGGTGTTGATGCTTGGAGAAAGGGTGATATAGAAACATATGGTAGGCTTTCTTTTGAGAGTGGATATTCTTCCATCTATAATTGGGAAGCTGGTTCTCAAGAACTCAAAGCGCTATATGAAATAATGACCAAAACTGAGGGTATATATGGTGGTAGGTTTAGTGGCGCTGGGTTTAAGGGTTGCTGTATAGCCATTATAGATCCGAAGTTTAGAGAAAAAATTCTTGAAAAGGTAGAAAGGGAATATTTGGCTATATTCCCAGAATTAAAAGGACGATATTCTGCCCATATTTGTCATAGTGCGGATGGTGTTAAATTATGAAATGTTTGATTTTGGCAGCGGGATATGCGACTCGCCTATATCCTTTAACTGAAAATTTTCCAAAACCTTTACTTAACGTTGGAGAAAAAACTATACTTGATTGGCTTGTTGATGATATTGATGAAAAAGGTGTAGTAGATGAATACGTAGTTATTTCAAACCACAAGTTTGCTGTGCATTTTGAGGAGTGGGCAAAAAACAAAAAACAAAAGATAACAGTTGTAGACGACGGAACCAACAGCAATGAAACCAGATTGGGCGCTGTAAAAGACATCCGGTTTGCTATCGATAAACTTGAAATTAATGATGACGTGTTAGTTATAGCAGGAGATAATGTTTTAGATTTTTCTCTAACTAAATTTGTTGCTTATGCCGAGGAAAAGAAGACTTCGTGCGTAATGCGTTATTATGAAAAGGAAGAAAAGAAACTTATCAAAAGCGGAGTTCTTACTATTGAGAACGATGATAGGGTTATAAAGATGCAAGAAAAGCCTTCTGTGCCTGAATCAAACTGGTGTTGTCCTCCTTTCTATTTTTATACAAAGGAAGATGTAAAACGCATAAATCAAGGAATTGAAGAGGGGTGCGCAACAGATGCGCCAGGCAGTTTTGTATCTTGGCTTTGTTCAAGGTCGCCCATTTATGCGATGGAGATGCCGGGTAGCCGTTACGATATAGGTAATCTTGAAAGTTATAAAAAAGTTCAAGAAGAATATAAAGGTATAAAAAGATAGGTATGTTTAGGGGAAGAGTGATATGCACCAACGAAAAAATGATTTATTTTTTGCGTTGATACGTTCTGCAATCTGCAACACTAAGCTGAGTGAAGCAGAACTTTTATTATGCAAAGAAGAATTATTGCCTGAGCTTTTAGTTGTATCAAAAAAACAAGATTTGGGGCATTTGCTCGTTTTGGGGTTAAAACGAAATGGAATAATATCTCATACTGACTCAAAAGATTATGAAAAAATTATGATGCAAGCGGTAGTCAGGTATGAGCAGATTAATTATGATTTTAATCAAATCTGTCTTGTTTTAGAAAAAGCATGTATTCCATTTTTGCCACTAAAAGGTTCGGTTGTGCGTAAATATTATCCACAACCATGGATGCGGACGAGTTGCGATATTGATATCCTCGTGCAAAAAAAAGACTTAAAAGTGGCAATTGAGTGTTTGGTAAACACATTAGAGTATGAAGAAAAGGGTATAGAATCACATGATGCCACTTTAATTAGTCCGCAAAAAACACATGTTGAACTTCACTTTGATTTGGTGGAAGAGGGCCGTGCAAACAATGCCAATAAAGTGTTGAATCAAGTGTGGGATAACGTAAAATTGAGTGATGGGTTTGGTTATAAATACGAAATGTCAGATGAATATTTTTATTTTTATCACATAGCCCATATGGCTAAACATTTTGAAAATGGTGGGTGTGGTGTTAGACCATTTCTTGACCTTTGGTTGTTAGATAAGATTGATGGTACAAGTCAATCTAAGAGAGATGAGCTTTTAAGTTCTGGGGATTTATATCAATTTGCAAAGGTATCAAGAAAACTAAGTAAAGTATGGTTTTCTGGAGAAGAAATGGACGATCTATCTATGCAAATGCAAAATTTTATATTAGAGGGGGGCTTATACGGTTCATCCGATAACCGTGTTGCAATTCAACAAAAAAGAAAAGGCGGAAAGTTTGGATATATATTATCGAGAATTTTTGTCCCATTTGCTAAATTAAAGCGTTATTATCCGATTTTGGAAAAACATCCGTGGTTAATGCCAGTTATGCAAGTAAGACGTTGGTTTATGTTGTTAAGACCGGACGTTGCAAAAAGGACTAAGCGAGAAATTTCATCAAACGTAAATATTATAAAATCAAAAGCGGATGATATGAACGCTTTTATGGATAAAATAGGCTTGTAGTTTGTCTATTTTGATATTTTTGCTCTTAATCCAATCACAATAAGCAAACAAATTCGAATACTCGGAGATGTTTGCTTTTTTTGTTCAGTTTTTCTAAAATCTTTTCAAATATGACTAAACTTGTCATATATATGTTGGTAAACTAAATAAAAAGGAGTAGAAATGGTTAGTTTGATATTTAATGAATTAGATAAAGCAAAAAATGATAAAGATGTTTGTAATCTTGTTAAAAAAATTCGTATAGAAATTAAAAAATTATTAATAAACAACAAAAAGGTGGATAGAGAATATCTAAATACTAGTCATACACGCGAAACAATGCTTGAAAATTATAAATATTTTTTACAAAAGGCAAAAAATAAATATTTTTTTCTTAGAAAAGACATAGTTCAAAATAAAGAAGAAAATCATGTTAATCTGTTTTTGCAAAATATTAATACGATAGAAAATATAGTTTTAGAACGCAGTAGTTTAACTTCCCCTAGCCATATTATTGATATAGAAATTAACGAAAATGATGAAGGTATAAAAAAATATTACATTAGTTTTGGGCAGGTTTTTGATTCAAGTTTTTTCTTTGAATTAAGCAAAAATGAATTTATAGATAAGCTTATATCGCTGCATATAGAAAGATGGAGAGACGATTATAACAACCTTAACGCGTTAGACGGAGAACAGTGGGAGGTAACGTTTTATTGTAAAAATGAAATTTTTTCATTTTCAGGCTTAAATGCATATCCGCATAATTTTAAGAAGTTTTTAAGACTTTTAGGAGAATATTAAATATAATTTGTTACGAATGATTATTTATTAAGGGGTAATTAAAATGAATAAATATAAAAAACTTGTTTTTGGAAATAATAAAAGAATTTATTTATATATTCTTAATAATCCGATAGAAAATGGTGTTTGTGGATTGATAAAATCTAAGCAATTTTCAAATATTATTGGTATTCATACGCCTAAAATACGATTGGAAGAACGTCAATATTCTTTTGGCTCTTTTTATATTAGTAGTGTTAATCAACAACCAATGATTGAAATTGCAAATGAATTGTATGATAAAGACTGGTTAAATTATGCTTGCATTTTTACTATTTTTCACGAGCTTGGACACTATTTTTATAAGCATTTTAATAATTTTTTGAAAAATAAAGATGAATTAAGAATATCGGCAATAAATAATGATATTGTTTTAGAAAGTGAAATACAAGCAGATAACTTTGCAACTAAATACTTGGGTAAAAAAAGAACCTTATTAGCAATGGACAGGCTTATAGATTTAATAAATACTTTTGCTGACGAAGAAGATGTTAATACACATTTGGCAATTAAAGAATTGACTTTGCGTAAAAAAATAATTTTATCAAATTCAAAGTAAGGTATAAAACAAGTGCTTTCATTTTTTAAATCATAGGTAAATTTTTTAAATATGACAAATGTTGTCATATTATATAGATATCCTCAAAGTGTGATAAATTAATTTATATATCCACGGAGAATATGTAAATGGATAAAATTATATATGAAAATGAAACATATTACTTTAACAAAGGTGTAATTTATGACCAAAGTTTTTTAGAAGTGCCTAAAAGTGTTTCGCGAAGGGTTCTTGCTGATTATTATAAAGATATTGATTACACAAAGTTTGAAGAAGAAAAATTATTGGAATATTTAAAAGAAATTAAAATTTCAGGGTTTTACGATCTTTGCTTAAATGTAATTAATTATGGTTTAAAAAAATTTACGGCATCTTTTGATTATTATAAAACTGTCTTTCCAATAATCACCAGTTGCTATCGTTCTTTGGGTAAACCGCAAAAAGCAATAGATTTTTGGATGGAAAATAAACCAATTTTTGTTTCTTGTTTAAGCGTTCCGCTATTAACCTCGTTGGCAGCGGCATATTGTGACGTTGGGAACTATGAGCTAGCAAAAAAATGTGCAAACAAAGCTTATGCAATACAAGGTGGTAGTAAGAATTATCAAACGGAGTTGTCTCTGGTCTATCAAAGAATAAAAAAAGAAATAAAAGATTATTAATACTTGGAGGAATTTATGGTTACAAAAGAACAGGTATGGACGGGCCTTAGATTAGAACTGTCGGAAGAAGAATTAAATAAAATCTATCAAGCTGGTAATTATGAAAGTGATTATTATTATGATTTTGATTTATTAATGAATGTTTTACATAAAACAATAAATAAAGAAATTGATTTCGTATATTTTATTAAGTGGTGTATTTTAGTTGCAAATTGTTATAATCACATAAAAGTACCTCATGGAACAAACCTAAGTAATTTGTTTCATGAAATTGGATTTTTCTTTGATGGAATATCATTTATGGATGGATATGATAAGAAAGTATTGATGCATAATTTAGCGGTGCTAAAACATTATAATTACCTGATTTTAAAAACAAAGAAGAAGATTAAAGGACCGTTTGCAACAGACGGGGTAGAAAGGTTACTTTGTTTTGACCACTCTAACTGGAATTATGATTCCGTTGTGTATCGAGTAATTATTAAAGATTATAATACAAAAGAGTGGGAACTAAGATATATTGACGATTATAATTTTGTGTATGACGAAAATATAAATTATTCCTTTATAAATGATAAAGAATTTAATAATATTTTTAGCGAATTTTATAATGACGATACCGATTGGAAAGAAATTCATAATATGAAATTTTAATAAGCAAACGCTTAATAATTATGTCTTTATAAATTATTTTTTAATAAAAAGCTCTGCGATATTTTGCAGGGCTTTTTGCGTGTATATATAAAAAATATATCAAAATAATTGTGCCATTTTTATTTGCTTAGTGCATATTATGCTAAGACGAAATAAAAAGGGGGGATGATATGAATCCGTTTACAGAAAAACCGATAAGTATACTTAGTAGTTTTCAAAACTGGAAGCAGCTTTATCCAAAGCCATACAACAAGCACGAGGTAGACCCTTATACTAAAACGCGTATAATTTTGATGAATGGCACGGAGTTTGAAGCTAATTGGTTTTCTCATCAGTTAGCGCGCCACACGACAGATAACGATTTAAGACGTGAAATAGGGGTAACTCGCTCTATTGAAAAACAGCAGCAGATTAAGTTGTCGCTATTAAAGCCTATTAACGAAAGTGCCTTAGAGCATACGATTGGTTATGAGCAACTTGCAGTTGACCTTACGGCAGAATTAGCAAAAAGAGAGAGTGATTGTTACGTTAAAAAAGCTTTGGACTTTGCGCTTTTAGAGGACTTTGACCACTTATATCGATATGCAAATTTATTAGAAATGGAACAAGGTATAATTGCCGAGAAATTAGTGGGGAAATACACAGAGATTATGCCTGGCAGACCGACTATTTCTCACCATAGATTTGCCAAAGATAACGTTAAAAAGGCAATCAATTCAAAGACAGCGGATAAACAGACTGTTTTGTCAACAATGATTATTACCGCAGCCGAGCAGCAAACTATGAATTATTATATGAATATAACTAATTTAGCTACAAACGACCTATCGCGTAAGCTTTATATGGAAATTGCTCAGGTTGAGGAGGAGCACGTAACTCAATACGAAAGCCTTATGGATGCAGATGCATCTTGGCTTGAAATGCTATTATGGCATGAATATACCGAGTGCTATTTATATTGGTCTTGTTTCGTTACCGAAACGGATGCATACGTGAAAGCTTTATGGGAAGAAAACCTTGAAATAGAGATTGCTCATTTAAGAAAAGCGGCAGAACTATTAGAAAAATATGAAAACAAGCATTGGCAAGAGGTTATTCCTGACGGCGAATTCCCTGCGCCTATATCGCTACACGAAAACATAGAATACGTTAGAGATATTTTAGGGACTACCGTTCAATTTACCGGTCTTTTAGATGATTACGTAAACGTGAACGAGCTTCCGCAAGACGCAAACTTCTTCCAATATCAAAAAATTATTAACCCAACGATAGAAATTGTGCCTTCGCATCTGGTAATTGACGCTCACATAAGGGGATATGGCAAGGACTATCGTTACGAGGTTGCGCCAAACCCCGTCCGCGAGCTGCGTTCGAGAACTGTGGATAATACGTCGGTTGGTAGAAAGCCTAACATTGCTGACAGCACTGATTTTTTCTGCAATAATTTTATTTGCAAAGAGTAATCGGGGTAAGCCAGCGACCGAAACCATTTTACTTAGCAAGGATAAGCGCAGCCGTATTGCGTGAAAGTTAGAAGCATTGCGGTATTATGCTTATTTTTATATAACGAGCACGGGCTAAAACCCGTGCTTTATTTTTTGTTTTTTTGTGAGAGAATAGGCGTAACCTTTATTTTATGCGAATAATTATAAATAATTACATAACTAATTTAAACATTGACATTTATATTTCATTATGATAAAATCAAAGCATCGTAAATTATTTTATAGAAGGCTTTATATGATAGCAACAATAATTATTTGCGCGGCAACTTGCTTGGCTATGATTTTAAGTGTTTTATTTTTCCCAAAAATCAAGCTTGGCAAGCTTTCGATAGACAGTTATTGGGTGATTACCCTTATTGGCGCATTAATTTTAATACTATTCGGTCTTGGCAATTTGTCGGCTATCGGGGCTGCTCTCGTTGACTTGAAAACACCAATTAACCCAATAAAAATTCTCGTCCTGTTTATTTCAATGACCATTTTGTCAATCTTTTTGGACGAGCTTGGCTTTTTTAGGTTTTTGGCAAGTGTTACACTAAAACGAGCAAAAACGGGGCAGATGAAGTTGTTTTTATACCTTTATCTTATTGTTTCCGTTTTAACGGTATTTACTTCAAATGATATAATAATTTTATCATTTACGCCATTTATTTGTTATTTTGCTAAAAATGCAAAAATTAACCCCACGCCATATCTTGCCGCCGAGTTTGTTGCGGCAAACACATGGAGTATGGCGCTTATTATAGGCAATCCTACCAATATATATTTGGCATCTGCAAACGGTATTGATTTTGTTCAGTATTTATCCGTAATGATTGTGCCAACCCTTTTTGCCGGTATTATTGCGTTTTTCGCTTTATTTTTGTTATACAGAAAGCAGCTTTCAACACCCATCGAGGGCGAGGCTGACACGGTTGTAATAAAGGACAAATTGCTGTTATGGGTGGGTATTGCTCACCTAGGTATTTGCACCATTTTGCTTGCGATAGGCTCTTATATAAACCTTGAAATGTGGCTGGTTTCGCTTGGTGCTGTCGTTAGCTTATTTATTTTTACACTTGTTATTTCTTTAATAAGAAAACAAAAACCTGTTGAACTAATAAAATGCTTGGGTAGGGCGCCATATCAGTTAATTCCTTTTGTTTTGTCAATGTTTATTATGATAGTTGTCTTAAAGGATATGGGTGTAACCAAAATTATTGGCAATTTCTTTGGCGAAAGCGGGACAATATTAAAATATGGCGTGGCATCATTCCTTTCTGCTAACGTAATCAATAATATTCCTATGAGTGTCTTGTTCTCGTCTATCATTGAAACGGTTGGCTCGGCAACTGCATTACCTGCGCTTTATGCTACGGTTGTAGGCTCAAACATTGGCGCATTTTTAACCCCTATTGGTGCGCTTGCAGGTATTATGTGGAGCTCGATATTAAACGAACACGGGCTAAAATTTGGCTATAAGGACTTCTTAAAGATTGGCATAACGATAGCTGTGCCGACACTTTTTGCGGCCCTTGGCGGACTTTATTTGGTATTATAAGGCTACTTTATTTATTAAGATGGCTGTTTTATCACTACCACAAGAAATAATTTTACAGCTTTTGTAAATTTTATTAAAAAATATCTTTTAATTTTGTTTTAATAAATTACGAGGGAAAAAATATGGAAAAGAAAGTGCAAGACGTTTTAACCGAACAGGACTTTATTCAAATGAATTTAAGCTCTTACGAGGGTGATGAACCTTATATTTTTATCAGTTATTCTCACGCTGATACTGCTGAGGTTTATAAAATTCTAAAACTTATTGACCGTGAAAAGTTCCGTTTCTGGTATGATGATACTATGGAAATCGGTGAGGATTTTAGAGAGGAGTTGCGCGTTCGTATAGAAAATTGTAGCGCATTTTTGCTTTTCCTTTCCGAAGCATCCTTAAAGTCTAAATATTGCGGTATGGAAATTATAACGGCTTTTAAAAACAATAAAAAGATTTATCCCGTTTATTTAAAGGATAATATTGAAATACCTGCTGCGCTTAAAATGATTTTAGAAAATCTTCAACACGTAAAGGGTTTTGACAATACTGTTAATAGTGAAAAATATATTCAAAAGCTTATTTCCGGACTACCTGTTGAAGCTATGCGTAGTTTGGAAACGGAAAAAGGAGTTCTTGTTAAATGTAAAGACGGTAGCAGTGCCGTTACTATCCCTGAGGGCGTGCATACGGTAGGCGAAAGTGCTTTTAAGAATTGCGAGCATCTTGAAAAACTTGTCATTGGTGACGAGGTAGAGGTTTTGCAAAAAGAAGCTTGTAGGGGGTGTAAGTCGTTAAAATCGTTAACTTTGCCAAAAAATATTAGAAAAGTAGGTGAAAGTGCCTTTCGTGATTGCATATCTTTAACTAAACTTGTTGTTGAAAATGACGATATAGAGCTTGGTGAGCGCGCATTTGAAAACTGTGCTCAGTTAAAAGACGTTTCATTAAGAAACGGTATGTCGGAAATTTATGGAGGTGTTTTTAATAGCTGTAAAGCACTTGCAAGTATTACTTTGCCTGAGAAATTGACTGTTTTGGGCGAAAGCTCGTTTGCTGATTGTGCGTCTTTAAAGAGCATTGATATTCCTGAGCTTGTTACTAAAATCGATGATATGGCGTTTAACGGCTGTATTCAGCTTGAAGACGTTAATATGAAAAATAACGTTACAAAAATTGGTAAAAACGCCTTTAAAGATTGCAAAAACTTACGTTCTGTTAAAATACCTCAGTCGGTTTCAAGCATCGGCGCCGGTCCTTTCCGTGGTTGTGAAAATCTTGCAGAGATTTCTGTTGACCCCAAAAATAAATACTTTAAATCTCTTGATAGTGTTTTATTTAATAAAAATAAATCTACTCTCATTTGCTATCCTGCACAGATTTGTGCCGAAGAATACGATATCCCAGATTCAGTTACCATAATTAGTGATTGGGCTTTTTGTGAGTGTGAAAAACTTAAAAAGATTAGTATTCCTGACAGTGTTTGCGAGATTGGCGAGGGAGCTTTTTATTCTTGCACCGCATTGGAGGAAATTGTTTTACAAGATTCTGTTGTTAAAATTGACGATACGGCTTTCCGTGGATGTTCTTCACTTAAACGAATTGTCATACCTGACAGCGTAATTGATTTTGGTTGGGGTTTGTTTAATGGTTGTGATGACGTTACCGTTATATGTAACGAAGGCTCAGCTGCGGCTAAATACTGCGAAATGAAAAATCTTCCGCATAAACCTATGTAAATAAAGTTTTAAGGGTTTTCGTGAAACTCGGGTAATTTTATTTGTAAAAAACATATAAATTTAATCAATTTAAAATGCTCCACTGATTTTAGTGGAGCATTTAATTATTTAATAGAAAAAGTCACGAAAAAAGCCACCAGATTTAATGGTGGCTTTTTGTTATTAAAAATTCAATTGATAATATAAATTATTTAGTTATGCACCGCAATGCGTCTTGCAACGTAAACACCGCTTGCTGATGCGTGGGATAGGGAGTGGGTTACACCACTGCCGTCACCGATTACATACATACCTTTAAGGCGGGTTTCAAGGTTTTCGTCAATGTCTACTTCCATATTATAGAACTTAACCTCAACACCGTAAAGCAGGGTATCGTCGTTTGCGGTGCCGGGCGCAACCTTGTCAAGTGCATAAATCATCTCAATAATCCCGTCAAGAATACGCTTAGGAAGCACTAAGCTTAAATCACCGGGAGTTGCTGATAGGGTAGCTTGCGTTGAGCATTCTTCAATGCGCTTTTCCGTGCTGCGTCTACCACGGATAAGGTCACCAAACCTTTGAACAATAACACCGCCACCAAGCATATTTGATAGTCTTGCAATACTTTCAGCATAGCCGTTACTATCCCTAAACGGTTCGGAGAAATGTTTTGAAACAAGTAGTGCAAAGTTGGTGTTTTTCGTCTTTTTTGCATTATCCTCATAGCTATGACCGTTAACGGTAACAATTCCATTCGTGTTTTCGTTAACAACAATACCATTTGGGTTCATACAAAAGGTTCTAACGTTATCTTCAAACTTTTCCGTGCGGTATACTATTTTACTTTCGTAAAGCTCGTCAGTTAAACTTGAAAAAATTACAGCGGGCAATTCAACTCTAACGCCAATATCAACTCTATTTGATTTTGTGGGAATATTAAGTTTATAGCAAACTTTTTCCATCCAGCTGCTTCCGCTTCTTCCAACGGATACAATTACGTTTTTGCAAGAGTGCTTATCGTGTTTTGTAAAAACGTGGAAATCTTCGCCAATTTTCTTTAAATCCTCAACTGGCGTGTCAAAATAGAAGGTAACCTTGTCTTTAAGGAAATTATAAAAATTTTCTAAAACAACGTAGTTTATATCGGTGCCGAGATGGCGAACCTGTGCATCCAAAAGGTTAAGCTTGTTTTGCATGCAAAGCTTTTTAAGATGCGTGCCGGCAGTAGAATACATTTTGGTACCTTCACCGCCGTGTTGCATGTTTAGCGAGTCAACGTATTGCATAAGCTCAACTGCTTGTTTTTTACCAATATGTTCGTGTAGACTTCCGCCAAAATCGTTAGTAATGTTATATTTACCATCGGAAAAAGCACCTGCACCACCAAAGCCTGACATAATAGAACATGTTTTACATTTAATACAATTTTTAACTTTTATGCCGTCAATGGGGCAAGCGCGCTTGTCTAAGGAGTGACCTGATTCAAAAATTGCAACCTTTAATTCAGGTGCGGTTTTAGTAAGCTCGTATGCGGCAAAAATTCCGCCGGGGCCTGCGCCAATTATTATTACATCGTATTTCATACAAAACTCCAATAAAGTTTTTTAACAACCTATACAATAATATCACATAATCTTATAACTTTCAATATTTTTTTAATTTTTATACTACGAAAAATTTATTAATATTTTTAAATAATTTTTTCTTTTAATAGTGAATTTAGGCCTGAATTGGTGTATAATAGGTGTATAATATAAAAAAGATGAAGAGGGAATTATGTCTGTAAAATTAAACCCTGATGCAGAAATGGTAAAGATAATCAAAGATGGCCTTGAAAAAACTGGTGGGTATTGCCCTTGCAGAATAGCTAGGACAGAAGAGTTTAAGTGCATTTGTAAAGAATTTAGAGAGCAAATTAAGGACCCCGAGTTCGAGGGTTTTTGCCATTGCAAACTATATTATAAATCATTAGATAAAAACTAATAAAATGGGTAGTGATTATGTCTAACAAAGAGTTGTTTTTAAGTGTTTTTGACAAAAATATTAAACGTGAAGGTGCTGATAAATTAAGGGAATTTTTAATTTCATCCGATTTCTTCTACGCACCTGCAAGCAGCAGATATCACTGTGCTTATGAGGGCGGCTTGTGTGAGCATAGCATAAATACATACAATAGATTATTAAAAAATATTTGCGATAATTATGGAGAAGAGTATAGTAAAATTTTTACCGATGAATCTATTGCAATATGCGCGCTGTTGCACGACGTTTGTAAAATTGATTTTTATAAGGTAGATTACCGAAACGTTAAAGAAAATGGTGAATGGGTGAAAAAGCCTTATTATATAAAAGAGGAAGCTTTGCCTTACGGACACGGTGAAAAGTCCGTTTATATTTTATCTGGCTTTATACGTTTGACGCGAGAGGAGGCTATGGCTATAAATTGGCATATGGGCGGCTTTGATGCAAGGATAAAGGGTGGCGATGGCTCTATTAGTGAAGCATACCGCAGATTTCCACTTGCGGTATTTTTGCACCTTTCCGATTTAGAAGCAACGTATATTGACGAAAATCACGGATTAAATATTTAAGAATTTAATAAAAACAATAGTTAAAATTTGCATAATTTTTATAGCGGTGCTATAATTGTTTTGATGAAAAAAATTTATTTAGCAAAAATTCCGTTTAATTACGATTTATGCACTCTTCTGCGTTATTTGCCAGCTGTTCGCAAAGAATACGTTGATTTAATAACTGATGAAAAACGTAAGGCTCAAAGTATATTTGTATGGCTACTTTTGCAAGAGGGGCTTCAAAAGGATTTTTTTATAAATTGGTTGAGTTGCGATTTTGCCGTAAATAGCACGGGTAAATGGTTGTGCGCTTCTTGTAATAATTTAGAAGGTAAAAAAATTTCGTTCAGTTTGTCGCACTCGGCAGATATTGTTGCAGTTTCTATTTGTGACGATGGTGACACTGGGGTAGACGTAGAATTTGTTAGTGATAAAATCTTTTGTGTCGAAAAGCGTTTATTAAAAGATTACCCTTGTAATTTTGAAGAATTTATTGATGATAAAGCCCTACATTTAACTAAACTGTGGACGAAAAAAGAGTGCTTATTTAAGTCAAATTCTAATTGCCTAATTAAGACGATTGTTTTGGATACGTTTGATAAACCGTTATGCTTATCTGCGGCTTTTTCAAATGATTTTGAGTTTGACGATATAGTGCAAATAATTGATTTTGCAGATATTTGCTTTGCAAAATAAAAATTATTAATATTTTATAATTAATTTTTTTAGCTAAAAATATGGAGAGATTAAAATGAGTGAAAATTGCACGCACGATTGCTCATCGTGTAAAGAAAAATGTAGCGAAAGAAAAGATTTTAGAGAAAAGCAAAACGACCAAAGCAATATTAAAAAGGTTATAGGTATTGTAAGTGGTAAGGGCGGCGTTGGTAAGTCGCTTGTTACCTCACTTTTGGCGGTTGCAGCATCAAAAAAGGGTTATAACGTTGGTATTTTAGACGCTGATATTACAGGCCCGTCAATTCCTAAGGTCTTTGGGTTAAAGGAAAAAGCTTATTCTCCTGACGGGAAGTATATTATTCCCGTTAAAACAAAGAGCGGCATAAAGGTTATGTCTATCAATCTTTTACTTGAAAATGATGATGACCCTGTTGTTTGGCGCGGTCCAGTTATTGCAGGGGCAGTTAAACAATTTTGGTCGGAGGTTGCTTGGGGCGAGGTAGACTATATGTTTGTCGATATGCCTCCGGGAACGGGCGACGTGCCTTTAACTGTATTTCAATCGCTACCCGTTGATGGTATAGTTGTTGTTACCTCTCCGCAAGAACTTGTTTCTATGATTGTAGGTAAGGCAGTTAAAATGGCTAATATGATGGGAATACCTGTTCTTGGTATCGTTGAAAATATGTCATATTTTGAATGCCCAGATTGTCATAAGAAAGTAAATATTTTTGGTGAAAGCAAGATAGATGAGGTAGCTTTATCGCACGGCATACAAAAGGTTGATAGAATTCCTATTAATCCCGCGCTTGCAAGCCTAACCGACCAAGGTGATATTGAGACATTAGAGACGGAATATTTACAAGAAATCTTTAAAACGATTGAGTAAATTGCTTATTAATTGAGCATTGTTGCTTTTTGTTTTTATCAAGTTTAAAATTGCAAAAATTAAAACGCATTATCAATAAGATAATGCGTTTTTTTGTTGGGTTTATTTAATATTAAACTTATTTGAAAGCAAATTAGTTTTTATTTTTCTTCGTTAGATTGAGTATTAATTTTTTCGTTACGTTTTTCGTTTCTTTTATTGATGAAGAAAAGGGTTAAATCAATACTTACCATAACTAAGTTAATGATATAAATAGCAAGTGTATAGTTGATATTTTTACCAATAATTTTGCCGGTAATACCTGCAATATAACCGATTATTATTGCTATTATAAATACAACGCTTTTACCCTTAGTGGATTTAGAAGTTGCGCTTTTATAAACAGAAATAGGCCAAGAGATGCCAAAGCAAATAAGCATAATGCTTTCAAAAATTTCTACCATAAACTTTTCTCCTTGATATGTTTATTACATTTACATTATATCATACAAAAATTACAAAGTAAAATATTTAATTATTATAAAAACAATAAATTATATTTAAAAATAAAAAACACGCCATACTTTAAGGTGTGTTATGTTGATTTAATAAAATATTATTATAATTATTTTATGATAATTATATTATTTAGGCATTTTTATGGCTTTCTTGCACCAAGAATATGTAAACAACGAATTTTTTCAAAATAAAAATTTGTAAGTAGGTAATTATTGACGTTTCGAGTATGGGAGGCAACAAGTGGAATTCCACCCATAAATCCTACAACAATAACAGCATGAAAATAATCGTTATTTTTTGCAAGCTGTATTACGTCACCGGGCATTATTTCGTTAAGGCTAACTGTTTTGGCAAAAGGACCAAATCCGCTGCTTGTGTTATTTTTAGCATTATTTATTAAAAAATTATACAAATATTCCACCCCAGTCCAAGCGGGACTACGGTTATTTAATGAATTATAATACCAACCGGTATTTTGAGTGTAATTCATAATATTGCAACCGGCATATATGCATTGAGATACAAAGTTGGTGCAATCACCGCCCAAGTTAGTAAAATCATAATAAAGTGGGTTATAGGTTAGAGCATATTTATTTGCATAGTTTAACGCGCTTTTTCTATCATATTTAACGGTTTGCATACTATATTATATGTATTAGATATATTTTTTTAATATTATTTATGTAAATTAATATTAAGTTAAAAACTACAAGCAAAACTAAAAATCAATAAACATATTTTAATTTAATATAAAGAAAAATTAGATATAAAGAAAGAACCTAAATCAAAAGTGATTTAGGTTCTTTCTGGTGGGAAGGGGTGGATTCGAACCACCGAAGTCGCTGACGACAGATTTACAGTCTGTTCCCTTTGACCGCTCGGGAACCTTCCCATATATTTAATTTATCCGGTAGGGGATATGTGGATATCGATTGGAGCTGGTGACTGGAATCGAACCCGCAACCTGCTGATTACAAATCAGCTGCTCTGCCAGTTGAGCTACACCAGCAAAGAAACAAACTTGGTGCCTCGGGGCGGAATCGAACCACCGACACGGGGATTTTCAGTCCCCTGCTCTACCGACTGAGCTACCGAGGCATATCAAGTTTTTTGATAAATGCTTGTATTATCTACAAGCATTTATCTTTGGCGACCCGGAAGGGGCTCGAACCCTCGACCTCCAGCGTGACAGGCTGGCGTACTAACCATCTGTACTACCGGGCCAAATATTTTCTTTTGTTTGGTGGGCCTTCACGGACTCGAACCGCGGACCAATCGGTTATGAGCCGACCGCTCTAACCAACTGAGCTAAAGGCCCTTGTTTACGTCTGCGAAAATCTACTGGTCGGGGTGAAGAGACTCGAACTCCCGACCCCATGGACCCAAACCACGTGCGCTACCAACTGCGCTACACCCCGTTCATTCACGACGCCTTAATATAATATTATGAAATTAGAAAATTGTCAACAAAAATTAAGCGATTTTTTAAAATTTTTTTCTAATTTAATTTTTTTCTTTTTTTTCTATGCGACAAAATACATCAACGTTTTACTTTTTAGTTCAAATTTTTGTTTTAGCTTTCATTTATTCTTTTTATAAACAAATTGAAGGAGTAGCTTATGGACATAAAATTTAAGAAAATTAAAGGCGATTTAACTGTGTATATATCGGGCGAACTTGATGAATGCACGGCTAAGAATGCAAAAAGTATTCTTGACCGCTTGCTGCAAGACCATTATAATTCGCAAAACGTTGTTTTTGATTTATCTGGTGTTTCATTTATGGATAGCACTGGTGTTGGCTTGTTGATTGGCAGATATAAAAAATTAAAGCAACTTAACGTTCCGGCATACATATCAGGCGCATCGGTTGCTACTGAAAAGGTAATTGAATTAGCCGGACTATATTCAATAATGCCCAAAATTTAATTGGAGAAAATATATGGCAGAAAATAAGATGATTTTAAAATTTTTATCCCTTTCCGAAAATGAAAGCTTTGCAAGGACGGTGGTGGGGTGTTTTGCACTTCGGTTAAACCCTTCGTTAGCGCAGATTTCCGACATAAAGACCGCCGTGAGTGAGGCAGTTACAAATTGTATTGTTCACGGTTACCCTAATGAATGTGGCGAAATTACCATTGAGGCAAATATTACCGATGATACCTTACATATAAACGTATTTGACGATGGAGTCGGCATCGAAAATATTGAAGAGGCACTTGAACCGTTTTGGACAACGCGTGCTGAGGACGAGCGTTCAGGCATGGGCTTTACTATAATGAAAAGCTTTATGGATGACGTTATTGTTAAGTCCAAAAAGGGTGAAGGCACAAAAATTTATATGACTAAAAAAATTAAAGCCGACGTGTAAAAATTATGCTTAGTCACGAAGTAATGCTTGATTACCTAAGAAAAGCTAAACAAGGAGATGAAAAGGCAAAAGAAGAAATATTTAACAATAATTTTCCTTTAATTAAGAGTATTATTCGTCGTTTTAAGGGCAAAGGCGTTGAGTATGACGACTTATATCAAATTGCGTCAATGGGCTTTATTAAGGCGATAAATAATTTTGACGAAAGCTTTGGCGTAAAGTTTTCAACCTATACCGTGCCAATGATTATAGGGGAAATTAAAAGGTATATACGCGATAATGGCGCGATTAAAGTCTCGCGCAGCCTTAAAATTCTTGCCAATAAAATCAACCGATTTAACGATGAATATTTTGCTGTAAATAACTGTTCTCCATCGATTGAAATTGTTGCAAAAAAATTTGAAATTTCCCCTGAGGAAGTGGTGGTTGCACTTGACAGCGCCAGAATGCCAATTTCAATTTACGATAAATTTGAGGATGATGACGATGGGCAAGAGCTTATAGATAAAATACCTTGTGTTGATAATGAAGAAAAAATTTTAGATAAAATACATTTAAGCGAAATAATAAAAGGGCTAAACGACAGAGAGCAAAAGATAATATATTTAAGGTTTTTTAGAGATAAAACTCAAAGTGAAATTGCAAAGAGCTTAGGTGTTTCTCAGGTGCAGGTCTCTCGATTAGAAAATAAAATAATTGATAAAATACGGCTAAAATTTTAGCCGTTTTTTAGTATATAAATATAAAAAATTGTCCATATTACCCGTATGAAAAGCAAACCAAAAAACTTTGAAGAGCTAAATACCACAGACCAAAGAGAAACATTTATTAAACTAATAGAAGATGAGAAAACAAGGTAAAAAGAGGTAGTATTATGAAGCAAACTCAATTTAAAAACGATAGTTATCTTGAATACGTCAAAAAGATTGCACCTAAAACAAATGAAAAGCGCTCCCTTATTCACGCATTTTGGGTGGGTGGTGTAATTTGTTGTATTGGGCAAGGTTTTAGATTTTTGTTTGAAGGTGCATTTGGACTGTCGGGAGACGAGCTTGCGGCATACGTTTCTATGGTTATGATTTTTTTAGGCTCATTTTTAACCGCTCTTGGTGTTTACGACAGGATAGGAAAATATGCTGGCGGTGGTTCTATCGTGCCAATTACTGGTTTTGCTAACTCGGTTGTTTCTCCTGCAATGGAATTTAAAACCGAAGGCTACGTTTACGGCACGGCAGCAAAAATGTTTGTGGTTGCGGGGCCAATAATTGTATTTGGCGTTGCTTCAAGCGTGCTTGTTGGCTTGTTATATTATTTTGGATATATGATTTTTTAAGTTCAAATAAATTTTTGCTTGGAACGTTTATATTGCAGTATAGACAAAGCAATAATTTATCATAATAAAAGGGTGTTTTATGCATACTATTTTTTTTAGAAATAAACCGATTATTAAAGCCGTGTCCTCCATTGGCGGTCCAAAAGAGTGTAATGGATGTATTAAAGATTATATTGAAATTCAGTCAAACGACGATATGTTTGGAGAGGATACCTTTGAAAAGGCAGAAAGCAATATGCTTACCCAGGCAATACGTAGGGTAATTGATAATGCAAATTTAAAAGATACCGATATTAATGCCATAATTTCTGGCGATTTGTTAAATCAAATTATATCATCTACATTTTCAGCGAGAAATTTTGATACTTCATATTTGGGTATTTATAATGCTTGTGCGACTTATACAGAGGCTTTATCGCTTGGGGCAACGCTTGTTGACGGCGGTTATTTACAAAGGGTTATTTGCGCAACAGGCAGCCATTTTTCTTCGGCAGAAAGACAATATAGATATCCGCTTGAATTAGGCAGCACAAGACCTCCGCAAGCGCAATGGACTGTAACTGGCGCAGGGGCGGCAATATTGTCATTAGAGGGGATAGGGCCAAAAATTACTTGCGCAACGCTTGGAAAGGTGGTTGATTATGGTGTTGTTGATGCAAATAATATGGGTGCAGCAATGGCACCGGCTGCCGCTGATACACTAATAACGCACTTTAAGGAAACGGGCTTTAACCCTGAATTTTACGACCTTATTATTACGGGCGACCTTGGCGCGCTTGGCTCTCGTTTATTAAAGTATTTATTAACCGAAAAGGGCTATGATATAGAAAAACAGCACGTTGACTGTGGAGAAATAATCTATAATTTGTGCGAAAAAGAATATCAAGGTGGTAGCGGTGCCGGTTGCAGTGCCTTGGTTTTTAACTCCTATTTTTATACACTTTTAAAAGAACGAAAGCTAAAACGCGTTTTACTGATGGCAACAGGGGCTTTGCTTTCGTCGGTATCATCGCAGCAAGGCGAAAGCATTCCAGGTATTGCGCACGCTGTTTCGATAGAGATTTGAAAAAATTTGCTGTATAAATAAAATTAATTATATATAGGTTTTATATGTTTTTAGAAATTCTATTAACTTTATTAAAGGTTTTTGCAGTTGGCGGCGCAATATGCACTATTGCACAACTGCTCATCAATTACACAAAGCTTACGGCTGGGAAGATTTTGGTTATTTTTCTTCTTGCGGGCGTTTTGTTACAAGCAGTTGGTCTTTATCAATATATTGTTGATTTTGGTGGTGCTGGCGCTACCGTTCCAATTTCCGGATTTGGCTACCTGTTGGCAAAAGGTGCGATGGAGGGTGCAAAGGAAAGTCTTTTTAAGGCAATAACAGGTGGCATCACAGCGGCTGGTATGGGTATAACTGTTGCAATAGTTTTTGGTTATATATTTGCAGTTTTATTTCATTCAAAGTCTAAAAAGAATTAAGTTTGAATATTTATATCTTATGATAGAATGTTCAAACGAAAAAATTTGGTATAAAAAGAAAAATAGGGCAGGTAAAAGGGGTAAAAGAACTTTTATTGTCCTTTTTTTGATTGTAGCTTTTGTTTTGTATTATAGATTTTGTGTGACCGCTCAAATACTAAACGTCTGTTCAAGCACGGTTTACTCTAATAGTGCAGAGGCAATAAATACAGCAGTTAGTATAAGCTTAACTGACGACTTAAAATATACCGATTTAATTTCTATTGATAAGGACGCGCAAGGTAATATTACGCTTATGACAACTAATGCACAAAAAATAAACGTTATTAGTAGGGAAATTGCTTCTAACGCACAAATTTTACTAAAAACACAATTAAATAATGGCACGCCTATCCCATTTTTAGCGTTTACCGGTATATCTTTAATATCAGGATATGGCAAGACTGTAAACGTAAAATGTTTATCCGTTCCAACAGTTTACTGCGAATTTTTTGGTCAATTTAAGTCGGTTGGAATTAATCAAACATTGCATTCAATTTACGTAAAGGCATATTCAAAGGTTAATTTAGAACTGCCTTTTTATAAAAAACAAATTGAGTTTTCTTCGGATATTTTAATAAGCGAAACGGTTTTAATGGGAAAAGTGCCTGAAATTTATTTAAATGGACAATTATTTAAATAAAAATCGACTTATATGTCGTTATATTTCATTATAATAAGTTAATAATTCGTTGACTTTTTATAGATATGATATTATAATGTTAATATAATATAAAGACTATGATAAAGACAGATATACAGTAAGCTTGTTTAGAGAAAGAAATCCGTTGGCTGTAAGGTTTCTACTTGCTTAGTATATTATTCACTTTGGAGTTGTGCACCGAAATTTTAGTAGGCTGCAACGGTTAATCCCCGTTATAAGATTTTTGAGGCTTGGTAATTTATCAAGTGAATTAGGTGGTATCGCGTTTATTTGACGCCCTATTTTTTAGGGCGTCTTTTAATTTAGGAGGAATTATGCAAGAAAAATTTAATCAAATTAAACAAAGCGTTATAAACGAGCTTTCGTCTATTGAATCGGTTAAAGAAATTGCCGACTTAAAGGCAAAAGTTTTAGGCAAAAGCGGTGAAATAACAGCTTTACTTCGCGGAATGAAGGATATTGCACCCGAAATGCGTGCAAACTTTGGTAAAATGGTTAACGACCTTAAAGAAGAGGTTGCTGCAATCATTGCTGAAAAAGAGGAGCAGTTGAAAAATAAAGAGATGCAGCTTAAATATCAACGTGAGGCTGTTGATATTACTCTTCCCGGTAAAAAGACTGAGGTTGGCAGTTTGCATCCCTTAAATATTGTTAAAAATAAAATTTTAGACGCATTTTGCGGTATGGGCTTTGAGGTTTTTGAGGGGCCTGAAATTGATACCGACTATTATTGCTTTCAGGCTTTAAATATTCCCAAAGACCACCCAGCAAGAGATATGCAAGACACTCTTTATATAAGTGACAACGTTCTATTGCGTCCCCATACCTCTCCGGGACAGGTTAGAACGATGGAGAAAAAACAACCTCCTATTAAAATTTTAAGCCCCGGCAGGGTTTATAGAGCAGACGACGATGCTTCGCACTCTCCAATGTTCCATCAAATTGAAGGTTTAGTTATTGATAAAGGCGTTTCTTTGTGCGACTTAAAGGGCTTGCTTGACGAATTTGTTCGCATTATTTTTGATGGTGACACAAAAACTCGTTTTAGACCTTCGTATTTTCCCTTTACCGAGCCAAGCGTTGAAGTTGACGTTACTTGCTGCAAATGTCACGGCAAGGGTTGCAGCCTTTGCAAAGGCACCGGTTGGATAGAAATTCTTGGCGCAGGCGTTGTTAATAAAAACGTTTTAGAAATGAGCGGTATTGACAGCAACGTTTACTCTGGTCTTGCTTTCGGCTTAGGAATAGAACGTATTACTATGATTAAATACGGTATTCCCGATATTAGAACGTTGTTTGAAAGCAACACTAAGTTCTTGAAACAGTTCAACAGGAGGTAATTAAAATGAAAGCACCCCTTTCTTGGTTAAAAGATTACGTTGACATCGATTGTTCAGCAGAGGAATTGCAGGCAAAATTGTTTTCCTGCGGTTTTGAAGTTGAAGAAATGGTATATTTTGGTAAAAATATAGATAAAATCGTTACTTGTAAGATTGAAAAAATTGAAAAGCACCCTAATGCAGACAAGCTTTCTGTAACACAGGTTGACGCAGGGCAGTATGGTAAATTACAAATTATTACTGCTGCAAAAAACATATTTGAAGGTGCTGTCGTTCCCGTTGCACTTGATGGCTCAACCCTTTTTAACGGCCAAAAAATTTATAACGGAGAGCTTCGCGGCTTACCCTCTTACGGTATGTTTTGTAGTGGAGAAGAGCTTGGTATAACCGATGATTTTTATCCCGGAGCATCTGTTAACGGCATCTTAATTTTAGAGGAAAATATGCCCCTCGGTAGAGAGGTTAAAGAACTTTTAGAGATTGAGGACGTTATTTTTGATATAAACGTTACCGCAAACCGCCCCGATTGTCAGTCTATCTTAGGCTTGGCAAGAGAGGTTGCTGCCGTCCTCGGTAAGCCCTTTAAAATGCCTGATTTATCTTACACTGTCGATAAAAACGTTAGCACAAAATCCACCATTGCCGTTGATAATAAGGCTTTTGACTTATGCCCAAGATATATGGCGCACTACGTTGCTGATATTAAGGCAGGTCAATCACCATTATGGATGAAAAAACGTCTTTTCTCTATGGGCTTGCGCTCAATTAGCAATATTGTTGACATAACTAACTACGTTTTACTTGAAATCGGTCAGCCGATGCACGCATTTGACTTAAACGAGCTTACTGGAAACAAAATTATTATTAGACGTGCTGAAAACGGCGAAAAAATAATCACTCTTGACGAAAAAGAGTTTGAGCTTTGCAGCGATAATCTTGTTATTTGTGATGCAAATAAGCTTGTTGCTCTTGCAGGTGTTATGGGCGGACTTAACAGCGGTATAAAAGAAGATACAAAGGCGGTTGTGTTTGAAAGCGCACGTTTTGTTAGGGATAATATAAGAAAAACGTCAAGAATGTTAGGTCAGCGCAGTGATTCGTCAGCGCGTTATGAAAAGGGTGTTGACTATTTCTCGGTTGAAACGGGCTTAAAGCGCGCTTTACATTTAATTGAGGAATTAGGCTGTGGTAAAATTGCTTGCGATGAATATGATTTGCTTGCCGAGCCAATTACTCAAAAGGTTATTACGACAACGGTTGAAAAGGTTAATGCTGTATTAGGTATTGACGTGCCTGAGGACGCAATGCGCAGCATTTTGGAAAGATTGCATTTTGACGTTAAAATTGAAAACGGCAACCTTACATTGACTGTTCCGCTATATAGAGAGGATATGGAAAGCTATCCCGACATGGCTGAGGAAATCATTAGGGAATATGGATATGATTATATCACACCTACTCTACTTAAAACCTCATCAATTACAAACGGCGGCTTGAATTTTGAACAGAAAAAGAAAGAAGATTTGAAAAATCTTCTTGTTGGCTATGGATTTTTTGAAACAATAACTTATTCTTTTGTCCCCGAAAAAGATTTTGAAATTTTTGATATTTGTATGGGCGAAAATAAGGAAAACGTTGTTAAAATTATTAATCCGCTTAGTGAGGATATGGCGGTTATGCGTAGGTCGCTTGTTCCTTCAATGGTTAAGGCTGTTGCACATAACTTAAATAGAAAAAATTACGATGGCAGATTGTTTGAACTTGCTAAAATTTATACTGCAAATTCAAGTGAAAATAACGTATTACCGATAGAACAAGATAAGCTTTGTTTTGCATTATTTGGCTCAAACGAAGATTTCTTTACCGCTAAGGGTGTTGTTGAAGGTATTATCGAAACCTTCTGCTCTTCAATTAAGGCAGAATACCAACCTTCAAACAAAAAATATTTACACCCCACGCGTTCTGCTGACGTTATAGTCGGTGGCATGTTGATTGGTTCTTTTGGTCAGTTGCACCCTGTAATTGCTGATAAATTTGATATTGATAAGCCCGTTTATATCTGCGAAATTGACTATAATACACTTAAAGATAATTTCAATGATAAAATTGTGTTTAAGACAATTTCAAAATTCCCCGCAGTTGAGCGCGACCTTGCTGTAACTGTTGACACTAACGTTTCTTGCGCATCTATTATTGATGCAATCAAAGAAGTTGGTGGAGAGTATTTGCAAGCGGTTAAGCTTTTCGACGTATATTGTGGTGACCAGGTTGAAAAGGGCAAAAAGAGCATGGCATACAACATAATTTTCCAAGCTGATGACCGCACCTTGAACGTGGCAGAGGTTGACGAAGCTATAAAAGCTGTTCTTAACAATCTTCGTATAAAATTAAACGCAGAATTAAGATAAGTTTTAAGTTAGACAGAAGTGTGATAAAGATTAAGTTAGACTTATTTTTTACTAAATTTTTGTTTTAATATTTAAATAAAAAAATGATTACAGGCAAAACACTCAAACATATAGAATACGATAAAATTCTAAAAATACTGAGCGATTACGCCGTCTTAGAAAGCACTAAGCTTGAAATAGACGGCTTTTTGCCTATGACTAATTTTGAAGAAGCAAAGCTTTTATTAGATAAAACCGAAGAAGCATATAAACTTTTGTATACATATAGCGTCCCTAATATTTATTATTTTGACGACGTTAGCGACGAGTTGAAAAGGGTAGATGCAGGGGGTGTTCTTAACCCTGCGGAACTTTTAAGAATTGCCAATAATCTTAAAAGCGCGCGTATAGCTAAGCACTCATTTAATACTTTTACTGACGAAACCATTGTTTACCTTAAAACTTTTGCGGGCAACCTATTTTTAAACGAGGAATTTGAAAAGGAAATTGCATTAAAAATTATTAGCGAGGATGAAATCAGCGATAATGCGTCACCTAAGCTTTATATAATACGTAAAAGTATACGTGCAATTAATGCTAAAATTCGCGACCAGCTTAACTCATACATGCGTGGAAATCTTAGCAAATACTTGCAAAATTCGGTTGTTACGATGCGTCAGGATAGGTTTGTTATACCTGTAAAAAGCGAGTATAGAAGCTTTGTTAAAGGTTTTATCCACGACCAATCATCTTCCGGTGCAACCGTCTTTATTGAGCCGGAGCAGGTTATGGAGCTTAATAACGACTTAAAGCGCGCACTTTTTGACGAAGCGGAGGAAATTGCAAAAATTCTTGCAGAACTATCTGCTAAGGTTTCTTTTATGACCGACGCTTTGCGTTTTAATGCACAAATACTCAGTGAGCTTGATTTTTGTTATGCCCGCGCACAGTATGCTTATTCGACAAATAGTGTTAAGCCCAAATTAAACGATAAAGGTATAATTGACGTTTATCGCGGCAGACATCCTTTAATTGATGCTAAAAAAGTTGTTCCTGTATCGGTATCGTTGGGTGAAAAATATAATTTTTTATTAATTAGCGGTCCTAATACCGGCGGCAAAACAATAACCTTAAAACTTGTTGGCTTATTTAGCTTAATGGCAATGAGTGGCTTATATCTTCCTGCTGCCGAGGGGACTATAATCTCCGTTTTTGATAAGGTTTTTTGCGATATAGGCGATGGACAAAGCATTGAGCAAAGTCTTTCAACCTTTTCATCTCATATAAAAAATATAATTGAAATTGTAGATAATGCCGACTCAAAAAGTCTTATTTTAATTGACGAAATCGGTGCTGGCACCGACCCTGAGGAAGGTAGCCCCCTAGCACTTGCCGTAATAAAAAAACTTCTTGAAGTTAACTGTTTTGGTATTATCACAACACACTATGCAGAGCTTAAAGAGTTTGCTATGCAAAGCGATAAAATTGAAAATGCTTGCATGGAATTTGATTCAAAAACTTTGTCGCCTTTATATAGGTTAAATATAGGTATGCCGGGCAGCTCTAACGCGATTGCAATTTCAAAAACGTTAGGTCTTGCTGATGATATTATTCAAAATGCTTTATCTTTTATGAAGGATAGCTCGCTTAATTTTGATAAAGTGTTAAAACGGGCGGAAGAAAGCCGTAGAGAATACGAGAGATTAATTGATGAGGCAGAAAGGCTAAGGGCTGAGCGCGAAAAAGAACTTTATCAAATTCAAACTGAAAAAGACAAGGTCGTTAAAGAGCGAGAAAAAATTTATGCTCAGTCTAAACAAGAAATTAAGCGCATTGTCGCCGATAAGCTTGCTGAGGCTGAGGAAATTATTGATGAATTAAAAGACATTTTAAAACGTGCGGGCTTAGAAAGTAGAGAGGTTTTCCGTGCGAGTGAGCTTAAAAATCGATTAAAAAACAGTAAATATTTAGCACAAGAGGTGGATGACCCCATTGTAATGGAAAAGGCTCAGCCTAAAAATCTTAAAATCGGCAATAGGGTTTACGTTAAATCACTTGGAACTTACGGCAAACTTTTATTAGTTAAAGCGAAAAAAGGCGAGGCAGAGGTTTTAATTGGAAGTGTAAAATCGCTTGTTAAACTTGACGATTTATATAATTCACAAGAAGAGTCCCAAAAGGAAACCAATATAAAAATTTACAAAAATACTTCGGCAGCAACTTCTACCGCACCAAAGACGGAAATTAATCTTATTGGAAAAACTTCGCTTGAAGCATTGGCAGAGTTGGAAAATTTTATTGACAGCGCAGTTGTTTATGGCTTAGAAGAAATTAAGATTATTCACGGTGTTGGCAAAGGAATTTTGCTTAAAGCTATACGTGAATACTTAAAAACGGATAAAAACGTAGTTGAATATCGTAGAGGTAAATACGGAGAGGGTGAAAACGGCGTTACGATAATTCGCTTAAAATAATTGCATTTTAATTTTTACTGTGTTAAAATCCATTAATAAAAGATATATAAGGGAAAAATGAGAGAACTATATTACGAAGAAACTGTTGAAATATCTAATGATAAAAAAGCTAGGGCAAGGTTTATTATATTTAAAACCATTTCTCTTGTAGCATACGTATTTACTGCACTTTGGCTTTACGTTATGATGTTGTTTGTTTTAAACCCCGCCCATTTAGTAAGTTACCTAATTTTAGGGTTAGTTCCTGCGGCTATTTTTTGTGCAACGGGTGTGTTTTGTTCAATTTTAAAAAACAAATTTTTTACTGAATATGATTATTCCGTTTTAACCGGCTCAGTTAGATTTTCCAAGATTATAAATCGAAAAAAACGTAAAGGAATAATGAGTTTTTCGACGGCTGATATTGAACGCATTGGCAGATTTGGTAGCGAAACTTATGAAAAAATTATCAAAATGCCAAACATATCAAAACGCACCTTAACACCTAACGATACTGCGGCAGAGGGTAAAGGTTTTTATTATTTGTTTGTAAATTATAGAGGCACAAAGATGCTTTTAATAATTGAGTGTAGTAAACTTTTTATTTCAAGCATTTTTTCATATTGTAAACGACACGTTTTAGAGGATAAATAGTGATTTATTTTGATAACGCAGCTACGACAATGCCTATGAAAGAGGCATTAGCGCAAGCAGAACAATTTAATACTTTTAATTTTTTTAACCCCTCAACACTTTATAACGGGGGGCTGCAATGCGCTAAGGAAATTCGCTCTGCAAAAGATACAGTTCTTAAAGCAATTGGTGCGCTTTCAGCTGATTTTGACGTTATTTTTACCTCTTGCGGCTCAGAAAGTAATAACCAAGCAATTTTTTGCACGGTTAAAAGAGGCGTTTTTGTAACCGATAAAGGCGAGCATTCCGCTGTATATAAATGCTTTTTAGAGTTAAAAAATAGGGGAACTGTTGTAGAATTTATTGATTTAAATGCAGATGGCTCGGTTAATACCGAACAGTTGTTTCAATTTGTAAAGAATAATTCTAACGTTTCGTTTGTTTCGATAATGCACGTTAATAATGAAACTGGTGCAATAAATGACGTAAATTTTATTGCAAATACTATTAAATCAATAAATCCGTCGATTGTTTTTCACGTAGACGGCGTTCAAGCATTTGCTAAAATTCCGTTTAGAATTTCTAAAAATATTGACCTCTACTCAGTCAGTGCGCATAAAATTAACGGCTTAAAAGGCACAGGCGCTTTAATTAAACGTAAAAAATTAAACGTTGCCCCCTTAATTTACGGCGGTGGGCAGGAAGGTGGCTTGCGTAGCGGAACGGAAAATGTTTTTGGCATAAAGGTTTTTCAGCACGCTACTGAGGCGCGTATTAAAGACCAAAAAACTTCGTTTGAAAAGGTTAAACAACTTAAAGAATATATAAAGGAAAATCTAAATAAAGACTTATTTACTGTTATATCCAGTGAAAATTCTTCGCCATATATTTTAACGGTTTCTGCAAAGGGACTACGCGGCGAGGTGTTGATGCATTTGCTTGAAATGCAGGGTTTATACGTTGGTAACGGCTCGGCGTGCTCTTCAAAAAATCGTTACAGCAGGGTAATAAGTGCTTGCGGTTTTAAGGAAGACATTTTAGACGGAGTGGTAAGAATTAGTTTTTCGCCAGATAACACTATGGACGAGGCGATTGAGGCTGTTAAAATTATTAATGAAAATGCTTTAAGATTAAAGGAAACAATGAAATGAAAACTGCAATTATAGTTAGATATTGTGAAATACACCTTAAAGGTAAAAACCGCAGTTATTTTGAAAAAATGCTTAAAGAAAATATAAAACGTTCTCTAAAAGACGTTGAATATACCTTTAAAAGTATGCATTCAAGATATTGTATTGAAGATTTTGATGAAAACGACTACGAATATATTGTTGATAAACTTGGCAAAATAGCGGGGGTTCATACTTTCAGCAAAGCTCTTGTGGTAGATAGCGAGTTTGAAAAGATTGTTGAAGCTTGCAAACTGTTAGCCGAAGGCAAAAATGGCACATTTAAAGTTATAACAAACCGCGCTGATAAAACCTTTACACCAAATTCAATGGAAACTTCAATGCTGATTGGCGGCAGGCTTTTAGAGGCTTTTGGTGGTAAAATTAAGGTTGACGTTAAACATCCCGATTGGAGTATAAACGTTGATATTCGTGAAGATGGAAAAACCTTTATTTATACTGACGTTATTAGGGGTTTAAGTGGTATGCCAGTCGGCTCTGCGGGTAGGGGATTACTCTTGATTTCAGGTGGTATTGACAGCCCTGTTGCAGGGTATCTTACTTGTAAGCGCGGTATGCGCCTTGACTGTTTGCATTTTCATAGTTTTCCATATACTGGCGAAGCAGCAAAAGAAAAAGTTATTGATTTAACAAGACGCATAGGCGAGTTTAATGGTGGAATTAATCTCCACGTTGTTTCATTTACCAAAATTCAAGAGGAAATACATAAAAATTGTCCCGAAGAATTTATGATTACACTAATGCGTCGTTTTATGATGCGTATTGCTGAAAGATTGTCTAAACGAATTGGCACACAAGCAATTATTACGGGAGAAAGTCTTGGACAAGTTGCAAGCCAAACTATTGAAAGTATAACTTCTTCAAATTCCGTTGTAACTATGCCTGTATTAAGACCGCTAATTATGATGGATAAGATAGATATAATAGAAATTGCAAGAAAGATTGATACGTATGAAACGTCAATTTTGCCTTATGAAGATTGTTGCACGGTATTTTTACCTAAGTATCCTGCAATTAAGCCTAATTTAGATAGAGTTATTAGGGCAGAAGCTAAGCTTGACGTTGAGGGATTGATTGAAGAAGCAATGTCAAATATTGAAAAAATCGAGTTGTAAAACTCGATTTTTTTTATTTTATATTTAATTTTAACTTACCATACGTTCAAACAACACAAAGGTAATATCTGTAACAAATTTAATAATATATTAATCAATCCACCAACTATCTGTGATAAATTTCTTTTGGGTTTTTATTTTTTTTACAACAACTTCGTTGCCAAAAATATATTCGTTATTTACTAAGCGATAGGGTAAAATTGAATAGGTATAAAGGGTATTAGGCATTAGTTTTACATCCACAAGGGCTTTTGTGTCAGGGTAACTTTTGCTGTCATATATTGTTTCTTTTATGCCATTATATTCTTTTATTATCCTATAATCACAGTATTGTGTCTGACATAATTGTAATAGAATTCGATTGTTATTATATGATATTTTTGGGTTTTCAACTATTGGCACGCTAAACCTTGTTGATTTTTCTTTTGGTAAGTGATTTTTCTTAAATTTTTCTTCCCTTATATATCGTGCCGGTGTTAATTCATCGGCTTTTTCAATAACACCGTCATTATCATAACTAATTTTATCCAATTTTACAGTTTCAACGTTTTGGCTTTTATTAAAGTTGCCCTCTACATACTCTTTATTAGAAAAGATTTCATTCCATACCGAGTTTGCTGTAAGGGTGGGGTAGGTTCCGCCACTTATTGTATTTGGCATTAGGGAGGATACTTTATTGCCAAACCAAACTCCTAAAATATAATCGGGGTTAAATGAAATGTTGTAAGCATCTGTATTTCCGTTTTTTGTGCCGGCCGTTCCAGTTTTTGCACAAACATTGTGGGCATCTTGTTTTATATTTTTTGAGGTGCCTATAAGTGCGCATTCTCTTAGCATATCAGTAACAATTTCTGCGGTGTCATCACCAAATATTTTTTGTTTTAAAGCATTATCTCTATATACCACGTTGCCTAAATCGGTAGTGATTTGCTTTATGCAAGTAGGTGTTTGATAATACCCCTCATTATTAAAAACACTGTAAGCGGCAGTTATTTGTGATAATTTTGCACCCTTTTCCATTGCTCCAAGGGCAAGGCATAGTCCTGTGTCGCTTTCGCAAAAGTTAATGCCCATTTTTTCTAAATATTTTTTGGAATTTTCCACTCCTGTATAATTTAATATTTTAACCGCACAGGTATTTAGACTTTTTACCAAAGATTGTTTAACCGAAACTCTTCCGTAATATACGTCGTTATAGTTAGAGGGGGAATAACCGCCTATTTCTACTTTTTCATCATTAATCAACGAACAACTATCCACGACGTTATTTTCTATTGCGGGGGCATATACAAGCAATGGCTTAATAACCGAGCCAAGCTGACGGTTAATATCTCCGCAAGTTGAGCGATATGCTTTTATTTTACTGTTTTTATCAGCTAAAATAATAGACTTTTCTGTTTCGGTATTGTATTTAGCAAATGCTTCATCAACGCCTTTTTGTAAAACTGGGTCAAGATAGGTGTATACCTTAAAATTTTTTGATGAATAGGCAAATTTATCTAAAATATCGCTTATTTGGTTTTTTGCAAAACTTACATAATTTTGAGTTGCACTATTTGCGCCTTCTTTTAGTTCAGGCATTGTTTTTGTATAATTATTATATTCCACCTCACTAATATATTTTTGGCTTAGCATCTCTTTTAATACGAGATTTTTTCTATTAAAGCATTTATCAAAATTTTTATAAGGCGAATAATTTGACGGTGCTTTAATAATTGCAGCTAGCATCGCACTTTCGTTTATATCTAGATTTTCAGGTGATTTACTAAAATAATATAAGCTTGCGTCAGTAATACCGTAACAACCGTTTCCAAAATAAATAGTATTTAGATATTTTTCTAAAATTTCATCCTTAGAATATCTTTTTTCAAGCTGTTTAGAAAGCTTAACTTCGGCAAGCTTTCTTGTTAGCGTTTTTTCGCTTGATAAATGTGTGTTTTTTACAAGTTGTTGGGTGATGGTAGACGCACCCTCCTTAAAGGAAAAGCTTTTTATATTATTAAATAAAGCTCTAAATAAACCTTTTGTATCTACGCCGGTATGAGTGTAAAACCTTTTATCTTCAATAGCGATAAAAGCGTTCTTTGTATGTTCAAGTATATCGTTTATATCTGTTACCGAATGCCCGCCTGATTGCTCTTCTATCTCATTTCCATTTATATCGTAATAGGTGATTAGTCTTTCCATGTTGATAAGTTTATTTTCGTCTAAATTTATACCTAACGTCATTAAATTTAGGGTTAATATGCCAAATATACCTAAAATTAATAATCCGCCAATGATACACAAAAATACTTTAACTGATTTTCTCATACAAAGTTAGTATAAATATAATTATATATTATATACAAAAATTTAATTATAAAATTGACAAAATGCGTAGAGTATTGTAAGATAATTAGTATGGAAAATATTGCAAAAAAATATCACATAACAACTTACGGCTGTCAAATGAATTTACACGAATCGGAAAAGATTGCAGGCATCCTTACTTCTATGGGATACGTTGCCACGACCGAGCAAAGCGATGCTGATATTATCGTTTTTAACACTTGTTGTATTCGTGAAAATGCTGAGGATAGGGCCGAGGGGAATATTGGCGCGTTAAAACAACTTAAACGCAAAAAAAAGAACCTTATTATTGCAGTTGGCGGATGTATGACGCAGCAGCCCGATTATGCGGAAAAGTTACATAAAAAGCTGCCATACGTTGACGTTATTTTTGGAACACATAATTTAGATAATTTACGTGTTTTACTTGAAAAGAAGTTAAATGGTGCTAAATTTGTTTGTGAAGTGTGGGATAAAGAGGGACCAATTATTGAAACCACCCCTAAAACTCGCACAAGTTATCCTAATGCTTGGGTTAATATAACCTACGGCTGCAATAATTTTTGTACCTATTGTATCGTTCCTTACGTTAGAGGTAGAGAACGCAGTAGGCAAATGGCAGACATAGTTAAAGAATGTAAATCTTTAATTAATGCAGGGTATAAAGAGATAACACTTTTAGGGCAAAACGTTAATTCTTACGGGCACGATTTAGAAGATGCAAGCTTTCCGGCTCTTTTAGAGGAGATTGCTAAAATCGAGGGTAAATTTCGCATTAGATTTATGACAAATCATCCCAAGGATTTTAGTGAGGAACTTATACTTACTCTTAAACGCAACCATAAAATTTGCCGCTCGGTTCATTTGCCAGTTCAGGCTGGTTCTAATAAAATTTTAAAACTTATGAACCGCCGCTATACTCGTGAGGCTTATCTTGAAAAAATTGCGCTTTTACGCAAGCATATTCCCGATATTGCTATAACCACTGATATTATGGTTGGTTTTCCGCAAGAAACGGAAGAAGATTTTATGGATACTTTTAACTTAATGAAAGACGTTAAATTTGCAGGTGCCTTTACCTTTATTTATTCTAAGCGAACAGGCACACCAGCCGCAAAAATGGATGGGCAAATTGAAGAAGATGTTAGCAAAAACAGAATAATGCACCTTATTGAGCTTCAAAATGACGAAAATCGCGCTCAGTCAAAGGAATATCTTGGTAGGACCATTGAAATTCTTTGTGAGGGCTACGATAAAAAGAAAAACAAATATCTAGGTCGTGACGTTTACGGTAGAATGGCATATTTTAGCGGGGACGATAGTCTGCTGGGAGAGTTTGTAAACGTTAAAATTAACAAAACGGGCGGTATGTCGTTGCTCGGCGAGATTGTTAAAAATTAAATTATTTAATAAAACGTAAAAGTTGTTAATAGATAAAAGTCAATCACATAATTAACTAAGAAAAACAAAGTTGTAATTCCGTTATTTTACGGGAAAGGGGATAACTATGGCTTTATCGCCAATGATGAAACATTATTTTCAAATTAAAGAAAAATATAAAGATTGCATAATTTTTTATAGATTAGGCGATTTTTATGAAATGTTTTTTGACGACGCAAAAGTGGCGTCTGAAATTTTAGAATTAACCTTAACGGGCAGAGATTGCGGGTTAGAAGAGCGCGCTCCAATGTGCGGTGTTCCACATCACGCGGCCGATACGTATATTGCAAAACTTGTAGCAAGTGGTCAAAAAGTTGCTATTTGTGAACAGCTTACCGAAGCTACCGGTAAGGGTATGGTAGAGAGGGACGTTATAAAGGTTGTTACCGCAGGTACCGTTATTAATAACGAACTTATTGATGATAAGGTAAACAACTTTTTAGCATCGGTTTACGTTGAACAGGATAAAGTGTCGCTTTCTTGGGTGGATATTACCACGGGTGAATTTTATACTCGCTCGATTTTGGGTGAAGAAAAATTTGCAGAGCTTCAAAACGCGCTGACAAAAATTGCGCCCGTAGAAATAATATCAAATTCACGCGCATATGAGTTGTTTAGGGATGCACCCTTAATTAAATTTGGCGTAATACCAAAATTTAATCAGTTTTCGGACAGCCAATTTGAAACTTCCTCTTGTTTAACCGTTTTAAAAGAACAGTTGAAAGTTTTGAATTTATCTGCATTTGGTCTTAGCGATGAAGATTCTTGTGTCAATGCTGCGGGTGCACTTCTTTCATATTTAAAAGAAACTCAAAAACACGCTTTAATTAATATCAATCATCTTTACGTTGAAAACGTTAAGGATTACATGATGCTTGACACGGCTGCTATACGCAATCTTGAACTTATAAAAACCCTCCGTGATGGTAAACGTTACGGCTCGCTTTTGTGGGTTTTGGATAAAACAAGAACCAGTATGGGCGCTAGAAAACTTCAAAGCTGGATTTTGTCTCCCCTAGGTGATAAATGGAAGATTGAATACCGTCTTAATGGTGTTGAAAGTCTTTATAATAGCACGGTTATTCGCCAGAGTTTAACTGAACTTTTAGGCTATGTTAAGGATATCGGTAGGCTTGCTGGTAAAATTTCAAACGGCAATTTAACACCTAGGGACTGTGTGCTACTTAGGACCTCGTTAGAAGTTTTGCCGAGTGTAAAATGTCAGTTAATGGGTGTAAACTCAAAATATATTGAAGATATTATTGAAAAACTTGGTGATTTTGGCAACATTGTCAAAATGCTTAACGATGCTATCGATGAAGATAACGCTATTAACAACTTAAAAGACGGCGGTTATATTAAAAGAGGCTTTAATGCTGAGCTAGATGAGCTTCGCGCGCTTAGTGAAAATGGCAAAAATTATATTGCCGAAATGGAAAATCACGAACGAGAGAGAACTAAAATTAAAAATTTACGTATTTCTTATAACCGCGTTTTTGGCTATTATATTGAAGTTACTAACTCCTTTAAGGAATTGGTCCCTTACGATTATCAGCGCAGACAAACCCTTGCAAATGCCGAAAGATATATTACTGACGAATTAAAGGAACTTGAACTGAAAATTTTATCGGCTGATGAGGGGTATTCTAAGCTTGAATCAAGAATTTATGCGGATATAAAGAGTAAACTTTCTGCCGAAATAGTAAATATACAAAACTCTGCCGATGCTCTTGCAGAGCTAGACGTTTTATTATCATTGGCTACCGTTGCAAGAAATAACGCTTACGTTAAGCCGGAAATGGTAGAGAGCAATAAAAGACTGAACGTTACTGAAAGTAGACATCCTGTTGTAGAGGCTATTTCTAAGGAAAGGTTTGTTGCAAACGATTGCTTACTTGATAATGGCGAAAACCGCACTCTTATTATTACCGGACCAAACATGGCAGGTAAAAGCACGTATATGCGCCAAATAGCCTTAATAACTTTAATGGCACATATTGGCTCGTTTGTTCCGGCAAAGTCGGCTGAAATTCCTGTTACTGACCGTATTTTTACACGTATTGGTGCATCTGATAGCCTTATTTCTGACCAAAGCACCTTTATGGTTGAAATGGCTGAAATGGCAAATATTTTGAATAATGCAACCGATAAAAGTTTGTTAATTTTGGACGAAATTGGTAGAGGAACAAGCACCTACGACGGTTTGAGTATCGCTTGGGCTATTGTTGAATATCTTAATGATAAGGTTAAGGCAAAAACCCTTTTTGCAACCCATTATCACGAACTGACTGAGCTTGAAGGCAAACTTGATGGTATAAAAAATTATAAGGTAACCGTTAAGGAAATGCAGGGTGGCATAGTATTTTTAAGAAAAATTATGCGTGGCTCGGCAAACCGTAGCTTTGGCATTGAGGTTGCGCAGCTTGCTGGGGTGAACAAGTCGGTTACTGATAACGCAAAAAGCATTTTAAAAACCCTTGAAGCTACCGATACTTTGCGTAAAAATACAGACATAAACAATTTACAGCAAAATTGTTTACAAGAAGGTAAAGTAGGTGCAGAAATAGAAAGAATATTAAAAGACGTTGACGTAAACAATGTATCGCCAATGCAAGCATTTAATATTCTTGTTGACCTAAAAGAAAAGCTCAAAGGATAAAATTATGAGTAAAATCAATCTTTTAAGTAGTAAAATTTATAATCGTATTTCCGCCGGAGAGGTAGTTGAGCGTCCTTTTTCCGTTGTAAAGGAATTAGTTGAAAATTCTATCGATGCTGGGGCGAAAAATATTACCGTAGAAATTGAAAAGGGCGGAATGAGTGTAATTAAAATTACTGACGATGGCTGCGGTATTGAAAAATCCGAGCTTAAAAAAGCCCTTATGCCTCATGCAACAAGCAAAATTTCCACTCTAAGCGATTTAGATAATATATGCTCACTTGGTTTTAGGGGCGAGGCACTTGCAAGCATTGCTTCTGTTTCAAAAATAAAAATAATATCAAAGCCCGTCGAGCAGGAATTAGGTGGAAAAATCTACGCAGAAGGCGGAGAAATTGAAGGGGTAGAAGACTGTGGTTCTGTTGACGGAACGGAAATTACCGTTAGCAGCCTTTTCTATAATACACCAGCAAGAGAAAAGTTTTTGCGTAGTGAAAGGTCAGAAGAGAGTGAAATTTCCGTTATGGTTGCTAGATTTATTCTTGGCAATCCTGAAATTTCTTTTAAATACCTTGCTGACGGTAAACTAATATTTCAGTCGTTTGGCGATGGTTTTGAAAGTGCAATGGCGCAAATTTACGGCATTGAAGTATTAAAAAACTGTCACTATATAGAAACATTGAAAAATGGATTATTAATTAAAGGATACGTTGGTAAGCCGCATTTTTATAAAGGAAATAGGTCATATCAAACTATATTTTTAAATGGTAGATACGTTGTAAATCAAACAATTTCCTCTGCTATATCAAACGCATATTCGGCATACCTTATGAAACGTCAATATCCGTTTTACGTTTTATCTATAAGCCTACCAACTGAAATTGTAGACGTAAACGTCCATCCAAACAAACTTGACGTTCGTTTTTCAAACAATCAAATAATTTACGGCTCTATTTATTCAGTTTTATCAAAGGTGCTAGATGGCAGCACTGAGGCTTTGTCTATAATTAATGAAAGCATAGCACCTATACTTGACAATAATCAGTTAAATACTAGCGATACTATTAATGATTATGTCACAAATAATAGGCCTAAACAGCCCATGTTTAAGGCTGATAGCTTAAAATTTGACGTTGTTACTTTTCACGATAGCGGTAGCATTACTGATGAAAAGACTAACAATGATGGTTTAGATGTTTTTGCTGAAAATAAGCGATTTTTAGAAAGTTTAGAAAAGAAAAATAGCATTGAAACAAACGCATTTAATAATGTTGGTGAAAACGTAACGGATTTTAATACACCTAAAAGTTGTGTCAGCGAAACTCAACCCGAGATTATTAAAATAGACGTAAAGCGTTCACTTAATTTTATAGGTCAAGCATTAAATACTTATTTATTTTTTGATGATGGCTTAGATTTTTATATAGTTGACCAGCATGCAGCGCACGAAAGAATTTTATACGATAAAATCATCGATGATTTTAATAAAAAAGTTATTGAATCTCAGCCGATTTTAATACCTTATACTTTAAGCGTTAATAGTGCTGAATTTGACTTTTTAGCTGAAAATATCAGTGTTTTAAACAATATGGGTATAGAAATTGCTGAATTTGGCAGAAATTCCTTTAAGGTGTCAGCAATTCCCGTATATCTAGCTGAAATGAATTTGCAAAAGTTTTTTAACGCAATTTTATCCGATTTAAGCGCACTAAAACAGTTGACTGCAACTGATCTTTTGGCGGATAAATTTGCTCAAAAAGCTTGTAAAGCCGCCGTTAAGTCAGGCGATAAGCTTTCTTTAACTGCGGTTGAAACTATTAAAAAAGCTGTTGAAAACAACTTGGGTTTAAAATGCCCACACGGTAGACCAGTTGTTGTTAAAATTACTAGAACGGAAATAGATAAATGGTTCAAAAGGATAATATAAAAGATAAAATCTTAATTATTTGTGGGGCAACCGCAACCTCTAAAACGGCACTTTCAATTGAATGTGCCAAACTTTTGGATACAGAAATTATTTCCGCTGATAGCATGAACGTTTATAGGGGGCTAAATATTGGCACCGCAAAGCCAACAAAAGAGGAAATGCGCGGTATAAAACACCATTTAATTGACGTGGTTGAACCTACTGATACTTTTTCGGTTGGTGATTATAAAACTCTTGCCGATATTGCAATTAAAGAAATACTCGATAAGGGTAAAATACCAATCGTTTGCGGTGGCACAGGCTTTTACGTTAATTCAATATTATACGATATGTCCTACGGAAAAGGCGGGGCAAATTTAGATGTTAGGGAATACTATTTAAAGCTTGCTAAGGAAAAAGGCAATGAATACGTTTATGATATTTTAAAAGAAAAAGACCCCACCGCTGCACAAAAAATACATTTTAACGACACAAAAAGGGTTGTTCGCGCGCTTGAAATATTTGCAAATGGAACAAAAAAATCCGACATCAAAGACGAGCTAATTCCAAAGTATGATTATAAAGCTTATTTTATTGATTTCCCTAGGGAAGCGTTGTATTCGCGTATAAATAAGCGCGTTGATATAATGTTTGAAAATGGACTATTAAACGAGGTAAAATCACTATATAATAAAGGTATTACCTTAGACTGTCAAAGCATGCAGGGAATTGGCTATAAAGAATTTTTTGATTATTTTAACAACGTTAAAACTTTGGAAGAGGTTAAAGAGCAAATTAAGCTTAACACTCGTCATTATGCAAAACGGCAGCAAACGTTTTTTAAAAAGCTGCCAAACCTTACTCCGTTGTCTTGTGATTTAGACGTAAAAATTTTGGCACAAAGGATTGTAGAAGAATTATGATTGACTTAAAACTGATAGAAAAATGCGAAAAAGATTTGGAACCTTTATTTAATAAGCTAGAAGATATTGCGCTTTTTAATCAAGAAAAGGTTCTTAATGCCTTTAAGAAGAACAGAATTGCTTTGCGCCATTTTTCAGGCACGTCAGGCTACGGTTACGGAGATGAGGGCAGAGATACTCTTAACTTACTGGTGGCAGATATTTTTAGGGCTGAAAAGGCCATTTTTTCACCAAATATTGTTTCCGGAACTCACGCGCTTTCCCTTTGTCTTTACGGTGTTTTAAGAGCGGGCGATACTATGCTTTCCATCTGTGGTCAACCATATGACACGTTAAAGGAAGTTATTTCCGGCAAAGGTAACGGCTCGCTTGAAGATTTTGGTGTAAAGTTTAATTCAATTCCATTAAAAAATAATTTTTTTGATAAAGACGAAATTGCAAAGGCTATAAAAAATGATGCTTCTATAAAAATGATTTATATCCAACGTTCACGTGGGTATGAATGGCGCAATGCTTTGTCAATTAGCGAAATCGAGGATATTGTTAATTTTGTCAGGCAGCTTGGCTTTGACGGCTGCATAATGCTTGATAATTGCTATGGTGAATTTATTGAAAAGAAAGAGGCGACTGAGGTTGGCGTTAATCTACTTGCCGGCTCAATGATTAAAAATATTGGCGGTGGTATTGCTCCAACCGGAGGATATATAGCAGGTGATGCAAGGTATGTTGATATGGTCCAAAATAGACTTACTGCACCTTCAATTAGCGGTGAGGTTGGTTCGTATATGTTTGGTTATCAGTATTATTATCAGGGCTTATTTTTAGCACCTCACACCGTATTGCAAGCATTAAAAGGTTCATTGTTATTTGGTGCAGTATTAAATTCGCTTGGTTTTGAAACTTCTCCTCAAATAGACGTTTTACCAAACGATATAATTCGCGCAATAAAGTTTAACGACGAAAAAAAACTTATTGCTTTTATTCAAACCATACAAGCAAATTCGCCAGTTGATAGCAACGTTGTTGTTCTTCCTTGGGATATGCCGGGATACGAGGATAACGTTATAATGGCTGCTGGTTGTTTTGTTCAAGGCTCTTCAATCGAGCTTTCTGCTGATGCGCCCATAAAACCGCCATATATTGCGTATTTACAAGGCGGTATAACATATGAGCATTGTAAAATTGCCTTAAAAAATATGAACTTATAAATAAAAAACGGGTGAAATACCTGTTTTAACACGTTTTAAAATAAGATTGTATTGTTTGCAATATAGTTAAATATGTAAATATATATAGATAAACTGTTGATTATCTTAAAAGTAGAAGGTGATAGATTACTTATTTAAACTTTCTAATTAAACCTTTTACAATGCCCAGTATAGTAACGTTATCAAACACCATATCTTCCATATAGTCGTTTTCAGGGTGAAGAATTACTTTGCCGTTTTTATGATAAAAACGTTTTACTGTTGCGCTGTCCTCAACTAACGCAACTACAATTTCACCATTTTCGGCGGTGGGTTGTTGATTTACTATGATTATATCGTTATTATAGATGCCTGCATTAATCATGCTGTCGCCTTGAACTCTCAAAGCAAATTCAGTGCCTTTGCCAGCAAATTCTTCGGGCAAGGGGCAGTATCCATCAAGATTTTCAACAGCAAAAATAGGGGCACCTGCGCGTATGGTTCCGATAATAGGAACGCTGATAAAGCCGTTAGCTTTACTTGTTGGGACAAGCGCACGTTTTTTAAGAGGCGATTTTTCAAGTAAACCCTTTGATTTTAGCTTTTCAAGATAGGAATAGGCAGTAGCGGTAGATTTGATATTCAACTTCGAACAAATTTCTCTAACCGACGGGGCATATCCATTGGCTTGAATAAACTCAATGGTAAAATTATACACTTCATTTAATCTTTCGTTTAATTCAAATTTTTTCATATATATAACTTTAACACAACAATATACAAAAGTCAAACATTTGTTTGTTTTTTGTTGAAAATTTTTAATTAAAAGTATTTTTATGATAAAATAATAGCAATAAGAGAGGATAGATTTATGGATAAAGCTAAATTAGATAAATACATCAAAGAGGGCATAGGTGTTGAGTGTGAGGATGATTTTTGCGACCTTAATCCTAATAAAATCTGCGATAACTGCGGTAAATGTATTGAAGATGATAAAAATTACAAGGTAATTAAAATAACAAAAATTATTGAGGATTAATTGTTTTTGTATTAATTATTTATGCCATTTATTTACTTAATACTCTAAATTAAAAAGCAATTTCTTAAATCAGGCTAAACTAAAAGAACACACCATTTTAGTGTGTTCTTTTTTTGTTTTTATATTAGATAAAACCTTTTAATCAAGACATATATGTAATAATTTTAGGGCTATAAACTTAAAACAGGAAAAAATAGGCCTTATTTAATTTTTACAAAGTTTAATCCTCAAATTTATCTATTATTTTATGGTTGCGACCGGCATTTTTACGCACGTCTTCACCAATAGCTGCGTAATGTTTACGCGTTGTATTAACGTCTTTATGACCTAAAACAGCTGCAACAACGTAAATATCGCCAGTTTGGCGGTAAAGTGAGGTGCCAAAAGTGCTGCGAAGTTTATGAGGTGTGATTTTTTTTAGGGGAGAGACTATTTTTGCATATTTTTTTACTAGTTCTTGAACCGTTCTTGTGGCAATTCTTCGATGCTGAGAAGATAAAAACAGTGCTTTTTCGGTCGGGGGGACCTCTTTGTCTTCATCACGAACTTCTAAGTAAACTTTTAGGGCAAAGGAAACTTGTTCGTTAAAATATAAAATTTCTCTATCTCCGCCTTTACGTGTAACAACAAATTGATTTGTTCTAAAATCTACGTCATCAACGTTTAATCCTACCAACTCGCTTATACGAATACCCGTTCCTAAAAAGAGGGTAATGATTGCGGTATCTCTAAATTTTGTATTTTTATGAAAAGCGCGCTGCCTATCTGTTAAACCAGAGCCGTTTTCAACCACGTAAAGCATATCGCTAACTTCATCAACCTTACCGTTAGTATCAAGCCTTATAATTTCTTTTTCGTGAATTTTAGGCATATTGACTTTTGTTGGGGTATTGGCAGGGAATACGTTTTTATTAAAAAAATACTTGTAAAAAGCGCGCAAGGTAGAGAGTTTTCGTGCTTTGCCAGTCTCAGTGCATCGCTCAGATTTGCCGTTTATAGAATATCTACTTAAATAACTCAAAAAAAACTCAAAATCAGCGACCTGTAATTTAATTAAGTCATTAATTTCAATTTCAGCCATTTTTTTATTTCTAAAAATTTTCTTTGTTAAAAAATCGAAAAAAACCCTTAAATCGTATGCGTAATTAAGTCTTGTTAGGGCAGAAGTGCGTGCTTCAACACCAATAAAAAAATCCTCTACGTAATAAGGTAGCTGTTCTATAACTCTTGTCAAGCGTTCTATACAAGCAATTTCGCGCTGCTCGTGATAAGTTTTCTTACTAATATTCATATTAAAATTATAACTCATTGTTAATAAGTTGTAAAGTAGTATACTAAATATTTATGCGCAAAATTTTATTTTCTTATAAAATAAATATTAAACATATGGTATTTATCCACAATAAAACATAGGGGAAAACGTCAATAAAATACTGACGAATTAAATTGTAAGCAAAATGGGCGATAGGGTTATTTATGCGCAAAACACGACTTTTACGCATAAATATATGTGGAAATACGCAAATTGTGAATATAACCCTAAATATTATCTTTTTAGAAGGATTTTATTGTAAAACCTTGCAAACAATTTTTATAATATTAATTAATTAATTGTTTTCTTTATTTTTTATATTATTTAATAATATTTTATTGAATTTAATAAAATTTATTTTCACCGAACAGATTTGTATTTGATTTTGTTTAATTCCTATATTCAAAATTATTAAATTATTAGCCAAAATTTGTTGATTATTTAAATCATTATATCAGACATAATATATTTATTTTGCATTTTTTTAATGATATTTATGCTAAATCGCTCTTGACTTATTCACCTTGAAGATGTATACTTATTTATAATAATAATTTTTAACATTTGGAGCTAATATGGAAGAACCTCGCGCAATAAGTAGTGATTTAATTCGTGGTCATATTGATACCATAATTTTAAACTCTTTGATTGACGGAGACAAATATGCTCAGTTAATTAGCGAAACGATTGAATCATCAAGTGATGGTAAATATTCAATTAATCAAGCTACGTTATATAGCTCGCTTAAACGTCTTGAATCTGTTGGATACGTTACGTCATATTGGTATGATGCGCCCGACGGTCGTAGAAAATATTTTGAAATTACTGAAAAAGGCCGTGAAAACGTAGAAAATAATTTATCAAACTGGACTTATTCTAAAACTATTATTGACAAACTTATCGGTTTAAGTGGTTTCGTTTGTGATAATAATGAAAATACTGTTTCTAATGCTTCTTCTGCCCCGGCTATTTCACAGTCTTTTACTACGGCTCAAAGTGCAGAGATGGAATTAAATTCAATAAATAGTCAATTTAATACCGTAAATTCAGCACAAAAAGCAACTGAAAATAACTTTGATGCTAATCCTCAACAAAACAATTTACAAGATAAAAATGATGTAGTTGAAAGTGAAATAAATTCACCCAACTTATCACCTATTGCCGCTGAATCGGACAATTTTGATTTTCGTGCAGTTTTAGGTGGTTTAATTGAGCCTGTAAAAAATGATAAGGTTAACAACGCTGCCACAGAAGCGGTCGAAAATTTAAGCCTTTTCGAAGCTAATGAAGTTGTATCTGCGGAAAATTCTTCCAACGCAAACAGCCCAGCCTCAGCAACCACAACGCAAGAAATTGCTGGTTTTAACGATGCAATTTGCGCAAACGTTTCTCATAGCCAAATTGACGGTAGTAACATTGATTATACCGATTTATCAATTAAAGCGGCAAAAAAGGGTTATAAAATACGTTTTTCTTCTAAAAATTCAGCAAAAACTGACGGTAAACTTTATATTAACAAGTTAAATTTTGCGGCTATTTTTTATACGTTTTTACTAGCTGCACTACAATGTGTAACGTTTTTGTTGTTTTTTGATAAAAAGTTTGTTATTCCTACTTCGCTTAAAATAATTGGTGTTATTGTTTTAGTCGCATTACCTATAATTAGTGGCATTATTTACCGTAAAAACCCAAAAAAGACGTCAAACAAAAACATAACAGCAGACAGTATTTTAACCGCAGGAATAATAGTTTTTAATCTTTTATTACTTACATTTGCTTCGGGTTTACTACTCAATTTGGATTACACCAACAAATATAACTTGCTTTATGCAGTAGTTGTTCCCGTTCATATTTGCTTTGATATTTTAGTGTTTAGTATAGTAAGATTTTTCATAGCAAAAAAACCTAAATACAACGTAAAATCAAATGTCAATAATTAATTTATCTCGATAACTTATATAAAAAACCGCCTGATTAACAGGCGGTTTTAGTTTTGGTTAATATTTTAAATTAAGTATTTTTATCAAGTTATTGGTAAATTATAGGTTTTGTAGATAATAAACCTCTGCCGGTGTTAACGAGCGGACTTCACCACGGTTAAGACCAGATACAGACAGGTCACCTATTTTAATTCTTTTTAAAAAGTCAACGTTATTACCTACTTTTTCAAACATTTTACGAATTTGCCTGTTTCTACCCTCGGTAATGGTTATATGTAAACGTGAGCTACCCTGAGTCGTATCAAGTAGCTTAATTGTGCATTTTTTTGTTTTAATACCGTCTATCACAACGCCGCTTCTCAATTTAGACAAATCTGCATCAGTTACAGGCTTTTCGGTTTTAACCAAATATGTTTTAGGTATCTCATTTTTTGGGTGCGTTAATCGATAAGTTAAATCGCCATCGTTGGTTAAAATAAGCAAACCTTCACTATCATAATCAAGTCGACCTACGGGAAAAATTCTTTTATCATTATTGGGCAACAAATCTAAGACAGTTTTTCTGCCCTTTTCATCTTTTACTGAACAAATATAACCCTTTGGTTTATTCATTATATAATAATCGTATTTTTTTACAGTTGTAATTAAGCGGCCGTTAACAGTAACGGAATCTTGTTGAGGATTGACTTCATCGCCAAGTTGTGCAATTTTACCATTAATTTTAACGGCTCCATCTTCAATAAGTTTATCGGAGGCGCGTCTTGAAGCCACGCCACTTTCAGCTAAAAATTTATTAATTCTCATAAATGCACCTGAAAAAATTAGTCTACGTCTATAATAGTATAGATTTTTTCAGTAAAAAGCAAGTTATTTTGATTATAAATTTTAACTTCTCCAACGTTTTGACCTTTTTTTATAGGCGTTGATATGTTTTTTTTGTATTCAAAAACAACTTTTAATGAATCCAATTCATTTTCTTGCAATGGAATAATTACGTCATTTTCAACATAAACGCCCACTTCTTCATTGCTATTATTAGGCTTAAAAAAGTCTATAATTTCATTACTTTTTAGAATTGTTTTAGAAGAATAATTGGAAAAAGCATTATTTAAAATACTTGCAGAACGCTCCCACATAGGTCCACAATTTAATACAACACTTACTAACTCCATGCCATTTCTTTGACAGCTTGTAACTAGGCATCTGCCAGCTTTTTTTGTGTAACCTGTTTTTATGCCAGTGCAGCCATCTAGCCTTTTTAGCATTTTATTTTTATTTATTAATCTCCGCGTGGTGTTTTGAGTTGTAAAAGGAATAGTAATTGACTTTGTAGAAACAATTTCTTTAAATTTTGAATTTTTTATTGCATATGATGAAATTAGTGCTAAATCATAAGCAGTTGTATAATGATTCTCATTGTGTAAGCCGTGTGGGTTAACAAACGAGCTATTTATTGCTCCAATTTCTTTTGCCTTTTTATTCATTAAGTCAGCAAATTTATCGATTGAACCGCTACAATGAATGGCTAAGGTCTCTGCACAGTCGTTGCCAGAGCGAAGCATTAAGCCGTATAATAAATTTTTAATTGACAGTTTTTCGCCCTCTTGTAAATAAATACTTGACCCCTCAATTCCAATTGTTTCTTTACCAACGGTAACAATTTCTTCTAAATCAAAATTATCTATAATAGTAATTGCCGTTAATATTTTTGTTGTGCTTGCCATATATTTTTTTTCACGTGCATTATTTTCATACAACACTCTACCACTTAATACATCCATAACAATTTCGCTTGTGGTATTGTTGTATCCTAAAACACTTTTTTTTGCGATTATACCTGACATAAACACAACCAATAATGATAGAAAAATACAAATGGTTAAGTATTTTTGTTTAATTTTAAGCATTGCTATCACCTTTTACTAATTCAGTTACAAAATCAGTTGCTTTATCAAATATTTTTTCAAAAGAATTATTATTTACGTTGACCATATTATACTCACCCTTACTAGTTTTTATTAAAAATCCACAAGGAGTAATATTAACAATAGAGCCGTTACCGGCCGAAAAGGGCATTTCCTCTGCCTTTTTAAATACTGATACAGTGCCGTATTCTCCCCCGCCGGTTAAAACACCAACAGTTACTTTTGATACAGGAAATATATATTCTCCTTCCACAGTTACAAATGGTTTACCAATAACAGTACTTACGTCAATCATGTCATTTATATTTTTTAGCGCGGTTTCAACCACCTCTTTTATCCTATTTTTTTCTATTTGCATAAATAATTTTCTCCCCTAAAATTTTTATAAAGCTCATTAATACTATTAAAAAATTAAAAACAAATATAGTATTGATATAAATTTGTAATTTTTCATTTTTTTCTTTAATTATTATATCGTTTCTTAATTTAACGTATGGTTTTGATACAGATACGTAGTTAGCAACGTAACCAAAAGCTTGATTTACTGCTTGTGTAAACATCAGCACATTACAGTTTGCTGTATTAACACCAACTTCAACGATAGATTTAAATGTAATTAAATGATAATCATTTAACGGCTTAAATGGTTTTTGTATATCAAATATTATAGAAATTGGATAACACATCGTTTTTTTGTTTTTTAACCAGATATTTACATTTTTTTTGGATAGATTTACCTTGCCATATAAGCCCTTAAATACGTTAAATAATAGTATATTAAAATAAAGCTCTAAATTAATACAATCAGCATATACTCTTATTTTTATAAATATAGGAAAAATAAGAAGCACAAATATGCCAACAACCACTAAAACCCATATCACATTTTTAATATTTGCATTTTATAATAAAAGTATACAAAAAAAGCGTCCCACAAGGAACGCTTTAATATTAGCATATATTTTAATAGTATTTTTTACACTTTAACAACGTCTTCATCTTTTAGAAAATCCGGAGTTTCCTCATCCTCTAAATCAGGCAACTCAAAGTCATCGTCTTCGCTTGCGTTATTTGTGGTAGGCGCATCATTCAATTCTTTTTTATCGTTTGTTTTAACACCTGTTAAGCTTTTCAAATTATTACCTTCACTATCCGTAACGGCAACTTCATCAGCAGCATCTTCAACGTATTCATCCTTTTTATAAAGGTAATCATCCTCATCTTGAACGTGCAAACTTTCAATTTGAGCAAGAAGTTCTTCATACCTAGGCAAATCGTCAAGTGAAGAAATTTGGAAGCGCTTCAAAAAGTTATCGGTTGTTCCAAACATAACGGGTCTACCAACCGCGTCTTTCCTGCCAACCGGCTCAATGATGCCAAGCTCTAAAAGTTTTTGAATAGCATATTCACTGTTTGCACCACGCAATTCTTCTAAATCGATACGCGTAACGGGCTGACGGTAAGCAATAATTGCGGCAACTTCAAGCATACTGCGAGAAAGCTCGCGCTCTCTAATAGGATTAAGAACGGAAGAAACTTCCTCTGCATAAGTGGGGTTTGAGCAAAATTGCAGTTTTTTATTAAACGTCATAATATGTATGCCGCTATCGCTAGAATATTTATCTTCAAGAAGCTTAACAGCATCTTTAATCTCTTTTTCGGTTACTTGAAGCTTTTCAGCAATATCAGTTATTGCAACCTGCGTGCCCGAAACAAATAAAATAGACTCAATTATATTCGTCAATTTCTCCAATTTCTTCATTTCTATCATCCCTCAAAATTAAAGTAATATCGTCAAAAACCCCGTTTTGTTCAACCATTATATATTGTAGTTTTAACAGTTCAAGCATAGCTTGAAAGGTTGTGATAACCTCGTTTTTTGTGCAGTGCGGACTAAACATTTCATAAAAACTGACGTGTTTTCTATCAAGTAAAACCGAGCGAATGTCGTCAACTTTTTGCTTAACAGTGAAAACCTCTTTTGGGATTTCTTTAAGCGTTGTCTCTTGCCTTTTTTTATCATCGACACGCATCATCAGTTTTGAAAATGCAGCAATAAGACCTTCTAAATTAAAATCGTTATAAACAACCTTTACGTCGCCAACAGATTTATCCGGTGCCTTATAGAAGCGCAAGACATTTTCCTGCTTTTTTAAATCCTCACTTGCCTCTTTTAAAAGCTTATATTCTTCTAGCTTGCGAATTAACGATTGCTGCGTCTCCTCTAAATCATTAAGCTCCTCATCTATAACGGGTAAAATTGATTTAGATTTAATTTCAAGCAGCGTAGCCGCCATATTTAAGTATTCGCTTGCCTTATCAACATCTATAAAGGAAAGTCCGTCAATATACTGCAAAAACTGTTCAGTTACTTGCGAAACAAATACGTCCTTGATTTCTATTTTTGCTTCTTTTATTAAATGAAGCAATAAATCAAGCGGACCTTCAAAGTTTTCCAATTTAGTCGAATAATCAACCGTTGATTCAAACGCCATTAGAAAATTAACCCCCAAAACAAAACTATGGGTATTTGCAAATACCCGACAAAAAAGTTTATTATCCAGCCTAAAATATCAATTTGATAAAAGCCGGTAATATCAGCGATAAAGCTTAAAATAAAAAGTGCGTATAAAATATAAACGCCATAATTTCTTAAAAAGCGATATACAGTGCCACGTTTTTTGTTAAATACGTCAACAACCCTAAACCCATCAAGCGGATAGATTGGCAATAAATTAAAGACAAAAAAAGTTAATCCGAAAATAAAAACGTAAAAAACCGTTTGATAAAGTAAGTCGTCAAAAAAACCGATGTCCGGAACAAAAAATATAATTAAAAATAATAGCGGATAAGCCAAAAAGGATGTAAAAAAGTTTGCTATAACTCCGGCAACGGAAACCCAAAAACAACCGCTTTTATACTTGCGAAAATTAGATGGATTTACAGGCATAGGCTTTGCCCAACCAAAGCCAGCTAAAACGAAAGCAATAAGACCGATTGGGTCAAAATGTGCAAGAGGATTAAGTGTATATCTACCGTTAATTTTTGGTGTTAAATCACCAAATTTAACCGCAGCAAAGCCGTGTGCAAATTCGTGCATTGGCAACACTATCATAAGCGCAAGAAGCTTTGCTAAATATAAAATAATAGTTTCTGCCATACAACTTTTACCCTCACAAAAAATTCTTAAAAAACAATTTTTTATTATTATATAATAAAATTACTAAAAAAGCAAGAAAAAACACTCAGCTATTATATACCGATATTAACCGATATTATATGCCGAGTGCTTTTTATAAATTATCTTTCTTGTTATTGAATAGTAAATAAAAAAATTTTTATTACTAGTTAGTTAAAGCCCAGTTGTCAATAACATCGCAAATTACGTCAAAATAGGTTTTTTCCGCAACGTCCTCTAATGATATAACTCGCACAGAACTAATTTGTTCACCATTTTCATAAACGCATAGATTACCTACCATATCACCTTTACTAACAGGTGCTTTAACAAGGCTAATTGGCTCAAAATTCATTTCAACTGCTCTTTTCTCGTTTTTCTTCATAAATAAATATATTGGTTTTTCAGCTATTACTTTTAAGTTGTCCTTTTTGCCACCGACAACGTTAATATTTAAGTTTAAAGGCTTTTGTTCGTCAACGATTTTTTTTGTTGTATAATTTGCAAAACCGTAATTAAACATTGAAGATACTTCGTTAAATCTCGTCTTACTATCAGGTGCGCCAATTACAACGGCTATATATCTTGTTCCATCGCGAAGTGCTGATGCAGAGAGACAATGTCCCGCCTCAGCAGTATATCCTGTTTTACCACCATCACACCCATTATAAAATTTAACAAGTTTATTTGTATTCGATATTTCTGTAACTCTATTTTCCGGATGCTCTATTTTGTCCATCCAAATTTTTGAAAATTTAAAATAATCTTTGTGGCTAAGCAGTTCGCCAAACATTTTAGCTACGTCTTTCGCGCATGAATATTGCCCGTGTTTTGGCAATCCTGTGCAGTTTGTAAAAAAAGTATTACTCATGCCAAGTCCTTTGGCTTTTTCGTTCATTTTATCAACAAAAACATCTTCACTCCCGCAAATTTGCTCAGCCATAGCAACGCAAGCATCGTTTGCTGAGGCGACAACTATACTTTTTAATAGCTCATTTACCTCGTATTCAGCATTTGCCTCTAAAAACACTTGCGAACCACCCATACCTGCTGCCTCTTCACTAACAGTTATTTTATCATTTAAGGATAATTCTCCTTTTTCAATAGCGTCAAAACATAAATTTAACGTCATAATTTTACACATACTTGCAATCGGTCTTTTATCATCTTCATTATGGCTGAAAATTACAGTACCTGTATCTGCATTTAATAAAATGGCCGATTTACTTTTGCAGTCTAATATTTCTTTCTCTATTGCATATGCGCTTTTATTTTTAAAACCAAAAAAACAACTAACAGTCATTAAAAACGCAAGTAAAACAAAAAATACAGAAAATTTTTTCATAACTCCTCCTTTTTGAAATTATTTTCTGTATTTTATAAAAATATATACATTATGTCACACATAATCTTTAATAAATTTACTTTATAATTACTGATTAATCATATTTTGAATAAATATACCAAAGCCTCTCGTTGGGTCGTTTAGGAAAACGTGTGTTACGGCACCAACAAGCTTGCCATTTTGGACTATTGGGCTACCACTCATACCTTGAACAATGCCGCCTGTTTTTTCAAGTAACGATTTATCGGTTATTTTTAGAACAAGATTTCTATCCTCTCGCCCAAAATTATCTGTTTTAATTATAGATATGTCATAAAAATGCGGAGTTTTCCCATCAACAGTGCAGCAAATTTGTGCATCGCCCATTTGCGCTTTACCAACCTCAATTTCATTAAATTGAACGTAATCACTTGTGCAATCAGCACATTGACCGTAAACGCCGTTTATAGCATTTTTATCAATTTCGCCTAATGCATTAGTTTTTAAAAATATACCCCTAAGCTCTCCGGCACAGCCACGCTCACCTTTTACCACACCCGTGATGCTACAATTAAAAATATTACCCGAGGTAACCTGAATAATATCACCTGTTTCATTTAAAATTGGATGGCCAAGCGAAGCAAATCTTCCATCTTTAATATAGGTTATAGTGCCAATACCATTTATACCATCTCTAATAAAAACACCAATTTTATATTTACCGCTAACGTCTTTTGCTGGTTTAAGGGTCAATAATTCCTTATTTCCCTTGCGTTCAACGACAAATTTCTTATCATTACAGTCGTTTACGTTTTGTTCAATTTCTTTTGCATTGTTTACGTCAATGCCATCAATTGATAATATAATGTCCCCTACTCGCAAGCCAGCTTGCTTTGATGGTGATAAAAGGCCATTTTCAGTAACAACGTCACATAGTCCTAAAACGTATGCACCTCTTGATTGAACTGTAAACCCCGCAGGAAAACCACCTAAATATACCTTATCGGTTGAAGTTTCATAAGCCTTTGCGCTAAATGTATTAAAAGGTAAAAATAAGATACATAAACTAATGATAATTAAACGTAAAACTTTTTTCATATAAATTCCGCCTTAAATAACTTGCGCAATTACTTAAAATTTATACAAAAAAAGCCAAAGGCAATTGCCTAAGGCTTATAATTAAAGGGTTAATATAAATATTCTATAAAATTAATTTTATTAGTATTATATTAATATTTAAATGCTATTTTTATAATTATCAGCGTTTTTAATAAGCTCTAATGAATGTTCTCTTGCTGACTGACTATCAATGGTGCCGCCTACAAGACGAATTACCTCTTTAACCTTTTCGTCAATAGATAATTTACTTACAGAAGTTAGCGTTTTGCCCGTTTCATCCGACTTAGAGATTAAATAATTGCTATCAGCCATTGCGGAAACCTGAGGCAAATGCGAAATAGCAATAACTTGAACCTGTTTTGCTATTTTAGCAAATTTTTCAGCAACGACCTTGGCAATTACACCGCTGATACCTGCATCAATTTCATCAAAAATAAAGGTAGAAATATCGTTATATTTAGCTGTTTGAGCTTTAATTGCAAGCATAAATCGGCTCATTTCACCGCCGCTAATAATACTTGACAACGGTTTTAACGGTTCCCCATTGTTTGCTGAAAACAAAAAGAACATATCGTCAAAGCCGTTTGAAGAATTAAATTTACAATCTTCTATTTTAGGCAAATCGTTAAACTGCACTTCAAATTGAGCCTTTTCCATACCAAGTTCTTTAAGCTCGGTTAAAACGTTTTTGGTAAAAATCTTGGCAGAATTTCTTCTTTCGGTAGATAATTCACAATATTGTTTGTAAATTTTTTCTTCTAAAACAGCCTTTTTGTTTAATAATTCAGCAGCTAAAACGTTAAAATTTTCCAGTAAATCGCGCTCTTTTATTGCACTTTCTAAAAATGAATATATCTCAGCGTAGTTTGAGCCGTATTTCTTTTTTATTTTTTTAATAACTTCAAGCCTAATTTCAACGTAATCGGGGTCAAAATCCAAATCGTCGTAAGAGGATAAAATATCCTCACAAGAGTTTGATATATCGTCCGCCTCAACAATTATAGACTGCAACCTGTCATATATGCTAGTAAGTTCAGTACTCGTGTCTGCAACCGGTGAATAAGCCCTAACGGCATTAGATAATAGGTCGGAAACGCCACCCTCTGCTGAAATACTTTCCTTTACAGCATTCATTGCGGTATAAATCTTTTCGCGATTCAAAAGTTTAGTGCGTAAAGATAAAAGTTCTTCTTCCTCACCCTCTTTTAAGTCGCATTTTTCTATTTCAGCTATTTGATAATTTAAAACATCAAGTCGCATTAATCTATGGCTTTCGTCACCGCCAAGCTCGTCAAGCTGTTTTTTAATATCAACGTATTCGGCATATTGTTTTTTAAGTAAATCTTTTACGTTTGATAGTGATTGTCCACCAAAAGAATCAATCAAAGATAGCTGATTTGCTTCGGAAAGTAGCCAAAAATGCTTACTTTGCCCAAAAACGTCAACCAATGATGAGGTGAATTTTTTAAGCATTGCAACAGTAACCGAATTACCGTTGACCTTTATGCTGCCACGACCTTCAACATTAAGCTTTCTGGTAATAATCAAAAGGTCTTCCGGCTCAAAATCAAATTCCTCAAAAACAGCAAGAACGGCGCGATTGTTTTGCACGTCAAACTCAGCGGTAACCGAACACTCGGTTTCGCCAGAACGAATAAAGTTTTTATCAGCCTTTGCACCAAGCACAAAATTGAGTGCTTCAATAAGCACCGACTTACCGGAACCAGTTTCTCCGGATAGAACGTTTAAACCCTCGGTAAATTCAATTTCGGCACGGTCAATAATGGCAATGCTTTTTATCGTCAGTTTTTTTAGCATTTATATTTTCCTGATACTACTATTTTCTTAATTCTACTAAAAGTTTGTAAATATTTCTAAATATTTCTTAAAGTTTTAACTAAAACGTCAGCATCTTTTTCAGCCTTGGTAACAATAAGCACGGTATCATCGCCGGCTACTGTTCCTAAAACCTGTGGAAAATGCATTGCGTCAATCGCCATACCGGCAGAATTTCCGTTACCAATAAGCGTTCTAATAATTACAAGGTTGTTGGCTTGTGTAACGGATAGGGTTATGTTTTTATATAAATCTATAATTTTATCTGGAACGTCAAATTTGGTTCCGGTTGGCCTAACGTATTTAAATTTTTTAGTTTTACCAGCTTCTTTTGTTAAGTTTAGTTCGTTTATGTCGCGAGATACTGTTGCTTGCGAAACGAAATAACCTAATTGATTGAGCTTATCGGTGAGTTCTTCCTGTGTGGAAAATTCATATTCTTCAATTAAAGATAAAATTTTATCTAGCCTTTGTTTTTTTACCATTTTTCTTACCTATACGTTAAATCTTGAATCCTTTAATTTCTTGAAAAGCACCTTATAAAAATCATAATTTTCCTTTCTCAAAAAAACTATTGATTTTTCAGCCTTGCTAATTGTAACACACCCGTCTTTTTCAATAAGTCCAACAAATCTACCATCAATAAAAACACCTGCTTTACTGTCATTTTTTAAAGTCATTTTACACTGACAGTTAGCCGAAAATACAACTGGTCTATTGTTAAAGGAGTGTGAAGCAATGGGTGTTAAAGAAAAGGCCTGTGTTCCCGGAGCGAGAATTGCGCCTCCTGCTGAAAAGGAATATGCAGTAGAGCCTGTCGGCGTAGTAACTAAAACGCCTTCACCTACGTATTGGTCAACCTTGTTATTATCAATTTCTATACCAACACTTATTATTCGATTGGAAATTTGCTCAATGTAAACGCGTTGAATTACAATATCATTTAACGCGTAATAGGTTGTGCCGTTAAACTCTGCACTAATTGCTAAACGTTTATCCTCAACAAGTTGTCCGTTTTTTACGGCAATAACAGCATTTTTCATATCGCATAATTCAAATTCTGTTAAAAAACCAAGCTTGCCAACGTTAAAACCAATAATAGAAATATCATTGCGATAAGCAAACTCTGTAAGACACAAAATAGTGCCGTCGCCGCCAAGCACAAATAAAACGTCAGCTCCGTCAGATCTTCCGGATAAATCATTATCGTCAATCACTTTAAAGGCAACGTCCTCATTATTTAAAACGTCAATTAAGGCGTTAAGCGATATTTGATTGGGGTCTTTTTCTTTATTTACATAAATTAAAGCTTTCATTATATTCTCCTATTATATAGGATACCACAAAAAGTGAATATTTACAATATTATTCACAAAATTAAACAATAAAAAAATCGTAAAATTTTTACGATTTTCTTTTATAAATATATTCAACTAATTGGCGCAAGAAATTGCTGTTGGGAATTTTGTCAAGAGCTAAAAAACACTGCTCAAAATAATTTTTATTACGCTCCTTTGCCCCTTCTAAACCGAATAACGAAACAGAAGTAAATTTTTCGCTTTTTTCGTCTTTATGTGGTGTTTTGCCAATACTGTCGATTGACCCTTCAACATCCAAAATATCGTCAGTAAATTGAAACATTATGCCAAGGTTATAACCCAAAGTTTTTAATTCATCAAAATATTTGCCGCCACTTAAAGATGATGCCATAAGTAAGGGGGCAATCAATAATTTTGACGTTTTATTTTCATAAATATCTAATAAAAGAGCCTCCGTTCTATCCTTTTCACCCTCAGCCGCTAAGTCGAGAACTTGCCCTGCAACCATGCCTGAATAACCTGCCGCATTTGCCAAAACTTTAAGCGCAGCCGCGTCAAAGGAATTAAAGTTTTCTTTTGATAAACAAACTTCAAACGCAAGGGTTAGTAGAGCATCACCCGTTAAAATACCGTTAGCTTCACCAAATTGCTTATGTGTTGAAAACTTTCCCCTACGAAAATCATCGTTATCCATTGCAGGCAAGTCGTCATGCACTAATGAGTAGGAGTGAATAAGTTCCAAAGCAATAGCAAATTCCTTAACCTTGGAATAATCGATATTAAGAACGTCGCAAGCGGCAAAAAATAATACGGGACGAATTCGTTTACCGCCGTCAACTACGGCGTATTTCATTGCCTTTTTAATAAGCTCAGGTGCGTTGGTGTCAAGGCTAGAAAAGAAATCGTCTAAATAATTATTAAATTGTTTTACGTAATTATCAAAGCGGGTTGTAAAATCAACCATTATTTTCTCTCCTAATAGCACATTGATAGGTATTTTCCATTAACATTGCAATAGTCATTGGTCCTACACCACCGGGAACGGGGGTTATATAGGAAGCAATGAGTGAAACTTCGTCAAATTTTACGTCGCCAACAAGTTTGCCGTCAACACGGTTTATACCAACGTCAATAACTACCGCGCCCTCTTTTACCATTTGAGCGGTAACAAATTCAGGTCTACCAACTGCGGCTATAATAACATCTGCCCTTTTGCAAATTTCTTCAATATCTTTTGTTTTACTGTGGCAAACTGTTACCGTTGCATTAGCATTTAGAAGGAGTGCAGCCATAGGTTTTCCAACAATATTGCTTCTACCAATTACAACAGCATTTTTACCAGCAACGTCAATATTTTCATATTCAAGAAGCTTCATTACGCCGTAAGGTGTGCAAGAAATTGTGCCAACCTCATTAAGCAAAAGCTTACCGATATTTTCAGCCAAAAAGCCGTCAACGTCTTTATCCGCAGGGATTAAATCCAAAATTCTATTTTGGTCTAAGCCCTTAGGCAAGGGAAGTTGGACCAAAATACCGTCCACCTTATCATCGTTTACAAGTTGCAAAACAGCCTTTTCAACCTCTGCCTCGGTAGAAGTTTCAGGTAAAATACAAGAAAGCGATTGAATACCAACGTATTCGCAAGCTTTAATTTTATTATTAACGTAAACTTTTGATGCGGGATTATCACCGACTAAAACTACCGCAAGAGTAATTTTGCGAGAAAATTTGTTTTCAAATTCCGCAACCTTTGCCTTAACCTCGTCCTTAATTTTTAATGAAACAAGCTTGCCATCGATAATTTTAGCCATTATTTCCTCCTAACGTAAGCAGCAAGTATTCCGTTAACAAAATCAGTGCTTTTCTCGGTAGAATATTTAGCAGAAAGCTTTACGGCTTCGTCAATAACGATAGGAACGTCCGTTTGAGGAAAAGCGTCAAGCTCAGCCATGCCAAGCAATAGAGCGCACTTATCCGAATTAAAAATACGATTTAATTTATATCCCACTGCAAGTTCTTCCATTGCAGCAAGATATTTTTGTTCACCATCGTCAATCGCTTTAAGCAAGGTAACGGCAAAATCTTTATCCTCTTTGCATAGTTCTAGGCATAGAGCATTAAAAAGCCCTTCATCACTTGGATTGAAGAGCCTTGAAAATATATACTTGTAAACAGTTTCTCTGGCTAAACTTCTCATTAGTTATCCTTTTCAGTAGATTCCGCTGCCGGCTCGACTTCTTGAACGCTATCAACATCAGGTTTTTCAATAATCTCGTTAAAGGTAACACCACAAACGCTAACGTTTACCTTATAAACGTGATAATCGGTCATATTTTCAACTGCGTGTCTAATAGCGTCTTGAATTTTGAACGCCATGTCGGAAACAGACTGAGTATAGTGAATTTTAACAGCAACGTCAACCCTTATGCCCTCTTTATCGAAGCTAACTGAATAAGAGCCTTTGCCGCTTTTTTTAACTTGACAAAGCTCAACGTAAGGAATTTCCATAACAGCAAGCATAACAATATCATCAATGATGCCGTTAGAATATACAACCTTTCCTACGTTAACCTTTTGAGGAGTTTTTTTATAGTGCGCCATAAATATCCCCTAACAATAAATTTTTCATAATTATTGTAACACAAAATATTTATTTTGCATAGTATTTTTTTAAGAAATAGGTATTATTTTTACATTTTCAGGTGAAGCAATCATTTCTTCACTAACAATCGTATAAATAGCTATGGCATCATCGGTTGAAAGGTCGGCACATTTTGTTATAACGTTTACGTTTTCGCTGTCCATACCGATAACAACCACAACGTCTTCAAATCCGTATGCTTTTATTAAAGTTTCTAAAAGCATTTCTTTTTCGGTAAGCTCTGTAAGTTCCATTTTCATTGAAAGAGCATCGTTTTTTTCCTCACTGCCGTCTTCTGCCTCGGCAATAATAGCATCAAGCTGCAACAATTCTTCATTGCGAGTATTTAATCTCTCAGCACGATATTGTGTAAAATAATTTGCAGAGCTCATTGCGGCGGTTTGGTCAACTTCAACGTTTTCAGTTGTCATAATAAAGTTGAAAACTGCTGTTACTGCAAGTAAAGCAATCATGCACGATAAAATAATAATTTTCTTTTTCTTTGACATATTTTTTCTCCTTTATTTCATTGTTAAAATTTCAATTTGATTTATATTTATATCAAGCAACGATATGGTTGCTTGTTGCAGCTTGTTTAAGACCGAAATATTACTTGCGCCCTTTGCAACAATTAATACGCCAACAATTTTAGGATACATTTCTTTTAAAACCACTGTTTTTCCGTTTACTATAATCGGTGTTTCAATCGTTTCTTTACCGTTTGACGTTTCGGTAACCGTTGTTTTTGTTGCTAAAACCGTTTCCATGCCCGACTCTACCGTTATTATAACAGATACGTCTCCGGCCCCCTCCACCTTAGAAAGCGTTTTAGTTAATTTGTTTTCTAGATTAGACACGTATTCATCTACCGCCGATGCGCTATATGCACTTTCTTGACCGGTTTGTTTTTTATTTACACCAAAAGCAATGAATACAATAATTATAGCCAAAATGGCAATTAAGGTAATTCTTAGGATTTTATTATTTTTAATTTTATCAAAAAAACCTTCTGTTTTTTCTTTTATATTAGTTAAAAAACTACTCATAAATTTCCACTCTCCCAACGTCGACATTTAAATATTCGGCAAGAGCTTCTTTTACGTCCTTGATAATATCTATATGCTCCTTGTCCGAATTTATGACTGATTTTTTCAAATCTACCTTTAACTTTTGCACCTCAACAGAATAATTTTCTGTAATTAAAAATTCAAAATCAAGCTGTGCGTTCTCTATGCCAAAATTCCCCAAAATTTTATTACAATTTTCTTCATAGATTTTTATTTTACTTTCGGCAATAAAATGTAAAAATTCTTCTTGAACGTAAATTTCGCCTCCCGTAAAAACGTTGTCAATACTAAAATCTCCTTTTGATATTTTAGTGATAGGGCTTATTACAACGAGTAATACTACGAGAGAAAAAATACTTTTAATAATTGCCGATAGCTTCCCAGACGGCAAAATTATCATTATAATCGAGGTTAAAATAACCGTTGCGCCACAACTTAAAATCCAATCTAACATAGAACGTAATAAACAAAACTTAAAGTAATTAACAACTGTTAAATAAACGCATTAGCCGAAAAAATCATTAAAAGCACGGTAATAAATAACATAAACCCAACTATTAACAAGCACACGCATAGATAGGTTACTCCCTTTGATATAATTAAACAAAAATCAGCCATTCCATTATCGCAAATTGGCTCGATTAAAGCTGAAACTAACTTTAACAGCAAAGAAAAAACTGCCATATAAAGCACCGGTGATAAAATTAAGTAAAATAATCCAAAAACAGACACAATTCCAACAGCATTTTTAATTAAAACACTGCCAGCAACAACAAGATCGAACCCATCTTTTAAAAACCCACCTATTAGCGGCACCGAATTTGAAATAGCATACTTAGTTGCTCTAACAGAAATTCCGTCAAAGGTTGCGCTAGTTATTCCCTGCACCGAAATAAATAATCCAAATATTGTTGTCGTTAAACCTAGCACCCATTTGATAACACTTTGTATAAATTCAACAAATTTATTTAATTTAATAGTTTTAGAGAATTTTGATATCATTCCAAAAATTGTCATCAAGGCAACCATTGGCAAGACGGCATAAAGTATAATACTAATAACGCCGCTACTTAATAAGCTTACAGCCGGTTTATATACCGATGCAGACACACTTCCACCCGTCGCAAGCATTAAAGTAATGATTATGGGTGACATAATCTCAGTTAGTTTAGCTATATTTTCAATAGCGATTTTGGTGTTTTGCCAAATAGATATTAGTTGCGAGGAAAAAATTAATATAATAGACAATAAGCATACAAACGTTATAAGCTCACAAATGCCGTCAGCTAAATATTTGCTTTTTGCACTATGTATTATTCCGCAAAAAATACCAAGTGCTATGATACTTAAAAAGGCGGGAAGCATTTCAAAAACGTTATTTAAAAAAACGTTTATTATATATACACCTAAATTATCGTAATCTAACCCGTATTCACCTGCAAGTAATTGATAAATGGTATCACTTAAATTCAGTGACGTGTCTCCAAGTGTAATATTATCTAAATAGTCCTTTAATGCTTCTAGGTCAAGATTTTCTAGCTGCCTATTAATGTTGTCTGTCAAATTATTTGCAGATACAGGATAATAGATAGTGGCTTGAATTATTAAAAGAACAATTAGAACAATTAACGAAAATACAAAACCTTTTTTCATAAGCCCGTTAACCCTTTTAATAAATTAAATACAGCATATATGACGGGCATGGAAATGCCTAAAATAATAATCTTTCCCGCAAAAACAAGCTTGTCCGCTAAGCTTTTAAGCCCAAAATCTTCTATTGTTCCAGCACCAAATTCTACTAAATACCCTATTGCAGTAATTTTAAAAATTATTGAAAATAACGAGCCGTCTACCCCCGTCATATTAATTAACGAAGAAAAAAATTCAAACGTTTGTGCAACGTAAGAAAAACTTAGATAAATTATAATAATTCCAGCACCAATAGTAGCTGGTAAAGCTAGGTCGCTATGGATACTTTTTAAATATAAAATTAATATTGCACAAATAATGGCAACAGCAACGATTTTAATCATCTAATACAAATTAAATATGTTTTTTACACTTTCAAAAAGCTCGCTTACCATATCAACAACAAGGGTTAAAACAATAATAAGGCCAACCAATGATACTAACGTTGCAATATCATCTCTATCACTCTTTTTTAGAACCTGCGTTATAACGGTAATTAATATACCGATTGCTGCAATTTTAAAAATTATTTCTACACCCATAATACCCATTTTTATAAAACAATAATAAAAATAGCAAGACCAATTAAAAAGCCCATTTTAATACATAATGACTTATACTTACTATCTTCTTTTATAGCAATATCAAGACGTTCTTTAAGTTGTTTATCCATAGCTTGCAAATACTGCATTTGCGATGTTTTATCACTGCCACCTACATTACTTATATAATCATATACAACGCTTTTTTCATCAAGCGATAAATATTTTAATCTTTCTAAACACTCAATTTTATCAAAAACTTTATTGTTATTAACAAAGCGCTCATTAAGTATTGCGTAAAAATCGTTTTTATTGTTTTTTTCATTTAATAATGCAATTAATGACTTTTTACTAAATGAAACTTCCGTCAACAATCGACTATTAAAAAACGAAAATGATTGATAAAATACTTTCTTATTAGAATATTTTACTGAATACAAATATCCAATTAAGGTGCAAGCTATAAGTGCGACAAAACCTAAAACAACGTTCATATTTTTGTTAAATTTCCATCAAAAATTGCATCAATTATGCCCGGAAGTTGCGTATTTTTTAAAACAACGTATCTTTCAAATACGTTTTTGATAAAAAATTCCTTTTTTATTAATTCTTCAATACTGCCACCATGACAGCTAGCAATAATTTTTACACCACTATTTGCCGCGTTTGCTGCTGATAACCAGTCGTTTCTTGTTGAAAGCTCGTCGGTTATAACAACACTTGGCGAAAGAGAACGTATGCCGTAATTAAAGGAATATAATTTATCGCCATACTTTATTAAATCAATATTTTTACCTTTTATCGAAACAAATTCACCACGTTCATCCATAATTAAAATTGATAGGTTAAGCTCGTTATTTATTTTCCTAGCTAAATCTTTTAGTATTGTCGTTTTACCCTTTGCCGGTGGCGAGATTATTAAGGTGTTTTTTATATCTCCATTTACTAAAATATTTTCATATATGGCTTTCGAACAGCCCTCAACCTCGTGAGGTATACGAATATTTAGTGATGAAAAATCTTTTATCGTTACAACAACGTTATTTTCAACTACACATTCACCCGCAACGCCAATTCTTACCCCGTTTTTGGTTGTTATAAATCCTTGTTTAAGCTTATCGTTAAAAGCATATAACGAATTTTCAGTTACGGCTCTAATTACGTAGTCTATACAAACATCATCACAAACAAAACCATCTTTTTCAAAAATTGTTGCGCCGTTTTCAGCAAGATATGTATTGCGGTTATCATATCTTATTATTATTGGGAAACCATTGCGCAATCTAATTTCCGTTAGTTTGTCCACAGATAATAATTTAATAGAGTTTTGAATTTTTAACGGTAAAAAATAAAACATATCTAATTTATTTTATTAACAAAGAAAAACTAATAGAACTTAAAATAGATATATTAAACCCGATAATTAAATAAAAAAATAAAACAAAAAAAGCCTTACTTTCGTAAGACTTTTTTATTTGTTTTCTTTGCTAAGCTATCTTTATTAAACTATTATTTATTGAGCAAGTCGGAAATAGAAACACCAGTAATGCCTTCATCTTTCCATTCTCTAAGTTCACTAGCATCCTCATCGTCTGCCTTTGCGCGCTTTTTGCCTTTGCCCTTAGCATCTTCACTCTCTTCCTTAGCGGGTTTTTCAACTTCGGGAAGAAGTGCCTTGATAGAAAGATTGATTTTTTCCTTTTCTACGTTAATGTCAAGGATTTTAGCATCAACAACTTGACCTACCTGCAATGCGGTTACAGGGTTTTCCAACCATTCGTTAGAGATTTGTGAAACGTGAACAAGACCATCTACACCTTTTTCAATTTCAACAAAAGCACCGAAAGATACAAGTCTAACAACCTTACCGTTGATTACGTCGCCAACTTTATATTTTTCAACAACTGCATCCCAAGGTCTAGGCTGCAACTGCTTGTAGCCGATAGAAACCTTTTTCTTTTCCTGGTCAAGCTTTAATACCTTAAATTCATATTGTTTATTAAGCTCTAAAACTTCTGCACAGTCAGCACAACCAGTCCAACTTAAATCGGAAATATGAGCTAAGCAGTCAAAGCCGTTAACTTCAACAAATGCACCAAAAGCAGCAAATCTAACGGGGGTGCCGATAACGATATCGCCTTCTTGAACTGCATCAAAGAATTCCTTTTCCTTTGCAGCCTTAATTGCATCACGTTCAGCCTTTTCAGCCTCTACGATAACTTTATGAGAGCCAACGATTTGACGTCTGCCAATTCTGTGGTTGATTTCAACCTTTTCAGCCTTCAAAGTCATGGGCTTGCCAACGTATTTTTCAAAATCCTTTACAAAACCAAGTCTAATTTGTGAAGAAGGAACAAAAACGTCAAATTTGCCATATTTAGCGGTAAGACCACCCTTGTTAAAACCATCAATAACAACTTCAAAGATTTTGCCGTTTTTGATTTCTTCAATCTCAGCTTCTTCTTTTAAGACCTTTTCCATAGCCTTTTCGGAAACTTTAAGAGGATTTAAGCCAACAACCATAACTCTAATGGATGTGCCAATTTTATCCTTATATTCGTCTTTAACGTATTCGCCAAGCATCTCTTCCGCGGGAAGTTCAAAATCGCTCTTACCGTCTTTCAAAGAAAGGGTTACGCCATTGTCAGTAGCACCTGAAATAATAACGGTAATAACTTGACCGTTCTTAAACTTTCTACTGGGTTTAATGCTCTTGAATGCCTTTTCCATTTCAGACATTGCAGGTGCATCGTCTTTCTTTGCGGTAGCCTCTGCAACTTGTGCAGGTGCTTCTACAACCGTTGTTTCTGCCGTTTCAACTACTTCCTCACTGTTAACGGTATTAGTAGTGATTTCTTCTGTAACTTTCTCCATACCCGAGATAACCTCCTGAAATTGCTCGATAGGCGTTGAAGCCCCGAAAACAATTCCTACCTTATAAAAATTTTTTATTGTTTCATAGTCAAAGCCGAGTGGGTCGGTAATGCGGAACACACAGTCGCAATTCTTACGGCATATATCGTATAACCTTTCGGTATTACTGCTATTTGCACCGCCAAGAACTATAACTGCGTCGCACTCGCGAGATAAATACTCCGCTTCTTTTTGACGCTTGCTAGTAGTATAACAAATTGTTTTGAAAATATCAACTGTTTTTGCGTCTGTAAAAGTAATTTTTTTAATAATTTCGTCGTATTTTTTCTCGTCGAAAGTCGTTTGAACAACTATGCAGATTTTATCAGCCGTAATTTGCAATATTTCTTCAACGTTTGTAGTGATTAAAGCGTCACCACCACACCAACCGTTAATTCCAATAATTTCCGGATGTTCACTTTTACCGATTATTACGATTTTGTATCCATTTTTATGATGCTCTGCAACAATTTTTTGAATATCTTTAACAAAAGGACAGGTTGCGTTAACTATATTTACACCCTTATTTGTAAGAATGTCAAATGTTGATTTTGGTTCACCGTGCGTTCTAATAATTACCGTGTCGCCGCACTGTAAGCTTTCTTCGTTAGGAGTATTTATGGTAACTATCCCCAAAGAAGAAAGCTTTTTATTAACCAAATCATTATGTATTATGTCACCGAGGACGAAAATTCGACCACCGTTTTTTGAAAGTTCAATCGCGCGGTCAATAGCGCGCTTTACCCCAAAACAAAAACCGCTGTGCTTTCCTTTTAAAACTAACATACCTTTTGTTCTCTATCTTTATCTTTTATTATGGTCTTATTTTTCAATGTATGACAAAACTTTATTAACAACGGCATCTACCGTCATAAAAGAGGTATCAATCAAAATTGCATCTTCCGCCTGTTTTAAGGGCGAAAAATCTCTGTTCTTGTCATTGTAATCGCGCTGTTCAATTTCTTTTTTTAATTCCTCAAAATCAACCTTATGACCTTTAAGGGTAAGCTCTTTATACCTTCTGTCAGCGCGAACGTCAACGCTTGCAACAATATAGAATTTATAATCGGCATTAGGCAAAACGTATGAGCCAATATCTCTGCCATCAAGAACGCAAGACATACCAGAAGCAATCTTCCTTTGCATATCTACCATTTTTAAGCGAACACATTTTAAGCTGGAAATATTGGAAGCTGCCATAGAAACGTGTGGCTCTCTAATACGCTCGGAAACATCCTCTCCATCTAAAAAGGTGTGTTGTGCCCCATCTATGTATTTAATTTGCAAATCGATATCGTCGATAAAGGTAGCAACGCCCGTTTCATCAAAGGTATCAATTCCAAGAGCCAAGGCTTTTAAAGCGGTTGCTCTATACATAGCACCAGTATCAAGATACAAAATATCAAGCTTTTGCGAAAGTTTTTTTGCAATCGTGCTTTTACCACTGCCTGACGGTCCGTCAAGCGCAATACTAAAATATTCCCTCATTTTCTTACCTCAAAGTAAAATTTTTTATTCTTTTTGTTTTAAATAATAAGCACTAAAATATATTGAAAAAGCTTATATAATTAACATTCGTAAATATTATGCATAACAACATTTAGTAGTTTTTAGCAAACTTATGCGTTATTACCGGCGCAATACCCTGTTGAAAATGCTATTTGAAGGTTAAACCCACCGGTAAAGGCATCTACGTCAATAACTTCACCTGCAAAGAAAAGTCCACAAACAAGCTTGCTTTCCATAGTTTTGGGGTTGATTTGTTTTACACAAACACCACCCGCCGTTACAATTGCTTCATCTATCGGGCGCAAGCATTTAATGCGGAAAGAAAGTCCCTTTAAGACCTCGATAATCTTTGCTCTTTCTTCTTTTGTAATTTCACAACAGCGTTTAGAAGAATTAAGCTTAGCGCGTGATAATACAGTTTGTATCAAACTTTTTGGCAATAAGGCACGAAAAACGTTTTCTATTTGCTTTGTTTGATTATCATTAAATTCACGCAACAGCCTTTTATTTAACGTTTCAATATCAAGTGCGGGCTTTAAATCAATTTCCAATGAAAGATTGTTAAAATCCATGCGATTAATTATTGACGAAGCTGACAAAACGATTGGCCCTGAAACACCAAAGTGAGTAAAAAGCATTTCGCCAAAATCATTATATATAGTTTTATTTCCGTTTTTTATGGATAAACCAACGTTTTTAAGGTTAAGTCCTTGCATCGTAGAAAAATCATTGCCTTTAAGTTCAATACCGGTTAAAGCAGCCTTAGTTTCAACTATATTATGCCCTATTTTTTTAGCAAAAACATAACCATCGCCCGTGCTACCAGTAAGCGGATAGGACACTCCGCCTGTGCAAACAATAACACTGTCGCAGTCTATAAAGCCGTTATTAGTCCTAACACCGCAAACGACAGCTTTATCTTCCTTTACGCACGTTTCAATAGAGGTTGCGGTAGTATTTAATCGAATATCTACACCTTGTTTTATAAGCTGTTTTTCTAACGTAGCAGTAACGTCGCTTGCCTTATTGCTTGACGGAAAAACACGATTGCCGCGCTCAACTGTTAATGATAGCCCAAAGCTCTTAAAAAGAGCCATTGTTTCTTTTGGCGATAACTTATTTATTGCACCCATCAAAAACTTAGGGTTAGACACTACGTTGTTAATAAAATCGGCAGCCGTTATGTCGTTTGTTAAATTACATCTACCCTTTCCCGTTATGTATATTTTTCTGCCTAATTTAGAATTTTTTTCTAAGATAATGGTATTATTCCCATTTTTTGAACTGGCAAGCGCAGCCATCATGCCGGCGGCTCCACCGCCAATAATTACAACTTTATGCATTTGTTTTTTAATTCTTCCAAAATTTTATAGTCAGTCCTATCGTAGACAAGTGGCGTAACGGTTATATAACCCTTTCTTACCCAGTATAAATCACAATCGGTGTCGACACAGCCACACTCGTCTAAGACAACGTCTGTGCTATGTAAAATAAACTGCTCATCATCAAGCCTACGATATTCATCGTCGTAAGTTCTGTTTCCAAGTTTTGTGATTTTTATGCCTTGAATTTCTTTATCAACGTCAGGAAAATTAATATTCCAAATAGTCCCTTTTTGTGAAATTAGATAAAGCTTTTCAATAATCCTTTCGGCATATTCAGCATATACGTCAAAAGGACTTTCTCCTAATGAATAAGCTGAAAAAGCAAAAGCTACGTATCCGTAATATGCTGCCTCGTAAGCAATAGCGACCGTTCCTGAATAAAAAATATCAGAGCCAATATTATGTGCTTTGTTTATTCCTGAAAGGACAACGTCAGCCTTAAAATTTGTAAAATGATGAGATAAAAGCTTAACGCAATCTACTGGTGTGCCAGATGTTTTATAACACTCAACACCATCTAAGGCATCACACTTCGTTAGCCTTATAGGCTTTCTAATAGTTAGCGAATGCGAGCAAACAGACCTATTTCCATCAGGCGCAACAATTAATAATTTATTTTTACTTTTTAATCGTTTGGCAAGTTCAAGCAATCCATTACTTTCAATGCCATCATCATTTGATAAAAAAACGTTCATTTAAGCACCATTATGTCAGACATAATAATGCATAAAATATCATTATTTTACTGACTTTTTCTTGCGTAGAATAAATTTTTCTATTTTATCGCCTTTTTTATAAATCAATACGGTAAGTGCTATTGTTAGCGCGAAAAACAAACCCCACAAAACAATGCCCCACCACGTATTAAAAGGTATAATATTATTATTCATCGAAAAAGATGAAGCAAATATCGATATAATTCTTGTTATAAAAATCATAACGGTAAAAAATGGAACGCTAACCGTGGTTATTCCTGCTACAAAGCACAAAACGTCATCGGGAAAAAAAGGAAATAAAAACATAAAGGTTAGCACAACTCTATCTTTTCCAGAAATAGCTTCAAGTCCTTTTTGCAAGTTGCGCTCCCCCACTAGCCATTTTGCCACCTTAAAGCCGAAAAATCTGCCGATAAAAAAGCCAACTAACGAACCGCTTATAATCCCAATACAACTATAAATTGCGCCCCAAAATGGTCCAAAAAGTAAAACACCTGCCCCAACCGTTATAAAAGCCGGTATAGGTAATACAACAACTTGCAAAAACTGTATTAAAATAAATAGTGCAACAGTTAAATTGCCAAATTGTGAAATATATGAACGAAATTCGTCTATACTATCCACCTTATCCAAAAAACCCGAGGATTTAAGCAAATATAGTGCCGCAAAAACAACAGCCAAAACGGCAACTAATAAATAAAATAGCTTATATATAAAACTGTTTGAACGATGAAAAAATGCTATTGTTAAAGAACAAAATATAGAAATTAGCCCAACAATAATTGATACAACAACCTCTTTATTTAGTGTAAATAAACCTACGTTTAACTCGTTTATATAAAGAACGGAAAAAATTATTGCAACGCAGCCGAGCATAAAAATAGCCATTATCCTCAACGCATCTTTCAAGACTGTTAATATTGCCGATTTACCCATAATAATATTATATTAAATGGGCGTAATTTTATCCGTAGAATAGCAGTTAAGGTTCTTGATTTTCTTGAATTTTTTTGTATTCGCTAACAGCTATTTTATCGCAGCGGTTGTTATAAACGTTATCGCTATGCCCAGCAACTTTTATAAACGTAACTAAATGTCTTTCGCATAAAGACAAAAGTTCTTGCCATAAATCTACGTTTTTAACTTCCTTCTTGCCAGCTGTTTTCCACCCGTTTTTTACCCATAACGAAATCCAGCCTTTATTAAAGGCATCAACGACGTATTGAGAGTCGCTATACAATTTAACGCCACAGCTCTCATTTAGGGCTTGCAAGCCTTTAATAACCGCCAAAAGCTCCATGCGGTTGTTGGTTGTATCAAGCTCGTAACCACTAACAACCTTTTCGTGCATTCCATAAATTAATATCGCACAATAACCTCCAATACCTGGGTTTCCACTACAAGCACCGTCGGTATAGATATCAACCGTTTTCATTATAGATTCTCCAATTCGGTTGAACGTTTAACACATGCGTCTATCGCTTTTTCAATTATTTTATCAAGCCCAGCCTCGTTAAAGGTCTTAATCGCCTCTATGGTTGTTCCGCCCTTACTACATACGGCAGTAATAAGTTCTTCTAGCGATTTATCGGGATTATTTAAAATCATTTCTCCACTTCCAATCATTGTTCCAACAGCAAGATTTAAGGCTTCTTCATACGCTAAACCGTGCTTTACCCCAGCATCAACAATACCTTTAATAAAAGCGTAAAAATATGCAGGCGCGCTACCACTCACACCGGTAACGGCATTTAGTTTATCCTCAGCAACAATCGAAACGCGAGAAAACGAGTTAAATAGCCCTTGTATAAATTCACGGTCAGCTTCACTTTCAAAATCGGTCAAATCTAAACCAACTGCGCCCTTACCGATTGAACAAGGTGTGTTCGGCATACTTCTTGCAACCTTAACAGGTTGTTTTTTATTAGAAAGTGCAGATTTAATTCTATCCTTTTTAACCCCAGCCATAATTGAAATATATTTTTCACAGTTTACGTCATCTAAGGAAGAAACAACCGCTTCAAAACTTTGGGGCTTAACTGCAAATAAAACGTATTCACAAGATTTAACAACTAGGTTATTATCAATAGTAGTATTAACTTTATTTTGGCTTAATTTTGCAAGCGAAGCCTCATTAACGTCGCTAACTAAAATTTGCTCTGCGGTCAAAAAACCTGAACGCAAAACACCACCTATAATTGAAGAGGACATAAAACCAGCGCCAATAACACCTAATTTGAATTTCTTTTCCATAATTACCTCAAAATAATTTATCTTTTTATTGAAAATTTGTTTGACTAAAACAAATATTTAGTATATAATTTATATGCTTTTAGGGGAGTAGTTCAATTGGTAGAGCAGCGGTCTCCAAAACCGCCTGTTGCGTGTTCGAGTCGCGTCTCCCCTGCCAACAACCTCAATCACTACGCGTGGTTGGGGTTTTGTTTTACTATCACGCAACAGCACCTGTTGCTGACTGCTACGCTTTACTACGCAGGGCTTCTGCCCGAGTCGCGTCTCCCCTGCCACTAACCTCAATCACTACGTGTGTTTGGGGTTTTATTTTACTTATTCACGCAACAGCACCTGTTGCTGACTGCTACGCTTTACTACGCAGGGCTTCCGCCCGAGTCGCGTCTCCCCTGCCACCAACCTCAATCACTACGTGTGGTTGGGGTTTTATTTTCTTATTCACACAACAGCACCTGTTGCTGACTGCTACGTTTTACTACGCAGGGCTTCCGCCCGAGTCGCGTCTCCCCTGCCACTAACCTCAATCACTACGTGTGGTTGGGGTTTTATTTTTCTTATTCACGCAACAGCACCTGTTGCTGACTGCTACGTTTTACTCCGCGGGGCTTCCGCTAAATAGCCAAGTTTCATTAAATAATTAGGTATAAAACCCTACTCTATTATTTTACTTTAATATAGCTATTTTGTCAATATTAATTGCGGTTATGAAAAACAAAACTTGGATTAAAATTATATATTAAAATTTAACAATATAAGAAAGATAGTTAAAAATGTTATAAATTTAACAAAGGTTTTAGCTTTTTTATATTATAATTTCACTACGAGTGGTTTTTTACTTGATTTTATTTTGTTTTAATGTTAGAATATTAAAAAATTTTAGGAGATATTTATGAATATCTGGCACGATATAGAAAGCAACAGAATTAAACCTGAACAATTTATTGCTGTAATTGAAATTAGCAAAGGCAGCAAGCAAAAATATGAAATGGATAAAAAAACGGGGCTTTTAAGACTTGACAGAATTTTATATACTTCAACCCATTACCCTGCAAACTATGGTTTTATCCCCCATACACTTGCAGAGGACGACGACCCGTTGGACGTTTTAATTTTATGCTCTGAAAGTTTAAATACTTTAAGCCTTGTTGACTGCTACCCCATTGGCGTAATTACCATGAACGATAACGGTGCGCTCGACGAAAAAATAATTGCTATCCCCTTTGCTGACCCCAACTATAATACATATAAAAGTATTCACGACTTGCCCGAGCATATTTTTGAGGAAATGAAGCACTTTTTCTCGGTATATAAACAGCTTGAATACAAAAAAACCTCGGTTGACGTTGTCGCAGACAGAGATGAAGCAATAAAAATTATTGAAAAATCTATGGAAAATTACAAACGCCATCTTTACGAACTAACCGCAAAATAAATCATTATTAATTTAAATTAAAATAAAACAAATTGAAAGCACCGACATTTTGTCGGTGCTTTTTGTGTGCACAATGTTATTAACTTTAACTAAAACTTAAAGATTTAATAATTTTACAGCATTTTTGTATAAAATTTTATCTTCCGTTTCCTTATTTAAGCCGTAGTCTCGTAAAATTGAAAGATTAGTTTTAATATCTTGCCAAGGGCAATCTGTTGCAAATAAAATTTTGTTCTCTCCGTGTTTATTTAATATAACTTTAAAAAGCTTTTCGTCAATTTCGTGCAAAGTGTATGCGGTATCAAAATAAACGTCAAGCCCACATAAAAGGTCCAAAACCTCTTGCCACTGCTTATGTCCGCCGTAATGCCCCAAGACAAATTTGGAGTGCCCAACCTTTTCAATAACCTTTTTAACTAGTTGTGGAGGACATCTAACTGGTTTACCAACGTAACCGTCGTCAACACCGGCATGCGTTACAACAATCAAATCAAGGTCTTTTGCACATTGAAGAATACGAATATACCCTTCGTCGTCAATAAAAGTTTCTTGATAATCGGGGTGTATTTTAACACCTTTTATGCCGTTTTCTTTTAAGAACTTTAACTTGCCATAAATATCCTCGCACGCGGGGTGAATACCGGCAAAAGAAATAATTTTTGAGTAGGATGCACTGTATTTTTCATTTAAAGAAATTGCATAGCGCGCAACAGTATCAAACTGCGTGGGCTTAGTAAGAACTGGTAAGTTTATTGCAATATCAGCACCGGCTGCTGCAAGATTTTTAATTAAGCCATCGGCAGTTCCGTCCGTATAAGGCGTGCTACCGCTATTGCTTGCAAGCGCACTGATAGTTGCGCCAGCAATTTTTTCGGGAAAACAGTGAGTATGAAAGTCTATAACCATAACAAAAACTAAATTAACTAAACTAGACTATAAAAAAGAAATTAAATAGACAAAACCCCATCGGTGTTTAAGGTATTAATGCCGTTTTTAGAAAGAACGTCGCTCGCTTTAACAAGGTCAGACGTCTTTAACACAACGAAAGCTCTATCATCATTTGTTGATAAACCATACATATATTCAATATTGATTTCCTGCTTAGCAAGAAGCTCTAATAAGCTTTGCAAGCTGCCTGCTTTGTGAGGAATTTCAATAACCAAAACGTCAGTTAGCATAGTTGAAAAACCTTTTTCAGCAAGTTTTTCTTTGCCAAGCTGAGCATTGTTTACGATTAAACGAAGTAACCCGTATTCAGTAGTATCTGCAAGGCTCATTGATAAAATGTTTACCTTATTTTCTTTAAGAACGGATAAAACCTCGCCTAGTCTACCCTGTCTGTTTTCGATAAAAACTGTTAACTGTTTCACTAGCATAATTCCTCCTATCAATTAATATAATTTTCTATTATCAATAACGTGAACTGCTTTACCTTGGCTGCGGACAAGCGTCATAGGTTCAACAATCTTGATTTTTGCGCTAAGACCAAGAGCCTGAGTAATAACGTGCCCAATCTTTTTGGTAAGGCTTTCTAAAACACGAATTTCATCACTGAAATACTCGGGATTTATTTCAACCTGAATTTCAAGAGTGTCAAGATTATTTACGCGGTCAACTATTATAACGTAGTGCGGCGAAACTTCTGGAACGTTTGCAAGCGCTGCTTCAACTTGGCTTGGGAAAACGTTTACGCCACGAATAATAAGCATATCGTCAACGCGGCCCTTAAAGCGACTGATTCTTGCACTAGTTCTGCCACATTCACATTTTGTGCGGTCAATACTTGTAAGGTCTTTCGTTCTATAACGAATAAGCGGTAAGCCCTCTTTGGTGAGGGTGGTAAATACAAGCTCGCCAAGCTCGCCGTCAGGTTGAGCCTGCATAGTATTGCTATTAAGAATTTCCGGATAGAAATGGTCCTCACAAACGTGTAAGCCTTTATTATAAATACAGTCGCAAGCAACACCCGGTCCCATAACCTCAGACAAACCGTAAATATCGTGCGCGTGAATATTTAAACGCTTTTCAATATCTTGGTGCATCTTTTCCGTCCAAGGCTCTGCACCGCAAATTGCCGTTTTAAGTTTAATTTTGTCAAGCAAACCTTCTTCTTTAAGAACTTCGGATATATGTAAAAGGTATGAAGGTGTGCAAGCAATAGCCGTTGCGCCAAAGTCGGTCATCATTGTCGTTAACTTTTTGGTGTTGCCCGTGCTCATTGGAACAACCATTGCCCCAATTTTTTCAGCACCGCCATGCGCGCCAAGACCACCCGTAAATAAACCGTAGCCGTAAGCAACCTGAATTATATCGTCTTTGCCAACGCCTGCCATTGTTAAACATCTTGCAACGCATTCAGACCAAACGTCAAGGTCCTTTCTAGTATAACCAACAACAGTTGCTTTACCGGTAGTGCCGCTTGATGCGTGAATTCTTACAATTTGTGAATTTGGAACGGCAAACAAACCAAAAGGATAAGTATCACGTAAATCGTCCTTAGTAGTAAAGGGCAATTTGTTAATATCTTCTATATCCTTGATATCTCCCGGCAAAAGACCGAGATTTTGCATTTTTTTGCGGTAAAATTCTACGTTATGATAAACGTAATCCACAAGTTTGACAAGCCTTGCGCTTTGCAAAGCTGTCATTTCATCCCTTGACATACATTCTTTCTTTTCATTCCAAATCATAAGTTTCTCCGTAAAAAAACAATTAAATTTATTATAATTGAATGTGCTTATACTTTATTAAAACCGATTAATTAAAGCTTAATTATAGGTCGTCTATAATTTATGGTTTATTAATTAAAGTCTAATTATTAATTGACTATTATTGACTACTTATTATATCCCGCCAAGAAGGCTTTTTCGTTAATTTCAACAGTTTTTGGAGGAACTGTATTTCTAAGCACTTCAAGCCACTGCTGTTCAGTAAAGCCTATATATTTTGCGGCTGCACCCAAAACAACGGAATTAAGAACCTTTGAATTACCAAGCTCTTTTGCAATAGAAATACCGTCAATAACAACAGTTTTGCGCGCTTCAATAAGACCTTCAATAACGTTTTTAGGATATTCAAATGCTCCCGTAACAACGGTCATAGGGTCAATTTTGCAGTCATTTACGATTAAAACACCATCTTTTTTAAGAAAATGCAAATATCTTTTAGCTTCAAGCTTTTCGAAAGAAATTAAAATATCTGCTGAGCCTTCTTCAACGATGGGTTCAAAAACCTTTTCGCCAAAACGAACAAACGTGACAACACTGCCACCGCGCTGAGCCATACCGTGAACTTCCGACAGCTTAACGTCAAAGCCGTTTGCGTGTGCAGTTTTACCAATAATTCTACTTGTTAACAACGTGCCTTGTCCACCGACACCAACAACCATAATATTTACATTTTTCATTATCTTTCCACCTTTTTGATTGCGCCAAATTTACAATATGACAGACATAATCCACAGCCGTTACACATTGTATTATCTATCTTTATAGTGCCGTTTGCCTGTCTTGTAATTGCAGGACAGCCAATCTTCATGCACATGCCGCATTTTTTGCATTTTTCTTCATCCGCAACACAAACGTTGGGGAATTTTTGACCTTTAAGAAGTGCGCATGGTGCTTTTGCAATAATAACGGTAAGGGTATCGTCTAACACACTTTCACGAATAGTTTTTTCTAAATTAACCGTATCAAAAGAATCAACAACCTTAACGGCAGGAACACCGATAGCCGTGCAAAGTGCAGAAAGGTCTATCGCATAAGTTTCTTCACCTTTTAAGGTTTTGCCGGTAGCAGCGTGTTCTTGATGGCCCGTCATACCAGTGGTGCGGTTGTCAAGGATAATAACCGTGCCAGTTGATTTGTTATAAACTAAATCAACGAGTGAATTTATACCAGTATGTAAGAAAGTGCCGTCACCAATAACAGCAACCCAATTTTTAATGTAATCTTTACCCTTTGCTTTTTCCATACCGTGCAAAGTTGAAATACTTGCACCCATACAAATGGTGGTATCAATTACACTAAGTGGTGCTACTGCGCCAAGTGTATAACAGCCAATATCGCCAGCTGCGTGGATTTTAAGCTTGTTAAGGACTGAGAACACACTTCTGTGCGGACAGCCTGGGCATAAAATTGGAGGACGAGCAGGAACTTCGGCAGGCTTGTCAATGACTAAATCAGCACCTAAAATTGCTTTTTTAATCATATTTGCGCTATATTCGCCTTGTTTTGTAAAGATTTCTTTACCAACAACCTCGTAGCCCCAAGACTTAATTTGCTCCTCAATAACAGGTTCAAGTTCCTCAACAACGTAAACCTTTTTAACCTTAGAAATAAAGTCCTCGATAAGTTTTTTAGGCAACGGATTAATTATACCAAGTTTCAAAATACTCGCATCAGGACAAGCTTCTTTTGAATATTGATAAGGAATACCGCTTGTAATAATACCTATCTCAGTGCTGCACATTTCGACAGTATTAATACCAAAATTAGAGCAATCTTCCTGCAAAGCATTTTCTCTGCTTTCAACGTAAACGTGCCTACCTATTGCAGAGCCTGGCATCATAACGTATTTTTTAACGTTTCTTTCGTAATTTTTGTCTTCCACCACAACAGGTTCTTCAAGTGTAACAACGCCCTGCGAGTGAGAAAGCTTAGTAGTAGTGCGCAAAATAACGGGAGTATCGTATTTTTCGCTTAATTCATAAGCAAATTTAATAAAATCCTTTGCTTCTTGACTGTCAGCCGGCTCTAAAAGAGGAACGTGGGCAGAACGAGCAATCATGCGTGTATCCTGTTCGTTTTGCGAGCTAGCTAAGCCTGGGTCATCGGCAACAACTATAACTGAACCGCCGTTTACACCTGTATAAGAAAAAGTATACAAGGGGTCACTTGCAACGTTTAAGCCAACGTGCTTCATACAAGAAAGGCTTCTAACGCCAGCGATTGATGCACCTATTGCAACTTCAACGGCAACCTTTTCGTTAGGTGCCCATTCGGTATAAACACTATCATATTTTGAGAGATATTCACTAATTTCTGTGCTAGGAGTGCCGGGATATGCACTTGAAACCTTCACACCAGCTTCGTATGCGCCACGTGCAATAGCTTCGTTGCCAAGCATTATCATCTTTTTGTCCATTGTTATTTACTCCTTAAATCCTTAATTCGTTTTGCCTTACCCTCAAATCGTTGCAAGGTGTTTGGCGATTCAAGCTTAACCTTTGCATCAAGCCCCAAAATAATTCTTAATTTATTTTTAACCTTAGCGGCAATTGTTTCTAAATCTTTGAAAGAATCTGTTGCCTTGGCAAGCTCTACCCTAACGGTTAATTTGTCCGAATAACCTTCGCGCTCAACAATAATTTCATAGTGCGGTCCAAGCTCTTCAAAACTGAGAATAACCTCTTCAATTTGACTGGGGAAAACGTTGACACCGCGAATTTTTAGCATATCATCGCTTCTGCCAGCAAGGTTTGCCATACGACAGAAAGTTCTGCCACATTTACAAGGCTCGTAGGTTAAGCGAGTAATATCTTTTGTTCTGTAACGAATAAGCGGCAAAGCCTCTTTCTTGATACAGGTAATAACCAGCTCGCCCTCTGCCCCCTCCGGTAAAACCTCACCGGTAACGGGGTCAATAATTTCGGGAATAAAATAATCTTCGTTGATATGCATACCATCAAGGTATTGACATTCGCCCGAAACACCCGGGCCCATAAGCTCGCTCATACCATAGTTTGACGTGACAAGCATATCGTTGCCCCAAGCTTTGTGCATTTCCTCACGCATAGCATCGGTCAAAAGCTCACTGCCAACCAAACCAATCTTGACTTGTAAGTCCTTTGCAGGATTTACCCCCATATTGTTGGCAACTTCGGCAAGTCGCAAAGCATAAGACGGGGTTGCAACAAGCAAAGTTGTGCCAAAATCTTGCATATACATTATTTGTTTTTCAGAATTACCTGTTGATGACGGTATAATCGTTGCACCAATATTTTCCAAGCCATAATGCAAGCCGAGCGCACCGGTAAACATACCATATCCAAAACAAATTTGCGCAACGTCTTTTTCAGTTGCACCGCCCATACACGCAATACGCGAAACGCATTCCGTCCACATATCCATATCCGCTTTTGTATAGCCAACGACAGTTGGCTTACCCGTGGTTCCGCTTGATGCGTGAATACGCAACAAATTATCCTTAGGAACGGCAAAAAGCCCGAAAGGATAATTATCACGCATATCTTGCTTTGTTACAAAAGGCAACTTAGCAAGGTCTTTTATGGTTTTAATATCCTCAGGTTTAACACCGGCTGCGTCCATTTTTGCACGATAAGGTGCAACCTTTTCGTAAACACGCGCAACCGTTTCTTTTAAGCGGGCAAGCTGAATTTCTTCAATCTCTGCCCTAGGCATTGTTTCTTCTTTTGACCAAATCATATATATCCTTATATATCCTTGTAAATATAGTTGTGATAAAATGTTAAAAATTTAACATAAATTAATTGTTTTCAGCTGGTTTAACCTTTTTATCGCTTGCAATTTCGTTATCAATCACTTTATCAAAAGCCTCGTGAATAATCTCGGCAGAGGGAGCTTTGGTGAACAGACTAACAATCCAAGTGGAAAGCATTGAATAAACCATACAAATTACACCAATCATTGGTGAACAACCAATACCGCTTTTCAGTGCTGCACCAAACGTGCAATTCCAACCGTTTACGTCGTAACCAAAAATAAAAATTAATAAAACGGTAAGTATTAACGTGCCAATAATTGAAGCCCAAACGGCAGGCTTTGTAACTTTTTTAGAAAACAAACCCAAAACGTAAGGTCCAATAAAGCAACCAGCAAGGGTGCCCCAACTTAAACCCATAAGGTAGGCAATTGCTGAAATATTATACATTACATTAAGAACAGCAAGTATAACGGAAATCGCAATAAATACCAAACATAATATACGCATTGTCCAGTTAACTTTTTTATCCGACGCATCAGGATTAATTTTACCTTTGTAAATATCAACGGCAACAACTGACGCACTTGCAAGTGAAACGGACGACAAAGTGGACATACTTGCCGATAAAATTAAGACGGCAATTACACCCATCAAGCCCGCCGGTATAACGAGGTTTAACATATTAGGAACAATGTTGTCGACATTTATGCCTGCAACCTCGGGGAAAAGACCGCTTAAACCGCCAACAAAATATGCACCAAAACCTATAATCAAAGCAAAAAGCGTGCTAACAATAGTGCCCTGCTTTATAGATTTGCTATCACGGATAGCATAATATTTATGTATGGTCTGCGGCAAGCCGTATACACCGAAAGAGGTTAACAAAATAAGAGAAAGTAGTGAAACGGTGCTGCCGTATAGACCTGTGCTTGTGCTGTTAAAGGTAAACCACGTTTTATTTACGTCCTGTGTAAGTTTTGATAAATCCCAAGCAACGTGGCCGTCTTTCATAAAGAAAATGACCATTAGAACTACGCCAATCAGCATAATTATTCCCTGAATAAAATCAGAAAGCGCGGTTGCGAAATATCCGCCAAAGAAAAGATAAATAGCAGTTAAAATTGCAAGAGCAAGCATAATTATCCAGCCGTCAATATTGAAAACAATTTCAAACAAGCTACTTAAACCATTATAAACGGATGCAGAATATGGTATTAAAAATAAAAAGATTATTACAGCCGAAACAAGCTTTAACGATTTACTGCCATAGCGTTTTTCAAAAAACTCTGGCATGGTTTTTGCTTGTAATCTCTGCGTCATATTTTTAGTGCGCCTTGCCAATAACTTCCACGCAAGAAGCGAGCCGATTATTGCGTTACCGATGCCAATCCAAACGGCAGCTAAACCGTATTGTGCACCAAATTTTCCTGCGTAGCCAATAAATATTACGGCAGAAAAATACGTTGTTCCGTATGCAAAAGCACTCATCCAACCATTTAAGCCGTTTTTACCTGCAAGCAAAAAATCATTAACCGATTTTGAGCGATTTCTAGTATACAATGCAATAGCAACCATACCAAGCGCATATAAACCCAAAATAATATAATTCCAAGCCATAATAGGTTCCTTTTAATCTAATAATTTCAAAAACGTATAAGCAAAATATAAAACAAAAATAAAGTAAAAAATAAAATTACAATAGCCGCACAAAAGTTAACGTTTTAGCTACGTATTATAAGAAAATTTCACCTTTTTCTCCAAGACAGGACGCATGCTTAGATAAAATGGGGTCAACTTCGTTCTTAATAAACTCAACTACTTGCGAAGGGGCTCTGCCAATATATTTTTTTGCATCTAAAACGTCATCCAACCTATCGTGAACAGCCGTAAAGTGTGCGTCAGTTTTGATAAGGTCAATCAGGTTATTTTCAAGACCGCGAATTTTAACGTTTTCAGAAGCCTGCATTGAGAGAACACGAATTGCCTCGTGCAATTCTTGCCTACTGCCACCTGCCTTAACGCACTCCATTATAATATTTTCCGTTGCCATAAAGGGAAGCTCCGCTTTAACGTGTTTTTCAATTACCTTTTCATATACGACAAGATTGTCGGAAATATTAAGATAAAGTTGCAAAATACCGTCAATCGCAAGGAAAGTTTGACCTATTACGATACGTTTATTTGCACTGTCGTCAAGCGTTCTTTCAAACCATTGGGTAGATGCAGTGATTGCAGTATTTAACGGCATTGTAAGAACGTATCTAGCCAATGCGCAAAGCCTTTCACTTCTCATTGGGTTACGCTTATATGCCATAGCCGATGAGCCAATTTGCTTCTTTTCAAAGGGTTCTTCAATTTCTTTCATGCTTTGCAAAAGACGAATATCATTTGAAAAACGGTATGCGCTTTGCGCAATTTGAGATAAAACTGACAACACGTTATAATCAAATTTTCTAGGATAGGTCTGTCCGGTTACACCGTAAGCTTTGTTATACCCCATCTTATTAATAACGCGCTGCTCTAACTCAATGATTTTTTGCTCATCATCGTTAAACAAATCCATAAAGCTTGCTTGTGTGCCGGTTGTGCCCTTTACACCACGAAGTTTTACTTTATTTTTAAGTTCAACAAGCGATTGATAATCCATCGTTAAATCTTCAAGCCAAAGAGTTGCCCTCTTACCGACGGTCGTAAGTTGCGCAGGCTGAAAATGTGTGAAGCCAAGAGTTGGCAAATCTTTAAATTTAAGTGCAAAATTTTTAAGATTGTTTATAACGCAAACAAGTTTTTTAAGAACGATATCCAAAGCATCGTCAATCATAACAAGTTCTGCATTATCGGTAACATAGCAGCTTGTCGCACCAAGGTGAATAATTCCCTCAGCCTTTTTAGCTTGCTTGCCGTATGCTTTAACGTGAGCCATTACGTCATGGCGAACTTCTTTTTCAAAAGCATTTGCATCGTCATAGTTTATATTGTCAGCATACTTTTTAAGCTCGTCAACCTGTTCCTTTGAAATGGGTAATCCCATTTCCATCTCACTCTCAGCAAGAGCAATCCATAATTTACGCCAAAGCTTAAATCTTTTATCGTTAGAAAAGTTTTGGGACATTTCCTTTGTAGCGTATCTTGTGATTAAGGGATTAATGTAGATATCGTTTTGCATTTTTTCTCCTTGAAAAGTAAAACTTGATTGATTATGTCAAACATAATTTAGCATAAATTCATAAGAATTTATAAAGCGATTTGATAAATAAAGACAAAGTCATAGTTAAAGCATTTCAGCTTCTGTATAACATTAGTTTTCGTTGCCAAAAAGGGCTTGACTAACAAGATAAATAAATTAAAATACTTAAAAAACTTATACTTTAATATTTAAACAGCCAAAGCCTATTTTATCACAAAGAAAATTATACCACTTTTTTATCAATTTGTAAATGTAAAAAAGCCCTTTTTATTAGTTATATTAATAATTTTTTATTATACATTTCAAAACAATCTATTGCTTAATATTGCTTGACTTAAAATATTCTTTAATATATAATGTTTATTAATGCTTGACAGCTAACGCGGCACTCATTGCCCGTTGCTCTTACAATGGAATTTTATAGGAGGCTTTTTGGCTTTATGGACTTTAAAAGTGTAGAAAAAAAATGGCGCGAAAGATGGGAAAAGGAAAAATTAGGCGTATTTAACCCTAAAAATACCGACAAAAAATATTACTGTCTTGAAATGTTTTCCTATCCGTCGAGTTCAAAACTTCATCTTGGACATTGGTATAACTACGGCCCCACCGACAGCTTTGTTCGCTACAAAAAAATGAAGGGATACGAAGTTTTTCAACCAATGGGCTTTGATGCGTTTGGCTTGCCCGCTGAAAATTACGCTATAAAAACCGGTATTCACCCCAAGGATTCAACCGAGCAAAACATTGCCAATATGGAAAAAACCTTGTCCGATATGGGTGCTATGTTTGACTGGACTGCTGAAATTAAAACGTGTAACGAAGATTATTATAAATGGACGCAATGGCTCTTTTTAAAGCTTTTTGAAAAGGGCTTGGCATATAGAAAAAATGCACCTGTTAACTGGTGCCCCAATTGTAAAACAGTTTTAGCAAACGAACAGGTTGTAAACGGTGCTTGCGAAAGATGTAATTCTACCGTTATCAAAAAAGACCTTACACAGTGGTTCTTTAAGATTACCGACTATGCTGAGGAACTTTTGCAAGGCTTAAATGGTCTTGACTGGCCTGAAAAAACAAAGCTTATGCAGAAAAACTGGATTGGTAAATCTACCGGTGGTGAAATTGAGTTTACTGCTGAAAGCGGCGATAAATTTAAGGTGTTTACCACAAGAGCGGATACACTTTTCGGTGTTTCATACGTCGTCCTCGCTCCCGAGCATCCTTTGGTTGCAAAACTTACTTCAAAGAAACAAAAAGCTGCTGTTGACGCATACATTGCTGAAACGTTAAAAGCAAACGAAATTGACCGCCTTTCCACCACCAGAGAAAAAACTGGCGTTTATATTGGTCACAATGCCATTAACCCGATAAATAATAAAATAATTCCTATTTATATAAGTGATTACGTTCTTGCATCTTACGGCACAGGCGCAGTTATGGGTGTTCCCTCTCACGATGAAAGGGACTATGATTTTGCTAAAAAATACGGCTTACCTATTGTCCGTGTTGTTAAGGGTGCAAACGGTCAAAACGATGACCTACCTTTCTGTGAGGACGGTATAATTGTAAACAGCCCTGAATTTGATGGACTTACAAGTGAAGAAGCAAGAAAAGCTATTATAAACAAGCTTGTTCAAATTGGCTGCGGTTCTTATAAAACCAATTATAGATTACGTGACTGGCTTGTTTCACGTCAACGTTATTGGGGTGCACCAATACCTGTTATCCACTGTGATAAATGCGGTATTGTCCCTGTCCCCTATGCAGATTTGCCCGTTAAACTCCCCTATGACGTAGAATTTACTCCCGATGGAGAAAGCCCCTTGGCTAAGCATGAAGGCTTTATGAACGTTAAGTGCCCAGTTTGCGGCGGCCCTGCACATAGAGACCCCGACACCCTTGACACCTTTGTATGTTCAAGCTGGTATTTTTTAAGATACCCCGATGCACACAACGCAAAGATGCCCTTTAATCCTGAAATTATTAACAAAATCTTGCCCGTAGACAAATACGTTGGCGGTGCAGAACACGCTTGCATGCATCTTTTGTATTCTCGTTTTATTACAAAGGCATTGCGCGATATGGGCTATCTTAATTTTGACGAGCCTTTTAAGTCCCTTGTTCACCAAGGCATTATTTTAGGACCTGACGGATTTAAAATGAGTAAATCAAGGGGCAACGTTGTTGCACCTGACCCCTACGTAGAAAAATACGGCTCTGACGTATTGCGTCTATATCTTATGTTTGGCTTCTCTTATACCGAAGGCGGTCCTTGGAACGATGACGGTATAAAAGCAATCGTCAAATTCTTAGAGAGAATTGAAAGACTTGCTCTTAAAATTAAGGATTTGAAAGCAAATAAGTGCGACAAGATAGGCAAAGACGATAAAGACCTACTCTATGCAACAAACTATGCAATTAAGCAAGTTGATAAGGACATGGAAGTGTTCTCTTTCAATACAACCGTTGCAAGACTTATGGAATTATTAAACGCGCTCTCAAAATACGACCTTTTAGATGGCGAAAAGAACGTTAAGGTTTATAAAAACTGCTTTAAAACCTTCATTCAACTTCTTGCGCCTTGCGCTCCTCACTTTGCAGAAGAAGTATGGGAAATGCTTGGTAATAAAACTTCAATCTTTAACTCCTCTTACCCTGTTTGCGATGAACAAGCACTCGTTCGTGACGAAGTTGAGGTTGCGGTTCAAATCAACTCTAAGATGAGAACAAAACTTACCATATCAAGCACTGCAACAGAGGAAGATATTAGAGAAATTCTTAAAAACGACGAAAAAATTGGGCCCGAAATTAGCGGTAAAGAAATTAAAAAGCTTATTATCGTTCCTAAACGTCTAATAAACATTATAATTTAAGGTGTGAACGTAATTTATGAATAAAAATAAACAAAACGTTATAACCGCGGAAAGATTTGAGCCTTCCATTACGGAGGGCCTTTCCAATATTCAGGTAAATAATCGACTTGAACAAGGCTTAATTAATGACGTTAAAAAAAGTTACTCCAAGTCATATTTAAATATTTTATCAAATAACCTTTGCACTTTTTTTAATTTACTTGGCTTAATTTGTATGATTGCATTAATTGTGGCCAAGGCTCAATTATCAAGCTTTTTCTTTGTTGTAATTTATATTTCAAATATATTTATCGGCATTATTCAAGAAATTCGCGCAAAGCGTTGCATTGACAGGCTTTCGCTTGTAGCAAATAAATCTGTAAAGGTAATACGCGATAAAAATATAGTTGAAATTTCAGCAAAAGAGATTGTTCTTGACGACATCATTTTGCTTGGTATAGGAAATCAAGTCCCCACCGATTGCACCATTATGCAAGGCGAAATTGAGGTTAACGAAGCTCTTTTAACAGGTGAATCGGTTCCCGTCAAGAAAAAGGTTGGCGACCTTTTGCTTGCCGGCAGTTTCATTGTTGCTGGTAAATGCACCGTTCAAGCAACCAAGGTCGGCAAGGAAAATTACGTAGAAACCTTATCCGAAAAAGCAAAAGCCTATAAAAAACCTCAATCAGAGCTTATGGGCTCGCTTAAACTTATTATTAAATTTATTAGCTTAATTATCGTTCCCGTTGCTCTTGCTTACGTTATTAAGGGTATTATTGCTAAAAGCACTTTAAGCGCAACAATTCAAGGCACCTCCGCAGTAGTTATTGGCATGATACCATCCGGTATGTTTTTACTTACTAGCCTTGCCCTTGCCGTTGGTATTATTAAGCTTTCTCGCCATAACACGTTGGTTCAAGACCTGTATTCGCTTGAAATGCTTGCAAGAGTTGATACAATTTGCTTTGATAAAACTGGCACAATAACTGATGGTAAGATGAACGTAAGTGAGGTCGTTGACCTTACAGATGGCAACGGAACATCAATAAATGACGTTGTCTCGTCTATGATTTATGCGCTCAAAGATAACAATCAAACGGCTATTGCCCTGTTTAATCATTTTGGCGAAGAATGCGTCTTTAATGCAACGGCTACTCTCCCCTTTAACTCAACGAGAAAACTTTCTGCCGTTACCTTTGAAAACAAAGGAACTTATGCTTTTGGTGCACCGGAATTTGTTTTAGACAATAATACATATTCAACCTTAAAGGATAAAATTGAAACTTATGCAGCTAAGGGGCTTAGAGTTTTGGTTTTAGCACACTCTTCTGGCAATATAAAAGATGACTGTTTGCCTAATGACTTTACACCGATTGCTATTATTTTAATTGTTGACAATATTCGTGAAGACGCTGTATCAACTATTCAATGGTTTAAGGATAACGACGTTCAAATAAAAGTAATTTCTGGCGATAACCCCATTACTGTTGCAGAAGTTTCAAAGCGTGTTGGAATTGTTAATGCTGATAGATATATTAGTCTTGAAGGCTTGACGGATGAAGAAGTTGCTGCCGTTGCAAACGAGTATACGGTATTTGGCAGAGTTTCACCCGAGCAAAAGGCAATTTTAATTAAGGCGATGAAGTCCGCAGGACACGTTACCGCTATGACTGGCGACGGTGTAAACGATATTCTTGCCCTTAAAGAAGCTGACTGCGCTATATCGGTAGCTGCCGGTAGTGATGCCGCAAGAAACATTTCGCACATTGTTTTAATGGATAATAACTTTAATTCTATGCCAAAAGTTGTCCACGAAGGCAGGCGCGTTATCAATAACGTTCAAAGTTCGGCATCATTATTCCTTATGAAAACCCTTTTCCATACCTTAATGGGTATAATTATGCTGTTTATTCCTGCATTTACAGAATACCCATTTAAGTTGATGCAAATGATTTTGATTGAAGTTTTTGTAATAGGTATCCCCTCTTTCGGCTTGTCGTTGCAACCCAACGAGGACCGCGTTCAAGGGCGGTTTATTAATTCGGTTATATCAAAATCTTTACCTGCTGGCTTATTGATGGTTTTAAGTGGTGGCTCCGCTTTCATTTTTGCAGCGGCATTAGGGGTTTCACCCACCTCTAACGTTATAGTTACTATGTCGGTAATAGCATTAACGTTAGCCGGTTTAGTTAGCTTTTATAACATTTGCAGACCGCTTAATACTTATAGAGCCTTGCTTTTTAGCCTTTGCGCCCTTGTAATTATTGCAGTAATTGTTTACTCTATTATCAATGGCTTTAATATGCTTGGACTTGTAAGCTTGCTGCCCTTTAATACCCATAAATATCATTTGCTTATGAATTTGGGAATTTTAGTATTTGACGTTGCTGCATTTATCCCCATACAAAAGCTTTGCACTAAAATTAAAATTCCTGAAAAAATAAATTTTAAAAAGAAAAAAGTTTAGTCAAAAATATCTAAAAATGAACTAAATATTACCCAAATTCTATCCAAAAAAAGCGGTGTTAAAAAACCGCTTTTCTTTTATATTTTTTCTTTATCTTTTATATTATTAAATTATATTATTAAAATAAAAGCAGCACCTATATAGGTGCTGCTTTATATTTAGTTTTAATTAAATTATTTGCTTTTTTCTTCAATAATTTTAATAATGTCACCAACGGTTTTGATGTTTACTGCTTCTTCATCAGAAATGGTAACACCAGCTTCTTCTTCAAGATTCATAAGCATTTCTACTACGTCAAGAGAGTCAGCACCAAGGTCTTTAACAACCTCTTTATCTTCGGTAACTTCTTCAACAGGTCTGTTAAGCTGTTGCGCGATAAGCTCCTTTACTTTATCAGCAATTGCCATTACAAATACCTCCTTTATAAGTATATTATAATTATACTACAAACAATCTAAAAATACAAGTAATATTTAAAATAAATTACTTAATTATTAGCATATTAAAACAACAAAAATTATAAGCTTTTATTTACCAAAACTGCACACGAAACAGGTGGCAAATTAAACTTACTATCATACTCATTTTCTGTTAGCAAATCGGTAAGTTTACAGCCGAATTTTAGCATATGCTCTTTTTCGTTATCTGCATTAACGGCTATTAACAATTCGTTATCAAAGGCGCTTCTTTTAAAGACGTATAGTCCGTCTTTTGCATAGACCTCTGCAAAATCACCAGTAGCAAACGCGGAATAGCTTTGACGTATTTTCCCAAGCTTTTTATACCACTTATTAAGCTCGCATCCGACCTTATCCCACTCGAAAAATTTTCTGTTTAACGGGTCCTTATAGCCTTGCATACCAACCTCGTCACCATAATAAACGCAAGGAACGCCACATAAAGTATATGATAAAAGTGAAGCAAGTTTTACACGCGCTAACGCCTTAGTATATTCCTCTTTATTTAACGATATATCAGCCATTTGCGATTTACTCATTCCATCAACGTTAACGTCGCCAAGTGCGGAAATTAGACGGAAAGTATCGTGTGTTGATAAAATATTCATCAAGGTATCTAGCACAATTTTAGGATAATGGTCAAGTTGCTCTTTAATAACGTAGCAAAGCTGATTGCAATTGCCCGTTTTAACAAAATTTAAAATTGCATCTTTTAATGGATAATTCATTACGCTATCAAGCTCTTTACCTTGAAAATATCTTCTGCGCACCGAATATGCTATTTTATTAGACGCATCTTCCCACACCTCACCGATAACTACCGCATCACTATTAACGTTTTTTACGGCTGAACGGATTTTTTCAACAAAATGCGCAGGCAATTCATCAACAACGTCTAATCGCCAGCCACCTATTCCAAGTTTTGTCCAATAGTCTAAAACACCGTTTTCACCTGTAATAAACTGTAAAAACTCCTCGTTTTGCTTGTCAGTTGCAGGCAAAGTTTTTATACCCCACCACGATTCATACAAGTCAGGATATTTTATAAACTTAAACCAGTTATAGTAGGGCGAGGCTTCGCTTTGATATGCACCATCGCCATCATAGTTGCCATAACGGTTAAAATATAGACTATCGTCCCCGGTATGATTAAATACACCGTCCAATATTATTCTAATACCAAAAAGCTTTGCCTTTTCAATAAGCTCAATAAAATCATTTTTTGAACCAAGAAGTTCATCAATCTGCATATAGTCGCCGGTATCGTAGCGGTGATTTGAATATGCCTTAAATATTGGGTTTAAATAAATGGCCGTAACGCCTAATGAGGACAAATAATCAAGTTTTAATGTAATACCCTTTAAGTCTCCGCCAAAAAAGTCGTTATTTTGAACAACTCCCTTTTCATCAGGTAAAAATATAGGCGTATCACTTTTATCTGCGTGAATAATTTTACCCTCAAAACTTTCCTTTCTTTCGCCCGAACAATTATATCTATCGGGGAAAATTTGGTAAATTAAACCGCCTTTCAGCCAATCGGGCGTATGATAATCCGCATCATAAACGGTAAGCTGAAATTCGGTCGGGGTTGACGAAATTTTGCCAACATATTGGTCGTTTAAGCCAATAAATTCGCCACTATCTATTTCAAATTTATACCAAAATAGTCCACTATCTGTAAACGTATAGTCAATATAAAAGTATTCACCCTCTTTAAGCATTGGAAAACTAACGTAGTCGTCCGTCCAATCCTTGCGCACAACAAAAAGGACAGAGTCAAAGCAACCTTTGACCCTGAACTTTACCTTTTCGCCAACGCGAACTGCGCCGGTTATGCTTTTATAAAATTTATCAAGTGGATTATATATCATATGTAAACTTATTGAGTTATTAAATAATAATTAAACTATTAAAATTAAATTATTTAAATATTAAGCAATTAATAATTAATCGATGCTTTTTAAACCCCAAATTTTAGTTGCGTAGTCGCGGATACTTCTGTCAGCGGCAAAAATACCTGCTGCGGCTATGTTATTTAAGCTCTTTTTAGCCCAGCCAAGTTTATCTTTATAAACCTCGTCAGCCTTTGCGTGAATATTATAGAAAGAACTAAAGTCGGCAAGACACATATATGGGTCTGCAACGGGGTTACCATAAAGCAAATAATGTGCAATATCTTCAAAGCTCTGTCCCGCAAATCCATGATTAAGTGCTTGAATAACCTTGTCAAGCTTGCGGTTGTTTGCATAATATTGGGTTGAGTTGTAACCCTCTATCCAAAGTCTATCAACTTCCTTAGCAGTCAAACCGAAAATAAAGATATTTTCGTCGCCACAAACTTCACGCATTTCAACGTTTGCACCGTCAAGTGTGCCGATAGTAAGTGCGCCGTTAATCATAAACTTCATATTGCCTGTGCCACTTGCCTCTTTACCTGCTTGTGAAATTTGCTCACTGATTTCAGTTGCGGGCATAAGTTTTTCCGCCATAGAAACACAGTAATCTTCAAGATAAACAACGTTTAACTTTTTGCTAATTTTGGGGTGACGCTTAATATCTTCACTTAAACAACAAATTAATTTAATTATTTGCTTTGCAAAATAGTAACCGGGTGCCGCCTTTGCACCAAAAATAAAGGTTTTAGGCGTCATTTCTAAGTCGGGATTTTCCTTTAACTCATTGTAAAGCGAAATTATATAAAGCGCGTTCATAAGCTGACGCTTATACTCGTGCATACGCTTTGCTTGAACGTCAAATACTGAACTTGGGTCGATAACAAAACCTTGCTTACGTTTTGCAAATTCACAAAATTGCTCTTTCTTTTGCTTCTTTATAGCATTTAATTTTTCAAGAACAGATTTGTCGTCTTCAAATTTCTTAAACTTGATAAGCTCGGCAGCATTCTTAACAAACCCATCGCCTATGCAATCGGTCAAGAGTGAAGTAAGTTCTGGGTTAGACTGGCAAAGCCAACGTCTGTGAGCGATACCATTTGTAACGTTGGTAAACTTTTCGGGATAAACGTCGTAAAAATCTTTAAAGATGCTATCTTTAATTATATCACTATGCAATGCTGAAACACCATTAACCGTGTGTGAAGCAACTACGCAAAGATTAGCCATTTTTACTTGATTATGAGAGAAAATGCTCATGCGGTCAATCTTATCCCAATCGCCAGGGAATTTATCCCACATAAGACCGCAAAAACGCTGATTTATTTCCTTCAAAATCATATAAATTCTAGGCAAACGTCTTTGAATAAGGTCCTCGCTCCATTTTTCAAGAGCTTCACTCATTACAGTGTGATTTGTATACGCAACAGTCCTTGTAACAATACTCCAAGCATCATCCCAAGAAAAACCATTTTCATCAATAAGAATACGCATTAATTCGGGAATACAAAGTGCGGGGTGGGTATCGTTAATATGAATTGCCGCCTTTTCAGGCAAGGTGTTGAGCGAGCCGTATCTCTTTTTATGGTCCTTAATAATATCTTGCAAAGCGGCAGAAACAAGCAAGTATTGCTGCTTTAATCTTAAAGACTTACCTTCAAAGTGGTTGTCTGATGGATACAATACCTTGGAAATAAGGTCAGCTGCATTATCATCCTCCATACTACGCATATAATCGCCTTGTGAGAAGGTTTTCATATCGAAATCGCGGATATTTTGCGCTTTCCAAAGACGTAAAACTGAAACAGCCTCGCTATCCTTGCCGGAAATCATCATGTCATAAGCAACAGCTTCAATTTCCTTTGCGTCTACGTGCTCGACAACAAGACCGTTTTCCGTCCAATGCTCCTTAACGTAGCCGTCAAATTTGATTTTATACGTTTTATCCATACGTTGAGTAAGCCAAACTTCGCCACCCGGAAGCCAAATATCAGGAAGCTCCATTTGCCAGCCGTCAACTATTTTTTGCTTAAACAAACCGTATTCATAACGGATTGAATAACCCATTGCGGGATAGTTTCCACTAGCGAGCGCGTCCATAAAGCACGCGGCAAGACGGCCAAGCCCGCCGTTACCTAAGCCTGCGTCTGGCTCAATATCATAAAGTTCTTCCAAAGAACAGTTAAATTCCTTTTTTAAAGCCTTGTCAAACGAGTTTTGAATACCAAGATTATAGGAATTGTTTTTAAGAGACTGTCCAAGAAGGAATTCCATACATAAATAGTATACCCTCTTTCCGCCCTGCGTGCGATATTTTTTATTAAAAGCACTGCGCTTTTCAAGTAAAATATCCCTTACACACATTACGACAGCCTTGTAAATTTGTTCCTTAGTAGCCTCGGCAGGACTAACGCCAAAATACTTGGATAATTTACTTTTTATAAGTGAAAGTGCCTCTTTTTCAGTAATTTCGTTCATAAATTCTCCTATGTTTTACAAATGTTTAAATATCTAATTTAATAAAAATTTTCAGCAATTTATAAAAAACGCAAATATAACGTAAAGCAATAAAACATTAAAATTATTGTAAAGTCATATCGCAATAATATTAAAGATTATAAAGCTTTTCGTATTCGCCTGCTTGAACTTTCCACGAAAAATCGGTGGTAATAGCCCTATTTTGAACGTCTTTCCAAACAGCCTTATCATTATACGCCCTAATTGCTTCGTTTATAACGTAAAGCATATCGTGCGCATTATAATCGTGGAAGGTAAAGCCGTTGCCCTTAACACCAGTATAAGCCTTAATACTGTCGTTAAGACCACCCGTTTCACGAACAACAGGGACGGTGCCGTATCTGCTAGCAATCATTTGAGATAAGCCGCAAGGTTCCATTTTGGATGGCATAAGGAAAATATCTGCACCCGAATAAATCTTTCTCGATAAGTCTTGGTTAAACTCAATAATGGTTGCGCATTTGCCCTTATAGCACTCGGCAATATGAGTAAAGTAATTTTCGTAAGAAATCTCGCCTTTACCCAAAATTACCACTTGAACGTCTTGCGCAAGCAACGTTTCAATGGAGGTGCGAACTAAATCTAAGCCCTTATGTGAAACTAATCTTGAAATTATGGCAATTACAGGCACGTCTGCACGGACAGGCAAATTAAGCATTTTTTGCAAGCCCTCTTTGCATTTAGCCTTGCCGGAGATATCTGCTGATGAATAATTTTCAAATATAAATTTATCCGTTTCGGGATTATAATAGTCAATATCTATTCCGTTTAAAATTCCGTGAAGTTTCCACGCGTTTCTAATAATAATATTTTCCAAGCCGTGCGCATAGAAACTTTCCTTTATTTCATTAGCATACGTGGGGCTAACAGTGGAAACAAGGTCGGACATTTCTATTGCACCCTTCATTAAGTTTACACAGCCGTTAAACTCAACAAAGTTTTTGATTGCCATAGGAAAACCAAAAAGTTCCTCATAAGTATCCATACCGTATATTCCCTGATATTCAATGTTGTGAATAGTGAAAACACTTTTAATTTTACGGAAGTTTGCGTCGCCATAATACATACCTTTAAGGTAGATAATTGCCGCAGCGGACTGCCAATCGTTACAATGCAAAATATCGGGATAAATATTAAGCTTAGAAATTGTATCTAAGGCTGCGCGTGAATAAAAAGCAAATCTTTCGCCATCGTCAAAAAAGCCGTAAATATTGCCCTCGCGTTTAAAGTAATACTCATTGTCAAGGAAATAAAATTTTACGCCTTGATATTCATAGAAAAACACACCGCAATATTGTGAACGCCAACCAACTGAAACGTTAAAATTGGTAATAAATTTGAATTTTTGTCTAAATTCTGGCTTAATATTGCTATACATTGGCAAAATAACGCTTACGTCAAGGTTATCCTTTTGCGCAAGTGCCTTTGGCAGCGAGCCTAAAACGTCTGCAAGTCCACCGGTTGCAATAAAGGGTGCTGCCTCAGAGCCAAGAAAAACAATCTTTTTCTTATTAACCACAGTAATTTCAGGTAATTTTGCAGTTTTCTTTTGTGCCGTCTTTTTTTCAGCGGCACTGCTCACCTTTTTGGTTGTAGAGCAAGCTTTTTTACAAGTAGTGCTAGACTTTGTCGATTTTTTTGCGTTAGTAGCCGTCAAATTTTTGCTATCTGTGTCTTTAACAGTTTTTTTAGGAGCAACTGTCTTTTTTGTAGTCGTAGTTTTTTTAACACTTTCAGCCATAGATAACTCCTTAAATTAGAAATTTTTAATGAAATTTTTAATAAATTAAATCATTATACCCTTGCCGACGTAGAAGGGGTGGTTTTCACTACCAGAAAGAACCTTTTTATCGGTAATGGTAACGTTTTTATCTGCAATAATACAATTTAGGCTGCAATTTTCACCCAAAACGGTATTTTGCATTATAATGCTATTTTTAACCTTAGTTCCGCGTGCAACCTTTACGTTACGGAAAATAATGCTGTTTTCTACCTCGCCTTCGATAGTGCAGCCATCGGCTATCATTGAATTAACAACCTTTGCGTTAGAGCCATACTTTGTGGGGGCGCTATCGCGAATTTTAGTGAATACACTTCTGTCGCCAAAAAGCTCGTGACGATTCCCCTCGTCAAGTAAAGCCAAATTGCTGTCAAAATATGCTTGCAAGGATGTTATACCAGCATAAAAACCTGTATACTCATACCCCATAATCTTCATACCTTTAAGGTTTGCCGCAACAACGTCAGCAAGGAAATGCTTTTTATTGTGGCTGATTGCATCCATAACGATATTTTGAAGCAAGGACTTTTTAAGAACAAACACGTTAATAAATACGTTACATTCAGTATCGGTGTCCTCGTTAAGCTGTGTAATGCCAACGATGCGATTGTCAACTAAATCAAAGGCAACGGGGCTTTCCTCTGCACTTCTATCGGGAACGCACTTTTTGTATACCAAAGTAATATCAGCACGGTTTTTAATGTGCGCCTCAATAACGTCGTTATAATTAATTCTGCTTACTGAATCGCAGTCTGTCATAACAACGTAATCCTCGTCCGCACGGAAAAGGAAGTTGGTGATACCCTTTAACGCCTCTAAACGAGTAGTATAAAGTGATTTATTATCATTGTCGCCAAAAGGAGGAAGTATTATTACACCACCATCCTTTCTTGCAAGGTCCCAATCTTTACCGCTACCAACGTGGTCGATAAGCGATTGATAGTTGTTTTTTGTAATTATACCAACGGTGTCTATACCAGAGTTAACCATATTTGACAAAGGGAAGTCAATAAGTCTGTATCTGCCACCAAAAGGAATTGAACCAAGCGTTCTTACTCTAACGAGTTCGGGAACGTTGCTGTCATGAATATTGGAAAAAATAATGCCAACTGCTCTCATTTTATTTTTCCTCCTTAGCTACGTCTTTATCTATTATTACGCCACCCGGCACTGTTGCACCGGCTTCAACCAAAATATCCCTGCCAAGTAGTGCAATGCCTTTTCCTTCATCTTTTGGCTGACCGACCTTAGCACCCTTACCGATGACCGTTCTTTCATCGATAATAGAATATTCAATTACCGCGTTTTCACCAATGGTTACGTCTGACATAATTATACTGTTTTTCACCACTGCGCCCTTACCGATAACGACACTACTTGCCAAGACGGAATTTTCAAGAGTTCCTTGAATCTCGCAGCCTGACATAATAATACAATTATCTATTTTTGCATCGTCACCTATGTATTGAGGAGGTGCAAGCGGGCTTCTTGACTGAATTTTCCAAGCGGTATCGCTTACGTCGAAAATGGGATTATCGCCAAGTAGGTCCATATTAGCTTCGTATAAAGAATCAACCGTTCCAACGTCCTTCCAATAGCCCTTAAATTCATAAGCCATCATCTTTGCCCCGTCAGCTAACATCTTAGGTAAAACGTCTTTACCAAAGTCGTTTGAGGAATTGGGGTTTTTGCTATCTTCCTCTAAATATTTATATAATTTTTTAGCCGAGAAAATATAGATACCCATAGATGCAAGGGTAGATTTGGGCTGCTTGGGCTTTTCTTCAAACTGATAAATGGTGCCATCGGGATTGGTGTTTAAGATACCAAAGCGCGACGCTTCTTCAATAGGCACGTTAATAGCTGCAATGGTGCAGTCTGCCTCGTTAAGCCTATGATAGTTGAGCATTATAGAATAATTCATCTTATAAATATGGTCGCCCGACAAAACAAGAACGTAATCAGGGTCAAACTGCTGCAAAAAGTGTAAGTTTTGATAAATTGCATTAGCTGTGCCCTTATACCAATCAGACGAATGCTTGCCCTGATACGGCGAAAGAATATGAACGCCGCCAAACGCTCTATCTAAGTCCCAAGGCTGTCCATTGCCAATATAGTCGTTAAGAACTAACGGCTGATACTGAGTAAGAACGCCTACGGTGTCTATGCCGGAATTTACACAGTTTGAAAGCGGAAAGTCAATAATTCTATACTTACCACCAAACGAAACGGCAGGTTTTGCAATGTTGTTGGTCAACGCGTAAAGCCTGCTGCCTTGACCGCCAGCCAAAAGCATTGCTACACACTTCTTTTTCCTTATCATACAAATACTCCTTTAATTAGTTTATTTTTTCTAGATACATACCCGTAAATTTAGGTAAATTTATAACAACTGAGCGCTGTCTGTGATGCGCTGATTTTTTTGCCGTTTTAAGAATTTTTTTGGTTACAACACCTTGTCCACCAAACCGCTTATCGTCAGTGCAAAGAATAATTTTATATTCCCCCTCGGGTAAACCGAGCCTATAACTTTTATAGTCGTTGCCCGAGAAGTTAACTATTGCAGCTATTGCTCCCCCATTTTTGTCACGCCTAATAAACGAAATAACGTTATTATCGCGCTCATCGGCAGAAATCCATTCAAAACCGTCCCAACTGTCCTCTATTTCATAAAGCGCAGGAGTAGATTTATATATATAATTTAACTTTTTGTTGAAATTCCAAAGTTTTCTATGAAGTTCAAAATCCAACATAAAAAATTCAAGCTCTTCTTTATATGCCCACTCCTTAAACTGACCATATTCATTGCCCATAAAATTAAGTTTTTTACCGGGGTGAGCAAACATATAAGCGCAAAAAGCTCTTAAATTTGCAAATTTTGTAGGGATATCTCCCGGCATTTTATCAAGCAAAGATTTTTTGCCGTGAACAACCTCGTCATGAGAAATCGGCAGAATAAAATTTTCGCTAAACGCATAATACATTGAAAATGTAATTTTGTTGTGATTTTGAGCGCGGAAATAAGGGTCTGTTTCCATATAATCTAAAATATCGTTCATCCACCCCATATTCCATTTAAAATTAAAGCCAAGACCGCCATCGTGCACCGGCTTTGTTATCATTGGATAAGAGGTGCTTTCCTCTGCAATCATTAAAGCATTAGGAAATTTTTCAAAAACCGCCTTATTTAATTTTTGGAAAAATGCGATTGCTTGAAGATTGTAGTTTCCACCGTTTTCGTTTTGCGTCCACTCGCCATCTTCCCTATCGTAATCAAGGTAAAGCATAGATGCAACCGCATCTACACGCAAACCATCTAAATGATAGTATTCCATTAAGAATATTGCGTCCGAAATTAAGAAGGATTGAACCTCGTTTCTACCCCAGTCAAATAGTCTTGTTCCCCAAGTTCTATTTTCCTTTCTATATGGATGAGAATTTTCATAGCAACAAGTGCCGTCAAATTCGTATAAACCATGCTCGTCCTTAGGAAAATGCGCCGGAACCCAGTCAAGAATTACGCCAATACCCTTTTGGTGCAAGGTATCAACCAAATACATAAAGTCTTTTGGTGTGCCAAAACGAGAGGTTATTGCATAATATCCCGTAACTTGATACCCCCAAGAGCCGTCAAAAGGATATTCGGTAAGTGGCATAAATTCAACGTGAGTATACCCCATTTCAATAACGTATTTTGAAAGTTCATCAGCATATTCACGGTATGTATAATAGTCGCCGTTTTTATGCTTTTTCCAAGAAGCAAGGTTTACTTCGTAAATATTTACAGGCTTAGAGTAAGCTGGTGTTTTAGATGCTTGATATTGACCATCGCCCCAAGCGTAACCGTCAAGATTATATATTTTAGATGCGTTTTTACTTGGTGTTTCCGCGTGAAAAGCATAAGGGTCTGCCTTGAAAACAGTTTTCCCCTTACGCGTAACGGCAAATTTATAGGCATCATACTCTTTAAGCGCTGGTATAAAAGCCTCAAAAACACCGCCACTGCTTATCCTTTTCATAGGATTTACACCGGCACACCAATTATTAAAGTCGCCCACTACCGAAATTTCTTCGGCATTAGGTGCCCACGTGCGAAAAACAACGCCAGAAAGTCCGTCACGAACAGCAAAATGCGCGCCCATAAAATCAAAAGCACGATAATTTGTCCCTTGATGGAATAAATATATGGGCAGATCGTTTTTGTCTACTGCTTGTTGTTTTTTTGAACGGACCTTAATTGACATAAAATGTATCCTTACAATCTTAAACGTTATATTTTGACTTTATATACTAAACAATAAATTATGTTCTAAATAATAAACTCTGCCTTTTTTGCAGGTGCAGCATCCATTTCTTTTTTAGTCGCTTCATAACCCTTTCTGCCGAAAAGTGCGTAAGTAGCATTTTTGCCGCCCTCAACACCCGGCTGATTAAAGGTGTTAATATTTAGCATTGCACCAGCAAATGCCGTTTCCATTTCAAACAAGAAAAGTAATTGTCCAATGGTAAATGCGTTAACCTCAGGCAAAGTAATGGTGAAATTTAATCTTTCAGCTGTCGTTAAAGCATACTCGGTTGCCTTCATTTCAGCTTGAATAAGCTCGTTCATAGTATGACCGCAAAGGAAGTTAACGTCGGGTATATCTTCACAACCCTTGCTGATTTCAACAGTTTTGCGATAGTTTTCAACACCGATTAAAGTAATAATTTTATCAAACGGCCCCTCACGGTAAAGCTGAATTTGAGAGTGTTGGTCGGTTACACCAAGCGCCTTAACTGGCGTTTGACCGGCATAGATTAGGTTGCCGTCATTGTCAACTGCCTTGCCAAGACTTTCGCCCCAAAGCTGACAATACCAATCCGCTATGTATTTAAGACTATCGGCATAAGGCATCATAACAGAGATATTTTTACCTTTTTGCATACCGAGATATTCGATAAGTGCGCAAATCATAGCAGGGTTTTTCCTATAATCTTTGTTTTTGCACAATTTATCCATATATGCGGCACCTGCAAGAAGCTGTTTAATATCAATGCCGCAAACTGCTGCCGGCAATAAGCCTACCGGGCATAATTCGGAAAATCTACCACCTACACCGTCAGGAATATAAAAGGTTTTAAGCCCTTCTTCCTTTGCAATTTTAATAAGGTTGCCCTTGCTTTCGGAGGTTGTGGCAATCATATGCTCTTTTGCCTTATCGCCATATTTCTTTTTAAGGATATCCATTATGATAAGGTATTGAGCCATGGTTTCACTAGTAGCACCGCTCTTTGTAACAACGTTAAATATCGTTTTATCAAGGTCGATTACGTCAAGAAGTGCAGCCATTCTTTCAGGGTCAACGTTGTCTTCAACGTAAAGCTTAGGAGCTTTTCTTTTTGACTTAGGAAGCTCGTTATGTCTTAAATGACATAGTGCTTGAAAGGCTGCTATGGGACCAAGTGCAGAGCCACCGATACCTAAAACAACAAAATTATCAAATTTTTTCTTTATATCCTTTGCGGTAGCAATAATATCTGCAACAATTTCCTTTTGATTATAAGGCAATTCCGTCCACCCCATCATACCGGTGCCACGATTTTGATGCACGTATGACAAAGCTGATGCAGCAAGCTGTTTACACTTTGAAAAATCAGCGGAAGTAAAACCTTCTTTCTCGCCAACAAATTCTGCCATAACGTTGTTATAATCAAGTTTAATTTGCATTTCCTTTTGCAACTGCGCATTCATTTTAGCCATAAAAATCTCCTTATATTTTTAGCGTGGTTTTTTTGTTTGCTAAAATCGCTAAAAATATATCAACTAATAAATATATAATAATATATAAGTAAATAAATGTCAATATCAAGTTTACGATTTTTGCTGTAAATAATGTCGTTTTAACGTCTTTTATTTTGACGCAAGAAACAAATTTTACAAGCAATTATGCTTAAATAAATTAAAATAAAAAAATTTACTTTCAATAAAAATAAAAAGAACGGCAAAAAGTGCCGTTCTAATTTTTAGCCTTTAAGACTTGATAACTGTGCCTTTAATTTATCACGCATATCGATGTATTTGTCAAGTTTTGCGCGCTCTGCATCAACGAGAGCCTTAGGCGCTTTTTCAAGAAAGCCATTGTTTGAAAGCTTGCCACTTGCACGTGAAATTTCATTTTCAATATTTGCAAGCTCGCCTTCAAGACGTTTAATTTCCTTTTCAAAATCAACCAAATCGCCAAGCGGAATAAAGAGTTCAATTCCGTCTAAAACGTGCGAAACAACCTTTTCTTCCAATGCTGCGCTGTCCTCGATAAACTTTATACCTGATACGCCGGCAAGTTTTTCGATATATACTGCACCGTTTTTAATGACCTTTTTATTTTCAGTCTTAACAAAAAGTGCAACGCGCTTAGAGGGAGTAGCGCCCGTTTGAACCTTAATGTTTCTAATGCTCTTAATAACCTCTTTAACCGCCTCAATTTCCTTTACACTTGAATAATAGTTAAGCTTTGCATTATATCTTGGGAATTCAGCAAGCATAAGAGGGCCGTTTGCATTAGGCATACTCTTATAAATCTTTTCAGTAATAAAGGGAACAAAGGGATGAATAAGCTTCAAAATTTCGCCAAGAACGTAAACTAAAACACTAATGGTGCTATCGCGCTTAACGTCATCTTCGCCATATAAAACGGGTTTAGTAAGCTCGATATACCAGTCGCAGAAATCCGTCCAAACAAAATCGTATAAGTTGGCAAGCGCAACACCCATTTCATATTTTTCCATATTGAGTGTTACTTCTTTAATAATTTTGTTAAGCTTTGCAATTATCCACTTATCAGCAGAGTTAAGCTTACAATCTTTAATTGAAGAAATCTTTTTACCCTCTGCATTTAGAAGCACAAACCTTGACGCGTTCCAAAGCTTATTCATAAAGTTGCGCGCGCCCTCAATTTTCTCGTCGGAAAATCTCATATCACTACCGGCTGCAACACCGTTTATAAGTGAGAAACGCAAAGTATCAGCGCCATATTTATCAATAATTACCGTTGGATCAATGCCGTTGCCGAGAGATTTACTCATCTTTCTGCCCTGGCTGTCGCGAACAAGACCGTGAATTAAAACGTCCTTAAACGGAATACGCTTCATATGTTCTAAGCCAGAGAAAATCATTCTCGCAACCCAGAAGAAAATAATGTCGTAACCTGTAACCAAAACGTCGGTAGGATAGAAATATTTTAAGTCCTCAGTCATTTCGGGATAACCAAGCGTTGAGAAGGGCCACAAAGCTGATGAGAACCAAGTATCTAAAACGTCCTCGTCTTGAACAACCTTTTTGCTGCCGCACTTTGTGCAAACGTGAACGTCTTCTTTACTAATCATCATCTCGCCACATTCTTGGCAGTAATATGCGGGTATTCTATGCCCCCACCAAAGCTGACGTGAAATGCACCAATCCCTAACGTTTTCCATCCAGTTAAAATAGATTTTAGAAAATCTGTCGGGAATAAATTTAACGCTCTTTTTACGAACAACGTCAATCGCAGGCTTTGCCAAAGGCTCCATCTTAACAAACCATTGCTTAGAAACGATAGGTTCTACCGTATGGTTACATCTATAACAATGACCTACTGCGTGGTGCAACGGCTCAATTTTTTCAAGAAAACCAAGCTGTTTCAATTCTTCAACAACTTGTTTTCTGCACTCCATAGCCTTTAATCCATTGTATTTGCCTGCATATTGGTTCATTGTGCCGTCATCGTTAAGCACACGAACAACCGGCAAACTATGGCGCAAACCAACCTCAAAGTCGTTGGGGTCGTGCGCGGGGGTAATTTTAACTGCACCTGTGCCAAATTCAAGTTCAACATAATCGTCGTAAACAACAGGAATTTCCTTATTAACAATAGGCAAAATAAGAGTTTTGCCTTTTAAGTCTGCATAACGTTTATCCTTAGGATTAAAAGCAACGGCAGTATCGCCAAACATAGTTTCAGGACGAGATGTTGCAACGGTAACGTAACGGTCCTCACCCTTAACCTGATATTTGATATACCAAAGGCTACTATCCTCATCAACGTATTCAACCTCAGCATCAGACAAAGCAGTTTTACATTCGGGACACCAGTTAATTATTCTGTCGCCCCTATAAATCAAGCCTTTATTATAAAGGTTAACGAAAACTTCTTTTACCGCGCGGGAGCATCTTTCGTCCATAGTGAAAGAAAGACGCGACCAATCGCAAGACGAACCGAGCGTTTTAAGTTGCTCGATTATTCTGCCGCCGTATTTTTCCTTCCAAGCCCAAGCGCGCTCCAAAAAGCCGTCTCTACCAACGTCTTTTTTAGTCAAGCCCTCTTTGCTCATTTGCTCAACAATTTTAACCTCGGTTGCAATAGAAGCGTGGTCGGTGCCAGGTAGCCAAAGCGCACTATAACCCTGCATACGCTTAAATCTAATAAGCGTGTCTTGCAACGTTTCGTCTAACGCGTGCCCCATATGCAACTGACCTGTGATATTGGGCGGAGGTATAACGATTGTAAAAGGCAGTTTGTTTGCGTCAACTTCTGCCTTGAAATATCCTTTGCTTTCCCATTCCTCGTAAATTTCTTTTTCAAATTCACTTGGATTATAGGTTTTTGCCATTTCCATAATGGTTTCTCCTTTTATACAATACAGTTTTAATTATAACTAAATTTTATTTTATTGTCAATCGTTATTAACCCGTTATATTTTTGTTTATTATTTACTTTATTAAATATTTAACTAATATTGCAATAGGGCTAAATTTTGGGGCTAGGTCTTTGTCAAATATCTGTTAAGTTTCATAAGATAAATTATAAAAAATAACGGAGAACTTATATGAAAAAAATTTTTACCATTATTTTAGCATTTATTTTAACGATTTTACCCCTCTCCGCTTGCAAAAAGGACGGAGATTTAAAGGTGGTGGAATTAAACGAGGTTACCCATTCGGTTTTCTATGCCCCACTATATCTTGCAATGGAAAATGGCTACTTTGAAGAAGAAGGCATAAAAATTAACCTTACCAACGGTGGCGGTGCGGATAAGTCTATGACAGCGGTATTGTCGGGGACGGCTCATATTGGATTAATGGGTCCTGAAACTGTAATTTACGTTCAAAATCAAGGCAAACAAGATGCACCCAAGGTTTTTGGACAGTTAACTCAGCGAGACGGCGCATTTTTAGTTTCAAGAAAGGCTGAACCTAATTTTCAATGGACCGACCTTAGAGGCAAAGAAATTCTTGCCGGCCGCAGAGGCGGTGTTCCTGCAATGACCTTTGAGTATATTCTAAACGAACTAGGCATGCACGACGGGGTTGATTTTACCTTGAATTATGACGTTCAGTTTAATCTAATGACAAGTGCTTTTATTCAAGGAACGGCTGATTATTGCACGGTTTTTGAGCCTACTGCTTCGGAATATGCAAAAAACGGAACTTGGCATATCGTAGCAAGTGTTGGCGAGCAAGGTGGCGAAATTCCCTACACCTCGTTTATTGCACTTGACAGTTATATAAAAAATAACAGCGACACAATAAAAGCTTTTATGAAGGGCTTAAAAAAGGCGCACGAATTTATGGCAAATAAAACAACCAGAGAGGTTGCCGAGGCTATTGTAAAGCAATTCCCGTCAACGACTATTGAATCAATCGAAACGTCTATTAACAGCTACAAATCAATCAATGCGTGGAAGGCAGATTTACAGCCCACCGAAGCAAGCTTTGAAAGATTGCAAGATATTATGCAAAATGCCGGCGAGTTAACAAGTCGCGTTGCCTTTGATAAAATAACAAATTACACCATCGCCAAGGAAGTATTTGGCTGATAAATAATATTTACGGCGGATAAAACGATGAAGAAACTTTTAGAAATAAAAGACGTATCATTAACATACCAAACGTTGACTGATGAAATTACTGCGGTTAAAAACTTGACTTTTAGTTGTAATGAGGGAGATTTTTTATCAATTATCGGCCCATCCGGCTGTGGCAAAACAACAATACTTTCAATGCTTGCTGGTCTTTTGCCCACTACCGAGGGGGAAATTTTAGTTGATGGTAAGGCGGTTAACAAAAACAACGATAAACTTGGATACATGCTGCAAAAAGACCATCTTTTCCCTTGGCGCACTATTGAAAAAAACATTTATCTTCCACTTGAAGTAAAGCATAAACTTACAGCTGAAAATAAGCAGCTCGCACTAAAACTGTTAAAAAAATACGGACTATATGATTTTAGAAAAATGTATCCTTATCAGCTATCAGGCGGTATGCGACAAAGGGTTGCGTTAATTAGAACGCTGGTATCTGCACCATCAATACTATTACTTGACGAGCCTTTTTCAGCACTAGATTATCAAACGCGCTTAGCAGTTTGCGACGACGTATATAAAATTATAAAAGCCGAGCAAAAAACTGCCGTTTTGGTTACGCACGACATATCAGAAGCAATCTCTATGTCAGACATAATCATAGTGCTTTCCACTAGACCTGCACAAGTGAAATGCATATTCAAACCAAAGCTAAACGGAGATACACCGCTACGGCGTAGAGAAAGTAAAGATTTTGGATATTGGTTTGAAAAAATCTGGAAAGAGTTAAATTAAAAGGATAAAAAATGAAGGAACAAAAGGAGTTTTCCAAAAACCATGCCCTTTTTATAAAAAAGAATAAAAGAGAAACGTTTTTGGTTTGGGTTTTAAGATTTACAATATTGTTTTTAATATTTGGCTTATGGGAGTTTTTAGCGCAAGTTGGTGTCATCGACTCGTTTATCACAAGCTCGCCATCAAAAATATTAAAAACTATTAAAGAGCTTTTTGTATCGAACAACTTAATGTATCATATTTGGATTACCCTTTATGAAACGTTGCTTGGCTTTTTGCTTGCCGTTGGCATTGGCTTAACCGTTGCCCTACTTTTGTGGTGGTCTGAAAGGCTAAGGCGCGTTTTAGAGCCTTACATTGTGGTTCTAAACAGCTTACCCAAAATTGCCTTAGGGCCAATAATAATTGTGTGGTTTGGAAGCGGCGAAAAAGCAATAATCTTTATGGCGTTTTTAATAGGCGTAATTGTTTCAATTATTACTATGCTGAACGGTTTTTTGACAACCGATAAAGATAAGATACTTTTAATGCAATCAATGGGTGCCAATAAACTTCAAATTTTATTAAAGCTTGTTTTGCCCGGCAGCCTACCAACCTTTATTAGCATGCTTAAAATTGGGGTTGGAATGGCTTGGATTGGTTCAATTATGGGCGAATATCTTGTTTCGCGCGCAGGTCTTGGATATTTAATTGTTTATGGCGGGCAAGTATTTAAACTTGATTTAGTAATGGCATCAACCGTAGTTTTATGCGTCCTTGCAACACTTATGTATGCCCTTGTTGCTTTGCTTGAAAAATTAATAATTCGCTATAAAGCTCAATAAATTTCATTATAATTAAAAATTAAAAGCGTTTTTAAAAGTCAATTTAACTGCACTTTAAAAACGCTTTTTTTTATTTTATTTAATCTTTACTTAACAACCTGCCGTTAATGAGTTTGCCACCGCCAACAACATTACTCCAACGTCGGCAAAAATTGCAATCCATACCGGTAAAGAGAAAAACACGCCCAAACCTATTACAAGAAATTTTGTTATGAGTGAAAGTATAATATTTAAAGTAACAATTCTTTTAATTTTTTTAGATTGATTTATTGCAGTAATAAGCTTGCTTACGTCATCGTCCATAAAAACTAAGTCTGCTCCCTCTATTGCCGCTTGACTACCCAAGCCACCCATTGCGATACCAACGTCCGCAGCAGCAAGCGAAGGCGCATCGTTTATACCATCTCCAAGATATATCAAAGGGGAATTTATATTGTTTTTAATTTCTTTTAATTTTGCAAGCTTTTCATCTGGTAAAAGACCTGAATAAACGTAATCAATTTTCAACTCTTTTGCTGCTTTTTCAGCCACACTTTTTCTATCGCCAGAAAGTATAATAGTTTTTATAGATAAACGTCTTAACTTACTAATGCATTTATGTGCACCAACCTTAATTTTATCCGTTAAGAAAATTTCCGCGGCTAATTTACCATCAACAGCAACGTAGACTATATCTCCCTCATATTGACTTTCACATACAGCAATTCCGTTATCTAATAAAAATTTATCGCTACCAACTAATATATTTTTGTTATCAATAATGCTGCTAACTCCCTTGCCTACCCTTTCAAAAACATTGCAATTTATAGGATTTATACCCTTGTTTTTAGCATAACTTACAATCGCGGTAGCCAAAGGGTGATTAGAAGCATTTTCTAACGAGCATGCAGCCGTTAACACGAATTTTTTGTTAAAACCATTTTTAACATTAATTTCTTCAACAGAAAAATGCCCCTCAGTTAGCGTTCCGGTTTTATCAAAAATAGCGACCTTTGCACGTGAAATAAGGTCAATATAATTACTACCCTTAACCAATATTCCTTTTCGCGCAAGATTGCCTATACCAATATAAAATGCAAGCGGAACGGATATAACCAACGCACAAGGACAAGACACAACCAAAAAGGTAAGTGCGCGATATATCCATTTTGCAAAGTATAAACCGTCAAAAAACGGTGGAATAACCGCAATTATAATACCCGCTATAACAACTATTGGCGTATATAATTTTGCAAAACTTGTAATAAATTTTTGACTTTTTGCCTTCTTAGCGGTTGCACCCTCCACCGATGAGATGATTTTTTCAACCATACTGTCCTTATATAGTTTTGTTGTGGCAACCTTAATTAAATCACCCACGTTTATAGCGCCGCTATAAATATCGCAACCCTCTTTTACTGTGCAAGGGCGGCTTTCACCTGTAATTGCCTTTAAATCAAGCACAGCTGAACCACTCAATAGCTTACAATCAATAGGTATTTGCTCCCCTTTTTTAATAATTAATATACTGCCAATATTAACTTCTTCCGGCTTAACCTCAGTAAAATGGTCGCCATTAAAGAGATGAACGGTAACGGCTCTAAGGTTGGCAAGCCCTGCAATTTTCTTTCGAGCGGTTTTTGTTGCAACACTTTCTAATAGCTCTCCTATATTAAATAGTATCAGCATAAATGCACCCTCAAAATATTCACCGAGAAGATATGCCGTTACAGAGGCAATTAGCATTAATGAATTTTCATCAAAAAATCTTAGTTTTATTATGTTTTTCACAAATCTAATCGCTAAATCATATCCAACGATAATCCCTGCCGTTATGTATAACACAAGCTTTAACTTCCAGTTTATAGGCAAAAATAAAGCAAGCAATAAAAAGCATACAGATAAACCAATCTTGAAAAAATCAAAAAAATATTGGCTAAATTTTGAATTTTCACCATCTTTGTTTGTGTTTTTGGTCAAATTACTATGACAATGCCCACAGTTACACGTTAACCCTTTGTGATTTATATCATCATTTTTAACGCGCATCTTAGCCTTTCCCTCTATCACTACCCCTTTATTAACTTTTATAAATTTTTTATTATGCATTTTCATTTTTTCTCTTTTTTCCGCGCGTTAGCATTTTAGCATTTACTAATATAGTTTACTTTTTGAAAGGGCGAAATTTCGCCCTTTATTTTTTTATCAATTTGCCACTTTCAATTAAATTTACACTTCTTATAAACTAGTTAAAATTAAAAAAAAGCAAAATGTTTTAATCTTTTTACATATTTTGGAAGCAATTAGTGGCATTTTGCATGTTCAAGTGCGGCCTCAACGATTGTAACAACATGCTCATCTAACAGAGAATACAGCACAAGGTTGCCCTCCTTTCTGCACTTAATAATGCCACCGTCTTTTAACTTCCTAAGATGCTGAGAGGTTGCAGATTGCTTACCACCCGTTATATCGCACAAGTGATAAACGCACAGTTCACCCTCGGCAAGCGCAAGCACAATTTTCATACGGTTTTCCTCGCCTAGTAAAGAAAACATTTTGCTTGCAGCCGCAACACCATCATCAAATATGCAAGAGTTTTTTAGTTTATTTAATATTGCCGTGTGACCACTTTCGTTACATTTATCCACTTGTTTTACCACCCTATATTAGTGTTTGCTAATACAGTTTACCACTATTAGTATGTTATGTCAATAGATTTTAGTAAAAAATTATAGCAAAATACAAATCATACCGCCCTTATTTTCGTTAACCATACGAGTAAGTGTTTTACGCATTTTGCCCTGCGCGTCTTTTGGCATTGCACTTAGTTTTCCCAAAAGACCCTCGTTTACAAGGTCGTGCAGAGATTTGCCAAACATATTTGTTTCCCAAATTCCAGACGGATTATCCTTAAAATTATTCATAATAAAGTTTATTAAATCTTCGCCCTGTTTTTCAGTGCCGACTATTGGGGCAACCTCAGTTGAAACGTCAACCTTCATAATATGTAGGCTGGGTGCCGATGCTTTTAGTTTAACCCCGTATCTGCCGCCTTGTTTTACTAAAACAGGCTCTTCAAGGTTCATTTCGCTAATTGTTGGCATTACAACGCCGTAACCATCGGTAGTTGCTTGTTTTAGTGCATCTTTAATTTTTGCGTATTCATTTTTTGCTTCCGAAAAGCCTTTTATAAAACACATTAAATCACAGTCGTCAGCGATATCTTCGCCACATTCTTCCGATAAAACCTTATAAAACAAGCCGTTTTTAGCACTAATTTGATATTCCGGTGTGCCTTCGCCAAGCTTTAATTCAACAAGTTCAGGGGCATTAAAATCGCAACTTTCACAAAATAAATTTGACAACGCGCCAAAATCACGCATTTTGCACATATCGCCAGATGCTGTTTTTACGTTTTCAATAATTTCCTCTATAATTCTGCTATCCGAGGGTAAAGCCTTCATCCAAGCTGGAAGTTGAACGTTAAAGCCATACATTGGAAATTCAAGCAAAACTTTTTCCATAATAGCGTTTATATCGTCGCTATTCAACGATGAAACGTCATAAGGCAAAACTGCAACACCGTGCTTTTTTTCAAGCTCGTAGCATGCCCTTGCACTTTCCTCACTATTTGGATGCTTTGTATTGTATAAAACTATAAAAGGCTTATTTTTCTTTTTAAGTTCTTTAATAACCCTCTCTTCTGCCGACACGTAGCTTTCGCGCGGAATGTCCGTAAAAGAGCCGTCAGCAGTTATTACAATGCCGATTGTAGAATACTCGTCAATAACCTTTCTTGTGCCGTATTCGGCAGCTTTTTCAAAAGGCATTTCCTTATTACTCCAAGGTGTTTTAACTAAGCGCGGCTTATCATCTTCTTCGTGTCCAGCAGCACCATCAATCAAATATCCAACACAATCAACCAGCCTTACGTTTGCCGTTGACTTATTTTTAAATTGAACCTTTACGCTATTTGCAGGAACAAATTTTGGCTGTGTCGTCATAATATGCTTTCCGTCAGCCGATTGAGGCAGCTCGTCGGTGGCAATTTGTTTTTGCAATTTATCACTTATGTTAGGAATTACAAAATTTTCCATAAACTTTGTGATAAAGGTTGATTTACCCGTGCGAACGGGCCCAACAACGCCTATATAGATGTCGCCGTTTGTTCTTGTGGCGATATCATTATACGTATCGTATTTTTCCATAAAAATCCTCCACTGCTTTATTACAAAACTAATATATGAGGGAAAAAATGACTTTATGAAATATATAATAAAAAAGGTCAATCATAATAAACGATTGACCTTGAAAAGTTTTATTTACCTTTTATTTAGATGCGTTTTGCTTATCGTTGGAACAATTAGTATCTGCCGCATTATCGCAATTATTTGTAGGGTTAATTGATGCGTTACCCAATTTTTTAGCTTTCATTTTTACAACCATTTCCTTGATAGACGTTGGATGCTCGTCACCAGCAAGCATACGTTCAATGTTTTTACGATGCGCAAACCAAGTGAAAAAGCATATCATAAAGATGAGCATATTTGAAACAATATAGAAAGCCGAACAAGTTACGTTGACGATGGAGCCATAACGCAAATACAATCTAACACTACCGCTGATTGCAGGAGGTGTAATTGCTATAAAGGAACCCATTGCGCCAAACTCGGTAAAATATATAAAGATAGTAGCGGCAACAAGCGCCATCAAAACTATTGCAAACCAAACAAAGCTTCCGTCAGCAAAGGGGGTGGGGTTCATTTGCAATGCCTCGGTTGATAAAAATACGCCGATGGAGGTAGCTATACCCTTACCTCCTTTAAATTTCATAAATACAGGATAAATATGACCAATAACAGCTAAAAAACCACAAAGATATATTGCAAAATCTTGAATTAAAAAGCCGCTTTCAAATATCAGCGAACTATTTTCAAAAACGTAATACGCACAAACAGTAGGTATAACGCCCTTTAAGATATCAAGAAAAAAAGTAAGAAGCCCCGCCTTTAAGCCTAAATTACGGCTCATATTAAGCGTTCCGGGATTACCGCTTCCCATCGTTCTAATATCGGTCTTTTTTATTTTTGAAATAATTATCGCCCAGTTGACGTTACCCAAAAGGTAACTGCAAACTGCCAATACTCCAAGAATAATCCAACTTTTAATCATCATTACCTCTTTCCCTAACTGCTATTTTAATAGGAGTGCCGGAAAAATCAAATGCCTTACGAATACAGTTTTCCAAATAACGCTTATAAGAAAAGTGCATAAGGCTTGCATCGTTGACAAAGAACACAAACATAGGAGGCGCCTCCTCCGCTTGCGTAACATACATAATTTTAAGACGTTTGCCGTTAACAGTGGGCGGCTCGCTAGCGCGGACACAGTCAAGAATTAAATCGTTTAATTGTCCGGTTGATATTCTTCTTCTAGAATTTTCAAGCGCCTGACGGACTAAGCTAAGAATTTTCTCAGTGCGCTGACCTGTTTTTGCCGATACGTAAATAGGCAAAATATAGTCCATAAATTTTAAGTCTTCTGCTAAAACAGTGTTATATTTATTAATGGTGTTTGTATCCTTTTCAACAAGGTCCCACTTGTTCATAACAATTACCGAAGGTTTACCTTGCTCGTGAATATAACCGCAAATTTTTACGTCCTGCTCCGTTATGCCTTCGGCTGCATCAATCATCATAATGCAAACGTCAGCACGACGTATCGCACCAAGCGCACGCAATACACTATAATACTCTAAGTCTTCGTTAACACTTTTCTTTTTACGAATACCTGCCGTATCAATAATAGTAAATTTTTGGCCGTCATATTCAAACGGAGTATCAATAGCATCACGAGTAGTGCCCGCTATGTTAGACACAATCGTCCTATCAAACCCTAGTAATTTATTACATAAACTCGATTTACCGGCATTGGGCTTTCCAACAACAGCTATCTTAATAGAATCATCATCTTCAACGGTATTTACGTTATCAATGTAATTAACAACTTCGTCTAAAAGGTCGCCTACTCCCATACCGTGCTCAGCTGAAATAGCAAAGGGCTCTCCCATACCTAAGTTATAAAACTCATACAACTTTTCGTGAGAAAAATTTTCCAACTTATTAACGGCAAGAACAACCGGCTTACCCGATTTCCTAAGCTTTGCTGCTACGTCTTCGTCGGAAGAATTTAGACCGGTTTTTGCATCGCAAAATAGAATTATAACGTCGGCTGTTTCAATAGCTATTTCCGCTTGCTTTTGAATATGTCGCCACATTTGGTCGGTGCTTTTAAGTTCAAGTCCGCCTGTATCTACAAGGGTAAACTGCCGTCCGCACCACTCTGCGTCAGCATAAAGTCTATCCCTTGTAACACCAGGAAAGTCGTCTACTATTGATAATTTTTTGCCGACAACCTTATTAAAAAAAGTTGATTTACCAACGTTTGGTCTGCCGACGATTGCTACTAACGGTTTTGCCATAATATTAAACCCTATAAATTATACTCAATTAATCTTTTTTCTTCAATTTTTTCAACACGGTCTCAAAATAATCGGGTAATTCCGCCGAAAAAGAGACCTTTTTTTCACTTGACGGATGAATAAACTCCAACCTTTTTGCGTGAAGTAATTGTCCGTTTAGGTTAAATTTTTGATTTTTATATCCGTATTCCTTATCCCCCACAACAGGATGTCCAATATGCTTTGCATGCACCCTGATTTGATGGGTTCTACCCGTCCTTAGAGAAAACTCGCAAAGAGTGTAACCATCATACCGTTCAATAACCTTATAATCGGTAATCGCCTCTCTGCCATATTTTACCACAGCCATCTTCGTCCTGTCATTTACGTTTCTTCCAATAAAGGTAGAAATTGTGCCCTCGTCCGTTTTAAGATTGCCCTCTAACAACGCAACGTAAACTCTGCGGCAAGTTTTATCTTCAAGCTGCTTGGCAAGCTTAACGTGTGCAGCATCGTTTTTTGCGACCACCAATAAACCGGAGGTGTTTTTATCTATACGATGGACTATTCCCGGACGAATTACACCATTTATGCCCGATAAATTATCTATATGATATAAAAGCGCGTTAACAAGCGTGTCGCCATTAGTGCCGTTGCCCGCGTGAACTGTTAAGCCTTGCGGTTTGTTTATAACAACAATATCGTCGTCCTGATATACTATATCAATGGGGATATTTTTAGGCTCGGCATCTATTGCTATCTCGTGCGGAACGGTCAGCTCTAAAATACCCGCGGATTTCAAAACCTTATTACTCTTTACAGGCTCACCGTTAAAAGAGAGCATATTGCCATCGCACAGTTTTTTTATATATGAGCGAGTGTATTCAGTATTTTCGCTAAGAAAAACGTCCGCTCTGCATGGCGAAGTGCCGTCAATATTAAAGGCCAGTTTCTTCATTTTGCTCTTTCTCTTTTTTCTTAAATTTGAAAATAGCGTTTTCGTCAATAAAACAATAATGAATTACAAACATAATTACGCCAACGGTCAAAAATGTATCAGCCAAGTTAAAGACTGGAAAATAATAGTTGCCAAAAATAAAACCTATAAAATCACGCACGTAATTAAAAGCAACTCTATCAACAAAATTGCCGATTGTGCCGCCTATTATAAAGGATAAGGCTATTTGAAGCCAACCGTAATTCTTTTTTACCGCCAAAAAGTATAAAAAAACAAAAAAGCCAAAGGCAATTACTGTGAGTATCTTAAAGAAAGTTTGCCCCCAAGAAACGTCGTGCAAAAAGCTAAAAGCCGCCCCCTCGTTTATTGTATAAGTAAAGTAAAAAAAGTCCTTAATTACTGGTATATTAAGGTTAAAAGGCTGTCCATCTGCCCCATCAAGAGTGGCAAAATACCCTTTTGTAATAAGGTCTAATGCAATAGATATGCCAAGAACAAGCAGAGATACAATTAAAAAAACTATTCTTCTCCGTCCAAAAGACCCAGTTCTTTGCATAAATCCTCCAATTCAAGATTGCCGGGGTTTAAAACCTCGTCTAGATTAAAGCCGCCATCGCCCGTTGCTGCAACGTATTCACTAATTTTTGCTTTGGGGTCAAAAATCTTAGTTAAATCACTATTATTTTGCGGCAAAAGCTTATCAGCGGCAGCTATTGCACGCACAGGTTCTGCCTTACCTAATATTACTTCTAGCTTAGCTTTAAGTTCCGCAGCTTCGATAGCCGCCGGATACAATGGATATTTTTCCTTTAAAGTTTCAAAATAAGCTGACCATCTTTTCAAAAAAACCTTTAATTTATCAACAGCCAAAGCATATTGAAGGGCTGCCTTTTCTTCCGTTTTGCGCGCAGTAATTTCAGCACGCTTTATTGCAGAATTAATAAGTGCTTCCTTTCCCTTTAAAAGTTCAAGTTCGTCGTGCAATCTTTTATTTTCACAGCTTAGCTCGTTAATCACGGTCGACTGCTCGTGAATTTTACTTTCGTATTCGGCAGTATTTCTATCGAGAAGTTCTTTAACCTCCGATAGTTTATACTTATTTTTGTCAAGCATTACGCTAACCTCCGCTTACGATTTTTCTCCGCCCCTAATTTTTTCAAGTAAAGTATGTTTTAACTCATAAAGCCCGTCAGACAAGTCAACTTTGTAAATATGCGGCTTATCAAGTCGCTTGTATTCATCCCAAAAACTTGCAAGTTCTGCTTCCGCATAAGCCTTAATCGTCTTTAAGTTGGGCAACTCATAACAAAGTTTGCCGTCCTTAATTACCTGCACCTGCAAAGGACGCAAAGTATAATTAGTAAACGTAATTTTTTTCCAACGTTCTGTTGGGTGGTATAATACAAGCGGCTTAGAGGTGTCTATTTCGCTTTCTTCTCTAAGATAAATAAAATCCGCCTCTGCTTTGCCCGTTGCATTATCGTAAACTCTATAAATATTCTTAAAACCTGGGTTAGTAATCTTTGCGGTATTATTTGAAACCTTAATTTTGGGGACCATAGTGCCGTCTTCGTCAACAATGGCTGCAAGCTTATATACGCCGCCAAGCGCAGGCATATCTGCACTAGTAATAAGGCGAGTGCCTACACCCCAAGAATTTATGCGCGCACCTTGATTTTTAAGTGACGTAATCGAATATTCATCAAGGTCACCAGATGCACAAATTATAGCCTCGGGATAACCTGCATCGTCAAGCATTTTTCTTGCTTTTTTAGACAAATACGCAAGGTCACCGCTATCCAATCTTATACCCTTGCCTTTATAGCCTTTTTCTTTAAGATAATCAAAAACCTTAATTGCATTGGGAACGCCTTGATTTAAGGTGTCGTATGTGTCAACAAGTAAAAGTGCGTTTTCGGGATAAACGTCTGCATAAGCCTTAAATGCGGTATATTCATCCTTATAGTTCATAACCCAGCTATGCGCGTGTGTGCCAGATACGGGAATGTTGAACATTTGCCCTGCCAAAACGTTTGAAGTGGAGTTGCAACCACCAATTACTGCCGCCCTTGCGCCGTAAATACCTGCGTCTGGTGCTTGCGCCCTACGGAGACCAAACTCCATAACAACGTCATCCTTTGCAGCATAACGAATTTTTGCAGCCTTTGTAGCAATAAGCGTTTGAAAGTTTATTATATTTAAAAGAGCCGTTTCAATAAGCTGCGCCTGCATTATGGGTGCTTTAACCGTTAATATAGGCTCGCTTGGGAAAACAACTGTTCCCTCAGGAACGGCATAAACCTCGCCAGTAAAGCGGAAATTTTTAAGATATTCTAAAAACTCATCGCAAAAGATACCTAGACTTTTAAAATAAGCAATATCTTCTTCGTCAAAATGAAGATTAAGAATATAATCGACGGCTTGCTCTAACCCACACGCCAATGAATAGGTAATCATTTCATTTTGGCGAAAAAACAAGTCAAAAACAGCAATCTCCTCTTTTCTGTCCTGTTTAAGATAGCCGTTCATCATAGTAAGTTGGTAAAGGTCTGTAAGTAACGTTAAGTTTCTTTTTGACATAATACGCCTCTATTATTAACTTTTTTCTTTTATTATCAAAAAATATTATTACAAATTCGCAATTATTTAAAAGACTTAATTTGCGGTAATTCTTCTTTTTCTGCACTCTCTTTATCAGCAGCAGCCTTTTCTTCCTTTCGTTGCACGTAATTTTTATAATCACTGGATTTATTAAGCGCGATAGATTCCGTTTTATGTGTTGCTATCAAGAAACAGAAAATAGAAACAATTAACCACAACACAACGAGTATAATCAAAACAAGCCACCACTTAATATAGTGAATTAGTGCATAAAATAATGAAAGGCCAAGTAAAATTGCCGCTAAAAACAAATACCATGCTGACTTTTTAGCAATGCCAAGAACAAGGCACATAAGCCCAAAGCCCACAAACAGTGCAAAAAGAAAGGTTAGCACCGGATGAACCCAAATATTAAGAGGAATTAGCGCATCGCAAAGGGTAAGCGTTAGTGCCGCTATTAAAATAACGATGGAAACAATGCCGTATGCCAGTTGTTTTCTTGTAATTTTCATACTATACCTCCATTTTTTAAAGTATATCATATAAAAATAGATTTGTAAACTTAAAGAAAAATATTAAGAGTAATTTTTAAGGTTTTTATTTGTCTTTTTAAGGGGACAAAATTAATATATTATTGACATGCAATATAATCAAATGTTATAATTTAGGAGTATATAAAATATTTTTTATTATAATTTTTCGAGGGATTATGATTGGTATTGTTGTTGCACTATCTTCCGAAGCGAAATCGGTTGTCGAAAAAATTGAATTAAAAGAAAAAATCACCCTTGCTGGCAAGGAGTGTTTCATTGGGAAATTTGACACTTTTGACGTTGCTTTGATAGTTAGCGGCATAGGCAAGGTCAATGCAGCAATCTCAACGCAAGCAATAATTGATAAATTTGCACCCGAGTTTGTTTTAAACTACGGCACGTGCGGCGGTATGAACAAAAGCGTAGATATTTTGAATTACTATTTAGTAGACAAGTGCGCTCAATTTGACTTCGACTTGCGAGAACTTGACGGGGTTCCACTCGGTTATATACAAGATTATGATAGAGTTTTCTTTCCTGCGGTAAAAATTGAAAATGCACCCTTTGCCTACACGGCTTTGGCTAGTGCGGATAGGTTTACCAATGACGAAATGGATATTCAAGCTATAAACGATATGGGCGCAAGCCTACGAGATATGGAAGGCGGTGCTATTGCACAAACTTGCCTTGCAAACGATATGCCTTTATACGTTTTAAAAGGCATAACCGACGTATACGGCAGCGGCACGGCGCAAGACCAGTTTTATGCTAATTTACAAGACGTGTGCAAAAATTTTAGCAGCCAAGTCAAAATTTTACTTGATTTTTTAGCAAAAAATAAGCAGTAATCATTATGGGACTTTTAACCGATTGCCTTACTGAACGTAGCGAACAAGCTTATAAGTCGTTTTCAAAAAAGCTTACGCCTGATACCAAATATAAAATGCTTGGTGTGAGGGTGCCGATTATAAGGGATATTGCCCGCAATTATTGTAAAAACGGTGAACTAGTAACCTCTTTCCTTCTAGAAAAACATACTTTTTTTGAAGAATATTTATTACACGGTTTTTTGATTGCATATTCAAAATTTGATTTAGACAAAACCGTTTTAGAGATTGAAAAGTTTTTACCCTATATAGACAACTGGGCTATTTGTGACTCTTTTTGCGCCTCTCTTAAAATTGTCAAAAAAAATAAGCATTTCTTTTTTAGAAATATAAAAAAATGGTTACAATCTTCTTATCCATATACAGTGCGTGTTGCGCTTGTATTACTACTTTTCCACTATACAGACAAAGATTGGACGGATGATATTATTCAATTAACCAAATCAATAACTTCGACTTGTTATTACGTTAATATGGCACTTGCTTGGTTATATAGCGTTTTACTTGTTAAAGATTTTGATAAAGCTATTATTTTATTAGAAAGTAAAACATTGCCCCGCTTTGTGCAAAATAAAACAATACAGAAAGCAAAAGAGAGTTTTAGAATTGCACAACCTCAAAAGGAATATCTAAATAGCTTAAAAGTTTAACCATATAATAATTAAAGGATTTTACCTTAAAAATATAATTTTGGAAACAATTATTATGAAAAAAGAAGCAACTGAAACAACAAGTAAAAAAGAAAAACACGTCCCCAACGTTGACGTGTGGCAAAGTGTAAGAGCACTTTTATTTTCGGTTTTAATAATTTGCCTTGCCCTTATCCCCCTTTCATTTGCAGCGGACGCTAAAAGCGAGCCGGCTTTTACGATTTTGCCAATACTTGGTAACGGCGAAATCACCGAAATACAAGGGGTTTATATTGAGGCAGTCCTAAATAAATTTGGTCTTGCCGCTATGCCAGAGGTTGTCGGTTACGTTGAAATTGCTGTTCAATATTGCTTTTACGCTTTTTATGGGATACTAGCTGCAAACGTTGTGTTTAACTTGATTTTAATTTTATTTAGATGGTCGCTTTTTAGATTTATTTTTAAACTAATAAGCATTATAGCAGGCTTTGCAATGATAATAATAAGCGTTGTATTACTTGCAACGGTTGTTGGATTTTTCATAAACTTTATTGATGCCGCACTACCTATTGAACAAATTGGCGAAGCAATACTTGGATCAGGAATTATATTTATTTTTATTAATATGATTTTTGCCTTTGCCCTTATAGGAAAACAATTTAAATGGTATGCTAGATATTATTAAGATTAGATAAATTTGAATAAAGTTTAAGTGCCTTGTTGTCTTATGGCAACGAGGCACTTTTTTATAAAAATTAATTAAAAAACATAAAAACATTACTTTTTTGTAATGACAAATTAAATTATTAACGAATAAAGTTGGTGCGAATTTGCTGTTCTTTTGTAGGCGGAGTTATACCTGCTGCTTTGCCGGCTTCAATACATTTAATTAAATATGCAAGATTATTACCCAAAAGACGCATGGTTTGCATACCTTCTCCATCCTGCTCGGCTTGGTCGCCATTTGAGCCGTAAACTAGGTTCCAATATTGCGAGGTAACTATTGGCATGCCTTTAAGTGCAAAGTATTTATTTATAATATCTATCGTAGAAGTTGAGCCAGCACGTCTTGCAACAGCAACTGCGCAAGCCGGTTTGTTTTCAAAACCACTGCCCGCATAAAACAATCTATCAAGTAAACATTTTAACGTTCCGTTTAACGATGCGTAATAAACGGGAGAGCCGACAACAAGCCCGTCGCTTTGTTGAAGTTTTTGAATCAACTCGTTAACAACGTCGTCTTTAACGCATTTGCCAAGTTTTCTGCACGCAGCACAAGCCGAACAGCCGGCAATAACCTTATTACCTATCTGCACAATTTCAGTTTCTATGCCGTTTATATTAAGCTCGTTTGCGACCTCACTAAGAGCGCGAAAGGTGGTGCCCTCTGCGTGAGGACTGCCGTTTATCATTAATACCTTCATATAAATCACCAACCTTAAATATATTTTAATTAATATAAATTTATCCAACAAAATTAAAGCCGTTGAATAGTTATAACGTCAATTTTACGGACTTATTTTATCATTAAACGACATTACTGTCAATATACTTATAAATCAAGTTATTGCTACCATTAGTAACAAATGTTTATTTTATATTTTAATAAATAAAAAAGAAAAGCATATACGTTTGTATATGCTCTCTATTATTGGAGCTGCTAACCGGATTCGAACCGGTGACCTCGTCCTTACCAAGGACGTGCTCTACCTGCTGAGCCATAGCAGCATTTTCTATTGCTTTTGCCAAAATGCTTATATATTATATAAAATAAAGTTGGGTTTGTCAACATAAAAACCCGTTATATTTCAAAATAATTTATAATTTTTTTAATTGGTTTTTTTAATGTATTCCAATGTATCAAAACAACATAACTTGCACTAAAAAAGCAACCGACTTTTTCTCGGTTGCTTTATATTAGTAAACTTATTAAGTTAGTTTAATTAATTAGGTTATTTAACTAAATGATTTTTTTCTATGCGTTTTCACCATTATCGATGATTTGCTCAGTATTGGCGTTATCTGCGCCCTCTACTACTACGTTATTTTCAGCAGAAGTCTCGACTACGTTAGAAACACCGTTCAAAATAGCGTCGCCATCTTCATCACTCTTAGGTGCAATGGCAATATTGGACACCTTAGAGCCAGTTATGCGCATAATTCTAACACCTTGGGTATCTCTACCAATAGAGCTAATATCACTTGACGGAACGCGAATAATGGTGCCGTCAACAGTGATAATCATAATATCGTCGTTAGCTGAAACAAGCTTCATACTAACGAGTTTGCCCGTTTTAGCGTTGAAAATACCGGCTTTAACACCTTTACCTGCACGAGATTGCAATCTATATTCGTCAATCGGCGAGCGTTTACCATAGCCATTTTCGGTCATTGTGATAACTTCGTATCCGTCCTTAATAACAGCCATATCGACAACGCGGTCACCACTATTAAGATTCATACTCTTTACGCCTTGGGTATCTCTGCCCATTACTCTAACGTCAGCTTCGCTAAATCTTATACACTTACCCTCGTAAGATGCCATAATAATTTCGTCTTGACCGCTCGTAAGGTCAACGGATATTAAGCTATCGCCCTCAACGATTTTAATTGCAATTTTGCCTACTTTACGTATTTTTGCAAATTCCTCTAACGCAGTCTTTTTGATAAGACCCTTTGCGGTAGCCATAATAATATAGCCCTCTGCGTCAGCTTTTAAAGGAATCATTGCGCAGACTTTTTCGTTTTCAGCAAGCTGCAATATATTGACTATTGCCCTACCGCGAGCCGTCCTTTGCGCAACGGGTATTTGATAGCCTTTAAGGTCGTATACCCTACCCTTATCAGTAAAGAAAAGGATATCATCGTGCGTGGAAGCGATAAACATATTGTCGACAAAGTCTTCTTCCTTTGGCTTATGCGCCATAACGCCAACACCACCGCGGTGCTGAGTTCTATATTCAGCAACAGGAACACGTTTTACGTAACCAAAGTGCGTCAAGCTGATTACAACATCTTCAACCGGTATCATATCAGCATCGTCAATGTCGCCATAGTCGTATGAAAGCTCTGTCTTTCTGGGCGAAGGATATTTTTCTTTAATTTCTTCCATATCCGCTCTAATTATAGCCTTAACGCGCTCGGGATTAGAAAGGATATCTTTAAGGTCGGTAATTAAATTTTCAAGCTCAGCAAGCTCGTCATTGAGCTTATGAACTTCCATACTGGTGAGACGTTGCAATCTCATCTCTAAAATTGCATTCGCCTGCTTGTCGGAAAGCTCAAATTCCGCCTCTAATGCCTCACAAGCGGAATTTTTATCAGCCGATTGCTTGATAATTTCAATTACTCTATCGATATTTGCAAGGGCAATTACTAAGCCTTTCAAAATATGCTCGCGTTCTTCCGCTTTTGCAAGGTCGTATCTAGTGCGACGAACAATAACACTTTCCTGATGGGCAATATAATGAGTTAAAATTTCTTTTAAGCCCAAAACCTTTGGCTCGCCATCAACAAGTGCAAGAAGGATAATACCGTCCTTTACTTGCAAGTTGGTATGCTTGAAAAGAGTGTTCATAACAACTTGTGCGTTTGCATCTTTTTTAAGGTCAAACGCAATACGCATACCGTGTCTATCACTCTCGTCACGAATATCAGCAATACCCTCAATTCTCTTATCGTTTACCATATCGGCAATAGACTTGACGAGTGTAGATTTATTAACTTGATAAGGAAGCTCGGTAACAACTATTCTTTGTCTGGTGCCGTTTGCATACTCTTCAATATCGGTTTTTGCACGAAGAACAAAGCCGCCCTTACCCGTTTCATAAGCCTGTCTAATACCAGACCTGCCCATGAGAACGCCACCGGTTGGATAGTCGGGTGCGGGAATATACTGCATAAGCTCTTCGGTAGTAATTTCGGGGTTGTCCATAAGGGCGATGCAGCCGTTTAAGCACTCCTCTAAGTTGTGAGGAGGAATATTGGTTGCCATACCAACGGCAATACCGTCAGAGCCGTTGACAAGAATATTAGGTATCCTCGACGGCAAAACAACCGGTTGCATTTCAGTATCGTCAAAGTTAGGATAGAAATCAACCGTTTCTTTATCAATTTCACGAAGCATTTCGTTGGCAAGCTTCGAAAGTCTTGCTTCGGTATATCTATAAGCTGCGGCAGGGTCACCGTCAACCGAACCGAAGTTGCCGTGTCCATCAACTAACGGAAAGTTGATTGAAAAGGGCTGCGCTAAACGAACGAGGGCATCGTAAACAGAACTATCGCCGTGGGGGTGGTATTTACCTAAAACTTCACCGACGATTTTAGCACATTTTTTGAAGGGCTTATCATTAGTAAGTCCCATATCGCGCATTGCATATAAAATACGTCTGTGAACAGGCTTCATACCATCGCGAACGTCAGGGATAGCACGCGAAACGTTAACCGCCATTGCGTAAGCGATAAAGGATTTTTTTACTTCGTTATTAACTTCTACGTTGATAAGTTTAGTTTTATCTAACGTTTCTTTAAATTCAGCGGTAAGTTCCGCACTTAAATCTTTTTTAGCCATTTTCCTATCCCCCATTAAATATCTAAATCTTTAACAAGCTTTGCGTTTTGCTCGATAAACTCTCGGCGAAGCTCTGGGTTATCACCCATTAAAGTTGTAAAGGTTTCGTTTGCCTCGACTGCGTCTTCCATCGATACACGAAGCAAGGTTCTGGTTTCGGGGTTCATAGTGGTTTCCCAAAGTTGCTCGGGGTCCATTTCACCAAGACCTTTATAACGTTGAATATCACATTTGCCGACCTCTTCAAGATAATCTTGGAGTTCTTTGTCGGAATACAGGTATTTTTCCGTTTTGCCCTTTGTTGCCTTATATAGAGGGGGCTGAGCGATGTATACGTGCCCTTTTTCAATTAAGGGGCGCATAAAGCGGAAAAAGAAGGTGAGAAGCAAAATTCTAATATGGCTACCGTCAACGTCGGCATCGGTCATACAAATAATTCTATCGTAACGAAGCTTGCTTTCATCAAAATCGTCCTGAATACCACCGCCAAAGGCAGTAATCATTGCCTTAATCTCTTCGTTTTCTAAAATTCTGTTAAGACGGGCTTTTTCAACGTTTAAGATTTTACCACGAAGTGGCAAAATTGCTTGGAAGCGTCTATCTCTACCTTGTTTTGCGCTGCCGCCTGCGGAGTCACCCTCAACAATCAAAATTTCACAAAATGCGGGGTTTTTATCCGAACAGTCTGCAAGTTTACCAGGAAGCTTTGTGCTTTCTAACGCGCCTTTTCTTCTTGTGTTTTCACGAGCAAGCCTTGCAGCCTCTCTTGCGCGCTGAGCGGTAATACATTTTAACAAAACTTCTTTTGCTTTGGCAGGGTTTTCTTCTAAATACGCACCAAAATATTCATTCATTGCTTTGGTAACGTAATTACGCATTTCGCTATTGCCAAGTTTTGTTTTGGTTTGTCCTTCAAACTGAGGTTCGGTAAGTTTTACCGAAACAACGGCAACCAAGCCCTCTCTAACGTCGTCGGAGGAAACCTTTTCGTCACCCTTAAAAACGTTTAGCTTTTTGCCGGCATCGTTAATAATTCTTGTAAGCGAAGCTTTAAAGCCATCAAGGTGAGTGCCGCCTTCTTCGGTATTAATGTTATTTGCAAAAGCATACAAAACCTCGTTATAAGTTTCGGTATACTGAATTGCAACCTCAATTTCATTTTCACCGTAGAACACGTCAAAATAAACGGGTTTTTCGAAAAGTGCGCCCTTATTTTTGCTGAGGTCTTCAACAAAGTGTGCTATACCGCCCTCATAGCAAAAGGTATCTTCTTGCTCGCGTTCAGCACGTTTATCAATAAGCTTTATGGTAAGACCTTTGTTGAGATATGCAAGTTCTCTAAGTCTGGTTTTAACGGTATCGTAATTAAAGTCAACCGTTTCAAAAATTTCATCATCAGGCATAAAGGTAACCCACGTGCCAGTAAAATCAGCAGGCCCTATTATACTGAGTGGTGCTTGCGGAATACCCCTATTATACGTTTGCTTATAGTGGTTGCCGTTTTGGAAAACTTCAACGTCAAGCCATTCGGAAAGTGCGTTAACAACCGAAAGACCTACGCCGTGTAGACCACCGGAAATTTTGTATCCGCCACCGCCAAACTTACCACCTGCGTGAAGTTTGGTAAGAACAACTTCAACCGCAGAAATGCCTTCGGTATGGTGAATTGCGGTAGGAATACCTCTGCCATTGTCTTTAACAGTGCAAGAGCCGTCACCGTTAAATTGAACGGTAATAGTATCGCAATGACCGGAAAGAGCCTCGTCAATAGAGTTGTCGACAATTTCCTGCACGAGATGGTGCAAACCGCGAACGTCGGTTGAGCCGATATACATACCCGGTCTTTTACGAACGGGGTCTAAGCCTTCAAGGACCTGAATTTGCCCCTCGCCATAGTTTGCTTTAACTACTCTGTTTTCTTCCATAACACACCCATTAAAAATTTGGATTTTTATATGATAATTATATCATATAAAGGGGGTAAAATTCAAGTGGTTTTTTATCTTTTTTTGGTTAATTACTGCATTTATTTACATAATTGTTTTTTAAAGAAATTTTAAAGCGGTATTTTCATAAATTTTCTTTGTTTTTACCAATAAAATCGCACTAATTTAAGCATAAATTTTATATATTTACACATACTTAATTCAACCACTAAGGAGGAAGCAAGATGGATAGATGCAAAAACTGTAAGAGAGATATTGTTGGGGAGTGTCTTATGAGCTGTCAAAACTGTGGCGCAACCTTTTGCCAAGAGTGCGCGCAAGAAAGTATGAACATTTGCCCCTACTGTTATTTTGACCTAGATTATCGCGATTAAAAATTTATATTCAACGTCACATTTTAATAACCAATTTTAAAAATTAAAAAAGAGCTAGCAAACGCAAGCTCTTTTTATTTTTTCATTTTCGCGCCAATTATTAATTAGCGTTATTTGGCCGAGGAATTTTCAAATTGTGCTTTAATACTTTCTAAAAGTTTCCTCTCGTAAAGCCCATAACCCTTTAATTGACACTTTTTAGCCTCTCTTAAACCTTTCTTGTAAAATGTATCAAATGCAGCATCTTCGCCCGTTACAAAAAGAATATAGGCTAATTTTGTCCTTATTTCTGCTGCTCCGTTATTTTTATTGAGATATTTTTCAAGCTCATACATAAGGTCGTCGGCTACGTCTTCGTTATAATCAAATGTGCAAGCGGCATATAACGCCTCTGCTTTGCCCACGTAAAGATAGGATTTGGGCAGATACTCCTCTAATGACAAAAATCTTTCCAAAACCTTTTTTGCATTTTCATAATCGCCCTTATCCAAATAGTAAGCATATCTCGCATTTAAAAGTATTGCAAAATTAAGGTCATCCTCAGGCAGTTGCGGAAGGTCAAAATATAATTTCTCGTCAATTTCAGCTGGAGTTTTGCCGTTATACATTTGCGAGTGAATTGCCAAAATTCCAAGCACAACCTTTACAGAGTCAGTTTGCCTTTTTAAGCCTTGCAAGACGGCACCATCGTTCATTACTCCGCCCTCTGCAACAGGAAGAAGATTGCCAAAAAGGCAGTATAAACCAATAGGTAAAAACATAGCAAAAATGCAGTAAAGAGGCATACTTGAAAGGTTAAATATCATAACCGCAACGCCAATCAATATCAAGAAAGAGGATAAAAATATGCCACCCATTGTCATATTTTTAAACCGTTTTTCAAGATTTTCAGTATGCTTTGGTATCATTTCAGTGCTGCCAGCCGAGTCGCCCATCATTACAAAATTAAATTTTATTTTTCCGTTTATCCTTGAAAGCTTAAAAAACCAAACAGTCATTGATAAAAAGTCAAAGCCGTTTGCCTTGCCAAAGATGACATGCCCTAGCTCGTGCACTAAGGTGCAAATAAATCCCGACAGCAACGCGCCTATAATTAGATATATAACCATATCCATAAAGGTTATTTGCTGTAAAAAGTCTTCCGCACCGCTACCGTATCTTCCATCGGCAACAAACACTACTACAAAAACCGCCAAAACGGTAATTAAAAGTGTAATTATATTGTTTATAAAACTACTTCTTCTGCTCATTGTTCTCCCTGTAAAGACAAAGGTATCCTTCTAAATTATCACTTTCGCTTACGGTAAAGCTTTCTATGCCAAGGTTTTCCATAATGGCGCATAAAATAGCCTCGCCACAAGCAATAATCCTACCTCTGCCCTTTTGTATTCCTTTAATGTTTTCGCGCTCGTCTGCCGTCATGCAAAAAAGCTTGTCCCGCCAGTCTATAAGCGTTTGTTTTGATATTTTACTATTGTGAATTATAGTCGGGTCGTAAGGACAAACGGCATAAACCATTGCACAAATGGTAGTTGCCGTCCCACCAATACTGTAAAAATTTGCCTTGCTGAATTTTGAAATGTCGCCGTATTCTGTTAGTTTTTTGGAAAGATATTCTATTGCTTTTTGCTTATCCTCACCAACTCTATCGTATAACGTAACTGCGCCAACGTCAAGGCTATGAGAATACAGCACGTTACCCTCTTTTACAACGATAATTTCAGTGCTTGCGCCGCCAACGTCAATTACACCGCCATCTTGTCCACCCAAGGCACCAACCGCGCCTAAAAATGCCTCTTTTTCGCCTGAAACAACGTCTACTTCAAGACCGCAAAGCTCTTTTACAAGGTCAATAAAGACTTGTTTATTTGTGGCGCGGCGGACAGCCTGCGTTGCATAAACAAGAGTTTTTTTCGCGCCGTATTCACTGGCTTTTTTTGCAAAAAAAGAAACGGCTTGCGCTGAGCGCAGCACCGCCTCGTTTTGCAAGACGGCATCCTCACCCATTCCTGCGGAAAGGGCGGTAATTACCGCCGATTTATAAAGAGTTTTACCATTTTCAGCCAACATTAATCTAACTGAATTGGAACCAACGTCAATAACACCGTATTTCATAATTAATTAAAAAGGTCGCTATCCAAGGTATAGCCGAGTTCGCGCGCGCGACGCTCAATCCACCACCTTTGGTTGCGGGTTTGAGTTTCGCTTTCGCCATCTTCAATCATTTGTTCGTAAACGGCAATTTGGTATTCAAGCTCTGCTATTTGCTTACGCTTAACCCCGATGGATATTAACTGATAAATCATTACCGAAAGGAGTATTACGAGAAGCAGAACTGCGCCTACCGTTGCTGCCGTGACTATTCTTTTGAACTTTGACTCGGTCATTTTGCCTTTTTACCTTTTGTGTTGCCCTTTTTTGCCGCTTCGCTTGTATTGACAAGCGTAAAGCATGCAAGAGCTTTGCCAATTTTTTTCTAATTATATTATAAGGCTTTTTTACCATTTTGGCAAGTGCTAAATGTAAACTTTTAAAATATAAGATAAGCCCGCAAACAACACCTACCGGCATATATATTCTAAACGACGGAAAATGCAGACTATAACTAACGTTTATATAAATAAGTGTAGTTAAAATAAATGCTACACAATCAAAAATTAAGCCTAAAAGCTTACTCTTAAAAATAAATTTAATTGCTGACGACAGCGAAAAAAATATGCCGCATATTCCGCCTATCATTACACACGCAGCAAATACGTAAAATTGGTTTTGGCTGACAAACATCTTGTATTATTTTTGCTTATTTTATTTAAAAACTCTTTTTAAGAAAGGTGCCTTTTTACCAACGTATTTAATTTCACAAATTGTGCCGTCAGCAGATAACGCTCCCGTTGCTTTGTTGTAGGAGGTTATTTTAAGATTTTCGCCTTGAATAACAACCTTGCTACCACCAACCGTAAGCCTAAGTGCTTGGTCAGTAAAGCCGTCTACCGCATCAACACCGCTCATTGTAAGCTTTTTTCTTCCCTCTAATGACAGCTTGTCGCTTTCATTAATATTATTTGGCATTTTACACCACCTTTTTATTAAATTGCTTTAATAACGTTTAATAATATAAGTTATGCCCTATTTTATAAAATTAAAACTATAATAAAAAAAAGACGGCAAAAAGCCGTCTTTTAAGATTGTTTTTACAAAATTTATTTGATGCAAAAACTAGTCGGGTAATTTCATATCGCCAAATTTAATCCAACCTTTCTTACGCATAAATTCGCTGATAAAGATATTTAGAATTGCGGGAAGAATAAACATAAGAAGAATTATACCAACCACGCTTAATGCACCGGGAACAGAATATTTAAATAAATCAAAAACACCAACAAGACCAGAAGTGCCCATGCCACCGCCCGACTGACCGCAAAGCAAGCCAAAAACACAAGTTGAAAGAGGTCCGCAAATTGCACTTGAAATAATCATAGGTAGCATTATAACAGGTTTTTTCATGATGTTTGGAATTTGCAACATACTTGTGCCTATACCCTGCGATATAAGACCGCTAACACCATTTTCTCTAAAACTTGCAACGGCAAAGCCAACCATGTGGCAAGCGCAGCCAACAGTAGCAGCCCCGCCAGCAAGAAGCATTGCATTATACTCCGCAGAGCCAACCGCATATTTTGTTAAAACCGGAGTAGCTACGGCAACCCATATTGCCGCGGAGGATGTAGGCATTGTAAGTAAAACACCCATAATAACAGAAACAACAATGCCCATTACAAAAGGCACGGCATTGGTAGCATTAGCAATAAGTGCGCCAAGCTGATTTATTAACCATATAAATGGGAATGAAACAAATACACCGCCAAGAGATATAACCAAGGAGCCTAATGGTATTAAAATTATATCTAGCTTGGTCTTACCTGCATAAAGCTCTACAAGCTCGACTACAAGCATAGTTACAACGTATGCGCCGATGGGGTTACCGGGAAGTGCAATGCCCATTTTTGTCGTAATAACGGCTAACCCGCCACCGCCAACAATAAGCTGGTCTGCCCAAGCACCAATTAAACCGGCAACAGCCGCAGAGAATACTAAAAGCTTATTTTTGCCAAGCGCATGCGCAATTCCTACACCAATACCCGCGCCCATAAGGATTTTGGCAATGTTTGCAATAGCAAGAAGTGTATTGCCAATATAATTATTACCAATCCAACCTGCTATTTGAGCCAAAATGGTGCCGGCAATAAGCGTTACAAATAGACCTTGCGCCATGCCTGAAAAAGCGGTTATAAAATATCGCTTTGGCAAGGTTTTTAAGTAATTTAACGCCTTACGTTTAAAGGTGTTAGTAGGCGCGGTTTCAACCGTGTCGTTAGCCTGAGTTTCCTGCTGAGTTTCTACCTTCATAACACAATCTCCGTTAATTTATTTTCTACTTGATCACAAGAGGTCAAATAGTATTTTATACCATTTTTTATAACCAATTTATCGGCGCGCACGCTTTTGCCGTGCAAATGTCCGTAAATTACAGCATCAACATTGTTTTCTTCAAAAATATCGGTAAATAGAGAGTTCTCGCGGCGCACGTTAAAGGGTGGATAATGTATTAAGGCTAAAAGCTTGTCTCCATCTTGCAAAGATTGCTTTGCAGACTTTAAGGAAAGTTTAAGCCTTTCGGTTTCACGCAGATAAATCTTCATATCCTGCTCCTTAAAATCAGGTGCACCCGGCACGCTCCAACAGCGCGAGCCGCAAATGACCACGTTGCCAAATTTTATGCTGTCATTTTGAAGGGCGAAAAAACCTTCTGGCAAAATATCGCGAACTTTACCAATACCACTCCACCAATAATCGTGATTACCTTTTATAAAAATTTTTTTACCCGGCAAATCGACAAGCGTTAAAATATCTTTTTGGGCATCAGTAATATCCATTGCCCAGCTGATATCGCCACCAATAAGGACAATGTCCTCGTCAGTAACCTTTGATTGCCAATCTGCACGAATTTTTTCCATATATCCAACCCAATTTCCGCCAAATATATCCATAGGCTTATCAGTTGAGGTTGATATATGCAAATCACTTATTGCAAAAATTTTCATAAATTTATAGTATCACAATTTTTTTCTTAACGCAACTGATTAAATTATTGCAATAAAAAAACGTGAAAAAAATTTTCACGTTTTTTTGTTTTTGTAACGCAAGGTTTATTTCGCTTATTACAAGCAAAATATTTTATTAATAAAAAGCTAGGGTTTATTCGGGATACATTGGAAGCTCGAAAAAGCCCGCGCACACCTCTTGCGTGTATTCCTGACAGGGCGGAATAGGTGTGTAACCGTAAGAGGGAATTAAAAGCTCAACTTCCATTACTATTTTTAGGATAATGGATACGCAAGCATCAATTGTAAACTGATTTTCGCCCGTATATTCGCCAAGAGTAGAAACAAGCGATACTATTGCCTCTACGGTATACGGCATAATCGAAGCCGACGGAATATTGAGAATAACGTCCTTAGGAACGGTTACCGTTGCCGTTGCAGCACCTTCTACACCATTTGCGTCGGTATATGCAACCGATACAGGAATAATAATATCCGTTTTAACCCTTGCAGCGTGCGGACGCTCTGGCAACGGCTCGATAAGTAAATTACTTATTGTGCCTTGCGAGGTCGTGCTTCTTGCACTAACAAAAGTAAGCGGATATGTAGGATTAGACGGTGTAAGGTTGGTGATATTCAAAACGACGTCCGTCAGTTGAGTTTGCTGCATACAAGCGTCGAACACTTTTTTTGCTTGAACGCAAACCTTTTCGCACAATCCATTTAATGGATTACCGTTGATTTGCCCCGGGCATTTGTCCGACTGAAAATTACAGAAAAACGACATTTCTTTCCTCCTATTATGAGTTTCTATTTCAATATATGCCGTTTGCTGTCGTTTATGCCACAACCTTTGATATGCTTATCATAATTAAATAATTTTAGTTTAAATTTACTAAATTTAAAAAATAAAAGACGGCAGATAAGCCGTCTTTTAATAATTATGCTGAAATAATTTTTTTCTTTATTATTTAGCGCTTAATTTTTAGAAGTTGTAGCCCAATTCTATCGCTTTAATATTTTTGTCTAAAAGCTCCGCTTTTTTAGCGGGTATCATTTGCGCTAGACTGGTTTTGATTTGTTCCATAGTGAGAACGTTTGTTGCCTTTAAAACCTTGCCTAAAATAATCATATTCGCAAGACCGTTAAGTCCGTTATCACTTGCAAGCTTTGTTGCAGGAATACCGACGGTGGTAACGCCCTCTCTAACTTCATTTTTGGTAATCAAGGAACTGTCGAATATAATATATCCGCCCTTTTCCGTTTCATAAAAATATTTTTCTAACGAGGGGAGATTCATTGCAATGAGAACGTCAGGCTTTTCAATAATAGGCGAGCCGATGGGTTGGTCACTTAAAGTAACGGCACAGTTTGCCGTTCCACCACGCATTTCGGGGCCGTATGAGGGAAGCCAGCTAACTTCCATACCTGCTTTAAGTCCGGTATATGCAATAGCTTTACCTGTAAACAAAATACCTTGTCCGCCAAATCCGGCAATCAAGATTTTAGTAGTTTTACTCATTTATTTTTCCTCCTTATATTTATCTTTATAAACTCCAAGAGGATAATACGTTTGCATATTGTCGTCAAGCCATTTAATAGCATCCTTAGGCGACAAACCCCAGTTTGTAGGACAGGTTGACAATACTTCAATCAAAGAAAAACCTTTGCCTTCAATTTGGTTTTGGAAAGCCTTTTTGATTGCTTGTTTAGCCTTTTTGATGTTTTTAACGTTGTTTACAGCAACTCTTTCAAGGTAGGTTGCGCCATCAATTTGTGAAAGCATTTCACATACCTTTACAGGATAGCCAACAACGGTAACGTCTCTACCATAGGGAGAAGTTTGCGTAACCTGAGTGGGAAGAGTTGTGGGTGCCATTTGACCCCCGGTCATACCGTAAATTGCGTTGTTTACGAAAATAACGGTAATATTTTCGCCTCTTGCAGCAGAATGCACAGTTTCAGCCGTGCCGATTGCAGCAAGGTCACCGTCGCCTTGATAAGTGAAGACAACGTTGTCGGGGTTTGCACGTTTTGCACCCGTTGCAACAGCAGGTGCTCTTCCATGTGCAGCCTGAATCATATCACAGTTAAAATAATTATAAGAGAAAACAGAGCAACCTACCGAAGCAATACCAATGGTTTTGCCGGTAACACCGAGTTCTTCAAGAGCTTCGGCAACCAAACGATGAATAATACCGTGTGTACAGCCGGGGCAATAATGAAGTTGATTGTCCGTAAGACCTTTCGTTTTTTCAAATACTACCATGCCTTTGCCTCTCCTTTTTCAATTTCGTTAAGTTTATTTACGATTTCTTCGGGTGCCATAAGAACACCACCCGTTCTGCCGTAGAAATAAACGGGTTTGGAACAGTCGACTGCAAGTTTTACGTCGTCAACCATTTGTCCCATATTGAGTTCAACTGACAAGAAAGATTTAACCTTTCCTGCTGCTTTTTTAAGCGCTTCCTTGGGGAAGGGCCACAAGGTTATAGGACGAATCATACCAACCTTTATACCCTGTTTTCTTGCTTCCATAATAGCGTTTTTAGAAATACGCGCAGCAATACCGAAAGCAACTATACAAATTTCAGCGTCGTCCATCATGAATTCTTCATACATGACTTCATCGCGCTCGATAATTTTATAACGCTCGTATCTGTTGATATTCCATTCTTCAAGTTGAGCAGGGCTCAATGAAAGGGAGTTAACAACGTTTCTGCCCTCGTGAGTGCTTGTGCCGGTGGTTGCCCAAGGCTTGTCGTATTCTTTTACCTCGCCAAGCTCTAAGCTTACGGGTTCCATCATCTGTCCCATTGTGCCGTCAGCAAGTATCATCGTTTGCATTCTGTATTTATCTGCAAGGTCAAAGCCCTTGAATGTTAGGTCAACCATTTCTTGAATTGATGCAGGTGCTAAAACGATGAGTTTATAGTCGCCGTGTCCGCCACCTTTAAGCGCTTGGAAATAGTCGGACTGCGAGGGCTGAATGCCACCTAAACCGGGGCCACCACGCTGAACGTTTACGATGAGCGCAGGCAAATCGCAACCAGCAAGGTAAGATATACCCTCACTCTTTAAGGAAATTCCTGGGCTGGAACTACTTGTCATAACTCTTTTGCCGCAAGCGGAAACACCTATAACCATGTTGATTGCAGCGATTTCCGATTCAGCTTGCAAGAAAGTGCCGCCACACTTGGGCATTCTTTTTGACATATAAGCAGCAACTTCCGTTTGGGGAGTAATTGGATAGCCGAAGTAATATTTGCAGCCAGCCATAATAGCGGCTTCTGCTAATGCTTCGTTGCCTTTCATTAAAACTTTTTCTGCCATGTTACACCTCTACTTTTCCACAGTAATAACCGTATCGGGACACATTGTTGCACAGAAAGCGCAAGCAATACATTTTTCCTGCTCGGTAATCATTGCGGGATGATAGCCTTTTGCGTTGATTTTTTCCTTGGAGAGCGCAATGATATGCTTAGGACAAACTGTTTCACACAGTCCGCAACCTTTACAACGCTCTTCGTCAAAAGTAACTTTTGCCATATTTTCTCCTTTATAGCCAATCGCCGTATTTTATTGGGTCGATGGGCAATATTCGTTTGATTTTTTCTTTTATTTCTTCATTTATTAAGCTGCTGCGAACAGCCGACCACTTTACTGGTAAACCGGTAACGCGCGAGAGTTCCTCACAAAAACTCAAACCAGAAAGAACGTTATCCACCGTCGTTTCCTTGCCGAGATTTGCGTTGTTTACTATTGCAGTAAAAGGAATTTTGGAAACGGCTTCGATTTCCGCCTTTACGGCAAGCGCGCCTTCGATATCGCGAGTTTCAGGACGAAAGCGATTGATAACAAAAAGTGCCTCGTAATTGCCTTCTTCCTTGATTTTTTGTGCAAATCTGCCAAGCGCGAGCGCACCACGGTCGTCTCCGCCTATATCTACTACGGCATAACGACTTAAATCGTCAACCATTTTATAAGATTGCGCGTTCATTGCAGGGATATCAACGTTAGTTTCGGCAAAGGGAGAAACAACAAGCTCTACCCCTGCCTCGTTTAGCGTTTTTTGAGCGTCAACCGTGCGGAAATAAGGATTTACAATATCTAAATCGTAAATGCTGACTTTTTTACCACTTTTTGCCAAAGCAACAGCATAATTGACGGCGGCAAACGTTTTACCGCTGCCATAATGCCCCATAAAGAGCGTAATACGTTTGTCAAACATTAAATTTTAACCTTATAGCACCAACCGCGAGTATCAGGTCTTGTGCCCCACTGAATTCCGGTAAGCTCATCGTAAAGCTTTTGGGTAAGGTCGCCAATTTGGTTGTTGCTTACAACGTATTCGCCACCCTTATAGAAAAGCTGACCAATTGGTGAAATAACTGCTGCCGTGCCGGTGCCCCAAGCTTCCTCTAAGGTGCCGTTTTGAGCTGCGCCGATTAATTCGTCAACAGAAAGAAGTCTTTCGCTAACCTTATAGCCCCACTCTTTGAGTATCTGTAATGCAGATTTTCTAGTAATACCGGGAAGAACTGAACCAGTGAGTTCTGGGGTAATAATTTCGCCATTGATTTTAAACATAACGTTCATTGCACCAACTTCTTCGATATACTTTCTTTCAACACCGTCAAGCCAAAGAACTTGTGAATAGCCCTTTTCAGCTGCGCGCTGACCAGCCCTTAAAGATGCTGCGTAGTTACCACCGCATTTTGCGTAGCCAGTGCCACCGCGAACGGCTCTAACGTCTTCGCTTTCAATGCTGATTTTAACGGGGTTAAGTCCCTCGGCATAATAGCTACCTACGGGGGACAAAATAATTACGAAAGTTGCGTTAGATACTGCGTGAACGCCAAGGCTTTCGTCATTACCAAACATAAAAGGACGGATATAAAGGGACGTGCCGGGCTGGTCTGGTATCCAATCGTAATCGATGTTGATAAGCTCGGTTAAAGCCTTTAAAGTAAACTCCTCGTCAAGAGTAGGCAAGCAAAGCCTTTCTGCCGAATCGTTCATTCTTTTGATGTTTTCGATAGGGCGGAACATTGCATAGCCGTCAGCAGTTTTATAAGCTTTTAAGCCTTCAAAAATTTCTGCACCGTAATGCAATACGGTAGATGCAGGATGGATGGGAATATATCCAAAAGGAACGATTCTTGCATCGTGCCAACCCTCTTTTTGAGAGTAATCCATCATAAACATATGGTCGGTAAAATATTTGCCGAAGCCAAGCTTTGAAAAATCGGGCTTTTCTTTAAGCGTTTTAGCCTTTTCTACTTTTATTTCCAGCATAATATGCCTCCAATTATAAGTTTTTTGTTTAATTTCTGTTGATAATATTTTCAATATGTTTTGAATTACATATTTTTAATTAAGTTAGCGGCTTCTTCCCTCATTTTGTATTTAAGAATTTTGCCGGCTGCGTTCATTGGGAATTCCTTGACGAATATAAAGTATCTTGGAACTTTATGCTTTGCCATATGCGCATTGCCATATTCACGCATTTCATTCTCGTCAGACGTTTCGCCTTTATTAAGGATAATATAAGCGCAAGCTTCCTCGCCATATCTTTGGTCGGGAACACCAACAACCTGAACGTCCCTAACCTTTGCGTGCGTAAGATAAAACTCCTCAATTTCTCTGGGATACAAGTTTTCGCCACCACGGATAATCATATCCTTTAATCTTCCGGTAACCTTGTAATAACCGTCGGGTGTGCGACAGCAAATGTCACCACTATGCAGCCAACCGTCTGCATCGATGGTTTGCTCAGTTGCCTTGGGCATTTTGTAGTAACCCTTCATAATATTATAACCACGTGCAACAAATTCCCCGTTTTCGCCATCGGGCAATTCCTCACCTGTTTCGGGGTCAATAATTTTGCATTCAACACCGGGGAAAGCACTGCCAACCGTTTCTACGCGGTGGTCAAGGTCCTCGTTAACCTCGCCCATAGTGCAACCGGGCGATGCTTCCGTTTGACCATAAACACTGATGATTTCAGTCATATTCATTTCAGCGGCAGCCTTGCGCATAAGTTCCGGCGGGCAGTTAGCACCTGCCATAATACCCGTTCTCATATAAGAAAAATCAGTCTTGGCAAAATCTGCGTGATTAAACATTGCAATAAACATTGTTGGCACGCCGTTAAAGCAAGTGATTTTTTCATCATTTATGCAAGCAAGTGATGATTTTGGCGAGAAATACGGCATAGGACAAATTGTTCCGCCGTGCGTCATCAAGTTAGTCATAGAAAGCACCATACCAAAACAGTGAAACATTGGCACTTGAATCATCATTCTGTCGGCAGTTGAAATATCCATTCTGTCGCCGATTATCTTGCCGTTGTTGATTATGTTGCGGTGGGTAAGCATTACACCCTTAGGAAAGCCTGTGGTGCCTGAGGTGTATTGCATATTACAAACGTCATCCGCCTTTACCTTAGATGCTCTACGGCGAACCTCCTCCTTAGGAACAAGTGAGGAACGTTTTACAAAGTCATTCCACTCTAAACAACCGTCCATTTCAAAACCAACGGTAATAACGTTACGCAAGAAAGGCAATTTTTTAGAATAAAGTGGTTGACCTGGCGTTATATTTTTAAGCTCGGGACAAAGTTCTTCAATCGTTTCTTTATAATTAGAATCTTTACAGCAATCAATCATAACCAAAGTATGAGTGTCAGATTGTCTTAAAAGATACTCTGCCTCGTGAATTTTATAAGCGGTATTTACAGTAACCAAAACTGCACCGATTTTTACCGTTGCCCAAAAGGTAAGGAACCATTGGGGAACGTTTGTTGCCCAAATAGCAACGTGATGCCCTGCCTCAACGCCAAGTGAAACGAGCGCAGCGGCAACCTTGTCAACGTCATCCCTAAACTGTGAGTAAGTCCTAGTATAATCAAGGGTTGTATATTTGAATGCGTATTGGTCGGGATAGCTTTCAGCCATTTCGTCCAAAACATCGGCAAAAGTCAAATCTAAAACGTCATATTTTCTCCAAGGATGAGTGCCGGTTTTTGAGCGGTTATAGAAAATTTCTTTCTTCTCTGCCCTAGTATCGTTTGAAGCAAGATAACTTTTGAAGTGCGTAAAAAGAATATCGTAAGATGTAATCTCACCCGAATCCATTAAGCAAACGTAACCGTCGTAATTAAGTGAGCGAAGTGCGTTGAGGAAATCTTTCACAGGCAAGTCGCCATCGCCAATTAAAACCTTTTTGTCGCCCTTTTTGTCACCAATGCGGACGTAGCCTATGTATGCACCCAAAGTTTGTATGGTTGCATCGGCAGATTCGCCAGCGTTAAAAAAGGTTTGACGTATATTCCAGCACACCTTTAACGCAGCTGCACCAAAAGCATTGATAACGTCAAGCACAGCATCAGTTTTAGCCAAGGGACCAAATGTTTCAAGCAAAATCGATACGCCGTTTTTTTCCGCCTCAACAATAGCCGGAATAAGAATTTTTTTCAAAACCGCCATTTTTGGCAAGCTTTCAAATCTTAGAACTACACTCTTTACAGATGCAACGGCAGCATATTCAACGTATTTAACAATTTCTAAACCATCGGTATCATCATTTACGTTTTTGGGGTAAGCGATAACGGGAATAGAAATATGTCTATTGATAAGTTTACGTTTAGCATCGGGGGTTAACGCAGAGCGGAATATACTGTCTGCGTGCTGAGCCTTTTCTGCCTCAGCATCGTTGATTTCAAAACCGTCAAAACCATAATCTTGTGCGGCATTGCACAATTCGATAAAGCTTGACGTATTAATAAATTTATCACTAAAAGCAAGCTTCATACTACTTACCTTCGTATACGATTTTGTTGAGAGCGTTTATGTATGCACGAATACAAGCCCCTACGATATCGGTTGATGCACCGTTACCTGGGTAAAGCTTGCCGTCTGCACGCAAACGGATAATCGACGAACCCATTGCGCCCCTGCCCTTTGTTACGGCTTGGACTTGGAAATCGTCAAGCTCGTAATGATGACCAATAATTTGTTCTATTGCATGAAAAGCGGCATCTATCGGGCCGTCACCGGTTGATACACCGGTAAACTTTTCGCCATTCTTTTCAAGGGTAATATTTGCGGTAGCAGGAATAATATTGCTGCTATTTACAACGTAGTTAACCAAATGATAGGTGGAAGGAACTTGCATTGCGTTGCTTGCAATAAGCGCTTCTAATTCCTTAGCCTCGATATTACCTTTTTTTGCAACGAATTTTTTAAATTCTTCATATACCTTACCAACGTCAGCATCGCTAAGCTCGTAACCCATTTTGCTAATAGAGGCAGAAACCTCTTTTACGGTTGCATTGCCGTCAAGCAAAGTTACGTTTGCAACAGAAGAAACCTGAGCCGCCCCCTCATCGCAACCGACAACGCCATTGATAGAATTTGTAATGGTCTGTATTTTTGTAACGTCCACAGCGCACTCGGCAGCAAGGTCGTATTTTTTTGCTCTAAAAATTTCAGCCAAAACGTCAACGGACAAATATTTGCCGCATTCTGCCGTTTTAACACCGTCAGCACCCGCCTTGATTGCCTCAACAGCACAAGCCGCCGCAAGTGAGAGCGCGTTTGATGGCTGAACGAAAACCTTAACGTCACACTCAGCCTTTATTTGCTTAACAAGCTTTGCATAATCTTCGGGGAAAGCGATACCTGCATCGTCACACACGGTAACGCAGCAAGCACCAGCCTCGCAAGCCGTTTTAACGCAAGCTTCCAAAAATCCGTCTTCTGCCCTAAACGCATCACGCGCAACAAATTCAACACAGTCACACTCAGCCTTTGCAGCCGAAACCAACTCGCCGATTTTTGCTTGCATTGCGGGGGCTTTAAGATGATAAATATATTCCATTTGTGCCGTAGAAACAGGCATAACAACTTGCAAACAAGCTTTTTTTGCTACTTTAACACACTCAGCAGCATAATTTAAGCTTTCTAAGCTGTCACCAACCTCTACTTTTACCGTAGCACCTTGAACGGTTGAAGAAATAGTGCGATAAATTACGGCATTTTCCTTCGACTCGGTCAAAGCAGGTAATTCGATAGCATCAACGTGCGCTAGTAGTAGATTTTCGGCAATAGCTAGCTTTTCTCTAAAAGTTAGCGAAAAATCTTGTTCGTTAACTGCTTTTAACGTTAAGTCAGATACCATAATCTTCTTCATACTCGTTCTCCTTAAATAAAATTTTTTAATAAAAAACGCCCTGACAAAAACTTGTCAGGGACGATATTATACTACCGCGGTACCACCCGAATTATTGCCAAAAGACAATCACTCATTTTAGTCTTTAACGGGACAAGCCGTAAACGACTACTATAATTTCATCGCTTCCGCTCCGGAATGAGTTGACAAAGTATGCGCATTGGCTTGCACCGACCGCCAACTCTCTGCATTACAAAACCGTGTCCCTTTCCTTCGTTGCGTTTTATTTAATATGTAAACATATTATAATACTTGCGGTTAAATATTGTCAACTATTTGTCAGCTGTTTTACAACATTTTATCAACAAAATGCTCAAATTTTCAGCCAATATAAACCGTTTGTAAATGATTGTTAGATTTTAAGAAGTTTTTTTACGTTTTCAGCCAAAATCATACTGCGCTCTTTTTCGCTAAGCGGTATTTGCATAAAACGTTCAAGCTCCCTATCGGCACTCCACATAGGAAAGTCCGTCGCAAAGAAAAACCTATCAGCACCAAGCATATCTATAATCTCTTTTGCCTTTGACGGAGAGATATACGCAAGTGATGAGCAGGTGTCAAAATACACGTTTTTAAGCCCAACGTATACCGATACCTCGTTCCAACAAAGGTAGCCGCCAAAATGCGCCGCTATAAAATCAAGGTCGGGATATTTTTTTGCCATTTCAACAAGGCGCGTCGGCTTAGAAAATTCATACCTATCATCACCTATGTGAAATAGGATAGGAAGCCTTCCTCTTGCAGCACGATAAAACTTTTCCACGTTTTCGTCGTCAATATAAAATTTTTGAAAATCGGGGTGAAGTTTTATGCCCTTAAATCCATTTTGTATAGCCCATTCGATTTCCGCATTGACCTCATCCTCCGTCATATCGGGGTGAAGTGTCATAAAACCGATAAACTGACTGTGCGCGTCCATTTCACTCTTGATAAAACGGTTTATAGAAGATACTTGATGGGCGGTGGTTGCAACCGAATGAACTAGATATTTTGAAATACCGGCAGCCGCACCGTCTTTAATAAGCATTTCGGTTGTGCCAGTAGGTAAATCCATTTTTATTCCGTAAAAATCGCCTATTGCACCGGTGGCTTTTTCTGCAATTTTTTCAGGATATATGTGCGCGTGTGCATTGATTATTTCCATCTCTTTTAGCCTCCCTTGCAATTTTTATTAATTTTAGCATACTCATTGTCGAAAAAGCAAATAAAAAAAGGATAAAATTTGCTTCTATCCTTTATATTTTTTTGATATTTTAACTCGCTAACAACAAAGGCCTTAAAAGTTAAAATAACTTACATAAAATCAATCGCTTTTGCCCTCGCCCGTATACTTTTTAAGATAGGATAAATCTAACTTCCATTCTGCAATAGCGTTGCGGCGGCGGTGAATTAAATTTGCTTCGCCAAGAGCGGAAATATATTCTGCGTAAGAACACTTATTTACCTTCATAAAGTGCTTTTCAGCACTTTCTATATTGCCTTTAAGTTGGGTGCGCCCGATATGTATAACACTATGACAATCATGGCAAATAGATACTATATCCTCTAATTTTTGAACGGCATTAGCCTCGTCATAGCTCCATCTTTCGTGAGCTTCAAGCCTATCCGTTTTACGTCCGCATATCATACATTTGCCACAAGCGCGTTCCTTTGCATCTTGACGCAAAAAATCCCACTGCTTTTTTGATAGTATTGTCCGCAGATTAGAATACCAACACCCGTCCGGCACCAGCTCAAAATTTAATTTATATTTTTTTGACATACCTTTCGCCTTATCGCGTTATTTTAGCCGTAAAATTTATTATTTTCTATATTTATTGCCCTTTTTAATGCAAATATTACGCCTCTCGTGAGGGGTGGCAAATTAAATAAAGTATTTGATATTCCTCAGCAAGCTTGCGTATTACCGCCGTTGACGCCTTTATCTTGGCTTCATCTAAGTTATAGAAGGGGTCGTCAAGTATTATAAAGGGCTTTTCTTTGGTAAAAAGCACGTCAACAAGAGCAAGTCTTTTGCAAATTTCAAATAAATTTTGAAAACCTTTACTGTAAAATCCCGGTTTTTGAGCTTTGCCATTTTCCATAATGGTTACGCCAAGATTTACGTCTATATCACCTGTATAAGCGCCATCGGTAATAAACGATAAATATTTATTAAAGCTTGACTGCAAGGGTGCACGATATTTAATTTTTTGCACCTCGTCCGCCTTTTTGACGTATTGAGTTGTAAGTTTGCAAATGCGCTGCTGCTCTTTTAGATTTAAGATTTTCTCTTTTAGTGCATCTTGCTTTTCAAGGAGTTCGGGTAAATGAGAGGACTTACTTTCATAAGATGCTGCGGCTGCGCGTTTACTTGATAGCTCTCTCATAACAACGTTCATTTTTGCTATTAGATTATTATTTTCTTCCTTTAACTCCTCAACGTTGTCCTCGTTTTTTTCGTTAACAACTGCCGAAAGTTCCTTTTCAAGCGCACGTGTTTTGGGCAATAAGCCTTCTATCTCCTCAGTCGCCTCTTTATAATTGGTTACTTCAAGGCGGATTTTGTAAAGCAGCATTCTTAAATCTGCACTTTCCACGAAATTAAACTTTGCAAAAAACAAATAAATTTTGTTTTTCAAAACGGATAAATTTCGTTCAATTTTTTCAAGTTCCGCTTTGCGCTCGACAATAAACAGCGCATAAACGTCCGTTTTGGGCTTATTTTTCTTTTCTAAAAAAGGTGCTACTATTGGTATTGCAACAGCAATGACAAAAAGTGCAATTCCAACAGCAAGATACAAAAAGCAAGCTGCTATGCCCACAACAAAAAATGCTGCGGCAAGAATGAAATAAATAATAGGTAAGCCCTTTTTTGTGGGTGCGGACTTTGCGTTTTCCTCGTATGTTGCTAATTCTATACTAATTCTTTTTTGCTCTGCGCTAAGCCTTTCGCTTTCGGTTATCGCGCGCTCGACCTCAACAATTTCATTTTCATTAGGAAAGGTGCCATTTAAAAGTGCGTTTGCATTTTTAGCCTTATCACGCGCCTTGTTTAATGCTTCATTATATTCGGCAAGGCGTTGGCGCTGCATACTAACGTTTTCAGCGCGCGCGTTTATACGCGTTGCTCTCTCGATACGGTCGGTAAGCTCTTTATTTTTAGCACTAAGTTCTTCATACTCCGTCTGTAAACTGTCTGCGACAGCGGTTGCTTCTTGCACAAAAGCACGCGCAGAATAAGCCTCTTGTATTTCTCTTTCGCACGATAAAAGTTCTTGTGAAGCATCGAAAATAAGACCGCCCTCGCCCTTTTGCTTAGCATACTCTTTTTGTTTGCTTTCAAGACGTTTTATAACATCGTCAACACCGCTAATTTCTTCTACGTCACTAACTTTATTGAATTTTGCGGTAATGCTTGCATTGGGCTTTATTTCAAAATCCTTTTGGGAAAAATAGGTAGTAGATAAAAAGCCGTCCTCGTCAATTTCAAAAATACGTCTGCCTAAATCATACTTTTTTTGAATTGGCAAGCCGCTTTCTAAATCAATAAACTCAATAGTATCTTCGCTATCCTTCGCGCCAAAGTAACGCTCAATTTTAAACTGCTTGCCAGCATATTCAAAAATAAGGTAGCCGCCAAATAAGCCATCGGTATTCCAAGGCTTAAATTTTTTACGCTCGTTATCCGCTATACCTTGTTTCAAAGAGCCGCTTAGCCCGTAAAACATAGCCTTAATAAAGGTCGCAAGGGTGCTTTTGCCAAAGCCGTTTTCCTCGTTTATGGTGTTAAGGCCCTCACTAAAACTATATTCAAAATTTTTAAGCGCACCGAACGAAGAAATATAACATTTTATAAGACGCATTATAATTCCTCCCCTCTAAACGCTTTTAGTCCAAGCATTATGATTTTTGACTTATCTTCTTCACACAAGTCGCTTTGCCAAACCGAGCGAACAAACTCGCCACGAACAGTTTTATCAAGCGAAAAATCTTCCTCACTAATTTTTAAAACAGTTTTATCCTGCACTTTTGCAAAATAAAAATATTCGTTTAGTCGCTCAGAAAGTTCTAAAACGTCTAAAACAAAGTCGGTTTTATGCTCGCCAGTTAAAACAACCTTTATTAGCGATTTTTGGTCGTAACGGATTTTTAGTGTTTGAAGTATTTCACTGCGTAACGTCCACCAATCGTCGAAATTGGTTACAGATATGGTAAAATCGAATAAATTACGCGAAGAAAATTTAATAAACGTATCGGTAATTTTGCCTTTATCTATTTCAAGCAAAACAAAGCCTTTTTCGCCCGTTTCGTCAAAACCTCTACCTTCGGGACATCCGCTGTATGCGTATATTCCGCGGTCATCCAAAACACCGCGCGCATAAGCATGGTAATGCCCTAACGCAAGATAGTCTATATTTTTGTTTTTTAAGCGAGGCAAACTTATAATCTCGCCCTTATCGTCGGTAACGTAGTTTGCAATTTGTCCGTGTAAAGTAACTATATTTACGGTATTGGTTGGCAACTTTAATGTATCATAGGTCAAATTGCCGTCAACACTTTCTAAATCAATGCCGGCAATCGTTACCCCATCATATTCAACGTAAGTCCAACGGTTAGAAAAAATCTTTAAATTACTGGGAGTTTCTTCATCTTTTAAGCTCTCGGTAAAACTGTCTTTATCGTGGTTACCTGCTAGATACAAAAAATCTACGTTTACGTTTGATTTTATTATACTTAAAACCTTATTGCGCGTAGTATTTGTAAGGTGTGCAGTGTCAAACATATCGCCGGCAATAATAATAGCCGTAACGTTTTGCTTAGTTGCATAATCGCAAATCCTTTCAAAAGTATGCAAAACCTCGCCACGTCTAGCCCTGCTTTTTTCGGCAGCAAGCCCCTCTATACGAGAATCAAGATGTAAATCCGCTGTATGAATTATTTTCATTAAAACCTGCCAAACTTTGTTTTTTATTATTATATAATAAAATTTTTGATAAGTAAAGGACATTTTGCGTTATGTAAATAAAAAAAATATTACGTTGTAAAAACAAAAAACCGACCTAAAACTTAGGTTGGTTTTTTAGTAGCATTTTTATTGCTTTGGGTTAGTTCTTCTCATAATTCAATGGAATTTTATATACGCGCTCATATACGTTCTTCCACACGGCATAATTTTTTTCCATAATTTGCTGCGCATTTTCCCTTTCGGTCAATTTTTCATCGGGATAAATTGCCTTTTCAAAATGAAGAGTCATGGCTTGGACAGGATAGCCGTCGTTATCTAATTTTGCCGTATCTTCCATGGTGATAAATACCGGAATTACAGGAACTTTACTTTTAGCGGCAAGCTTAAAAGCGCCGTTTTTCATTGGACGTGGTTTTTTATAATTCCACCACATTGCTTGCTCGGGATAAATCAATATTTTTTCGCCGCGCCTAAGAAGAATATCAACCGCAGTAAAAAACTTTTTCATTGTGTGCATATTGCTAGATAGCGGCAAGGTGTTGCAATGACGGAAAAGCAGCCCGAATAGCCCCCTACTTGTCGTGTAGTTGCCCTCTTTTATCACCTTATATAAAAGTTTACCCTTAGGCATCTCGCCCCTTATGGCGCGCCATACGGCATAGTTATCTAGGACGGAAAAGTGATTGCAAGTAATAACAGCCCCACCTTTTACCGCACGGAAATTTTCAATTCCGCATATATCCTTTATAACAAAATCGCCACTTTTTATAAGCCCCTCGTAAAAGCGGACGGCGGCACGATTTGCCACCTTGTTTAATATTTTAGAGGATAGTTTTTTTGATAAATAATCAACTTTTTGCGGTTGAAGTTGCGGGGCGACTGGGTCGTCCTCAACGTCCTTATCCCACAATCCTTGCTTTTCAAACTGGCGTATTTTATCTAAAACGTTTAATCGGTTTTGGCTTATCATTAGACGCATTCCGCCTTGTTTTCATTATTACCTTTAATACCGTAAGCGTAGTCGTGTGCCATTTTCAAAAGTTTTTTAAACGCAAGCAAATCTCGTGCTATTTTATCTTCTCCGTAACTTTCCCTTGTTGCTCTTATTTGCTCATAAAATTCAGTTTGCTCTGCATACTTCCAAAAATGCTCTTGATACAATATGTCGCTGTAAAGCCAAGGCTTATACCATAATTTATAATGCACAATTTTAAGGTTTTTCTCATCAAACTCGTTTCTAATAGGGGTTTTGTTCCATCCAGTATGGATAAGCTTCACCTTGCCCTTGCATAAAACGTTAAGGTAATCTTGGTCGGGCGCAACCTCATACTTTACCGTATTCATCATATTTATAAACTTATCTTCAATTTGCAGTTCCTCATACTTTTTACAGTTGATTAAAAGCAAGCCGGAATTGAAATATTCGTATCTATTAACGCCAAGAAATTTTTCAACGTAAGCGGAAAACACCTCTACTGCCGGAACAACTTCCTCAGGCACTGCGCCTAAAATATTATCGCCAAGGTCGGTGTTGAAAAGCTCTGCTACGTCGCTTGTTAAAACCAAATCACTATCAAGATATAAAATTTTGTCATACTGCGGAAAAAGTGCAGGGATGAAAATGCGGTAATATATTGCCTTTGTAAAATAATCTCGCAAATGAAGTTTTTGCCCAAGTGATTCCATACGGTCTGCCACGTTTACAAATTCCACGGTTGAACGCTCGTCGGTAGTAGCAACAAGTTTATTAACGTTTTCTTCTTTTAACTCTGTATTCAATATATAAAATTTAAAGAAATTTTCTTTATTTGAATTAACCAAAATTGATTTTATCGTAACCGCAAGATATGGCGCATAGTTGTCGTCAACGGCAAACACGATGGGAATTTTTTTGTTTTGATTTTGCATTTTTTGCCTCCAAAAATTAATTTGTATTTTAATTTTAAGCAAAAATTTTGCAAAAAATCAATAGAACCGCCTCTAAGGTTTTTTCTTTTTAACTAGAATGTTTTTTAACACTCTTTCTCGAATTTCGAGAGCATTTTAACAAACTCTCTTATCACGAGAGTTAAAAAATTGCTTGATTTTTACTGTGCTTTGTGATAACATAATTACATTATGAGTAACGTAAAAGATATTATCGCCCAAAACCTTGTTAGACTTAGGCGAGATAGTAAAATGACGCAAACTGAGCTTGCGGAAAAGCTAAATTATACCGATAAGTCTGTATCTAAGTGGGAGCATGGTGAATGCACTCCCCCGATTGACGTTCTTAAAGACCTTGCCGACCTTTACGGTGTAACGGTTGATTATCTTATTAGCGAAAACGATGGTGCTGACCTTCCAAAACAAAGTGAAAATGATGGCAAAAAAACAAATAAGCTTATTATAACATTGCTTGCAACCTCGCTTGTATGGATTATAGCAACAGTTTTATACGTTTCATTTTTGACCGTATTAAATAAAAGTCTTTGGATTTTATTTGTATTTGCCGTTCCAACCTCTGTAATAGTTTTAATTGTTTTTAATGGAATTTGGGGTAGGCGAGCTTGGACCTTTATTTTAATTTCAATTGGAATATGGAGCTTGCTTGTTTCCTTTTATTTGCTATTTTTACAGTATAATTTATGGGCGATTTTTATTGCAGGTATACCCTTGCAGGTTGCTACTGTTTTATGGTCTCAATTAAAGCCTAAACGCAAAATTAAATAATTAATAAAAGCTAAAAAATAAAGCCCCCTAAAAAGCGGGGGCTTTTATTATGATTAATTAATGAAACTTGAAATCATTTCAAAATATTATAGAGTTATACAATTATAGATGGTGGTATAATTTTATAAATTTTTAGGAATTTATAGCGTTGCGTAAAGACAATAGATGGGCATATTTTGGGCGCGGAACTTTTTTTCGTATTCCGTTTGAACGTTAGGCAGTTCGCCGCTTGCAATCTTATCACTAACGTCTGTTACCTTATAGCCAAATTTTTGAAATTGTGAAAGTGAATAATCAAAAAAGTTTTTATCATCTGTTTTTTGAATGATTATGCCGTCCGCGGTTAAAAATTCCTTATAATACTCCATAAACCTATCGCAAGTAAGTCGTCTTGTTTCATACCCTTTTTGTGGATAGGGCGGTGAAAAATTAAGGAATAATTTTTTTACCGATTGGGGCTTGATATAGCGCGGCAGATACTCGGCAGCACTGTTCATAAAATAAAGATTTTTTAGTCCCAATGCCCTCGCCTGCTCGGCTGCCATTACTATAATATTTTCCAAAAGCTCGACGGCTAAAAAGTTTTCGTTAGGGGAATTTGAAGCTTGCTCGGTAATAAAACCGCCCTTGCCGCAACCAATTTCTAAATTGATAGGGTTATCATTTCCGTAAAGAGTCTTATAATCTATATAAGCTTTTACTTTAATCGCCTCTTTAACGTTTAGTATTTGCCTATCAGGAACAATGAGGTATTTACCAACCCCCTCTAATCGCTCGCCAAGATGTTTTTTTCTACGTATTCTCATAAAAATCCTATTGAAAATGCTTATAAAACTAATATTTTATTTTATTTTAACATTTATTTTAAAAAGTGTCTAATAAATGGTGAAAATTTGTTGCAAAAATAAAAAAGTTGTGATAGAATAAAATGCGCGGACGGGGTATGGCGCAGTTGGTAGCGCGCTTGTCTGGGGGGCAAGAGGCCGTGAGTTCAAGTCTCGCTACTCCGACCAATAGAAAAAGACAGTCTTATGACTGTCTTTTTCTATTATCTAAATAGTTGATTGACTGGCTCACTAGTTCACGTATTAGCGATAGCGAATATTACGGAGCGATTGCGTAATAAAGTGTCCTGCTACTCCAAGCAACAAAAGCACCAAGGATTAATTTCATCGGTGCTTTTTATATTGTTTTAGTTTTTTCCAATAATAACTTAACATACAATACGTTCAGTGTAGCCCTAGTTTTTGCACGTATTCAATGTAAGGTTTTTATGTTTATATAATGATAAATGAAAAAAGCACTCCAAAAGGGGTGCTTTTTTAACAAATTAAATTAATTGATGTAATGGCGCCTAAACCATACTATAAAAACTATTTCTTGCCAAATAATCTTTTCATAAATGCAGGGAGTTCTCTGCCGCGCGGAGCTTCTGCGGGTGCCTCTGTGGGCGCAGCAGCAGGCTCGATAGGCTTAACTTCTTCCACTACTGGCTTAACAACTGCCGTAGGCTCAACCGTTGTAGGTTCAACACGTTGAGGTTGAGCAACGTTTGAAAGATTAGAAAGGGTTGACAAGTTTTGAGCGGGTTGCTGAACTTCCTGTGCGCGACGTTCTACACTCTCTATAGTGCGAAGAAGGGGTGGAACGTTGCTTTCATCCGCTTGACTTTCAAAAACGTTTAAAGGTTTTGCAGCCGTTGCAGAAGCAATACCCGTTTGCTGAGCCGCAAAGCCGGTTGCTATTACCGTGATTTTCAACTCCTCGTTCATATTATCATCAATAGTTTGACCATAAATAACGTGTGCCGAAGGGTCTATAACCTGTTGAATAAGGGTAGCTGCCTCGCTAACCTCGTTAAGACCAAGGTCCTTACCTGCGGTAATATTGAGAATAACAGCCTTTGCACCCTCGATAGTAGTTTCAAGTAAGGGGCTGCTGATAGCCTGTTTAACGGCTTCAACTACCCTGCCCTCGCCCTTTGCAGTACCAATACCCATATGAGCCATACCTTGATTGCTCATAACCATTTTAATATCAGCAAAGTCTAGGTTAACAAGTGAAGGCGTTGCAATAATATCAACAATACCAACGATGCCTTGTTTTAACATATCGTCAGCAACCTTAAATGCGTCAAGCATACCGATATTTTTGGGGAGGAATTGCAATAGCTTATCGTTGGGGATAACTACGAGAGTATCTACGTATTTTCTAAGATTTGCTATACCCTGGTTAGCGTTTTCGTTTCTTACCTTACCTTCAAACGAAAAAGGTCTGGTAACGACTGCTACGGTCAAAATGCCCATATCTCTTGCAAGACGTGCAATTACCGGTGCCGCACCTGTACCAGTGCCACCGCCCATACCTGCTGCAATAAACAAAAGGTCGGTGCCTTCAAGAATTTCAATAATCTTTTCCTTGCTTTCCTCTGCGGCAATCTCGCCCATCGCGGGATTACTGCCTGCGCCAAGACCTTTGGTAGCATTTTCACCAATAGGCAAAAGCTTGTCAGTTTTTGAAAGCCTTAGTGCCTGTTTATCAGTGTTTACAGCAATAAATTCTGCTGCGGTAATATTACAATCAATCATACTGTTTATTGCGTTGCAGCCACCGCCACCTACGCCTAAAACCTTGATTACAGCTTGTCCCGTAACTAAATTTTCCTGACCGAACATTATTGTTTTTCCTCCAAATTATACTTAAAAGAGTGGATTGTATTTTTGTGTTTTTTGTTTAATCTTTGCTTATTAAGCAGATTGCCTACGTTGGAAGCAAATAGATTTTTAAGTTATTGTTCAAGCGCAAGGTCCAAGAGGGACAACGACGCTGAACGGATAGGCTCGTCCAATAAAGGAACGTTTGGTGCAATGATTTCTACCACCATACCAAGCCTATTAGAAACGTGCTCTTTTGCACCGCGGATATATGAAATACCGCCACCCGTTACGCAAAGTGGAACGTATTCGGGAATTTTTATATTTGGGTTTTCAGTAATTTCGTTAATTAAACCACACAAATGGTCCAAGCTGTATTTGATGGTTTCAATCAATTCGTCAATACTATAATATGCACCATCGTCAACGCACAAAACGTCCATCGAGCCACGGCTTGTTTGGCGGCTAAGGTTAACCTTGCGTTTAAGTTTTTCCGCCTCCTCAAAGCCTATTTGATATTTTTCACTAATGCTTGCGGTTATGTATCCACCGCCAAAATCAAATGATTTTTCGTAAATTATACCGTCGCCACGAATTACTGAAAAGGTTGTAGTAATATAACCAACGTCTAAAATGACGGCTACTCTATCTCGATTTTCGGCATCAATAAGGCTCATTGCTTGTGCAAGAGAGGTTGAAACAAACTCCACGTTTTGTATGCCGGCTGCCTTTAATATTGGGCTAACAGCTTCAATAAAATAATTATCGCAAAGAACGAAGGACAAAACGCCTTTCAAAATTTCGCTTTCCATACCCAAAGCGCTCATAACTCGTCTTGAATCGTCAAGCTCGTAAATTATGGGAGAACGGTTAATCAACGTCCATTTTGTGCTGGATAAGACAAAAGATGCCTCATACAGCATTTCAACGTCTTCATCGGTAATTTTTTTCTTTTTAGGAAAGGAAATTTGACTGTTTTTAACCACAACCTGCGTAAAAGCTGCGGGAACGCCAACGTAAAGAACGGGAACGTCACCGTGGAAAGATTTCCTAATGCTTTCAGCTGCGGAAAATAATGCTTTTTTTAAGCTGTCTAACCCCAAAAAAGAGCCTTCTGCAAAGCCATCGTAATCAAAGGCTGCATTGCTTTTGATTAAAAAGGTCTTGTTTCTACCCCTTTCGCCCGTTAGTGCCGTAATTTTAGATGAACCAATATCTAAAACGGCGACCTGTTTCTTTTGCATAATTTCACCTTGTGTCAGTTGGCTTCTAAGCCCTGAACCACTATTTCACCATTTTTGTATTTTGAATTGCCACCATCGCCGTCAAGTGCATCGTTATACACAAAAACTACGACGTTGCAATCTGATTTGACGTAATCGCTTGCCGCATCAAACCTGATAAGCGCGGTTTTAATTTTAAGAACACCGTTTGTCATAACGTCCCACACGCTAATGGTGCCGCCCGTCCACATTGAAAAAATTGCACCGCGATAATCAACGGCATCATCGGTAACGGTAATAGCCTTTACTCTATCGTATAAGTCGATTTGGCGCGCCATTTCAAGCACGCAATTAAAATGCTTATCATCATCGGTTGACAAAACCGAACCAATAGTAATCGGGTTTATTTCAACGTTGTTAAAAGAAAGTGCAATAAGGCTGCGCTTGCCATATCCGTCAAAGGAGCTTTTCGGCTCACTTTTAAGCACAAAGCCCGTTTCGTCAAGAAGATAAACGTTTTCGCCTTGCTCAAAATAGAAAACCTCTTTGCGCTGCTCAATCTTGATTTTTATAACGTTGGGATACTGTTTTTTAGTTGAAACAACCTTAAAATACGGCTCGTCTGCAAGAAGCTTATTTGCTGATGATAAATCTAAAAACAAAAGATTTTCGCCAATAAAATTATCTTCAAGCTTGTTTTGAATTGAAAAAGTATCAGCCTCTTTCGAAGCCTCAAATTCAATGCTTACCTTGTTTACCGAAAATAAAAAGAAGCACGAAAAAACTGCGCAGCAGAAAAACGCTACGGCTATTAAAATAACTAATAATTTTTTCGTCCTCATACGTATTCCTTTTCCGCTAAGCCAGTGCTTATAAGCGGGTGTTTTCTCTATTTTTTTCTAACGTCCGCTCCAATTGCGCGAAGTTTTTTATCAAAATTGTAATATCCGCGCTCGACGTGCATAATGTCGCTAACGACCGTTTTGCCCCTTGCGCCAAGCCCAGCTAAAACGAGTGCTGCACCGCCACGCAAATCTCGCGCCTTAACGCTTGCTCCGTGAAGTGTTTTAACCCCACGCACTATTGCCATTTTGCCCTTAACCGTTATATCCGCGCCCATTTTGACTAGCTCTGCTACGTGGTTGTAGCGCATTTCAAAAACGTTTTCGCAGATAACCGAAGTGCCTGACCGTGTTGCCGCAAGAGCCATTGCCGGCGCTTGCAAATCGGTGGGGAAAAAGGGATGTGGACCCGTCTCGAAAGAGAATGCCTCGCCTACCCCCTCACTTTTTATATATATTATATCATTAGTTGTATTAATTTTACAAGTGTTATTGCAAATTTTATGTATTAAAGCGGAAATATTTTCTGCATTTGCCCCCCTTAAAGCCACCTCTCCACCACAAATTGCGGCAGCAATTAGATAGGTGCCTGCTTCTATCCTATCAGCAAGCGGCTTATAGCACGTTCCGTGAAGCCTACCTACACCTTCAATTTCAATTAAAGCATTGTCGTGAGTGCTTATTTTTGCCCCCATTGAGTTTAGGCATGCAATTAAGTCCATAACCTCAGGCTCTTTTGCAGGATTATGTATAACCGTTTTGCCAAAACCGGTTACGGCTGCAAGTATTACGTTTTCCGTTGCGCCGACTGATGGAAAATCAAGATACAGTTCTCTACCCACTATTCTGTCGGCTGTGCAAATTATTTCTTCGCCCGTTTCGGTAACGGTTGCGCCAAGAGCCGATAGTGCAGAAATATGTATATCAATAGGGCGTATACCGATATCACATCCGCCCGGGTATGCTAACCTTGCCTTTCTTGCCCGACCGAGCAAAGGACCTAGCAAAAATATTGAAGAACGAAGTGCGCTTGCTAAGTTTTGCGGCACGGAATACCCGCTCAGTCCCTTTGCGTTAACTATTAAATCGTTGCCTTCAAAGCAGGTTTTCACACCGAGATGCTCTAAAATTTTTATCATATTAAGCACGTCGCTTATCTTTGGACAATCGCGTATTACCACCTCGTCCTCAGTCAACACGGTTGAAGCAAGAATTGGCAAAACCGCGTTTTTTGCGCTTTCTATTTTTACTTCGCCATATAGGTGATTTCCGCCGTTTATCACGTATTTATCCATAAATATCTCCCCAAAATTTAAAGTAAAAGATATATTATTTTATGGATATAAAGCTTAAAAGGTTAAAGACGATTGCTTGCTTATATTAAAGATAATTCCCATTTCTGCCATAAAAATTATTATTGACGTGTTTCCGCTTGACACGAGCGGAAGAGGTAATCCGGTTGGCGGTATGCTGCCCGTTACAACTAGCGCATTTATTACCGCTTGAATACCGAAAATCATTGTTATGCCAACCGCGAGCATAAAGCCGAACAAGTCCTTTGCTTTTGAAGCCGTTTTTAAGCCCCTATATATTATAAAACCTATCAGCGCAAAGAAAAATAGTAGACCTATAAAGCCGATTTCCTCACCAATAACCGAAAGTATAAAATCGCTTTCAGCAAAAGGCAAAAATGCGTATTTTTGTCGTGAGTTAAACAGACCTACGCCAAACCATCCGCCAGAGCCAAGCGCGTAGAGAGACTGAATAAGTTGATACCCCTCTCCCTTTGGATTTGACCAAGGATTTAAAAATGCCATCAATCTTGAAAGTCTATACGGCTCGGCAAAAATTAAGGCTACCCCAGCTATAAGCGCAGGGATAATAATAACCAAAAGGGACTTTATTTTTACGCCTGACGCAAAAAGCAGCGTCAACATAAGCATTGCAACGCAAACTGTAATAGACATATTTGGCTCGGCAATAATAAACAAGCAAGTTGCACCACCAAATATCAAAATAGGCAGTATACCCTTAAAAGATTTTGGTTTGTCTGGACGGTTGGAAACGTAGTTTGCACAAAACAAAATCATTGCAAACTTAGCTATTTCGGACGGCTGAATAGTAAACGAGCCAAGCCCTATCCAACGTTTTGCCCCGTAGTTTTCAACCCCAATACCCGGCACGAATACGAGTGCTAACGTAACAAAGGATACTATGGATACAATAACGGTAAATTTTTGAAGTTTTTTATAGTCGAAAAGTGAAGTGCCAACCATTGCAACAACGCCAAAAGCAATGCCGATAAGCTGTTTTTTTACAAAATAAAAGGCATCGTTGTATGTTGATGCAGCAGAATAATTGCTTGCAGAATATATAAAAACCGTCCCCACAAGTGCAAGAACGGTTACGGCTATAACCAACAAATAATCGCCGTGCGCTTTTTTGCCGCTTTCACCATTTAACAACATACCGCGCTTAGCATTAGTAAGAGTGCGTTTTTTGCCCCTTGCTTTAATTATGCCGTTCAATTATAACCCCTCCACAATTTGCTTAAAGGTTTCGCCACGTTCTTCAAAATCAGCAAAGCGGTCAAAGCTAGCGCAAGCAGGACTTAGTAGCACGCAATCACCCTCCTCGGCAAACAGTGCAGCAATTTTAACTGCACTTGTAAAGTCGCCTGTAACAGTTATATCATGCACACCTACTCTACCTGCGCTTTCAAGCATTCTGTATCTTGAAGCGCCCGTCAATATAACCTGCTTTATTGGGCTTTCTTTTATTTTTTGAAATAGATGGTCGTAGGTTTCCCCTTTTTCGCTTCCGCCAAGGATAAGCAGAGTTGAGCTTGTTAAAGAGTTGAGTGCGCTAATAGTTGACGCGGTGTTAGTCGCCTTTGCGTCGTTAACGTATTTTACACCGCCTTTTTCGGCAACAAACTCCATTCTGTGTTTAACGCCCTTAAAAGTGTTTAATGCAACCGCGATATCTTCATTTTTAATTGCGCATAATTTGCAAGCGGCGATGGCAAAGAGTGCGTTTTGAACGTTATGCTCCTCCTTTAACGCAAGGTCGGTTTTGCTTATTATAAGCTCACCCTTAAAGTATAGGTCGCCCTCCTTTAAGTAAGCTCCGTCAACCTCTTGCACGGTTGAAACCCATACTTTTTTTGCCTTAGTTTCCTCAGCAAAGCCTTTTACCACCTCGTCATCGTAATTAAGAATTGCATATTCGCTTTCAGTAAGGTTTTTAAGTAATCTTTTTTTAAGAAATACGTAATTTTCCATATTATAATGCCGTTCAAGATGGTCTGGGGCAACGTTTAACACACAAGCGATATGCGGACAAAAAGCTTTTACACTCTCTAACTGAAAGCTTGAAACCTCAGTTATTAAAGTCGTTCCCTTTTCAACATTCGCTAATTCAGCACTGACCGGAACGCCAACGTTGCCGACAAGCAAACTTTTTTTATTGCAGCCGTTAAAAATTGCGTTTATTAAAGAAACGGTAGTGGTTTTCCCGTTTGTGCCGGTTACTGCTATCGTTAATGGATTAAATTGAGTAAAAGCAAATTCCAGCTCGCCAATAAGACGCTTGCCTTGATTTTTTGCCTCCACCGCTAAGTCATAATTTATTGGAATACCCGGGCTAATCACCACTACGTCGATTTGCGGCAGCATAGAAAAAGCTTGCTCTTTGCTTAAAATTTTGCCACCTATTGCCGTTAATCTTTCTAATGCGGAGGTTATTTTTGGAGTTTTAAGCTCCTCAAACAAATATGTATCCGCGCCGTTTTTTAACAAATAATCTGCCGCTGCGTATCCGCTTTTTGAAATGCCAAGCACTAAAAATCTTTGAGTTTTTATATTCATAATTCACCTCAAAGATAGGATATGACGGACAAGGCACCCATTATGCTGGTTATTGCAGAATATATAAAGGCAATTTTACTTTCGCTATACCCTTTCATTTGTAAATGATGATGGAAAGGTGCCATTAAGAAAACTCTTTTTTTAGTTTTTTTGTAATATAAAACCTGAGCTATAACCGAAACGCTTGACCATACGAAAACAATGCCAAGCACCACTATAAATAAACTGTTTGACGAAAAAATACTTATTGCACCGATAAACCCACCAAGCGAAAGGGAGCCGCAATCTCCCATAAAAACCTTAGCTTTGGAGGTGTTGTATATTAAAAAACCGCAAATTGCACCAAAAAGAGTGAAACAAAGGAGCAAAAGGGAGTTATTTTCGCTGCCGTAGTTTAACGATGCGCCAAAATACATTGATTGAACGGTAATTAAAGCGGCAAGAAATAGCAAGTATACTGCGCTTACGCTACCTGCCAAGCCGTCTAACCCATCAGTTAAATTTACACTGTTTGTAATTGCAATAAAAATTAATGCAACTAACGGTATAGTCCAAAAGCCTAAGTTTACAGTCAAATTAAAAAATGGAACGTGAAATACCGTTAAGCCGTTTTTATATGCAAAAAAACCCGCAACTGCCGCGATTGCCGTTTGAAAAATTATTTTTTGATAGGCTTTTAGCCCCTCGTTGCGCTTCATTTTTATTTTTATAAAGTCGTCTAAAAAACCTACAAGCATAAATGACACACCAATGCTTACGGCAACTATCGACAATCTTCCAACCGATTTGCCAAAAATAAAGAATACGATTACTGCCGAAGTAATAAAAAACAGTCCACCCATAGTTGGTGTCCCGTTTTTTTCTTTATGCTCTGTTACGTAACTTAAAATGGGTTGGCCGACCTTTAACCTTTTTAACAAGGGTATTGTGATTTTGCCTGCAAAAACTGACAACACAAAGGCAACTAGTGCGGCTAATATTAGGGTTTTCACTTCATTTCACCTTGTAATAAATTTATAATGGTATCTTTGTCATTATAAAGTTTTTTTATACCGAGAGTGTCTTGATACCGCTCGCCACCCTTTCCTGCAACGAGTATTACGTCTCCTTTTTTAGCCTTTTGTAATGCGTATTTAATTGCTTCTTCTCTATCCTGTATTAAAACGTAGGCAGTGGTTTCTTTTAAGATACCCTTTTCCACCTCTAATATAATATCCATAGGCTCTTCAAAACGGGGGTTATCGGTAGTTACGATTGTAAAATCAGCATTTTTGCCTGAAACCTGCCCCATTATTTGCCTTTTGGTCTTGTCACGATTGCCACCACAACCAAATATGCAAATTAACCTTCCTAAACATAGAGGTCTTAATGCTAATATAGCCTTTTTTAAGCCATCAGGCGTATGAGCGTAATCTACTATTACGGTAAAGCTTTTATCGTATACTCTTTCAAGTCGGCCCTCAACGGCACCAGCCCTTTCTAACCCCTCTTTTACCTTTTTTGTTTGTATGCCAAAAAGGGAAGCCGCAGTTGCCGAAGCCAAAGCATTATACACGTTAAAGCGACCTAAAAGCTGCAATTTTACGTCGTAAATACAGTCGAAAAGGTTTAATATAAAGCTTTCGCCAGACGTGCTTGATATTACGTCCATTGCAAAAACGTCACTTGGATTTTCAATTCCGTAGGTTATTGCGGCAGGAATTAAGTCGGTTATTTTTCTGCCGACAAAGTCGTCTACGTTTGTAACCACGTATTTAAAAGAATATTCCTTAAAAAATTTAAGTTTTGCCCTCTCGTAAGCTGCCATATCGGCAAAAAAGTCAAGGTGGTCTTGCGTAAAGTTAGTAAAAATCGCCCCCTCAAAATGCACACCGTATACCTTATCGTAGTATACCGCGTGTGCAGACACCTCCATAACAACTGCTTTAACTCCACTTTGCTTCATATCGGCAAATGCCTTATGCAATTCAAGTGGGTCGGGTGTTGTTAGGTTTTGCTCGTGCATAACCCCGTTATAATAGGTGCCTAACGTGCCGATTAATCCACAATTTACTCCTGCATAGTTTATTAAATCACACAACAGTTTTGAGGTGGTGGTTTTACCGTTTGTTCCAAGGACACCAATTATTCTTAGGTCCTTTGACGGCTCGCCATATATAACGGACGCAAGTATTGCTAAGGCTTTACGAGCATTTGCTACTATTATTTGCGGTAAAGACGTATCGAGTTTTCTTTCACATACAAAGGCAACCGCACCATACCCCTCTGCTTGACGAATAAAATCATGCCCGTCAGCATTATCTCCTTTAAGGCAAACGAATAAACTGCCTGTGCTTATACTGTTGCTGTCCGTTTTTACTTCTTTAACGTCACAGTCTAAATTGCCAAAAGTTTCTATAATTTCTAATTTGGATATAAGCTTTTTTAGTTTCATTTGCCCTCCTAATTGTCGCAAAAAACCTAAACAAAAGGTTTTATGTTTTTTAATTCAATAATTCCCTCGAAAACATCTTTGGCGTATGGGGCGGCAACCGTGCTGCCGTAGTATTGCCCAACCGGCTCGTCAATTATAACCAATGCTAGATACTGAGGATTATTTGCAGGAAAATACCCAACAAAAGAGGATACGTATTTGCCTGCGGCAATAACGCCGTCATAATATTTTTGCGCTGTCCCTGTTTTGCCAGCTACGCGATACCCTTCTATATAAGCATGTTTGCCAGAGCCATCTGCTACAACGCTTTCAAGCATTTGGCTAAGAAGGGCGGATGCTTTTGGACTTATTACTTTGTTTTTTAGTTTAGGCTCTATTTTTTCGCCAACTAAGGTGTCATCAGTGTAAATCTCGCTTACAAGATATGGCGTATAGTAATTTCCACCGTTTACGGCTGCTGCCGTTGCCGCAGCAAGCTGTAAACCGGTTACGGCAATAGTTTGACCAAAAGCAATTCGCGCTAAATCAACGTTTTGAACTGCCGATTGAGGCAAAACCATACCTTGCGCTTCGCCATTAAAGTCAACACCCGTTACCGAGCCATAATTAAAAAGACGAATATATTTATACAAGGTTTCTTTGCCTAACGCCATAGCAATATCCACAAAAATGGGGTTACAGCTATTATTTAAACCACCCGAAAGGGTAAGTGCGGCGTGTTTTCCGTTGTTATGGTCGCTCCAACACTTTACTTTTTGTCCGTCAATATACCGATAGCGGTTTGACGAATAAACATGGTTAGGCGCAAACGCCTTAGAGTTGCCATTTAAATATTCTTCAATATTTGCCGCAGCTGTTAATACCTTAAAGGTTGAGCCTGGCTCGTATATATCGCACACTAAGCCGTTTCTGCTAAGGGAGTTAAGCAAGGTTAAATCGTCCCTTGGCACGTTGTTTAGGTCGTAGCTGGGCTTTGTGCAAAGTGCTTTTATTGCACCTGTTTGTGGGTCCATAACAAGCATTTGTGCTGACTTTGCTTGATGCACCGTAAATGCTTTTTCCATTGCCGATTCGCACAACTGCTGTATATCGTAGTCGATAGTTAATTTTAAATTAAAACCGTTGGTTGCAGGTATATAACTTGCAGTTTTGCCCTCAATTTCTCGTCCAACAATATCTGTTTCATATAAAATTTCACCATTTTTACCTGATAAATACTTATCGTAAAAAAGTTCTAAGCCAGACTGTCCTTTACCATCGGTTGAAGTAAAGCCCAAAACAGATGACAGCAACTGATTGTATGGATACACGCGCGAGTTATCACGCGAATAATACACTCCGGAAAAGCCGTGAGATAAAAGCTGGTCAATTTTTTGCTTTTCCACCTGTTTTTTTACCGTTACTTCGCTTGATTTGGTTTTGGTTAGACGTTCGTAAACATAATCATAGTCAATCTCTAATGTTTTTGACAAAACGGCGGACAGCTGTTGAAAGTCGCTGACAGCACTTTTTCTAACAAACACGGTGTAGGTATCGTCGTTATCCGCAAGGACAACACCGTTAGCATCGACAATTTTTCCCCTTGCGGCAATTACGGGAATTTCCCTAGTCCACTGGTCGATAGCTTTTATTTGTAAATCTTCGCCCCAGATTACTTGAACGTAAAAAAGTCTGCCTAAAACAAACAAAAATAAAAAGGCTACCGCAATAATTATTGCGAATAACCTCTTTCGTAAAATTGATATTGAAAATTCGTTTTTAATTGTTATTACCACCCTAAATTAGTCTATAACAAATTTATTCAGGCGGAATGGGTTTTATAACCAATTATCTGGTCATACCAAGCACGTTTTCAGCATAGTCGCCGATACGATCAGCACTGCCGAGATAATCGTTTTCTGCTTGAATTTCTTGATAGGTAGCCGCCTTTTCACTGAGCAATGCTGCCGATGCGTCTTTTGCGCTGTTAAGACCGCTTAAAACACCAGTATTCAAAACGATAAGAGCCATAATAACGGTAATTATGAGTGAATAAAGCACGATTGCAAGCTTGCCTTTGCCGCTTAATGAACGGTGTTCAACAGCTTCCTCTTGGCTTCTCATTTCATTATGAATTTCATCAGCACCGATACTGCCAAACTGCATAGTTGTGGAAGTAGGCCTAATATCCTCGTCAACACTATTGGTTACTTGCTGAGCCTCAGCAGGCTTGTCAGCAACCTCTGCATATCTGTCATAGTTAAGGAGTTCGTTGAGATTTTGTCTCATTCTCTCTTCATTAGCGGTATTTTCTGCCGTGTCGGGAACAGAAACTAAATAATCGTCATAACTAACTGCAACAGTTCTTTCAAGCAAGTCTACACCTGCACTTGAACTGCTGCGTTCAAACGATAAATTCGTGCTGTTTGATGAGCGTCTTGTAGTAACCATAAGCTCTCCTTATAATGATTAAACAAATAAATTTTTATTTTATACTTTCTCCGCTACGCGAAGTTTTGCACTTTTTGACCTACTGTTAAGTGTTGCCTCTTCCTCGCTTGCCACAATAGGATGTTTTGTTATAATTTCAATCTCTTTTTTCTTACCGCAAACACATATTGGTAAGCTTTTGTCGCATATACAATCGCATTCAAGCTCTTTAAAAGCGCGTTTTACGATGCGGTCTTCTAATGAATGGAAGGATATTATCGCAAGTCTTCCACCGCGTTTTAGCCCCCTTGCCATATCCAAAATCACTTCGTATAAGCCGTCTAATTCGCCGTTTACCTCAATTCTTAGTGCTTGGAAGGTTCTTTTTGCGGGGTGCCCGTCCTTTTTGAACTTTGCAGGTATGCTTTTTTCGATTATTTCGTTAAGCTGACCGATTTTAACAATTCTTTTTTGCTCTCTTTCCAAACAAATGCGCTTGGCTATTGCTGCGGCAAATCTTTCTTCGCCATAATCGGTTAGTATTCTTTTTAACTCTCTTTCGGGATATTCATTGACTATTTTTTCGGCTGTGAGCGGATTGCTTTTATCCATTCTCATATCCAGCGTTTCGTCAGCCGACATATAAGAAAATCCGCGCGACCTGTCATCCAGTTGAAAACTTGATACGCCAAGGTCTAAGAGTATTCCGTCAAACCCGTCAATAGACAGATTTTCTTTAATTTTAGAAAAGTTTTTGAAGTTTGACTTTACAATGGTAAATCTACCTTCAAATTCTTTAAGCTTTTCTGTTGCTCTACCGATTGCGTAATCGTCAAGGTCGGTTGCAACCAGTGTTCCGGTAGGTGAAGTTCTATCTAAAATTTCAAAAGAGTGCCCTGCCCCGCCTAGCGTTCCGTCAAAATAGGCCCCGCCGACTTTTAGGTTAAGCACCTCCATACATTCATTTAATAAAACGGGGACGTGCTTAAATTCAGGCATTTTCTTTACTCGATGTGTATAAATCTGCAAGGCTACCAAAATCTACGTTGCTTACGTAAGATTCCCAAACCTCTTTACCCCAAATTTCTATGCAGTTGGGGCCCTTAAAGACAAGAATATTTTTATCTATCTTAGCAGCTTGTCTAAGGTTTTGTGGGAGCAAAATTCTGCCCTGCGCGTCTTCTTCTGCGTGCCAAGTGCTATGAATTATATAGCGGGCAACTTGTAACTTTGCATTGTCAAAAGGGTTGATGTCTGACAAAAAGGCATTTACCTTTTGCATTTGTGCTTCGGTATACACGCAAAGACAACCGCCTGTGCCGACTGTAACGTAGTAATTATCGCCCAGCTCGTCACGAAGTTTTGCCGGAATGCGCATTCTATTTTTAGCATCTAATTGATGTGCGTAGGTCTTGTCCGACATTTGCGTATTATACCCCCTTTTTAAATTACAACGGTATTGTAACACAGTTTTTGACCACCGTCAACCACTTTTTATAAATTTTTTTGATTTTTTTGATTATTTTTTTTCAATTTTTCTTTAAAAAAGAATTGATAGAACACTTTTCGATTTAATTGTGCATTTTCGCCCAGAAAGCAAATCTTACCTTTTTGTATGGTTTTTATTGTTTTTTTAGCTAAACTAGCCATTTTTTTGCTCTTTTTATAGCTTTCCACTGTTAATGGTATGCCACTTGTTATAAAATTAGGCTTAAAGTGGTCAAAAAGTTCTTTTTCTATGAAATTATAGTGTGTGCAGCCCAAAATTAAGGTGTCTATTTTTGAAAATATAGGAATTCTATTTATTTGAGGGGTTATATTTATATAATGTTTTTTTAAGGCTTGTGAAAAGGGACTAAAAGTTACTTCTTTTCCCCCGCGAGTCAACTCCCTTGCCATGTCTTCTATTTCGCTTGCTAAATATGGAAGGGGTGCAATAAAAAGTCGCCTTTCGTTCTTACTTACTTTGGCATATACTTTGGAAAAATATTCTGCCGTTTTGTTTGTGGCAAGCAGTAGCGCATTGCCTCCCTTTTTTAGGGCGGTTTCTACCGGAGGGTAAACACCAAAAACGTCAATATTTAGTATATGTTGCAATTCTTGCCTTATAGTAACACTTAAAGTATTACAACCAAGGACTACCGCTTGAACTTTGTAGCATAGCGCGGGCGCAAGTGCATTTAATGTCATATTTAACAGCTCTCTTGTATGACGTTTGCCGTAAGGGGTATTTTTATTGTCGGCAAGGTAAATAAAATTTTCTTCTGGGAAAGCACTAGCCAATTCGTAGAGGACGTTAAGTCCGCCAATTCCGCTGTCAAAAACCACCGTATAATTCTTTTCCATAATGGATTTTATGAAATAGAATGCAAAAATAGTAAGATTTAAAATAAAAAGATTAAAATGTAATAAAAATGTAGTTGCTTTTTCCTTTTTTTTATGTTAAAATATTTTGCGACATTGAAAATAACTATATCTAAGGAGAGCATATATCATGCCTAACATTAAATCCGCAAAGAAAAGAGTTTTAGTAAACGATAAGAAGACTGAACAGAACAAAGCTATCCGTTCACAAGTTAAAACTGCTATCAAAAAAGTAGACGCTTTGCTTAAAGACAACAAGATTGAAGAAGCAAAGGCTGCTCTTTCCGAAGCTTTCGCTATTATTGACTCTGCTGCTACCAAAAACATTATTCACGCAAACAACGCAGCAAACAAAAAAGCTAAGCTTGCTAAAAAGGTTGATAGCGCAAAAGCTGAATAGTTTTTGCTTTTTAGGTATTATTTAATTTTTACCTATTTTTATTTAATTTATATTTTGCAAAACAAAAAGACTTCACTTTTTTAGTGAGGTCTTTTTTTATACATAAATAACCCCACCGCCAGCCAAGCTGGTGGTGGGGTTATTATTAAACTAATTTATTAAACTAATTTCTTAAACAAATTTTTCAAGTAGCTTCTTAAACTATTTTTTCGATATTATATATTTTTGTTTGTATTATCTTTTAGGTTATATTATCTTTTACTTATCCTCGGTTACGGGTTTTGCCGCGTCCTCTGCCCCATCAACTTTTTTTGGTAAGATAAGCGGAATTTTTTTGACCACGTAAAAAATAATCAAACCTACACCTAGCAGAATAAAGACAATTGACTGCCACTGAGACGGCTGAATTTTATCTGCGGCAAAGCCTCTGTTATCCGCGCGGAAAAATTCAATAATTATACGCCAAATTCCATAGGCTATTAAATAAATATGCATAATTATGTTGCAATTTTTTTTGAGCAAAAGGTAAGATAAAACTCCAAAAAGGGCAAAAAGAAACAAAGCTTCATAAAGCTGTGTAGGAACGTAATAGCCCCATTGTGACACTCTCCTACCCGTGTCGCCTATTGCCACTGTGCCTTCCATCCAAATGCCGCCAAACACGTAATCTTCGCCAAGATATGCGCCGTGGCAACAGCCTGCCATAAGACAACCAAGTCTACCAAAACCGTGTGCAATTAAGATACATAAGGGTGCAACAAGAATAATTTTATTAAACTCTTGTTTATGTAGGTTGGGCGTTTTATTCTTAAAATAGAAATGACCAATAAGAAAGTAGCTTGCAATAAATGCCGCTGCGCCACCGATTAAGCCACCCATTACCGTTAGCCCTGCGTTGTAAAAATCAAAAACACCGCTTTCAATAAAGTCGTAAAAGGCTTGATACAGTTTTGCAAATAAAAAGCCTACGGCAATGCCAATGATTGCAATTATAAAGGTAAAATCTTGAACCTGCGTGGGCATATCTTTTTTCTTAGTATAAGTAAAGAAAACCAGCAGGCACAGCATAATACTAATGCCAATCATAAGCCCGTAAGGATAAATTGATAAATCAAAAATTGTCAGTAACGGATTTGGTGCCATAATTATCTCCTTTTAGATAATATTATTATATAACGTGCGGTTAAAAAAGTCAATGATAATAAATTTTATATAATTTTTTATTTGCATTTATTTATGTAAAAGTGTATAATGTATAAGTAATTTTACGGAGAAGTATCGAAGTGGTCATAACGAGCCGCACTCGAAATGCGGTTGTCGAGTTATCGGCACATGGGTTCGAATCCCATCTTCTCCGCCACGAAAAGCTTAAACCATTTTTGGTTTGGGCTTTTTGTTTGTGTTGAAGGTGGCTCGATTTGAACCCACGCGTTCGGCTTTGCCAACGTAGCGTATGCGGAGTTGCATCCCATCTTCTCCGCCATAAAAACGCCCAAACCATTTTTGGTTTGGGCGTTTCATATCTTTTTAGCAGGTTACTCTTGCTTTGTTTTTAAGGTTTTTAGTAATACAAGCGCATAAACAACTGCCACGATTATTATTGCAAGTGAGGTTAAAATTTCAATTAAAGGTGTAATTGCCACTGTATTTTGAAAAACGGAAAAGGCATTTACTAAACTATGCGTCAATATGCACACTATTAAAGAGCCACCCCTGTAAAACATAATAACAAACAAAAAGCCTACTGCCATTGCATAAAACACTTGGCAAACGTTTGGCAAAAGATTACCCATTCCCCCTGAAATTAAATTTATTAAATGACCAATGCCAAAGGTTACACTTGATATAATTATAGCTGTTTTTACGTTGTTTTTCTCTAATGCTCTAAACAAAAAGCCTCTAAAAATAATTTCTTCCACAAAACCGACGCATAGCATTGCCAAAACGTTAAAAATGCTGTCTAAAATGGAATAATTTAATGCTACCCCAAACCAAAAGTTGACAGAGACTAGAACCAGCAACGGAAGATAATACAAAAAGCTTTTTGCCTTAAAATTGGGCTTACATAAACCGTATTTTTTTAGCAAATTATTCTTTTTTATCCAAACAAACAAAAACAATGAAAGGGCAAGCAAAAACAAAAAAGTAAAAATCTTGCTTATATTTACCATATCTGATAGCATGTCGCTTAGGCTTGCGCAAACGATATATATGACAATAAATAATATTGAAAAGCCCAGTAGGCTTTTATTATATAATTTATTCATACAATCTTTCTCCTAAAAACTTACTCACAAAATTTTACGTGTTTTAACAAACTAGATGTTTTTTATATTATATATGATTTTGGAATAATTTTGCAATACTTTCCACCTTGTTTTAATAACGATTAATTCCCATATAACCTTTCTAACCGCAAAATTATAAGAATTATGATACGTAATATAAGCCAAACGTATATACTATATATGTATCATTGACAAATAAAAATTTGGGTGTTATAATTAACGTAAAAATAATAGTAAAAGAGGAGTAAAAACTATGATTTTTGGCGTTTTGAAAGACATTAAAGTTGGCGAAAACCGTGTTATTTGCACGCCTATTGAAGTTGCTTCAATCGTTGCAGCCGGACATAAGGTTTTAGTTCAAAAAGGCGCAGGTATTGGCGCGGGTTTTTCTGACGAAGCTTACGCAAAAGCTGGCGGTATCGTTACTGAAACTGCCGCAGAAGTTTGGGGGACATGCGATTTCGTTGCAAAGGTTAAGGAAATTGAACCTTCCGAATACGCTTTGATGCGTGAAAATCAAATGATTTATTGTTGCATTCACCCCGCTGGACACCCCGAGGAAGTTCAAGCTATCTTAGATAGCAAATGTATTGCTATTACCGCAGAAGACAGCCACCGTTACGGCTCACCTAACTGTGAAGCTGCTGGCAAACAAGGCGCACTCTTTGGTCTTGAATCAATGCTTACCATTAACGGCGGTAAAGGTAAATTCGTTGGCGGTTTTGCTGGCGCACCCGGTATGAACGTTCTTATCCTTGGTGGCGGTATTGTTGGTCAAGGCGCACTTTCTATTTTATATGCTTTGGGCGCAAACGTAACCGTTATGGATATTAATATCGGCACTCTTAAAATGCTTGGCGAACGTTATTCAAACAAAATTAACACTATGTTCTGCACCAAGCAGACCATCGCTTCCGTATTGCCCCAGATGGATATGGTAATCAACTGCGTTAAATGGCCTAAACAAAGAAAAGATTTTCTTATCGACAAGGAAATGCTTAAAACCATGGAACCCGGTAGCGTTTTGGTAGATATTTCTAACGACGACCCCGGTGCAATCGAATCCAGCCACGAAACTCACCACGATAACCCCCGTTACGTTGTTAACGGCGTTGTTCACTACTGCGTAAGTAACATTCCTGGTGCAGTTGCACACTCCACCACCGTTGCTTTGGCCGCTGAAACGTTGCCTATGCTCCTTAACATCTTAAATAACGGTCTTGAAAAGGCTTGCATTACCGACGGCTTTATTCGTCGTAGTCTTACCGCTTACAAGGGCTACCTCACCCACGAAGAAACCAGTGGCATTCAAAATCGTCCTTGGGTAAAACCTGAAACCATTTTGAAAATTGAAGATAAGAAATTAGACTTTGCTCCCCCCGCAACCGTTACTAAGAGTAATAACTTTTATAGCGAGATTAAACTGTGAAATTCGAAACAACTTATAAATTAGAAAATTTTATACTTGACTTAAATTGGGATGGTTTGCCCTCTTGCGTTCAAGAACGTATTAAAGGCTGCTTTATCGACCTTGTTAGTTGTTGGCTCTAATAAAAAGTTCGGCTTTATGGGCGCATCTTGCGCTATGGGCCACAGCTCTAATGCTTACGATATTGACGATGGACACAACATTATTAGAGCACACCCCGGCACCTCCTTTATCGGCGGTATTCTTGCCGCGGCTTATGAAAAAAATATTAGCCGTAACCAGTTTTTAACCGCTCTCGTTGCTGCATACGAGACAACTATTCGTAGCGGTAGAGCTATAATGGAATATTACAACTATGCCCACTCCTCCGGCACGTTTGGAGCGGTTGGTGTAGCGGCTGGCGTTGGTAAAATTTACGGATTTACCAAAGAACAAATGAACCACGTTTTATCCGTTGCTGACTTTAATGCTCCACTAGTCCCCGGAATTAGAAGCGTTGAATACCCCTCAATGAATAAAGACGGTGTTCCCTTTGGCGTTATGATTGGCGCGCTTGCTATTGCTGACGTTCTTTGCGGATTTGAAGGAAATAAAAACCTTTTAGAAGCTGATGAATATTGCCATTATTTAGACGACCTTGGCACAAACTATGAGGTTATGAATTTATACTTTAAGCCTTATATGTGCTGCCGTTGGGCTCACCCTGCTATTGATGCTTGCATAGGGCTTTTGAATAAGTATAATTTAAGCTATACCGACATTGAGAAGGTAACAATTCATACTTTCCACCGTGCGACACTTCTTTCAAAGATTATTCCCCAAACGGTTGACGAAGCGCAATATAACATCGCTTACCCCGTTGCTGCGGCATTAATTTATAAAGACTTTGGTTATTCGCAAGTTAAAAAGGAAAATTTGGGCGACAAAAAAGTGCACGAAATGATGGGTAAATTACGTTTTGAGACTGACCCCGAATTAGATGCTAAATTCCCCAAAAACAGAATTTGCAGAGCTGAAATTTTGACTAAGGACGGGCGCACTCTAATCTCCGATGAATGTAAACAGAGAGGCGAAGCGATAGAAAATATTGGCATAGATTGGCTTGCTGATAAATTCCGCAGAATTACTTCTCCCCTTTTTACAGAAGATGGTCAAAATGCTATCCTTGATATGATTTCTAGCGAAAAAGATTGCTCTATCCGTGAAATCGTTGACAAAATTAATAAACAAGAATACTGGAAAGTTGAGTTGTAATTTGTTTGATATTTGAATATTATTAAGACAAGTTAACCTAAAACTTAAAAGGGCGAGATATAATCTCGCCCTTTTTTATGCTTTGTGATTTAATCCTCAACATTGTGATGATTTATATATAAATTTTTATATTAAAAGGGCATCAAAAGGTGCCCTTTTGGCTTTTGTTTTTATTAGGTCGCTATAAATTTATATATAACTATTTTTTACAACTAACTTTCTTTAAAATGGTCAAAGTATAGCTTATTGACCTCGCATTTAAACCGCTCTGCTATCTGGGCGCGGTCAAGCCCCTCGTTTAACATAGGCTGAACGTATAAGGGCTTGCCAACGACTATTTTCTTTTTCTTTCTGCCATAATACACCGGAAAAATTGGAAGGTCCTCGCCCGTCCTTTTATAATACTGTTCTGCAAGCATTACAAAGCCTGGAAAGAACTGTGTCATTTCATCAAAATAACCGTTACTGCTATCCTCCGGATAAACGGACACAGCATATCCTTTATCCAATGCGTCAATGCTGTATTGCAAAGTTTTGCGGAGCCTTGCATCAGGATATGAGGGCAAAATTTTCATACCTCTATACATAAGGATAGAAAAAATCGCCTCAAAACCAGCTTTTATGGTCGCCTTAAACTTACCTAAGCCGTTTTTTTGGATATATAAAACGTCACGAAGATACTTAAACCTATCTTTATACGTGCCTAGCATTTGATAAGCACCCCACGTTGCGTGAAAAACTGGTAGATTTATTTCAAAAACCATCGGCCCTTTTTTGTTGCTATGATTAGAAACAATAATGCACTTATCGGGGAATTTTTCACCTAAAAATTCAATTGTTTTAACGCTAAAAAATAGCTTAAACACTTTGCGAACAACGCGCCAAACAGGTTGCTTGCGCTTAGGCACCTTCCAGCCAATTTCTTTTTTTGCCATATATTATATTTTATTAAAGTTTTATTAAAAGCATTACTCCGCTTTAAATTCAACTGTTTTGCCTAAAAAGTATACGCCCATTGTGCCGGGACCAGTAGATGCGCCAACGATTGGCCCGATATAATCTATATTAATTTGCTCTTTTTTATCGGGAACAATTTTTGCAAGCTCTTCTTTTAATAGCATAGCCTCGTCTATACAATCTGCGTGCACAACTTGTATTTTTTGATAGGGTAGGTCGATATATTCCGCCTTAAACCTTTCTACAATTCTCATTATAGAGGTTTTTCTGCCCTTAACCTTTTCAACGGCAACGTTTTGACCGTTAACGTCTGAAATAATGATGGGTTTAACGTTTAGCAAGCCGCCAAAGAAAGCAGATGCAGCAGATACCCTGCCCGCTTGTTTTAAATATGAAAGCTTATCTACCGTGCATTCTTGGTTGACCGTTTTTCTGTTTTGAACAAGCCAATCGGCAACCTCCTCAATGCATTTGCCCTCTGCGCGCATTTGAGCCGCCGCCATACATAAAATACCTAAGCCGTAACTGGAATTAAGAGAGTCTACGCATATAATCTTTCTTTCGGGATATTTTTGGCTTAATTCATCACGAACCAAATAGCTTGCCTTAACTGAATTAGAAAGGGCTGACGAGCAAGAAATATATAAAACGTCTTTGCCGCTACTTAAAATTTCATCAAACTTTTCTTTATACTGTGCACCGTTAACTTGTGCGGTTAGTATTCTTTTACCGCTTCTCATCAAGTCGTAAAACTGTTTAGCGGATAAAACTTCCCAGTCAAGACTTGCGTCATAATCTTTTCCATCGCAAGAATAGTGCATGGGAACGTAATCAATATCGTATTGTTCTCTTAGTTCTCTGTTTAAGTCGCAGCATGAATCTGACAATATAACGTAATTGTTTGCTGAAAGGTTTTCTACTTTACTCATAATTTTTCCTCCTGTTTTATAATAACCCTTATTAATAAATGGGATAAATTCAATGCGTTACTCAATAATTAAAATAAATTCGTAAACGTCTTGTCCGCCATCTATTTCGTAATACTCGATTGCGGGATAATTTTCACTTATATACTCTGCGCAAACGGCTCTATCTTTGGCATCAACGTCTTTACCATAAACGGCAATCATAAAGTTTGTGTCGTCTGTCAATAGCTTATCAGCAAGGGCTTTAAATGCTTGTGTTTTGCTCTTTTTTGCCACCTGCATAACTTTATCCGTAAAGCCGATATAGTCCCCCTTGACTATATCAACACCATCGAGAGTTGCTGAGCGAACAGATGGGGTTATCATACCCGTAACAACGTTTGAGATATCGTTTTGCATATTTTGTAAAATAAGGTCAACGTCATCGCTGCTAAAATCAAGCATTGTCAATATTGAATATGCTTGACCAAAATTTTTAGTTTCAACCACGTGTATTTGGGCTTTATCATACATATCGCCCGCCTGACGCGCAGCCATTATTATATTGCTATTGTTGGGCAATACAAAAATGTGCTCTGCATCGACCTCGTTAAAGGCTTCAATAAATGTTTCAATAGAGGGATTATTGCCCTGACCACCATCAATAACAACGTCAGCACCACACTCTGTAAAGGTGTCAATTAGTCCCTTGCCGGTAGCAATTGTAACTACACCGTATTTTTTGTGCTTTTTTATCTTTGGCTTTGCACCCTCAAAGGAATGTGCTGCCGTTTTAGATTGTTCGCTCCCCTCCTCATTTTCGTTATGTTGGAGTGTCATGTTTTCTATTTTAACCGTTAAAAATTCTCCAAACTGTTGACAGAATTCTAAAACCTTAGACGGTGTAAAGGTATGAACGTGGATTTTTACGATTGAATCAGTCTTTATGCAAACAATGCTGTCGCCAATCGTTTGCAAAAAGTCTATAATCTGTTTGGGGTCAAACGCTTTGATGTCTACTTTGCGGTTTTGCAAACGCAACAAGCATTCCGTGCAGTAACCAAAGGTTAGCTCGCTATCTTCGTCAAACCTTGAAAAGTCAACCGTCTTGTTATCAGCGGTAACAGCCACCTCGTCGTCAACTATAACGCCGTTTAATGCGCTCTTCATACCCTCTACTATATATAAAAGCCCAGCTCCGCCACTATCAATAACACCGGCATCCTTTAAGACGGATAAAAGTTCTGGTGTGCGGTCGAGCGATTTTTGCATTTCTAAAACAAAATCGGTAAAAAATTCTTCTAACGTGCAATTCCTGCCGCAACATTCCATATGCTCGCAAGTAAATTCGCAAGCCTCGCGTGCGACGGTAAGCATGGTTCCCTCGACAGGCTTAACTACCGAGGCATAAGCCTTTTTTACACCCACTTTTAGTGCGGCTGAAAATTCCTCTATACTTGCGGTATCCTCGCCCTTTAAGCCCTCCGCCAAGCCGTAAAACAACTGTGATAGTATTACGCCCGAATTGCCGCGTGCGTTAAAAAGCATACCTGATGCCAATGCCTGTGACTTTTTGCTGACCGAATTTTCTTGCACAGCTTTTAAGCCGCTTAGTCCACCAGCCAACGTCATATACATATTATCACCTGTGTCGCCGTCGGGAATGGGGAAAACGTTTAAATCGTTTACAACTTGAACGTTCCTTTTAAGGTTGTTTGCCCCGCCAAGAACAATTTTTTCAAAAAGTTCGCCGTCAATGGCTTTCGTCATATTATCCAAAGCTATTCTCCTCTTAGGTAAATTTCTTCGATAGACATTACAATAATACCATCTTGACAAATTATCATAGTCACGACATTATTGATTTTTATTATTATATCAATTAAAAATGAACTGAAACAAAATTTCCCGAATTATAAATTCGGGAAATTTTGTTTATCTTTTATATTAGTTCTCTTTAAGTTTGTCTACTTTTTTATTTACTGTTTTATGGTGGGTAACTCTACAATAAAGGCGGTTACCCCATCACTACACGACACTGAAACAGCACCTTCGTGCAGGTCGACAATTCGCTTTACGATGGATAAGCCTATGCCGTTACCCTCTCTTGAATGCTCTCCGTTTTTTTCTACTTGATAAAACTTGTTAAAGACTTTTTGATAGTCATCCTCAGGTATGGGCTCGCCCTCGTTGGATATTATCGTTTTTATAATACCGTCAATTATCTCGATACTAACCTTAATTTCTCCACCCTTATTGCAATACTTTACCGCATTGTCTAAAAGATTAAACCACACTTGCTTTAACATGTCCTCGTTGGCAAAGGTATAAAACTCGTCAAAATCTAACGAAAGACGAAGGTTTTTGTTGGTCCACTTTTTCTCTAAAAGCAAAACGCACGACCTAATTTGCTCGGACACGTTAAACCTAACTTTGTCAGTTAAAATTTCTTGCTTTTCAATTTTGCTAAGGTTGAGTATATTGGTCGTCATATTGGTAAGACGATGAACCTCTTCCTCGATAATTTCAAGATATTTTTTGCGCTTTTCTAGTGGTAGATGTTCATTTTTTAATAAAGATATTAGTCCGCTAATTGACGCGATTGGTGTTTTTAACTCGTGTGAAAAGTTGTTTACAAAATCCGAACGCAAAATTTCCATACCTTGAAGCTCGTTGGCAAGAGAGTTAAATCCATCGGCAAGCTCTTGCATACTGTCAAGTTTGCCAAGGTCCACGCGTGTGTCGTATTCGCCTTGCGACAGCTTTGACATACCATCAATCAATTTATTTATAGGCTTAAAAATAATTTTACTAAATATGGGCGTAAGTGCCATACCCAAAATTATACTTGCCGAGCCAAACGTTAATATCCAAAATAGTCCTGAACTTTGTATTTCTTCACGCTCAAATACCCTTGTTTGAATAATGAAATATTCCAAGACAACAACAAGCGCGACTGCAATTAGCAAAATTATTGCCACAGCACCGATAAATGCAAGCGTCATTTGGTTTTTTGCTGGAATAAAGTCTATAATACGCTTTTTTTCGGCTGCGCTTTTTTCCTTTTTATTCTTTTTCATACTTTTTTTACCGCCTTGTATCCAAGCCCACGGATACACTCTATTTCAAACTCGCCCCACTCGGCAAAACGTTTTCTAAGCCTACCGATATGCACGGTAACCGTTTCGCTATCCGTTTCGCAATCCATACCCCATATTTCGTCCATAAGCTGAATTCGTGTAAAAATTTTATTTGGGGACGATAAAAGCTTATACAACAGTAAAAATTCCTTTTGGGGAAGCTCGATTACCTCTCCCTGTCTACTAACGGTATATGCATCGTAGTCTAAAACCACCTCGCCTATGACTATTTTGCGCTCACTTACGATTTTATATCTTCTCAATAGTGCCTTAATATGCAAAAGCAGCTCGTCTGGGTCGATTGGCTTACTCATAAAATCGTCAATACCTGCCATAAACCCCTTTTTTCTATCATCAGGCAGTTGCTTAGCGGACACCATAAGGACGGGTAAATCTTCATTGAACTGCCTAAGCTCTTTGGTGAATTCGTAGCCGTTTAATTTGGGCATCATAATATCAACTATTGCTAAATCAATATGCTCGTTTTCCAGCACGCCAAAGGCTTCTTCACCGTTTTTTGCGGTAAAGACGGTGTATTGATTTGCTTCAAGCAGTTCTTGCATAACGAAGCGTATGTTTTTATCGTCATCTACGACCAAAATATGAAACATATTTCCTCCTGAATAGGCAAAATATAATTAATCACTTAAATAAAAAGTGCAGGTGGACATTTTTTTGCGTTTTAATTTTAACCTTTTTCCGCTATCCATTTTATAAGTAAAATCATTGTGATAAGGGCAAGAGTTACAATCGGCATTTAAATGTGATTTAAGGGGACAATGACGCAAGGTCATATACGGGAATTTAACTACGTTATCCCACTCTCCCTCAGCTGCGATAAATGGAGCGTTTATGGCATTTGCGATATATCTATTATAAACGTTAAGCCCACCGCCTATAATTACAGGGATGCTGCACTCTTTTGCAAGCGTTAAGGCATAATAGTTGTTTGCAACTATCGTTATACCCGTCTTATCAATTATCTCTTTAAGCAGTTGCACGTCCTTTTGTAATGCAAAATTGGGTGTGTCAAGAATAGGAGTTTTACCTATCTTTTGGCACTTTAATTGAAAGGCTTTTACGTCATCAACCGTATATTCTTGCGGGGAATATATAATATTTTTTGCATTAGGCACAGCGGTCAAATGCTCGATAATTTCAAAATCAGTAAATTGCTCAAATTCTACGCGTGGAAACTTGGCTATGTTTTGCAAATTCCTCTTATACGGGGCAACTATTGTTTTTACGCAGGCCTCTATAACGGAACGTCTAAAACTATTTAACGCCTTTTTAGGTATAAAAACCTTATCAAACTTATCAAAAGTTATCTCAAAGAAAAAGTTATCGGTTTTTAAGAAATTATCGCTGACCTGCTCCCTTGTAAGAGGTTGGGTTTTTGCCGTTTGCAACACTTCGCCCTCAACAGTAATGGCTGTGCCGCCGTCTATCTCGGCAACTGCTTTTATAGGCTGATTATGCTGTGCACAGACTGATAGCTTAACTGTGCATTTTGGCGGCAAATAGATTATTTGTTCTTCTAAATTTGCATCCGTTATAAGTCTAAGTTCATCGCCGACTGACAACTTTTGTGTGGTTGTAATACGATACCTTTTTAAATCAATTTTTTGCAGGTCAAAAGCCGTCAACGTCGTTTTTTCAACACCATTTTTAAAGACCTTAAATGTAGACTTAGGAAAAAGTTGACGTGTAGAAGAAAAATAAACCTCGTTAAATCGCTTGCCGCTCTTTACCATGCTGACCGTGCCAATGGGAATACCAACGTGTGATTGAACACCCGATATAATATTTCCGTTTCCGTTAAAATAACCCTCGGTATAACCGCGGTTGAAGGCAAGTTTAAGCTCGTCTTTATCAAACTTTAACCCCCTTAATGCGCGGTAATAGGCGCGCGTTGCCGTTGCAACGTAATATGGTCGCCTTGCTCTGCCCTCGATTTTTATAACGTCTACCCCAGCCTCCTCTAAATTTTTTAGCCGAGCGGTCATATCAAAATCTTTTGCGCTTAGAAGGTATCCTTTTTTTACTTCCCTACCCCTTTCCTCAAAGGTGTAAGGCAAACGGCAAAGCTGTTTGCATTTTCCGCGATTTCCACTTGCGTCGTTTAGATAGGAACTAAGATAACAGTTGCCCGAAAAGCTTACGCAAAGCGCACCGTGGCAAAAATATTCAATCTCAATATTACTTGCTTTTTTTATTCGCTTTATTTCGGCAAGTGGAGTTTCACGTGATAACACAACCCTCTTAAAGCCGTATTTTTCTATTGCTTGCACACCCTCTAAATTATGGATACCCATTTGTGTGCTTGCGTGCAGTTCTATCTGCGGATATTGCTTATGAATTAGCTCGGCAAGTCCTAAGTCTTGCACAATAAAAGCATCTACCCCTAAATTGTAAGCATTTACAACTAAATTAACTGCGTCAATAATTTCAGCATCTTTAAACAAAATATTAACCGCAAGCAAAACCTTTACGCGCGCTAGGTGCGCGTAATCAACAAGTTCGCATAAATCATCGGCAGAAAAGCCGATTATATTGTTGCGTGCGTTAAATTGGCTTATGCCGAGGTAAACCTCATCTGCGCCGTTTGCTATTGCTGCATAAAAGCTTTCTTTATTGCCCGCCGGGGATAGTATTTTCATATCTTATATTTTAACATAACATTAAACTCTTTTTCAAGTGGGAAAAAGCACTTTAAGGTGTAATATTAACCATAAAATAGGGAACAATATTATAGATTAAATTTTAAGTGTGCATATGTATGAAAAAAACAGTTTCTTCCATTATTAAATTATTGACTATTATATCTTCTTTTGCGGGAATTTTTATTGCTTCCTTTTTTGCAAACAAGCACGGATATTCCCACTGGGCAAGGCGGCTTTTGTATTTTACAACACAGTCGAATTTATGGATTGGCATTACATTTTTAGGTGTTTTATTTACAAAACTGTTAAGGTGCAGACCTAAAATTGTTAACTTTATTTATCTTTTAAAATATATTTTTACAGTTTCAATAACGGTAACTGCTTGTGTTTTTTGGTTTTTTCTTGCACCGTTTGCAGACGAAAGTTATCACGTTTGGTCGCTATCTAGTATACTTACTCACGTTGTAGTGCCTTTTCTTGCAATTGCTGACTTTTTTATTGACGACTATCCGCTTGTTTTAAAAAGGCGACACGTGTTTTTCTCTATAATTCCGCCAGCCCTTTATACCATTTTTGTAAGCATTTTATTTTACTTAAACGTTGATTTTGGCAGAGGCGAGCCCTTCCCCTATTTCTTTTTTAACTATCGCTCGCAAGTAGGTTTTTTTGGGTTTGGCAACGTTGCGCCATACTTTATGGGCTCTTTTTATTGGATATTATTACTTGCCATACTAAATTTGTGTCTAGCGATTGTTTATAAACGCTTTCATACCGCAAGGCTAACTGTAAATGAAAAAATTAAAAAAGAAAAAGCCTATATACGCAATACTAAAAACTTTGCAAAATAAAGTTTAAGTTGACAAAAAATAGACCACACATTATACAAAAAATAAGTATAAAAATTAAAAATGCACCTTATAAAGTAGTTAGTTTTAAGGTGCATTTTCGTTAAATTGCTTTGTTTTTAATTTATATATTTGTTTTAATTATTTTGCTTAAATTTTGTTTCGCAATAGACGCAGCGGTGAACGTTATGTTCCTTATCGACAATCTTAAAAGACTGTTGAAGTTCTTGCTCAACCTTGGTGATACATTTAGGGTTACAGCAAGTCATTCTGCTGCTATCTACTACTTCGCAACGGTTTATATACTCAATTTCCTCTACCGGTGTTTTGTCGCCGAGAAGTTTAAGTATTAATGCCATACGCATAAATTTGCCGTTTAAAACTTGCTTAAAATAACAAGCTCTTGGGTCTTTATCTATTGCTACGCTAATTTCGTTAACTCTTGGCAGTGGGTGCAAAACAGCCATATCGGGCTTTGCAAGCTTCATTTTTTCTTCCGTCAAAATGTAGCAATCTTTAAGACGCTCATACTCTTCAACGTCATCAAAACGTTCTTGCTGAACTCTGGTCATATAAAGCACGTCTAACGTGCCGAGAACCTTTTCTAAATCGTCCGTTTCGGTATAAGGTATGCCCTTTTCGTCCATATCTTTTTTAACGTAGAAGGGAAGTTTTAACTCTTCGGGAGAAATTAAAACAATTTTTATACCTGTATATCTTGACAATGCTGCAATGAGGGAGTGAACGGTTCTGCCGTATTTTAGGTCGCCGCAAAAACCAACGGTAAGATTGTCAAAACCGCCCTTTTCGCGCCAGATTGTCAAAAGGTCGGCAAGTGTTTGCGTGGGGTGGCAATGACCGCCATCGCCTGCATTGATTACAGGAATTGTAGCATTGCGAGCTGCAACTATGGGTGCGCCCTCTAATGGATGACGCATTGCAATAATATCAGCATAGCAGCTTATTACTTTTGCTGTATCGGCTATGCTTTCACCCTTGCTGACAGATGAGTTTTTTGCATCGGAAAAGCCGATAACCGAGCCGCCAAGCTCTAACATTGCTGCTTCAAAGGAAAGGCGCGTTCTGGTAGACGGCTCAAAGAAGAGGGTTGCAATCTTTTTGCCTTTACATTTTTTAGCATATTTTTTGGGATTTTTTGAAATATCAACGGCAACGTTAATAAGCTCGTAAAGCTCGTTTACCGTTAAATCTAAAATATCAATTACACTCCTGCGCATATTGCTCACCTTACTTTATCCAGCTTTCGTCAGAGGGGTTGTTACGGAACGCTATTAAACGTGCAACGTCTTCTTCTTTGATATAACCCTCCTCAGCAGCCGTCTTTGAAATTACGTCAAAATCGGTGAGTGAGTAGTTGATTACCTTTGCTTCGGCAAGGCGGTCAAGACCCTTTTTCATACCGTAGGTAAAGATGCTAACAACACCTAAAACCTCTGCGCCAGCTTCACGCAATACGTTGACAACTTCTATTACGCTGCCACCGGTGGAAATAAGGTCTTCAACTACAACAACCTTTTGACCTTTTTCTAACTTGCCCTCAATTTGATTTTGTCTGCCGTGGTCTTTTGCACCAGAGCGAACGTAACCCATAGGGAGATTCATAATATGTGCGGTAATAGCTGCGTGTGCTATGCCGGCAGTAGAGGTGCCCATAAGCACTTCTACATCAGGGAAATAATTTTTGATAAGGGTTGCAAGTCCGTTTTCAACGTCGTCACGAACCTTAGGTGCAGTGAGAGTTAAACGATTGTCGGTATAAACGGGGCTTTTAATGCCGCTTGCCCAAGTAAAAGGCTCTTCCGGACGGAAAAACACCGCCTTAATTGAAAGCAAATCTTTTGCAATTAATTTTTTTAAGTTTTCCATAAGTATTTCTCCTTATATTATCCTAAGAATATTATTGTTAAACTTTATTTTATATTTTTGTTTTAAGATTATCCTAAAAATTCTTTTACGCAACGCTCGTATGCAGCAACGGGGTCAGCACTTGCTGTAATGGGGCGACCAACTACTATGTAGTCAGAGCCGATTTTGCGAGCTTCTGCCGGAGTCATAATGCGCTTTTGGTCGCCTACCTCGCCATCAGCAAATCTAATGCCGGGGGTAATCGTGAGGAAGTTTTCGCCGCAAGTGTCGTGCACTTTTTGAGCTTCTAATGGAGAGCAAACAACGCCGTCAAGCCCGGCATCAGCCGATACCTTTGCATAGTGCATTACAACCTTATCGATAGGCTCTTTTATGAGCAAATCTCTTTCCATTGTTTCTTGGTCGGTTGAGGTAAGCTGTGTAACTGCTATTAAAATTGGGCGAGTTCCGTCAGCTCTTGTCAAGCCCTCTAATGCGCCTTTCATCATAGCGGTTGCGCCTGCTGCGTGTAAATTACACATATCTACGTCAAGCCTTGACAAAACTGCCATTGACTTTTTAACTGTGTTGGGAATATCGTGAAGTTTTAAATCTAAAAAGATTTTATGTCCGCGTGCCTTGATTTCCTTAACAATTTCAGGACCCTCAGCATAGTAAAGCTCCATACCTATTTTTACGAAAGGCTTTTTGCCTTTGAAAAGGTCTAAAAAGTTTAATACCTTTTCTTTGCTGTCAAAATCGCAAGCAATAATAACGTCTTTTGCCATTATTTACATCCTCCTATGATTTCTTGTAAAGAGTTTATTTTGTATTTTTCCATAGCTTTTGGTAGGTCTAAAACAATATCGCGTGAAGCGTAAGGGTTAACAAGGTTTGCAGCACCTACGCCTACTGCGGTTGCGCCTGCAAGCATCATTTCGATAACGTCTTCCGCACTAGAAACACCGCCCATACCAATAATGGGAATTTTAACCGCCTTTGCAACTTGGTATACCATACGGACAGCCACAGGGAAAATAGCAGAGCCCGAAAAGCCACCCATTGTATTTGCAACTACCGGTTTTTGTGTTTTAAGGTCTATACGCATACCCATAAGTGTGTTTATTAAACTTACACCGTCAGCACCTGCATCCTCACACGCTTTTGCTATTGAGACAATATCAGTAACGTTTGGTGAAAGTTTTAAGATGATAGGCTTTGTAGTAACAGCCTTTACCCTTTTTGTAACTTCTGCAACTGCTTGCGTTGATGTACCAAAAGACAGTCCGCCGCCGTGAACGTTTGGACAACTTACGTTAACTTCAAACCAACCGATTTCATCACAGCTATCTAGTTTTGCGCAAACCTCTGCATATTCTTCAACAGAAAAGCCACTGACGTTTGCCATAACCTTTTTGTTAAAAACCTTTTTAAGTTTTGGTAATTCTTCTGCAATTACCTTATCAACACCCGGGTTTTGTAAGCCGACTGAGTTAATAAGCCCTGCATAGCACTCTGCAATTCTGGGTGTGGGATTACCAAAACGCGCGTTTAAGGTTGTGCCCTTAAAGGAAAAGGTGCCAAGACAATTTATATCATATAACTCGGCAAACTCATATCCAAAACCAAAGGTGCCACTTGCGGGGATAATTGGATTATCAAGTGTAATGCCTAAAAGATTAACCTTAGTGTCTACCATAAGATTTCCTCCTTTTGCATAACGGGACCCTCTTTGCAAATACGTTTGTTACCCGTAAGTGTTTTACAAGAACAACCCATACAAGCACCAAAGCCGCAGCCCATACGCTCCTCAAAACTCATTTGACCGGACGTATTGCTTGCCTTATATATTGCTTTAAGCATAGGCTCTGGTCCACACGTGTAAAAATAGGTGTAGTCAATATCTTTAAGTGCATCGGTAACAAAGCCTTTTACACCAACAGAGCCGTCTACCGTGGTGACAATGACCTTTAAGCCGAGGTCTTTAAATTGCTGTTCGTAAAAAATTTCGTCTTTATTGTTAAAGCCAAGAATGACTGTGGGCTTTTTGCCCTCGTTAATTAGTCGCTTTGCCAATAAATACATTGGTGGAACGCCTACGCCGCCGCCGATTAAAACAGGCTTTTCACCCGCAAGCGAAAGTTCGTAGCCATTACCAAGGCCCGAGAGGATATCGAGTTTGCCCGACTGCATACGGGAAAGCATATCCGTCCCCTTGCCTACGATTTTATAAATGATTGTTAATACGTCGCCTTCAACGTCGCATACGGAAATGGGGCGACGCAAAAACAAACCGTCAAGTTTGATGTTTACAAACTGACCTGCCTTTGTTATATGAGAGGTATCGCCCTTTAAACGCATTTTCATTACGTTGTCAGTTAAGGCAACGTTTTCGATAATTTCAAAATAACTTTGTTTCATTTTAATGCCCTTTACGCATCTATGGTGGATATGGTAAGAGTGGTTTCCTCTAACACGTCAAGCAAAACTTTAACGGTGTCAAGCGAGGTAAATAGGGTGGTGTTGCTTTCAGTTGCAAACTTGCGGATTTGCAAGCCGTCGGAAAGTTCTTGCACAGCACCAACCGCACTTGTGTTGATGATGTATGCTATATGACCGTGGCGAATAGCTTCTTCAATCTCCGAGCTGCCCTCGTTAATCTTGCCCATAACGTGCGTTCTAATACCGTTTGCTTTAAGCATTTGAGCCGTGCCAACGGTTGCTTCAATGTTAAAGCCAAGGTTATAGAAACGACGAATTAAGGGAAGAAGTTCTTCCTTATCCTTATCGGCAACCGATACAAATACTGTGCCGTAATTTTGCAAATGAATACCGGATGCTTGCAATGCCTTATATAGTGCGCGGTTTAACTTGTCGTCATAACCGATTGCTTCGCCCGTGGACTTCATTTCAGGGGACAAATATGCGTCAAGCCCCTTAATTTTGTTAAAGGAGAATACGGGAACTTTAACGTAAAATCTCTTTTTCTCTTCGGGATAAAGTTCGGTTATGCCCTGCTCTTTGAGAGATTTGCCCATAATAACGTTGGTGGCAATATCTGCGAGTGAATATCCGGTTGATTTTGAAAGGAAGGGCACCGTTCTTGACGAGCGGGGGTTAACCTCGATTATATAAACCTTTTCATCCTTATCAACGATAAACTGGATGTTGTAAAGACCTATTATGCCAATGCCAAGACCAAGTTTTTTAGAGTATTCTAAAATGGTGTCCTTAACCTTTTGTGAAACGCTAAACGTGGGATATACACTGATTGAGTCGCCCGAGTGAATACCCGTTCTTTCAACGAGTTCCATAATACCGGGAACGAAAACGTCCGTTCCGTCGCAGATTGCGTCAACTTCAACCTCTTTACCGCTGATATACTTATCTACAAGAACAGGCTTGTCTTCGTCAATTTCAACCGCGGTTTTAAGGTAATGACGGAGCTGCGCTTCGTTAGAAACGATTTGCATTGCCCTACCACCAAGAACGAAAGAGGGACGAACAAGAACGGGGTAGCCAATTTTGTTTGCGGCTTCAACACCGTCTTCAATTTTGGTAACCGCTCTGCCCTGAGGCTGAGGAATGCCAAGGGAATGAAGAACTTTTTCAAAGCTATCCCGGTTTTCAGCACGTTCAATGGCGTCGCAGTCGGTTCCAATGATCTTCACGCCCCGACGCATCAAAGGTTCTGCCAAGTTGATGGCGGTCTGACCGCCAAGGGACGCGATCACGCCTTCAGGCTCTTCCAAAGCAATGATGTTCATTACGTCCTCTGCGGTAAGCGGTTCAAAGTAGAGCTTATCCGCCGTGGTGTAGTCGGTGGAGACCGTCTCGGGGTTGTTGTTGATGATGATTAAGTCGGAGGCCAAG
>JAZSKW010000021.1:0-46368 GCA_045535015.1 Christensenellaceae bacterium
GTTTGTACGGAAAAGGGGATTTGGACAAACGCCCCGAACTTATCACCATTGCCTACGAAATGGGAAACAGTATTCGATAACAAAAAGGCTCGCCAAACGGCGAGCCTTTTTCTTGATATAAAGAAAAACCACGCGATAGTCGCGTGGTTCGGTAGAGGTTTACCGATGAGTCTTGAAATAAAAACTCCGATTGTGTATAATGAAAGTATGACCCGCCAGTCAGAAATCAAATACACAATCGGAGGATATTAAAATGACAGACTCATCTAATACCACAAATAGTTTAGCACATACGAAATGGAATTGCAAGTATCATATTGTTTTTGCTCCCAAATATCGTAGAAAAGTTTTTTACGAAGAACATAGATTCGAAGTTCGAGAAATACTCAGAAAACTATGTGAATGGAAAGGTGTAGAAATAATAGAAGGGGAAGTATGCCCCGACCATGTACATATTCTTGTATCGATTCCCCCTAAAATAAGCATTTCGGTATTCATGGGATATCTGAAAGGCAAGAGCGCAACGATAATATTTCAAAAGTTTGGAAACATGAAGTTTGCATACCGAAATCGCGAATTTTGGTGTAAGGGATATTATGTCGATACGGTAGGTAAAAACACCAAAGCGATACAAGAATATGTTGCAAATCAATTACAAGCGGACAAAGAGGCAGACCAATTAAGCCTCTTTGATCCGCGTGACCCGTTGACGGGTAGCAAGTAATACGTGCATGACTGGCAGGTCAACCAAAGAGCACATTTGTGCTACGCCAGTGAACAAGGGCTATGCCCGAAAAATAAAAACCACCCGATATTCGGGTGGATGATTATTGTGCTTTTTGCCGAAAAAATTCCGTTTGTTTATAATAAATTATAAAAATCTAAAAAAAGTTGGCAGTTTTGATGTTATACAATGGGTTTGTCAGTTAGGGCAAATCCATTTTTAATTTGCTTATAATCCCCTTGGGTTTACCTTAACTGGTAAGCCCATTTTTTATTTATCAAAAAGGAGGATTTCGTATGAAAAAGCAAAGACCGAGCGGTAGAAAGCCTATCAAAGACAAAATTTGTCTCGGAGTTTACATTACTACCGATAAGCACGAAAGACTTATGGAAATTGCCGATAAAAAGGAATTAACCCTAAGCGACATCGTGCGTATGGCTATTAACGAATTTATCGCAAAAGAAGAAAGCGAGCAGTAAGGAGGATAGGTTATGAAGAAATTGCAGGAACTCAAAAAAAATAGTTTATGCCGAACTTATGGAAAACGAGGAGGCTATCCGTAGCGATACGGCTCTTATTATGGGCGTTTGCAAAAGACTTGGTATAGACACGAGCGAATCGTATGCCAACCTGGCTTTATCGGGCAAATTAAGGCAGATAGAGAACGGTAGCATTACACGCTGTCGTCGTAAGATTTTAGAGGAAAACCCCGAACTTGCGGACAAGCGAACTACTAAAATCCGCAACGAGCAACAGCAAAAATACATTGACTTTTCAAAAGTCGCAGGTATTTAGGAGGTGCAATTATGTCAAATGTAAAGGTAAAAAGCCTTGTATCTAATATGCTTACAAAAATGACATTTATAGAGGCTGTGCACGAAATCGAGGCTTTAAGCGACGACGTTAGAGAGACTGTTATTTCGGAAATCTGGCGTCAATACCACGAAATGTGTGCGAGAGGGTGCGTAAGTGTTTGAGGTAATTAAATTACAGCACAATACGCCCGAGTGGCTTGCTTTCCGTAAAAACGGAATCGGTGCGAGCGACGCCTCGGCTGTTCTCGGTATGTCGAATTGGGTAACAAACATCGAACTGTGGGAGGAAAAAGTCGGTTTAAGAGAGCCGAGAGACCTGTCGGACAGTGAGGTGGTTAAATACGGCTCCGAGGCTGAGGAATATAATGTCAGGTTATTTGCTTTGCAATATGCGGATAGATACAAGACGAAAGTAGATAAATCAGTAGTTTATCTTAAAAACGGCTTTCAATTTGCCTCGCTGGACGGCGAATTGGAGGAAATACAAACAAAGATACTCGGTATATACGAGGGTAAGACAGTGCTTGTAACATCAAATCTTGCTTGGGAGGAGTGGCGAGGTCAAATTCCCCAAAAGTATTACATACAGGTTTTGCACCAAATGCTGGTAACGGAGCGAAAATTTGTTGTAATACGCCCAGAGTTTAGGTGGATAGACGAGGACGGCGAAATCGTTACTAAATGCAGGCACATCAAGATTACACAGGACCAGGGCGTGCTGTCGGATATGAAATATCTTGACGAGGCTGAGCACGAATTTTGGGGCTATGTAAAACGAGGCGAGTGTCCACCGAGACTATTGCCTCAATTCTAAAACCAACAAATATTAAAAATCGGAGGATATACAAAATGGCACAAGAATTAACTTTAAGGCTTAACACACCTATTGAGGAACTTATCCCTGCTATGATTGCGTTTAACAACGCCGAACTCTTGGCAGAGGTTAAGGACAGGCTCGCAACCTATCAGGGTAGGATTTACGACGAAACATCTATTTCCGCCGCCAAAGCAGATAGGGCGACGTTAAACAAATTTATGGACGCTCTCAATTCCGAAAGATTGAGAATCAAGAAAGTTTACACCGCTCCGTTGGATAAATTCACGGCGGAGGTAAACGAGGTTATCGAAACAGTAAAGGTCGTTATGCTTGAAATCGACGGACAGGTTAAAACCTATACCGAAAAGCAAAAGGCGGAAAAACTCGTCGAATGTAAGGAGTATTTCGCAAGCGTATTGCCTGCCGAACTTGCAGGATTTATCCGCTACGAGAAAATCCATAAAGACGAGTGGCTGAACGCAAGCAAGAAAATGCCTGCTGTCAAAAAGGACATCGACGCCATTATTGAAAAAATCAAAGCGGAACTCGTAACCATTGAGGCTCTGGGTAGTGATACAACCGAACTCAAAGCGATGTATTTTGAGGGATTGAGCCTTACGGACACGATTACCGCATACGAGCGTAGAAAGGCTGAAAAACAGCGTATTGAGCAGGCAAAGGCTGAGGCTGAACGAATTGCCGCCGAAAAGAAAAACGCTGAGCCTACGCCCGAAAAACAGCCCGAGACAGTGGCACAAGTAGAGGAGCCTGCAAAACTTTTCACGATTGCGTTTAAGGTAACAGGCACAGCGGAACAACTCAACGCATTAAAGGCGTATATGAGCGAAAACGGATTAAAAATTGAGAGAGCATAAAGGAGGATAGTAAAATGGCTGTCAACAATTCGTTAGTTAGAAAGGAACAAAACACGGCACCTGCTACGGTAGGTCAATATTTAGGTCAGGAAAAAATCAAAAAGTGGATTAACGGAATGATAGGCTCTGAAAAAGAGGCACAAAAATTCATTTCGTCCATTATTTCGGCAACGGCTACAAACCCTGCTTTGCAGGCTTGCGAATACAGCACGATTGTATCGTCCGCCCTCTTGGCAAACGCTCTCAATTTGAGCCTTTCGCCCTCGCTTGGCTTGGCTTATATGGTGCCGTTTGAAGATAAAAAGAACAATCGCACAGTGGCAACATTCGTGCTTGGCTATAAGGGTTATATTCAGTTAGCAGTCCGCTCAGGACACTACAAGAAGATTAACGTTATCGCCATTAAAGAGGGCGAATTTGTAAAATACGACCCTCTTACCGAGGAATTATATGTAAGTCTTATTCAGGACGACGAAGAAAGAGAAAAAGCCCCTACGGTAGGCTATTACGCTTTCTTTGAACTTGTAAACGGATTCCAAAAGACGCTCTATTGGAGCAAAAAGAAAATGCTTTTACACGCCGATAAATACAGTAAGGCGTTTAGCATTTCCGCAACTAAGGGCAGGGAGCCTAAATACGACAAAGTTTCGTATGCAGACTTTGAGGCAGGCAAGGTGCCCGAAAAAGATATGTGGAAATATTCGTCTTTCTGGTATAAAGATTTTGACGCTATGGCATTCAAAACAATGCTCCGTCAACTCATATCCAAGTGGGGTATTATGTCGATTGATATGCAGTCGGCTTATGACGGCGATACAAACGCTATGCGTGATAATGACGATTATACCGAAAGCACAGTAGCCCCGATTTCTGCTGTCGTTTCCGATACGACGGAAAAGGTAGAGCAAGGCTTTGACGAAAACGCATTTTTTGGCGATAGTCAGGTCGATACCGAGACAGGCGAAATAAAGGCAGGCAACTAATGCAAATTGAGGTTTACGGACAACCTCAGGGCAAACAAAGGGCTAAGGTATGTATGCGAGGCGGTTTTGCTCGGGCTTATACACCTGAAAAAACGGCAAGTTACGAGGACTTAATCAACCTCACATACATACAAGCCTTAAACGGTAAAAAGTCGCCGTTTTGGGAAATTCCTGTAAGGATTAAAATAACCGCTTTTTATTCAATACCGAAATCGTTTAGCAAAAAAAAGACGATAGAGGCGGAAAGCGGTAAAATCCGTCCTTTGACTAAGCCCGATATTGATAACGTCGTTAAAGTGGTGTGCGACGCTCTAAATAAGATAGCATACCGAGACGACACGCAGGTTATAGAGGTTGTAGCCTGCAAGTATTACAGTAAAGAGCCTAAATTGGTTATAGAAATTGACGAGTTTGTGGCTTAACGGAGGGTTTTACTTATGGCGAGAAAAGATTATTTTTCCCACGATTACCACGCAAGAGAGCATTTGCGTGATGTCCGCAAGGATTGGGGGCTCGCAGGATATGGCTTTTATTGGTGTATCGTTGAAATTCTGCACGAAAACGGCGGATATATCAAAGAGAGCGATGTCGAGTCTATTGCCTACGATTTAAGAGTGGAGCCCGATATGGCGAAAGCGGTTTTATACAACTACGGAATGTTTCAAATCAAAAAAGGCAGGATTTGCTCTACCCGAGTATTAGAGAACTTGCAAAAGCGTGAGGAAATTTCCCAAATACGCAGGCAGGCGGCGGAGCAAAGGTGGGAACGCCCAGACGATAGCGAAATCCCCGAACTTGTTATAAGCGAGGAAGATTACGGCAAATTAACGCCTGCTGAAATGAGGAAACATAGAGAGTTTTACGCCGACAATATGGAAAAGCGTTTTAACGAGTGGCTCGAAAAGACGAAATTAGACGATTTATTCGACCATACCGTTTACGATTACAGGTCGTTGTTTGCAACGATAGTGCAAGAGGTTAGAAACAAGGATTACCTTTACATCAACGGACAAAAGGTGCCTACCTACTACTACTTGTATAAAATACAATTTCTCATTAAGGACGATATTACGAATCTTGACAAGGCTATACGAGATGTCGAGCGTAGATACCAACAGGGCAAGGTTAAAAACAAATTGCAGTATATGATTGCGGCCCTGTTCAATAGCGAAAGGCTCGACACGTTATAAGGAGGACAGGCTATGCCAACAAAGCAAGAACTTGAAAAGGAACTCAAAGAAACAAAAGCCCTGCTATTCCTCGGTGTAAGAAATATGACAGTCTTACCAAAAGGGCTATTACTCGGAAAATCCGAGCAGGAAATATGTGCTATGACTCTTTCCACAATAGAGGAAATGAAAGCAAAAATCAACTACGAGACGGTTTACCGCCTTATGGAAATGGGAGCGAAATATGGAACAAATAAAAGTAATAAATAATCAGGCGGTCAAAAGGCTTATGGACGCTTTCCCTGGTTCATTTATAAATCACTGTTTCGAGTTTATTGCCGATATTCGTATAAACTCCTATATTAGGCTTGATAACGTGCCAGACGAATTGACGTTAAAGGCAAAGGTAATCGAATATTTTTCCCGACCTGCATTTAAGGGCGAGTATTTCCGCTCTCATAGCAAGAATCAGGAAATATACGATTTCCACCTGAGAGGGCTTAACGAATTTCTCGGCACAAACTTTACAACTGAGGAAATCGAGGATATTTATTGTAAACTCGGTAATGGCATAAACAGGACTCTTACCCTAAAATTTATTAAGAGTGGCTACAATATGCAGGTGGTGCGTCGAAATGAAGAAAACAAAAATTGATTGGTGCGATTGCACTGTAAACCCTGTAATCGGGTGTAAAAATGGCTGTGCGTATTGCTACGCAGAGAAGATTAACAAAAGGTTTGGTTTTATACCGAATTGGAAAGAGCCTCAGTTTTTCCCTGAGAGATTGAAACAACTCGACAGCAAAACGCCTAAATCAATTTTTATGGATAGTATGAGCGATGTCGGATTGTGGTCTCTTGCACAAATACACAGGGTTGCGTATTCAATAAAGAGCAATCCTCAACACAATTATTTGTTTTTAACAAAACGCCCCGACTTGTTTATTGAAAAGTGCAAGCGTATCGTTGAGGACGCTAACAACGGCAATATTTGGGTTGGAGTAAGTGCTAATACAAGAAAAGACTTAGTAAGGCTTTTGTCTTTACCGAGATATGCTCATAGGTTTATATCAATCGAGCCTATTATGGACGATTTCGGCGAATTGATAAGAGTAGAGGACCAGGGTAAACGTTACGCTTGGATAAACCCGACGAGCGATTTATTCAGGCTCCCTTATGTGCCTGAGGTAATAATAATCGGTGCGGAAACAGGAAACCGAAAAAACAAGGTCATTCCGCAGAAACAGTGGATAGACAATATCGTTAAATCCGCCGAACTTTTTAATGAAGATTTTAGAAAGAGCCCCACAATGCAAAAAAATGGTTGGTATGAGGTAAAAATCTTTATGAAAGAAAGCCTCAGGGAAATTATGGGCGAAGATTTCAGGCAAGATGTATTACCTTGGGAGGTTTGCAAAAATGGTTAGACTGCTTATTGGTGGTAGCCCTTGCACTTATTGGAGTATAGCCCAAAAGAACAACCGAGAGACGAAAGCGGAGGGCGAGGGCTGGGAACTGTTCAAAAACTACCTTTTAGCAAAAGAAAAGTTTAGCCCCGACTTATTCCTCTACGAAAACAATAAATCCGCCTCAGGGGCGATTAAACAGCAAATACGAGAGGAATTACAGGTGTATGACGGCACCCTGCTTATGCAGGATAGCGGAAATCGTTACATCGAGATAGATTCCGCACTTGTATCGGCTCAACATCGGGAGCGTTTCTATGTGCATAACTGTGGCGAGGTAGAACAGCCAAAGGATAGAGGCATACTCCTAAGAGACATCTTGGAGGGAGGTGTTCCGTATCAGGATAAATCGCACTGTGTAACAGGCAATTACGGCGGTGCTTGCTTATGGAATAGCCTCGAAAGACACCAACGCTCAATGATAGCCGAGCCTGTAATGTTTTCTAATCCTCACGGCTTTAACAAAGGTGGAGCGAAATACGAAAAGGCTCCTACACTAACAGCGACAGGAAAATATGTAGATAACCACCATATTTTAGAGCCTGTAAGGGCAGGAGCAACACCTAAACCGAACGGCGAACTCTCGGACAGTCAATCTGGGCGAATTTACGCCATAGACGGCAAGAGCGTAACGCTTTCCTCGGGAGGTGGCGGAGCAGGAGCCAAAACAGGACTTTACGCTGTGCCTGTTACGCCCTGCGGAACACGGCAAACGGACAAAGCAAGGTGTTTGCGTGCAGGCTATGCAACAGCCTCACAAAGAGACCTTTTAGAAGATATAAAAACTAACGGACAGTTAGGCACGACAGGCGTTATAGAAGAAATCGGCTACGCAACGCCGATAGAATGGAACGACCAGGGCGAGCCTACGAAAGCAGTATCGGGCACCGACGGAAAAATATATACCGTTTATAAAGTTGTAAATGGCTATATAACGATTCGGGGGGGGCATTATCCGATAAGGCTAAAAGACGGATATTACATTATCCGCAAACTTACAGTAAAAGAGTGTTGTCGTTTGCAAACAATGCCCGACGACTACTGCAAAGCGGTATCGGACACGCAGGCGTATAAGGCTCTTGGTAATGGTTGGACGGCTGAGGTAATTATACATATACTTTGGAACGCATTAAAAAACATACCGAAACACGAGCAAATCGTCGTTTTGTCTATGTATGACGGAATAGGCACAGGCAGGTATTGTCTTGACAAAATGGGCTTTAACAACGTTAAGTATTTCGCCTATGAAATAGACAAGTATGCTATGCAGGTTGCTAAGGATAATTACCCCGATATAATCGAATGTGGCAACGCATTTCAATTAAGACAGGCGGCGTGGAGCCTGCCGATATAAAAAAGGAGTAGGTTAAATATGAACAAGGTATTTTTAATCGGTAATGTAACAAAAGACCTCGAACTTATGCAAACGACGAGCGGAAAATCCGTGTGTAAGTTTAATATTGCGGTAAACAGGAATTACACGCAGGGGGGCGAAAAGATAACGGACTTTTTCACAATCGTAACGTGGGGCGGACAGGCTGAGACTTGTGCCAGATACTTGAAGAAAGGCAAGAAAATTGCCGTATGTGGCGAATTACAGCAACGCTCTTTTGAGGGTAACGACGGCGTAAAACGCACCGTAATTGAGGTGCAGGCACAAGAGGTGGAATTTATCTCGTCTGCTGAAAGACAAGCGGATTCGGACGATATGCCGCCCAGAGCAAGCAATAACAACGGATTAGTAGAAACGGACGAGCCTTTGCCGTTTTAGGAGGCGTTTATGGAACGACAGCCAAACACTCAATATGTTTTGTCTTTATCGTATGGCAAGGATAGTCTTGCAACGATTGAGGCTTGCAAAAGGCTTGGTTATCCAATAGACAGGATAATACACGCTGAGGTGTGGTTTAATGACGAAATCCCTGCCGAATTACCACCAATGGTGGAGTTTAAGGCGAAAGCCGACGAAATAATAAGGCAACGTTACGGAATACAGGTAGAGCGTATTTGTGCTATGCGAGACGGCGAAAAACAAACATACGAAAAGATGTTCTACCATATCCCGACAAAGAAGAATGCAACTCGGGGGGGGGGGGGCAATTTATGGATTCCCTCTCAACTACAACAGCAAAGGCAAGCGGACTGCAACCTGGTGCAAGAATCTCAAAGGGGTGGAACTCCAAAGGGCGACAAGAAATCAAGGGCTTTCCCCTCAGGAAAGGTGCTTACTGTATCAAACTCAAACAGGGAGCGGTCAAGCGAGCGGTGGGGATTCCCATACCGACCTCGGACGGAGTGGTGCAAGGAACTCAAAAAAGACAACAGGGTTTTTAGACAGCCCCATTGAGCGAGGGGCTAAAATAAATATCGTTCATTATTTCGGGATTGCCGCCGACGAGCCTATAAGGATTGAAAGGCACAGGAAAAACGGAATAATAATGCCTCTCGTTGACATCGGGTGGACGGAGGCTGACTGTCGCAAATGGTGCGAAGAAAACGACCTGCTATCGCCTACATATACCACAGCCACGAGAGGCGGTTGTTGGTTTTGTCATAACCAAAGCGTAGGGCAGTTACGGCTGTTAAGAAGAAATTACCCTAATTTGTGGCAACATCTTTTAAGGCTTGACAAGGATAGTCCGACAACCTTTAAGAGCGACGGACATACCGTGCACGACTACGACGCACGATTTCAAGCCGAGGACGACGGCTATATTTCCGAAAACGATAAAAGGTTTAGGTGGTCGGACATAGAGCAAAAAAAGAATCAATTAAGCATTTTTGATTATATTACGGAGGACGGCTAATGCGTTGTGAAAATTGTAATTACTGCCAATATCCGAGAACATCGGACGATAACGGCGGAGCCTGCAAGTGCAGGGCTATGAAACGAAAGACAATAGATGTAATGGTAAGCCTCGGGGAAACGCCCGAGTGGTGCCCTCTCAAAGAGAGGGAGCGAGAGCAATATATTAAGCATTACAGGGATTTTAGGAAAGAACTTGACAAGATGTGCGTTCCGCTTATTATCGGCGAAATGAAACGAATTGAGCCTATTAAGGCGGACGGTAAGATTGTCGGAATGGTCGGAGGTTTTACCGACTATATAGACTGCGTTTATGTAAAGCCTGAATATAGACGCCAGGGGCTTGCAAGGCAGGCAGTATTAAAGTTTGTTGAGGGAAACCTCGATTACGGAATCAGGCTACATATTATCAACAATAATAACGTCGCTCACGATTTTTGGAGTAGGATTTTCGAGTTAAAGGAAATCGGCACAAACGCCGTTGACACGCTCTATGAAATCGTGAAAATTAAGGAGTAGGTTATGGGTGGTAAATACGAAATAACAGGGTGGAGTTATCCTTACAAGGGTTACCTCGAATATCACGAATATACAAATAGTTTTTGGAAAGCGTTAAAACTTTTTAGGAAAGCAAAGAAAAAATATTACTGTGTCTCTTTCTCTATAAGAAACGAGAAAAACAAGGAGGCAAGCGATGTATAACAAATCGGTTTTACTTAGCACACAGCCCAGGTGGTGCTTTGAAATAATCAACGGCAAGAACACTGAATTACGCAAAACAAAGCCTAAATTACAGCCTCCTTTCAAGGTGTTGCTATACTGCACGAAACCGAGTGTTAAGGGTAGATATTTTGTTGGTGCGTTGGGCTTTAATTCCGACGAATTATACCGCACCCCCGACGGAAAAATCAAATACGGCGACAGCGTAGAACTTATGGCGTGTGGTAGCGAAAATTACAGCAAGGATAATTTCCTTAACGGCAAAGTCATAGGCGAGTTTATATGCGATAGGATAGACGAATACGAGTGCGAATTTGTGGACGACGATTGTTTGGAAACAGTGCACCTCATAGACAGGGAGGACTGCGACGACGAGGATTATCCAGACCGCACGCTTATTTGGAGTAACGAGGGCGATAATTACAATTTTAGCCCTGACGACGAAATTATAAAGGGCTCTCGTGTTTCATACAAAGAGTTAAAGAAATACATAGGCTACGGCTTTAATACCTTTTACGGCTGGCATATTACCGACCTTAAAATTTACGACAAGCCGAAAGAGTTAAGCGAGTTTATCCGTGTTTGCCCTGAATGGGAAAAAGAGAAAGTAACAAGTAAATGCCGCTCCTGCGACCATTATTATGAGAGTCGGGCGGAATGCCTTACAGGTTGCGACATAGAGGGCGAAATTCCTATTACAAAGGCTCCGCAGTCGTGGGGCTATGCGGAGGGCGAGTAATGGAAAATAAATCGGCTATGTGGAAAATTATAGGAGCGAGCAACCATACCAACAAGGAACGGCAGGAGGACGATTACTATGCTACCGACCCTATTGCGATAGACAAACTACTGACGGTAGAAAAGCCCAACGAGAGGATATGGGAGCCTGCTTGTGGCGGCGGACACCTTGCAAGGCGATTACAGGAAAAAGGTTATCGTGTTCGCTCTACGGATATTGTGGATAGGGGTTATTGCGACGAAATATTGGATTTTCTGAGCGTTCCGCCTGACACTATCGACCTTACATACGACATCTTAACAAATCCGCCGTATAAATATGCTATGGAGTTTGTGTTAAAAGCGTTGGAACTCTTACAGCCTGGCTGTAAATGCTATATGTTCTTAAAACTCACTTTCTTAGAGAGCGAGAAAAGGTATAAGGAACTGTTTGCAAAGCAACCGCCTAAGGTAATATATGTATTCTCAAAGCGAGCGTTATGTGCCAAAAACGGCGATTTTGAGCGTATGAGAGAGGGCGGAGGCTCCGCCGTTGCTTATGCGTGGTTTGTATGGCAAAAGGGCTATACAGGTAAAACGGAGGTATCTTGGATATGAACGTTATAGAATGGTTTTTCGGCTACGAGGCGATAGAGTTTTACGGAATGCCCTGCTGTGTTTTGGGTTTTTGCATAATGTGTCTTTTATGTATATGCCTTTTAGGCATTGTGCTTGGCGTCGTGTATTCCTGCACCGCCAGCATTATAAGGCGAATCGCTTACAAAAGAAAGTCTAAAAAGAGAGGGCGGAGCCGAAAATGAAACCAGAATACAAAGACTATCTAATAACCAAAAGGCAAAAAGTCTTAATGACGCTCGCCCCTTACTTAGAACTATTCGGGATTGAGGGCGACTACCAAATAACCGAAACAGGCGGCGAATACCTCGTCTTAGACGGACAAAAAATAGGTTGCACATCAAATAGCATAGACGCAGTATTTCAGGAGTTTATCGCCTATATTTTCGTCGAGTGTTATTGCAGGCACCGCTCGCTTGGAGCCTTTGAGAAACAAGTATTAAAGCAAATAAAAACATATTGGAGGGATTAACTATGTTAAAACTTAAAGAAAATGCGAACATCGAGGAACTTGTAGGCTTAGGCTTTACGAGTTTTAAGGTAAACAGGGACCAGACGAATTATTATTTTGCCGTCAGGCGTGGAAACCACGTTATTATCGTGAACAACAAAACACGCACACTGACGCTCGATAATATCCACGACAGCGACAGCCGTTTACACGCAAATATCAAGTGGCAGAACAAGACCGCTACCGTCGAGGACGGCGTTTATCTGCTTGCCAACGCAGGATTGATTGAGAGGGTATAAAATAAGAGAAAAGAGAGGATTTTAGTATGGGGTATGTAGGCACAAATAGACCAGCAGGGAGACCTAAACAATTTTATAGGTATGAATTGCCAAGCGGTGTAGTTAAAGTCGTAAGGGCACAGTGTGCGGACTTTAAGCGAAAGGAAATAGCGATAAAACAAGGCGGAATCGCCGAGGAAATATTGCAGGTTTACATAGCAACCAACGAGGCAATAAAAAGGGCTCTCGGGGAAATTGAGGAGCCCTGCCGTGATTTCTTCCTGTCGGACATCGCCGAGAATAGAGGCTACGACAAGAGCCAAAGTCAATGGTTATTGTCGCATAACTCATACTACGCCCGAAAGCGTAAGGCGATATACGATATTGCCAAATTCCTGCTCTTAATTTAAGCCTGGCAAGTTACAGGCAAGTAAAAAGACGGACAATCTACTTAGTAGATATAACTACATAAATTGATTATTATAAATAAATATATACTACTATGTAGGTATAATACTACTAATAAAAATCTATTAACTCTCTCATAATCAATCAAGCAAGTTAAAATACACGAGATTTTATTTGTTGAAAAATAATTTTCGGGTAAAATTTTAAGTAAATACTATGATAAACTTATTATAGTGCCAAAACCCTTAGAGGTTAGAGCCCTGCTCCCAATAGGTCGGAGTGGGGCTTATTTTGTTTAATTTGAGTATATAAGGAGCGATATAAAACAAAATGAGCGATACAAAGAAACCCACGACAACTAAAAAGGCGACGACAAAAAAGAAAGCCGAGCCCAAGAAAGAGAGAAAGCCTAATAGCGGACAGTTTAAGAAAGGTAACACTATCGGTAAGGAAACTCGTTTTAAGAAAGACCACGATTTGTCTTGTAAATATAAGCCCGAGTATTGCGATATGCTTTTAGAATACTTTTCTAACGTAGAGAGGGAAATCATATACGAGGAGTTTTATTTTCCTGACGGCAGTCTTAAAGGTAAGAGACCTGTGCAGGTATTACCGCCTAAATTGCCAACGATTGAGGGCTTTGCTACTAAAATAGGCGTGATACATCAAACGCTATTGAATTGGTGCGAGCAATACCCCCAATTTAGCAACGCATACGCACGAGCGAAACAAATACAAAAGGACATCATAATGACGAATGGTGCTCAAAAGCAGTATGACAGCAATTTTTCTAAGTTTTTGCTTATGAATAATCACGGAATGGCGGAGCAGGTTAAGACCGATACGACATTTAAGGTGGTTATGGACGACGGTATAGACGAGGAAAGCAACTAATATGGCTGAAATCACTATAAGACTTGGTAAACCGCAACCAAAACAAAGAGAATTTATGCTCGCAACCAAACGCTTTGTTGCTTTTGGCGGAGCGAGGGGCGGCGGTAAATCGTGGTCGGTTAGAGAAAAGGCTAAGAGGCTTGCTATCAAATGGGCTGGTATTAAAATCCTTATCGTGCGTAAGACATACAACGACTTACGAGACAACCATATTTTGCCTTTGCAAATGGACTTACCTACTGAATTTGCACCTTACAAGGAGGTAGATAAATCCTTTGTGTTCCGCAACGGCTCTCGTATTAAGTGTTGTTATTTCGATAACGATAACGACGCTTTGCAATATCAGGGGCAGGAATACGACGTTATTTTCTTAGAGGAGGCTACGCAATTTACGGAACTCGTCTTTAACGTTATGAAAGCGTGTTGTCGTGGTGCAAACAATTTCCCTAAGAGAATATACCTAACCTGCAACCCCGACGGCGTGGGCTTTTTGTGGGTTAAAAGGCTTTTTGTTTCCCGAGACTACCTCGAAAACGAGAATCCCGACGATTATATGTTTATCCAATCGCTCGTTGACGATAACCAGGCGTTGCTCGAAAAAGACCCCGAGTATGTTAAAATGCTTGACTCTTTGCCTCCTGAAATGAGGGAGCGTTGGCGTTATGGCTCGTGGGAGGTTTGCGAGGGGCAATATTTCGGCGAATTTAGACGAGAGATACATACTTGTGAGCCGTTTATTATTCCGCCTGAGTGGCGTAGATATAGAGCCTTTGACTATGGTTTGGATATGCTCGCTTGCTATTGGATAGCGGTTGACAGCCTGCACAATGTTTATGTGTATAAAGAACTGTGCCAGAGCGATTTACCTATATCAACCGCCGCCCGAAAGATATTAGACTTTACCAACGAGGACGAGGACATCTATTTGACGCTTGCTCCTCCTGACCTCTGGGGGCGTAGTCAAGAGACAGGAAAAAGCAAAGCGATTCTATTCGGCGAGGCAGGCTTAACCCTTGCACAATCGAGTAATGACCGAGAGGCAGGGTGGCTCGCCATAAAGGAACTGCTTAAACCCGACGCTGAGGGGCAACCTCGCTTACACATCTTTACGAACTGCAAGAAACTCATTAAAAACTTGCCTGAACTGCAAAGAGACGAGAAACGCCCCACCGACTGTGCGACTGAGCCGCACGAAATAACCCATAGCCCCGACGCTTTAAGGTATTTCGCTATTTATTGGACGAGACCTGCACCGACGGCGGCGGATAAGAGAGTGTATTATCGCCCTGACGAGTTAGAGGATTACAGGCGAGCACGCTCTCAGGAAGAAAGAGACTTAATAATTAAACGCAAGGGAGGTAAACCGTTATAATGCGTGTTGATAAACAAAACAAATTACAGTTTTTTAAGGACTTGTATGGCAACGCCAAAAGTAAACAGGAAACAATCTTAGAGGATTACGAAAAATGGCGTAAGCAATACAAGGGTAGCCTTGAAATCGACGGCGGAACGGAGGACGCAAAGACAGGTAGAAACATTACCTATGAACTCTTAGAGAGTCAATTTTCGAGTTATTTGCCAACTACCGCCGTAACGCCTGAAATCTTTTCCGAAAGGAACGAGAGGAACGCCAAGAGTATTGAAAAACTCTTACGAAACAAGCGTAATCGCTTGCCGTTTGAGAAACTTAACGATATGGACGAGAGGTATTCGCCTATTTATGGTGGCAGTATTTGGCTCGTGGAGTGGGATAACTCCATAAAGACGCATAACACTGTCGGCGACGTTAAGATTACTATTTGGAGCCCCTCTCATTTTGTAGGACAGCCTAAAATTTACGACATTGACGATATGGAATACTGCTTTATCCACTTTGAGACAACCAAAGAGGACTTAATGCGTAAGTATGATGTATCGCTCGATGTAGCCGAAGAAACCGAGAGCGAGGACAACGACAGCGACGAGACCGCTACCGTTGTTGTTTGCTATTACAAGGACGATAACGACAAGATTTGTCAATACATCTGGTCGGGCGACACTGAATTGCAGGACATTGAGGACTTTTACTCTCGTAAAAAGTATGTTTGCAAGAACTGCGGAAAGCGTAAAGAACTTTGCAACTGTGATAACCCCGACTATGAAATGCAGGACGACGAATACGAAGAACTCGACCACGATATTGTGTTGACGGACGGCTCCGTTATTCACGCAAACTCGCCTGTAATGAAAGACGGACAGGTGGTAACGGAAACGGCGAAACAGCAGGCTTTCTTAGAGGACGGCTCCGCCGCTATGGACGAGGTAAACGGTATATTGATACCGCAGACGATAGATGTGCAGGTGGCTAAAATGGAGCCGACGAGACTGCCATATTATACGCCTACTAAATTTCCTATCGTTATTCGCAAGAATACCTCGCAGGAGGACTGCCTACTCGGGCAATCCGATTGTGAGTTTATCCGCCCCGAACAGCAGGAAATTAACAAAATTATGTCTCGTATTTCCGACAAACTTATGAAAGCAGGCGTTTATCCTACCGCTCCCGAAGATTATGCAGGGCAATTCGATAACGGACTTTATGAGAACGTTATAAAAGTAGGACAGGACAACTATAAACTGTTTGGACGAATTGATTTGCAGGTAAACATACAGCAAGATATTGAAATGGCGGAAAGGCACTACGACCACGCTAAGCGTATTTTGGGTATTACCGATAGTTACCAAGGACAAGCCGATAACACAGCAACAAGCGGTAAGGCAAAACAAATACAGGTGCAACAGGCCGCAGGACGACTTGACAGCAAGCGTAGAATGAAGAACGCCGCCTACACCGAGATTGACGAGATTATCTTTCAGTATTTCCTTGCTTATGCGGACGAGCCGAGAGTCAACTCGTTTAAGGATTCTCAGGGCAGACTGCAAAACGCTACTTTCAATAGATACGACTTTATCGAAAGAGACGAAAACGGCGAGTATTACTATAATTTCTCTTATTTATTCGATACGGACCAGACAGGCGATGTCGAAAAATCAAGAGAGACTATTTGGAGCGAAAACCGCTTGAATTTCCAAAATGGCTGTTACGGCAACCCTCAGGAACTCGAAACCTTGCTTATATTCTGGCAACAAATGGAAAAACACCATTATCCCGACGCAAGAGATATGGTGGAACGCATAAGGGGCATAATCGAGGCTCAAAGACAGGCTATGCAACAGCAAATTGCACAGCAAAAGGCTGAAAACGACAAACTTAGAACACAAAAGATAATGGCGGAGGATAAAGCCGCAGGAGCCGAGGGATATATCGACTATCTTAAAAATTTTCAGGGAGGTAATAGGTAATGGCGAATCAAGCAAAATACGGCGAAAATCTTAGTTTTTTCACTGAAAAATCAAAGCCAGATGTCAAGACTAAGACTAAAAAAGAAGAAAAGGCGACAACTACTACGCCTAAGGCGACACAGCAACCGCAGGGAGGCACCGCAGGCAATTATGGTGTAGGCAACCTTTCGAGAGGGGCTCTCAATATTTTGTCTCAGGTTTTCGGCGGTAGCGGTAAGATTAACGCCACTCCCAAAACGGCGAGTTATGGTGCGAATATAAAGAAAAAGCAGGAGGACACCAACAATGGCTAATAACATTTTTAGCAAGTGGTTTGATAATTGGAAAGAATCAATCAACAAAATCAAGACAGGGAACGGCACCTATGCAGGCGGTATAACACAGTGGATAAATAATATTTTGGGTAAAAATAAAGGCGATTCTACCGAAAACAACGGAGGAACGACCACGCAAAACATTACTCCATTAAATGCTCCTGCCAACGTTACGCCAACCACTACGACTTATAGTGCAAATGTCAGCCCTGAAACTGTTAGCACGGAGGGGGTTACAGGAAATCCTACGACTGCACCCACCAACACCGAGGGGGATAGCACGGAAACGCCTACCACGCCTCCTGCGACAACGCCTACTCCTGCGGAGCCTACGGCTGAAACGCCTATGACCTACGAGGAATATATCGCCTCCGAAAAAGAGAGGGCGGAACAAGAGAGACAGCAGGCTCATAGAGACGCTGAACTCGCTAAGGAGCGTGCTACCGTTGACGCTCACGCTGACTACGAGCAAAGCAAGGCTACATACGGAGCAAACGCCGAGACTATGGCTCAAATGGGGCTTACAGGCGGCGGTTATAGTGATTACCTTAATGCCCAGGCTTACGCTCAAAAGAGAGACGATATTCAGCACGCTAACGTCGTAGAGGCGGCGACCAAACAGGGTGCTGACACGGCATATTCCGACAAGATTTCAAAACTGAACGCTGAACAAATTGCTCGTAACGAAGAACAGCAAGCCTACAAGGACAATGCTTATAGTGCTTTGCTTGCCGAGGCTCAAAATCCTAATACAACCTACACGGCGGAAAGCATTAGAGAGATAGCCGAAAAGGCAGGGCTTTCCGAGGAAGAAATACAGGGGCTTGTTAGCACGCTTACAACCACGAAAGATAACGCAAAGGCTGAGGCTGACAATGCGAAGAATACCGACCTTTACAATTCGCTTTGGATTGAGGTGCAAAAGCCCGACACTGCTTATACCGTTGACAGCCTTACTGAGTTTATGCGTAGAAATGGTATGTCGGAGGCGGATATTACCGCTCTTACAGGCATATTGCAATCAACTCTCACAAAGAGGGAAGAAGATAACGCAAAGGCTGAGGCTGACAATGCGAAGAATACCTCTACCAACCTTAGACTTACGGCGATAGAGCAGATAACCACACAGGGCGGTTTATCGACGGAGTATATTAACCAACTTAAAGTGGCAGGGATAAATGACAGCGATTTGCAGGAGGTTATTAAATATAACCAAAATTATCATTTTACAGCCGTGAAATCAGCACTTAATGCAGGCGACAGCACTACTAAGGCTGACCTTGATTTGTTATTGAGAGAAAATCGCATATCTCAGGAACAGTATAACGAATTACTGACGCAAAATCAGGGCATTTACAACGATTATTACACCGAGGTTTTGGACGCAAGTATTGGCGACTTTGATTTCTCGGCGGCGGATAAGGCATATAAAGACGGCAATATTTCTAAAACGCAGTATGACGCTCTTAAAAACAAGTTTAATACCGATATTACCTATCTTATATCGGCGGCGACTTTGTTTTACAAAGAGGACGGCTCGCTTATGGACGAAAGTGCGGCGAAAGCCTTTGCACAAAAATTTAAGGACACAGGTTGGCTTTCTTCCGACAACAGCACTAAACTTGATTCTTTGTTGAGTGGCACTTACAAGAAAGAGGACGACGGCGACGACGGCGGAGGGTGCTTTGCAAATGGCACTATGGTAACGGTTGCGGACGGCTCCCGAGTGCCTATTGAAACCTTGAAAGAGGGCGACAGCGTGCTTGTCTTTAACCATATTACAGGCAAGGCAGATGTTGCAAAAATCCTCTTTATTTACTACGAGAACGTTAAGGATTTCGATATACTCAAATTGAGTTTTGACTGTATAGAAGATACCGAGGTTATTTCGGCTCACGGATTTTTTGATGTGGACTTAAACAAGTATGTGGTTATTACCTTTAATAACGTTAAGGATTATATCGGGCATAAATTCCTCTGCGTTGACTTTGCTAACGGCGAAACTGCTACTAAAACGGCGACTCTTACCGCTTATGAAACATACAGCAAAAAAACCGAGTGCTTTGCAGTTATTACCACTAAGCACATCAATAGTTTAGCAAACGGATTGCTTACAATGCCCGACAACAACGACCACGAACACCCTAAAATGCTTGGGTTTAACGCCAACTTGTTTGAATATGGTGCGGATTACACCTACAACAAGGAAGAAATGGAAAGCGATATAGCAAAATATGGCTTAATCGACTATGACGAATGGTGTAAACTCGCTCCCGATAATATCAATTTGAGCGGTTTGTTCTTCGGAATCGGTGGCGAATACTTAAAGATAGCATTAGCCAAAGGCTTAATGACGTTAGAGGATTTGCAGGGATATATTGAAATAGGAGCAAAACACAATGGCAACACTTAATGAAATAATGCAAAAGTATGGCGGTTACCAAAAGGGCTCCGCCACGCTTTTGAGCAACGAGGCTTATAGAGATTATCTCAACGCTCAATACGAGGAGGCGAACAGGGAAAAGAATAACGGAGGCTTTTTTGGGGGCTTAGGTTATGTCTTTGAACAGTTAGGGCTTGGTGCTCTCAGCGTTGTTGAGGGTATTTGGGATTTTACCGCTGGTGGGCTTGCCGACTTGTTCGGGGCTGACGATTGGGCGGAGGAACAGTTTGCTAACGATTGGATAAATTATAATCACGCTAACGAGTGGTTTAATCCTACGGACGGCTGGCGGACAGCAGGCGATGTAGCAAGCGGTATCGGTAACAGCCTTGTAGGTATGGGAGCGGTGGCAGGAGCCGCCGCCATTGCCTATTTCTCAGGCGGAACGCTTGCCCCTTGGGCCGCAGGTTTAATCTCAGGCGTTGTAATGGGTGCAGGTGCCGCAGGTAATGCCACAAAAGAGGCTTACAAGCGAACAGGCGAACTTGGTTGGAAAGAATACGGCTACGGCTTGCTTTCAGGAACTACCGAGGGCGTATTAGAGGGGTTGACAGGTGCCGCAGGTAAGGTGGGCGGAAAACTGTTTACTAAACAGGCGGCCAAAACCATTACGGCAAAAACTTTCTTAAAGGGTATGGCTACCAACTTTGTGGGCGAGGCTTTCGAGGAGGGTATGAGTGAATTTCTCGACCCTTACTATTTGCGTTGGACGCAGGTTGACCCCGAGGCTAAAAATGCAACCTGGCAACAGGTAGGATATTCCGCTCTTGTAGGCGGTTTGTCTGGTGCTCTTATGGGAGGCTTTGGCGAGAGCGTGAGTGCTATTAGGGCAACGAATAGAGGTAATAAAATATCCAAAAACGCCGAATATACGCAATCTACCGTTGGTATGGCAACGCAGGTCGCTGAATATGAAACCGAACACAACACAGGCAAAGGCATTTATCAGTATGTAAAGGGGCTTGTAGATAAGTTTAAGGCACTCGATAAGGGCGACGGCACTATTTCCATAGGGCAAAAGAGACTTTTAGGCGAAATGGAACAGGCAAATATTGCTCTTGTTTACGAGCCTGCTGTCGAAAAGAGCAAAGAAAAAATATTGTCGAGCCCAGAGGAATTTATAAAGGCTATCAACGAAAGAGGGTTGATTGACGAGACAGGCAAGCCAATTCATATTGATAGCGTGGAGGCTCTCAAAAACAACGAACTGTTGCTTACACGCTTTGCCGTTGCGGACGCTCTCGGGCAAATTTTAATGAGTAGTGATTCCGTTTACGACCTTGTTGCAAACAAGGGAAGAACGGACGGAATTATGCAGGCGGATTTTAGAAAATTCCAAAAAGACGCTACTGCTCAGCAAAAAGCAAGTATAAACGAAACTTTCGGCATTGATGTCGATTCTATTACATACGAGGACTTTGTAAACAAGATTAAATCCACAAGCCGTGATGTAATGATAAGCAAACAAACGGCTATTAAGACGAGAAAGCAAGCGAAAGACGCTATTTCTCACGCAATAAACACCAACGCCGATATAGGCGTGCTCGATAGCAACACGGCGTTTGCTGAGGGTATGAGCGTATTTAAGACAAAGGACGGTAAGTATGTTTCCGTTTCCAAGCAGGGCGATAGTTATTATCTTTATGCCGACGGCAATATTTCTTTACCTCTTACTAAGGCTAAATTAAAGAGCACTATTAAGGCTCTTAATGGCGAGCAAACGCAAACCAAACCGAAGAAGAAAAAGCCTACGACTACGCAGGCAACTGCAACCACGCAAGGAACGCAAACTACGGCTCCTGTTGTTACGCCACAGGTCGCACCGAGTAGCGATACTACACCTACTCCAACGACCACCGCTCCAACGACGGAAACAGGCGTAAATAAACCGCAAACAGCAACTCCGAGCAATCAGTCAACCGAGACGAGAACAGGCGAGGAAACCGCCGAAAACAAGCCTAAGGCGACGAATAGCACGGAAGATACAACCACTACTAAACCTAAGGCGGAAGATACTACCGCCCAGACGGACGAAAACACGCAAAAGCCAAAGGCTCCTGCAAAGCCCGAGACTCCTAAATCAACGAAAGCACCTACTAAGGCTACGGCTCGTAGGGGTGTTATTCGCATTGTTATGTCGAAAGACAATAAGCCGACGTTAAGAGGGGCGGCGGTTAAGGACGGAAAGCAATATATTTCCGACGGATTTTTTGCGGCGAGATACACCGATATTTTAGAGGGCGTTACCGAGGTGCCTGCAAAAGACTATCCATTCGAGGTGTTCGACAGGGTTATCAAAGAGAACTCCGACGCAACGGCTGAGGAGCGTGTAAAGATTGACGCTGACGCAATCAGGGCTCTTGTTCCAACCAAAAAGGCGGAATACAGCGAGAAGATTATGCGTATCGGCAAAAACTTTTACCAACTCCCCTATGTAAGCAAAATTATCGACAGTATTACAAATCCGCAAGTCTTTTTGAAGAAGAAAGGCGATTTTAACCCTATTTACATCAAAGGCGATAACGGCGAGGCTGTATTTTTGCCTATTAGATTGAGAGAGGGGCAAGTTAAACCTGTTTACGAGGCGGATTACGCAAATTATACCGACGCTGACAAAGCAAAAGCCCAGAAAGAAAGAGAGCAAAAGGCTCTTGAACGCAAAAAGCAACTCGCAAAAGAGAGGGCAGAGCGTGAGGCTGAGGAAAAAAAGCGTGCAGAAGAATACGAAAAAAGCCGTAAAGAAGAAAAGCAAAGAAACATCGACATTCTTACTACTGCCGAAAAGACTATTTTAGACGGCGGAATGGTAAAAAGTGAAAATGTGCGTGTTTACAAAGACGAAAGCGACCTTACAGGCAAAGAATCGAGCACTTTTGTCGCTTTGCTTGATAAATACGGCGTGAGTGTTCCTATTAAAACGAGAGGTTGGATTATTGAAAATATGAAAACCGCTAAACGCTTAGGTGGGGAGGGTGCAACCTGGCATATTCAATTTAAGAAAGGTGCCACAGCCTCTAAGTCCGTAACTGCGATTATGGAAAAACTTTACCAGGCGATAGCAGGAACGCAACAAACAACTGAGACGGCTACCGCTACCGACGTTACAACCGAGAAAAAGACCGCTAAAACGAGTAAAACGACCAAAACGGAAGATTTCGGCGAGAAAATAGGCGGTGCTCGTAAAGATACTTGGCAAAAGAGAGGACTTTTGACGAGCGACTTAACGGCTATGAACAGGCGAGAACTGCAACAGCACGTTAAGAAAGAGAATGTATGGAAACGCCCCGATTTTGTTAAGGCAATCGCTGAGGGTGGCGATAGGGCTACGCTCTATATCCAAAACGAACTCTATAAATCTATCAATGCAACGCCTTACATCAGGCGTAGCGTGGCAACCGACACGACATCTACCGCCTTTCAGGAGGCTATGGAAAAGTATGTTACCGAGATTAGAGAGGTGCAAAAACTTGCCGAGGGCGTAAAATCCAAAGAGGATTTAAGCAAGATTACTAAATGGCTTATTGAAAAGGGCTATTTGAACGACACAGGCAGTGCATACAGCCGTTATTCTTGGACTGAGGCATATTACAACAGCCCTGCTCTTTATGGTAGTAAGATTTTTGAGACCACAAGGAAACTCGAAAAGGGCTTTGATAGTCTTGCCGAAACCGCTCTTATGGAGGGATTCGGTGTAGATAAAGCCGATAAATTGCCTAACGGATATACCATAAAGCGTATAAATTCTTTCTGGGATAACGCAGGCACAAAATATGTAATCGTAAAGGGCGGTAAACACGGCTCTTATGCAAGCCCTTACTTTACCTCTTATGAGGAGGCGTTTGCTTATGGTAAAGAGAAATTCGGCACAGCCGAAACCGCTACCACAGGCACCGACGGTAAGAAACAGCGTTATGTTCCGCCTCAGTTAAAAGATGTGCACCGAAACGGAGCCGATTATAGAAAGGGAAAAAACGCCGTAGGCGACGACTTTTTGCGTGATTTTGGTATTAAGGGAGGCGAATTTGGTAATTGGCTTTCCGAAACCGATAGAACTACATCGCTTAACTACGGATATGACGCATTTTGCGACCTTGCAGACGCTCTCGGTATAGAATTGACCGACATTTCCCTTAACGGAACGCTGAGCATAGGTTTTGGCTCTCGTGGTAAAGGCTTGTCAGGAGCCGCCGCCCACTATGAGCCTGCAAGAAAGGTTATAAACCTTACCAAAATGAACGGAGCAGGCTCGCTCGCTCACGAATTTTGGCACGCTGTTGAAGATTATGCGTCGGGCGATACGCACCAGCACGATATGGCAAGCGATTTTTCCAAAATGCCCGAAAGGACCAGGCAGGCAGGACGAGCGTTGCTTAATGCTATCAACTACAAGGATAAAGTGGTAGAGATAGAAGAAATCAACGAAAACAGGGCGAAAGCACTTGAAAGAAACCTCCGCCACTTAGAGCGTCATTTGAATAGCGAATTTAAGATTTTTGGCGAAAGTATGACGGCTGAGGATAGAGCAAAAGAGGCTAAAATGTATCGCTATAAGCGTGTGCCTACCGACGCTGAACTTAAACGCTTTGCAGAACTTAGAGCACAGGCGGTAAAGGGCGTAAGCGGTGTATATAACAAATTCTTTGCAGGCGAGCAGACTATCGTTGACGAACTTAACGCTTTGCTTAAAGACGTTAAGGGCAGGGGTATGGATAAAGACACCAGACGAACTCTCGCTCTCTACATCGAGCAAGCCTCGTCTTATTCCGAGCAGGCTGTCGAAACGCAAACGAAGAGAGTAAAAACTCAATTCCACGAGGACGCACTTGCTATAAGCAAGACCTACGCAAAGGACGGCGGTTATTGGGATTCTAACTGCGAAATGCTCGCCAGGGCGTTTGCCTCTTATATCCACACAAAGACCGACGGCAAGAATGATTATTTATCAGGGCACGCACTCGGTGCTACGCCTGTTGTTGATAAAAACGGCAATATTAGCGTTGCATATATCTATCCGCACGACACGGCGGAGGCTGAGGCGATTTACAAGGCGTTTGACGACTTTTTCGCCGCCGCAAAGGCTGACGGATTATTCCACGAGGCTACGAGAACTAAGCCAACGACTACCGTGCAATACGCTATGTCGGAAGATACGCAGTTAAACACCACGCCTAACGGCTCAAAAGGACAGGTATTAAAGCCTTTACAAATGAAACACGCCGAAAATGTTGCAAGAAACAACATTAAAGGGTATGAAAATTTGACGGAGGCTGAAAAGTTAGAGGTAGAGTGGACGCTCGCCTCGGCTTGGCGTGCAGGAAAGAGCACCACTGAGGCGTTGAAACTCGCAAGATTGTCAACGGCTATCGGTGCAGGTGTAGGCTTTGCCGATATTTCAACTAAAACGACGGACGGCAAAACTGTAACGCCCGACGCCGCTTGTTACACGAGAGGCGGACACCTTACTATTTACCTCAATCCTAACGGAAAGAGAACAATAGAGGCGGCCACGTTACACGAACTCGCCCACTCGTTAGAGGGTATGGGGGGCTACGAGGACATAAAGGCTATGGCTGAAAAATACTATGCGGAACACCCTGCGGAAAAGAAAGCCATAGACGATATGTATAGAGAGGTTTACAAAAATGAGCAGGTAAGATATGCGGAGGAAATCCTACCGTCCGAACTCACTGCTCACTATGTAGAAAGTATGCTCTCTAAAAGAGATATGCTCGCCAAACTCACGAAAGAAAACCCTACCTTTACGCAAAAGTGCATAGAAAAAATAAAGGCTATCCGTAATAAACTTACGAAAGCCGATAGAAATGCAAATATGAGCGAGGTAGATATGCTCGAAACGAGGTTTACAACGATTTTTAACCTTAATAAGGGCAAAATTGCTAAAAACAGCAACCTGTCTGGCGTAAAACTCAGCATTAAAAAGATAAACGGAAAAGATACCGTAGTCGTTGATACCGACCAACATATTTTTGACGGCGTAGAAAGAGCCGATTTAGGTAAGACTGTCAGTGCTTATATGAAAGAAAGATATAGAGGTCGTATTGTAAATGGGCTTGCTTTTACGGCTCAAAGCGAGAGGGAATATACGCACTCTCGTGATTCTAAACGCTTATTTAATCAAACCAACGGAGCGTATGAGGCTAAAATGCGTGCCTCTACCGAACTTAATAATTTGATTATTACAGGCGAGTTTATGCAGGACGAGACCGCTAAACACCCCCAAAGAATAAACGAGGGCGGAGTTAAGAGGTATAAAGTATCGTTTGTTATGAGCGACAAGGTTTTTGAGGGCGAAATGATTATCGCAATCGACAAAAACGGCGTCGGAACATTCTACGATATTGTAAAAATAAAAGAGAGCGATTCGTCCAATGACGCCCCTAACGGCGTAGTGAGGACAAATGCTCTCTCTACTAACAGTATATCCGAATCAAGCGAAAATGTCAACCCCGAAACCGACCAAACGACGAAAAAATTTGCATTGTCTGCAAAAAATACGCAAAACGGCAAGTTTAACGTTGAGGATTTTCTCTTTGACGACGACTATTATGCTACATATCAATACGAAAGCAGGGAGCAAATTACCGAAACAATCGAGGAATTGGAAAAGGTAAAAGCCTCTAAATCGTTTGAGAGTATGTCTTTCGACGAACAATACGAGATTACAAGCAAAATAAAGGCGTTAAAGGCAGGTTATACTACTTTGTATGACTATATCGTAGAAACCGACAAACAGCGTCTTTTGGACGATTGGCAATACCATATCGAAAGGGGTATAAATAATCGTGCGTCGAGAATGGTTGAGGAAAAATTAAAACGCATTGAAAAGGAAGAAAAACTACAAGCGGATATTTCCAACGCCTCGAAATTACAAAACGCACAGTATGAAATTATCCAAAAAAGCAACCCGATGTTTGACGATTATCACGTCGGCATAAGGTCGCCGAAAGATATTAAAACCTTTGCTGAGGTTATAGACGATACGGATAGTTTTAATTGGGGCGATTTTACAAGAGAGGACGCTCAAAATGCCTTAAAGAGAGGCAAAATAAGAGTATTCAGTAGTTATCCTATCAAAAACGGCGTATTTGTATCAACCTCGTATCAGCAAGCCCTCGATTACGCAGGAGGCAATCCAAACGGCGTGCACTCTCGTGAGGTTGCTTTGGAAAGTGTTGCGTGGATAAACGGCGACGAGGGGCAATACGCAAAGGTTTATAGTTATTCCGAAAGCGGAACTGTTCGTTATGCCCTCTCGCCAGAGGATATTAAGGGCTCGGATAGAGTTACAACGGAACTACCCGACAAAAAGGTAAGGCTTAGAGACGTTATAACAGGAAAATCCACTTTTGGCGAACTCAAAGGGCAAATTAAAGGCGGAACATCGGAGCAAACCGAGGCGTTTAGGGTGCTTATGACTAACGCACAGGCGGCGGTTGAGCGTGTTGCAGGCGAAATGGGCGTAACGGACGCTACGGCTTGGACTAACTTTGTTAGAGCAGGCAAAAACGCCTCTTTCAATGCGATAGAGGAAAACGGAGGGCAGTATAGCCTTGACGGCGAAATTAAAGTAGGCGATTCTCTCGGTAGAATATGGCAACCTATTTATGCTATGGACAAGAAAGACGGACAGGCGTTAAAGTTGTTTGATACATACTTGCTCCATTGGCACAATATAGACCGTATGGCTATCGGAAAGCCTGTTTTTGGCGACGACGTTACAGTGGACGACAGTATGGCTGAGATTGAAAAAATCGAGGCGGAATACCCCGAATTTAGACGGATTGCTGAGAAAGTATGGCAATTCAACGACAATAATTTGCAGTTATCGGTTGATAGCGGTATGTATAGTCAAGAATACGCCGACCACCTTAGAGAACTTTACCCTCACTATGTGCCTACTATGAGAACGGAGCACAGGGCAAAGGTAAACGCCTTAATGGGTAAAAACAGCCTCTTTGTAAACAATGCTAAGAAGAAAGCAAAAGGCTCGGACGCTGAGATATTGCCTATCGACGACCAAATCGCCGCACAAACCATACAAAAGACGACATCGGCTCGTATAAATGCCTTTTTGGTTAAGATGTTAGAAAGCGGAAAACACGACGAATTTCAAATACTTTCGTCGGAGGACGCAGATATAGACATCGACACCGAAACCGAGGTAATAACACACGAGGATAAGGCAAAGGGAACACATCAGGTAACTTTCTACCACGACGGAAAGAGAGTAACAGCCCAGGTATCAAAATTGGTTTACAAGGGCATTGAGGCGTTCCGTCCGTCGTCGAGTATGTCGGATAATATCGCAGTAGCGGTAGTGCAAAAACTTAACTCGCTTTTCAAAAAGGGTGTTACATCGTGGAATCCGTTTTTCTCGTTCTTCAAAAACCCTATGCGAGACTTGCAGGACGCATTACTTTATACTCGTTATTCGCACGCAACCTACTTGAAAAACCTTAATCGTGCTCGCCAAGAAATATCGGGCAACGGTAACTATTGGCAAGAGGCGAAAGCGGCAGGCATAACCTCGTCAAGTGTTTATGACTATGAAAAGGGCGTAGGCTACAAGGAAAAGGGTGTGTTTGGTAAAGCGAAAGAGGTAATGCGTAAAGTAGAAAACGCCTCAAACGCAATCGAAATGGCACCTCGTCTGGCTGAATATATTTCGGCAAGGGAAAGCGGTTTAAGCGTTCAAGAGGCTTTATTGCAGGCTCAGGACGTTACTACGAACTTTGGGCGTGGAGGCACTTTTGCAAAAATACTCAATTCGACTGTTATGCCGTTCCTTAACCCCTCGATACAAGGATTTTCTAAAATGTGGCGTTCCTATGTCGGTAAAGAGGCCGCACAGTCTTGGATTAACCTTATTATCCGTAGTTTATTGCTCGGTATAGGTATGACGGCTCTTAACGACTTACTCAATGGCGACGACGAGGAATACGAGGACTTGTCCGATTATATCAAAGAGCAAAACTATGTAATTGCTCTTGGCGACGGCGATTTCCTTAAAATCCCGAAAGGTCGTGTTACGAGCGTATTCGGTGGAGCATTCCTGAGAGGAAAGCGTTACGCTAACGGCGACGCTGACGCTTGGGAGGGGTATTGGGATAGTGTTAAATCGGCGGTTACACCTGTTGATAATTTCACGAGAACGATATTTAGTCCTTTCACTGACATTAGCACAAACACCGCTTGGCACGGAGGAACTATTGAAAGTCAAAAGTGGGATAACACGGAGCCTAAAAACCGCTACGACGAAACAACGAGCAGTATTGCAATCTGGCTCGGTCAAGTGTTTAACTACTCGCCGATAAAGATAGAATACCTACTCGAACAATACGGCGGTATAGTGGCGGATATTGCATTACCTGCAACATCTACCCAGGCGGAAAAAGGCATTATTTCACAAAATATGCTCGCAAACTCAACACTCAATAGCAAGTGGAGCAACGAGTTTTACACATCGCTTGAAGATTACACTTACAAAAAGACGGCTGGCGATTCGCAGGCAAAAGGTGTTGTTAGATACCTTAACAGCGTAAAAAGCACTGTGAGCGACCTCTACACGCAAAAGAGCAAGATTCAAGCCGATAAAAACCTCTCGAAAGACGAGAAATTAACCCAAACAAAGATTATTCAAACGACCATAAACGCATTACAGCAAGAGGCTGTATTAAATACCGAATATCTTTATAACGAACTCGGTAAATACGACCTCAGCACCGACGAGGCTTACGAGCAGGCGTATTTAGACTGTATCAGCGTTATAATGGGAGCGGAATATGCTTTGCAAAGTTACAACAAAGATGTGTATAGCAAGGCGGTAAATCTAAACAAATTAGGCGTAAGTTATGAGACTTATTACGATTATTATTTCGGGGTAAAATCCATAACGTCGGACAAGAACGCTGACGGCTCTACCGTTAGTGGCTCGAAAAAGGCGAAAGTAATTGCCTATACTATGGCACAAAATATGCCTACGGCTCAAAAAATCATACTCATTATGAACGCAGGCTACACAATAACCGACGGCGACATATCGGGTATGACGGCTAAGCAGGCAAAAACTGCCGTAGCAAAGTATATTACAAACCTCAAAATATCAAGAGCCGAAAAAGAAGAACTCGCTAAAATGTTTGGCTTTACAGTAAAACTCGGGAAAATCTATATTAACTAACAAAAAAACAGGCTACCGTGTAATGCGATAGCCTGTTATGTTTATTTTTTCTTAAATAATCGTTTTATCGGCTCCCTATACTTTATCAGGAGCGTTGATGTGAGCCCGACAGCCGAAACAATCATACAAACGAGGAAAACAATCCTAAATGTGCTTACAGTGCGATAATAAACAAATTTTTCGGCGTATTCGTGTTGGTAAGTATATCCGCCCGACACTTTTCTGCCGTTGCAGTATTTGCAATCGTTTTCGCCACAGCCAAAGTCTAAAAAATTTATGTGGTTTATGGTTGTGCTTACCTCGTTGTTGACTTGATAATGGTTTTCGGCATACTCACGGCTTATAGAAAGCCCGACAAACGCCGACAGGAACATAACAACCAAAACCGAAAGGACCAGAATAAAAATGCTTGATTTTTTCATAAACCGCCTCCTGAAATAAAAAAAGTGCGTCAACCGAGGTCAACGCACCAAAAATACAAAGACCGCAGTTGTCGCCAAACAATTTACATAGGTCAGCACTCTAACGTGTATATCCTATTTTTGCGGAATTTGCATTTTTATCAAATTCAAAATAAGATATACAAAAAGTAAAAAGGGTATAATACGCCCTTGATTGTGAAAGAACACTGAAAAATCTTATGTAAATTATTTGGCAGTATTAGTATAACACAAAATTTTAGATTTTGCAATAGCATTTTGGGGGTTAAGGACAAAGTATTAGGCTCCAAAGGTAAAAAATATCAATTAAAATTTGTTGATTTTGATATTTTCGGGTAAAATTTTGAGTTTTTTATAGGTTATAATTATTTCGTAAGTATGTAAAGGAGTGTAATTTATGGCTATTAAGTTAAGCGAAATTCCTAAGAATACGGAAATTGTTAAGGCTACTTGCCCCTCGTGCGGAAAAACCATACACGCCGTAGGCTTTACCAAAGGGAGTAAGTGCGACGGCATTACCGTGATGTGTAAATTTTGCGGTAAATGCTACGAGATTAAAGCAGACTAAACAAAGATATTTGTGCCAATATCCAAGAGATTTGAGCCCCTATCCTTGCCAGTGAGGATATAGGGGCTTTTTTCTATAAAAAACAAAAATAAATTACGGAGGTTATCGGTTATGAAGAGCAACGCTATCCATAAGGGAAATCCCTACCAGAACAACAAGGGCGGAATTATTAAGGCTCCCAAGCCTGTAAAGGACCAGCCTAAGTCAAATGTTGTTAAGGGCTCCGACCTTAGAAACGGAAAGAAATAATAAAGCCAAAATAGGAGGACACAAAAATGGCAGATAATTTGGAAAGAGACGATATTACCCCCGACATCGAAGAATCGGACGACGATTTAGACGAGGGTTTTGATGTGGATAACGACGAGGGTTTAGACCTTGACGGCGACCAAGACGAGGACATCGACACGACCACCGACGACGATAGCGAGGAGTATATAGACGAGGTTGACGAGGAGGACGAACTGGACGAATCCGACGAAACCGACGAAGAAACGGACGAGGACGACGGCGACGACGATACCGACAGTGATACCGACGACGCACCTGCTCAGCCTGACGATAAGGACGCTATTATTGAGGACTTAAAGAGGCAACTTGCTGCCGAAAAGAGCAACAACGCCAACCTTAAAAACCTCAGTAAAGAAACGCTCGAAAAAATGGGTATTTCCGTTGAGGGCGATGTGGCGGACACTATGGAAAGGACTGTTGCGGAATCCGAGGGCATTAGCGTAGAGGAATACCGCAAGCGTAGGCAGGACTCAATCAGCCTCGCACAAGAGAAAGAGACTGCAAAAAGGCAGGCGTTTGAAACGCTCGCCGCAAGCGACCTCTCGGAACTTAAAAAATCGTTCCCCGACCTTTTAGAAAAGGGCAGGATTAACGACTGTTTCGACAGTTTCGACGATTTCGTGGAGTTTGGCAGGCTCCGAGACGCAGGCATTTCGCCTAAAAAGGCGTATCTTGCAGTAAATGGCGATAAAGTGCGTAATCAGCAGGCTATTGCCGCACAGCGTAAAGCAACAAGCGACGGAAAGAAACATCTTACCTCCGTTGCCCCGAAGAAAGCCTCGGACGACAATATTGTAATGCCGAAAGAGACTTTAAGAGAGTGGCGAGATTTATTCCCTGACAAGAGCGACAAGGAAATCCGTGCTCTTTATAAACAATCACTATAAAAATTTTAATAAGGAGTAATCAGTATGTTTAATTTAACCAAAATCGTAAACGGAAGAATTAACGTGCCTGAGCCTGAACACCTCCCGACCACGCCGTCGGAGGTTTATGCAGAGGGCGAGGCTCTTGTTCTTTCTTCTGGTAAACTTACCAAAGCGTCGGGCACTACTAAGCCTACGCATATCGCAATGAAATCTTACACTGCACCTGCAACCGACAACAAGGATTTGCCTGTTGCTCGCATTGATAAGAATATGGTGTTTGAGGCACCTGTAACCTATTCGGGCACCCCTGTTGCCGTTGTTCTCGGAACGAAACTTACCCTTGCAACTGACGGCTGTGGTGTTACCGATGTAACCACAAGCGGCGTGGCTACCGTTGTAGATACGCTTAACGCAAACACGAACGCAGGCGACAAAGTGCTTGTAATCTTTGAATAATTCTAAGGAGGATAAATAGTTATGCCTATTGTATATTCTAAACTCTCGGGCAAGAACGACGCTATGTATGGCAAGTTTGAACACCCGATTAAGGCACTTATTCAGAACGAATCAAATGCCCTTGAAAAGAAGAAATCCATTCTCGATGTTCTTTATAACGTCGAGAAATCTAACCGCTACGCTGAAACCGTTATGGGTCAGTCCGACTTTGATGTGTTCCAGAGCGTAAAAGAGGGGCAGGGTGCTGAAAACGACAGCGTAGAAAGCACTTTCAAAAAGACCATTGAACATATCGCATTTATGAAAGAATTTACCATTACTAAGGAAATGGTGGACGACGCTAAATTCGGTATGGGCTCCAATATGAAATCTAAGCCTCAGGGCTTTGTGCGTGCTTATTATAAGACTCGCACAAAGATTGCGGCGTGGGCTCTTGCAAACGGCACCAAGACTCAGGACAAATTCGGCGGTAAGACGCTCGTAGATTTGGCTGTGGCTGACGGTAAGCCTCTTTTCCACAACGGACACACTTACTCTCTTGACAAGTTTAAGGGCAAGACTCAGTCTAACTATTTTTACAGTGGCTCGCTTTGTGCAAGCACTGCGGAATTTGAAAAGTCTCTCGGTATTCTTGCAAACAAAATGAGAAACTTTAAGGACGAAAACGGCGAATCTCTCGACTATGTTCCTGACATTCTCATTCTTCCTTGCAACCGCCCTGAACTTGAACAGATTGCTAAAAAGGTTGTTGGCTCCGAAAGAACGACCAACACCGATTTTAACGACATCAACACCCAGTATGGTAACTGGACTATCGTTATTCTTCCTGGTTGGGAAACTACGGACGATAGATTTATGCTTATGTCGTCCGACGCAAACAAGCAACTTTTGGGCTCGATGTTCTATAATCGTGTAAACCTCGATATTAGAAACTACATCGACGAGCACACTCGTAACTTTGTTTGGAACGGCTATTGTCGTTTCGGTATCGGCTTTACTACTTGGAAACATATGCTCCTTGCTGTTGATTCCGATAGTGCCGTAACCAACGCAACGGCTCTCTAATACCAAAAACGCATAATCAGCGTTATGCGTTTTTTACCTACTCAACCTTAGCGTGGGGCTTGTGGTTATGAGACGCAAGCCCTGCTAAGGACTTTTCTAAAATCTTAAAAGGAGGCAGTTATATGACTATCAAAGAATTATACGAATCGGTTGCACAACTCGGCTTTGAGACGGAGTTAGAGGACAACAGCAGATTTTATTTTGCTGTCAATCGTGCAATCTTGCAAGTAAACCGCATAAGACCTGCCACCTCAATTTACAAACTCAACCATTTTCCGCTCGAAAACAGGTTGACCGACAACACTTTTGAGCCTGTCATTAAAGACGACGAGGCTCTTGTTTTCGTTGCTGAGAGGGCTAAAAGTTATTACTTTGAGTGCAACGGCGACGGACTTGCAACTATCGAAAAATCAACCGACGGCGAGACCTGGGAAATCATAAAGTCTATTGACCTCGTTTCTGCAAATGGTCGGTTTATTGCATACAAAGGCTTAATCCTTGACGGCGAAAATCCTTATTTAGGAGCCGTTCGTATTAAGTTTTCGGGTGATTATGTTTACTATGTGCAAAATGTCGCTTTATACGGCGGACTTTTGGGGGCAGGAGCCGAAAATGTGCCTGCTTATAGCAAATATATTGCCTATGATTTAGCCAGCCTCACGGACGATTTTATGTCGTTTGTGTGTCCTCCGATAGTGGACGCAACAAGGGGTAAGGGCTTTGTGCTTAACGACGATTATTTTGTCGAGGGAGCAACTAAAATCCTTATTCCTGCGTCCACTGTTGGTATTTTTGATGTCTGCTACAACAGGAGGGTAAAAGAGGTAAACGCCGAGGACGATATGGAAACTACCGCAATCGACCTTGAAAGCGATTTATCTGCAATCTTACCAAACCTTGTAGCAAGTTATATTTGGGTTGACGACGAGCCTGCAAAGGCTGAATATTACTTAACGCTCTATCGTGAGCAGGCGGCGGAAATTCGTGCAACGAGAGAACATTTAACGCCTGTCGTTTACAGGAATAAAACAGGGTGGTAAACGGTATGGCAAATTCTTTCAAAACTAATTTGAGCAGTGGTGCCACCGAATACAGCCGTTATTATGGCGGTTTTCGTGGCGTGGATTTTTCCAACGACCATACGCAAGTCAACCAATCGAGGCTTGCTTACCTCGTAAATATGTATAAAGACTATAAGAGCGGACAGGGCGAGGCTCTCGAAACTATTGCAGGATATAGACGGCGTGCCGATTTTTCAAAGAGCGTAGCCGTAAATTCAAACGGAATCGCTACGGAAACCGAAGAAACCTTAAACAAGGAAATATACGGCATTTTCAATTTCAAGTGCAAGGTTGGTGGGAATGTAATTGAGCGTGTTGTTGTGCATAGTGGTAAAAAACTCTATTTATGGCACAACTATCCTTACTCAATCAACGTTAAAGCCACGACGAGCATAACCGCTCCCGAGGCAACAGGTAGCACGACAGTCGGGGAAACGACGATAAACGAATTTTCGCTCGTTTTACCCTTTAACTGCGAGGCTATTATAAATCTTAAAACACAATCGGGCGACAGTATTATCACAGGGGCACGTTATCAAAAGTCAACGAAAACCCTTACATTTACATCGTCCGACGTTAGAAAAAACGATGTGCTCGAATTGGAGTATTACGAGGGGGTTTTAGGCTCTACGGATATTCTTTTTAGCACTATGAACGAGAGGAAAAGCGAGTCGTTTATATGTAATAATTTTCTTTACTTAATAGACGGCAAAAATTTTCTCGTTTACGACGGCACTACGCTTGAAAATGTAAAAAGCGTTGCGTATGTGCCTACTACATACAAAGACATTGTGCCTGACACCGATAATGCGGACACAGGTTGGTATAACGAGCAAAGAAACTTTTTAACGCCAAAATTCAAACATACCTTTGTTGCAACAGGAACGGCAACCGAGTTTTGTATGAACGAAAACGCTCTTGATAGCATTGTTTCGGTTAAGGTTTACGGCGTTGAAACTGCCGATTATACGGCGGATTTGGCAAACGGCAAAATAACCTTTAATACGGCTCCCACAAAGCCAGAGGAAACCGAAACGGAGGACGGAGGGGTTTATCCGCAAGGCTACGCAGGTATAGAAATTACAGCCTCTAAGGTATGGAAATCTATTGACGGCGTAAAGCAGGAAACGGATATAGCCGATATTATTACAGGGTGCACGCTTTGCACTACTTACGATAATAGAGTTTTCTTTTCAGGCAATCCAGATTATCATAACCTTTTGTTTTGGTGTAAGTTAAGTAATATAAGCGGACGAGCCGACCCGACATATTGGGGTGTGCAGGATTTTCAACCAGACGGCGTAGGACACGCTCCTATAACAGGGCTTATGTGTGTTTCCGATACGCTAATGGTGTTAAAGGCTGACACTCAGCAGGATTCGGCAATTTATTTCCATACAGGACAAAACACAAACGATAACGTGCAACCGAGGATTTATCCGTCGGTGCAAGGCTTGTCAGGGCTTGGTTGCGTTGGTGCCTGCTGTAATTTCCTTGACGACCCGATATTTATATCGAGGCTCGGCGTAGAGGGCGTTTCGCAGTTAAAAATTGCCTCCGAGCGTGCCAACGAGCACCGCTCACGCCTTATTGACGCAAAACTCGTAAATACCGACTTGTCAAAGGTTAGCCTTGAAGAATGGGGAGGGTATTTGTGTGTTTTAACGGACGGCAAAATCTTCCTTGCAGACAGCCGACAACGCTATCAGGACACATCAGGCTCTATGGAGTATGAGTGGTATTACCTTGAAAATATCGGCGTTTGGCGTAATCAATACAAAGAGTTTTCCTATTCTTCGGTTTTACCCGAGGAACTTATCGGGGCAAAGGTAGAGCACGACGGCGTAGAATACGCCATAGAACTTGCCAACCAGGTGTATTATCCGCAGGAGTATGAGACAAAAAATCTTTGCGGAAACATAGTAAACGCCCCCGACGACGAGGGAAACAGCACGGCTAACGTCCATACAAAGATAATTACTGTAAATATAGGCGATACGCCGATTTCGGTAGCGGTATCATATATCGTTTACGATATTACGGACTCTATCACGAGCGAGATTATCGAGCGACATATCTATTTGTGTGAGAGCAAAGGCAACCATACAGGCGGAGTATTCCAAAAAGCGGTTGTATTGCGTTCTATGAGCGATAATTTGTTTTTCGGCTGTGTAAACGGCACTGTATGCTCGTTTAATTTCGACCAAAGAGACGAGGACGGCGAACTGCCTCCCTCTACCTATAACTTTGACGAAAGAACGATTATGTGCGGTTGTGCAACGCTTATGGATAATTGCCAGATACCGCACCTTACAAAGACGACGATTAAGCGTTCCACTGTTATTAAAACAAAGTCTTTTAAGAGTAGCACGGCAAAGGTAAAGGTTAGAACGAATAAAAAGCCTTACGAGCAAATCGCTCGTATAAACAGTATGCTGTTTTCGTTTGAGGATATAGACTTTTCCGACTTTACTTTTAACACTGCGGAACAGTCGCTCTTTGCGGTTAAAGAGAAAGAGAAACAGTGGGTAGAAAAGCAATATTATATCTACTCGGACGAATACCTTAAACCTTTCGCCTTGTATTATATATCTTTCCGTTATCGTGTCGCAGGACGATATAAAGATTAAGGAGGCTTATTTATGAGCACGACAAAAAAACTAACTAAAATTACGCCTAATCAAATTGCAGAGAAAGGCGTGCAGGCGTTATCTAACCGCCCAAATTCGCCCTCTCAATACGGCGTGGGTGGTTTGAGTGCCGTAAACCTCAAATTGTGGTTTGATAAACTCGCAACTTTCTTAGCAGAAAAAGTAAACGAATTACAGGAAACCATATCGGGCAACGAGGCGGCGGAATATATCCGCATTTTGCTTGACGACTACGGCGTGGAAAACCTTAACGACCTTATTTTAGCCTTTGTGGACGGCAGTTTTGCGGACGAGATACTTAAACTCTATCCGTCAGCCTCTACTGCTCAGGCGAAAGCAAGTTTACAGGCTGTTATAAACAATATCGCCGCTCAAATAAGCGGTAATATCGAGAATATCGCTAACCTTGATAGAGATAAACTCGACAAGGTTATTACGACAAACACATACAAAAGGGCTTATATCATTATGCCAGACGGAACGCAGGCGGTGGCACTCGTTTCCGAGAACGCAATCGAGGGGCATATTCCTGTATATACGACGGAGGGTAGGCTGAATGTAAACGACCCTATGTATGACGGACAGGCGGTAAACAAGAGAACGCTTGAAAATAAGGCAAAAACACTCGGCTGTTCAGTTGAAATGAGCGTTGACCCAATTACCTATATTGTTTCGCTAAAACTCAAAAACTCAGCAGGAGCCGTGCTTAGCACGACCACGATTGACTTACCGCTCGAAAGCGTTGTTGTAGGCGGTAGTTATGACGAGGCGACAAAAGAGGTTGTTTTAACGCTCGATAACGATAATGTAATCCGTTTTAGCGTCGCCGACCTAATCGACGGACTCGTAAGCGTTGCAGTTTACGAGCAGGGTATAGCCGAGGCAAACCGAAAGATACAAGAGAACGCACAAGACTTAAACGACTTTAAGGAATATGTGGAGGCTCACACGGTATATTCGGGCTCTGCTATGTATGCAGAGGAGGCGGAAATTGCAAGAAATTACACCCGAGGCGGTGGAATTGATAAGCAGTTTAAGGATATTATTGCAGGCAACGGAATGAGCATAGGGCTGTCTATGGATAGCAATTATAAACTCACGATAAGCCTTAAAAACAAGAAAGGTGCCGTTATCAGCAGTGGTATGGTTGACCTGCCTATCGAAAGTCTTATTACAAACGCCTCTTACAGTAATAAAATCCTTACGCTCACTTTCCAAAGCGGGCAGACGTTAAAGGTAAGTATTGCCGATATTGTAAGCGGTTTAGTGCCTGAAACGAGAAAGGTAAACGGCAAGGCTCTCTCTGCGGATATAACGCTTTCCGCAAGCGATGTGGGAGCATATCCCAAAACGGAAACCTACTCACGCACCGAGGCAAACAGTGCTATTGACAGTGCTGTGGACGACGCAAAAGTGGTGCTCAGGCAGGAAATGAGCGAACTTGGCGGAGGTGGTGGCTCTACGGAAAATGTAACCGATGTGTACCACGCACAAGAGGCGGACCAGGCACACGGCTATACAAAAGGCGGAGCCATTGACAAAGAGATTAAAGCAATTAAGAAAAGACTGCTCGCTGTTGAGAGCGGCAACACTTAAAAATAAACAGGAGGATATTTCTTTATGGTATCGGAAAAAAGTAAAATCTACGGCGTAGATAATGTCGGGCAGGCAAGCCCCTCTCTCACGAGGGCGGATTCTGCCGTAGGGCTCGGCATTATCGTCGGGGCAACGGATATTACAAGCGACTTTGACCGCTGTTATCCTTGGAGCGATATGCAGGAGGTAATGGACGAGCACGATAACGTCTTTATTAAAATTCCTAAGTTTTACTCCAAAATCACTAAAAACGCAAACGGCACCTATAAGCACCAGATTTCAGGTTATCGTTACGACGGCTTTTCTACGCTGTTTGTGGACGGCAAGGGCAACGAGATTGATTATGTGCTCGTAGGTAAATACGAGGCAAGTGGAACATCAGCGAGGGCATATTCAAAGAAAGGGCAAACCTGCCTTGTCAATGTTACGCTCCCCCAAATGCGTACTGCGTGTATGGCAAACGGCGAGGGGTATTTGCAGTATGACTTTTTGATTGACGCAATTATCAAAGAATTGTGGTTAATCGAAATGGCAACTACCGACTGTCAAAGCATTATGAAAGGCTATACCTCTTACGAGAACAGTGCGGCTCTTACCACAGGGCGTACCGACGATGTTAAGACGGCAAGTGGCTCGCCTACAAGCAATACGACAGGTACATACGCTTGTAAATACAGGGGCATTGAGAATCCTTGGGGCAACATCTATAAGTGGTGCGACGGTATCAACTTTAACGGCACTAAGGTTTATATTTGCCTTGACCCCGAGAAATACGAAAGCGACAAATACGAGAGTCCTTATGTGTATATGGGCGATAGAGGCGACAATATGGGTGGTTATGTCTCTAAGGTGGAATATTTTGCAAAATTCCCTTTGCTTGGTTATTCTACGGAATACTCCGCAGACGGTACCACCTACTACGCCGACTATGGTGCCGATTATGGCGGTACCGTGCTGGATGTCGGTGGGGGTTGGAACGGCGACGGCGATGCTGGTCTTTGGTGTTGGGGTGGTGACCTTGACTCGTCGAACTCGTACTCGTTCATTGGCGGTCGCCTTTGCTATAAACCTCTTTAAGAGAGGGATTGTTAAGGGGGAAACCTCCCCCTTAATGATGTTTCTAAATTGAATATTTTTAGGGTAGTGTGTGCCGCTCCGTGCTGAATGTCGGTGGGAATTGGAACGACGACGACAATGCTGGTCTTTGGTATTGGAATGGTAACAATGACTCGTCGAACTCGAACTCGAACATTGGCGGTCGCATTTTAATCTTGTAAATTGATATGGTGCACATACAATCCTTGCCACTTGGCAAAAAACACTTCGACAAGAGGGCAGTTTAGTAGGTTAAATCTCGAAAGACTGTGAGAAGATTAAAAGGTTATGAAAAGAGTAGGTTATATATACGAAAAGATTTGCGATATTGACTTGATAAAGCGAGCCATACGCAAGGCCGCACAAGGCAAAACGCAAAAGCATTACATAGCAAAGGTGCTTGAAAAGATAGATTATTACGCAGAGCAAATTAAGGTTATGTTAGAGACGGATTCGGTTGTGCTCAGTGAAAACAGGTACATTGAATTATTTGACCGCTCCTGCTCTAAATTAAGACAAATTACTGTGCCTAAATTCTATCCCGACCAAATAATCCATTGGGCTTTAATGCTTGTTTTAGAGCCTGTTATAACAAAAGGTATGTATCGGTATTCCTGCGGTAGCGTTCCAAACAGGGGCGGTATGGAGGCGAAACGATTTGTAGAAAGGGCGTTGAAAGATACGAGCGTGCGTTATGTCGCACAACTTGATATTTCAAAGTTTTTTAACAACGTTAAGCCCGACATATTGCTTTCCTTATTTAGACGCAAGATAAAGGACGAAAGGCTGTTGAGTTTAATTCAAAAAGTGCTTGAAAACGGAGGCGACTGTTTGCCTATCGGATATTACACCTCTCAATGGTTTAGTAATTTTTATCTTGAAACTTTCGACCACTATGTAAAAGAAACACTCAAAATAAAATACTATGTTCGTTATGCCGACGATATGGTATTGCTCGACACAAATAAAAGAAAAATGCGTAAAGCGATTGCAAAAATGGAGGAGTTTTTAGAAAAACTCGGGCTCCACCTTAAAGAAAATTACCAAGTATGGAAAGTAGATAGCCGACCTATTGATTTTGTGGGCTTTCGATTTTACAAAAATAAAACGCATTTAAGAAAAAAGATATTTTTTCGTCTATGTCGTAGAGTGCGAAAGGTTAAAAAGACAGGATATATCACAGTTAGCCAGGCGAGAGGACTACTCTCTTTGCTCGGCTGGCTAACACATATAAATGGGTTGAAATTCTATAAGGAGCAAATCTACAAATACGCTCCAAAATGGAAATTAAAACGAATAGTAAGCGATTATGCCAAAAAACAAAACGGAGGTATTCACAATGGCAAGAGTATTCAGCAAAGAAAAGTGGTTGCGTACTGCTAACGAACAAAAGGCGAGAGGGATTCTCAATCAAAAGGAAATTGACGACGCACTCGAAATCTGGGTAAACGACCTTGACGGCAAAACCTATGAGGAAATCAACGGCGACGACATTAGAGGGCAAAAGGTAACGAGAGAGGATTGGTTTGTCGAAACCACTTAATAGAGGGGCGTTATATGAAAATGGAATATAAGTTAATTGAAAACATCAAAAAAGGCTTTATCTTAACGAGAGAGCCCGAGCAGGTGGACGAGGAACTTATAATTACCTTTACAGGAGCCCCGAGCGGTGCGACGGCTATATTTGAAAACGAGAGCGGAAATTCGCTTTACAGGCAGTTGTATGACGAAACCTGCTCAATCCCTAAGGACTTTATAAAAGGCTCCGTAAGGGTTACAATAGCCGTCTTAAACGGACAATCCAACGCACCTAAATATCGTTGCGAGGCGATATACTCAAAGGCTGTAAACGGCGTGCTTGTAGTATGCCCTAACGGCTTAGATGTTCCTCAGGAAATTATAAGCGTTTATGCCTGCGTGCAGGACTTAAACGAAAAACACACCACGCTCACGAAAGCGATAGAGGGGGTAAACGAAAAACTTGCTCGATTGCTTGACGGCTGGGATATTACTTAATAGGAGGCTTTGCTTTATGACTATGAGCAAAACAAAGAAAAGTGTAATCATTATGGCTATTGTCGTTTTACTTACGACAATTATTTACCTTTGCAGTGGCTTTACTACTACGGCATACGCCGCAGAGGCTGAAACTGCAACCGAAAGCACGGAACAGGTCCAGACGGACGAAAACACGACTACGGCACCGCCCGAAACTTTCCTTACGAGGGTGGAATCGTGGTTTAATGACAATTTCCTTGAATTTTTATCTACCGTAAACTTTGGCTCGATACTTGCCTGTATCGTGGTTGCTATCGTTGAAAAGAAAGGCAACAAGAAAGCGAATAAGATTACGTTAGAAAAGTTGGGTATAAACACCGAAAGCAACGGCGAGGTTGTAAAGGCTGTAAACTCTCTTATTGATAATTACAACGCCACCATTGAAAAACTCAACGATATGGAAACAAAGAACGAAAAACGAGATATGATTTGTCAGGAACTCGAAACCTTTACAAAAGCGATTCTCGAAATTCTAACTACCGTTTATGCCAACAATAAGAATATTCCGCAGGCGGTTAAAGACCTTATTTCCTTAAAGTATGTAACCGCACTGAAAGCAAATAATCCTAACGCCGAGGAATTGCCTGCCGATGTAAAGCCTAACGCCGAGGAGGTGTAAGGCTATGAAGAATAAAACAAAAGGCACCTGCGTCCGTTGGGGGGCGACGGCTCTTTGCGTTGGGGCTCCTCTCGGGGCGACTATTGCACAATTTCCTGTGTGGGTTGCAACGAGCGATAAAGCCACGATGTCGGGGCTGTTTCTTGTAATGGCGTTTATTTGCTGTTTGCCGTTTGTAAATCAGTTAAAGGCTTATTTCAAATCCCCTGCAATATGGGTTGTTTGGACTGTTCTTTTGGTGTTATTTATTGCTTTACGCAATATTATAGACCAAATGGTTATTGTTTGTGCCGTCGGGCTTATTTCCAACGGTGCAGGCTCTATGCTTTACAAACTCGGCGACTACATAAAGACGATACCAGACAAGGAGGATAATACAAATGGCAACGGAACCAATTAAGCCCATAGGCACGCCGTCCTCTACATCGCAACCAGGCGGAAATAAAGTAGGTAATGCTATCGAAAATATGAACGCCAAGAAACGCAAAATTACTCGCAGTATTCTCAATAATACAGGTATTTTCGTCGGCGTTTTCCTCGTGTTTATCGTTGTAGTAGTATTTACTACCGACGTTAAACTTACCTCAATTTATCAGGTAATTGAACTCGGCTTATCTTTCTTTGTGCTGTTGTTCTGCTCCTATTCGATGTTTGTAAACTTATCCGATAGCGGTAGTAGAGCAGGCAAGGAAAGTGATACATACATTAAAACGCTCACGGAATACGAGAACGAGAAAAAGAGTATTATCGACGCTAAAAAGCAGGGCAGGCTGACTGAGTTTTGCAGATACTACGTTATAGACGAACTGAAAAACGCTCGCTATTCGATTATTTCGGAGGTCGGCATTGATTTTGATGTTTATAATACGGAATACATCGGCAAGACGGAGGAAGAACTGAAAGAGTATAGCACGCTCACTCAACCGCAAATAAACGCTATTGTAAGGGCAAACAACGTTAAGCCTATCAAACTTACACCTGAAATGATTTTTAGGCGTGGCAGGGGCAGTAATCGCCGTGCTCCGCTCGGCACTAAGCCTGAGACGAAGAAAGGCATTACATACGGCACAAAATTCGTTAAAACCTGTATTACATCTATGCTTACAGGTATTATCGTTTTAGAGGTGGTTGTAACGCCAACCTGGGCGACCTTTGCGGCCTGCTTACTCAAACTATGTCCTGTGATTCTCAACGGCTTTACAGGTTATAAATTCGGTTATGAAAATATCGTTTATGACACTGTAAACTATATGAGCGACCAAATCGACCTAATGCACCAATTCAAGCAATATATTGAAGATAACCCCACGCCTCTTGCAATCGGCGTTGAGCCCTCGAAAAACGAGGCTGAGGAGGCGAATAATGAGACGGCTGTGGAGGAAATTCCTCAACCTGCTGAAAGCGTTGTTTAGGCAGTTAAAGGACAAAACAAACATTATTATATTTATAATAGTTTTCCTCGTTTTATCTTGTGAGGTATGGGTGCCTATTATTCTCGGTATAGTTACGCAAAATGCGTGGTGGTATGGAATAGCGGCGACCTGTTGGGCGTTTTGGTTGGCTCCATTTACGCCGTTTCTACCCTTATGTATAGCCCTTACTTTTGCTGTCAGGAAAGCCTATGACGCACTGAAAAAGAGGGCACGAAAAAGGCACAGCCCAGACGTTAATAACTATGTGGAAAACTCAAAAATAAGTGAAAAAGAGCAATCGAGGTAGGTTGCTCTTTTGTTGTTGCAAAAATTTTTATTTTTTCAAAGTTAATTTGAGTTGCTTTGAGTTGGCTATGCAAAAATTTTAAGTTTTTTTGAGTTGGATTTCATTTTTTACAAGTTGCTTTTCATTTCCTATTTATAAAAACAGCAAAAACCCCTTATATATAGCGTGTTTTTATCATTTTTCTTGTTTATGCAAACTTTATGCAAATGCTATGCTTTTGCTATGCACTTGCATTACACTTGTATCTCGTTTGCTATGCAAATGCTATGCAAAATTATGCAAATAGAAATAGAAATTAAATATAAAGAGAAATTAAATTAAATACACTATCGTGTATTGATTGATGGATAGAATTACGCCCGTGTGCGTGCGTGAGGTTGTCCACAAAAAATGATTGATTGATTTTTTTCTTGAAAATAAGACGGCTTGATATTTTCGGAAAAATGTGCTATAATACCGCTACCGAAGAAAACGGAGGTATGCACTATGAAAGGCGTAAAATACTCGGCAAGAGAAAAGCAAAGGGCTCTTAATATGTGGCTTAAAGACGGCAAAGACATCTTGTATGTTGCTAAGCATTTTAAGTGCACTGAGAGGACGTTATGGCGTTGGAAAGCAAAATACGACGGCAGTATAGAGAGTCTCGAAAATGGCTCGTCCGTTCCTCATACACCAAGCCCTAAGGCTCATACAAAGAGTGAGACGGAGCATATAATTGAACTCTTTAAGGAAAACCCAGATATTAGTTATTCCGAGGCTTTGGGAATACTACGCCAAAAATACGCATACAGCCGCACTTATTTCGGCTTTTATCGTTTTGTAGTTAAAAATAAATTACGCCCTGTTGAAGAAATACACGAGGCGTATGTCGCTCAGCCGTATAATACCCCTGAAATGTTCGGGCTTAAATGGCAAATGGACGTTAAATTTGTGCCGAAAGAGTGCAACATCGGTATTTTCTCTACGGAGCAGTTATATCAATACACAATGATTGACGAGGCTACACGAGAAAGGTTTATTTATCCGTATAAAGAGCATAGCGGATATTCGACGGTAGATTTTATTAAAAGAGCCATTACCTATTTTGGCTATTTACCGCAAACCATACAAACCGACAACGGCACCGAATTTACAAACCCGAAACACGCAAAGGAAACGACGATACATACCGTTGACATATTGCTTAACAAACTCGGAATCCGCCATAAACTCATAAGAGCATACACCCCGAGGCACAACGGAAAAGTGGAACGCTCCCACCGCTCCGACCAGGAGGCATTTTACAATCACTTGCAATTTTCTACCTTTGAAGAATTAAAAGAGAAAATGCAGGCGTGGCTGACAAGATATAATAATCGCCCTCATTCTTCTTTGAGAAATAGAGAGGGTAAAAGAGTGTTCTACTCGCCTTTGCAAAAGAGAGCGGAACTCTTGGAGGACTTAAAGGCTTGTCGTAATGAGTATAAAATACGCTTTCTTAAAGCGAAAACAGCATAAATCAATAGACAATCTGGGAGGCTCCCTGTATAAGAGAGCCTTTTTGTGCTGTCTATTTTCTTTTTAATTGACTTTCGGGAGGAAAAAGTGTATAATAGAACGGCTAAAATCGGTGTTTTTTGTGAACGAAATAAAAAATTTTCAAAAAAATTCAAAAAATTACTGAAAAAGGCTTGACAAATCACAAATTTTTTTAAAAAAACTATTGAAAAGTGTATAAAAATATGCTAAAATGAACGTAATATAGTGATAGGAAGGTTAAATATGATAATTTCAGACGTTAGAGTTCGTATTGTCAAAAAAGAAGACAGCAAGTTAAAGGGTGTT
>JAZSKW010000018.1:0-107106 GCA_045535015.1 Christensenellaceae bacterium
GGTGGGCTTGCAACGGAAGTCGCAGTCAGCGACCTGTTCTACAGCGTTTCCGAAAGAAACACTTCAACTTCCAAGTACAAGGTTGGCCAACAACGCACTCCACCCAAAACGCAAATCAACACTCGCAGTATGAACAACGAAATCAACGTTATTGGACAAAACGTCATGGATGCAATTCAACTTGTGGATACGTTCATCGATTCGGCTGTGCTTGGTGGGTTGCACCAAGTTTGGGTAATCCACGGAATGGGCACGGGCAAACTTCGCGCAGGAATCCACGAGTATTTGCGCACGCATCCAAACGTTTCGGAATATCGTTTAGGAAAATACGGTGAAGGTGATATCGGCGTTACAATTTTGAAACTCAAATAAGGAATATCTCAAAAAAAGAAGAAATAGGATAAAATAACTACTTTTTTTGAGGTGCAATTTTGTCGAAATCTTCCAAATCGACCAACAAATTATCCAAGCAATCATTGCGATTAAAAATCGCAGGGAACGCTGTTTTAGGCGTATTGATTCTCTCCATAGGCGCGCTTTGCTTGGCGCCGATTGAAAAGGATCTTGAAGCCCAGGGAAAAGAAACGAATATTTATCGCTGCGCAGGAGAGAACGGAGTGGGGGTTTCCCTAATGTTCAACGTCTATTGGGGTACGGACGAAGTCTATCGCATTTTAGAAACTTTAAAAGCACATAATGCGCAAGCCACCTTTTTTATCGGCGGTAGTTGGGCGGATGACAACGTAGCATGCTTGCGCGCAATATATGACGATGGGCATGAAATCGGCAATCATGGTTATTTTCATAAAGACCATGCAAAAATCAATCTTTCTCAAAATCAAAAAGAAATTGCCGAATGCAATCAATTTATTGAGCTGGCTATTGGAATAAAGCCCACGCTTTTTGCCCCGCCTTCGGGGGCATATAGCGAACAAACGCTTACGGCAGTTGCGGCGCTGAATATGAAAACGGTGTTGTGGTCTAAAGATACGATTGATTGGCGGGACAAAGATGAAAGCATCATTTATACTCGTGCAACGAGAAATATAGGCAGAGGGGATTTTGTTTTAATGCATCCGATGAAAGAAACGGCAAACGCATTAGACGATATACTAAAATACTACGAAACAAACAACCTTTCCGTTGTTACTGTAACGGAAAATTTACAATTAGAAGGATGAACAAAAGGACTGTATAATCATGGTAAACGAAAAAAGATACGAAAACGGACTGCGACTCGTCGTAAAAGAAATGCAAGGCTTAATGTCGGTAACTATGGGCATTTTAGTTGGTACGGGCGGCGCTTCGGAAACGGATGCGGAGGACGGTATTTCGCATTTTATCGAGCATATGCAATTTAAGGGCACCAAGACGAGAAATTCTTTTGAAATTTCCGACGCTTTTGATCGTTTGGGAGCGCAAGTAAACGCCTTTACGGGAAAAGAACACACCTGTTATTATGCAAAGAGCACTTCCGATCATACGGCGGCATGTTTTGAGCTTTTGGCAGATCTTTTCTTGAACGCAACCTATCCCGAAGATGAAATGGAGCGAGAGAAAGGCGTTATTTGTGAAGAAATTTCCATGAATGAAGATTCCCCAGAAGATTTGTGCTTAGATTTGCTTGCACATGCATATTTTGGGAAAGAAAATTATGGGCGCAATATATTAGGTACGGCGAAAAACGTGCTTGGCTTTACGTTGGACGACGTAGAACGCTATAAAAACGCGCGTTATTGCCCCGAAAACATCGTAATTTCTTTCGCTGGGGCAATCGACTTCGCCACAGCGCAAGCGCTTGTAGAAACGTTTTTAGGCGGTTTAAAGAAAGGAAACTTTGAAACGCGTAAAGCCAATGTGCAATTACAAGCAAAAAAGATTGCAAAAGTGAAACCGATTGAACAAGTACACATTGCGCTTGCTTATCCTAGCATATCCCGAGACGATACGCGCGTGGACGTTTTTAAGGCAATTAATAACGTTATCGGCGGCTCGATGAGTTCAAGACTTTTCCAAGAAGTCCGCGAGCAGCGCGGCTTGGCATATTCCGTTTATTCCTATCTTTCTTTCTATCCCGAATGCGGTATGCACGGCATATATGCGGGCGTAAATCCAGCGAACCAAAATCAAGCGTATGACGCGATTATAAACGTCTTGAAACGAGTAAAAACCGAAGGAATAACGCAGGATGAATTTTTACGTAGCCGCGAGCAAATGAAAGCTTCCTTATTTTTTGGTAACGAAAGCACGAACTCGCAAATGCTTCTTTATGGCGTACGTATGCTAAATCATAACGATTTGTTTGATTTTGAAAAGAAGCTCGACGATATCAATTCCATGACGCACGAAATGGCGCAAGAAGCGGCAAAAGAAATGTTCGACGAACGCTATATGGCAATCTCTACCGTAGGCAATAATAAGCCGTCCTTTATAAACTAATGGCTTCGCAAAAACAAAAGATGGGCTTCCCACCTATATATAATGCGGATAGCCGAATATTGATTTTGGGTAGTTTTCCGTCTGTTAAAAGCCGCGAAATCGCATTTTATTACGGAAACAAACAAAACCGTTTTTGGCGCACTGTTTGCGGCTTTTTTGGAGAAGAAATCCCCGAAACTACGCAAGGAAAAGAAGCGTTTTTGATAAGAAGGAATATCGCACTTTGGGATATGGTAATAGCCTGCGAAGTGGACGGCTCTGCAGATTCGTCAATTAAAAACGTGAAAATATCGGATTTATCCCCAATTTTTCATACGGCAAAAATTGAGAAGATTTTGCTCAACGGCACGCTTGCGTTTGACTTGTTTGTTTCGCAATATTGCGATTGCGGCATTCCGTATGTTAAAATGCCGTCCACAAGTCCTGCAAATCCACGCTTTCAAGAAGAACAATGGAGAAAAGAGCTCGATGACGTATACCGAATTTATTGATATTCTTCGCTCTTATGCTGAGCCTACGTTTGCAGATTTTCAAAGGCGACTTATTCCAACAAAATACGATATTTTGGGCGTGCGCACCCCAAAAATGCGCGCCTTAGCAAAAGAATACGCAACGTATAAAGAAGCGATACTGGCTTTTCCAAACGAATATTACGAAGTAGTATTTATCAAGTTAACCATCATTGCTACTTTTTCGTATAAGGATTTCCTTGAAAAGGTAGAATATGGCGTTTCTTTGATGGATAATTGGGCGCTTTGCGATTGTTTTAAGGCAAAGTGTATTCCGAAAAATCGAGTGCATTTTTTGATAATGCTTGAACGAATATTTTCACACGGCGGAGAATATTTTGAACGCTACGCTTTGGTGACTTTGCTTTCCTATTACGTAGAAAAACAATATTTATCTCTTATTGAAAATTATTTGTCGTGTGCGCATACGGATGATTATTATGTACATATGGCCGTTGCATGGTTAACGGCGGAAATTCTCATTAAAGAATATGATTGCGGGGTTTCTTTGCTTCAAAAGAGGATATTGCCCTACAAAACGCATAATAAGGCAATACAAAAAGCAATAGAAAGTTATCGTATTAATCACGAACAAAAGGAATATTTACGTTCCTTAAAAATAGCAAGAAAAATAAATTTATAAGGTAGTTTTATGGATATTTTACAAACGATTACTCAAGAATTCAATTTGAACCCCACCCATGCGAAAAATATCGTTTCGCTTATCGACGAAGGAAATACGATTCCTTTTATCGCACGTTATCGTAAAGAAATGACGGGCAGCTGTGACGATCAAGTCCTTCGTGAATTTTTCGATAGACTTACCTATCTTCGCAATCTTGAAAAGAGAAAGGAAGAAGTGGCGAATTCAATCACCGAACAAGGGAAGATGTCCGAGGAAATCACGGCGGCGCTTACAAAAGCCGTAACGTTGACGGAAGTGGAGGATATTTACCGCCCGTACAAGCAAAAGAGAAAGACGCGCGCGTCCGTTGCGATTGCAAAAGGCTTGCAGGGCTTAGCGGATGCGATTTTGTCACAGGATAAGGCTTTGGACGTTGGTGCGGAATCGGTGAAATATATCACGGAAGAAGTAAAAACAAGTGCAGAGGCAATCGACGGCGCAAAGGACATCATTGCAGAAATCATTTCCGACGATGCCGCAACGCGTAAAAAACTCCGTAATTTCTTCTTCAATCACGGCGAAATCACATCCTCCTATGCAAAAGGCAAGAAGGAAGCAGACGAAGCGGGTACTTATAATATGTATGCAGATTATTCCGAGCCGGTTAGCGAAGTAAAGAGCCACCGTGTTCTCGCATTAAACCGTGGGGAAAAGGAAGAGTTCTTAAAAGTGTCTATCAACGTAGATACGGAATTTGCGAAACGTATTACGTGCGCAGGCTTTTTAAAAGACGGTGGCGAATCCAGTCAACTCGTTAAGGAAGCCGCAGCGGACAGTTATGACCGCTTGATTGCGCCTTCCGTAGAAAGAGAGGTCCGCGCGCAATTATTCGAAGACGCGAGCGAACAGGCAATTAAAATGTTTGAATTGAACTTAAAACCGCTTTTGATGCAGCCGCCCGTTAAAAATAAGATTACGATGGGGTGGGACCCCGGTTATCGTACCGGCTGTAAGATTTGCGTTGTAGACGGTACAGGTAAAGTATTGGATAATACGGTGGTGCATCCCACGCTTGGTTCGGCTAAGGGGATTGCCGACGCAAAAGTCGTTTTGAAGGCGATGATTGCAAAACATAAAGTCGAAGTTATTTCTTGCGGAAACGGTACGGCAAGCAAGGAAAGTGAAATTTTTATTGCGGATTTGATTAAAGAAATCAAAGCGGAAATGGGCAGAGACGTAGGATACGTAATCGTAAACGAAGCGGGTGCGTCCGTATATTCGGCAAGCCCTCTCGGCGCGGAAGAATTCCCCGAATTTGACGTTACAACGAGAAGCGCCGTGTCTATTGCTCGCCGTTTGCAAGATCCGCTTGCGGAACTTATTAAAATCGATCCAAAATCCATCGGCGTTGGACAATATCAACACGATATGAACGAAAAACGCTTGGACGGCGCACTTTCGGGCGTACTTGAAGATTGCGTTAACAGCGTTGGCGTGGATTTGAATACGGCAAGCGTTTCGCTTTTAAAATTCGTTGCAGGCTTGAACTCTTCCGTTGCGAAAAATATTGTTACTTATCGTGAAAAAAACGGTAGATTTAAATCGAGAAAACAACTTTTGAAAGTACCCAAACTCGGTGAAAAAGCGTATACGCAATGCGCAGGTTTCTTGCGTATTGATAGCGGGGATAATATTTTAGACAACACCGCAGTGCACCCTGAATCGTACGAAAAAGCGGAGAAATTGCTCGCCCTGTTCTCTTATACAACAGAGGACGTTAAAGCGCGTAGAATCGCCGATTTAGGGCAAAAAATCAAAGCGTACGGCGCAGAAAAAGCAGCCAAAGAAACAGATTTGGATAAGGCTACGCTTATCGACATCGTTACGGAACTTATGAAACCCGGACGCGACATTCGTGATAGTTTGCCCGCCCCCGTGCTCCGCAAAGATATTATGGGAATTGAAGATTTACGTGTTGGCATGGAACTTACGGGTACGATAAGAAACGTAGTAGATTTCGGCGCATTCGTAGATATTGGCGTGCATCAAGACGGTTTGGTCCACATATCTCAAATTTCCGACAACTATATTAAACATCCCTCCGACGTGCTAAAAGTTGGCGACACCGTTAAGGTAAAGGTGCTTGCGGTAGATACCGTCAAGAAAAAGATTTCTTTAACACTTAAAACGGCAGAGCTTCCTCACGGCATAGCGGTAGGCAACCAAAAAACTGACAGAGAGCGCAAAGAGGGCAGACGCAATGCTGAAAAGGCTCGCTCGCAAAAGGGGCAGGCAACTGAGCGCGGCAATCAACAGCGCAAAGAAATGAGCGATGAAGAACTGCTTAAACAGCTTTACAAAAAGTTTGGTAGATAAAATTTTATCGTAAACCAAGCAAAAATAAAAAACTTTAAAGAAAAAGACCTTGTGATGCAAGGTCTTTTTTATGTTTGAAAAGCGATTTAGTTAAACAAAATAAAACTCGTTATTGATTTTTAGGCGCAAACTTCTCAAAAATAATATTATCTACGTGCGGCTTAATTTTATCGTATACCGATTGATTTTCAACCGTCCAAGCAATTATTGGCAAGCCTTTGCGCTTGCTTGCTTTAAGGGGCAAATCGCGGTAATCGTAGCTTATAAAGTCGGGCTTAATTAAAAAATTAAGGGGCATTGTCTTTACGATAAACCGCTTAAACGCGCTTTTATCGTCAACGTTTTTTGCCGAAAGCACCCCTCTTATCACCTCGGGCGCAAACTTTTTCACTTTCAAAAGATACAGGGGGTTAAATGACTGAATTGCAAACTCCCCCTTATATCCTTTCATAACCTCTAAAAGCTTTTCCACAACTTTTTTAGAGGGTTGATTTTTTATTTCTATAAGCATTGGCACGCGGAAAGAAACAGCCGATAAAACCTCTTTAAGCGAGGGTATTTTTTCTAAGGAACCATCAAGATTAAGTTCTTTTAACTGGGCAAGGGTTTTTTCGTAAACGTATCCGTCCGCGCCCGTTACGCGCTTTAACCAGCTATCGTGAAAGCACACTAGCTCGCCATCAGCCGTTAGCCATACGTCCGTTTCTATCGGGTAGCCCTTTTGGGCGGCCAGCTTAAACGCGGTAATGGAATTTTCCTTGACGTTGCCGCCCCAAAGTCCGCGGTGGGCTATGGGGTTGCTTTTTAGCCAGTGATTGCTATTAATGCGCATAAAATCTCCCTTTTTAATCGGTTTTTAATTTGCTTGCAAAATTTTGATTAATAGTATATACTATTAAAAAATTACTTTAAAATATTTTACTCCAAAGGTAAGTTTATGTCAATCAGCAAAGAAAATATAAGAAATTTTTGTATAGTCGCCCATATTGACCACGGCAAATCAACACTTGCGGATAGGCTTATGGAAAAAACCGGTCAGGTTTCCGAGCGCGAGATGGAAGAGCAGCTTTTAGACAGTATGGACCTTGAACGCGAGCGCGGCATAACCATAAAATTAACACCCGTTAGAATGTTTTACACGGCAAAAGACGGCAAGGAATATATTTTTAACCTTATAGATACCCCCGGTCACGTAGACTTTACCTATGAGGTTTCTCGTTCATTAAAAGCGTGCGAGGGCGCAATTTTAATAGTAGATGCAACGCAAGGTGTTCAAGCGCAAACGCTTGCAAACGCATATCTTGCTATTGACAACGATTTAGAGATTATGCCCGTCATCAACAAGATGGACCTTGCTTCCGCCCGTCCTGACGAGGCGGCTGAGGAGATAGAAAATATCCTCGGTATACCGGCAGACGACGCACCAAGAATTTCCGCAAAAAGCGGGTTGAATATAGAGGACGTTTTAGAACAAGTCGTTCACAAGGTTCCTGCACCCAAGGGGGACGAAAACGCACCCTTAAAGGCACTTATCTTTGACAGTTATTACGACAATTTTAAAGGTGTAATTTGCTTTGTTCGCATTATGGACGGCAAGGTAAAGGTAGGCACAAAAATTAAGACCTTTATGTCGGATAAGGAATTTGTCGTTACAGAAGTTGGCGTGTTTTCCCCAAAAATGACACCTAAAAGCGAGCTTTCCGTTGGCGAGGTTGGCTATATCGCAGCAAGTATTAAAAGCATTGAGGACACGGCTGTCGGCGACACTATTACTGAGGCTGACAACCCCACCAAAGAACCGCTTGCCGGCTACAAAAAAGCCTTGCCTATGGTTTTCTCGGGCGTGTTCCCATTAGATGGCAGTAAGTTTAACGACTTGAAAGATGCGCTCTTAAAATTAAAACTTAACGATGCCGCCCTTTCGGTTGAGCCGGACAACTCGGCAGCCCTTGGCTTTGGCTTCCGCTGTGGCTTTTTGGGGCTGCTGCATATGGACGTTATTCAAGAGAGAATTGAGCGCGAGTTTGATTTAGAGATTATCACCACCGCTCCCTCCGTTTCGTATAAGGTTTATAAAACGGACGGCACCGAGCTTATGGTTGAAAACCCCACACACCTTCCGCCGACAACCGAAATCGACTATATGGAAGAACCTATTATCAATGCAAGCATATTCACTCCGCCAGAATTTGTTGGGCCCATTATGGAGCTTTGCCAGTTTAAGCGCGGTGTATACAAGGATATGGTTTACTTAGATAAAACGCGCGTGCAAATGAAATATACTCTGCCCCTAAACGAAATTATCTACGACTTTTTCGATAGCCTTAAATCACGCACAAAAGGCTATGCTTCGTTTGACTACGATATGGCAGGCTATCAACGAAGCGAGCTAGTAAAATTAGATATGCTTTTAAACGGCGAGGTTTGCGACGCGCTTTCCATCATTGTTCATAAGGATAAAGCTTATGAACGAGGCAGACAGATTGCTGAAAAATTAAAAGACGTTATCCCAAGACAGATGTTTGAAATTCCCATTCAAGCGGCTGTCGGTGGCAAGATTATTGCAAGAGAAACTGTTAAAGCATTTAGAAAAGACGTTCTTGCAAAGTGCTACGGCGGTGACGTAACCAGAAAGAAGAAGCTTCTTGAAAAGCAAAAAGAGGGCAAAAAGAAAATGCGCTCTATCGGCACGGTAGAAATACCTAGTGAAGCATTTATCTCAATCTTAAAAACCGACAACGGCAACTAGGCGATAATTGGTTTTAATAAAGCCATAAAACTAACAAACAAAGTTGTTAAATAAATCAAGCAAGGCTATAAATTTAACAACCAAAGCTATTAAATCAACCAAAGCTATTAAATCAAACGAGAAAGGTGGACAAACTATGAGCGGAATATATATTCATATCCCTTTTTGTTTAAGCAAATGCACTTATTGTGACTTTGCCTCATATCCAAAGGAAATTGGCAAAACGGAAAGTTATTTTGCCTGCCTTTATCGTGAAATAGAAGGGCGCGGCAGACAGCTTGTCGGCAAAGTATTTGACACCGTTTATATCGGCGGCGGAACGCCATCTGCGGTGGACGGAAAGTTTATCGCAGGGGCAATTCGCCAAGTAAAAAAGTTTTTTACCCTTACCGATAACCCAGAAATTACGGTGGAGCTTAATCCCGGCACGGTAGACGAAAAAAAGATAAAAGAATATAAAAGCGTTGGCGTAAACCGCTTTTCGATAGGTTTACAAACGGGCTATGACGAGCAGCTTAAAAGGCTAAACCGAATTCACACGGCAAAGGACTTTTTGCTTTGTTGCAATTTACTCAAAGGCGAAAATATAAGCGCGGATATTCTTTTAGGGCTTGCAGGGCAAACTGCCGAGCAAGTTAAAAAAAGCATCGACTTAGCCATTGCGGGCGGTGCAAAACATATATCGACATACGCGCTTACGCCAGAGGTCGGCACACCCATATACACCGACTATCTCAACGGCGAACTGCTTAGCGACGACGAGGTGGCTGATATTTACGACGAGGTTGTGGCATATCTAAAACAAAAGGGCATAGCGCGATACGAGGTGTCTAACTTTGCTGTCCCCGGCTACGAGTCAAAGCACAATCAAAATTACTGGCGCAGGGGCGAATACATAGGTCTTGGCGTTTCGGCATCCTCTTTTATCGACGGCAGAAGATTTACAAATACGTTTAAAATAGACGAATATCTCAATGCGATAATTTATAATAAAAGCGCAGAAATTTCTTCCGACCAAATCGATGAGCAAGACGCAAAGTTTGAGTTTATTATGCTTGGGCTTCGCACGGCGGCGGGCATTGATAAGGCGGAGTTTAACCGCATTTTCAAGGCAGATTTTGACACCGAGTATAAACTTGCGCTTAGTAAAAAGGGCAAGTATCTTGAAACGGACGGCACTTGTCTAAAAATCAAGGACGAATACCTTTTTGTGCAAAACGATATAATAATGTCGTTTATGAAATAATAAAATCACGTCAAAAAACAGTTATAAAAACAGTTTAAATTATGACGTAAACATAAATAAAATATTAATATAATAAAAGAATTAAACGGTTGCTACAATTTGCAACCGTTTTTCTTTTTCGATAGAGCCATAAAAGTTTTTGCAATAAAGGGATAAAAGTTATTTGCAGTAAAGGGATAAAAGTTGTTTGCAATAAAACAAGCAAATATATTCGGCAAAAAAATCCGTTATTCACTAAAAACAACCGCCCGTCCGCACCAAAATGGGTGGTAATATCTAAACCAAGCAACTCATACGCGGGGTGGCAAAAATGACGGTTTTTATCGAATACGTTTTAATGGACAATTTCGTCATTGACTATCTTTTGCTTAAAGGGACGTTTGCGCTCACTCGTTGTAAGGCTAAAAAATGGGGGCTTCTAATTTCTGCGCTAATCGGTGCTATATGCGCACTACTGTATCCTCTTTTAACCGACTATCCCGTGCTGTTATATGCAATGAAGCTGTCACTAGGCTTTTTAATGGTGGCAATATCTGCCGATACCGTTACGCTTAAAAATTTTTTAATAAATACTGCCGTGTTTTTTTGTTGCACGTTTGCGCTTGGCGGTGCAGTATCGGGCGTGTTTAACCTTTTAGGCATAACTGCAAATAGCGAAACGTCTATTGCGCTTATGCTGTTGCCGGCGGGGGCATTACTATTTTTGCTGTTGCGACTTTGTAAATTTTTATATTCTCGCAAAAACATAACGGCAAACATCGTTAGGGTTAAAATTATAATATCCAATAAAGAAGTAGAAGCAAATGGTCTTATAGATACAGGCAACACGTTATATGATGGGGAAAGCCCTGTCGTTGTAGCAAGCGGTCTTTTAGCAAAAAAGCTGTTGTCGGGCTTAAAGGTTTTGCCAAGGACTAGCAGTATAGAAGTTGCTACAATTACAGGCAAGGCAAAAAAACCAACGCTCAAAATTGACAAAATAAAGATATATGTCGGCGGTAAAGAGCATATACATAATAACGTAACGCTTTGCGTGGCTGGTAAAATTTCAGGCGGGGAATACGACCTTATCGTTCACCCTGCACTAATAGGGGGATTAGATGGTAGAAGCAATACTTTCAATGCTGAAAAAACTGGTTAAAAGATTAAAAATAAGCGACAACTTTTTGCATTACATCGGTGGAACAGACGTTTTGCCCGCACCCTTTGAGGCGGAGGAAGAAGCCGAAATGTTGGCTAAACTTCAAACGGGGGACAAACAGGTAAAGGACAGCCTTATAGAGCATAATCTTAGGCTTGTTGTATACATAGCGCGCAGGTTTGAAAACACCGGTATTGATACCGACGATTTAGTTTCCGTCGGCACAATAGGGCTTATAAAGGCGGTCAATTCCTTTAACGTTGATAAAAACATAAAGCTTGCCACCTATGCTTCAAGGTGCATAGAAAACGAAATTTTAATGTTTCTTCGCAGAACGTCCAAACTCAAAAGCGAGGTGTCTTTTGACGAGCCGTTAAACACCGATTGGGAGGGCAACGAACTTGTCCTTTCGGACGTAATGGGCACTGACGGCGATGCCGTATATAAAAAGATAGAAAACGGAGTGGAGAGCGAACTGTTAAAAACGGCACTATTAAAGCTTAACGGCAGGGAAAGGGAGATTATGGAACTGCGCTATGGACTGGGCGGCGGAGAAGAAAAAACTCAGCGCGAGGTTGCCGATATGCTAGGTATATCTCAAAGCTACATATCTCGCTTGGAAAAAAAGATAATAGTTAGACTTCAAAAAGAATTTGCCAAAATGGTTTAAGCAGGCAAAACAATTAAACAGGTAAACGGTTAAACAGTAGGAAAACTTATATAACTATACTTAATTTAAACGTCGCGAGTATATCGTGGCGTTTTTTATGTTAAACGCGCGTTAATAAAAAATTAAAGGTGGGTGTATAAAAATTTTTTAAAGGACTATACTTAGTAGACAACCTTGCTCGACTTGCTAAATTTAGTAAAACCACGTTGTAATACAAAAGGTAATAGGCTGTGTAAGGTCATATAAAGGAACTGCAAACTGTTTAAGAAGCTATTTAATAAACCAAAATAAACCAAATACTCATTTTCCTCTTTGGCACAATTACATAAAGGAGGAATTATGAGTAGTAAAGTGGTAATTTGCGGACTTAATACCGCAACGCTCCCCAAGCTGACGGAGGCTCGCTCGCGCGAGCTTTTGGAAAAGGCTCTCGGTGGCGACGAAAACGCAAGAGAAGAATTTACCGTGGCAAATTTTCGCCTAGTTCTGTCGGTTATTAAGCGGTTTTGGGCTAAAAAAATCAGCAGCGACGACGTTTTTCAAGCCGGTTGCATTGGTTTAATCAAAGCCATCGACAACTTTGACCTAACGGTAGGTGTAAAATTTTCTACCTACGCTGTGCCAATGATTATCGGCGAAATTAAGCGGTATCTGCGCGACGGCAACTCGCTGAGAATTTCTCGCAGTATTCGTGACACGGCATATCAAGTGCTTAAAACGCGTGGAGAGTTAGAAAAAGAGGCTGGCGGAGACGAAGAAATTTCTCTATCGCGCGTGGCAGAGGAAATGCACGTAGCCGTAGCCGAGGTTGTTTATGCCTTGGACGCTATATCCGACACCGTTTCCCTTTTTGACCCCGTGTATAACAAGGCTGGCGACACGTTACTGCTAATGGACCAACTGGGCGATGAAAAAAACACAGACGAGAATTGGACGGAGCGCGTTGCGCTTGAAACGGCATTAGACAAGCTTTGCGAAAGGGAAAGAAAAATTATCAAGCTTAGATATTTTGAAGGCAAAACCCAAACGGAAATCAGTGAGGAGGTAGGGCTTAGCCAAGCGCAAGTATCAAGGTTAGAAAAAAACGCGTTGTCGCAAATAAAAAATCATATAAGAGTATAGGAAATAAAGTTAAGAGTAGAAAATAAGGTTAAGAGCATTGAAAAGATGGCTTAGTTTGATGGTAAACGCGTTGTAAATCCTTTCAAGTTTGTTTTTAAGCCCTTTCAAACTTGTTGCTCACTCGTAGCTAAACCAAGTATGCCCCTCGGCAGATAAGCCGAGGGGCATACCATTTTAAAACTATAAAAATTCAAATTTGAAACTATAATAGTTTAAACTCAAAACTATAATAATTCAACCCCAAAACGTTTCAAGCCCAAACAAAACGACCAACAAATTTATGCACGTTTAGAAAAGCAAATCAAACAAAAATCAAGCCTTTTTTATAAAGCCGTATTTTTTATAAATTTCCGTCTTTTTTTGCAACTTTTTTCTTTTAGTGTATTGACAAAAATAGGGGCTTATAGTATACTGTTATTAATTAATTTGACCATTGGATAAATGGGAATAGAAAGTAAAAGACTTTTTGGAGGATTATTCATTATGAGCAAAGAAAAAGAATTAGCAATGAATGGTGCCGGTATTGAGGAACTTGGCTTCCCCATGTGGCCCCAGTTCGCACCCGAAACGGCTGGCGACGTAGCAAAGGTTATCGAAAGCGGTCTTGTTAACTACTGGACCGGTAAAAAGGGTATGGAATTTGAAGAAATGTGGGCTAAGTGGATTGGCGCAAAAATGGCAATTTCCTGCACCAACGGTACCGCTGCACTTCACATCGCACTTTCCGCTCTCGGCGTAGGCGCAGGCGACGAAGTTATCGTTACCTCCTACTCCTTTATCGCATCTTCTTTCGCAGCAGTTCAGGCTGGCGCAATCCCCGTATTTGCTGACGTTAACGAAGACCACACTATCGACCCCGATAGCATTGAAAAGCACATCACTCCCAGAACTAAGGCAATCATCGTAGTTCACCTCTACGGTATCGTTTGCGATATGGGTAAAATTATGGACATCGCTAAAAAGCACAACCTCTACGTAGTTGAAGACTGCGCACAGTGCTTCGGCGGCGAATACAACGGTAAGAAAGCTGGTACCATCGGTGACGTTGGCTGCTTCTCTTTCTGTCAGTCCAAACACTTCACCACTGGTGGTGAAGGCGGTATGGTAGTTACCAACAACGAAGAAGTTGGTTGGGAATGCCGTTCACTCCGTGACCATGGTTATGACGTTAAAAAGCGTATGAACATGCTCGCTTTGGAAGAAAAACTTCCCTACATCCACAGACGTGTTGGTTACAACTTCCGTATGACCGAAATGCAGTCTGTAATGGGTATCAACGAATTAAAGCGTTTCGACAGCTGGAACCTTGCTCGTCGTCTTAAATATGCTAAGATGTATGACGAAGCTTTCGAAGGTCTTGAAGGTATCAAGGCTCTCCCCACCAACACCGCTGAAAGAAAGAGCTCTTACTGGTGGTATCCTATCAGAGTTGACCTTGAAAAACTCGATTGCGACGCACCCGCTATCATTAAAGAACTCGGCGCAATGAAGATTCCTTGCTACGGTATCCAGTGGCCCGAAGCTTACTTAGAGCTTGCTTACCAAGAACTCAACGGCTTTGGCGATGCACAATTCCCCTTCAAATCTAAGGAATACACCGATGGCAATGTAAGCTACAAGAATATCGAATGCCCCGTTGCTCATAAGCTTCGTTTCGAAACCGTTTGCTTGTTCTTGCATCCTACTTGGGAAGAAGTTCATATTCAAAAGTGTATCGACGGCTTGAAGACTGTTATCGCAAAACATCTTAAATAAGATAAAATAAGAGTTATTGACAAACGGACTTGTCTGTTGTCATAAAAAATTAATGCAAAATAGACTTTCTCCTTTTTGGAGAAAGTCTGTTTGCGTAAAAAGTAAAATATAAAAACTTAAACCTAATCAAATCAAAATATTATTTGGAGGCTTTTATGAGAAAAGTAAAATGGGGCGTAATCGGCTGTGGCGGTATTGCTGACAGAAGAACTTTGCCCGGTATGATGTTAGCTAAAAATGCTGAACTCGTTGCAGTTATGGACGTTTCTAAGGAAGCTGCTGAACGTTGTAAAGAAAAATACGGCGCTAAATATGCTTTCACTTCTGTTGAAGAACTTCTTGCAGTAGAAGAAATCGAAGCTGTTTATATTGCAACCCCCGTAGTTGTTCATAAAGAACAAGCTACCCTTGCAGCAAAAGCCGGCAAACATATCCTTTTAGAAAAACCCTTGGCTCTTACGTCTGACGTTTCTCAACAAATCGTTGACGTTTGCAAAGAAAACGACGTTAAACTCGGCGTAGGTCTTATGATGAGATTTTCTGCTTATCACCAAGAAATGCGCAGAATTATCCAGAGTGGTGAAATTGGCGAAATCGTTTCTATGCGTGCACAGTTTACCTGCTGGTATCCTGAAATGGAAAACTGCTGGCGTCAAAAGTGGGCTACCTCTGGTGGTGGCGCACTTACCGATATGGGCGTTCACTGCATCGACTTGTTGCAGTATATCAGCGGTTTGAGCGTTTGTGACGTTGTTGCTATGACCGGCAACCAAATCTTCAAATATGAAGTTGAAGACTCTGCTTCCGTAATTATGCGTATGGAAAACGGCTGCTGCGCTTACGTAGACACCGCTTTCAATATCCCTGATGATGCAGCAGTTTGCAAACTTGAATTCTACGGCACCGCTGGTAGCATTTTTGCAGAAGGCACCGTTTCTCAGGAAGAAGTTGGTACTGTTAAGGTTACCAAAACTGACCCCAACAAAGCTTACGACGCAAGTCAGCAAAGAGCAGGCGACGTTTCTTCTACTCTTGTTGTTGACCCCGGTAATATGTATACCAAAGAAGTTGAAGCTTTCGGCGATGCTATCCTCAACGACGTTGAGCCCCCTGTTAAAGGTGTTTGCGCAGTATTTGACCAACGTATTATCGAGGCTGCTTACGAGTCTAACAATACTAAGAGAGTTGTTTCTCTTGAAAAAAAGGACGTTGACTACGGCTTTATGCTTTAATAGATTTTAAGCTTGCGTTATGCGTCAAAACACGGGTTTATCGTGCGTTAATAGGTGCATATAAAAGCTTAAATGCAGCAAGGCAAAAGCACTAAGCTGCAAATGCCAAACAAACATAACAAATAAAAACAACAAACAAAAACAACAAAACCGCCCTTGCGTTCGCACGGGCGGTTTTTGATTTATAACACACAGTTTATACTTGAATTGTAACATACAGTTTATATTTGATTTGTAATATACCCATATATAAAGGTGCTCTATATTATACTCTATATTATATAGTGCTAGGGTTTATTGTATTTTAATATTTTTGCTGTATTTTATTGTATGTCGTTTACCATACATGTAGCGTCAAAAAGTGCGGGCTTGGTCCATTTTATTTTTTCGGCTCATAAAGCAAAGGCGCGTTAGCATAACATAGAAATATGGAACTAACGTATAAGCAATTAAAAAAACGCGACGTAATAAACATAGTTGACGGCAGAAGCTTTGGGCATATAACAGACTTAAAACTAAAATTTCCGCAAGGTGTTTTAACTGGCATTTTTGTCGCAGGTAAAAAGTCAAAAGGCATTTTTAAAATATTTGACAAAAGCGCGCTTTTTATCGAAGAAAGCAAAATCGTAAAAATTGGTGGCGACGTAATTTTAGTAAATCTTCGCCGTGGTGACGTATGTAGTCCTGACGAAACGCCGCATATCCCAGACGATAGGCCAAAACCCCCACCAAAGCCCGTTTGCCCGCCATTTTTTCCCATTTGTCCGCCACTATGTCCACCGCCAGACGATAGTTGCAACTATCACCAAAACGAGTGTTCTAGCGGCAATGTGTGCGGCAGCCATCACGACCACCACGGTCAACAAAATGGCGGTCATCACGGCAGTTCGCACGGCAACACAGGGGGCGGTGGCGCAGGCTACGGGCGCATAGACCTAAGCGATTATTAATGAACAATGCGCAAGACGGTTAGGCGCAGGTAAACAAATTCGTAAAACAAAGAGTGAGTAAACAGGGCAACCAACCTTACGCAACCAACACTGGTTTTAGCCTTTTTGCATTTTTTTGTTTTTGTTTACTAACCGACAATTACTTGCCACACGACAAAAAACAAATTTTCAAAACCCCCTTGAAAAGCGACCGCTTTTGATTTATAATTAAATCAACCGTGAAAGCGGTTTTTGCCATTATACATTAAGGGGGAATATTATTATGGGCAAAATTTTACCAGAAAACATTAGAAATATAGCTATAATAGGGCACAGTGGCGAGGGTAAAACCTCTCTTGCAGAGGCAATACTTTTTAACGGCAAGTCTATCGACAGACTTGGTAAAACCACCGATAAAAACACCGTTATGGACTTTGACGAGCAAGAACTTGCGCGCGGCATATCTATCTCGCTTGCGGCAGCCTTTACCTCGTGGCAAGACGTTAAAATTAATATTTTAGACGTGCCCGGCTTTTACGATTTTGATGGCGAATTCCAGTCAGCAATCCGTGCTGTTGGCTCAGCTGTGCTAGTTGCCGATGCTAACGGCAGCGTTTCCGTCGGTGCAGAAAAGGCCATCGACTACTGTCTTAAAAATCACGTTCCGCTTATGATTTTCATAAACGGTATTGATAAAGAAAATGCAAACTACGTTGCAACCGTGTCTGCGTTCCACGCAAAATATGGCAAAAAAATTGCAACGATGCATACGCCTATTATCCGCGATGGCAAAATGAAGGGTTACGTCAGCGTAATTTCCGGCAAGGCTTATGAGTTTACGCAAGGTGGCAGAAACGAAATTGCCGTTCCCGCAGAGATGAAAGAAGAAATCGAGATGCTCAAAGTAGAGCTTATGGAAGCAGCTGCTGAAACGAGCGAGGAATACCTTGAAAAGTATCTTGACGGTGGCTGGCTATCTAATGACGAAATAATTATCGGCATTAAGCGCGGTCTTGCAATGGGCGACACTATACCTGTTATGGGCGGTTCGGCAACGCAAAACCTCGGTGTAATAAATCTTATGAACGAAATCGTGGCAATTCTTCCATCACCTAAGGAAAGAAAGCCCGTCAAAGCGGTTAACCTTGCTGACGGCAGCGAAATTGAAGTTTGCTGTCAAGAAACCGCGCCTTTCTCGGCACAAGTATTCAAAACTGTTGCAGACCCATTTGTTGGCAAACTCAATATGGTTAGGGTATTTACCGGCTCGTTAAAGAGTGGTATGACCGTTTACAACGCAACCACGGGCGAAAAAGAGCGCATCAACACAGTTTACATTACCAAAGGCAAAAAGCAAGAGGTTGTTGACGAGCTTGTTGCAGGAGACGTTGGCGCAGTTAATAAACTAAACAACACCAATACTGGCGACACCCTTTGCGATGATATTGCAAGAATTAAATTTGAAGATATACCTTTCCCCAAACCTGTTTTAACTATGGCTATTAGCGCAGCAAAAGGTGGCGAGGAAGATAAAGTTTTCCAAGGCCTAAACCGCCTTGCAGAAGAGGACCTTACCTTTAAGGTTGAAAAGGACAAAGAAACAGGTCAAATGGTAATTCGCGGTCAAGGCGAAACGCAACTTGAAATTCTTTGCAAACGTTTGAAATCTAAATTCGGTGTAGAGGCTATCCTTTCCGAGCCGAAAATTGCCTTCCGTGAAACGATAACCGTGCCCACCGAGGCAGAGGGCAAGCATAAAAAGCAAACAGGTGGCGCAGGTCAGTATGGCGTAGTAAATATCCGTTTTGAGCCGGGCGCAGCAGACGGCAAGTTTGAGTTTGTCGATGCAGTTGTCGGTGGTGCAGTTCCAAAACAGTTTATCCCCGCAGTAGAAAAGGGCTTAAAGGAAGCTATAACCGAGGGTGTGCTTGCAGGCTATCCCATGGTTAACCTAAAATGCACGCTGTTTGACGGCAAATACCATCCGGTAGACAGTAAAGAAGTAGCTTTCGTATCGGCAGCAAAACTCGCTTACGAGGATGCTTGCAAACGCGCAAGACCTGTTATTTTAGAACCCATTTACACCTTTAAGATTACCGTTCCCGATGGCTATACGGGCGATATTCTCGGCGATATGAACAAACGTCGCGGCAGAATTTTGGGTATGGAAATGGTTGACGGCTTGCAAGAAATTTCTGCCGAAGCACCCCTTGCTGAAATGCTTAAATACGCAACAGATTTGCGCAGTATGACGCAGGGCAGAGGCAAGTTTGAAATGGAATTTTTGTGCTATGAAGAAGTTCCTTTCGGTGCGCAAGAAAAAATTATTGCCGACGCAAAAAAATAGTTTAAGTTAAAAAACTTAACAAAAAAATTAAGGAAAGAAAGATATAATGATATTATCAATATGCCCCAACCCCAGTATAGACTGCACTATTGAGCTGGATAGCTTAAACGTAGGCAAGCTTAACAGAATTGACAACAAGGTGGAAACGTACTCGGGCAAGGCGCTAAACGTCGCTATCGGCGTTGCAAGGCTTGGTGCAGAAAGTCTTGCAACCGGTTTTATGTTTGAAAACCATCAAAGAATGTTCGAGCATAACCTTACCAAAGAAAAGGTTAAGTTCTCTTTCGTGTATAACGGTGGCAATGCACGCACTAACTATAAAATTATTGATAACCGCTCTATGCTAACCGAAATTAACGACAAGGGCGAAGAAGTGCCAGAAGATAAGCAAATTCAGCTTATTGAGCACGTTGCTCGCCTTTCAAAAGGGGTATCGGTTGCGGTAATGAGCGGCAGCTTGCCAAAAGGCGTTCCGCACGAGTTTTACGGTGACGTTGTAAAGGTTATTCCAAGCGACGTAAAGGTCATAATCGATGCCGAAACTGACAATACAAAAGCGGCAATGTTTTCAAGGGAGATTTATATGGTCAAACCCAACCTTGCCGAGCTTGAAGCATTTACCTTACAACGTGTTTTAACAAAGACGGACATATTGCACGCAGCATATAAATACATCGATAAGGGTGTAAAATACGTTATGGTATCTATGGGTGCGGACGGCGCAATATTAACTGACGGCACCAATAGCTATTATTGCAAGAGCGCATCTGTTGCGGTCAACTCAACCGTTGGCGCGGGCGATAGTATGGTCGCTGCGGCAAGTGTTGCTTTTGAAGAGGGTGTTAGCGAGGAAGAAGTGCTTCGTCGTGCAGTAGCGGCAGGGACGGCGGCAGTAACCACAAGCGGAACAAACCTTTTCTATAAAGATAAATACGAAGAAATTTACCAAAAGGTTTACGTTAAAAAGCTGTAATAAAAATTAATAAGCAAAAAGAAGTAATAACCTAAAATTTAATACCTCCAAAAAAGTAATAACTAAAAAGGGTTTATAACTGCAACGACTAAATAGAGTAATAAGTCAAAAAACGTAATAACCCAAAAGAAAGGGTAAACAAACAAACGGCACGGCGGTTTCACCGCCGTGCCGTTTTCTTTAACTATTTTATTTAAAGGTATAAAAGGTTGCTTTATTACTACTTTGCTTCGTCGTCTTTAAACCAACGGAAGTTCCCTTGCACGCCTTGAACGTTGCTATAATAAACAAAGGTGTCGGGGTATTTTTTTATCATCTTCAAAAATTCTGGCAACTGACGGCGGTTAATTACCGAAAATATTACCGAGTTGCCTTCTTCCGTCCACATGCCCTTGCTTTCAACAATTGTTGCACCGTGTTTTAAGTTATGTAAAATCTCGTGCTTGATAGCCTCGGGACTTTTTGTGGTGATTTTTATTTCAATCGCTTTTCTTGTTTCAGCAAGAACTGTTGAAGAAACCTTTTCAAAAACAAACATTTGCACGATTGATAAAAAGATACATTCCAAATCATTATATACAAAAAACGAAGCGCCCATAATAAAGTAGCATATAATGCTAATAAGCCTTTCTACGTTGCCGTAAGGTCTTTTCTTTTGTATCATACACGCTACAATATCAATACCCCCTGACGATGCGCCCATTTTAAGCATTATTCCTGTTCTAGCCCCGTGCAGAACACCGGAAAAAATTGCGGAAATAAGCTTGTTGGTCTCCGTTTGATATTGCCAAAGGTCAATCCATTCACAAACTAAAAGTAGAACAGAGGTTACAACGGTAAAAAGCACCGTGTATATTACGTATCTTTTTTTAAGCAAAAACCACGCAATAATAAGTAACGGCATATTCAACAGCAGTGAATATATACCGGCATTTACCTTTGTAATTGATTGCAACATGGTTGCTATACCGTCTACACCAGAGGGGGCAAAGTTAGACGGATAGACAAACATATATAAGCCCACGGCAGAAAGCACCGATGCAATCAGTGTCCATAAAACGTTTAAGGCTTCTTTCTTAAAACTCAATTTTTCGTTGCCAACTAAGGCGGTGTTAGTGTGTTTTTCTTTGTTCATAAAAATTTTTCTTTGACAAATATTTTAATTAATTGATTAAAGTAATCCCCACCGCTATCGCGATGGGGAAAAGTAATTTGTGAATTACAAACTATTTTTTGAGAACGAAGTTAGCCCAACCGTTAGGTTCACCATTACTCTTGTCTGCCCAAACGTTATCCTCAGTCTTAAACTTGGTTGCTGCGGTTGCATTGCTAACCGTTACAGCCTCTGCGTTTACAGATGCGCCAATAGCAAGGTAGCCCCAACCGGTAGTAGATTCAAACGTTACAGTTTGAAGAGTATCGCAATAGAAAGCATATTGGTGAATTTCATTAACGGCTGCGGGAATTGTAACAGAAGTAATTGCAGAGCTATTAAATGCGTATGCGCCGATAAACTCAATAGAAGCGGGCATAGTAACAGATGTGATTGCTATACCAATTTCATCTGCATTGAAAGCGTTTTCGTTAATGCCTTTAACGGGCTTGTTATTGTGAGTTGCAGGAATAACAATGTCGGTAGAAGTTTCCTCTGCGTCAATACCGGTTACGTAGTAGCAAGAGTTGCCAAACTTAGCTTCATACGTAAGTTTAGAGGGGGTTGCACCACCGCCACCGTTGCCGGGGTCATCAGGTGTGGAGCAAGCCATAAATGCGCCGCACGTAATTGCTAAAAGTGCGGAAATTAGTAAAGCTAAAAACTTTTTCATTTCAATTTTCTCCTATAATATACTATGTGGTTATTATAACACTACCAAAAGGCTGCTGTCAAGCATTGAATAAAAGCAATATCGACTGGCGCAAAAAGTTTATTCGAGTGTTAAAATTAACCATTATCGCCCAATACCACCTATTGCATAAAACCTTAAAAATTAATCTTCATAAACGTAGCGAGCCTCGATATTGAGCAAAAAGTTGCCAAAACCCGTAGGATAACCGCTGTCAGTAACGTTTTTCCAGCCCGGGTGGGAGGTTGAAAGGAGATTTGCTGCAATCTGCTTATCGCTAATGTTAATTGCCGCAGGAAGTCCAAGCCTACGAGAGCCTGCTTGGTCTAGTCTATATTGCCAGTGAGCCGTTTGTTTAAATTCAGCCGACGTTAACGGATTACCCAAAAAAGCACCGGGCTTAATAATATAAAGTGATGCCGGCAACACGATAGAGGAAAGGCTTGCGCCGTAAAAAGCGTTTCTGCCTATTTGCGTTATGGTCGTTGGCAAGGATATAGAGGTAATTCTAACTCCTTTGTTTGCAGGGTTATCTGCACTAAACGCTTCGTCACCAATGTGCTTTACAACCTTGCCGTTATGTATTGCAGGTATTACTATGTCGGTAGACGTTTCGTTGCCAAGGCTTTTAACCACGTAAAATGCCGATTCGCCTATACCGGATAAAAGGTATTCTACGTTAGAGCCTGCAACCGATTCGCCTGACGAACCGCCGCTTGACGAGCCGCCAGAAGAGCCGCTATGAGAAGAAACGTTTTTAAGTAGCCATACACCCGCATAGGTTTCAGGCTCTATAAATCGGTCCTCCGCGTATTCATATCCGCCGTTTATCCAAGCCTCGTCTATATTAGACATAAGGTATGCGGCTTCACGTGGGTCGGTAAAGCTTTTTGTAATAAGCTCTGCATTTTTGGTTGCATCATCGCCAGACGGTAGCCATTTCCACTCGTCCGTTTTTTCAAAGTGGATGGTTTCAAGCGTTTCAATGCCGCAAAAAACCTCTTGGTGAATTTCTAAAACCGAACGCGGAATAACAACGTCCGTTAAAGACGTGCCTTCAAAAGCCTTGTTGCCAATAAAGGTTACGCTTTGTGGTATTACAACAGAGGTAATACTAATATCGTTATTTCTATCGTTATTTATACTGAAAGCTTCGGGCCCAATTTGGAAAACGGGCTTGCCTTTATACGTTGCGGGTATTACTATATCGGTAGAGGTTTCTTCGCCAAGGCTTACAACGCGGTAACCCTTGTTTTGCCAAAGCACCATTTCGAGTTTAGTGGTGTCTGTATACGGCTCCTCAGGTTTTTTACAAGCTAAAACGGGCAGACATAAAACTGCCATAATACACGCAAGCAACAATATAAAAGGTTTCTTTTTCATTTTAGTTCTCCTACTGAATATATTATATCCGTAAAGGGCAAGTAATGTCAAGGTGAAAGTAAAAATTTGTGCAAAGCAAAAGCAGCCTATTTATAGCTAAAAATAGGCTGCTTAACTATCGTAAATTTGTTTTTTCTTGCTATTCAAATCGTTTGATTTTATGTTTCTTTAAGATTTTTAAGTTTGCAATTATCAGTTTATAATTTTATAATTGCGAGGGGTCGGTTACTTCCGCAACGTATGGGAGTTCGCGATATTTTTCGGCATAGTCTAGTCCGTAACCAATAACAAAGGTGTTAGGCACGTCAAAGCCAACGTAATCGGCTTCGATATTAGCTTCTCTGCGTTCTTTTTTGTCGGTAAGCGCGCAAATTTTAATTGACGCGGGGTTTTTTGTTTTAAGCATTTCCACAAAATAAGCAAGCGTCTTGCCGCTGTCGATAATATCCTCAACGATAAGCACGTGCTTGCCGCTTATGTCTGCGGTAATATCGCTGACCACCTGCATTTGACCGCTAACCGTGCCGTTGCGATAGCTGCTTAGCCTTGCAAATTCAATATTAATGGGCAAATCTATATTGCGAGTAAGGTCGGTAAAAAAGTATACCGCGCCTTTAAGCATACAAATAATAACCGGTTCTTTGCCGGCATAGTCGCGAGTGATTTGCTCGCCAAGCTCTTTTACACGTTGTTCAATAGCCTCTTTGCTGATTAAAACGTTAAATTTGTCCATAGTCGTCCTTTGTAAAAATTTAGTAGTTTTTGTGTTGTGTTTATATAAGCTCTCAAATCGTCATATAACCTCAATTCGCAATAAACGAAAAGATAATATAGCCAAGTTGTTAATTAAGATAGGTTAATTATCATACAATAACGCTTTATTTTACAATAGTTTATTATACGATAGAGAGGGTAATTATTTTTTTTGTGCTTTGGTCAACTTTAACTTTGTTGGAAACGGCAAGCCCCAAAATAACCAGCACTTCGTTACCGTCAGCCAAAAGCAAAAGGTTGTCGCGGTTGCGTAAGGGGAATTTTACGTCGGTTAAATAGTCGTTCAAAAGCTTGCTGCCACCACCGCGCTCGCCCTTGCCGTATTTAGTAAATACGTCACCTTGCCGTCTATGCCTAATAACCGCCGTTTGCGGAACTTTATCGTAATCGGCAAAGCAGCCGTTTTTAAGGTCAAGTTCTTCGCTAGAAGCAACGTATTCAATTTTAACGCATTTGCTGTCTATTGTCAATAATCCAACGCTAAACGGAGCAGTTTCTTTTCCGTCTTTCTCGCCGTTTAGTGCGTCAATTGGGGGCTGGGTGGTGGACGTGTCGCGGAAAAAAACAATGTTGTCATATTCTTTTATAGCTATAACGCCCGATTTTAAGCTAACTTTTGCGCCGTTTTCCTTTTCCTTTAATAATTGAAGGGCGGCTATATGCTCTTTGGTCCAGTCCTTGCAAATGCCCATAGCTTTAATGGCAAGCACGCAAGCCCTCGAAAATAGGGCAGGGTGGCTGTTGATGCCAAGTTTAATGGTGCCGTCCTCACGGATAAGTAAATTGCTTGCCGCTTGGTCAAGATATTGGTCCTCTGCCTTAGCAATCTCGGCAAAACGGCAAATGCTACTCTCTGCCTCGGGGAAAGCTTTTTTAATTGACGGCATAACGTTAAGGCGCAGATAGTTGCGCGTGTATTGGTCGTCAAGGTTGGTTTCGTCTGTGACGTAAGGAATGGAGTTTTTAGCAAGATATTCTTCAATTTGCGCCTTGCTCGTCCGCAAAAGTGGGCGAACAATTTTCCCTTCAAAAACCTCTTTAATGCCAGTCAACCCTTTAAGTCCCGAGCCGCGCAAAAGATTAAACAGCACGCTTTCCGCGTTGTCGGCGGAGTGATGGGCTGTTGCAACGTAATCGCACGCGCCCTTTTCTAATGCGTCAAAAAAACATTCGTAACGCAGCTTTCTGCCGGCTTCTTCAACGGAAAGTCCGCTCTTTTGTGCTTCCGCAAGGCAGTCTACCGAATAGGTCAGCAAGGGAATATTTTGCTCTGCGCAATATTTTTTAACAAACTCCGTATCCTTTAAGGAAGATTGCCCGCGAATGCCGTGTTCAACGTTAAGGGCAATAATTTTAAGTTGTAATTTATCCCTTGCAGCACGCATATAGTGTAACAGGGCCATACTGTCCCCGCCACCAGAAGTCGCAATCGCAACCGTTGTCTGTTTTTGGAATAAACTGTCGTTTAAGTTTAACATAATTCTATTGTAACAAAGGCAGACAAAATTTTCAAGTTTTAAAGCAACAAACTTGCAAAAATATTGGCGCAAACGGTTGACAAAGGGCTAAAATTAGTTTATTATGATTAAGCGTTCCAAAGAACATATCGCGGGTTGGAGCAGCTTGGTAGCTCGTCGGGCTCATAACCCGAAGGTCGTGAGGTTCAAATCCCACACCCGCAACCACAAAAAGAAAGGACACACAAAAACGTGCGTCCTTTCTTTTTGTTATTGAAAGTATGCAGATTGGGATTTGAATGAGGAGGAAATTCGTGTGCGAATTTCCCGTAAGGGTAAACAGTGGACACCCACTGTTTATTGGAGAAGGGCGCACAGGCGCCAAATCCCACACCCGCAACCAAGTGAGACACTGTTGAACCACTTATGGTTCAACAGTGTTTTTTATTAATAAAAATCTAACCATTTTAAAAAGCAAAAACTATAAAAGCAGTTCAAAAATTTGAACTGCTTTTCCTTTTTATAATAAATCTATTAATGCTTTTTGCTTTTTAGGGGGAAGTTTTCTAAAACTCTCTAAAAGGCTTTTTTCTTGTTCGCTTAAAACTTCTATTTTTTCATCTTCTAAAAAGAACTGTGCAAGCGTTATTCCAAATGCGTTGCAAATTGCTTGCAACGTGTCTAACTTTGGTGGTGAATTTCTTGCTTTCATAGATGCGATTGTTGACTGTGTAACCATTGATTGTTGTGCAAGTTCATAATCAGTCCAACCACGTTCACCCTTTAATTTTTCGATTTTTGCGATAATATCCATAAAAGTTTTTTCCTTTTATTTTATTATACTACGCAATTGCGATTAATATACTACGCAATCAAATTGACAAAATAACTCATTTGCGATATAATTAAAATGCATTTACGAAAGGAGAAAGCATTAATGAAAGCATATTTAGCAGAAATAGATGGGCAACGAGAGTTTTACAGTCGTATAGGAATTAATCCCGACCTATCACATAATACTGATGGTGTTGATAGGGGGAATTTATATGAAAACAAATTAAATATTGACAATATAAATAAAGTTTTATTTCAAGCTATAAAGTATGCTTCACGTATTCGTATAAGGGGCGAAAAATTACCTGCAAATATAATTTTAAATGATTTGAATAGAGAAATCGTTTATATTTTTCAATCGGCTGATTTACTTGCTGATATTGAAAAAGTTTACTTTGGTGCAGCAAGTAAAGGCAACGATGAATTTACAACAACTGCAAAGCATACTGAAATTGATTATTCTCAAAGTTCAGGATTACTGCAACTTTTACAGTATGTTAATAGTGATAATTTTGTAAAATATCACATTGACAAGTTTAATATTATAGGTCTTTCGCAACAGTATTATAAATTCAATCCTGATAAAGATAGTTTTGTTAAAGGCGCAAACGCAGAAATAAGAAATCCTGTTGTTTTACAAGATAGAATATATCCTTATGATAAGGCAAATAATCTTGAGTTCGAAGATATAATGGATTGCTTAAATCCTGGTTTATTGCAACGAGAACAAGGTGCATATTATACACCTAAAGCTTATGTAGAAGAAATGCATAAGTTATTGTATAAAGCAATAAGCGAAATACCTAAAGGTATGGATTATATTATAATTGACCGTTGTGCAGGCACAGGCAATTTAGAAGAAGGCTTACCCGATGAAGTGCTTAAGCATTGCATTTTATCAACAATAGAATTTAACGAATATGTAATTTTAAACTTAAAATACGGCGATAAATGTCTTGTTGTAATTCCTAATACCGATGCTTTGGCGTATGATATTATTCCAGCGGAACATAACGAACAAGGAATTGCAAACGATTATATACGTGAAAAAGTAAATGATGAAAACTGTGTTGTAATTCTAATGGAAAATCCACCTTACAGCGAATCTGGTAGTGGTGGTTCGCAAAATACAGGAAAAAAGGAAAATGCTTGGAAACAAAGTTTCGTTATTGAAAAAATGCGCAAAGAAAACAAAGGACCTGTATTAAACGACCTTTCAAATTTGTTTATCTGGAGTGGATTTAAGTATTATCTTAAAAAACCGAGTGATAGTTATATTTTATATTCCCCTACAAAATATTGGAGGAATCAAAGTCTTGTAAACAAACAATTCAAAGGTGGCTTCTTTTGTAATAGACAGGAATTTCACGCATCGCAATCCTCGGCAATAGGGTGTATTTGGTGGAAAAATATAGACGACTTTAAGACCGAGCAAATAACTTTAACTCCACTTGATATTGTAGGAGAAAAAGTTTCGCCTGCGAGCAAGGATATAAGCATTAAAAAAGCTTATCATAATTTATCAGAGGCATACGACAATCGTAATTTTTATAATGATGAAAAAAATGGTATAATCTGCGAAAAGGATGGACGAGAATTTATTCAAGACGGAAGAAAAATTAGAATATCAAATCCATTATACAACGAAAATATAATTGCGTATATTCAGTCTGATTCTTTTACAATTGATAGAAAAACAGTAAAATTAGTAAGGAGCGTTTTATATAACGGAAATGGATTTTACTTGCGTGATGACAACTATTTAGAAAAACTACCTTTATTTGTTGCCGGTGTTTTTCCTTATGATAAATGGTATAAAACTGATGTATATTCTAAATCTTATGACGGACAAGGTAGTTTTATTACGGATAAAGAATTTTTAAAACGTTGCTTAATTTACACAGCTTTAACACCAAAAAATAAATGTCGCTCCTTAATCGGCAGTGATAAGCGCTTTTATAGAAATGAATTATGTTTTGATAAAGAAGACACGCTTGCTTATAATTCTTTACAAGATTTTATAAACGACGGCTATGAATTGTTAGAAGTGGAAGAAAATTTGTTAAAATATTGGGGCGATGTTATTTTTGAAATCAAACGAACTGAAGAATATAAAAAAGTAATTAAGCAACATCCTGATTTTCGTTTCGGCTTATGGCAAATAATGGAAGAAATAAATATAAAGATTGATAGTGGGCGAAAAAATAGACAAGGAGAACCTGTCCTTGTGTATAAATATGCTAATCTTAATACTGCAATAAAAACCCTTGATACGACAATCAAAACATATTATGAAACATACATAGTTCCATTATTGTTCAAATATGAACTGATTAAATGATATCACCTAAAGGCGAGAAAAATTCTCGCCTTTAAACTTATTTAAAAACTTTTCAAAATTAGCACTCTACCCTTGACAGTGCTAACAGTTTATGATAAAATATAAATACTAACGCATAGGCAGGTTGCTCTCTCGCAAGGTCTGCTATGCAGATGGACATCTTTTGATGTATTTTAAATGGGGTATGATAGTCTTTATATGCTTCATTCCCTATATCCCGATAAACTTCAATAACGCTAAAGCGAGAGGTTTATCTGGTAGACTTTTGGTATTATAGTTCAAGCCTTAGCATTGACAACTGAATTGTTATTAGAGTGAATTAAGCGAGAGGCTCCGTTTCGGAGACTACTAATAACGAGGAGGTGAAAAAATGTCAACTGCTAACAAAACAACTGATAGCAACAAGGTTGTTGTCAACGTTACGGTTAATTTAAACATTAGCGGTAATGTAATCATAGGCAATGGTAACACCATTGTTGAAAATGGCTCTCAATCTAATAAAGCGATTGAGAAAAAAAGTGCGTTAGGTGAACTATTTGACAAAGTAGGCAAAATCATAGGAAAAATTGTTAGCAAAATAAAAACTATGTTCTTGCCGAGAGTGTAATACCAAAATGCATTCTAAATATTATTGGCGTGAGGTAGCCGTTGACTTATAAATTATGTAGATTATATGGACTAAAATCCAAAAAAACTTTACGTGAATGGCTCGAAATCAATAATTCGAGCTTTTTTCATAGCAAAAATATTGCAAAAAATTATCACCCATACATAGATAATAAAGAAAATAAAAAGCGCTTAATAGAGGTTTCATCCCAAAAGTTAAAATTTGTTCAAACAAAGATTTTAGGGATGTTAAAAAAACTTGATTATCCTGAATATTTGTTTTCAGGTGTAAAAGGCGTTTCGTTTATTGATAACGCTAAGCAACATTCTGGCAAATATTACACATTTAAAATTGATATATCAAAGTTCTTCCCTAATACAAGCAGAAACAAGGTTTATAACTTTTTTAAGAAAGCCCTTAATACATCGTCAGACGTAGCGACAATACTTACCGATTGCACAACAGTAGATTTACGCAATTACAGTTCCGATAAGCATCATAATGAAATTGTTAATTTTTTGGAAGAGTATAAAATTAAGCAAATCGCACACTTATCAACAGGTGCGCCAACTAGTATGCTATTGTCTTTTTTAGCGAATCGACCAATGTTTGAAGAGTTAAATTCTTTTTGTGAACAAAGAGGCTATATCTTCACTGTGTATGCTGACGACGTAACGATGTCTTCAATTAACCCTATTCCATATAGCGATAGAAACGCTATAATAAGGATAGCAGAAAAATATGGACACTTCGCTTCAAAAAGAAAAGTTAAATATTATAGCGCTAATCAAAGCAAAAAAATTACAGGTGTTGTTATAAATAAAAACGGGGAAATTTGTACTCCTAATAAACTGCTAAATAAAACGCATAACAAAATATTAAAATATAAAAGCAAAAACATTGATAAACACGAAATGAACTCATTACAAGGTTGCGTCAATGTAGCTTATCAGATAGATAAGAGATATCCACATTTAAAAAAGGTTTTAACTAAAAGTAAAAACTATTAAAAGGAGAAAAATGCATAATTATAAAGCTACCGTAGGAATAGAACCTACCAACGATTATAAAAAGGCAAAGCAAGATTTCTTAAAAGCTTTAAATTCTATTGGCAAATTAACACCACAGGAAAGGCAAAGATTATTAGAAGAATTTTATGGCGCAGCAAAAGTAAAGCTTATGATTGATTACTTTAACAATTACTTCAATAAATAAGGTTTGTAAAATATTTCACAGAATGGGGCAAAATCGATACATGTAAAGAAAAGTGTTTAAAACCTTATAAAACCAAAAAAGCGTTAGTGAGTTACTAACGCTTTTAATATTTCGGTTCGGCTAGTTTACCACCCGTGCAACCACTAGACTATCAATTGAACCACATAGGTTAATTGGTAGTCTTTTTCTATTGTCATAAACCCATTGACTATTAAAAAAGTCATCTTACATTATAAATAAAAAGCCCGAGAGAATTTTAGTTCTTTCAGGCTTTTGAATTTTAAGGAGTATTATGATATAATATGTTTGTAAGTATTAGATGGATTTTAGATAATATTTTTGGGATTAGTGGTAATGGTTTTGTTATAAGAGAAAACGTTAGTCCTGAAAATATAGAAACTTGTAATGGTGTGGCAGTAGGCGATGAAAAAACGAGAACGTGTGCATTGTGTGTTGCTCTAAACGATACGGTGTTTAGAAATAACAATAAGCCTAATTATTATCATCCGTATTGTAAATGTAAAAACAAGAAATATGATTTAACGGAAGTCGTTTTTAATTTTCCTTTGCAGAAAATTACAGGCTATCTTTTTGTAAACGAAGATAAGAAAGCAATGATGAAAACAATGGGATATACCATTGAAGATGCAAATGAGTTGTATCAATTAATTCAATCAGAAGTAGAAAATAAATTTTTATCGGGCGATTATAAATTGCAAACACTTAATAATCACGGGCAGCATTTTGCTGTGAACTTTACGCTAAACGGCAAAAGAGACCACGCAAAAGAAAAGTTTAATTGCCACGTGGGTTGTGTTGCATGGCCGTTTGGTAAAATTAAAATAGCTACACCTTTAATAAAAGATTAGGGAGAAAAGATTATGAAATGGTTAGACGAAGTAAAGGTTTTAACTAACAAGTACGAAAGTGAAGGCGTTAAAAAAGGAGCGATAGGAACAATTATTATGTCTGAAATAAGATATAATCAATATGAAGTTGTATTTAGTGATAAGGACGGCAAAGATTATGCAATGATAGAAATTTTCATAGGCGATTTAGAAGTTGTGAGAAGTTCTGATATAACGGATGAAGATATTTTAGAAGATTTACCAGGGCACAACCCTAATTGGTGGTGTAAGGTAGAAGACGGTTATATATTAAACTTAAAAGGAGAAAGGAAGAATAAAATTCCTTATGATTATAATTCGTAAAGTGAGTAGGGTAAAAGGCGAGAATTTTCTCGCCTTTTATGATTATAGCTTACAAACTCAAAATCACGCCGACCGACCATTTATAACTAAAAAGTTCAATTAAGTTGACGGACGTGCAACCACTTGGTACACTGTTGAACCACCTATGGTTCAACAGTGTTTTTTATTAGCAAAAATCTAATCATTTTAAAAAGCAAAAGTCGTGAAAGGAGTTGGACCTTTTTAATTGTTGCAAAAATATTGCCAAAGTGTTATAATAAAACTATAATAAGGTTTTGGAGAAAGGTATAATGGCGCAAGTAAATGCTAAATGCACTAGTTGTGGAGCAAGCGTTATAATAGACGATAATAAGGAAGCTAATATTTGCCCTAATTGTAATGAAGCGTTCATTACAGAAAAAGCCATCAAGTTGCTTGATGAAAACGTAAATAACGATAAGCCAGCCAATAGGTCAAAAAAACGTCATATATGGAAATCGCTAGGCAAAGGCTTGTTAATGTTTTTAGAGTGCATAGGGTATTTGTTTTACGTTCTATTTTTTATCTGGCTTTTCGTTGATATAACCGATAATATAAAAAAGAAATAAAAAAGAGATAAAAGCGTTAGAAATTTTCTAACGCTTTTTAATTTTGTTTCTTGTAGTTAGGCACCCCCGCAACCCCAAGACTATCAATTGAACCACATAGGTTTATTGATAGTCTTTTCCTATTGTTTTAAATCAAAAAAAGTGATATAATATGACAGAGGGTGTCAACATGCTCGTTTATAATAAAATAAAACGCGAGTTTAAAGGTGATATGATTATGACAAAAGATGAAATAGCTTTGGTTATGGAATTATGGAATAGTGGCAAGAGTGTAGGTGAGATTGCGCGACTGCTCCCCTACAAAGAATATATAGCGAAGAGAGAGATATCTGAGTTGAAGAAAAAAGGGGTTTTAAAGGGGCGAAGCGGCAAGAGCCGAGAAAATACCCAAGCGAGAGTTTTGCAAGCCTTCAATGACGGAATAACAAGCCCGTACGAGATTGCAGAAATGTGTGGTGTAGGTGTGGGGCATATTCGCAATGTTTTAAGCCAAGCGAAAGTGAAAATTCAAAGACCGAAACGGAATTACAAGCAACGAAAATTGTGCGAAAACACCCAAGCAATTATCACGGCTTTGAAAAGTGGCAAAACGGTAAGAGAAATATGTGCCGAATTTGGTGTTTCTACTCAATACGTGTATTTAATTAAAGGAAAGTTTGTTAATAAAGAAGAAAAGGATATAATAAACACAAGAGAGGAGGTTGTAATGCCACAAATTAATAATATACCGCTTAAATTAAGCGAAATTGAAACAAATTTAAAAAATGGCTCATATGTTATCCCTGATTTTCAAAGAGATTTTGTTTGGACTTTAGAACAATCAGCAAAGCTAATTGATAGTTGGGTTAAAGGATTTCCTATAGGAATATTCATAATGTGGGTTACAGAAACCATTCTTTGCCCAACAAAAAAAATAGGAAATATTATTGCATTTGAACGCCATGATGAAACAGGAAAAATAACTTATATTTTGGATGGACAGCAAAGGATAACAAGCATTTATGCGACTATTGTAGGGTTAAAAATCGATAAGAAGAGAGACTACAATAATATAGTAATTAACCTAGATGCAATTAATGATGATGGGACACCAATTGATTATAGTATTGATGTTGTTACAGTTTTACACAATGATTCAAACTTTACATATATGAGCGTAAAAGAGTTGATAAAAATGAATCTTGTTTCAATAATGCAAAAATATGATGAGCAAACTATAAACAAAATACAAAACTTTCGAGATTTAATTATAGAAAAATCGTTTAGTGCAATTAAAATAGAAAATGCAAATATTGAAATAGCAACAGATATTTTTACAAGGTTAAATACTGGTGCAAAAAAATTATCTCCATTTGAAATAATGACCGCGAAGACATATGTAGAAGGGGAATTTAATCTAGTGCCGAGAACTAGAGAATTAATAGAAAGTTTAGATGTTGATTATAGGTCAAACTTTAAGGAATCAGATATTTTAAAAATATTATCTCTTTGTATTAGAAAAAATACAATTCCAAAAACGCAGTTGGATTTAACAAAAGAAGAAGTTACCTCAAGTTTTATAGATGTTTCAAAAGCAATAAAAAGAGCAATTAGTTTTTGCAAATCTCACTTAAATATAAAAACAGGAAAATATTTGCCGTATTCAGCAATAATTTGGCTGTACACGTATTTCTTTTATAAATTTAATAAACAAAATAAAGGCATCACAAATCCTTCTCCATGGCAAATATCTTATTTAACAGATTATTATTGGAGAGCAATATTGACAGAGCGATACGACAGGGCATCAGACCCAAGAATTGCCCATGATGCGGTTCACGTTATAGATAATATACTTAACAATAATACACCAAAACAAGAACCAGTTTATTTGAACGTTGAAAAATTTATTGAAGATGGTCAATTTGATAAAAAAAGTGCATATATAATGGGGCTTATTAATTTATTAATTTCAAAAGATCCAAAATCGTTAAAAACAAATTCTTCAATAGAGTTCAACAACATTTGGGCATCGCAATCAGACAAAAATAATTTTCATCATTTTTTTCCAAAGAAAATGGAAAATCACACGTGGGAAAAGTCAGATCCTGTTGATAACATTTGCAATATTATTTTGTCAGATGCAGCGACGAATCAAATTGATATTGGCAATCAAAGGCCAAGCAAATATATCCCTAAATTAATGGCTGAAAATAAAGATATAGCAAAAACATTGAAGAATCATTTAATAAAGGATATAGAAGATTATGGTATTCTAAAAGATGATTTCGAATTATTTATATTCAAAAGAGCTGGTGCATTTATAGATGAATTAAAATCAAGATTAAAGACAATAGAAGAAGATAAAATAAGCGATGCTATTTGAAGCGAATAAACATATCATAAAAGCGTTAGAAATTTTCTAACGCTTTTTAATTTACGACACGGCTAGATTATCGCAATAGGGGCGCGGAAAATAAAAAAATTTTTAAAAATCGATAAAAAATTGTTGACAAACAAAAATCATAGGAATATAATTTAGAAAAAATATGCAAAAGCTGTGACGAAGACGGTCTGGAATTTGATTATTACAGAGAGCTGATGGTTGGTGCGAATCAGCATAATTGTTTCTAAACGACCTATCACTTCCGAGCTGAAAGCCCCAAAGATAATTTCGAGTAGGCGTTTTCCGTGTTTGCTACGTTAGTGCATAGGAGTTGTTGGACTCTGAAAGTGGTAGTGCAAACTACAATTTGAGTGGTACCGCGAGTATTTTATACCCGTCTCAAAGCAAAAACTTTGAGGCGGGTTTTTTGTTTTCAAATTAAAGGCGGGTTTTCAAATCTAAGCCGGAAGTTTTCAAAATTGAGGCGGCTTATTTTCAAATTCAAGTCGAGTTGCTTTCAAAACAGACTTTGAAAATAACGTTTAGAAAAAGCTTTCAAAACAGACTTTGAAAAATAAGAAAAAATAAACAATATATAAAAAATTATATATAAATTTTTAAGGAGGTTTTAACCATGAACACAAACAACACTTTAAATCAGTTATCGGAAGTCGCAACAAGAATTAAGGAGTTGCGCGAGATTATGGGTTTTTCCGTTAACACAATGGCTGAAAGGACCAACGTTACTGAACAGCAATATCTTTTATACGAAAGCGGAAAAGAAGACATTCCTTTTTCATTTATACATAAATGCGCATTGGCTTTTGGCGTTGAAATGACCGACCTTTTGCAAGGTAGCTCGGCAAAGCTTTCCACCTATACCGTAACTAGAAAGGGTGAAGGTCAAGAAACGGCAAAAGAAGACGGCATTAATATATCAAATCTTGCACCTAAATTTAAGGATAAGCTTGCAGAGCCTTACTACGTTACTTATGAATATTCTCAAAGTCAGCAAAATAAACCTATCCACTTAACCACCCATAGCGGTCAAGAGTTTGACTTAGTTATAAGTGGCAAGCTTAAAGTCCAAGTAGGCGACCACGTAGAAGTTTTAAGCGAGGGCGACAGTATTTATTACAACTCTTCACTCCCTCACGGCATGATTGCCGTTGACGGAAAGGCTTGCACTTTCGTTGCGGTAGTAATGTCAGGGGACAATTCTGCTGAAACGGTTGTTAGAAAAAGCGTTATGAACGCAAAAACGAGTGAAAAACTTGTGTGCGAAAAGTTTGTTGAAACCAAAGAAGATGAGGAAGGCAGATTGCTGTCAATCAAATTCAAAAATACCGATACCTTTAACTTCGGCTTTGATATCGTTGACGGCATTGCGGAAAAACATCCTGAAAAGCTTGCTATGCTTCACTTAGACAAACATAAAAAAGAACGTAGATTTACCTTTAAGGATATCAAGCGCGCGTCTAACCAAGTTGCTAACTACTTCACCTCGCTCGGCATTAAAAAGGGCGATAAGGTTATGTTGGTGCTTAAACGTCATTATCAATTCTGGTTCTGTATGGTTGCGCTACATAAACTCGGTGCCGTTGCAATTCCTGCGACAAACCAACTTAAAGAGCACGACTTTGAATATAGATATAATTCAGCAGGCGTAAAAGCAATAGTTTGCACGGCTGACGGCGACACCTACACCTACGCTGAAAGCGCAGCTAAAAAATGCCCTCAGGTTGAAAAGCTCATAATGGTTGGCGGTGCAAAAGAGGGCTGGCTTGACTTCGACAAGGAATACGTATTATTCTCCGGAAAATATGACCGCCCTGCCGACGCTTCACAAGGGGAAGAAGCTGCACTTATGTTTTTCACCTCAGGCACAACCGGCAATCCCAAAATGGCATCACATAAGCATACTTACGCCTTAGGTCACTACGTAACTGCAAAATATTGGCATTGTTGCGAGCGAGACGGTTTGCACCTTACAATTTCGGATACTGGCTGGGGCAAATCGCTTTGGGGCAAGCTTTACGGTCAATGGCTTTGCGAGGGTGCTGTTTTCGTTTACGATTTTGATAAATTTGATGAAAACGACTTGCTCCCCATGTTCGCAGAATATAACATCACTACCTTCTGCGCTCCCCCCACGATGCTTAGAATGTTAATTCGTGGCGACCTTTCAAAGTATGACTTGTCTTCAATCCACCATATGACTACCGCTGGCGAAGCCTTGAACCCAGAAGTGTTTAATAAGTTTAAGGAAGCAACGGGCTTAGAAATAATGGAAGGCTTTGGTCAAACGGAAACCACGCTTGCAATCGCAAACCTTTTCGGCACAACGCCAAAAATCGGCGCAATGGGTAAAGCAAACCCTCAATACGACGTGGACGTTGTTGATGCTGACGGCAAGAGTGTTCCTGCCGGCGAGGTTGGCGAAATTGTAATTCATACCGATAAAGAAACACCTTGCGGTTTATTTAGAGAATATTATCGTGATACCGAAAAAACCAACGATGCTTGGCACGATGGTTTATATCACACCGGTGATACTGCTTGGCGTGATGAAGACGGATATTTTTGGTACGTTGGCCGTGTTGACGACGTTATCAAGTCAAGTGGCTACCGCATTGGACCGTTTGAGATTGAAAGCGTTATCATGGAGCTTCCTTACGTATTAGAATGTGGTGTTTCAGCCGTTCCCGACGAGGTGCGTGGTCAAGTAGTTAAAGCAAGTATCGTTTTAACAAAAGGCACTACACCTAGCGAGGAATTAAAGAAGGAAATTCAAAAATACGTTAAAGACCATACTGCACCTTATAAATATCCAAGGGTTGTTGTCTTCCGTGACGAGCTTCCTAAAACGATAAGCGGTAAAATACAGAGAAACAAGCTTTAATTTGTTATGAAAAAAACATACGTAACGAAAATGCCTAATCATATTGGTGCTTTTTTGAAGGCAAGTAAATGCTTTGCCGAGCTTGGAATTAATATTACCAGAGTAAGCTACAACAAAGCAGTTGACTCTCACACTCTATTCATTGAAGTAGAGGGCAAAGAGGACCAATTTGAAAAGGCTAATGAAAAGTTAAAACAAATAGGTTACCTTTCAAACGGAGAAGAAAACACAAAAGTTGTTTTACTCGAATTCCGTTTGGAAGATAAACCGGGTAGCGTAACATATGTTTTAGAGTTAATTAGCAAATTTAATTTTAATATTTCTTATATAAGTTCACAAGAAAACGGAAGTGATTATCAGCACTTTAAAATGGGCTTATACGTCCACAACACAAGTGATTTAACGGCATTTTTGGCACAAGCCGAAAAGCTTTGTGAGGTTAAGGTAATTGACTATAACAATACCGAAAAGGTCTTTGATAACAGCATTTTCTATAATAGCTACGTTGACGGACTAGTTAAAACTATGGGGCTTTCCAAAAAGAAAAAGGAAGACCTTTTAGTTAACGTTAATTTAGCGATGCAAACTCTTGACGAGCAAGGTTTATCGCCCTATAAAACGTTTGACAGCATAAGCAAATTTGCAGATCTTTTGGCTGAAAGCAAAGGCGATGGCTTTAATCCCAGAGTTACCGTGCATAATATAACCGAAAATACAAAAATAACTTTGATAGAGCCTAACTGCGGTAGCAATACCGCTATTATTGAAAGCGATGGCGAAAGAGTATTTGTTGACTCGGGATATGCTTGTTATAAAAGGGAAATGCTTGAACTTATTAAACGGCTTGTCCCTGATTTTAAAACAAAAAAAGAAAAGCTAATTATTACGCATGCAGACGTTGACCACGTGGGACTTCTTAATGAGTTTGACGAAGTTATAGTCAGCCAACGAAGCTTTGAGAGTTTAAGCGCAGAAGCGGATAAAAGGGCAGGTTTTAGAGAAAGAAATTATTTGCACTTGCCATACGTAAACATCTGCAAAATTTTAACCGATTACGAAGTCGTTGATAAAAAAAAGCTTTGTCCTTTATGGAATAAATCAACCTTAACCGCCCCAATAGAGCAAATAGGCTTTTATACAGTTGGCGAGCTTAATTTTGAAGTTTACGAGGGCAAAGGCGGACACTTGTCGGGAGAAATTTTGTTAATCGACTATGAACACAGAGTTGCGTTTACAGGCGACGTATTTATTAACCTTACCGATTTAACCAAAAAACAAGCCGAATACAATCAATATGCGCCAATACTTATGACTTCGGTAGATACCGATGCAAAGCTTTGTGCAAAAGAGCGCGCTGCCTTTTTGCAAAGATTGGGCGCAGGGGATTGGAGCATTTTTGGCGGACACGGCGCAAAAAAAGAATACTTACCGCAAACAAAATAAAAGCATTGTATAGCGTATGCCAAAGATAATATTTATTGGTAGAAGATTGCGGTTGGTGTAATTTGCTAGCCTAAAAACAGAATAAAGAATAACGGTAGGCGAAAAGCCTGCCGTTTTTTATTTTGAGAGATTAGCAAAATTATAAAGATATAAATCTGTGAGATTAGACAAAAATAAGGTTAAAGAAAATCGCATGGTTAAAAAAGCCACAAAAAATAAAAAAGGCGTTCAAAACGACAGTGAGAAACACCTAAAAACCTACAAAACAAAAAAAAGAAGAACTGGAAAAAGCATTTTAAGAAATAAAAAAACCGAGCCGGCTTACGCAAGACTCGGGTTGATACGTTACGTTGACGTATCTGTCCTATTGACACTTATATTATATGCAATAAAACACCTTTTGTCAATAATTTTTATAAAATTTTTTATAATATGACAAGGGCTGTCATAAAAACTTTTTATTATTGAACAAAAAAGGCAAGAAATTATGCTTAAAGAGTATATACAAGAGGTAAACAAAATAGCAAGAGAGGCTATTATAAATCAGTAACAAATCATGTATAAAATAGAGGCTACAAGAAAAGTGTTTGAAGAGTTACAAAAATGTATGGCAAGGTTTCGACCGGAAATAAAATTAATTTTGGGTGAATGCGACGATATGTTAGAGCGACTTGGCTTTTGCAATTACGCTCCGTGCATAATTTACGTTGACGTAACCGAGCAAGAAATGGATGCACTAGTAGATGATTTAATTCAAATAGAAATTGACGCATATAACTTAGAGGGCGAACCGTTGCCTAACGATACGTGTTTTTTGTTATATAAAGAATTTGGCTGGATGTGGGACTACTTTGAGAATGCAGAATGGATAGACATAAAGATGCAATAGAGTGCAATTTTTTGTTGTCGTTTATTATTGCTTTTTTCATAAAATGGTGGTATAATTGAAAAAAATAAATTAAACGCAGTGAAAAGAAAAAGTAAATTACCCCTATTTTGCAGAGAAAAAGCGGTTGGTGCAAGCTTTTATTGAAGGGTGGTTGAACCCGTCTTGGAGCGGTGGGCGTAACAAGCCTTGGTTTTATATTGGGTTATCTTGATTTATCTAGATGCTTGCTTAATTATACCTTGGTTTTACTAAGCCTCAACGGGCTTCTCCCGTGATAGAGAAACGGCAATATAGCCGAGCGAGTGCGGATAGCTTTATCCGAATTTAGGTGGTAACACGGACTTTTTGTTCGCCCTAAGCTAATTTTTATAATTGGCTTGGGGCTTTTATTTTTTTATTTTATAAAGTTAATAATTGCAAATAACTCGGGGCTTTTATTTTATAAATTAAATTTTACTATTTGGCAAATAATTACAATCATAAAAATACATTTTTACTATTAAACGGAGGGCGTTTATATGAAGCTGGAAAAATTAGTTGGCGAAAGGTTTAAGGAAAAACCGTCCGATTGCACGGTTGACAGTCACGCATTGATGGTTCGTGGCGGTTATATGAAATACGTTGCAAACGGCATTTTTTCTTCCTATATGCCGTTAAAGCGCATTACTCGCAAAATCGAGCAAATTTTGCGTGAAGAAATGGATGCTATCGACGGGCAAGAGGTGCAATTCCCCGTGGTTATGCCTGCAAGCATTTGGCAAGAGTCTGGCAGATACGAAAGTATCGGCAAGGAGCTTGTGCGTTTTAACGACCGTAACGAAAGTCCCCTAGTTCTTGGAATGACGCACGAGGAGGCTGCCGTTCAGCTGGTTAGAGAATACGGGCAAAGCTACGTAAAATATCCCTTTATGATTTATCAAATACAGACTAAATTCCGTGACGAAGCAAGACCTAAAACTGGACTTATCCGTGTGCGTGAATTTACTATGAAGGACGCATACTCTTTCCATACCAGTCAGCAAGACCTTGAAGAATATTACGACAAGTGCCATAAGGCTTACGAGCGTATTTTTGAAAGGGTTGGTATTCCCGAAGTTGTGTCAGTTGCTTCCGACTCTGGTATGATGGGCGGCAGCATTTCTCACGAATTCATGCTTTTAACGGACATTGGCGAAGATTCCATCGCTATCTGCACCGAATGCGATTATCGTGCAAATATGGAAGCGGCTGCAAACGTTATTGAATACACCAAAACGGCTCCGTCGGCAGAACTTAAAAAGGTATATACCCCCAATCAGCATACCATAGAAGAAGTTTGTTCCTTTTTGGGCTGCGACGCAAAAGAGTCTTGCAAGGCTGTCGTATACCAAAGAAATAGTGATGATAAATACGTTGTTCTTTTCTTGCGTGGCGATTTAGAGGTAAACGAAACCAAGCTTACCAACTATCTCGGCTTTGAAATTCACCCTGCGGTTATTACCGAAGATTGCGGCTTAGCTGCCGGCTTTATTGGTCCGTATAACCTAAAAGGCGACTTTATCGTCCTTTACGACCACTCCTTAAAGGGTGTGAACAACCTTGTTTGCGGTGCAAACGAATTAGAGCATCACTATACCGGTCTTGATATGGATAGAGATATAGAGGGCGCAGAGTTTCACGATTTTGCAAAAATTCAACAGGGCGGCATTTGCCCGCATTGCGGAAAGCACTCTATCACAGTATCGCGTGGCGTAGAAGTTGGCAATATTTTCCAACTTGGCACTAAGTATACTAAGGCAATGAATATGACTTACGTTGACAGCGAGGGCAACAATCAATATCCCATTATGGGCTGTTACGGTATCGGTGTTGGCCGTCTTGCCGCAGCTATTTGTGAAGTGCATCACGACGATTACGGTCCCATTTGGCCTAAGGCTATTGCACCTTGGCAAGTTCATTTGTGTGCCGTCCGTGCTGATAATCCTGAGGTTAAGGAATTTGCCGACAAGCTTTATGCAGATTTACAGCAAAAGGGTGTTGAGGTTATTTACGACGACAGAAACGTTAGCGTTGGCGTAATGTTCTCTGATGCTGACCTTCTTGGCGTGCCTTACAGGGTAATCGTCAGCCCCAGAAACGTTAAGCAGGGCATAGTGGAAATTTCTGCAAGAGATAAAAGCTTTTCTACTTCCGCACCAATGGACAGTGCGTTAGATGAAATTTTGAAGCTTTTATAATACCTTTTCGGCACAGTAATTTATATTAATTAAGTAACTTTAAGTATTTATCGTAATAATTGGGCTTTATAATTACGCGCTGACGGCATTTACTTTTGGGAGAAATTATGTTAATTGATATTATTATTCCAATCGTTATAATAGGCACCGTGTTGGGTGGCATAATCGGTGGATTTGGCAAGGTTCTTAAATTTTTTACTCAGGGAATTTTTGGCAAAATCATATCCGTTTTCGTATGTTATTTTATATTCGGTATAGTGCTTGACTGGCCTTTCGTTCAAGACCTTTTGCATCAGTTAAACACCAGTTTAGCGGCAAACGGCAGCTGGATTTGCACTATTTTGATTATGATAAGAATTGACCTTATCGTGTTTGCGGTCGCGCTGTTTGTTGGCGTTCAGCTTTTGCGCGTGCTTGTTGTTGGCGTAATTGACGGTATATTTGAAACGGAAAATGCAGTTGTAAAGGTAGTTGGCAAAACGCTTGGCATTTTACTTGCGCTATTTTGCACGATGGTAATAGTGCTTATAGTTTTCCAAATTCTCGCGTGGACGACGGGTGTTAACGGTCCGGTATATCAATGGATGAAGGGTAGCATTTTTGGCATTGACCAGCTATTTGTCAACAACCCCCTCAACTCTATTTTTGAAAGCATAAGACAAAGATTTATTTAGCCTTTAAGATATAGTTTTGTTGATAAAACCTAAAAAGACGTAAACTTAAATTTATCTTTAATCAAATTACGTATTTGTAATTTTAAGGCGCAAACCGTCGGTTAAATAAGAGGGTATAGCATAATGGAGGAAAGGGCTGTGGAACAGGTTAAAGTGGCAAAGGGCGATAGTTACGCAAGAGTTAAAGCGGCTTGTTATATGACTAACGTTTCAATGTCGGTGGTTAGCAACCTTTCGCCGCTGCTATTTATAATATTTCGCTCACAATTTGGGCTTTCTTATTCGCTACTCGGCTTATTAGTGCTTATCAATTTTTGCACTCAGCTTATTGTTGACCTTATTTTTTCCTTTTTTTCGCATAAATTCAACATTGCAAAAACGGTTAAAATCACCCCTATCCTTGCGGTAATAGGTTTAGTTATCTACGCGCTTTTTCCATACTTTTTGCCCCATCTTGCCTACCTTGGCATAGTAATTGGCACGGTCATTTTTTCTGCCGCAGGCGGTCTTGTAGAGGTGCTTATTAGCCCCGTTATTGCCGCAATCCCTGCGGACGACCCCGATAAAGAAATTAGCAAGCTTCACTCCGTTTACGCGTGGGGTGTGGTAGGCGTCGTTTTGTTCGGCACGTTATTTTTGCTTTTATTTGGCGCAAGCAGTTGGACGTGGCTTACCCTAGTTTTTGCAATTATACCCCTTGTTGCGACGATGCTTTATCAAGGGGCTAATATCCCTAAAATCAAAACGCCCGCAAAAACTTCGGGCGCAGTTAGCTTTCTAAAAAACAAGGGTGTTTGGCTGTGCTTTTTTGCCATCTTTTTTGGCGGCGCAAGCGAGTGTATTATGGCGCAATGGAGCTCCGGCTACATAGAGCAAGCCCTGGGTATACCAAAGGTTTGGGGAGACGTTTTCGGCGTAACATTGTTTTCACTAGCACTCGGTCTTGGCAGAACAATTTATTCAAAAAAGGGCAAAAATATTTGTAAAGTTTTACTGCTTGGCGCGATAGGTGCGTGCGCGTGCTATTTGGTTGCTGCGCTGTCGCCTATCCCTATAATTGCACTTATCGCGTGTGCGTTAACCGGTTTTTGCGTTTCAATGCTTTGGCCGGGCAGCCTTATCGTTTCTTCCGATAGGTATGCGTCTGGCGGCGTGTTTATCTTTGCGCTTATGGCGGCGGGCGGTGATTTTGGCGCATCGGTAGGGCCGCAACTTGTCGGTGTTGTAAGCGACCTAGCTATTACAAGCTCGTCAGTTGCAAGTTTAGCCGCTGCCGTTGGGCTTAACGTAGAGCAGCTTGCAATGAAAATCGGTATGCTAACCGGTGTAATTTTCCCGCTTCTTGCCGTTTTAGCGTTTAGCCTTTTATACCGCGGCAAAAAAAAGAAAAAAGGACTTTTACCGCCCTTGAAGCAAGAAGATGAAGTAGAAAAATAAGTAAATCACAAAATAAAATTGTAAATAAAATATAAACAGCACGGCAAAATTGCCGTGCTGTTTTGTTTTCTAATGTGCTGTTTTTATCTTATCCTTACGATTTTTATATCTTGTTGTTAGCTTTTTGTTGTATCGGTTGATTTTTTTGTTATGTCAACTCATACTTTATGGTCTGTAAACCCTAAGGGTGTTTGAAACTATTTTAACTTCAAAAGGAATATTATCGTAAAGCTCACCGTCTACGTTTACGGTGTAATTACCGGTGGGGGTAATTTTAATTTCCTCTGTTTTTAGGTGGCGAGTTTGCTTAAAGGTCAAAATCTTGCCCCTTAAAAGTTTTATTAGTGCAGCAATCAGTTTAAAGCCCTTAATTTCGTCCACGGCAATATAGTCAAGCTGATTGTCCGTCGGGTTAGCAACGGGGCAAAGCTGAATTCCGCCGCCGTATCTATGCCCGTTGGCAATGCCTGCAACAAAGGAGTGATACTTCTTTTTCTCTCCGTTAATCTCTGTGTCAAACTCAATGCACTTAAAGGTAAAAAGAGTTTTAATTAAGCACCACGTATACTTAAACTTGCTTTTTTTCTTCAATGCCTCGTATTTTTTCAAAACCTCAACGTCCATACCCATACCGATTATGTTTAAGCCTCTTACGGTTGGCATTTGCATAAAGTCGGTATACTTAGGCTCGGTATCAAGAATTAAATCGAGTGCTTCCACAGGGTCGGTGGGGAGTTTTAGGGCAGAAGCAAAGTCGTTGCCCGTTCCACAAGGAATTATGCCCATAGCCACCTTGTCAAACTGTGAAAAGCCGTTTATAGCCTCGTGAAGCGTGCCGTCGCCACCGACTATAACGATTGTCGTTGCGCCGTTTTTAATAAGACTATCGGTAAGCGCGGTTGCTTGCGAAGGCGTTTTGGTCATATGTATAACGTATTCAACACCGCGTTCTATTAAGCGTTTTTCAATTTTAGGCAATGCCTTTTTAATTTTTTTGCCATCCTTACCGCCAGCGGTAGGGTTTACGATAAAATCAATCATAGCGCTCTCTTATCTGTGGTTTTGTGAAAAAACTTCACTCATTATATTTTACAATAAAATCAAATTAATTTCAAGCCCTTATGGGTAAATAGTGGTTAAGTCTTTTTTGCGGTGCGTTTGCTTGCAAACTGTAAAGTATTGTATTGCAAACTGTTGGTAAAATATGTTATAATAAAAAAGTAATGAAAATTCCTTTTAACCCAAAGCTCAAAGGGCTGCAAAAAGCCTTAAATAAGCCCCTTTATGCCGTTGGCGGCTGCGTGCGCGATTTTATTTTGTCGGGCAAGCTGTCAAAGGACGTTGACCTCACGGCAAACTTGTCCGTAGAGGAGCTTTCGTTTGCCGCAAAAGAGGTGGGCTTTAAGGTGGTTTCCGTAAACCCCTCAACAATGTCGGTTGTTTTTACCGATGGAGAGGTGGTATACGAGTGGACTTCCTTCCGCCGTGAAAAGTATTTGGGCAACGGTTTTCATACACCGGTATCGGTTGAGAGAACGGATAGCATTGATGTAGATGCACTCCGCCGCGATTTTAGGTGTAATGCCCTTTATTATAACGTGGCGGACGATACCATATACGATTGCGTTGGCGGATTAGCCGATATACAAAATAAACAGCTTAACACCGTGCGCGAGCCGAGAATAACCTTTGAAGAGGACGGGCTGCGCCTATTGCGCCTTGCAAGATTTTGCGGTGAACTGGGTTTTGACATTGGCAAACAAACGCTTGACGGGGCGCGTGCATTTGCAAAAAACGTTTTAGCCATCTCACACGAGCGGGTGTTTTTAGAACTTAAACGTATGCTTGTGGCTGACACGGCGCATTCTTTTTCGCTAAAAGACGGGCATTATCGCGCGTTTAAAGCACTTGACGAAATTTCCGTGCTAGATATAATCTTGCCAGAACTTACTCTTGGTAGAGGAATGTCACAAAGGAAAAAGTGGCACAATCACGACGTTTTAGAACACAGCCTACGCACCCTTTTATATGCCGACCAAAGCGTTAGACTAGCCGCGCTTTTGCACGATATAGGTAAGCCGGAGCAAATGCTTAAAACGGGCAGCTACCACGGGCATGATATGGTTGGCGCAACACTTGCAAAATCCGTTTTAACCCGATTTAATGCTGACAAAGCCACTGTGGATGAGGTTTGCAGACTAGTTGGCTTGCATATGTTAGATTTAGAAGGGGATATGAGCGTCAAAAAGCTGCGCAGAGTGTTTGTAGAAAACGCGGATATTTTTGAAAAGCTTTTATTATTAAAGCAAGCCGATTTTAAAGCGGGCAGAGATTGCGATGAGGTTTCGCCCAGTATCGCAAAATGGCGCACCGTATATGCTGATATGCTTGCCGAAAATGTGCCTTGGTCGATAAAGGACTTGAAAATTTCCGCCACAGAGCTTATGGAGTTGGGCTTAGTAGGTGCTCAAATAGGCGACTTTTTGAAGGAAGCACACAAAATTTGCATAACTCGCCCAACGGAAAACGACCGCGATAAGCTTGTTAAAAGAGCAAAAAACTTTTTGAATAAAAAATCAACTAATATTTTATAGGTCTTGACTAATAAGATATTGGGTATATAATAAAAGCAAAGCAATATTATTTTAATATTACTAGTAATGCCGTTGTAATGGTGATTAGTAAAGTATTTATTGCCATAACTTTGGCAATACTTGCTTGTAGAGTATTGACTGCACGTTTTTATAAGACGTATTAGGAGTAAATATGAATAGAGAACAAGTCAAAAAAATTAGGGCTGAAAGGAAGGCAAAAAAGGCTATAAACTACCGCAGAGGTAGACATTTAAGGAATTTCTTAATATGGCTTACCGGCTTTTTATCCAGCTTTATATTGGTTGCTTCCGCTGTGTTTGTTTGCGTAGGGATTGTGCCTATCGGCAATTTTTTCGGCAAGGATACCGAAAACTACGTTAGCCAAGATATTTCCCAAAAAACTTTGCTGCAAGCGGTTAAGGACGTGCAGAATTATAAGGTTGGCGACCTACCCGTTTTAACAAGCGCTCTTGAATCGCTTATAACTCAATACACCCTTGGCGACTATATGGAAATAGATATGGATAGGTTAAAAGAGGTGCGCTTTGTTTACAGCGACGGTAGCACCAATTTTTCGGCCGAACTGCAAGCTTGCATAAAGGTTACCGCATCACTCCAAAGCGTTGGTGCAACGTCTATGCTTGGCTCGCTTGCTAATCTTGAACCATTTAAAACGTGGGCACCCGTAACCGAGCCTATTGATATAGAAAACGATTTTACCGGCAACAATAAATATAATTTATACTATTATCTTCCCTCGTCAGTAGAGGAACCCACCGATAAGGACTATAAACCCGCCTTTACCTTGATTAAGGAGGGAGAAAACGAAGGCACTGTTACTTGGGCTGATGCAGAAGCTGAAAATGCAACCCAGCTATACTACGCAAACGTTGCGGCAATTCCTATTACGGAAGCACTTGCAGTTTTACCCAACAGCCTTAGCGTGCTTAAAGTAATTAACGTTTTAGATAGCTTTGGTGCCAACATAGACGAAAACAACATTATTTACGACGTTATTGGCGACAGCACGATAGGTCAAATGGGCGAGCTTTCCGCTGACAACGTAAAGCTTAGCAAGGTGCTTGGCGCGAAAAACGATACTAACGCAACCATCTATAACGTGCTTATGGAACTTGCTAACGTTACTCAAATTGACGACTTAACCATTGGTGCGTTGACTGCAAGCGGTATGGATATAGGCGTGGTTCATTTATCAACCGTTTTCCCCATTGATAAAAATGCCGATTTATACAAAGTGTTAAAAGACGCTACCGGTAAAGAGGCGGCTGAAATTTTAATCAGCGATTTATCAAGTGGCATAGACTTGGATAAAGTTACCCTTGAAAGTGTTCTTCCTAAGGAGAGCAACACCACGCTTTACAAAATTTTAGAAGATGCGGTTACGCCAACCGATGCTACAAAAGGCATAACCATTGCAGACCTTTCAAAGCTAGATATAAACAAAGTTCATTTGTCAACTGTAATTACCGATACGACAAGCACCATTTTTGATATATTGGTTGACGTTATACCGGGTGTAACCTCTGCTGACCAAATAACCATAAGTCATCTTTCCGGCACGCTTAATTTTAGCGGCTTACATTTAGCAGACGTTATTACCGAGGCGGAAGCCCCCGAACTTTACGAGTTGTTAAAGGATATGTATCCCACGAAAAACGCAGCCGACCTTACGATAGGCGACGTATCGTCCTTTGATGCCGACAATATTCATCTTGGCACCGTTCTTGCTTCGGGAGAGACAGAGGATAAGTTGTTCTCGGGCGAAAATGCAAAGTTGTATGAAATTTTGAACGAAGCAGTTGACGTGTCAGCTTACAATACCGCAAACGGCTTTGTGGAAGGTGCCGACGGCTACGCTAAATCGGTTGCGTATATAAAAATTGGCGATTTAAGCGAATATTTCGATGTAAACAATATTAAATTAAAAACCGCTCTTGGCGAAACTTATGTGGCAGGGGAAAACAAGATAATAGACGCGCTTTTGGCAAAAGGCGGCTCTGTCGGCTCTTTATCTAATGACATAAATAATCTTAGACTTGAAGATATTTTTGATACCGAATGTTTTGTTGAAATAGCACCTACCGGTAGGGTTAATTACGAGCATCTTTACTTTAAACTTGCTAATGACAGGGTATATCATCTTGACACCTACGTATATGCAGAAGCTGCTAAACAAGGTGTGTCAACCACCGATTATACCAATGCCTTTTGGCAACAGTATGAGCTCGACCTTGAAAACGGCGGTTTAAAGACCTATTACGTTAACTCAACGAGTGGCGCGTGGTTTTTTATGTTCTACCACGGCGAAACTATTGACCAAACGGCTGTTTCCAAAACCATATTAGGCACCAAGACCATAACCGGCTATACCGGTTCGGGCCTTGCTAACGTCTACACCCACCAAGCAGACGTAACTTTTGGCAAGATGGATGAAGCTTTTGCCACCGTAGCGCAAGAACTTACCCACTCTACCGTCCGTGAACTATTGGACCTTGGGTTGTTGAACAAATTGGATAGTAGTGATAATGAAATTGACTATTCTAATATAGAGGCATTTACAATAGAACAGGCTATTAGGTTTGGTAACGACTTAATGGATATTTTAGGGCTTAACTGGGACGTTTAAAACAGCGGCTACACTGTAAAGTCTATCAAAATTGCTCAAACGGATGATAAAAATAACTATTTTTAGGATAAAACGCTTAAAATATTTGACAAAGTAATATTAATTTGTTATTATTTAGTAACTTATCCGCTTGCGTAATCGGCGGATTAAAAACCTTGCTTGCAATTCGTTTGCAAGCCGAATAAGTCCGGGAGGTAAATTTTATGACGAAATACGAAATGCTTTATATTCTCGATGTCGCTCTTTCCGATGAAGCGAAAGAAAGCCTTATCAAGAAGTTTGAGGATTTGGTAGTTAAGTGCGGTGGTGCTGTTGAAGCAACTGACCGTTGGGGCGCAAAGAAATTGCAATATCCCATCAACTACAAAACCGAAGGCTACTATGTTTTGATGACTTTCGAAGCACCCAGAACCATCGTTGCAGAGATTAAGCGCGTCGCTGGTATAACTGACGGTATATTGAGAAGAATGATAACCAAAAGATAAGGTAGGAAATTTATGAACAAAGTTATTTTAGTGGGTAATTTGACCCGCGACCCTGAACTTTCCGAAACGCCCAACGGCGTTGCAGTATGCAGATTTTCCGTTGCAGTATCAAGAGATTACGCAAACAGTGACGGCAATCGCGAAACGGACTTTTTCAACGTTACCGTTTGGCGTGGCAGAGCAGAAAACTGCGGAAAGTATTTGAAGAAAGGAAACAAAGTTGCAATCGTTGGCAGTTTGCAAACTCGTTCTTATGAAGATAAGGACGGTATCAAGAGAAACGTTACCGACGTAGTTGCAAGTGAAGTAGAGTTTTTAACACCCAGAGGTGCGCAGAGCGATGATGACGGTGCACCCGCTATCAGCAGGAGAGAACCTCCTCAGCTGGAAGCAATCGATGATAACTCGCTTCCTTTCTAATTTATTCTGTAACGTAGTTTGCAGAGCATTGAAATTTTAAGGAGTAAAAAAATGGAAGAAAATACCAATGTTACCACTGTAACGGAAGCTGCACCCGCTGCTGCTCCTGCACAGAGAGAAGGTAAAAAGTTTGTAAAAAGAATTCCCCGCAGAAAAGTTTGCGCATTTTGTCAAGCTAAGGTTGACGTTATTGATTACAAAGACATCAACACCTTGAAAAAATACGTTGCAGAAGGCGGCAAAATTCTTCCCCGCCGTATGACCGGCGTTTGCGCAAAGCACCAAAGAGTTTTGGCAAAAGCTATCAAACGTGCAAGATTGGTTGACTTGTTGCCCTTCAAAGGCGAGTAATAACAAGCCAATAATAAAATTAAAGTATAAAACCGTGGTTTTTACCACGGTTTTTTGTTTTAAATCATTTCGCTTTTAAATTATATGTCTTTCTGCTTTTTGTTTTTAATCACCACTTTTTTATTTGAAATCACTTTGCCTTGCCCAAAATCACTTAAAACGAAAGCAAATAACATAAAATGTTAAAAATTAACACTTTTTAGACTTGACAAGAAAAATTTGTGAAAAATTTTCAAAAAATTTAAAAAAATAGGTGAAAAATGCTTGCAAAAAATTATCGAAAGTTGTATATTATTATTGTCAAGGGACACAAAGTTCCCAAGACTTACAAAAGCTCATCATTTTCCCCCTTATCATATATTATTCAGGAAGCAGTAAACCTTGTTTATTGCTTTTTGAATTTTAAAGGGCTTTTTATTTTTAAACAGCAAACTTTATTATTAGCTTCCTTCTCCTATGCTATCGCAACGGAGCACTAGTGCGTCAAGGTTGGCGAGGTCAAAGTCGTGCAGGAAGCAGTAAACCTTGTTTATACTTTACGAGAGGTTGGTTTTTGCAAAACCAACGGAACTTTGTTCCACGCGCAAAAAAGATTTGCGCCTCTCGTGCGTGCACCAATGGCGGTTTTGCTTGTGTGCAAGCCCCCCAGACAAAACAGCCGTTGTTTTTTCTTTTTGAATTTTAAAGGGTTTTTCAGCTTTTAAGCAGCAGAATTGATTTTACGTTTCATAATATTGTCCTTATTTTCGCGTTTTCTTACTTAACAAAATAAAAGTCGACTTGTGATTTAGATTATAAAATAGACTTACCCCCTTGATTGATAGGGGGTTTTATGTTATTATTAAAAAAATTTTTATATACTCTTAGAGGTTACTTATGACTAAACGTGAAATTGCGATTGCAAACTTTAATTCGGGTATGAACTGCGCACAAGCAGTCGCTTTGTCTTTTTTACAAGAATCGGGTATGAGCGAAGATTTGCTTAAAAAGGCTTCTATTGGTTTCGGTGGTGGTCTTGGTAGGCAAAGGCTAGTATGCGGTGCCGTTTCAGGTATGTGTATGGTGCTTAGCCTTGTTTTGTCTGACGGCAAAGATAAACTTGCTATATACTCTATTATTCAGGAGGCATGCGCTCAATTCAAAAAGGAGTGTGGTTCTTTAATTTGTGCTGAGCTTTTAGAGGGGGTTACTGCGGACAATTCGCCAGTTCCCGAAAAGCGCACGGCTAGTTACTATAAAAAACGCCCTTGTGGTGAAATTTGCGGCATCGCTGCCGAGATTGCTGAAAAATTCCTCAATAAAAAATAGTCCTTTAAGTGTGGCGTTCAACCGATTAAGTAAAAGCCCTTTCTGTAAGGGAAAAGGGTTATACAAATATATTTATTGTTAAAACAAAAGGGTTTTTACATATTCACGTCGTATATTTATATAAAGGACCTTAAAGCCTGTATTAAATTATAAACAATAAATAGTTTTATAATTGATTATTAGGCTATAATCTAATAAAGTGAGAGATTATTATAAAGAGCTTATTACAAATTTTTTATAACCAAACAAATTTGCTAACGGAGGAGCTGTTATGAGAGCAGGAGGATTAAAAAAGTGGACGGCATTTAAGGTTGTTTTAGCCGTTTTATATTTGCTTGTTACCATATTTTGCGTATGGCTTTTTATTGATGCTTGCGCAGAAACGGGCAAGGGCAGAGAACTTGGCATAGCAATTACTATTGCTATAATTATTAGTGTTTATAGCCTTATTGGCTACGTGCCGCTTACTATTGCCGCGTTTGTTGGCGTAATAAAGGCTGCAAAGGCATACAAAAGGCAGCAATGTGCGCTTGGCACCCTTGTTTACTTTATAGTGTTTTTGATTTTGCCGCTTGCAACCTATGGGGCTATGGTTCTTATCTTTCCGTTGATAGTTTAGTGGCTACCAATTAAATAAAGTAGCTAGAAGAACAAACTGGCTAAAAGGACAAAGTAGATAAAGGAACAAATCGGCTAAAAAAACGAGGTCGATAAAGGCATAAATAAAGCCGCCGCGAATTTTCGCGGCGGCTTAGTTTTTTTAGACTGAGAATAATAATAAGTTAAAATTAGTAAAAATATTTTTTAAAAAAAGTTTTACTGCTAGTGGTGTGTAAATTAAACGTTATCGGTCAATTCGCCCAAGGGGTTTAGTTTATCAACTTCTTTTCTAAATCCCTTAGAGGAAAAGAGTAAAACACCTGCAACAATAACCAAAACAATGTCTATAAACACGTATGCGTTATAGGCAAGGCTGTAAAGCCAAAAGTTTGCCATGGTATTTGAAGATGCGCTAATCGAGGCAAAAATTCCTTCGCCCTTGTCGATTGCATCTGCTGCATAAGCACCGAAAGCAAACACACCGGAAAGTACGTGGCACAAGAAGCGGAGCGCACCACCGATTATTGCTGAAATAGAAAATTTAATTTGCGGGTGCTTATTTAAAACCTTAAAGCCGGTAAAGCTACCTGCAAAGCCAACCATTGCAAAGGCGATGGGGTAGTCAAGTAGGAACTGTGCAGGGTGAACGATAAAGGGGTCTTGTATAGCTTGCAAAATACCGTAAAGCAAGCCAACAATCAAACCCTTTTTGGTGCCGTAGATATAGGCAAATAGCATAACAGGGAGCATTGAAAACAAGGTTACCGAGCCGCCGTATGGCATTTCAAAAAGCTTTATGTAAGAAAGGGCAAACGAGAGGGCAACGCAAACGCCAGCCAAGGCGATGCAACGTGTGTCAAAGCCCTTTTTGTCCTTTTTGCCAAGGATAAAGCCGGCTGCAACAGCAACGACAACAAGCAAAGCGGATAAAATGTATAGCATAGCGTTGTTAAGTTTGCCGTATTCGCCAGTGTAATAGCCATCGCCCTTAATATTTTTTGAGTAATAAATGGCAATAAGCACCAAGCTGACTATAACAGCCGCAGCTAAAACGCCACCTACTACGTATCTTACAGTTTTGTAAGCCGAGCATTTTTTCTTTGCAAGGATAAATAATGCAACCGCGCTAACAAGTGCTAAAATAGCAGTTATAAGCAAGGGTAAAAATACGTAGTTAACAATATTATCGTTTACGTAATTGTATTCGAGGTATGCCGGATTGTATTTTTTTGCAATTTCAAGCGAAAGCATAAAAATGCCAAGCACAAGCGCGTAAACCAAAAAGCTAAACAGCATTTTCTTTGCGACAGCCCCAGATTTTTCGCGCTTTACCAAAAATACGACCAGCCACGATAAAAGAAGTGCTGCAACTACCCCGACAGTTCCCCATATAGCGAAAGGTTCAACCTTGTCTATAAGGAAGACGGGCTTTGATGAAAGTAAATTAAAAAACATAAAACCTCCTCATTCGCTACGTAAAATAAAAACGCACCCGTTGGGGTGCGTAAAAACCGTTATTTTTGCATTTCCTTCAAGCATTACCTTGCGGATTCAAATGGTATAATCTCAGCCTTACGGCACCCATAGCGAATATTTAATTTGATAGTTTGATTATATCCCTTTTTACGCCTTGCGTCAAGCAAAATTATGTGATACAATAAAAAAACTAAAATTAGATTACCCATCGCTATAACAATGTGTGCAGTAATCTACACTCTAATCTATAATGTTTTAATTATAACAATATATATTATTAAAGAAATAACGAGATAAAGATAAAAGAGGTAAAGCTTATATGTCAAAGTTTTTTGCGTTTTTAAACCGTATGAAGTATATTCGCCGCTGGTCGCTTATGCGTTCCGTTAGGGAAGAAAATATTATGGAACATAGTCAACAGGTTGCGGTGATCGCCCACGCACTTGCGCTTATAAATAAAAAGGTGTTCGGTGGCAGTATAGATGAAAAAGAGGTGGTTTTGCTTGCGCAGTATCACGAAGTTGGCGAGGTAATCACCGGCGATTTGCCCACCCCTATAAAATATTTTAACCCTGAAATTAAGTCGGCATATAAAGACCTTGAAAAAGGGGCAAGTCAAAGGCTTTTGGGTATGTTGCCAGAACTTTTGCAAGGTGAATATGAAAAATACGTTATTCCAAACGAAGATAGCGAGGAATATAAACTGGTAAAATATGCCGATAGACTGTCAGCTTATCTCAAATGCGTAGAGGAGGTAAAGGCAGGCAATTCGGAGTTCAAAAAAGCAAAGACTTCTATTGGAAACGAGCTTAAAAATTGCGGCAGCAAAGAGGTTGAGTATTTTATGAAGGAGTTTGTCCCTGCATACGATTTAACCCTTGACCAACTTGATTAATCAAAAAGATGAAAAATCAATTTAGATAGCAAGTTTAACTGTTTAAAACAATTATTTGTGCACAATTACACCACTCGGGCAAGTAAAATTTGTGCAAGTTGCACAAAAAAAATTAATAATCGCACGCGAATTTTATATGAAATGACTATTGCAAAAGACGCGAAAAAGTAGTAAAATTATATAGTAAAAAATTTTGGTCTACAAAGTAGACTTTGGAGGAAAATAAATGGCAAGTTTGAATTTGAAAAACATTTACAAGGTTTATCCCTCGGGCGTTATCGCAGTTACCGACTTTAACCTTGATATTGAAGACAAAGAGTTTATCGTTTTCGTTGGACCTTCTGGCTGTGGTAAATCTACCACCTTGCGTATGATTGCAGGTTTAGAAGAAATCTCCGCTGGTGAACTTTACATTGACGGTGTTCTCGTAAACAACACCGCTCCTAAGGACAGAGATATTGCAATGGTTTTCCAAAACTACGCACTCTATCCCCATATGTCCGTTTACGACAATATGGCATTCGGTCTTAAACTCCGCAAAATGCCCAAAGAAGAAATTGACAGAAGAGTTAAAGAAGCTGCAAGAATTTTAGGTATTGAAATGTATCTATCTCGTAAGCCTAAGGCTCTTTCCGGTGGTCAAAGACAACGTGTTGCTCTTGGCCGTGCAATCGTTCGTGAACCTAAGGTATTCTTACTTGACGAACCTTTGTCAAACCTTGACGCAAAACTCCGTTCACAAATGAGAACTGAGATTACCAAACTCCACAACCGTCTTGCAACCACCTTTATTTACGTTACTCACGACCAGGTTGAAGCAATGACCATGGGTACCAGAATCGTTGTTATGAAGGACGGCTTTATGCAACAAGTTGATACTCCTATCAACCTTTATGATTACCCTGTTAACCTTTTCGTTGCAGGCTTTATCGGCACCCCTCAAATGAACTTCTTCACCGGCACCCTTACCGGCACCAAGACCAAGGTTTACGTTGAGTTTGGCAAAGAAAAAGTTCAGCTCCCCAAAGAAAAGGTTGCGCTCATTGTTGACCTTGAAAAATACCTCAACACTGGCAAGGAAATCATTTTCGGTATTCGTCCCGAAGATATTCACGACGAACCCGCTTGGATTGCAAACGAAAAAATGCCCAAAATCCAAGTTAAAGTTGACGTTGTTGAAGCTCTTGGACCTGAAACCCTTATTTACTGCAAAACCAGAAGTGAGGTTGAAAGATTGGAACAGCTCGGTAGCGATAGTATCGTAGACGATATTTCCAACCTTACCGCAAAGGTTGATTCCCGTTCTGTAACCAAGGCTGGCGACGTTATCGAGGTTGCTCTTGACATCAACCACTGCCAAGTTTTCGATAAGGAAACGGAAATCACCATTATCGCAAGAGATGAAGCAAGCAAAGAAGGTATCCTTGCAATTCAAGCTCGTCGCGAGCAAGAAGAAGCTGACAAGGCAGCTAAGCTTGCAGCAGAACTTGCAGAAGCAGAAGCAAAGGCAGAAGCTGAGGCTGAAAAACGCAGATTAAAGATGGAAAAAAAGCTTGCAAAAAAAGCTGAAAAGGAAGCTGAGGTAGAATGCGAGTGTGAAGCAGCAGAAGAAGCTGCTAACGACCAACCCGCTGACACTGAATAATCTTTGCGTTTATTTATGCGCTTATTAAACGACAAAAAATTATTAAAAGTTTGATACGCGAATATTAGGGCTAAAAAACAAGCAATAAAACCGAGCGAAAATCGCTCGGTTTTTAATATTTGCTTTTTAATTTTTCCTTTTTTATAAAGTATTTGTGAAATATTACCTTTTTTGTTGAAATATTACAAAAAAACAGTTATAATTATAGGTAACGTAAGATTATAATGGGTGGCAACGTGAAAAAATGGCAAGCTAAATAGTTTATACTGCTAAGCGTAAGCCCTCAGCCTAAAAAGGTGCGTATGAAAAAAACACTTGTCCCTTTTGTTGATAAAATTAAAGGTAATACCGGTATAGAATTAACCGTTTTTGATAAAAACGGGGCTTTTATATGCGGTTTAGGGGATAGCGACCAGACAGTCCCCACTAATTTTGACGGTGTAATTGCAGACGTAAAAAACAACCGCACCTTGTTTAAAATTAAATTTAAAAACGAAAGCCTTGTAGCAATGCTTTTAGGCACCTCGCAAGCGGAAAAAAATTACGCTCTTTTTATTACTGAACTGGCTGAAAAAGAGCTTGGCGGTAGCAGCGACATAAGTCGAGAGGGTTTTTATAGGGCTTTGTTAGACGGCAGCCTATCCGCTGAGGAATTGCAAATTCAAGCCAAACGTTTTAACCTTTATTTCAAAACGGCTTGCGTAATGATTATTGAAACTCTTGACGGTAAAATCGGTGACGTAGCAGACGTTTTGCTTAACTATGGCGGCGAAGGCTCGGGCTTTTTAGTCCCGACGGGCGATACAACTTGTGCTTTTGTTAAGTTTGCCGACCAAACTAGCGGAGAATATCGCTCTTTTGCAGAGTTTGCCGTTTTTTTGGTTCACTCGGCATTTGAAGAACGCAGCGTAAGCATAAGGGTTTTTATCGGTAATAAGGTGGAAAAATACGAGGACGTTGCCTTGTCCTACGAGCAAGCCCGTTACACTTTTAGCACGGCAAACAAAATGGGTATTAAAGGCACGGTGCAGTCTTTTAGCGATTACTTTTTAATTAGGGTTTTAGAGGATTTGCCCGAAGAAAATGTGGGCGAATACCGCGCGCTTCTTAAAGACGAGGGCGCAAAAGAGATTTTTGATAACCCCGAAATGCTTTTAACAGCTGACGCGTTTATAGAAAACAGTTTAAACGTAAGCGAAACGGCAAGAAAACTGTTTTTGCACCGCAACACCCTTATTTATAGACTAGATAAAATCGAGCGGCAAACAGGGCTTAATATCAGGCGTTTTACCGATGCCGTTGCTTTTCGCTTAATCACAATTTTAAGTAAACTTTTCAAAGGATAAATTATGAGCTTTACCCCGGAAATTGAACCCAAAAAACATAGTAATAAAAATACCCTTATTTCAATAGGCATTGCACTTTTAATGCTGCTTTCGTTTATCGGCGGCTATTTTATGCAACGCTTAACTCGTCCTCCACAAGTGCAAACTATTGTAGAGGTCGTTGAACTTATCGATAAGGTAGGTTACGTTTACGACCCCACTACCGGTGAATACGTTGAGCTTGACGGCGATAAGGTTGCAGAAAGTATTGCAAACAACTTCCTTGACCAGTATTCCACCTACTACACCAAGGATGAATACGATAAAATCAAGGAGGAGGAAAAGGGCAATTATAAAGGCTTTGGCGTATCGTATGATTTAGTAAACAACCGCGTAATTAAGGTTGTGGGCAACTCCCCCGCGGAAGAAGCCGGCTTGAAAGTGGGCGACCAAATTTCCGCAGGCAAAAAGGAGACCGATGCGCAATTTACAGACCTTGAAAACGGTCAAGCTGTTAGCGAGTTTTTAACTAACTGCAACGAAAGCCAATATACCTTTAAGGTTGTGCGAGACGGTGCAGTTCAACCTGTTGAAATTTCAATGAAAAAGGCTGCTTATAGGGCAACCTACGTCAAATACTATGATAGCGAAGGTTCGGTAACTTTTGACTATAACGACAAAAATGAGCTGCAAGTAGTTGAAAATAAAGGCACGGACAAGACCTTGCCCGAGCTTGCTGCAAAGACGGACGTTTGCGTTGTTAAGCTTGATGCGTTTGAGGGACAGGCTTTTGAACAGATAAAGAAAGCGTTTGAATTTGCTTCAAACAAAAACATAACCCAGCTTGTTTTAGATTTGCGTGGTAACGGCGGCGGGCAACTAGATATTTTACAAAATATTTGCTCGTTATTAATAACAGGAAAAGGAACTGATGCGGTTAGAATAGCTTACGCACAGGAAAAGGAAAGGGTAGAGGGTTTTTCAGCCGTTGCAACTAGCAGATGTATGTTTGAAAAAATCTCTATCATTGCAGACGAAAACACAGCTTCGGCATCAGAAAGTTTAATTGGTGCAATGCTATATCACCACGGCGAAAAGTATAACAATGAAACCTACTCCGCAAAAGACTATTATTCCTACTATAACAACGATACTTGCACGGTTTTCGGTTACGGTAGACTAATTCTTGTCGGCGCTGACGACACGGCTAGAACATACGGTAAGGGTATTATGCAAACGACCTATCAGCTAGCGTCGGGTGGTGCGTTAAAGTTAACTACTGCAAAACTATTTTGGCCAGATTATTTGCAAAGAAAAGAAAACGCAACTTGTATTCACGGCACGGGCATTACTACCAAGATGGGCGCAAAAGCAGCCACGGCAGAGCAAGCATTGGCAAGGGCAATCGCTGCACTTAACGAAAACGCGATAGTTAACCCCGCGCCTAGCACTCCCGAGCAACCTCCCGTTGCTTAAAATAGTGGAAACAAAAAAAGAATACTTCTCGGTAAAAAAAGTCAGGTTAGGTGTGCGCTAAGGCGCACACCTTTTTTTTGTGCCTCAAAACTTCTACGCGGAAATTTTATGTATTATTTTGTTTATACCGTTATGTAATTTTCCTAGTTAAAAGCATAGCCATATTATACAATATATCTGTCTAGCGCGGTTAAAATTTTGTCGTTGGCAAGCGATGTAATTGGTCTTAAACAGGGCTTACAACGGCAGCAGTTATCGCTGTCGCGTTCATTAAAGTTATCCTTTTTGTCGGTTTTGTCGCAACTATCGCGCTCACTGTCGCAACCTGTTTGGCGACAACCCTTAAAAGCCGAAAAAAAAGCAATAACAAGGGGTATAAGCAAGCTTAAATTTTCCCATTCGAATAAACACCTAAGGTCAAAATTCCGTTTTTTAAGTAGGTCGCAAACGGGCGCACCTGCCTCTCCGCCAAATTCTTCTAACAAAAAATAAATAAAAAGTTGTTCTAATTCCATACTTTCTCCACTAACATTACAGTATATGAAGCACATAAAATAAAATTGAAAACGTATTTTAAGGAGGCGGTATGGAAAATTTTAACGGCAGAAACGGCAATAGCGGCAACAACTATGGCGGATATAACGGACGAAACGGCAGCAACGGCAACGGCTATGGCTCAAACAACGGCAAAAACAGTAATGGTGGCAATAGTTATGGTGCGAATAATGGCAGAGACGGCTACGGTCAAGGTGGGCAAACGGGAAATCCCGGCTTACCAAACGATTTATTTAGAATGGTTACCTCACTTGCGGCAAGGTTTGATGGTAAAAACCAAAACGATTTAATTCGTGCAATTTATGAAGAAGCACTCCGCGGTAAAAGGGCAGGGACGCTTTCCAACACCGACATTGACAATTTTGTAGCAATACTGTCGCCTATGCTTGATGACAAAAAGAGAAAAATGCTTTATAAGGTTGCAGAAGAACTAAAAAGAATTTAATAAAAAATTAAGAAATTTTTGCTTTTTAGTCTAATTTACATATCATCTAATTTACTTATCAATATTTAAAAGCCCCTTAGAAAAAGGGGCTTTTATGTGTTTTAACAAAGTTTTTTATAAGCATTGTATCAATAGTGCTTTTTAATAATTTTTTTTATAAAAAACCTTGCAAAAAAATCTTTTGCTTTTTTGTTAATTTTTATATTAGTTAAAACTGTTACCATTTTTTATAGACGCAACTATTTTTTTAATAGCGCGCAAAAAATAATCAACCTCGCTTGTGCTGTTTTGGGCAGAAAGCCCTACGCGCACTAGTCCGCCGCCATCCGTGCCTAAAAATTTATGGCAAAGGGGCGCGCAATGCAGCCCGCTGCGGACGGCAACGTCAAATTGACTATCAAGAAGGTCTGCCACAAAACCGCTTTCAACCCCTTCAACCAAAAAGGAAACAACACCCGCCGTATTTGCCACGGAATAGCAGTTTACACTCTCTATCTCGCTAAGCCCCTTTATCAATCTTTCGGTCAAGGCAAAAACACGTTGGCAAAAAGCATCAAAGTTATGCTTTACGTAACGCACCCCCTCGCCAAGCGCGGCAATGGCAGGCAGGTTAAGGGTGCCGGCTTCTAATCTTTCGGGGTAAAAGGTCGGCTGGTCGGTGTTAAAGCTGTCGGTGCCAGTTCCGCCATAGGTTAGGGGGGTGATTTCCGTTTTTTCGTCAAGTAAAAGCACACCGCTGCCCATAATACCGTAAAGCCCTTTGTGCCCTGCAACCGCCAAGGCAGAAATATTAAGCTTTTCAACGTTTAGCGGTATATGTCCACCCCCTTGCGCACCATCAACCACGAAAAACGCGCCTATATTTTTACAAAGTTCGCTCACTTCTTTTAAGGGCATAATCGTGCCCGTAACGTTAGATACAGCGGTCATCACTACTATTTTTGTGTCGGGGCGGACGGCTGCTTTTATGCTGTTAAATACCGATAGAGATAACCTCTCCTCATCTTTTATATAACACGTCGGCGCAACTACGGTTAGGGTAATTATGCCCTCGCGTTCAAGCTTATAAAGGGGGCGAAGAACGGAATTATGTTCAAATACGGTGGTTATTACGTGCATTCCTTTTTTTGCAAGACCGAAAATGGCGGTGTTTAACGCCTCCGTGCAATTTTTTGTGAAAACTACTCTTTCTTGCTGGCAGCCAAAAAAATCGGCTAAAATAGCGCGCGTTCCCGCAACCGTTTCCGCAGCGGTAACCGACAACCTGTGCCCGCTTCTGCCGGGGTTTGCCGATAGATATTTTATAACGTTAACGGCGGTTTCAACCACCTCTCTCGGCTTAAAGCCACCGGTTGCAGTATTATCAAAATATATCATAATTAGATGCTCCAAGTAACATATTTTTTTGCTATTTAATAGTATATTGTATAGGGCAAAGCCCCCTTTTATGCCAAGGAGAAAATGTTTTATGGAATGGGTAATAGTTGCCTTTCGCTCCCGCACGCATACGCTAAGATTTTCAGCGATGTTAAAGCAAGGCGGAATAGGCAACGCGGTAGTTAACACCCCCAAAGCCGCGGGGGTGGGTTGTGGACTTTCTGTTAAAATCAGCAAAGAGGTATTTCAAACGGTAAGACGGGCAACCTTTAATTCGGGGCTTAATTCTTTTGCCGGTTTTTTCCTCGTTAAGCTCTTTAACGGGCGCGAGATAGTCAAAAGTATTTAAATTTACTTGTAAAAAGTCTTATCCTGTGCTAAAATCAAAAAGGGTAAAATCTTATGAAAAAAGCACAGGCAAAGATAATAGTGGACAGGCTCTCTGGGATATTCACCGATAAGCCGGCACTCCACTTCAACTCTCCTTACGAGTTGCTTATCGCAGTTATTCTTTCCGCGCAATGCACTGACGAGCGGGTTAACAAGGTTACGGCAAAGCTTTTTGAAAAGCACAACACCCCCGCAACAATGCTTTTACTTTCTCAGGAAGAACTTGAAGGGTATATTTACACGTGCGGGTTGTATAAGTCTAAGGCAAAGCATATTTTGAGTGCTAGTAAGGATATTTTGGAAAAATTTAACGGGCAGGTCCCTTCTTGTCTAGAAGATTTACGCACGCTTGCAGGGGTTGGCAGAAAAACCGCCAACGTTGTTTACAGTGTGGCGTTTAAGGGCAATGCGATTGCGGTAGATACGCACGTTTTTAGGGTTTCAAACCGAATTGGGCTTGTCAGCGCAACTGACGTTTTGAATACCGAGCGCGGTCTTATGTCTATTTTAGACGAGCAAGACTGGTCGCGTGCGCACCACTATTTGATATACCTTGGCAGAAGCTTTTGCAAGGCGGCAAAGCCCGACTGCGCAAACTGTCCTATTCAAGACTTATGCCAAAAGAAAATTAAAAAGAAGATAAAAAAAGACTAAATTTAAGGACGGATTAAAAAGTTCTTTAAGGATATAAGGAAAAGGCTATGACGGCAGATAAATTTATCGACAGAGCGATTATAAACATAAAAGCGGGTAACGGCGGCAACGGTATTACCTCTTTTATCCATTACAAAGGCAAGGTTAGCGGTGGTCCCGATGGTGGCGACGGCGGCAAAGGTGGCGACGTTATTTTTATAGCAGACTCGCACGTAACAAACCTTGCGGAATACTACTACAAAAACAAGTTCTTTGCGGAAAACGGCGAAAACGGCGGTCCCAAGGACTGCTTTGGCAAGTCGGGTGCCAACCTTGTTTTGAAGGTTCCTCTCGGCACTGTCATTAAAGATTACGAGAGCGGCGGTATTATTGCCGATATGTTCTACGAGGGGCAAAAAAAGGTCGTTTTAGTCGGTGGCGAGGGCGGTAAGGGTAACGCAAAGTTTGCAAACTCACGTCGTCGCGCTCCTCACTTTTCGCAGACGGGTGAAAAAACGGAAGTTAAAAGGGTTGTTTTAGAACTTAAAACCATAGCAGACGTGGGCCTAGTTGGCTTCCCCAACGTAGGTAAGTCCACAATACTTTCCAAAATCACAAGGGCGCGCCCCAAGATTGCAAACTATCCCTTTACCACCCTTTCTCCAAATCTTGGCGTATGCGATTATTACGACAATCAGTTTGTCGTTGCCGATATTCCAGGACTTATCGAGGGTGCTAGCGACGGCGTTGGTCTAGGAACGGAATTTTTGCGCCACATTGAAAGGACAAGAATGCTCGTGCACGTAATAGATATTTCCGGCATAGAGGGCAGGGACCCTTATGAAGATTATCTAAAAATAAACGCAGAACTTAAAAATTACAGTCCCACGCTCGCAAAGTTAAAACAGGTAATAGCATTAAACAAGGTTGACACTTTTGGCGCGGAAGAAAACTTACAGGCGTTTAAAGAAAAGATTAAAAGACGGCATAAAATAGTAACCATATCTGCGCTGACCGGTGCCGGTATGGACGACTTAAAAAAGGCAATTTATAGCGTTTTGGAAAAATTGCCCCCCGTTAAACCGCTTGAATTTGAGGAGTTTAACTACGTTAAGCCGGATAGATTGGAATATGAAATCTTTAAAGAGGGCGAAACTTTCGTTATCGTTGGCACGTTGGTTGACGTGTTAAAGCGTAACGTCGTTATGGACGATATGAACTCACTTGCATATCTCCACAAAGTTCTTCGCGACAGAGGTATTATAGACGAGCTGCGCAAAATGGGCGCAACTGATAAGTCCACAATCATTATCGGCGGTGAGGAATTTGAACTAGTCGACTAACGTTCAAATAACTTTAATAATAAATCGACTTAAAAAAAACAACTAAAAAGATAAAAAAGGCGGCTTAATCTTTAAGCCGCCAAAACCAAAAGGAATAAAAATATGATTACAAGTAAACAAAGAAGCAATTTACGCGCTATTGCGCAAAAAATAGAGCCCATTACCCAAGTGGGCAAGTTGGGGGTAAACGATAGCCTTATTGAAAGCTTAGATTTAGCCATTGAAAAGCGCGAGATTATAAAAATAACCGTTTTAGAAAACAGTGGACTTATTCCCAAGGAAGCCGGCTTTGAAATAGCAGAAAGGCTAAATGCGGAATTCGTCTGTGCAACGGGCAGAAAACTTGTCTTTTACCGTAGAAGCAAAAACGAAAAGGTTAACCATATCGAGTTTTAGCTTTTATCAAGCATATAGATGTCTAAACTCTATCACATATATGGAGTTTTAATTTCCATAAAGAGTTTTAATTTATATAGAAGCAAAAAAGTCAACTAAGTGTCTGTTTTAATATGGTTAGTTTGTGACGAAATTTTCATTATTTTCGGAGGAACGCCCAAAAAGCCGAACTATAAGCGAGGTAAACAAAAAAGCGCACCCACAAATCAAATAATACAGCTTTATGGGCACAAAATAGCTCATAAGGATAAACACAATGCCGAAAACCGCGTAGTTTTTGGCTCTTTTTTTATTTATAAGGTTTTTTACCGCTTGCGGCTTAACGCGTATTTGTTTTGCAACGGGGCAAGTGGGGGTGGGTAAACAGTCAGCCGACTTCAAAAAATTAAAAACAGCAGCCCCTTCGTTTAAGCGGATACGTCCACCAAAGCGCCTTGCAAACAGTTTTACGTCTTGCGTAAAGCTCTCTGCCCAAATAACAGCTTTGTCCTCTAAGCCCAGTTGGTTATATGCTTTTACTATTTGCGCCTTAGAAACGCCGTCAAAGCCAAAAGCAAAAAAATGCACCTCGCCATCAGCCTTAACGTGCAACGCGCCCCTTTTGCGCTCTACCGCATTGCCATTAGCCAAAAAGGCTTTTTCAAACAGTGCAATGGTAAGTGGCTTTAACTGATAGTTAAGCTGCGCCATAGTTTGAACGTAGCTTTTTTCGTCTTTGCGCTTAATTTTAGTGCGTTTGTTTTTGTTAAGCCCAAGTTTTATGGCAAGCAAAAGAATAAGTGCCGCTCCGCACGCAGCAAGAATATAAGAATAGGGCTTTTGCACGGTATAGTTTAGCAAAACGAAAAAGATTATAAAAGAGGTAAAGCTTGATAGCAGTGCATCTAAAATTACTGCAACAGAAAAATTTTTCACTAGTAATTCCCCTAAATTGCTTTTTTAAGTGAGTATTGCCACACTTAATTAAATTATACCTAGCTTAAAAAACAAATAAATCGTTGATTTTATTTGGAAAATATGCAATAATAAACGTATGACAAAAATCGGCATTTTAGGCGGAACTTTCAACCCCGTCCACACAGAACATATAGAGATGGCAAGGCGCGCCCTTTTGGAAATGCAGCTTGATAAACTGCTTGTAATGCCCACCTATCTGCCACCTCATAAAGAGGTTATTCCCGCGCCGAGCGAGGATAGGCTTAATATGCTTCGCCTCGCCTTTGAAAATGACGAAAAAATAGAGGTCAGCGATTACGAAATTGCAAAGCAGGGCAAAAGCTATACTTATTTGACGGTAGAGCATTTTAAACAAGAGCAAGACTGTCAGTTGTATTTTTTTGTCGGCGGAGATATGCTAACCGATTTTAAGACGTGGCGGTATCCCGAAAGAATTTTAGCCGCTTGCAACCTTTGCGTGTTTGATAGGGATGATTTTTATGCCGACTATAAGGCAGAGCAAGAGTATTTTATAAAAAATTTTGGCAAAGATTTTATAAGACTAAAATACCGTGGCAAAAACTTTTCTTCCACAAAAATTCGAATTTACACCTCTCTCGGCTTATCTATCCAAGGGATGACGGCAGATAGCGTAGCGCAATATATAAAACAAACGGGCTTGTATTCGGGCGATGAGTTGTTTGAATTTGTCCGCAACGTTTTGCCTGAAAAAAGGCGCATCCATACCGCCGGTGTTATTGAAGCCGCACTGCGCAAGACAAAGCAATTAAAGCTAGAAACAAAAAAGGTTTTAACAGCTGCCCTTTTGCACGACGTTGCAAAATATATTGACCCCACCTCCGTCAAGGGCTTTACTTGTCCAAAAGACGTTCCCGAGCCTGTTGTCCACGCATTTTTGGGCGCATATGTGGCAGAGCATATCCTTGGCATAAAGGACGCAGAGATTATAGATGCAATAAGATATCACACCTCAGGCAAAGCTAATATGAGCGCGCTTGGCAAGCTTATTTTCGTTGCCGATATGGTTGAAGAAAACAGAAATTACGAGGGTGTTGAAATTTTACGCGAGCTGTATGAAAAAGCCGACTTTGAGCATTGTTTTATAGAGTGCTTAAAGGAAGAATTTTTACATTTACAAAACAAAAAACAAAAAATATATATAGAAACGGTTAATGCGTATAACTACTACGTCAAAGACCAAAAGTGAGGATATTATGAAAAAAGAAAAGGTTGTTTCGGTAAAGCAAGACGATTCAAAGACTTTTGCACACGAAATTTGCAACATTTTGCTCGACAATAAGGCAGAGGACGTTGTATGCATCTGCGTTAAAGGCAAAACGTCTGTTGCCGACTATTTTGTCGTTGCTGGCGGCAGGTCAATGACGCATACGCGCGCACTTATAGAGCACGTTGAGGAGGGTGTTGAAGAAAAAGGCATTGCCCCCATTAGACGCGAGGGCGTTAGAGAGGGCAGATGGGCTGTGCTTGATTACGGCGACGTAATCGTGCATATTTTCAACGATGAATCAAGGCTTTTTTACCATCTTGAAAGCCTTTGGGATGACGGCGCAAACGTTGAAAGATTTGAGTAAACACGTTATAAATCTCGTTAATATTATATATTTTGAAAAAATTTTAACTAAAATAAAAAATCCGCGCAGCAACTACGTTCTGCGCGGATTTTTTATATGCGTTTTTATATATGTTGTATGTATGGGGATTTTTGTGTTCGAGTTTAGTTATGCAAATTTTTATTTGCGAAGAGTTAAATTATGATATCTATGATGATTTTCTAACGTAAATTCTATCAATTTCCTCTGGGTTAATTTCAATGCTGCGTATGGGCGAGGGCGTAGGTGGCGGAGCGCGTTTTTTGCGTCGCCTTTTTTTAACTGGTGCTTCTAATGCAGTAGGCTCTTTTGTTAAAAAGGAGGTAATTATACCCCATAAAAATTTTACTCCAACAACAGTTACGCAAGAGAGTATAAACAGCCCTCCCACGCAAAAAAGTCCAGATATGAAAGAATAAAAAAAATTTTCCATTTTTATTTCCCTCACGCGCGAATTGAAGCTTGCAATTTTATGTTATTTCATTGCATTGCATTTATTGCTTCTTGCAATGATTTTATCATTGGTATGGCGGACGAATGAGGACAATAATTGTTGTAAAATGTTTTCTTTTGAAATTTTGTCTTTTGCGCGCGCAAAATAAAGCAAAATTACTAGACAAATGAGCAAAAAAAATATATTATATAACTGTAATTCTTTGGGGCGGGGTGAAATTCCCCATCGGCAGTAAAGTCTGCGAGCCTTTGTGGCTGATTCGGTGCAATCCCGAAACCGACGGTAACAGTCCGGATGGGAAAAGAATGCTTTAACGGTGGGGGTTTCCTCGCATTATTTTGCAATTTTCTTAACAGTGCCCCGATTTTTATAGGAGGGGCGTTTTTTATGGAAAAGGATAAAAACCTCAAAGTAGTCGAAGCAGAAGAAAAGAGCGCGGTGTCGGATTCTCCGTCGCTCTGCACGAACGTATCCAACAACGGTATCACCCGCAATGAAACGGGTGCTTTGCCCGTAAAAAAAGAGAAAAAGCCACTTTTTTCAACTAGGTCGATAGCTGGTATGGCGATTTTTACCGCTCTTGCCTATGGCGTTTCGTTTTTGGAGTTCTCGCTTTTTCCGACCTCTGCTGTTTTCTTTTTGAAGCTGGATTTTTCAAACGCATTCATAATGCTTGCAGGCTTTATGTATGGTCCGCTTGCAGCCCTTTTTGTTGGCATTTTAAAGGAATTGCTATGCTTAATCGGTTCGTCCACGTTTGGTGTCGGACAGATAGCTAATATGATAATAATTTTAGTCTACGTTCTGCCACCTGCAATAGTGTATACATTCAAAAAGGGCATAAAGACGGTTACTATTATGCTAGTGCTGGCTTCCGTCCTACAAACTGCGGCGGCGCTCGTCGTGAATAAATTCATTACGTTTCCGCTATACGGTATGGCGGAGATATTTGACGAAGAAATATGGCTCATTATCGCGTTTAACGTAATAAAAGCCGTTTCGGTCAGTATGATTACCCTCTTGCTGTATAAGAGGATAGGTTATCTTTTTGAAAAAATCAATATAAAAGAAACGTCGGTCGACACTAAGGCTATAGGCGATTTGCCTGATGACAAAAAAGAGTCATCAAAGCGTCAAATGGAAATAATAAGTAGCAGTGTGGCTCAAACGGAAGATATTGCCGTAGAATATGCAAAAACCTTAAATAAAGGGGACGTGGTGTTGCTTGCGGGCGATTTAGGTGCAGGCAAAACGGCATTTGTTAAGGGTGTTGCAAAATACTTTGGGCTTGACGGTGTTACCAGCCCCACGTATGCCTATTTAAACGTTTACGGCGACCTTATTTATCATTACGATTGTTACCGCCTATCTTGTGGAGAGGACGCAGCTATGCTTGGGCTAACCGATTACTTTGGCGGTGATAATATCTGCTTTATAGAGTGGGCGGAAAATATTTTAGACGTTTTGCCCTCAAAAGTAAAAAAAGTGGTCATTGAAAAAATTGACGACCAAACGAGGAAGATTACCTTATGAACTATCTTGCAATAGACACAAGCAACAAAAGTCTAATAGTTGCCGCTTGCCGCGATGGCGAGGTTAAATTATACGTTGACGAAAATTGCGGTGTGCGTCATTCGGTAGAGGTTATGCAAAGGGTAGAACAGGTGCTTGCTGAAAAAGAACTTACCCTTGACGACCTTGATTTTATTGCTTGCGTAGTGGGTGCAGGTTCTTTTACCGGCATAAGAATAGGCGTATCTACCGCCAAGGCATTGTGCTTTGCAAAAAATTTGCCTTGCCTTGCAATAACTTCTTTTGACACCTTAGCATATAATTATAAAGGCGAAAAGACAATGGCTGTCATCAACGCAGGGCACGGTGGTTTTTACGTTGCCGCTTACGATGGCGGTATGCTTTCGGTTGCTCCCTCTTATATACTTTTAGAAGATTTAAAGACCTTTGCTTCCACCTATAAATTACTTAGTATGGAAAAAATTGACGGACTGGAAACGGAAATAGTTTCTTCGTCGGTAGGGCTGATTGCCGCAATCAATGCAAAGTGTGGCGAGGCGACCTGTGATTATGACCAATTAAACCCCCTTTACGTGCGTAAAAGTCAAGCGGAGGAGGGTAGACCGTGATTTGTTATCGCGAGGCAAAAAGAGAAGATATAGAGTTTATGGCAAGTGCTATCCAGCTTGGTTTTTTGGACGGCTGGTCAAAGGAAAAGCTTGTCGGCTCTTTTAACGGTGGCAGATTTTACGGTTTTATTGCCGAGGATAACGGCAAAAGCGTGGGTTTTGTTACGCTAACTTGCGGGCTTGACGATGCCGATATAGAAGACGTTTTCGTTGTGCCATCTTATCGTAGGCAAGGCATAGCGGACGGCTTAATTGAACGTGCGCTTACGCTTGCTAAAAATAGCGGCGCAAAAAAGGTGCTTTTAGAAGTGCGCGCAAGCAATTTGTCTGCAATAAATCTTTACAGAAAGCACGGCTTTACAAATTTATCGGTTAGAAAAAAATATTACGCTGACGGCGAGGACGCACTCGTCCTAATTTTAACCGTTTAATATGGCGTTTATATAACAAATTATAAAACTAAAACAAGTCAAAAAGGTGTTATCATAAGCAGTAAAAAAACTACGGCTTTTACAAAAGAAAACACTAAAATAAATAATGGCAAAATAGATAAGCCTAAATGCGAAAAGCCTAAAACGGATAAGGCTGAGCCTAAGCCTACGTCTAATCTTACGTCTAACCCTAAGCCCGATAAGTCTAAAAGAAAACCACAGCTGCTGTTTTTGCACGGGTATGGTTCGTGCAAGGAAAGCTTTGCCTACCAGTTTCCATTTTTTTCTCGCGAGTTTGAGGTGCATGCGTTTGATATGCGCGGCTTTGGGGAAAACGCAAATATGCAAATTCCCTATTCGCTTAGCGACTACGTGCAAGAGGTTAAAGACTATATGTCAAGCCACGATATAATTCGTCCGCACGTGGTTGCACACTCGTTTGGGGCGAGGGTGGTGGTTAAAGCACTGTCGCAGCAGCCCCAGCTTTTTGATAGAGTAGTCATTACGGGTGGTGCAGGCTTAAAGCCAAGGCGCACCTTCAAAAAAGTGGCAAAAAAGGTGTGCTTCAATCTCTTAAAATTGTTTGTCAAGCGCGAAAGGCTTGCGGCATTTTATTCGCCAGATTATTTAAGGCTTAGTCCCGTTATGCGCCAAAGTTTTAAAATGATTGTTGCAGAGCATCTTGACGATGCCGCCAAAACTATTCCCAACCGCACCCTTTTGATTTACGGCAAAGGGGATAAGGAAACACCGCTTTATATGGCTCGCAGGTTTAATAAATATTTAGTTAATTCTAAACTTTTAGTCATAGACGGCGCAGGGCATTTTGCCTTTGTCGATAAGCCGTCAAAATTTAACAGGGAGGTAAGGGAGTTTTTGCTCTCAAATTAAAATGTTTCCAATCGGCATAGAAAGCTATTCCGCGCTTTATACCGGCGCGCAAACATACGTATACCTTTTTATCAGCCTTGCAAACGCAGTGCTCCTATTTTTTGCTTCCCTAAAATTTATGCTTGCACTGCAACAGGGCGGCTATAAGTTTACAAGATATTTTAAGTGGGTGGGCAGTCCCGAAACCCCTTACTTTAAGAGACTTATGCTATTGTCCCTTTTGGGCTTACTGTTCTTTTGCGTGCTGAATATGTGTTTTGCACCCATTTTAGGCGCACATATCGCTTCTTACGTGGGCTTTGCGGCTTACGCGCTGTTTGTCGGGCTGTATATTAGTTCGGAAAAAAGCGTCAACGTAAAAGTTCCGCTCAAAAAAACCAAAAGACTTGTTCGTTTAACCGTTACGTATATTTTAGTGCTTGCAGCAGTTACCTTTGGCTTACTTGCTCTTGTAAACTATATCGCATTTTCTATTGGTGACGAGGTAGTCGCGATTTTGCGTTATCTGCCTTTGTGTTTGTTGCCTATGCTGATGCCCTTTTTACTGTTTATTGCTTACTGCATAAACGAGCCTTTTGAGGAAATCTTGCGCCGCCACTACGTTAAGGTGGCAACTATAAAGCTTGACCACTCCTCAGTTATTAAAATCGGCATTACAGGCAGCTATGGCAAAACGAGTGTTAAAGAAATTTTGACCACCATTTTGTCGCAAAAATACAGGGTTTTGTCTACCCCTCAGTCGTATAACACTCCGCTTGGTATTTCAATAGCGGTTAAACGTCTTGACAGCACGCACGATATTTTTATTGCGGAAATGGGCGCGCGCAACAAGGGGGATATTAAGCACCTTGTAAAAATAGTTAAGCCACAATACGCCGTATTAACTGGTGTAAACAATCAGCACCTTGAAACTTTTGGCAGTATTGAGGTTACCAAGGACACAAAGTATGAGCTTTTCGAGGGCTTAGCGGCTAACGGCAAAGGCTTTTTTAACGGCGACAGCGAGGCGGCGGTAGAACTTCACGATAGATTTAAGGGCGAAAAGTATATTGCGGGGTTAAACGGTAGTGAAAACCTTGTTACTGCCGAGGATATTGCAATGGGCTCGCAAGGTATGACTTTTAAGTTGTGCATAAAGGGTGAAAAGACAGTAAACTGCACTACTATGCTGTTAGGCAAGCATAGCGTAAGCAACATTTGCTTGGCGGCATCGGTTGCCTATAAACTCGGTCTTACCGTTGAGGAAATCGCTCTCGGTATCAATCGCATTAAAACGGTGGGGCATAGATTGCAGCTTATGCCTAACAACAAGGGCATAGTCATTATTGACGACAGCTACAACTCTAACGTAGACGGCACCAAATCTGCGATGGAGGTGCTTGACACTTTTGAGGGCAGAAAAATCGTGCTTACCCCTGGGTTAGTTGAGCTTGGCAGAATGGAAAACCTTGCAAATATGGAGTTTGGTAAACTACTTTCAAAGCACGCTGACCTTGTGTTTGTAATAGGCAAACACAATGCGGAAATGTTGGTTAGCGGACTGTTAGAAGGCGGTATGCCGAGAGAGAATATTCGCTATGCAAAGTCGCTAAACAGGGCAAACGAGGAGCTTAACGAAATTCTTCAAGAGGGTGACGTTGTTCTATTTGAAAACGATTTGCCTGACAATTACAACTAAAAAAATAGTTGTAGCTAAAACGGTCGATTGTAATTAAAACTTGCCAGCATAAATAATATTTAGGGAGTAGGCAACATTTACCGCCTACTAGGCATATAATATTAGGTAATTTGAAATAGACGTTACAAATTTAGCACTACATACTCGATAAATACTAATAAACACTAACAAGAAACACCAAAGCGTAAAAATTTAGCGGAGGTGTTTTTTTATGCAAAATATTGCAGTGTTTTTTGGGGGACAGTCGGTTGAACACGACGTTTCGGTAATAACCGGTGTGTTAACCCTAAATTCTATTGATAAATTCCGTTACAACCCCGTGCCTGTTTACGTGGATAAATCGGGCAACTGGTGGTCGGGCGAGGAACTGTTTGATTTAGACGATTATAAAAATCTTAATTTCAAAAAGCTAACGTCCGTTTTAATAAAATCGGGCGACAACTGTCTTTATGCAGTAAAGGGCAAGGGCAAAAGGTTAAAGCCCCTTTATGCAATCTCGTGCGCGATAAACTGTATGCACGGCGAGCGGGGGGAGGACGGCAGCCTTGCTGGTGTGCTAGCAATGTCGGCAATTCCGCTTGCTTCGCCCTCGATGGCGGCTTCTTCCGTTTGTATGAACAAAACCTTGACTAAAATTTTTCTAAAAGGGTTAAAAATAAACTGCTTAAAAAGCGTTACTCTTTCAAGTCCGGCTGAGTATCGCTTGGTGGAAAATGCTTTCCCTTATCCCGTAATAGTAAAACCAGAGTGTGGCGGTTCTAGCATAGGTGTTAAAAGGGCGGCGGATGCAAAAGAGCTTGAAGGCGCAATCTCTTTTGCTCTGCGCTATGGCGAGCGAGTAATCGTCGAGCCTTGCCTTACCGACTTTACTGAAATTAACTGTGCTTGCTATCGAAAAAGCGACAAAAGTGCGTGTGCTTCGGCTTGCGAGCAACCGGTTGGTAGAAGCGAGATTTTGACCTTTAACGATAAATACGTGGGTGGCGATAGGGTTTTCCCTGCAAATATTGACGAAAAACTTGCTTCCAAAATAAAGGACACCACCTTGCGCATTTACAACGCGCTGCAAATGGAGGGGGTAATACGCATCGACTATTTTATTGTCGACGGCAAAGTTTACGTAAACGAAATCAACACGGTGCCAGGCTCTCTTGCGCACTACCTTTTTTGCGACACCTTAAAGGAGTTTTCGGCACTACTTAACGATATGCTAACCCTTGCAAAAAAGAGGGCGGCGGCAAACGAAACTGTGCAAAAAACCTATTCTACCCAGCTTTTAACGTTTGGTGGAGCGGGCGGAATTAAAGGCGCAAAGTCAAAAGGTAAAAAATAGAACAAAACAAATAACGGCAAAAAGGATAAAAACAAAACTTTTTAAAAAACTAAACTTTAATAAAGCCCCCTCTGTAAAACAAAAAACAGAGGGGGCTTTATTGTGTAAATCTTTAACATTTAGCGCAAAGTATTACAAAAAGCCTAAAATTATAAAGTATTAATAAAAATTATACTTAATATTGGTCAAAAAATTGGTCAAAAGTGTGGACACTTTCAAAAAAAAAGTGTAAAATATAATTACATAAAATCATCATTAGGAGATGTAAAATGAACGACGTTAAAAATCTCAAAATTGCATTTATTGGCGGCGGTAGTCGCGGTTGGGCAAAAAACCTTATGAACGACTTGGCTAACGAGCCTGCTATCGCTGGTAAGGTTTGCCTTTACGATATTGATATGGAGGCCGCTAAAAAGAACGCTATTATCGGTAATCTTTTGACGGCAAGAGAAGATACTGTTGGTAAGTGGGAATACGTTGTTTGCAACACGAGTGAGGAGTGCCTCACCGGTGCAGACTTTGTTATTATGTCTATTCTCCCCGGCACCTTTGACGAAATGGAAAGTGACGTTCACGCACCTGAAAAATACGGCATCTACCAGTCGGTTGGCGATACCACCGGCCCTGGCGGTTGCGTTCGTGCGCTCCGTGCCGTTCCCATTTTCTATAACTATGCAAAACAAATTGAAAAATGCTGTCCTGATGCTTGGGTAATCAACTTTACCAATCCTATGGCAATGTGTGTTACCGCACTTTACCGTGGCTTCCCCGGCATCAAAGCATTTGGCTGCTGCCACGAAGTTTTCGGCACGCAAGAAATTCTTGCTAACGTTGCAAAAGAAAAACTCGGCATCGAAGCTAAACGTGACGATATTAGAGTTAACGTTCTCGGTATCAACCATTTCACTTGGCTTGACAAGGCAACTTGCAAGGGGCACGACCTTATGCCTCTTTATGGTGAATATATCAAGGACCACCCCGAAGGTGTTTCTCCCGATGGTGAGCACTGGGCAAACGGTGCGTTCGACACCTTGGAACTCGTTAAGTTTGAACTCTTCAACCGCTACGGCGTAATCGCAGCAGCGGGCGACAGGCACCTTGCAGAATTTATGCCTGGCAACTGGTATTTGTCCTCTCCCGAAAGAGTTGCTGAAATGAAGTTTGGTCTTACCCCTGTTTCTTGGAGAAAGGAAGACCTTGAATGGAAGATTGAAATTCAAGACAAGCGCGCTGCTGGCGACCCCTTCAAATTCTACAACACCGGTGAAGAAAGTGTTCGTCAAATGAAAGCTATTCTTGGTATGGAAAGCTTTGTTACCAACGTTAACATGCCCAACCGTGGTCAAATGGAAAATATCCCCTTAGGTATTGTTGTTGAAACCAATGCAAACTTCGGCAGTGGTGAAGTTCGTCCCTTATGCGCAGGCAAACTCCCCAACCTTGTAAACGCAATGGTTACCAGAGTTGCTCTTAACCAAGACGTAATCGTTGACGCAGCAATCAGCGGCGACTACGAACTTGCTTTCCAAGCATTTGCAAACGACCCCAATATGCCTCTTTCTTTGGCTGACGCTCGTAAGCTCTTTAACGAAATGCTTTACAATACCAGAAAATATCTCCCCTTCTACGAAGAATATGCTAAAACTCAAAAATAATTTGAGATGGCAATGGAATATTGACTAAAAAAGAAAAGCCTCCGCAAAAAGCGGAGGCTTTTAATATTTTAATTTATATATGCGGAGGCTTTTAATATTGGCTTTTAATATTTGATTTCAATATCATTATTTAACGATATCTTATATGATTTTTTTATATAATTGCTTCAATAAGTGTTTTTGTTGCAAGCACAAATAAAATTGCCGCACCTGCCCAGCTTGCATATTTGCCAAGTAACGAACCTATGCTTTTGCCAAGCAGTAGTGCCAAAAGCACGAGAGCAAAGGTTACTGCGGAGATTGCAAGCACCGCCCACCAAATAGAAAAGGTCAATTCAAAGCTCAAAGTTACGCCGACTATAAGCGCGTCTATACTAGTTGCAATCGCTTGCACAAGCAGCATTGCAAAAGAAAAATTCTTTTTTTGGCTGTCAGTCCTTTCACTTTTGCCGTTTAGGTCAAATTCTTTTGCTTCGCGATAATCTTTTACAATATCAAATATTATTTTGCCGCAAAGAACATAAAAAACGGCAGCCGTTAAGTATCCGCCGATAGAGGATAAATACTTAGCAAAAAGCGAGCCTACAAAAAAGCCAATAAGCGGCATTAGCCCTTGAAACAGTGCAAAAAGCAAGGGCATAGCAAGCCCTTTTTTGCCTGTTAGTGCTTTGCCGTAGGCTGTGCAGTTTGCAATAGTTAGGGCGCAAGCGTCCATCGAAAGAGCCACGCCAATACCCAATACGTCTAATAAATTCATAATAAAACCTTGTAAATCAGTATATAAAAATGTATTGCATTTGTCAACGTAAAATGATAAAATATTATATATGAGTAAAATTACACAAGAGTGGGATGAAATCTTGGCGGAGGAATTTTCTTCACCAAATTACACCGCACTTAGACAGTTTTTGAAAGCTGAATATTACACCCACACCGTATATCCTTCGATGTATGATATTTTTAACAGTATGAAAAAAACGGCATTTAAGGATATCAAGGTGGTTATTTTAGGTCAGGACCCTTATCACGAAGAAGGGCAAGCAATGGGCCTGTCTTTTTCGGTGCCTAACGGGGTGCAAAAGCCGCCGTCGCTTGTCAATATTTTCAAGGAAATTGAAAACGAAACGGGGGATAAAATGCCCGATAGCGGCGATTTAACCGGTTGGGCAGAGCAAGGCGTTCTGTTGCTTAACACCTGCCTTACCGTCCGCGCACACAGCGCAAATTCTCACAAAGGTAAGGGGTGGGAGGAGTTTACCGACGGCATAATTAAAAAGATTTCAGCCGGTCGTAAAAACGTTGTTTTTATGCTGTGGGGAGCAAACGCGCGCAGCAAAAAATCCTTAATTGACACCTCAAAGCACCTTGTATTAGAAAGTGCCCATCCAAGTCCCTTGTCGGCTTATAACGGCTTTTTCGGCAACGGACATTTTAACAAAGCAAACGTCTACTTAATCACTCACGGCATATTGCCGGTAGAATGGAGCAAATTATGAAATACGTAGTAATTTTAGGGGACGGTATGGCAGATTATCGCCAACCTTCGTTAGACAACAAAACCCCACTTATGATAGCAAATAAGCCCAACGTTGACCGCCTTGCAGCAAAAGCAGAGTTAGGGCTTTGTAGAACTGTTCCTTGTGGCTTTAAGCCGGGTAGTGACGTAGCAAACCTTTCGGTGCTTGGCTATGACGTTAAAGACTGTTATACCGGTCGTTCTCCGCTAGAAGCAGCTTCAATCGGCATCGAGCTTAAAGATACTGACGTAACTGCAAGGGCAAACCTTGTTACCTTGTCAGCTGAGCCTGTTTTTGAGAATAAAACGATGGTTGATTACAGTGCGGGCGAGATTTCTACTGCCGAAGCAAAAGAACTGATTGAAAGCCTTGCAAAAGAGCTTAATAGCGAAGAGTTAAAACTTTACGCAGGCATAAGCTATCGTCATTGCTTGGTTGTCGATAACGGCAAGGTTGCCGGCGATTTAACCCCGCCTCACGACATTACGGGCAAGCCCATAAAAGAGCATTTGCCAAAGAGCGAAGTTGGCGCAAAGTATCTTGATTTGATGAAAAAATCGGTGGAAATATTAAAAAATCACCCTGTAAACCTTGCAAGAATTAAAGCGGGCAAACGCCCTGCAACTTCCCTTTGGTTTTGGGGAGAGGGCACCAAACCGCGCTTGCAAAAATTTGAGCAACGCTTTAACCTTAAAGGTGCAATGATTTCCGCCGTAGATTTATTAAAAGGCATAGGCATTTTGGCTGGAATGCAAGTGATTGAGGTTGAGGGTGCAACCGGTAATTACGACACCAACTGGACGGGTAAGGCAAATGCTTGTCTTGACGCATTAAAAAACGGCGCGGACTTTGTTTATATTCACATGGAAGGCCCCGATGAGTGTGGCCACCACGGCGATGCTAAAAATAAGATTTATTCTATCGAGCAAATTGACCAAAAGGTTGTCGGCCCTATCGTAGCCGAGCTTACCGCGCGCGGAGAAGATTTTTCTATTCTCGTTTGCCCTGACCACCCCACACCTATATCTACAATGACACATTGTGCAGACCCCGTGCCTTATATGATTTACCGCAGCAACGCATTGGTTGATAGCGGTGTAACCACCTATACGGAGGAAACGGCTAAAAACAGCGGCAACTTTATTGAAAGTGGTGTTCAACTTATGCAGCGGTTTTTGCAATAACCACTTTTTGATTTGGTCAACATAATTAAAACTTAAAAACTAACAAAATTCGTCGTAGAGAGTTTATCTTTACGGCGATTTTTTTGTTCTATTGCAGCTTACTAGCTCATATAAATTTTCATAGGAACAAAAAAGGAGAGAAAAGGGTATGAACGACAAGCTTCAATATGCAAGTATGCTGGAAATTCCCGTCAGCACCTGTAACATTACCGTAAAAGAAAGCAAAAAAAAGCGGCAAAAACGCAAAAAAAATATTGCCCAAGAGGACGTTAAGGATAGACTTATCGGGCAGATTAACGCGCGCTCGCAAGAGCAAGAAAGAGCTATTGCTAACGAAGGCAATATAGCCGCAAAAGCAGAAAATCAATCGTTAATCGGTAGCGAAGATAACGCGTTTAGCGCAAATGAAACGGTAGCTGCAACGGCTACAAACGATACTATAACAGGCGCGGATAACGTAGCGGTAGGCACAAATAATGGTGCAAGTAATATGGCTGTTGCTGAACAAACTGCAACCGTTCAATGCTATGACGAGGCACGGCGTGCCACTCAATCCGCCTATTCGCAAACCGAGGAGGAAATACCCCTTTTCCGCATAGATAACGCGGGTGAATTTGCTACGACTGAAACTACCGACGACGTAAGCGGCTTAACCTATTTAGAGGGGGCAAGCGCACTTGAACAAGAGGTAAATAGTGCTGAACCAACCGTGCAAGAGGGTTACGAGGCAACCTCTACTGTAAAGCACGGCAGAGTTAAGGTAAAAAAAGAGAGAATTAAAAAAAGCCGTTCAATAAACGCAATTACCGTTCAGTTATTAATTATAGGTGTGCTTATTGCTACTATTTTCGTTACAAACGCGCTTTATACCGATAGCGGTGTAAACGTCTTTTTGCGCAGCGTATTCGGGACGGAAAGCGTTGTTGTAGACTCGCGCGAATATACCGACTTTGCGCCCGTAATCAACGATAGCGACATCAGCGGATATACGGTAGAAGCAGGCGTTATAAGCCTTTCGGGCGAGGGTAGCGTTTACGCGTCGGTAGACGGCACCGTTAGTCGTTTAGAGGTGGCTGACGATGGTAAAATTACTCTTGAAATAACGCATAACAAAAACTTTGTTTCTGTGTTCAGCGGGCTTGATTACGCATACTCTGGTGTAGGCGATACCGTTTACGGAAATATCCCCGTTGGTTTTATTCGTGGAGAGGCTGAAATGTGCTTTTTAGGCTCCAACGGACAGGTCATATCCAACTATACGGTGGTGGACGACACGGTTGTATGGTCAGTTTAATTAAAAAAATAAAAAGCCATTTTAATTTATCGCTGAAAGGTCGCGGAGTGGCGGCTGGCTGCGCTCGCCCTTTTGGCGAGCGCAGCAGAAAGAGAGAGGCTAGTTGCAGCCAAAACGTCAAGCGCAGCCAAAAGAGAGAGGACAGCGCAAAAGGTGGGTGCAGTGCAAAAGTTAAGCATAGCGACACAAACGGCGATTTTATCAAAAAAAACCAAAGCAAGAGCGGAATGAAGTTGCGTATTCATCCGCTCTTTCTTATCTGTGGGGTTTTTTACGTGCTTACGGGCAAGCTGTCGATGTTTATCATTTATTCGGCAACGGCACTTTTGCACGAGTTAGGTCATTCTTACGTTGCGGCAGGTAGGGGTTACGCGCTTAACAAAATTACGCTAATGCCATTTGGGGCGGTTGTCAGCGGTGACCTTGATGGGCTTGCACCAGTGGACGAAATAAAAATAGCTCTCGCGGGGCCGATACTTAACCTACTTGTCGGTATGCTTTTTGTTGCAACGTGGTGGGTTTATCCCGAATGCTACGCCTACACCGACGTGGCGGCAGAAGCAAACTTTTCAATGGCACTAGTAAACTTTATCCCAGCCTACCCGTTAGATGGCGGCAGAGTGCTTTCGGCTGTAATTGCCATATCCACGGGGCGCAAAAAGGCGGTAAAAATCTGTAAAAGAGTGGGCGGTATAATGGGGTTTGCGTTGTTAGGGTTGTTTGTTTTTTCCTTATTTAACACGCCTAATCCCTCCCTTTTGTTTTTTGCCCTTTTCGTTGCGTTTGGCAACAACGTTAAAAATGCCGACTACGTGCGCGCCTTATCGGTGCCGTCTATATCAAGATTGCGGCAAGGTGTTCCATTTAAAAAGCAAGGAATTGAAAAACGCGCTTCGGTGCGTAAGCTTTTGTCGATATTAGACCCAGATGCAATAAACGAGGTAGTGGTTTTTGACGGAGCAAAACCTATTATAACCTTATCGCAAGAGCGCATAGCTCAAATTGCCACCACTGCCGAATACTCCGCACCGATAGAGCGGTATTTAATTAAAAATTGATAAAAAACCACAACAATTTACACAAAAACATACTAAAAACGGACAAAAACAACAAAAAAACCATTGCAACCGCTTGCCGCAAACCACAAAAGTGGCACAATATATTGTTAAAACCTCGTCTAAATAGTCAAGATATAGTTTACATAAAAAAAGACTTTAAAATATAGCGAAAATATTTAAAAAAGTTGGCAAAAAACTTGACATATTTGCGTTTATTTGTTAGAATACATTAGCATCTCGGTTTCGGGGTGTTAATTTTTTGATGTTCGGAAGGTGCATTATGGCAGCAAAAGGCGCTAGAAACAAGATTACTCTCGCTTGCACGGAATGCAAACAGAGAAACTACGACACTTTTAAAAACAAGAAAAACGATACGGAAAGGCTTGAAATGCAGAAGTATTGCAAATTCTGCAAAAAGCACACCACTCACAAAGAAGCGAAGTAGTATTTTAATTTTTAACCAATTTTGTCGCTCGCTTATTTTATGGCAGGGCGCAAGCAAGAGGTAAAAAATGGCAAAAAACAAAAACCAAGCGGAAAAAGATTTTTTGGCAAGCTCAAAGCCTGCTGAAAAGTCCGCTCCTCAAAAAGAAGCTAAATCGGCAAAGAAAAAAGACAAAAAGCCCGGTATGTTCAAAAGACTTGGCGCAAAGGTCAAAGACGTTTTTTCAGAATTGAAAAAGGTCAGCTGGCCTTCGTTCGGCAAGGTTTGTAAAAACACGGGTATCGTTTTGGTTGTCGTTTTGGCGTTCTTGGTAGTAATCACTGCTTTTGATACGGGTCTTTCATACCTGTTAAAGCTTTTATAAGTAATCGGAGAGTAAAATGGCAATAGAAGATGCAAAGTGGTATGTCATTCACACTTACTCGGGTTACGAGGCAATGGTGAAGGACAGCTTAGAAAAACTCATTGAAAACAACAACTTGCAAGAAAATATCTATGAAATCAAAATTCCTATCGAGCAAACCTTGGAAGAAAAGGCTAACGGTAAGAAAAAATTGGTTGACAGAAGAAAGTTCCCTTGCTACGTTTTCTTAAAAATGATTTACAGCAACGACATTTGGTATCTTGTTACCAACACCCGTGGCGTAACGGGCTTTGTAGGCCCTCAGGGCAGACCTTTGCCCCTCACGGCAGAAGAAGTTGCAAGAATGGGATTAGAAGAAGTTGCTGTTAACGTTGACTTTACCGTAGGTGACGACGTTCAAATCGTTTACGGTCCCTTGGAGAGCTTTGTCGGCAAAGTTGTAGAACTTAACGAGAATTCTCAAAAGGTTATGGTTAACGTTACTATGTTCGGCAGAAATACCGACGTAGAAGTTGACTTTGTTCACGTAAAAAAGATTACCGTAGCCGACTAATTTAAGATAGAAAAATCAAAGTCCACAAACTTAAATGGTTTTATCGGTAACGTTTGATATTAAAATATATTAAACGTTTGCTTAAAACGCAGTTGTCTAGGTTGGTTAAACGTGTATTACGCGTGCGCGTAAATAAACATTATATATTATTTATACGCGCAAATATACACTATAATATTTATAAAATAATATTTATATTTGTAAAATAATATTTATAAATTTATTTAGTATACAACGGCACGTCCGTTTGTAAATAGGTGGGAGTTGCGTTAAATTTTTTACACTGGCGCAACGATATTACCACGTATGGAGGAAACAATTATGGCAAAAAAAGTAACGGCGATTGTTAAACTGCAACTTCCCGCAGGCAAGGCAACTCCCGGTCCGCCCGTTGGTTCTACACTTGGCCCTCACGGAATTAATATTCCCGGCTTCACGAAAGAATTTAACGCTAAGACGCAAGATCAGGCAGGTCTTATCATCCCCGTCGTAATGACGATTTATCAGGACCGCTCATTCACGTTTGTTCTCAAAACCCCCCCGGCACCCGTTCTTATTAAGAAAGCGTGCGGACTTACGAGCGCAAGCGCAACCCCCAACAAGAACAAGGTAGCAAAGATTACCAAGGCTCAGGTTGAAGAGATTGCTAAAATGAAGATGCCCGACCTTAACGCGAACACTTTGGAAAGTGCTGTTAGCATGATTGCTGGCACCGCAAGAAGTATGGGCGTAGAAGTCGTAGATTAAGGAATAGCGTGGGAGGGGATATACCCCGAAAGCACCACGGGAGGTAAATTAAATGAAACACGGTAAAAAATATGTTGACAGCGCAAAGATTATTGACGGCGCTAAACTTTATGAAGTAGACGAGGCTATCGGCCTTGTTATTGACACTGCAAAAGCTAAATTTGACGAAACTGTTGAACTTCACGTTCGTTTGGGTGTAGACCCCAAACAAGCTGACCAACAGGTTCGTGGCGTTCTCGTTCTTCCTAACGGCACCGGCAAAGACGTAAAAGTTTTAGTCCTTGCAAAAGGCGAAAAGGCTGATATCGCTAAGGAAGCAGGCGCAGATTTCGTAGGCGCAGAAGAAATGATTCAAAAAATCCAAACGGAAAACTGGTTTGATTACGACGTAATCATCACCACTCCCGATATGATGGGTCTTGTTGGCCGTATCGGTAAAATCCTTGGTCCTAAGGGCTTAATGCCTAACCCCAAGAGTGGCACCGTTACTATGGACGTTGCTAAGGCTATCAAAGATACCAAAGCAGGTAAAGTTGAATACAGACTTGACAAGAGCGCAATAATTCACTGCCCCATCGGCAAAAAGAGTTTTGGCAAAGAAAAGCTTCAAGAAAACTACGAAGCACTTATGGATGCTATCATCAAGGCTAAACCTGCTGCTGCAAAAGGTCAATACGTTAAGAGTGTTACCATTGCAAGCACGATGGGCCCCGGCGTAAAAATCAACGCTAAAAACTAACAGTAAAAATTAACAGTAAAAATTAGTTGACAAGCCCTTTTCAAGAGTGGTATAATCAACTGGTAAAAATCAAATAGCCAAAGACAGTAGGTGTTTAACTTGCGTCATTACGCAGACCAACCGAGGCGGATGTTTTTAAGAAGCATATTTTTAGTGATTATTTGGTCGCTTTATGCCCTTGCATTCCATCTTGGTCTGCAAGGGCTTTTTTCAATTTCAAAAGGAGGTAAAACTATGTCGGCAAATTTTGAAGCAAAAAAACTTGTAGTAGAAGACATTAAAGAGAAAATTCAAAATGCATCCTCCGTTGTTTTTGTTTCCTTCACCGGTCTTACCGTTGCAGAGGATACTGAACTCCGTCGTGAATTTAGAAAAAACAACGTAGAATACAAGGTTTTGAAAAACACTCTTATTAGACGTGCATTCAACGATTTGGGCGTTACCGATTTCGATGCTGACCTCAACGGTCCTACGTCGGTTGCATTCGGCGCAGACGAAACGGGCGCAGCAAAGGTTATCGTTGAAGCTGTTAAAAAATATGACAAAAAGGTTTCGATTAAAAGTGCATACGTTGACGGTACCAGAGTTGACGCTAGCGGCGTAAAAGAACTTGCAGCAATGCCCTCGAAGCCCGAACTCATCGCAAAGATGCTCGGCTCTTTGCAAGCACCCATATCCAAATTTGTTGGTGTGCTTTCCGCAATGCCCAGAAGCTTGGTTATTGCACTCAATGCTGTGGCTGAAAAAAAGGCTCAGTAATTTAAAAAACAAAAAAATAAAATTAAAATTAAAGGAAATTTTTGGAGGATAAGAAAATGGCAGACATTCAAAAGTTTATTGAAGAAGTTAAAGGTATGACGGTTTTGGAACTTAACGAACTCGTTAAGGCATTAGAAGAAGAATTTGGCGTAAGCGCTGCTGCTCCCGTAGCTGTTGCTGCTGCTCCCGCTGCTGCTGAGGCTGCTCCCGCTGCTGAGGAAAAGACCGAATTCAAGGTTGTTCTTAAAGAAGTTGGCGCAAACAAAATCGGCGTTATCAAGGTTGTTAAAGACGTTACCGGTCTTGGCCTCGTAGAATCCAAGGCTCTTGCTGTTGACGGCGCAACCATTAAAGAAGGCGTAAGCAAAGAAGACGCTGACGCTATGATTGCTAAGTTTAAGGAAGCTGGCGCAACCGCTATTGCTGACTAATTTTAGTGTAGCATACTTTTGGAAATTGACATTAAACGGACGGCATTGCCGTCCGTTTTTTGTTGCTTTAAAACCGATAATAATAATTAGTGTTTCTTTGCCTAATTATTTTTTGTTTTCAGCAATAATATTCAAAACCTTTTAACGCAAAGATTTTCTAAGTAAATTATATAAAAAGGCTGTTTTTCAACAGGAAACAGTAAAAAACGTTCAACAAAACTGATTGTTTTATTGACAAGCGGTTAAAATGATTGTAAAATATATATGTTAAAATATTTTGGAGAATAGTATGAAGCTTTTTAGAAAACTTTTCACTTGCATTATGGCTACGCTTCTCACGGTTGTTGCTTGCTTTGGTCTTACCGGCTGCGCAAAAGAGGATATCGTGCAAGTTGAAATTAAAATTCAAGTTTATAATACCGAGGACAGTGAGTTTTACACAGAGGACGAGGTTGTTTTGACAATCGACCTTTACCGCCATCTCGCTCCCAAAACCTGCGATGCTATTATTGATTATATTAACGATGGTTATTATAACGACGCAATTTTCTACCGCATTAAAGATTACAGCAACCAAATTTTCGTAGGTGAATATAAACAAAATGGTGACCAGCTTGATAAAAACACCCTTTTGCCCGAGCTCAATGCAAGCGAATTTACCGCAGGCGGTCAACAAGGTTCAAACCTTTACAACAAAAAGGGCTCTATTGGTTTATGGCGTTCTTACTATGCGAGCGATAGCGACAACACTTTTAAAACTAGCAGCAATGCAATGAAGTCGGGCAGAGGCACTTGGTTCTTGCCTACCGCTGACATCACCAGATATGATGGGTATTTTTGCGTATTCGCACAAATTGACCTTAGCAATGCAGCTAACGCAAAGGCACTTTCTGCAATAGAGAATATTTTTATTAATACTACCTCTAATTGTGAAGCTTACGAGGTCTACTACACTGGTGAGTATGACGCAGCGCGCGCAAGTGAAGATTACGGCTTGACTTTTAACAGCCTTAAAAGAGACGATAGTTTTAGTGAAGACAGTCTTCCTGAAAGTATTTTTGAAGCAGAAGGCCAGCAGCTTGTTTCATACAACCGCAGCACCGTTTACGTAGCTAAAAAGACCGATGGTGGCGAAAGTATGGCTAAAATTAAAACAGCAACTATTAAAAAATAATTAATAAAAAATAATTGATTAAAAATTAAAAACCGACGGAATTTTCCGTCGGTTTTTTATTATGCCCCAATAAAAATAAAATAACAAATAATTAAAATAATATGTATAAATAACGCGCTAAACGTCAATAACCGTAATGACAAAACAAAAAAGGAGTATTAATTATGGAAAAAATTTACGGTTATAAGGAAGAAGACGTTTTGGCTCTTGCGGAATTTCTAAAAAGTCGTGCAGGCAAAAGCTTATCACAGGTTTTTGAGGAGTTTGGCGCGCTGCACGGCAAGGCAAAAGGGACCGTTAGAAATCTCTATTACGCCCTTGCAAAAAAGAGCAACGTCAACCCCGATTTTTGCAAGTTTTATTTGCAAGGAAAGCCGCTTAGCGTAGCAAAAATCGCGGAGTTTAGCCAAGATGAAGAACGTTGGTTGTTAAAACGCGTGCTAAGCGCAAAAAGACAAGGAATATCCGTTAGGCGCGCCATACTAAACCTTGCTGCCGGTGATGAAAAGATGGCTTTAAGGTATCAAAATAAATATCGCAACCTTATTCGTAAAAACAACAAGTTATTAACGTTGGTTATTAACGAAATCAATGCAGAGCAGGGTATAGCACTACTCGATAAAGGCAGCATAACTTGTGGAAATAAACAAAAAAACAACGCCGGCAGAGCAAGCGAGATAATCAGCCCCACTCAATTTATACGTCTTAAAAGAGAAATAGACGGGCTTATAGATAGAATTTGTGATAAATTAAAGAGAGAAAATAAGCTTCTTAAAGACAGAGTTTCCGCATTGGAGCTAGAAAATTTAAGACTAAATAATCTTTTATTTACAAAAAATAGCGGCAATGCAGTCAAATATTTTGCGTCAAAAAAGGGCAAAACGGCAGCAAAATAATATAAAAAATAAAAAAATAGAAAAAATAACCTTTTTAATTTAGTAAAAGCGCGTCAAATTATTGACGCGCTTTGTCAATTTCGCAAAAACAGGTGAAAAGAAAAATATATGTCATATCCTTGCATTTTCATTAGGATTATTATATAATTGGTCTATAAAAAAATTGAAAAAGGAGTTATTCAAAATGGACCTTTTCCAAAAATGCAGCTCTTATGATGCAGTTAAAATTTTGAAAGAACAAGACCTTTATCCCTATTTCCATATGCTTGAAACCAAACAGAACCCAGAGGTTCGAATGGAGGGTAAGGATATTATAATGATAGGCTCAAACAACTATTTGGGCTTAACTTCTCACCCCGAGGTTATCGAGGCAGGTATTAAAGCGGTTGAGGAGTTTGGTAGTGGTTGTTCGGGTAGCCGTTTTTTAAACGGCACGCTCACCACTCACGTTGCACTTGAAAAAGAACTTGCTGAATTTTTATGTAAGGAAGACGTTGTTACCTTTTCAACAGGCTTCCAATCAAACCTTGCTATAATTTCCGCACTAGCCGGCAGAAACGATTACATACTTTGCGATAAGGAAAACCACGCAAGCATTTATGACGGTTGTAGGCTCTCTTATGCAAAAATGCTTCGTTACAACCACTCGGATATGGAGGACCTTGAACGTCAAATTAAAACCGTTCCCGAAAGTGCCGGTATTTTAATTGTAACCGATGGCGTTTTCTCGATGGGCGGCGATATTTGTAACCTACCTGAAATTGTCCGCATCGGTAAAAAATACGGTGCAAGAATTATGGTTGACGATGCTCACGGCTTAGGCGTTTTAGGCGCACACGGTAGGGGCACGGCAGAGCATTTTGGCTTGGAAGACGAGGTGGATATTTATATGGGCACCTTCTCAAAGTCGCTAGCAAGTCTTGGCGGTTATATGGCTGCTACAAAAGAGGTTTGCGAATACGTCCGCCACACTTCCCGTCCCTTTATTTTTAGTGCAAGTATAACCCCCGCATCCGTTGCGTGTGCAAGAAAGGCATTAGAAATTTTGAAGCGCGAGCCACAGCGCGTTACTAGATTAAAGGACCTTGCAAACTATATGAGAGCAAGCCTTATCAAGTTGGGTGTAGAGATTAAGGGCGCAGACAACAACACCCCTATTATCCCCATTTACACCTATACAAACACTCGCACTTTCGTTGCGTGCAAAATGCTGTTTGAACGTGGCGTATACGTCAATTCAACCATTTCGCCGGCAGTTCCGGTAGGTCAAAGCTTACTTAGGACAAGCTATATGGCAACCCATACCGAAGAGCAACTTGACCGCGCAGCAAAACAAATTAAAGAAGTGCTTGATTTAGTAAAAAATATTGAGGACTAATCAATCCTTGTATTCATTTTATAAGCAAGGCACACTTAACCTATTAGCTAGTGTTTTTATTTTGCCAAGGTTGGCAAAATATAGTTCGCTTAAAATAAAACCATCAGTTTTTATTTGAAAACGTTTGCCTAATCTTAAATTAAAAGCAAAAATGTAATAATAACCGCCCCAATATTTTTATTCGGGCGGTTATTTTGTTTGACTTATACTTATATAAGGTCTATAATGTAATTGCAACCAAAAAGGTTGCAATTAAAGGAGAAAAAAGTGAAGCTTTCTTCAAAAACACATTACGGGCTTATAGCTTGCCATATTCTTGGCAAAAATTATCCCGATACACCCGTTTCTGCAAGTGCGTTAGAAGGGCATATTGCGGTGTCTGGCAAGTATTTGGAAAAGATTATGCGCACGCTATCTGGGCGGGGCATAGTTGCCGCAAGCCGCGGTGCAAACGGCGGATACTATCTTGCAAAAGCCCCTGAGGATATTTCGATAGGCGAGATTGTGCGCGCCCTAGAAAACGATATGGAAATTATCGAATGCGTCAGCAGTGGCGCAAAATGCAAGTGCTGCCCATCAAGCGGTGTGTGGAGAAAGTTATACGACGGCATAAACGCCCTTTTGGACAGTATGACGCTTAAACAAATGATTGACGGAGAATTACAAGGATAAGCGATTTATGGTTAAAACCCCAATTTATTTCGACCACGCGGCAACAACCCCCGTGGCAAAAGAAGTTTTTGAAAAAATGGCACCCTATTATACAGAGGTTTTTGGCAACCCCAACAGTCAGCACGCCTTTGGTAGAGAGGCTGTTAAAGCGGTTGACGAGGCTAGGGACACCATTGCTAAAATTATTGGTGCTAAACCTAACGAGGTGTATTTTACCTCTGGTGGAACGGAGGCAGACAACTGGGCATTGCGCGGTGCTGCACACGCACACGCAAAAAAGGGCAAGCATATCATCATCAGCCCCATCGAACACGCCGCAATGCTAGCAACCGCAAAAACACTCGTAAAAGAGGGGTTTGAGGTTGAATATATGCAGGTTGATGCCGACGGGTTTGTTGACCTTGAACATTTTAAAAGTATAGTTCGTGACGACACGATATTTGTCGGCTGTATGTTGGCGAATAACGAGGTTGGCACTATTGAACCGATTAAAGAAATTGCCGAGATTGCTCACGCAAAGGGCGCATTTGTCTTTACCGATGCTGTTCAAGCGGCAGGCGTGCTTAAAACGGACGTGCGCGAGCTTGGCGTTGATATGATGAGCATGAGTTCGCACAAAATTTACGGTCCTAAGGGTGTAGGCGCACTCTATATCCGCAACGGTGTTAAAATTGACAGTATTTTGACTGGCGGTCATCAAGAGAGAATGAAACGTGGCGGCACGACAAATACCCCCGCAATCGTGGGCTTTGCAGAGGCTTTCAAAATCGCCGATAAAGAAAGGGAACAAAATTTCCAATACGTATCTTCGCTTCGCAACAGATTTATTGATAGAATTTTAAATGAAGTTCCTTTCGTAAAATTAAACGGACCAAGAAAGGAAAACAGATTGCCTGCAAACGCAGATTTTTCGTTTAGATATATCGAGGGCGAAAGTATACTATTTAGTTTGGACTTAGCAGGCATTGCCGTTTCGTCGGGTTCGGCTTGCTCGTCCGGTTCGTTAGAGCCATCTCACGTGCTATTGGCGCTCGGCTTGCCCGAAGGCTTAGCGCACGGCTCAATAAGGTTTTCATTTGGCAAGCACAATACTATGGAAGAGGTCGATTACGCAGTAGAAGTCATCAAAGAATCGGTTGACAGACTGCGTGCAATGTCCCCTCTGTTTAACGCAAAAGGAGAAATTAAAAATGTATAACGAAAAGGTAATGGACGTATTCAAAAACCCCAAAAACGTGGGCGAAATAGAAAATGCTGACGGTGTAGGTCTTGTCGGCAATGAGAGCTGCGGCGATATTATGCAAATTTTCTTAAAGATAGAAAACAATATAATCGTTGACGCAAAATTTAAAACCTTCGGCTGTGCAGCGGCAATTGCAACCAGCTCTACCGCAACCGAAATGATAAAGGGTATGACCGTTGATGCAGCGTTAGAACTGACCAACAAAAAGGTAGTAGAGGCACTTGGCGGCTTGCCTGCACAAAAGCTGCATTGTTCGGTTTTGGCTGAGGAAGCTATCAAAAAGGCGATAGAGGACTACCGCAGCAAGCAACAGGCTTAATAAAAAAACTTAAAAATTGCAAAATTGACCAAAACAAAAAGCCAAGGCAATGCATAAAGAGGCTTTAACAAAAAGCCAAGTCGGTGCATAAATCGACAATATCCGCCCATACTAACCTTGACAGAGGAGGACGTTATGGACGAAAAGTTTTTATGTGGCGTTGTTTTGGGTATGCTTGGCGGTGCCGTTTTAGTTACCAATTCCGTTAAGGCAAGACAGATTGTTAAAGACGGTCAAGAACAGGTCGAAAAAACGGTAAAGCAGCTTAGCAAGACGCAAAAAAAGTCAAAGTAAGTATTTACGCTTAAAGAAGATAACGGGGTGCAGGTCGCCCCGTTAAACTTTATAAGACACACCCTTTAAATATTAAAAAACCATTGATTTGTATGGTGAATTGTGTTACAATACGGGGGTGGAAAGATATTTATGTTTGGATATCGGCGATAAGCGCATTGGCGTTGCCGTTTCCGACCCGTTTAATTCATATGCGCTCCCCGTGGAGACGTATCATCGCAAAAATCTTAAAACCGACCTTGCCGCTATATTGGCTTACGTCAAAGATAAGTGCGCAACGGCTATCGTATGCGGTTTGCCCGTTAACTTTGACGGCTCGCCCTCTATTCAAACGCAAAAAGCACAGTTTTTCATAGAAAAGATTAAAGAGGGGTGCGGTGTTCAAATTTATACGGTAGACGAGCGTTGCACCACTTGCGAGGCTGAGGACGTTTTGATTTCTCAGGGTAAATCGCGACAGGAGCGAAAAGGGCTTGTCGACGCGTTGGCGGCGGCAAATATTCTTACAGGATTTTTGAACCAATTAAACAAAAACAAAAAATAACGTTAAAAAGGAGATTACCACTATGAGTGAAAAGGAAAAGAAAACTTGCGGCTGTGGCGGCGAGTGTGATTGCGACAAACACGAGCACGACCACGATTGCTGTGAAGAAGGCTGCGAATGCGGTTTTGAGGACGATATTGTAGAACTTACTACCGACGACGGCAAAAAACTTAAATTTTATTTTGTAGGCACCATCGAATATAAGGGCAAAAACTACTCTGCTTTTGAGCCGGCTGAACAAATGGAAGGCATTGAAGACGACGACCTTATCATCTTTGAACTCGCTGGTGACGATGAAGAAACTGCCGACCTTCTTCCCGTAGAGGACGAGGCGCTTCTTGACGAGGTTTTTGAAGAATTCTGCCGCGTGCTTGAAGAGGACGAACTTGCTGACGAGGCTGAAAGTTTAGAGCCCACTGATAACTAAAATTCGAATTTAAAAAATCAACCGCGCCCGACCAAGAGTGGTCGGGCGCGGTTTTTTCATTCTGTTTTATAATTCTGCTTTTTCATTATGCGGATTTTAATTCCGCTATTTTTTCACAATTTAGTAATTCTTTTATTAGCAGTCTTGTTTTTTTATTTTGTGCAATTTTGTTCTGTGGTGTCGGTAGAGGACGTTTCGCCTGAAATAAAGCCGACATCGTCGTATGCCGAAACAAGCGGCTTTACGTTAAGACCTTTTTTGCGGTCAAAGTAGTTTTTAACAATCTTCATAAGCACGCCGCTAAGCATAATAAGTGCAATTAAGTTGGGTATTGCCATAAGCGCGTTGGTCATATCGGAAATAAGCCATACAAAGTCAGAGCCAAGGTTATCGCCAAAGAAGAAGGTAACCAAAGCCAAGCCGACAATCAGCGCGATATAAATTATATTAAATGCAAGCTTTGCACCCTTTTGATGCTTTTTGAAAAGATATTGCGATGCTTTTGAACCGTAAAGCGACCATGCAAGAATAGTTGAAAAGGCAAACAGCGGCAAAATTATGCTGAAAGCTATGGTGCCAAACATACCAAAAACGTTGGTAAACGCAGTCATTGCAACGGTTGCGCCATCGCCTATTTTGTTGCCGTCAAGACCGGAGGTTAAAACAAAAAGTGCGGTAAGGGTGCATACGATAAAGGTGTCAACAAATACCTCAAAAATTCCCCAAAGTCCTTGCTCAACCGGCTCGCGCGTGCTAGCATTGCTATGTGCGATTGAGGCAGAGCCAAGACCTGCTTCGTTAGAGAAGATACCGCGCGCAAAGCCAAAGCGCATAGCTTGTGCAATGCCGTAGCCCATAAAGCCGCCAAGCATTGATTTAGCGGAAAATGCTGAGGTAAAAATAGAGGCAAAAGCGGCGGGGACAGCCGTAATGTTTACGCAAATAAGAATAATTGCAAGAATTAAAAAGATAACAATCATAAAGGGCACCATAAGGGAGGTAACCTTACCAATTCGCTTAATGCCACCAATAACTATAATACCGGTAAGCACGGCAATTACTATTGCAGTAACCCAAGTGGGAATTTCAAAGGCGGAATTCCAAGTAGACTGTATGGTGTTTGCTTGCACCGAACCCATACCTATTGCTGCAAGAATAGTAAAAATGGCAAAAAGAATTGCAAGCCATTTTTGCTTTGTGCCGTTTTCAATGTAATACATAGGTCCGCCGATAAACTCGCCTTTTTTATCTTTTTTGCGGTAGAAAAGACCAAGGGTTATTTCAGCAAATTTAGTAAAGCAACCAAAAAAAGCTGAAATCCACATCCAAAACACCGCACCGGGACCACCCGAAATTATTGCCGTTGTTACGCCGACTATATTGCCAGTGCCAACCGTGCCTGAAACGGCGGTTGCAAAAGCTTCAAAGGGGGAGATAGTGTTTTTGTCTTTGGACTTTTCCTTTTTCTTCATTTGTTTAACGGTGCCGCCAACGGTGTGTTTTAGTGAGGTGCCAAATTTACGCACTTGCATAAACTTGCTTCTAACCGATAGGAAAATTCCGCTGACCAAAATGAGAATAATCATAGGAATGCCCCAAAGCACGTTTGCGTCAATCCAGTTTAATAAATCGTAAAGTTTTTCCATAAAATCCTCCAAAAGAGCAAAAGGTAATGAGGAGAAAAATAAAAGAGCCGAGCAAAAAGCTCAACTCTCAAAACAGCGCACTCCAAACGGCTAAGCTCGCCTTGCTTGAATTGCAAAACTCACGTATACCGCAAAAAAATAAATTCTGTCCTTTTACCTGAGAGATTAGCTTTTAACTTTGCCCCTTCGGTACTCAACTGTTTTGAGATTCTCCAGAACGCCATCCGTTTGCGGTCTTTGCACCTTAGTGCACCTGAGAGTGTTACTCCTTCGGTAGTCAGCTGACTTTTTCCGCAAATTTCGCTTGGCATATTTAATTTAACGTCGTTATATTATCATAAAATTTATTTATAAGCAAGCAAATTAATAAACCTTTTCCCAAGAAGAAATAGCAGTTCGATATTGCTTTGGTTTAAAACTTTTCTTTGTTGGAAAGATGTAAATCACATACAAGATTATTATTCCGGTAGAAAAAGCTTTCCGTGGTGGCGTTCATACGAAATTGCATATTAAAACAAAAAGCCCAATTCACGAGAAAGTGTATGTTCCAAAAAAACTACGGAAAAATTTGCAAATATTATCATAAAACTGTTGAAAAGTATGAATAATTAGAATCGGCATCTATTAAGGAAGCACAATAAAAAACGTCCTCAGACTTGTTTCAATAACATTTTCTTCATTTTTTATTGTTCACTAAAACCTCGGGAATTTGGAAGTAATAGCGAAAAGTGAAAAAAAGGTGCCGATGTTTGCAATAGCAAAACCTGTTATTATATTTTTGTAAAAAAGGTTGAAAAGCGGTAGAGGCCGTGCTATAATTTTGGGGGAAAGTTCATTCAATAGAAAACGTTAGGGAGATTTTCGTATGGTTCGTATTTTTTTAGTTGCATTTGGTATTTTTCGCCGTTGGTCAAGAAGATTTTTCAGAAACATCGGCGACAGATTTCAGATTTTATTCCAGACAATTCACGAGCGCGTAAAATACAGAAGTAAACGTTACAGGGCGCTTTGGCGTCCTGTAAAGCTAACAAAAGAGCAAAAACGTGCGATTAATGCCTATTATAAGAAAAATTACGGCAAAAAAATTCCTTATACGTATCATCGCTTGTTTATGTCTTTTACAGGCAATTTTGATGAAAAGTATATTCCGGAGATGCTTTACGCCCCCTTACTTGAGCGTTTTTTAACCAATCCCGCATATGGCAACGTATTTACTAACAAAAATACACTGTCTATCTTTGCTCGCGGTTTAAACGTAAAAATGCCGCAAAACATAATCATATCCAACAACGGCATCTTCTACGATCAATATATGAATAAGCTTTCTGAGGAAGAAGGGTTGGCACAGATCAACAACTCCGGAAAGGTCTTTATAAAGAAGACTGTAGAGTCACTCGGTGGCTTGGGTTGCTGTATTGCGAATTTTGCCGATGGTGTAGATCAAATATCAGGCAAGACTGCAAAAGAGATTTTTGCATCCTTAGGTCCTGACTTCTGTGTGCAAGAGGTCTTGGTTTGCCACGAAAGCATTAGAAGAATTTACCCTAACTCCGTCAACACATTTAGAGTAATTTCTTACATAATGGAAAATGAGGTCTACTTCTGTCCCATAACTATGAGAATGGGAATGGGCGGCAATATTAAGGACAATGCTTCCTCGGGCGGAATTTTTATCGCAGTGGACGACGACGGAACGTTGCATAAGCGCGCGTTTACGGAGTCTGGCGAGCCGTTTACCGTTCACCCTGACACTCAAATTGTATTTGAAGGTCAAAAGATAGAGCATATGGACCGAATATTTGAGGCTGCCAGAAAAATGCAACTTGCTATTCCCCAAGTGCGTGTCGTTAATTGGGACTTCACTATTAATCAAGACGGTGAGCCGATACTGATTGAGGCAAATATGAAAAACGACGTACAGGCGGGAAGCATCAGGCTTCCGCAAAGGGCGCACGGAAAGGGAGCGTTTGGAGAGAACACTGCAAAGATTTTGCAATACCTTCGTAAAGCTAAGAAAAAGCCGCTTTCAAAGAGAAATTGTATTAAGCTGTAATTTTATGGGTTTTAAGGTTCAAGCCTCGCAGTAAAGCGGCAAAAATATCTTTTTTATAGCAATTACACAAAAACCTTCTCGGACGAAGTTCGGGAAGGTTTTACTTTTTCACGCTTCGCTATAAAAATGGCAACAAAACATTAAAAAGGCTAAAAAAGTTAAAAATCAATAGGTAAAATCGTTGCAAACGCGCTTTCTTTATGGTAAAATGATAGGGCTAAAAATTCGCACCCGTGTGTCTTGCGGCATTCGTGTTCCCAAAAAATCTAACTCATCTTGGGAATGTTGCCGACATATCAAGCTACGGGGAGGAAGAAACGGAGGTATTTATTATGGCAGTTATTAACATGAAGCAGCTCCTTGAAACCGGTGTTCACTTTGGTCACCAAACAAGGCGTTGGAACCCTAAGATGAAAAAGTACATCTATGGCGAAAGAAACGGTATTCATATCATCAACCTTGAAAAAACCGTTGAACTCATTGAAAAGGACGTTTATCCTTTCGTTGTAGAGCAGGTTAAGGCAGGCAAAAACGTTTTGTTTGTCGGCACCAAAAAGCAAGCTCAGGATGCTATTAAAGAAGAAGCTGAAAGATGCGGCATGTTCTACATCAACAGCAGATGGCTTGGTGGCACGCTCACCAACTTCAAAACCATTCGTTCCAGAGTTGAAAGACTTAACAAAATCAACAACATGGAAAAGATGGGCGAATTTGACCTTCTTCCCAAAAAGGAAGTTACCGGTCTTAAAGCTGAACGCGACAAACTTGAAACCAACCTTGGTGGTATCAAGGATATGAGAACTCTTCCCGGTGTTATGTTTATCGTTGACCCCGAGCAAGAGGATATCGCAGTTTTGGAAGCACGTAAGCTCAACATTCCTATCGTTGCAATTACCGACACCAACTGTGACCCCGACGTTATCGACCACGTAATCCCCGGTAACGACGATGCTATCCGTGCTGTTAAGCTTATTGCATCTGTAATTGCTGACGCAGTTATCGAAGCAAAACAAGGCGAACAGATGGAAGAAGCTGCTGAGGAAGCAGTAGAAGTAGCAGAAGAAGCTGCTGAATAATTCATTTTTAAGGGAGGATATATAATTATGTTTACAAGTAAAGACGTAATGGAGCTCCGTAAAAAGACGGGCGCAGGTGTTGCAGATTGCCAAAAGGCTTTGAAAGAAACCAATGGCGATATGGAAAAGGCAGTTGACTTTTTGAGAGAAAAGGGTATTGCTACCGCAGCTAAAAAAGCGTCCAGAATTGCAGCAGAAGGTATCGTTTACGCTTGCGTAGAGGGCAACACGGGTGTTTTAGTTGAAGTAAACTGTGAAACCGACTTCGTTGCTAAGGGCGACCAATATAAAGAATTCGTTGCAGAAGTTGCAAAATACGTTGCTGAAAACGATGTTAAAGACGCTGAAGCATTAATCGCTGCAAAGGAAGCAGATACTATCGCTGCTACCGCTAAAATCGGTGAAAAAATTGCTATCCGTCGTTTCGCTAAATACGTTGTAGAAGGTGGCGTTGTTGAAACCTATATCCACGGCGGTGGTAAGGTTGGTGTTATCGTAGAAGTTGCAGGTTGCACTTGCGACGGTGCTAAGGCTCTTGCTCACGACGTAGCACTTCAAATCGCAGCAGCAAAACCCTTATACCTTTCCGCTGATGAAGTTCCCGCTGAAATCGTTGAAAACGAAAAGAAAATTCTTCTTGCTCAAATTGAAAACGACCCCAAACTTGCCGGCAAGCCAGAACAAGTTAAGGCTAAAATGGTTGAAGGTAAAATCAACAAATACTACGATGAAAACTGCTTATTAAAACAAGCTTTCGTTAAAGATCCTTCTCTTACCATTGAAAAGGTTGTTTCAGCTGCAAGTAAAGAAATGGGCAAAGAACTCTCTATCAAACGTTTCACCAGATTTGAAATGGGTGAAGGTTTGGAAAAGAAGTCCAACGACTTTGCAGCAGAAGTAGAAGCTCAAATGAAGAAATAATTCTTCCTTTTGCAAAACTTGACAAATTACACTTGATTGCTTTGCGTTAAATAATTTTTAGTGATTTAATCACTTGATTATTAGACTAAATAGTTAATTAAGCTGACTAAAAAACAAAATTAAACCCGACCGCATTTGCAGTTGGGTTTTTATTTTACGTCAATAACTCATTTTCTAAAAAACAGTCGAGTTTTATTTTACGTCAAGAACTTACCTTTTTAGTATTTTATTTTGTCTAGTTTGGTTTTTGATATAGACAAACGGTAAAAAAAAGTATATAATAGTTAAGATAAAAAATCGTTGTCGCTAGCAATGCTGTTTGGCGCGCGGTTTATTTGCCATTAATTATGATATTAAGGAGAATTTTATGCAAGCGGTTTATAAAAGAGTTATAATCAAACTCTCTGGCGAAGCACTTGCCGGCGCAAACGGCAACGGCATTGACGAAAAGGTCTTGGACCAAGTTACCAACCAAATTATTGAAGTTAGCAAATTAGGTGTGGAAATCGGCATCATCGTCGGCGGCGGTAACTTCTGGCGCGGTAGACAGGGTAGAGAAATGGACAGGTCCACCGCAGACCATATGGGTATGCTAGCAACCGTTATTAACGCGCTTGCTATTCAAGACGCATTGGAAAGAAAGGGCACGCCTACCAGAGTTCAAACGGCACTCACCATTACTCGCGTTGCAGAGCCTTATATTTTGAGAAAGGCAATGAGCCATCTTTCAAAGGGTAGAGTTGTTATCTTTGCTTGCGGCACTGGTAACCCCTACTTTACCACAGACACGGCGGCAGCACTTCGCGCGGCTGAAATTGGTGCAGAAGTTTTACTTCTTGCAAAGAACGTAGACGGCATTTACGACAGCGACCCCAAACTCAATCCCAATGCAAAAAAATTGCAAACCGTTTCTTACAAAGATTACATTGCGCAAGGCTTAAAGGCAATGGATACAACCGCAATTACTATTTGTATGGAAAACGACATCAAAGTGCTTGCGTTTGGCTTATTTGAAGAAAAAGCTCTTGTCCGCGCAGTTTGTGGCGAGCAAATTGGCACCTTAATTAAATAGTCTAAATTAAATAGGCTAAATCAAATAGGTTTAATTAAATAGCATAAATTAAATGGATTAAATAGTCTTGATTAAATGGTATTGACCTAAAATTAAAAATCAACAACGTCTGCAATTATTTGTTGCGGATACCGCATAAATTAAAAAGGAGAATTAGAAATATTATGGCTATCGAAAACGAACAATATGAAATTTTAATGATGGAAACTATGGAAAGGACTGAAAAAACCATTTCCGTTCTTCATAACGACTATATTACCATACGTGCAGGCAGGGCAAACCCACATATTCTTGACAAGGTAATGGTGGACTATTACGGCACTCCCACCCCCATCAATCAGGTTGGTAACATCTCTGTTGCTGAGGGCAGAATTTTGGTTATTTCACCTTGGGATGCAAGTATGCTTAAAGTAATAGAAAAGCAGCTTCTTGCCGATAACATTGGCATTACCCCCAACAACGACGGCAAGGTAATTCGCCTTATTTTCCCTGCTCTTACCGAGGAGCGCCGTCGCGAGCTTGTTAAACAAATTAAAAAAATGGCAGAAGACTCTAAGGTGGCTATCCGTAACATCCGCAGAGATGCTATGGATACCTTAAAGAAAATGAAAAACAACAAAGAGCTTTCTGAGGACGAACACGCAATCTGCGAAAAGGAAGTTGACAAACTTATCAGCGAAAACGTTGACAAAATTGACAAAATGTGCGCTGAAAAAGAAAAGGACGTAATGAGCGTATAATGGCAGAGAAAAAATGTAGTTTACATACGTCAACACCCGAAAGCAAGATTCCGGCGCACGTTGGCATAATAATGGACGGCAACGGCAGATGGGCAAAAGCGCGCGGGAAAGTGCGCTCTTACGGGCATAAGGTTGGCTCGGATAACGTTGACAAAATCGTTACGCACGCCTTTGACGTGATTGGCATAAAGGCACTTACTCTCTACGCATTTTCGGCAGAGAACTGGGCGCGCCCGCAAGAAGAAGTAGACGAGCTTATGCGTTTATTAGAAGTTTACTTCAAAAAATTTATAAAAAGGGTAATGTCCAACAACGTCCGTTTGTTCGTAATGGGTGACCTAAGTAGGCTGTCGCCAAAGCTTCAAAAAATTATAAACAAGGGTATGAGCGATACCGCAAATAATACCTCGCACGTTTTAAACATTGCAGTTAATTACGGTGCACGGCAGGAAATTGTCCACGCGGTAAACACCCTTATTAAACAAGGCAGTGAAATCACTGTGGATAGCATATCTTCCGCCCTTTACACCGCACCTTTTGGCGAACCTGACCTCATTATTAGGACGGGTGGCGAGCTTCGCTTGTCAAACTTTATGCTTTATCAGGGCGCGTATAGCGAGCTGTATTTTACCGACGTTTTATGGCCAGACTTTAACGAGGCAGAGCTTGATAAAGCCATTACTGAATACGGTGCAAGGCACCGCCGTTACGGGAAAATCTAACACAATATTCGGCACGACTGGTAGTTGAAAACTGTTCAGCTAACGGCTATGCCGAATAAATTTTATAAAAGGGGTAAAAAAATGAAAACAAGAGTTATCTCAGGCGCAGTTTTCGTTGCAATAATAGTGGCGTTTTTTCTTCTGCGTCAGTTTGTTGATTACCGCCTATTTCAGCTAATTAACCTTGTTTTTTGCGCTGTCGGCACTTTTGAAGTGGCACGTGCACTTAAAGGTTATCTTAAAAAAACGGTTTACGTTATTTTAATAGTATTTGGTGCCCTTTTCGTGCCGGTGTATGCCATAACGCAATATTTGCTGTGGCAAGGCAACGGCTTTATCGTGGCACTTTGTTTTGCCGTGCTTACGGCACTTGTTTCAATCATTATTGGTGGTGTAAAAAAAGAGGGGTTAATTGCCCTAGTTCCCGCATTTTATCCGGCACTTTTAGTTTTAACAATGTTATTATGCAACGACTTGCCGGGGGATAACGGCTTTATGGCAACCCTTTTGATTTTCGTTATATCCCCATTTACCGATACAATGGCATATTTTACAGGCAGCCTTATTGGCGGTCCAAAACTTTGCCCAAAACTCAGCCCCAAAAAGACCATTTCAGGCGCGATAGGTGGGCTTGTCGGCGGAATAGTTGGTGCAATAGCCGTCTATTTCATATTTATGCCTAAGGTAGATTTTTTCAGCCCCGTATTGCTGTTTATAATAGCAGGTGTGGCGGGCGCAATTCTCACGCAAGTGGGCGACCTTTTTGAAAGCTTTATAAAGCGCCGCGTTGGCATAAAGGATATGGGCAAAATAATGCCGGGGCACGGTGGCGTTATGGATAGGATAGATGGTATGAGCTTTGCTAGCGTGCTAATGTTTGTTATTTTTGCACTTGCTTAAAAGCTTATTTATAAAACGTTAATATAAAAATGGTATAAAAATATAAAAAATGAAAAAAATTGCACTGATAGGGTGCACGGGCTCGATAGGTTGTCAAACCTTAAACGTTGTTCGTAGACACCCCGATAAATTTAAAATAGTATCTATGGCAGCCGGCGGTAATTACAAACTGTTTGCCGAGCAGCTTGCCGAGTTTTCGCCAAGCCACGCCACCGTTGCTACCGAAGAAGGCGCACGCTATTGCTTATCTAAAACGGGTAAAGCCGTCAGCTATGGCGAAAACGCTTTTACCGAGGCCATTATTGACGAAGCTGACGTTGTCGTTATAGCATTGGTTGGCTTTAAGGGGCTTATTGCCGTGCTTGACGCAATTAAAAAGGGCAAAAACATAGCCCTTGCTAACAAAGAAAGTTTAGTTGTAGGCGGCACTTTCGTTATGCAAAAAGCAAAGCAAGCGGGCGTAAAAATTGTGCCGATAGATAGTGAACACTCTGCAATTTGGCAAGCGCTTGATTTTGACTTTAACAAGCCCTTTAATAAACTTATTTTAACAGCAAGCGGCGGGGCTTTCCGCGATATGAGCAAAGACCAACTTGCATCCGTGCGCGCAAAGGACGCGTTAAAGCACCCCAACTGGAATATGGGTGCAAAAATAACCGTCGATTGTGCAACGCTTGTTAATAAGGCGTTTGAAGTTGTAGAAGCAAAATGGCTATATAGCGCACCTCTATCTAAAATTGACGTAATAATTCATAGAGAGAGTATAATTCACTCTATGGTAGAGTTTGAGGATGGTGCTTGCCTTGCGCAAATGAGTTATCCCACGATGGAAATCCCCATACAAATGGCACTAACCTATCCAGACCGCTATGCAACGGGTATAAAGGGCTTAGATTTTGCCGCACTAAAAAGCCTTTCGTTTGAGGAGGTCGACAAGTCTAAATACCCTTGCTTTGACTTAGTGCTTGAAGGTGTAAATAAAGGCGCAAATTATGCGGCGGTAGTTAACGGCGCAAACGAGGCGGCGGTTAAACTTTTCTTGCAAGATAAAATTTCCTTTTACGGAATATACGACAGTATTAAACACGCGCTTAACGCATACTCTGGCAAGGCTGAGAGTGACGAAGCAGAACTATTTTCTTGCGATGCGTTTGCAAGGGCTGCCGTTGAAGAAAAATTCGGCAAATAATTTTAGACTTTTTAGCAATAAGTCATAGCGGTTGAGCCTTAAACAACCGCAAAAGAATATGTCTGCCGCTCGGGGCATATACTTAGGATAGAATACACAAATATTTAGGTTATAATGATATGATTTTGCGGTTAAAGAGTTTCTTTAACCGCAACTTAAATAATAGGTATAAAATGCACTTAAATTTACTTACAACTTTTGGCGAGGTTGCCACCTACGCAGGATATATTTTGCTTGCCGTGTTTGTCTTATTGGTAATGATTACCGTCCACGAGTTCGGTCATTACGTTTCGGGCAAAATTTTCGGCTTCGGCATAAACGAGTTTGCGATAGGTATGGGGCCAAAAATATTTAAAAAAGTAAAGAAAAACGGAGAGGTCTTTTCCATCCGCCTTTTGCCAATCGGCGGCTTTTGCGCTTTTAAGGGTGAGGACGAGGAAGATGACGACCCCACTGCGTTTAACAATAAAAAGCCATGGCAAAGGATAATTGTGCTAATATCTGGCGCGCTTATGAACTATTTATTGGCGCTGCTTATAATTATCATAATGTTTGGCGCATACGGTCAAACGGCACTTGTCCCTGTATATTTAGACGATAACCCTGAATACTCTCAGCAATACAGCTTGCAGTCAAAGGATATTATAATAAAGGTAGAGGGTAAAAGCATATACCTCACCACCGACCTAATGGATGCAATAGACGGCAAAAAGCAAGGGGATATAGTTAACTTTACCGTCAAGCGCGGCAGCGAGTTTTGTGATATTAAGGTAATGCTTCGCACCGATACCGACTTTAAAAACGTTGAGGACCAAAAGACCTTATATTCCGCGCTCGGCATTTCTTACTCCACTGATGCAAATGGTCAGCTTATCAACGGCGGGCTGTATTCCACGTCGGTTAAATACGGCTTTTTTGGCACGATAGGTAAAAGTTTTGAATATTCCTTTAAGGTGGGTAGCTCCATTTTCACCGTTCTCGGTCAGCTACTTACTGGTAGGCTTGGTATAAACTCGCTAGGTGGCACCGTTACAACCGTTACAACAACGGCAAACGCAATAAAATTTGGTGGGTTTATAAACCTTTTAAATATAGCCTCCTTTATCGGTGTAAACCTTGCTATATTCAACCTTTTGCCAATTCCCGCGCTCGACGGCTCGCGCGTGGTGTTTACTGCAATCGAGTGGATACGCAAAAAACCGCTCAACCGCAGGGTAGAGGGCATTATTCACGGTGTAGGCATAGTGCTACTTTTGCTGTTTGCCGTGTTTGTTGACTTGCAGCGGTGTTTTTAATCTCAATAAATAATGCCAAACTGCATTAAGAAGGCTTGGCATTAATTAAAATAAACAAATCAAACAATGAAACGCAGTAAATAAACAAATAAACACGATAAAAATACAAAGTCAAAAAAGCTCCAATAGGGGCTTTTTTATTATGATTTTATGTTTTTTTCAACTTTTATTTCTATTGCATATATTATTATATTTTAGTCTTTTTTACCCTATTTTTGCTTAGATGCGGCTTTTTTTGTTGCTATATAACCCTAAATAATATAAAATATAATTAATCGTAATAAAAAAATGTTATACATTTTGTTTAATTTGTGGTAAAATAAATATATCTTAAACTTGGAGAGTAGTATTATGGTAGTTAGAAACGAGTATTTGCTTGACCTTTTGCAAAGAACCAAGAATAGAAATCCTAATGAACATGAATTTATACAAGCGGTTACCGAAGTATTTGCTTCGTTAGAGCCGGTTATTAAAAAACGCCCCGACCTTGTTGAAGCTGGCGTGCTTGAAAGAATTGTCGAACCCGAAAGACAGATTATTTTTAGAGTGCCCTGGACGGATGACAATGGCAAGGTGCAAGTAAACCGTGGTTTTAGAGTGCAGTTTAACTCTGCAATCGGTCCTTATAAGGGTGGCGTTCGTTTCCATCCCTCAGTTAACCTTAGCATAATCAAATTCCTTGCTTTTGAACAGACCTTCAAAAACAGTCTTACCACGCTGTCAATGGGCGGCGGCAAGGGTGGTTCGGACTTTGACCCTCGCGGCAAGTCGGATGGTGAAATTATGCGTTTTTGCCAAAGCTTTATGACAGAGCTTTGCCGTCATATCGGTGCTGATATCGACGTTCCCGCAGGCGACATTGGCGTAGGCGCAAGGGAAGTCGGCTATATGTTTGGTCAGTATAAGAGAATACGTAACGAGTGGGTTGGTATTCTTACTGGCAAGGGCATCAGCTATGGTGGCTCGCTTGCAAGAACTGAGGCAACAGGTTATGGTCTTTGCTACTTCACTAAGGAAATGTTAGAAGCAAACGGACTTTCCTTTAAGGATAAAATCGTTCTCGTATCAGGCTCTGGCAACGTTGCTATTTACGCTTGCCAAAAGGCTACCGAGTTTGGTGCAAAAGTTGTTGCCATGTCTGACAGCAACGGTTATATATACGATAAAAATGGTATTGACCTTGCGCTTGTAAAGAGATTGAAAGAGGTTGAAAGAAAGAGAATTAAAGAATACCTCACCGTTCATCCCGAGGCTGTATATCACGAAGGCTGCAATGGTATTTGGACAATCCCTTGCGATATTGCACTTCCTTGCGCAACACAAAACGAAATTGATGAAAAAAGCGCGCGTCAGCTTGCTAAAAATGGTTGCAAGGTGGTTGCGGAAGGCGCAAATATGCCTTCCACACCAGAAGCTATCGACGTATATCTTGCAAACGGTATGCTTTACGGTCCCGCAAAGGCTGCAAACGCAGGCGGTGTTGCGACCAGCGGTTTAGAAATGAGCCAAAACGCAATCAAACTTTCTTGGTCGTTTGAAGAAGTTGACGAAAGATTAAAAGATATTATGAAATCCATCTTCAAAGCGTGTGACCAAGCTGCAAAGGAATACGGCATTGCCGGCAACTATATGTTTGGTGCAAACATTGCAGGTTTCTTAAAGGTTGCCGAAGCTATGAAAGCACAGGGCAACGTTTAAGCCTATTCAATGTGATTTAGCCCCACAACAAAGTATTAAGTTAACGAATAATAAAACCTTTTTTCCAGCAATAAGAAAAATCGGTTTAACTCCAAAAAATATGATTTAATAAAAACATACCCCCCGCTATCACAGATAGCGGGGGGTATAGTTTATTTAATTAAAATTTTTACTAATTAGTTGTTTGTTTTTTAGTTATTTTAATTTTGCGGCTATTCAAGGTATAAAGAAGTGCAACTAAAATTATTCAGCATCCTTTTCTTTCGCTTTGTTTGCGGTATCAATACTGTTGCCGAAAACCCAAAATCTCTGCACTAAAAATTCCGTTCCCATATTGATAAGCATCGTAAGAACTTCTACCACGTTTGCGACAAGCGCGTTTTTAGGAAAGAGAACATCGGCAAATAGATAAGTCCACCCGAGCGACAAGGGCGTAAACACTGCATAATAAGCAGCAACTTTAAGCATTGCAACAGGCACGTTAGTGGCTGACTTAAAGGTGAACTTACGGTTAAAGGTAAAGTTCCATACTACTGATAAGATGAGAGAAATTAGATGCGACAACCACGTAAGGTTTAATCCTCTAAAACCGCAAACCTCGTTAAAGATTGTGTAGCTTCCATATTGAATCACACCTGCGCTCATAGAAAACAGCACGAATTTTAACGAGCGCCAAAGTTCTTGTTTTTTTGCATTTTCCATAATTTTGTCCCTTTTTGCAAAAATAAATTTTGGTTATTATATCACAGGCTGACGTTTATTGTCAAATATTTTAATATAAAACCGCCCCAAGCTAAATCTTGGGGCGGCACTTCATTAAACCTATTAACCAAACCGTTTACGTTTATTATATTCTTACATAATACATTATATAATATTATAATAAAAAAATGAATTTTGATAAAGCAATAAATATTATAGTAAATCTTGGTTATACACGGCCCTAACTCCGCCAATAAATTTGGGGCGAACCCTCGCACAAACTATATAAGCTTCGCCAATTTTATTAAAGGAAAGACGAACGGGCACGGCAACCTTTTTCAAGTGCATTCCAATTAGTGTAGAGCCAATATCAATGCCTGCGTCCGCTTTAATTTCCTCAACGGCAACGGGGTTTGAAAATTTAGAGTAAGCAATGGTCGCAAGCGAGCCACCAGCTTTCTTTTGGGGAACAACGTTTACAGGCTCGGCAAAGGGCACAGCCTCGCGCTCAACAATTACCGCACGGTTTAAGTGTTCGCAACATTGTATAGCAAGATATATGCCTTTTTTCTTTAAGGGCGTATAAAGCCCCTCAAAAATTTCCGCCGCTACGTCTATGTCAGAGTTAGTGCCTATTTTAGAGCCAACTACCTCGCTTGTAGAACATCCCACAACAAGTATGTCGCCCTTTTTAAGCTTTGCTACTTCCAAAAGCTCCTTTATAGCCTCTGTGCATTGAGATTTTATAACGTTTTTTTCCATAGTAATACCTACCTTTAATTATATTGTATCACGATAAAAATTTTTACGCAATAAAACGCAATAAAAATAAAAACAATTTGATTGTAAAAGATTGCTTATTTGTAAATTTGTTTTTATTCTATCGATTAAAATATTAACTTTAAGAAAAAAGCACTAAATAGAATAAAAACTGCCAGTAAAATCAACTTTTTTGTTAGTTTATTACTGAAATATTTTGCTTTAAAAAAAGTGTAAAAAAATCAAAAAAAGTTGTTGTAATCGCTTGACTTAAAATTGCATAAATGATAATATAGTTAGGCTATCGCTTTGGATAGCGCAATTTTTGTGAGTAGTTTTAGATGCAAAAACTCACCCAATCGCCGATGCGAATGAACGTAGATTGACAACTGCATAGAGAAAAGAGAGATATAGACGATATATCTCGAGAAGACTTTAATTAGTACATTAAGGCAAAGAGCAAATAGACTAATAAAACTAAAATGAAAGGTT
>JAZSKW010000003.1:0-1987 GCA_045535015.1 Christensenellaceae bacterium
ACCGCCACGACCACACATACTACCATAGCAACCAGCCAACCGCACCGCGATATTGCCCTCCGGCTGCCCAACGCATAAACTATATACTCTCTAATTCCGCCCATACGCTCTGCGAGTTTCGACACACTCTCCATTATAGCACAAAGATAGTAAAAATCAGCGAAATAAGCAAAGGATATTAGTTGTTAGTTGTTAGTTGTTAGTTGTTTTTAGGACAAGTAAGACGAGTAAGACCATAAGATGAGTAGGACTTTTTTGATATCCGACCTCGTAAGGTCTTACGGTCTTAAAGTCCTAATGGTCTTAAAAAATATTTGCGCTCGTTACGAGCGCAACTCTAACAACTACCAACTACCAACTAACAACTCTTTTCGCTCTTATAGCTTCCCCTTATCCGTGCATCAAAATTTCCGATTTGACAGCTTTGGTTTTTGTACTATCTTTGCAGACGAAAAAGATAATAATAAAAACCAAAAATATATGTCAGTAAAAAATTCTATCGCTCAATGCACCGTGGCATCAATTGTAAATCAGGACTTTGCAACGGCGCGTATATTCAAATATTTCGGCATCGACTTCTGCTGTGGTGGTAACACCACGCTCGCCGAGGCTTGCCGTATGGCGGGTGTCGATATCGATAGGGTAGTCGAGGCTCTCAGCGCACCTGCTACGGAGGGCTACTCTATACCCTTCGATAGTTGGCCCACAGACCTGCTTATCGACTATGTGCTCAAGATTCACCATCGCGGTATCCGCACCAAGGGCCCGGAGCTTCTCGCCTTAGTTGAGAAGGTGGCGGCAGCTCACGGTGAGCGACACCCCGAACTCTATGAACTTATCGACCACCTTCGCCTATCACTCGACGATCTGGAGAATCATCTTTTGAAGGAGGAGCGTGTTTTGTTTCCCTACTGTTACGAACTTTTTGATGCAAATATGCGAGGTGCTACGATGCAGCAGATGCACTGCGGCACGGTGGCTAACCCCATCAGGCAGATGCACCACGAGCACTATGATGAGGGTGTGCGCTATAAATTTATACAAAAGTTGATGAATAATTTCGAAGTTCCAGCAGATGCTTGTGCAAGCTATCGACTGATGTTGGCGGAGCTTGAGGAGTTTATGGATTCACTTTTTGAGCATATCCATATCGAGAATAATATCCTCTTCCCAAGATTTGTTGTACTTGAGGCTAAGACAGTGCGATAAAAACCATATTCCTATACCTATATTTATATATATTATAAAGGAGTTTTGTGAAACGAAAATTTTTATTCGATGTAACATATTGATATATTGAGTATTAAATAGAGTGGGCTAAAAACGGTGCAAAAAAAGTTCACAAAATGTTTGGAGAATAAAAATAAAGCGCTACCTTTGCACCCGCAATCGAGAGATGAACAACACCTCAAGAGAGTAGCAGAGGTTCTTAGAAATAATTTTTTGAAAAAAGTTTCCAAAAAATTTGGTGGTTTCAAAAAGATGACTTATCTTTGCACCCGCTTTCGCCTCTAAAACGGCGATGAGCAACAAAGGTTCTTAGAAAAAGTTTTTTGAAAAAAAGTTTCCAAAAAATTTGGTGGTTCAAAAAATTTGCCTTACCTTTGCACCACTTTCCCGCCTCAAAAATTGAGAGCTCGAAAGTGGATTAAAAACGGTTCTTTGATTTACTGGTTTTTACATATTGAGAGAAAAGTGTAGTATTTATCTGTCAATTTCCTTTTAGGAAAATGAAACAGTCAGGACTCTAACAAAACATTTTAATTTTTTACAATGGAGAGTTTGATCCTGGCTCAGGATGAACGCTAGCGGCAGGCTTAACACATGCAAGTCGAGGGGCAGCGTGATGAAGTAGCAATACGGATTTGACGGCGACCGGCGCACGGGTGCGTAACGCGTATGCAACCTACCTTTAACAGGGGGATAACACTGAGAAATTGGTACTAATACCCCATAATACTTTAAGAGGCATCTTTTGAAGTTGAAA
>JAZSKW010000001.1:0-38826 GCA_045535015.1 Christensenellaceae bacterium
AAAGTTAAACGGCAAAACAAAAGAGTTTGACGTGGACATTGCTATCGAGTATGGCGATGCTGACAAAAAAGAGGCGCTTAAAAAGGCATATGAATTAGTTGAAAAAGGCAACAGCGTTTTGTGTGAAAAGAAAATACCTTCATCAATTCGTTATAAAGAGATTATAAGGCTATAAAGGAGAAACAAAGTGAGTTCAATTTTAAACGTGGCTTTACCAAAGGGCAGGCTTGGTGAAAAGGTTTACGATATGTTTGAAAAGGCCGGCTTTGATTGCCCGTCTATTAAAGAAAACAACCGTAAACTCATATTTGAAAATGCCGAAAAGGGCGTAAGATTTTTTTGGGTAAAACCCTCAGACGTAGCCATTTACGTAGAGCGCGGCGCAGCGGATATTGGCGTTGCAGGAAAGGACATTTTACTTGAATATAAACCGGACGTATACGAGTTGCTAGACTTAAAAATGGGCAAATGCAGTATGGCTGTTGCGGCAAAGAAGGGCTTTGTAGACGACAGAACGCGCACCCTTACCGTTGCCACCAAGTTTACCAACATTGCGAAAAAGCATTATGCTTCCGTTGGCCGCGATATAGATATAGTTCACCTTAACGGCTCAATAGAGCTTGCACCAATTTTAGGGCTTTCGGACGTTATTGTAGACATTGTAGAAACGGGCTCTACTTTAAAAGAAAACAATTTAGAGGTAGTTGAAAAGTTTGTTGACATCAGCGCAAGACTTATTGCAAACAAAAGCAGCTTTAAGTTTAAGTGTGAAGAGATTGAAGAAGTAAGTCAAAAGCTTTCTAAGCAAATATAATTAAAAAATATGATTAAAATTATTAACGATAAATTAGAAAACCGTCAGGAAATTTTCTCAGCGGTTTACGAAAAACCTGACGTAAGGAAAATTGTTGCCGATATTATTCAAACGGTTAAAACGCAAGGTGATGCTGCGCTTAAAGGGTATACTGAAAAGTTTGACAAAACAAAGATTGACAGTCTTCGCGTGTCAAATGACGAAATTAAAGAGGCTGTAAAAAGCGTAGAGCCAGAGTTTATTGCTATTTTACAAAAAGCGGCAAAAAATATCCGTGATTTTCACGAAAAGCAAAAAAGAGATGGCTTTGAGCTTAAAAAATCAAGCGGAATTATTGTCGGTCAAAAGATAATCCCCATAGAACGTGCAGGTATTTACGTGCCGGGCGGCACAGCGGCATATCCCTCAACCGTTTTAATGGACGCTATCCCCGCGGTAGTTGCGGGCTGCCAAAGGGTTGTTATGGTTACCCCGCCCGATAAAGATGGAAAAATCAACCCCGTAATTTTGGCTGCCGCATCTGTTGCAGGTGTTAGTGAAATTTATAAAGTTGGTGGCGCGCAAGCAATTGCCGCCCTTGCTTACGGCACCGAAACTATTCCTAAGGTGGACAAAATCGTAGGGCCAGGCAATGCTTTTGTTGCCGAAGCAAAAAGGCAGGTTTTTGGACTTGTTTCAATTGATATGATTGCAGGCCCCAGCGAAATTATGATTATCGCAGACGGCACCAATAGGGCAAAGGACGTTGCAGCCGACCTTTTATCGCAAGCAGAACACGATAAGCTTGCAAGCGCGGTTTTGGTTACCGACAGCGCAGACCTTGCTATTGCAGTATCAAAAGAGATTGAACGTCAAATTCCTTTGCTTGAAAGGAGTGAAATTGCAAGGGCATCAATAGATGCAAACGGCAAAATAATCATAACGGACAGCATTGCTGCGGCGGTTGAAATTGCCAACGGCATTGCGCCAGAGCATTTGGAAATTTGCGTAGACGAGCCGTTTAAATATCTTGACAAAATCAAGCACGCAGGCTCGGTATTTTTAGGTAAATATTGTCCAGAAGCTTTGGGCGACTACTACGCAGGCACAAACCACACCCTACCGACTAGTGGCACGGCAAGATTTTCTAGTCCCTTATCGGTGGACGATTTTATTAAAAAGACGCAATATATTTACTATGATGCTAACTCGTTAAAAGAAGTTTGCAAGGACGTAGAATATTTTGCAAAAAAAGAGGGCTTAACAGCGCACGCAAAAAGTGCTGTAAGTAGAATTGAGGACTGAGATTGATATGAGTAAATTTTTGACCGAAAAATATCAAAACCTTAAACCTTACGTTCCGGGCGAGCAGCCGAAAGAAAGGGAATACGTTAAGCTTAACACCAACGAATCGCCCTTTCCGCCCTCAAACAAGGCAATAGCACTTGCAACAGAGCAGGCTGAAAAATTAAAGCTTTACCCCGACCCCGACTGTAAGGACTTATTAAAAGCACTTGCTTGTGACTTAGGCGTAGCTGAGGAAAACGTTATTTTAACCAACGGCTCTGACGAGGTGTTAAACTTTGCGTTTATGGCATATTGCGACCCAACTACCCCCGCAGTTTACCCCGAAATCAGCTATGGCTTTTACAGTGTTTTTGCCGATATAAACAATCTTCCTAAAAAGGAAATACCGCTTAATAGCGACTTTACCATAAACATTGAAGATTATATTAGCGCAAAGGGAACAATTTTTATTGCAAACCCCAATGCCCCCACAGGTATTGCACTAAGCAAAAGCGATATTGAAAAAATTGTTGCGGCAAATAAGAACCGCGTGGTTGTCGTTGACGAGGCTTACGTGGACTTTGGTGCTGAAAGTTGCATACCGCTTATAAAAAAATACGACAATCTGCTTGTTACCCAAACCTTTTCTAAATCGCGCTCTATGGCAGGCGCAAGGCTAGGTTTTGGTGTGGCGAATGAGGCGATTATCAACGACTTAATGCGCATTAAGTATTCTACCAACCCTTATAACGTAAATCGTATGACGGCGGCGGCAGGGCTTGGCGCAATACTTGATAAAGAGTATTTTGAAAGCAACTGTGAAAAAATTATTAAAAATAGACAATACACCGTAAGCGCGTTAAAGCAAATGGGCTTTACGATGACAGATTCTAAGGCAAACTTTATTTTTGCTAAGCACGATAAAATTGGCGGAAAAGAGCTTTACTTAAAACTAAAAGAAAAAGCCGTGCTTGTGCGTCACTTCGATAAGGCTAAAATTTGTGACTACGTAAGAATTACCGTAGGCAGCAAAGAAGAAATGCAAACGCTTATTGATACTATAAAAAACATTTTGGAGGAATCGCTATGAGAGAGGCTGAAATCATTAGAAAAACCAAAGAAACGGATATAAAATTAAAGATTAACCTTGACGGCAAGGGAGAGTCCATCATAAACAGTGGTTGTGGTTTTTTGGACCACATGCTTACCCTATTTGCAAAGCACGGCAGGTTTGACCTTACCCTTTCTTGTAATGGCGACGTTGAAGTAGATTATCACCACACCGTAGAAGATATTGGCATTTGCTTAGGTCAAGCCTTCAAAAAAGCACTTGGCGATAAAAAGGGCATCAACCGCTATGGCGACACCATTCTTCCTATGGACGAAGCTCTTATTCTTTCAGCAGTAGACTTTTCGGGCAGAAGCTTTCTTGCATACGGCCTTACCCCCAGAGCAAAAAGAGTTGGCGATTTTGACGTAGAACTCGTTGAGGAGTTTTTTATTGCCTTTACCTCAAATGCAGGCGTAAATTTGCACGTCAGCCAGCTTGCCGGCAAAAACACCCACCACATTTTAGAGGGTGCCTTTAAGTCGGTTGCACGCAGCTTAAAAGCAGCCGTTGCCATAAACAAGGAACTGGGCGACGAAATCCCCTCTACCAAAGGAGTGCTTTAATGGTTGTAATTGTAGACTACGGTGTAGGCAACCTCTTTTCCTTGACTAGTTCTTTTAAGCAAATTGGTGTTGAGGTTGTTACTAGTGGCGATAAAGAGATTATTAAAAAGGCGGATAAAATAATTCTCCCCGGTGTTGGCGCGTTTGGCGACGCAGCAGATAAACTTTTTTCGTCAGGGCTTGCCGACCTTATTGTTGAAAGGGCAAAAAGTGGGGTTCCCGTCCTTGGGATTTGCCTTGGTATGCAACTTCTTTTTGAAAAAAGCTACGAATACGGCGAGCATAAGGGGTTAGGCCTTATTAAAGGCGAAATCCGCCCTATAAAAGAGGTTATTCCAAACGATTATAAAATTCCGCATATTGGCTGGAATGCTTTAACTTTCGGCGAAAAAAAGAGCGGCTTATTTAAGTATATTAACGAGGGTGACCACGTTTATTTTGTCCACTCCTTTTACGGTGCAAAGTGTAGCGATAGTATAATTGCCACGGCTGAATATGGTGCCCCGCTTACCGCAGCCGTTGCCTCAAATAACGTTTACGGCTGTCAATTCCACCCCGAAAAAAGCGGCAACGTTGGACTTAACATCTTGCGCGCTTTTTGTGAAGTTAATTGCAAGACCGGTTGCAAAAAAGAGGAAACAAAATGAAAATTTTTCCTGCAATAGATTTATTCGGTGGCAAAGCCGTTCGTTTATATAAGGGTGATTACAACGCAATGACGGTGTATAGCGATAACCCCGTAGAAATTGCCCTAGACTTTAAGGCGCAGGGTGCAAAATATATGCACGTAGTTGACTTAGAAGGTGCAAAAACGGGCGATACCCCCAATCTAGAAACAATAAAAAAACTTGTATCCGCAACCGATATGTTTGTTGAGGTGGGCGGCGGCATTAGGAGTATGGCGGTTATAGAAAAATACGTTACGGCAGGGGTTAATCGCGTTATACTAGGCACGGCAGCAGTAACCGACAGTGAATTTTTAAAAGAAGCCGTCGCGTGTTATGGCGACAAAATTGCCGTTGGCGTTGATATAAAGGACGGCGTGGTTGCTATAAAGGGCTGGACGGAAAAATCTCAGCTTGACGCATTTGAGTTTTGCAAATATTTGCAGTCAATCGGTGTTAAAACGGTTATTTGCACCGATATTTCTAAGGACGGCGCAATGCAAGGCGCAAACTACGATTTGTATAAAAGGCTTAATTTAGAGTTATCAATGGACATAATCGCCTCTGGCGGCGTGTCCGACATTGAAGGCATTAAAATTCTTGCCGACAATAATTTGTATGGTGCGATTATTGGCAAAGCATACTATACGCGCGCCATATCGCTTAGAGAGGCAATCGAGGTGGCAAATGATAACTAAACGAATAATCCCTTGCTTAGACGTTAAAAACGGCAGGGTAGTAAAGGGAGTAAACTTTCAAGGTCTTGCGGACGTTTCCTCGCCGGTAGAACTAGGCAAATATTACAGCGACAACGGCGCTGACGAATTGGTTTTTTACGATATAACCGCATCAAGCGAGGACCGCGCCCTTTTTACCGACATATTAAAAGAGGTTGCAAGCACTATCTTTATTCCACTAACGGTTGGCGGTGGCATAAACACGCTAAATGATTTCGATAGGGTTTTAAAGTGCGGTGCCGACAAGGTTAGCGTAAACTCTGGCGCAATCAAAAACCCCGACCTTATTTATCAAGCGGCAAAACGTTATGGCGACCAATGCGTAGTGTTATCTGCCGACGTAAAGCGCGTGGACGGTGTGTTTAGGGTGTTTGCTAAGGGCGGACGCGAAAACACGGGTATGGACGCGTTAGAGTGGATAAAAAGGGGCGTGGACAACGGTGCAGGCGAAATTGTGCTTAACTCTATCGACACGGACGGCGTTAAGGGCGGCTTTGATTTGCGAATGCTTAAAGCCGTTTGTGATATAGTTTCCGTTCCTGTAATAGCATCGGGCGGTGCAGGCAATGCAGAGGACTTTGTAGAGCTATTTAAAAGCATGCCAAAAGTAGACGCAGGGCTTGCCGCCTCAATCTTTCATTTTGGCGAAGTAAAAATTAACGAACTTAAAAAAGTATTGCAAGCAAACGGAATACCCGTAAGGCTTTAATAGTTTATTTTATAGCAAATAAATCGAGGTAATAAAATGTTAAATATCGAACAGCTTAAATTTGACGAAAAGGGCTTAATCCCCGCAATAGTAGTAGACGCAATCAGCAAAAAGGTTTTAACCCTTGCTTATATGAATAAGAAAAGCCTTAAAATCACTATGGAAAAAAAGTTGACTTGCTTTTACAGCAGGTCAAGACAAGAACTTTGGCTTAAAGGTGAAACAAGCGGAAACTATCAAAAGGTGGTATCAATTACTGCCGACTGCGATAACGATGCGCTTGTTGTAGTAGTTGAGCCGGAAGGCCCCGCGTGCCACACTGGCGAGGAAAGCTGCTTTTTCAACCCCGTATGGCAAAATGACGAGTTAAACGAATTTTCTTTGTCTGGGCTTGTTAAACTTATCGAGGGTAGAAAAATTGAAAAGACGGAAGGCTCTTATACCACCTACTTGTTTGAAAAGGGCATTGACAAAATCTTAAAAAAGGTGGGCGAGGAGTGCACAGAAGTTATTATTGCAGCCAAAGCCGACGATAAAAAGGAAACCATTTACGAAATTGCCGACCTTGCATATCACACCCTTGTTTTGATGATACAAATGGGCATATCGTTAGAGGACATACACAAAGAACTTGCATCTCGCCACGTTATTGACAAAAAGGTTAAGCAGGAGAAAATGACCAAATGATTTTAACCGATTTGCACGTGCACAGCACCTTTTGCGACGGAAAAAATTCGCCCGAAGAGTTAGTGCTTGCCGCAATTAACAAGGGCATAAATAAGCTTGGAATTTTGGCTCACTCTTATATGGTGGGCGAAGAAGATTGCTCGCTAACGCCATCAAAAGAGCAAGCGTTTATTGACGAGATTTATGCGCTTAAACAAAAGTATGGCGATAAAATAGAGGTTTTGTGCGGGTTAGAGCAAGATATTTATTCTAAGCCGGCAAGCAAGTCGTTTGACTATCTAATCGGCTCGGTGCACAACTTTTCAAAGGGCGATAAAAAAATGCCCATTGATTATAGCGAGGAGCGCTTTCATAAAGGGGTAAAAGAGCTTTTTGGTGGCGACTATTTGGCGGCGGCAGAGGCATATTTTGCAGACGTAGCAAGGGTGATTGAAGTTACCAATGCCGATATTATCGGGCACTTTGATTTAATTACCAAATATAACGGAGAAAACAAGTATTTTGATACTACTAACCCTAGATATGTATGCGCTTATAAAAAGGCGGTGGATAAATTAGTAAAAAGCGGCAAGCCTTTTGAAATAAATACAGGTGTAATATATCGCGGTTATCAATCGCATCCATATCCGTCTTTGGATATAATAGAGTATATAAAATCTGTTGGTGGAAAGTTTGTTTTATCGAGCGATGCTCATTGTAAGGAAGCACTTTGTTTTGAGTTTGATAAATGGCAAAAACTTTTGTAATAGGTGTCGGCTAATCATAATTAATATGTATAATTAGGGCTAGCCCTCGGCTTTTATGGGGTTTCATTAGCGCGTGGTATAGTGAAAAATATGCTCGTTGTCATTGTGTAAAATAAAAGATATGCGCGTTGATTATATAGCTTATATCCAATATAAAAAATATGCGCGTTCGATATTATTTGATATTATAACGTTTTGACAATATAAAAAATAAAAGACTAACGAATTTTCGTTAGTCTTTTTTAGTTTTCTTTTTAATTTACTTTCTTTTCTTATTCCCACTCGATTGTAGCAACGGGCTTGGGAGAGAGGTCGTAAAGCACGCGGTTTACACCCTTTACTTCGCTTAAAATTCTTGCAGTGATATGCTGCAATACTGCAAAAGGAACGTCCTCAACGGTAGCGGTTACTGCATCGGTGGTGTTTACTGCACGTAAGATTACAGGCCAGCCCTCGTAACGCTTGTCGTCCTTTACGCCAACAGACTTAAAGTCGGGGATAGCGGTAAAATACTGCCAAACCTTGCCCTCTAAGCCGTTTTTAGCAAATTCTTCACGCAAAATAGCGTCGCTTTCACGGACGGCTTCTAAACGGTCGCGGGTGATTGCACCAAGGCATCTAACGCCAAGACCGGGGCCGGGGAAGGGTTGACGGAAAACCATATTGTCGGGCAAGCCCAAAGCTTTGCCAACAACGCGAACTTCGTCTTTATACAAAAGCTTAATGGGTTCAACAAGCTCAAATTGCAAATCCTCAGGCAAACCGCCTACGTTGTGGTGGGCTTTTACGCCATCGCTTTCCAAAATGTCGGGGTAAATGGTGCCTTGTGCAAGAAATTTAATGCCTTCAAGCTTTCTAGCTTCTTCTTCAAAAACTCTTATAAACTCGCCACCAATAATTTTTCTTTTTGTTTCGGGGTCGGCTACGCCAGCAAGTTTATCAAGAAAACGGTCAACCGCATCTACGTAAACAAGGTTTGCATCCATTTGGTTGCGGAACACTTCAACAACCTGTTCGGGCTCGCCTTTACGGAGCAAACCGTGGTTAACGTGCACGTTAACAAGCTGCTTGCCAATAGCTTTAATCAAAAGTGCGGCTACAACCGAGCTGTCTACGCCGCCAGAAAGTGCAAGCAGAACCTTTTTGTCGCCCACTTGTGCGCGGATTTCTTTAACTTGTTCATCAATAAAAGCATTTGCAAGCTCAACGGTAGTGATGCGTTGCATATCTTCGGGACGGACGTTTGATTGCATATTATAACCTCCAAAAATCTTAGGCAATTTATTTTTATATATTTTAACACAAAAGGTCGGGTTCTGTCGATAATCTAAATAAAGTTTTCTAATAAAAATGCATAAAATTTTTTAAGCAATAAGTTTTAAATAGGTAAAATGTATAGATTGGCGCAAAATTTTTGCAAAAACGCACTAGTTAGTCATTGCAAATTATCAAAAGCGGAAAAATACCAAAATTCAAAAATACCCCCTCAAAATCAAAAAATAACCCCTCAAAATCAAAAAACACCCCCTTAAAACTCAAAAATACCCCGTCAAAATTGAAAAATACAAAAATTTTTTATGTAAAAAAGATTGACAAGGGCATATAGGTAATGTTAAAATTCTATTACTTAGTTATATAAACGGATATATAGACAGATTTTTGACATAATATTTGCCGTTTACGCGGCGGTCTAGATAAAGCGGTCTAGATAAAGCGGTCTAGATAAAAAGGAGAAACTAATGAAGGCTCACGAAATTCCCGAGTTATTCGGCACAATGGTCTTTAACGACAAGGTTATGAAGGAGCGTTTGCCAAAGGCGGCTTACGATGCAGTTTGTCGTGCGCGCGTTGATGGCACACCCCTTACTACCGAATATGCTAAAACTGTTGCCTCTGCAATGAAAACTTGGGCAATAGAAAAGGGTGCAACACACTTTACCCATTGGTTCCAGCCGATGACTGGCATCACCGCCGAAAAGCACGATAGTTTTATCGAACCGGCAGGCGAGAGTGAGGTTATACTTAAATTTAACGAAAAATCGCTTGTTAAAGGCGAAAGCGATGCTTCAAGCTTTCCGTCTGGGGGGCTTCGCGCAACCTTTGAGGCACGCGGCTACACCGCTTGGGACCCCACCTCTTACGCGTTTGTTAAGGATAACAGCCTTTATATCCCCACGGCTTTTTGCTCTTATGGTGGTGAAGCTCTTGATAAAAAAACCCCCTTGCTTCGTTCTATGGATGCGTTTAATAAGCAGGCACTTAGAATTTTGAAGCTTTTTGGCGACACAACCTCAAAAAAGGTTACGCCAACCGTCGGTGCAGAGCAGGAATATTTTTTAATTGACAAATCGGTTTACGAAAAACGTTTGGACCTTATTTACTGTGGCAGAACGCTATTTGGTGCGCGCCCTGCAAAGGGACAGGAACTTGAAGACCATTACTATGGTGCAATCAAGTCGCGCGTTTCGGCTTTTATGAAGGAGCTTGACGAGGAGCTTTGGAAATTTGGCGTTTACGCAAAAACCAAGCATAACGAGGTTGCGCCCGCTCAGCACGAGCTTGCGTGTATATTTGCTTCGGCAAACATAACTTCCGACCAGAACCAGCTGACTATGGAAATTATGAAAAGTGTTGCAAACAGACACGGCTTAGTATGTTTGCTTCATGAAAAGCCCTTTAAGTCTGTCAGCGGTAGCGGTAAGCACAACAACTGGTCGTTGTCCACCGACTCGGGTGAAAATCTTTTAGACCCCGGCAAAACCCCCGCAACCAACGCGCGTTTTTTACTTTTCTTGCTTGCGGTAATCAAAGCGGTTGACGAATATCAGGACCTTTTGCGTATTTCAGTTGCAACGGCAGGTAACGACCACCGTCTTGGCGCAGCAGAAGCTCCGCCGGCGATTATTTCCATATATCTTGGCGAAGAGCTTGAAAGTATTTTAGAAGCACTTGCCGCTGGTAAAGAATATAGCGGTAGGGCAAAGGAAGAGCTTAAAATCGGCGTTTCGGCATTGCCGCCTATTCCTAAGGATAGCACGGATAGAAACCGCACCTCGCCATTTGCTTTTACCGGCAACAAGTTTGAATTCCGTATGGTTGGCTCATCGGCAAACATTGCTTGCCCCAACTTTATTTTGAACTCAATCGTTGCAGAGGAACTTTCACTTTTTGCTGACGAGCTTGAAAAGGCAGAGGACTTTAACGAGGCGCTTGACGGCTTGCTTAAAAGAACGTATAACGAGCATAAGCGCATAATTTTTAGCGGAAACAACTATGCAGACAGCTGGCGCAGAGAGGCAAAACGCAGAGGTCTTTTAAATCTTAAAACCACAGTTGATGCCCTTCCGCATTATACGGCTGAAAAGAACGTTAAGCTTTTTGCTAAGCACAAAATACTTTCACGTAGCGAAATTCATTCCCGTATGGAAATTTTGCTAGAAAACTACGCAAATATAATTCATATTGAGGCACTTACGGCACTCGATATTGCAAGGAAGCAGATTACCCCTGCGGTTGTTGCGTATGAAACCTTTTTGGCAAACGGGCTAATGAGTAAAATGAACGTTGGTGAGTTAGACGTTAGCTTAGAAAAGGGTGTTTTGACCGAGTTGTCGGCACTGTCTAAGGAATTTTCCAGTTTAGTAGCAAGGCTTTCAACCGACCTTGAAGAATACAACACGGGGCATAAAAACATTACAAAGGCAAAGTATTGCAAAAATACCTTGCTTGCCGATATGGAAGAGTTGAGAGGAGTTGTTGACCGTATGGAGCTTATTACTGGCAAGGAATTCCACCCCTTCCCCTCATACGAGGATATTTTATATAGCGTAAAATATTAAAAAGGTTAAGAAAAGCAAAAATTGATAAAATTATGGGCGCAAAGCAATGTGGCTTTGCGCCCCTTTTTTATTTTTTGTTTTGTTTAATATACCACAAGATATGCACCCAAAAGGGCTTGTTTTTACATTATATTTACAAAAATCGACTAGACATAAAATATTTGCTGTGTTAAAATATTATTATATGGGTAGTCTTACTATGTAAACTGTTTAACAAGAGGCTTTTATAGGCTATAAAATGGGGGGGGAAATTGGGTTGTATTGCTGCATTGACTTAAAAAGCTTTTACGCGTCGGTAGAGTGTGTTGACCGCGGTCTTGACCCGTTTAAAGCTAACTTAGTTGTGGCAGACCCCGATAGAAGCAAAGGCACAATTTGTCTTGCGGTTAGCCCCGCGATGAAGGCGCTTGGCGTTAAAAATCGCTGCCGTATTTACGAAATTCCCGATGGTATAAACTATATCGTTGCAAAACCAAGGATGAAACTTTATATGGACAAGTCTGCCGAGATTTATTCCATATATCTAAGGTATATTAGCCCAGAGGATATCCACGTCTATTCTGTTGACGAGTGCTTTATCGACTTAAAAGACTACGAAAAGCTTTATGGTATGCAGCCCGTCGCTTTAAGCAAAATGCTTATTGACGAAGTTTTTCGTCAAACGGGCATAAGGGCTACCGTCGGCATTGGAACCAACCTTTTTTTAGCAAAGGTTGCGCTGGATATCACGGCAAAGCATTCCAAGGACTTTATGGGCTATTTAGACGAGGACCTTTTCAAAAAAACCATTTGGCACCATAGACCTATTACTGACGTATGGAACGTAGGTCCGGGAATAGCAAAGCGTCTTGCAAAATACGGCATACACGACCTTTACGGCGTAGCAACCGCACCTGAGGAACTACTATATAGAGAATTTGGTATAAATGCAGAACTATTAATTGACCACTCAAAAGGCATAGAGCCTTGCACTATAAAGGATATACAATCATACAAAACAAAAAGCAGTTCCATTTCTCACGGGCAAGTGTTATTTAGCGATTATAGCTATACCGATGCGCGAATAATTTTAAGAGAGATGGTCGACCAGCTTGTTTTAGAACTTGTTGATAAGGGCTTGGTGTGTGATGGCATTTCCCTTTCAATCGGCTATGCCGAGCGAGAGAAAAAGCATACAGGCGGCAGCATCAAAATAGGTGTTGCAACAAATTCATTCCATAAAATTTACGAGCAATTCGAGCGTCTTTACGATAAGACCGTAGATAAATCTGCCGGCATACGAAAGGTTAACGTGGGGCTAAACAACCTTATGGACGAGGCATACTCCACCTACGACCTTTTTACCGACGTTAAGCAAGAAGAAAAGGAACACAAGCTTTTGGAAACGGTCGTCAACATAAAAAAGCGTTACGGCAAAAACTCTTTGATGAAAGGCACCAGTTATCAACCGCGAGCAACTGCAAGGGAGCGCAACAAGATGATAGGAGGGCATAACGGTGGAGAAGAAAAGGACTAAAATGTCCCTTTTAGAGCGCGCAAAACAGTTTGCCCCCTTTGCGTCGTTACGCGGCTTTGACAAATTGGTTAAGGAAAAGGAAAAGATAATTTGTCCCCGCAAAGAACTTACCGAGGAAAAGGCGGCGGAGCTGTCTAACACCGTTTCAACCTTAAAAAAGGGCAGTATAGTTAGGGCAACCTATTACCAAACGGACGGTTACGCTAGCTTAGAGGGCGTTTTAAGCCGCATAGACTTAACGATGAAACATTTGACGGTAATCAAAACCGATATACCGTTTAGCGATATTTTAGATTTGCAAATAGTGGGCGACATTAGCGAGTAGTTTAGCTTATAATAGCCACTAATTTCTGTCCAGCTTATTTATTGACAATTATTTTACGTGTGTATACGAAGTTCAGCGGTTTTTGTCAAGGTTAATTTTTACAATTAACTTGCGTGGCGGCTATAACTGTTGTCGAAGCGGTGGCTATAACTGTTGCCGAAGTGGCAGCAATAATGGTTGCAAACGTGCTGGTTATAACGGTTGCCGCGCATTGCCACTCAAAAAGGAGGAAAAATGGAAAAAAGTCAGGTAAAAGAGATAACAAAAAAGATGTTTTCCAAAGAGCAGATGTTTACCATTCCCAATCTGCTTTGTTTGGTGAGGATTTTTTTAATCCCATTTATTATTTGGGCTTTCTTTTCGCCCGAGCCTTTTTACTATTTTGCACCGGGGCTTATAACGTTGTCGGCATTGACGGACGTAATTGACGGAAAAATTGCGCGTAAATTTCACAGTGTAACCAATCTTGGCAAAGCGCTTGACCCACTTGCAGATAAACTTACACAGCTTGCAGTGGCGGTATGTTTAGCAATAAGATACGCGTTAGTTCGTGTGCTTGTAGCCTTATTTGTCGTAAAAGAGGGGGTTATGCTGCTTTTAGGTTATCTTGCTATGCGCAAGGGCGAGGTTAAAAGCGCAAGATGGTATGGCAAGCTTAACACGGTGGTGTTATACTTGTGTATGGGCTTAATTGTTATATGGCGCGCTATACCGCTAACGGTTGCAAATATTTTAATTGTAACGTGTATGGCAATGATGGTGTTTACCCTTGTAATGTATATAATTTTTTACACCAGTGTTATTAAAGGGGCAAGGGGTTTAGATGCTGAAAGTATTAAAGCTATTTCAAGTGAAACCGCGGCTAGTGAAATTGAGCTTAATGAAACTGTGGCTAATGAAATCGCGCCTAACCAAGCATCTTGCTTGACTAATAGCACTGCAAAAAATGAAGGTGCTACCGCAGTAGAGGCTTTGGCAAATGCTGAGGACAATGAAGGGCTTAACAAGGCTAACTGACGGGTGTTTATAGTATGGATAAGCAGGCGAAGAAGGCATTTATAAAAAAATTGATATGGTCGGGGCTGGGGATTATTCTATTACTAGGTGGACTATATCTTTTGTTTTATTTACTTGGTTGGACTAGCCTAACGCGAGAGGAAATTCAAACCTACGTATCGAGCAAGGGTGCGTTAGCACCGCTAATTTATATATTAATAACCATTTTGCAGGTAACGATAGTGCCACTACCGGGTGCGGTAACCATAATTGCTGGCAGCTATATTTTTGGCGCAGGGTATTCCTTTTTATATTCGTATATAGGCATGCTAATAGGCTCTGTGCTTTCGTTTGCGCTTGGAAAACTGCTTGGCAGACCTTTTGTAAACTGGCTTGCTGGCGGCAGCGAGGTTGTTGACGGCTGGGTAAAAAAGCTGAAAGGCAGAGAAAACGTTTTACTCTTTTTTATGTTTTTGTTTCCCGCCTTTCCCGATGATATTTTGTGTGCGGTTGCAGGGCTTTTTCCTCTTTCGTGGGGTGGATTTATGGCAATGCAGCTTGTAACTAGGGCTACCTCTATTGCCGGCACGCTCTTATTTATGTCGGGCGAATTTATACCCTATCACGGCTGGGGACTTATAGTGCTTGCGGTTGTCGTAGTTATCTTTATCGTTGCTTTCGTGCTTTGTATGAAGTATACCGAAAAAATCAACGGCTGGTTTTACGGTATGGTGGATAAAATATCGGGCAAAAGCAAAAGAGCAGCAGAAAAAGATACCAAGGCAAAAACGCAGCCGTCTAGCGAGGGGCATAATAGCGCAAAAGACGACTGAATTTGTCAAAAAAATACCAAAAAAATTTTTAATTTTGACTATGCAAAAAAATAATTTTATGATAAAATATTGTTATAAAATATATGGAGGTATTTTTTGATGACTTGGTTTAACAAACAGAGCCGTTTGGTTCAACTTATTTTACTTTTAATCCCCGGTGTAAACTGGGTTGTAGAAATTCTTGTCCGTTGGGGCACGTTTGCAAAAAAAGGCGGTCTTTTAAGACTTATCATTTGTATTCTCGTTACAATCCCCTCCGGTATAGTTTTTGGTTGGATTGACTTAATTTGGGTATTGCTTTTCAAAAAACTTTTCTTACAGTAATTTAAGCAATAAAAAGAAATAATTATCAACACCGATAAAAACAAAAAAATAAAAAAGCAAAGCATTTAGCTTTGCTTTTTTTCAATGGTGATATTGTAAAACCGGTTTACGCCCTCGCACGCGGTAATTCCAATATGAAAATTTTTGGGTATATCGTGGTGTTCAACGTAAGATTTGTCGCCGTTTATGTCGATAATTAAAGCGTTTTCTACAACCTCAACCGACATTTTAACGCGGCTGCCTTCTTCTATGGGGAAGCGTCCCTCGGCAACAAGGGTGGGGGCAATGGGGCGTTCAACGTTGCTTGGGTCTGGGACTATGTGCCAAACGTTAAAGCCGCGCACGTATGCAACAACTTCAAAGTGCAAGCCGTATCTTGTTATTCCTTCCTCGTCGGTGGTAATATCGTTACTAATAACAATAAGCGGCGCTCCAAATTTTTCAAAATCGCACTCACAAGTAAGCTTTGTGCCAATGCCGTATTTTTCTTTTGTAATTACACTTATATAATCGTAATAATCAATATCGGGGTTAAAAGAATTGCGCACACAGTCCGCCTCTTGAATAAATTCCTTATTGGTTTTAGAGTGGGGGCCGTAGCAATAAAAAAAGTCCGATTTATTTAAGCCGAATTTAAGGTCGTAAAATTTCTTCAACTCGTAGGTTCTCCTTTGTAAGTAATGCAGATAAGTAAATAAAACCTGCGCCAAAGAATTATATTATATTTGCTAAAAAAAGGCAAACGAAAATATTATAATTTGACGTTAAAACAAACAATTCTTAAATTATTAGTTAAAGGCAAGGGAATCAAAGGTAATTTCCGCTTGATAAACGCCCATACCTAAAAGGTTCATTGCAGTTTCTGCCAAAATTTTTATTTCTTCCTCTTTGCCAACAATATCGTGGGGGATAGGCACGTCGAAAAAAACCTTAGTAAATCCATCGCAAGGAATGCTCCTAAAATCGTGCAGCGAAAGCCTTGAATCGTATTCTACTAGCGCGGCTTGAACGGCGTGTTTTAACTTGTTCAACTCGGGGCTGTCGGTAACCACAGGGTCGTAGTGAACGGTAAGGTTTGTTCCTAGCAAAAGCATTTCCCTTTCAAACTTATCAATAATTTCGTGCACGTAAAGGGGGTCTAAGTTTTTGTCAATTTCAAAGTGAATAGAGCAAAATGATATGCCGGGGCCGTAATCGTGTATCATTAGGTCGTGGTAACCAATGACTATGGGGTATTCTTTTATTTTGTCAAGAATAATATTTTTAAGGTTGTCGTCGTTTTTCTCGCCAAGAATGGGTGAAGCCGTTTCTCTTACCAGCATAATTCCGCTAAACAAAATAAACAGCGCAACCGCAAGCCCAGCGTAACCGTCAATTGAAAGGTTAGTGGTATATTCCACTATTGCCGCAATCATAACCACAGTAGTCATTATTGCATCGTTACGGCAATCGGTAGCCGTTGCCTTTAAGGCGGCAGACTTAATCTTTTTTGATACGTTATAGTTATATATGCACAGCGCAAGCTTAACCAAAATGGACGCGCCAAGCACTATTAACGTTATAAGAGAAAAGGAGGTGGCGGTTGGCGATATAATTTTTTCAATAGAGCTTTTGCCTAGTTCAAACCCCACAAAAAGTATTACGATTGACACGATTAAGCTTGAAACGTATTCATATCTAGCGTGTCCAAACGGGTGGTCGGCATCGGCAGGCTTTTGCGAAAGCTTAAAGCCAATTAGCGTTACAATAGAGCTAAGACTGTCCGAAAAATTGTTTACGGCATCGGCAATAATTGACATAGACATCGAAAGTATTCCCACCGCAAGCTTGCCGCCTGCAAGCAGCACGTTGGCAATTATGCCGATAATGCCCGCCGCTTTACCTATATTATTCCTTTTTTCAGTTGACATAACGTTTTCTCCCAAAAGGTTATATTTTTGAATGCTACATTAAAGCCTTTATTTTAAAGGCTAAATTTTGTTCGTTTACTGTTTGGCGCAAAGTATGCTTAAAGTTACTAAACAAAATATCCTATAAAACATTATATAAGATAAAAAGGCAGCGGTCAAATATAAAATAGATTATTTACTTGCAAATTTTTAGCTGTTGTTTTACCATTCGCTTTAAAAAAGTATAATAATCTATTGAAAAGGTTTGTTTGCTTTGGTATACTAAAACAAAGGAGCGTGTTATGAAATTTATCATATGTGTAGATAAAAACAACGGCGCAATGCTGTTTAAAAAAAGACAGAGCGCGGATAGAGAGTTAAGGGCTTGGCTTGCCCAAAAGATAGGCGATAATAAGCTTTGGGTTAGCAGCTACACTGCAAAGCAATTTAACAACGAATGCGCATATATTATTGATGACGACTATCTTTCAAAGGCGGAAGAAAATGATTATTGCTTTGTTGAAGACAAGGGCTACGATATAAATATGGCAAACGAGTTTATAGTCTGCAACTGGAACAGAAAATACCCTGCCGACCTTTACTTTAAGGTTGATTTAAAGGCGTTAGGGTTTAAGCGAGTAGAAAAGGCAGAGATAAAGGGTTCTTCACACGATAAGATTACCATTGAGGTATATCAAAAGGGGTAAAAGTCAAACAAGACAAAGGCAAAAAGTCGAAAGGGTAAAAAGAGGTAAAAATGAACAAAATTTTTAAACGGGTTTTAAGTATAATCTTAGTTGTCACGCTTTGTATCACGTGTGCTTCATGCGCCGCGATAGAGGGGTTTTTAAAAGAGTTGCTCGGCAATGACGACGGCACTTTTACTCCGCCCGCTGAGACTATTTTTGTTGAGGTAAACGATAATATTCCCACTTTTTCGGCAGAGGAGCTTACCACCACCGGTTACGAATATTATAGCGAGCTTGATTCTCTCGGTAGGTGCGGTGTTGTAATTGCTTCGCTAGGGACTGAAACGATGCCGAAAGAAGACGAGGAGCGCGGAAGCATAAGTAGTGTAAAGCCGTCAGGCTGGGTGCAAGCAAAATATGATACAAGCATTGTTGAGGGCGGATATCTTTGGAACAGAAGCCACCTTATAGGCTGGCAACTTTCAGCTGAAAACGCAAATAAAAAGAACTTAATTACCGGCACAAGATATTTTAACGTTGAAGGTATGCTACCATTTGAAAATATGGTAGCCGATTGTATTAAGGAAAACGGCTTTCACGTTGCATATAGGGTAACGCCCGACTTTAAGGGGAACAACTTAGTTTGCAGCGGTGTTTACATAGAGGCTATGTCCATTGAAGATAATGGCGAAGCAATTAAGTTTAACGTATACGTATATAATATTCAGCCGGGCATAGAAATCAACTATGCAACGGGCGAAAGCCGACTGGCGCAAGCAAGCGGCAATGCTGCATAAAACAATAAGCGTGTCATTTAAGCGGTATATTTAAGAGTGATATAATTAAAAAGCACGGACTTTTCCGTGCTTTTAACATTTAAAACAAAAAGTGAACAAACGCTTGAGCCTTTCTAGGTTCGAATTTGTTCACGATTGGCGGAGAGGAGAGGATTCGAACCTCCGATACCTTTCGGTATACACGCTTTCCAAGCGTGCACGTTAGACCACTCTGACACCTCTCCGTCTTTGGTCGTCATTTATTCTAATATATTTCACGACAAAAATCAAGTTAATTTGCACCAAAATTAAAAATAATTTTTTTTGTTGATAAAATTTGTCACCTTTATATACAAACGCACAAAAAACGAGTATAATGGTATTAATAAATATATATTGTTAGGAGGCAAACACAATGAAAGACATTATAAAAGCATTTGACGAGCTGCCTTGGATACTGAAAATAATTTTCTGTCTACCTGCGCTCGATATTATTTGGGCAATCTACCGCATAATTAAAGGCGTCGCAACTGACGACCTGGTGAAAATTATCGTTGGCATTATTTGGATTCCCGCCGGCGGAGCTATTTTGTGGCTTGTAGACCTTATTACAATGGTTGCATATAAAAAGCTTATATTGGCTTAGTTTTAACCGTTAAACAGGGGCAAATCCCCCTCAAATCGTTAGTAAAAATCTTAAAAAAAGACCTTTTTTGCACCTTTTTGCGAAAAGGTCTTATTTTTTACCCAAACACAATATATTGTGGTTTGATTAAAAATTTTTTACAAAATATTGTGATAAAACGTTGACAATGACAATATGATGTGTTATAGTAGATACGCTCACAAAAAATGAAAAACTATTACGGAGGGAAAATATGTTCCAAGTTAAGAAAAGAGACGGCGCGTTAGTTGAATACGATATGTCCAAAATCGCCACTGCGCTATCAAAAGCATTTAATGCAAAGCAGGTTAATTACACGGCAGATATTCTCAATATGCTTACTTTGAGGGTATCGGCAGATTTTTCCAAAAAAATTAAAGACAACGTTATTTCCGTTGAAGATATTCAAGACAGCGTAGAAGTTGTTTTGATTCAAGCAGGTTACGTAGAAGTAGCAAAAAGCTATATTCTTTATCGTAAACAACGTGAAAAAGTTCGTAACATAAAGTCCACCATCGTTGACTACAAAAAGGTTGTTGACGATTACCTTAAAGTTGCTGACTGGCGTGTTAAGGAAAACTCTACCGTTACTTACTCTGTTGGCGGTCTTATCCTTTCTAACTCGGGTGCAGTTACGGCAAACTATTGGCTCTCTGAGGTTTATGATGATGAAATTGCAGATGCTCACCGCAATGCAGATATTCACATTCACGACCTTTCTATGCTTACCGGTTACTGCGCAGGTTGGTCACTCCGTCAACTTATAAAGGAAGGTCTTGGCGGTGTTCCCGGCAAGATTACGTCCTCTCCCGCAGGTCACTTGTCCACCCTTTGCAACCAGATGGTAAACTTCCTTGGCATTATGCAAAACGAATGGGCAGGCGCACAAGCTTTCTCGTCATTTGACACCTATCTTGCACCTTTTGTTAAGGTTGACAAACTCACATATAAAGAAGTTAAGCAGTGCATTCAGTCCTTTATTTACGGCGTAAACACTCCAAGCCGTTGGGGGACGCAATCTCCCTTTACCAACATTACTCTTGACTGGGTAGTTCCTAACGACCTTGCTGAAATGAACGCAATCGTTGGCGGTAAGGAAATGGACTTCAAATATAAAGACTGCGTAGAAGAAATGGCTATGGTCAACAAAGCCTTTATCGAAATTATGATTGAAGGCGACGCAAACGGCAGAGGCTTCCAGTATCCTATTCCTACCTATTCAATCACTCGTGACTTTGATTGGTCTGAAACGGAAAACAACAAGCTTTTGTTTGAAATGACCGCAAAATACGGCACTCCATACTTCTCTAACTACATCAACTCTGATATGGAACCTAGTGACGTTCGTAGTATGTGCTGCCGTCTCCGTCTTGACCTTAGAGAACTCCGCAAAAAATCAGGCGGCTTCTTTGGTAGCGGTGAAAGCACCGGTTCTGTTGGTGTTGTAACCATCAATATGCCTAGAATTGCTTACCTTTCTAACACAGAGGAAGAGTTCTATGACAGATTAAAGCACCTCCTTGACATTTCCGCAAGGTCCTTGAAGGTTAAACGTGACACCGTAACCAAACTTTTGGAAGCAGGACTTTATCCTTACACCAAGAGATACCTTGGCACCTTTAACAACCACTTCTCCACAATCGGTCTTGTCGGCATGAACGAAGCTTGCCTCAACGCAAAATGGGTTGGTAAAGATTTGACCAATAAAGAAGCACAGTCCTTCACCAAAAACGTTTTGAACTTTATGAGAAACAAGCTCTCCGACTATCAAGAGCTTTATGGTGACCTCTACAACTTAGAGGCAACCCCTGCTGAATCTACCTCTTTCCGTCTTGCTAAGCACGACAAAAAGAGATACCCCGAAATTATCACGGCATCTAATGCAGACAACGTTCCTTACTACACCAACTCGTCACACTTGCCCGTTGGTTATACCGAAGATATCTTCTCAGCATTAGATATTCAAGACGAATTGCAAACCCTTTACACCTCCGGCACGGTATTCCACGCATTCCTCGGTCAAAAATTACCCGATTGGAAGGCAGCTGCAAACCTTGTTAAAAAGATTGCAGAAAACTATAAGCTTCCTTATTACACAATGTCTCCCACATATTCAGTATGTGCAGACCACGGTTATATCAGTGGCGAAGTTTACGAATGCCCCGTATGTGGCAAGACGACCGAAGTTTACAGCCGTATTACCGGTTACTACCGTCCCGTTCAGAACTGGAAGGATGGTAAACGGGCGGAATTCAAGGAAAGAAAGGTTTACGATATCGACAACTCTGTATTTAAGGCAAAGGAAGGCGCTTGCGAATGCAAAAAAGATGACGCAGTTAAAGTTGACGTTATCACAAAGCCCATACTTTTTACCAGAAACGGTTGCCCCAACTGCAAAACGAGCAAAATGATGCTTGATAAAGCTGGTGTTCAATACGACGTTGTAAATGCAGAAGAAAATAAAGAGCTTACCGTTAAGTTCGGTGTTAAAAAGGCCCCCACACTCCTTGTTCCCGTAGGCGACAAAATCGTTGCTTATGACAACGCAAGCGAGATTAGAAAGTATATCGAAGGAAACAACTAATTAGTTGTTTCTAAACGTAGTGAAAATATAATTGTTGCAAGGCTATCTTGCAACAATTATTATTACGTTATTACATTATCACTATTACTTAAAAACTTAAAAAACTTCAAGAGAGAAAAAATAAAATGATTTACGATATTATCGTTATCGGCGCAGGCGCGGCGGGTATGACTTCCGCGCTTTACGCTTTAAGAAATAGCAAAACGGTGCTTGTTTTAGAGAGCGAAAGCCTGGGCGGACAGATTGCAAACTCGCCAAGACTAGAAAATTACCCTTCAATTAGGGCAATCAGTGGCGAGGAGTTTGCCGATAACCTTTTCAATCAAATTACCGACCTCGGTGCAGACGTTGAAATCGAAAAGGTAGTTGACCTTAAAAAAGGCGACGACAAGATTTGGACGGTTAAAACGGAATATAAAGAATATCAAGCAAAGGCAGTAATTATAGCGGCAGGTGTAAAGCATAAGCACCTTAGGACAAAGTCAAATAGGGACGACCTTGTTGGCCGTGGCGTATACTATTGCGCTATTTGTGACGGTGCTTTCTATAAAGACCGCGAAGTTGCCGTTATTGGCGATGCTAACACCGCTTTGCAATACGCACTTTTACTTTCGGGCTACTGCAAAAAGGTTTATATTTATACACTTTTTGATAAATTCTTTGGCGATAAAGCGCACGTTAAGGCATTGCTTGCAAAAGACAATATCGAGTGGCGCCCCAACACCAGCGTAACCGACTTTATTGGTGAGGACGAGCTGACTGCGTTTGAATATAAGGATGCAGACGGTCAGTTAAAGGTGCACGAAATCCCCGCTGTTTTCGTTGCAATCGGTCAAGTGCCTGATAACAAGGCCTTTGCAAATTACGTTGATATTGACCAAATGGGCTACATCATTGCCGACGAAACGTGCAAAACCAAAACAGAGGGCTTATACGTTGCAGGCGATTGCAGAACTAAAAACGTCCGTCAAGTTGTAACGGCTGTTGCTGACGGCGGTATTGCTGCAACCAACGCATCACTTTATATCGACAGTTGGGAAGACTAATTGGTAGTTAGGCTATTAAGTAAGCAAAACTAATCTCACTAATGAGATGGTGGCGATACAAAAGAAAACAACGTAGCAAAGGTAATGATGCACAAAAGAAAACTACTAATGCAAAAGTAAAAAACACAAAAGAAAACCCCGTTGGGCAATGCCCAACGGGGTTAAATTTTTACGGTTAATTAAAAATACTCTTTTGTTTATTTCAAGCACGTATTAAATATGCGCAATTATTTTTCTAAAACATAATTGTATTAGTATATATGCACATCTATTTTTCTAAAACAACGTTGCAGTGGTCTATGCCGTAATAGTTAAAGCAATTTACCGTTGCTTCGTCAATCATCTCACCGCAGACGGCTATGGGGACGGCAGGTGGACAATGCACCGATGGGGTTGCAAGTATTTTGCCAATCGCTTTGGCAGTCGATATTTTTTCATTTGGAGAGAGGGTTGCATCTCTTATAGACAAAACCTTTTTAGGCATAGGGGGCATAGGTGGCTTAGATGAAATCGGTTTTTTTGGCGAAAGTGCGCATAAAACGCTTTGCAAATTAGCAATCTCTTTTTCCGTGTTTTGCGCAGAAAACATAAGCACGACAAAATCTTGGTCATAAAATTCGCAAACGATACCCTTTTTTTGCAACGTTTCAGCAAGTTCGTAGCCGAAAAGCCCAAAGCTTTTTGTTGAAATAGTTATTTTTAATGGTTCATTGCCACAAAGTGTGTATTCGTGCTTTATAAGCACTTGCTTTAATTGGTGCACGTGAGAAACCATCTTTGCAAGCTCTTTTTTATATCCTTTATAAAGGTATGCGTTCAAGCCGTCTAGCGATTGCAAAATTAAATAGGAGGGACTTGTCGAGCCAAAAAGTGCAAGGGCATTTTTTGCGTTTTGCTTAAAAAATTCGGGCGCGCTTTTGTTTACGTGTAAATACGCACCACCCGTTAAAGCCGGCAACGTTTTATGGGCTGAATCACAGCACATAGTTGCGCCAAGGTCAATGGGGTGTAAAGATTTAGGCAAAAATTTCAAATATGCGCCGTGAGCATTGTCAACTAAAAGCAACATACCGTTTTCCTTGCAAACCTTAGCAAGTGCCTCAACGTCTACCGTGTTGCCAAGATAATCTGGGCTAGTAACGTAAAGGGCAAAGGGCATATCATTAGAAGGCTTATCGACAATGGTTTTATCCTGATTGTTCGCTAAATCTTTGTCGCTAACGTGCTTTTCTTTTAGTGCAGAAAGATATTTTTGCAAGCTAAATGCAGTAATGTTGCAAGAAAGATAGTTATCATCTTTATCCGGCAATAGCCACTCAACTTCAAAATCAAGCAAGGCAGCTGCACTTAAAAAGGTTTTATGCGCATTTCTGCCAGCTAAAATAATTGGCTTTTTGCCAAGTTTTTTGGCATATTGCACGGTAAGGCACAGCATAGCCCTAATGGATAGGGAGGAGCCTTCGGTAGAATAAAAAGTGTCGGCACCAAAAACAAAGCCGGCATTTTTTTCGCTTTCGGCAATAATGCCGTCAGCATTATAAAGGTTATCTGCGCCGTCAAATTCCGTTATGTCAAAAGCTTCCAAGCCAAAAAGCTCCACACCCTTGTGTCCGGGCATGTGGAGTCTAACAGGTTTAGCAGTTACGTAGTTTTTAACAAAATCGCAGATAGGTGTGTTCATTATAGTTGGTGCTGTTTTTACCTTTATTATAAAAATATAAAAATCATTTGGGCGCTTTTGCCCAGTCAAAACAATCTAAAATTAATGGTTGGGCTTATTAGTAAGACTTCTTTGAACGGCTACCATAATAGCGCATTCCATTCTTTTTCTAAAAAGTTCGCAACCGGCTTTATAAATTCCGGTAACCTTGCCCGTCGCGTGATATGCGCTTGCCGCACAGCCACCCGAGCAGTAAAGTTTTGCCCAGCAGTCCTTGCATTCGGGGCGGGCATAAACGTTGCAGTCGGCAAATTCCTTTTGCTTTGCCTTGTTTGAAACACCGTTAAAAATATCGCCAAGCTTAAAGTTTTCGTCGCCGACAAATTGGTGGCAAGGGTAAAGGTCGCCCGTTGGTGTAACCGCCATATATTCTGTGCCAGAGCCACAGCCAGATATGCGTTTATAGATACACGGTCCACCTTTTAGGTCTATCATATAGTGATAAAAGGTGAAGGGCTTTTGCTCTTTATCACGTTCTAGCATAAGCTCGGCAAGCTTTTCGTATTGGTCTTTTACAATCTCAATATCCTCAGGCGTAAGTTCTGCGCTGTCGCCACTAGCGCAAACGACAGGCTCCATACTAAGCTCGTTAAAGCCGAGGTCAAGCATAACCTTAATATCTTCTAAAAAGTCGGGATTGGCGTGCGTAAACGTGCCACGCATATAGTAATTTTTCCCAGCACGTGCTTTAACTAATTTTTGGAATTTTGGCACAATTTTATCCCAGCTACCCTTTCCGGCATAGTCCACGCGGAACCTATCGTGAATTTCTCGTCTGCCGTCAAGGCTTAAAACAACGTTGCTCATTTCCTTATTGGCAAATTCAATTACGTCATCGTCAATTAAAACGCCGTTTGTAGTCAATGTAAAGCGGAAGTTTTTGTTTGCCGCCTTTTCAACCGAGCGCGCATATGCAACAAGTTTTTTTACAACTTCAAAGTTCATTAATGGCTCGCCACCAAAAAAGTCAACTTCAAGATTACGGCGCGTGCCGGAGTTTTCTATCAAAAAGTCAAGCGCTCTTTTGCCAACCTCGTAGCTCATTACGGCACGTTCTCCATGATACTGACCTTGGCTTGCAAAGCAGTAGGAGCAGTTAAGGTTGCACGTGTGCGCAATATGTAAGCAGAGGGCCTTTACCACACCGGAAGTCTTTTCTTTAAGCTTATGTGCCATTGGTTCAAAGGTGTCGGGCAAAAAAAGTTTGCCGCGCTCTTTGAGGGATAAAACCTGCTCGTAGCACTCTTCAACGTCCTTTTCGGTAACGTCAGGCACACAGCTATATTTAACTTTTAGCTGCGAGATGATGTCCTCTTTTTTGCATTTTTCAAAAAGGGAAATAACGTCATAAGCAACGTCGTCTACAACGTGCACTGAGCCTGAGCAAACGTCAAGCACTATGTTAAGTCCGCCTAAGCGATATTGGTGTATCATAAAAGGCTCTCCTTGGTAAGATGAGTGTAAAAATATAGAATAAAAATGCCACCTCGCAAGGTGGCACCGTGTTTTTTTGCCGATTATTTATTTTCTTCGGTGTTTTCGCACTGCTGATTTGCAATACCGCAGCTAGTTTTGCAAGCTGATTGGCAAGAAGTTTGGCATTCGCCGCAGCCGCCGTTTTTAGCACTTTCGCAAAGGTTGGTGGTTTCAATGGTTTCAATATGTTTCATAATAGATTTCCTCCATAAATTTACTTATTAATTTATTTTATTATAACACTATAACTAATTAAAGTCAATGTAAATGAAAAAGAAAAGTTAACCTAATTAAAAAGATATTTTGCCTATTTTAAGCGGTTTTTAATTTATCGGTTAAAGTTAAACGTCATAAAAGTTCAGCAAGAAACAAAAATGCTAAACGGCGAAATGCTAAAACACGCAAAAAAGTTAAATCCTTAATGGCGATAAAGTTAAAACCTAAACGTCGTATCCGCGCAGCTTTGCCGTGGGAATATAGGGCAAAAGCACGTCAATAAACTGCTTGGCAAGGGGGGTAGGAATTTCCGTTAGCCCTTGCGTTAGGCAATTTTCACTTGCGCGGAACTTTTGCAAAAAGTATTTTTGCGCCCCACAAAGCCATTTGCCGATTTTTTCCATATTTTCAAGCTTGTGATGCTCTAAAATAATGGTGGTGCGGAATTCGTAAGGCACAGCACCTTTTTTAAGAATTTCCACACTGCGCTCAACCTTTGCAGTATCGTAGCCGTCAATGCCGATTATCGCACCGTAAGCCTCTTTATCGTTTTTTATGTCCATTGCAAAATAGTCGCAAAGACCGTCTTTAATAAGGCATTCAATCATATCGGGGTTGGTGCCGTTGGTGTCTACCTTAACGCGATAACCAATATCCTTAATTTTTTTGCAAAGTTCGGGAAGGTCGGGGTTTAAGGTAGGCTCTCCGCCAGTAATGCACACGCCTTCTAAAATGCCAAACCGCTTTTTAAGGTAAGAAAAAATTTCTTCCTCACTATAAGTGGGTAGTTCCTTATAATCGGTCACAAGCGAGGCGTTGTGGCAAAAGCCGCACTTAAAATTGCACGCGCCTGTAAAAAGAGTTGCCGAAACGTAGCCGTCAAAATCGACGAGCGACAATTTTTCCATACCGAAAATTTTCATAACAAACACAACTCCTTTTTATTTTTGACCTAGTGTTATCGCGCGTAGCTGTGGTTTTTTCGCGTGCCCATTGTTTATCGCACGCAACCCCTATGGTTTATCGCACGTAGCCCCTATGGTTTATCGCGCGTAGCCCCTTGTTAGTCTAAAATTAACCGTTTTTTTAAAAGCTTTTTTATAGCAACAAAAAGCAGCTTAAATATATTATACTTTTTATGCTATTGCTTGTCAAATAAATGGGGTTGTGTTACAATAACAATATAGTTAAAAGTTAAGTTAAACTTAGGTTAAAAGTAAAATTAAAACATAATTTTGCAAAAAGAGAGGCTAAAAATGAAAGCGGTAATTCAACGCGTTTTGTCGGCAAGTTTGAGGGTAGACGGCAACCTGATTTCAAGCATCGGTAAGGGTTACGTTATATTTTTTGGTGTAGGCAAGGGCGATACGAAGGCAGAGGCTGATTATTTTATCAAAAAAATACCTCCGTTACGCATTTGCGAGGACGAAAACGGCAAAATCAACAAATCTATTTTAGACGTTCAGGGCGAAATTTTGCTTGTTTCGCAATTTACCCTTTTTGCAAATACCGCGCACGGCAATCGCCCCGATTTTTTGCAAGCGGAAGCACCCGACAAGGCAAATGAAATGTATCTTTACGTTGCCGAGGGGCTTAAAAAGGCGGGCATACCTGTAAAGCTTGGCGTTTTTGGCGCGGATATGAAAATAGAGCAAATTAACGACGGTCCTTTTACCGTTGTTTTAGAAAAATAAAAGAAAAGTAAAGCCATTTTAGTTATTTAAGAGTATGCTTAACCAAAGAAAACGCAACTTAATAGGACAATTATTATTGCTTTTAGCAACGATTGCTTGGGGCTCGTCTTTTGTTATACTTAAAGAAACAATTGAAAACGTGCCGGGCTTTTTCGTTATTGGTATAAGGTTTTTAGCCTCAGGCATTGTTGTTGGACTAATTTTTGTAAAAAGGCTTATAAAAATTAACAAGGCTGCATTGAGTCAGGGTGTGTGCCTTGGCATAGTCGTTGCAGCGGCATACCTTTTGCAAACGTGGGGGTTAAAGAACACAACTCCGGCAAGAAACGCCTTTTTGACCTCTACCTATTGCGTAATGTGCCCTTTTTTTGTATGGGCATTTTTTAAGCGTGCACCAAAGGCTTATAACGTTATATCGGCGGTGCTGTGCCTTGTAGGTATTGGATTAGTGGCCTTTTCGGGCGGCAGCGGAAAAAGCGATGGTAACTTGTTTTTAGGCGATGCGCTTACCTTATGCAGTGCAATATTTTTTAGTTTGCAAATAATTTTTATAGATAGATTTCAAGAAAAAAAGAGCGACCCAATAATACTGCTTGTTGTGCAGCTGTTTGTTGCCGGCATTATTATGACGGCGGCATCCTTTATATTTGAATTGCGTGAGCAAGGCATAGGCGCGTATAAAATGAGTGGCGACCAACTGTTGCGCGTGGCATATCTTACCGTTGTATGCACAATTTTTGCACAGGGCGCGCAGATTTTTGGACAAAGACTTACCTCCTCACCAAGTCAGTCTGCAATTATTTTAAGTTTAGAAGCGGTTTTCGGTGTCCTTTTCTCACTGTTAATCGGCTATGAAAAGTTAACCCTTCTTCTCGCACTTGGATTTGTTGTAATATTTGGCGCAATTTTGATTAGTGAATTGCACTTAGATTTTTCAAGGTTGTTTAAGCCTAACAAAGCCAAGGCAAACAAATCTAACCCCAATAGCGATGGTTAGACAAAAAAGGGATAAAAATTAAAAATTTATCTAAATAAAAATATAAATAAAGATAAGCCGTTTGATTTTTGCACAGAGGTAAATTTTTACAAAGCAAAATTTTGCCTTTAATTGCTTGCGCATTGCAATAAAATATGGTAATATGTAATGGCTTTGGGGACGTAGCTCAGCTGGTTAGAGCGCTTGCTTGACATGCAAGAGGTCATAAGTTCAAGTCTTACCGCCCCCACCAAAAAAACGACAAGCTAACTAGTAGCCTGTCGTTTTTATTTTTTATACCTTCTTCACCGAAAGCCGCATAGCAACTTAATCGCTTTTTCCTACAAGATAGTCTACCGAAACGTCAAAAAAAATTGACAATGCAATAAGCTGCTCTATGCTAGGCTCGCTATGCCCACTTTCCCAATGCGAAATTGCCATATTAGACGTGTTTAATATTTTGCCAAGTTGACGTTGGGTAAGCAACTGTTCTAGCCGTAGCTCTTTTAATCGTTCTTTAAATGATGCCATGCTTAAATTGTTGCCAAATTTTTAAAAAATACTGCAAGGATAAAAACTTTGCAAAAATAAAAACTTTCAAAAAACGAAAATTGTAATAAAAGTCAAAGCAACCTATAAAATGTTCTATTTTATCGGCTGCCATTTTGTTTTTGTTGGTTTATGCTTGCGTTAAGGGCGGTTATATTGTAAAATAAATAGGTTAAGAGAGGCAAAAAAAATGATTGATAAAAGTATTATAAAAGCCGTTTTAGTAGACGTAGATAACACTTTGTTAGATTTTAACGAGAGTGCTAAGCTGGCTATGAAAATGTCATTTGAAAGGTTTAATCTTCCCTTTACCGAGGCGGTTCACCCCACGTTTATTAAGATAAACGACGGGCTTTGGTTGCAAATAGAAAAGGGGACGCTTACGCGTGAAAGGCTGCACGCTACCAGATGGAACTTAATTCTACAAGAATTGGGCATAGACTATGACGGCACTATAATAGAAAAGGATTTTTTAGAAAACTTGAACGTTTGTGCCGTCCCCGTGAAAGGCGCGATGGAGGTTTTAGAATACCTCTCGCAAAAATATTATCTTTGCGTTGCAAGCAACGCACCGCACGCGCAGTCAAAACAAAGGATGAAAATATCTGGCATAGATAAATTTATAAAGCAAGCCTTTATTTCGCAAGAAATGGGTGCCAACAAGCCCGCGAAGGAGTTTTTTGACCGCTGCTTTGAACGCGCGCCCCACGTAAAGCCTGAGCAAACGGTTATTATCGGCGACTCGCTTACGGCGGATATAGGCGGCGGCAAGGCATACGGCTTGCAAACGGTGTGGTATAATTTTTATGGTGCGCCCTCGCGCCCCGATATTGCCGATGCCGAAGTTAAAAATATGATAGAAATTAAAGCAATTTTGTAACCTTTTTGTCAGCAAAAAATAATGCCGTTCATAAAATTTGTTCGGTAATTCATAATACGGTTAATAAAATTTACTTGGTTTTAATTACCATTGAAAATAATATTTAAACGGATAAATCAAAAAAGCATAGAGGCAAAGCTTATTGACAAGCCTTTTAAGGTTTGTTATAATATACAACATAGTAAATTATATATAATATAGCTAGAATACCGCATAGTTAATTCTATATATAACACAGCTATAATGCCGCCAAGCAGGGCAACATTTACTAGCAATAATCACAAAGCAATAACGTTATAAAAGGAGGTAAACGGAGGGTGAAAAGACGTTTTGGGCTTTTTTCGTCCAACAGGACGGTCATTGTTGAAAAAATTAAAGAAGCGTTTTCGTCCGTTTTGCCTATTACGCTTATCGTGCTTGTGCTGTGCTTTACCATAGCACCCGTTGATAGCGGCACCTTTTTGGCCTTTTTTGTAGGCGCGTTTTTGCTTATTGTCGGTATGGGCTTATTTTCGCTTGGTGCAGACACCGGTATGATGCCGATAGGTGAATTCGTTGGCTCTGCGGTTGTAAAATCTAAAAAAATATGGCTAATTATGCCCGTGTTTTTTATTGTTGGCGTGCTAATTACCATTTCTGAACCCGACTTGCAAATTTTAGCAGGGCAGCTTTCGGCAACGATTAACCCTTGGACACTTATTATTGCAGTTGGTGTTGGCGTTGGCGTTTTTCTTGCGGTTGCATTTTTGCGTATCGTCATAAAAATCCGCCTATCGTTTATTCTTTTGTTTTGCTATATAGCAGTATTTATACTGTCTTTCTTCGTTCCAAAGGCGTTCGTTCCGTTGGCGTTTGACTCGGGCGGCGTTACCACTGGGCCTATGAGCGTGCCTTTCATTTTGGCAATAGGCACCAGTATGGTTTCCCTTCGTGCCGATAAAGATGCTGAAAACGACGCGTTTGGTCTAACGGCACTTTGTTCAATCGGGCCCATTATTTCTGTTATGATTTTGGGCGTTATTTTTAACCCTACCGCAATCACACCGGTTGCCGACAGCGCACCCACAATTAACGCATCAAACGACTTGTTTGTGGCGTTTACCTCACAGTTCCCTCACTACTTAAAGGACGTAGGGCTTGCGCTTTTGCCAATAGTGGCACTCTTTTTTGTAGTTCAGCTTTTTGGACAAAGGGTTTCTAAACCGCAGCTTATTAAAATTTTAATCGGTCTTGTTTATACCTACGTCGGTTTAGTGCTATTCCTCGTAGGTGTTAACGTTGGCTTTTTGCCGGTTGGCAAAATGATTGGTCAAATTATAGGCGGACTATCTTACAACTGGGTTATCGTGCCGATTGGTATGGTTATTGGTTATTTCGTTGTATCGGCAGAGCCAGCCGTGCACGTTTTGACTACCCAAGTTTACGAAATAACTTCGGGCGGTATACCTAAAAAGGCATTGTCTTTAAGTTTAAGCATAGGCGTTGCCGTGTCAATCGGTCTAGCGTTTTTAAGGGTGCTTCTTAACGTTGACATAATGTGGTTTTTAATCCCCGGCTATGCCATTGCTTTAATACTTACCTTTATCGTGCCGGAAATATTCACCGCTATTGCGTTTGACTCGGGCGGCGTAGCATCGGGCGCAATGACCACCAGCTTTTTATTGCCCCTAACGTTAGGGCTTTGCACTGCCGTTGGCGGAGATATAGCGTCACAGGGCTTTGGCGTTGTTGCAATGGTTGCAATGACACCCCTAATCACTTTGCAGATACTTGGCTTAGTATTCAAAATCAAAACGGCGCGTCTTGCAAAGAATAAGTTGGCAGACAAAGAGGAAGAAGATATTATTATCGACTAATTTTGCGGCTATAAATTTTTAGTTTTAATAATTTGTTTTCAACAAAATTTACAGCGCAAACTTATACGGTTATTTGACACTTATCGGAGTTAATATGAAAGGTTTAAAATATTTAATCACCATTACGCATAGAGATTATGCCGAGCAATATTTAGAGTTTTTCCGCTCGCACGGGGTAGAAAAGGTCTTTTTGCACCTTGCTTCCGGCACGGCTACCGACGCAACGCTTGACTATTTGGGGCTTGCGCAAACCAAAAAGGTTATGCTGCGCACCTTTGTCCGCTCGGAAAAGGTAGAGGAAATAAAACGCGGGCTTTTTACCGAAATGGATATTGGTAGAGAGGGCACGGGTATTGCCGTTTTTGTTGCTATGGATAGCGTTGGCGGTCAGCACGCCTTAAAGTCGTTGGCAGGCGATGCACCCTTAAATAATTTGGAGGATAAGTTGGAGGATAAAAATATGGATAACAATTTGAGCAAGCTCGTTTTAATAGTAACCATTGCAGATAAAGGCAGCAGCGATTTGGTTATGGATGCGTCACGCGGTGCAGGTGCGTCCGGCGGCACGGTAGTAAAGGCTCACGGAACGGGTGCTGAAATTGCAAAGTTCTTTGGCATATCAATCAGCGAAGAAAAGGAAATGGTGTATATTGTCGCAAAACGTGATGACCGTGATGGCATTATGAAGGCAATAATGGACAGGGCAGGCACCAATACTGCTGCGCACGGCATTGTATATTCACTCCCCGTAGATAGCGTTGCGGGCATAAGAAGCTTAGAGGAAATTTAAGCTCATCCGCTTTTTAGACACTGGCGGGAGAAAAGTGTATGGAAGAAAACAAGGTAGATACAAATATTTTTGAAAGGAATATTTTAGAAATACAAAAACAGCTAAACGAGCTGGGGCAGATTTCTTTTGTGCCGGGCGGAATAAGCATGTGGCCCATATTAAAGCACAAAAAACAAACTGTCATTATTGAAAGGCTTGATGAAGGGCTAAAAAGGCTTGACGTTGCGCTTTATCACCGCGGTGGCAAAATTTTAGTTTTGCATAGAGTTCTTGAAGTATTGCCTGACGGATATTTAATGCGTGGCGACAGCCAGCAAGAAACCGAAAAGGTGCCTTTTGACTGCGTTTTAGGCAAGATGATTGGCTATTACGTGGGCAAAAAATTTATCCCTTGCGACGATAAGAAATATCTTGAACGCGTTGAAAAATGGCTTGCAAACGATAAAAAAAGACAAAGAAAATTAAAACAATTTTTCTTTTTTCGTAAGGTTAAAGGCAAGCTGAAAAGAATTTTTGGTGTTAAAAGTAGCAATAAAAAGTAAATAAAAGTAAATCAACAATAAATAAAAAGAGCAAATAAAACACAAAAGACACAGACAAAAACAAATTATAGTTTAGTTATAACGAGGTATAATGGTTATGGCAGATTTAATAACACTTGGCAAAAACGCAAAAGCCGCAGCAGCAGAGCTTAATCGCTTGACGGATGAAAAAATAAACGCGGCATTGCTTGCCGTTGCAAAAGAGCTTAGAAAACAAGGCTCGGCTATAAAAGAACAAAATGCGATTGACGTAGAAAACGCAAAGAAAAAGGGCTTGTCGGCAGCATTTATTGACCGCCTTACCCTGACCGATAAGGTAATCGAGGGCATAGCGGTTGGCATTGAGCAAGTTGCCGCATTAAAAAGCCCGCGCGGCAAGTGCGTATACTCTTACGTAAACCAATATCAAGGTGTAACGGTAGAAAAAATCAACGTACCTTTTGGTGTAATCGGCATAATTTACGAATCGCGCCCCAACGTTACGGCAGATGCCTTTGCGCTTTGTTTTAAAACGGCAAATGCTGTCATCTTAAAGGGCGGTAGCGATGCTTTTTGGTCAAACAAAGCCATTGTCGATACAATAAAATGCGCGCTTAAAGAGTGCGGTTTGCCGCTTGACGCGGTTACCTTAATTGAAGATAATTCAAGGGAAACCACCGCTGAATTTATGAAATTAGACAAATATGTTGACCTGCTTATACCTAGGGGCAGCGCATCGCTCATTAACGCGACAAAGCAAAATGCAACCATACCCGTTATCGAAACGGGCACCGGCAACTGTCACGTTTACGTTGATAAGTATGCCGACACCGATATGGCAGCGGAGGTTATTTTCAACGCAAAAACCCAACGTTATAGCGTGTGCAATGCTTGCGAAAGCTTGGTTATAAATTCAAAAATTATTGACGAGGCATTGCCTAAAATTGCTGCAAAGCTCAAAGAAAAACAGGTGGAAATCCGCTGCGATGACCGAGCATACGAGGTGATTAAGGATTATCCTTATCTTGCTAAGGCTACTGAGGAGGACTTTTACACCGAATATGGCGCGGCAATCATTTCCGTCAAAACGGTTGATTGCATATGCGAGGCTATCGCCCACATAAACGAGCATAGCACCCACCACTCCGAAAGCATTATTACATCAAACACCGAGCGCGCGGAAAAATTCCTGCACGAAATTGACTCGTCAACGGTATATCACAACGCATCTACGCGCTTTTCCGATGGTTTTGAATTTGGCTTGGGTGCAGAAATCGGCATATCAACGCAAAAGCTTCACGCGCGCGGTCCTATGGGCTTAGAGGCGCTTGTTACCACAAAATACGTTGGACGTGCTGACGGCGCAGTCCGTAAATAAACGCGGGCGGCGCAGTCAGTAAATAAACGCGGGCGGTGCAGTCAGTAAATAAGCATAACAAAATTTCTAAATAAACATAAAAAGGTTATTAGACTAGAAAAGGACGTTACCGTCCGTAATTAAAAACGATGAAGCTGTCCGCGATTAAACCTGAACGGCTTGCACAACTAAAAAGTGTAATTTAATATGCAAAACAAATTTTCACAAACACAAAAAATATATTCAAGCATCGTTGATATGAAGGGTAATTTCCGCTTTGACGGTGTGCTTGGCGTGTTTCAAGACACTGCAACGGCGCACTCCACTTTAATGGGGGTGGACCACGACAGCCTTATTGCATCGTCAAATGCCTTTTGGGTGCTTAGTAAGGTTAAATTCCGCAAAAACGGCACATTTAAAACTGACGACGAGATAGTGGCTGACACTTGGCCCCTTAAACCGTCTGCTTACCGCTTTATCCGCGAGCATAAAATTACCAAAAACGGCGGCACTATTGACGGCAGAAGCGAGTGGTGCGTGCTTGATAGCGAAAAGTTAAACTTGCGCAAGTCCTCGTCAATTATCTATCCACACGATATGGACTGTCTTGAAGACAAATCGTGTGTAAGCGAATTTTTAAGGCTTAACGTTGCCATTGAGGAGTGTAACTACGTTTACGATTATACAACGCGTTTTACAGACGTTGACTGTAACGGGCACGTAAACAACTTGGCATACGCGCGAATGGCGCTAAACGTATTCTCGATAGAAGAATACTTTAAATATAACTTTAACGCGTTTGAAATACATTTTGTATCGCAAACGTATTTTGGCGACACCGTTCAAATTTATTCAAAAAAGGACGATACTAGCGTTTACGTTGAGGGCAGGATAGCCGAAAAAACTGTTTTTAAAGCACTTTTTTATAACGAGTAAGCTTTATTATACGTTTGTTTATAGGTATGTGTAGGCGTCAATTTATAAAGTTTTAAATAATTTATTAATAATGTTATAAAAGCACTTTTGTTGCAATGGCGGCAGAGTGCTTTTTTTGTTTAATCTTTCTTAAAAAAACAAAAGATTTGCCTGTTATTTATTTGCAAAAAAATTACACAGGTCAAAAAGGTGAAAAAAATTTTTTAAAACTTTGCATAAAAGGTTGACAAGGCTAAAATAGAGGAGTAAAATAAAGTCAAAAGTTAGCACTTAATGGCAAAGAGTGCTAACAAAAAACTTTAACGAGTGCCAAAAGGTGTAGGGATGAAGCTCTCCGACAGAAAAAAGAAGATTTTACAATACGTCGTTGACGATTATATTTCTACCGCTCAGCCCGTTTCAAGTAAAGTTATTACTGAAAAATATATGCAAGGCATCAGCTCCGCAACGGTTAGGAGTGAGCTTGCGGGCTTAGAGGAGATGGGTTACCTATCACAGCTGCACACGTCAAGCGGCAGGGTTCCTTCGATAGAAGCATACAGGTTTTACGTTGCCGAGCTTATGGATAAAAGCAAACTATCCTCAAAAGAGCTTTCAGCAATAAGGGGTGCTTTTAAGGACCACACGCACAACCTTGAAGCCGTTGTGCAAAACGCGGTAAAGGTTATCAGCGACCTTACCGATTATACCTCGGTTGCCTATACCTCTCACAGCGAAAAGGAAAAAATCGTTAAGCTTGACCTTTTCCGTCATAAGCCCAGCCAAGCGTTGCTTTTAATCGTAACGGAAAACACCCTTATTCGCGACAAGTTTATTGAAATACCCGAGGGTATGAGCGATGTTCAAATAGAGGATGCAACCCGCTTAATAGAAAAAATGTTTGTCGGCAAAGAACTTGGCGAGGTTATGAAGACTTCCTCTGCCGTTACTGAGGAGTTTGAAGTTTACCGCGAAATATTCGATAGAGTTCTTGACGCGATTGAAGAATACGTCTTAAAAGACAATGGCGAGGTTGCCATTGAGGGCGAGGGCAAAATTCTAAATCACCCCGAATACACCGACAGTCAAAAGGTCAAAAACTTTCTTTCAGTAGTTACCTCTAAGGATAAGCTTGTTGAACTTTTGAAAGAGGATAAAGAAGGCATTGAAATCAACATTAAAATTGGTGGTGAAGAAAATGCCGATATGCCGGCAGACTGCTCACTTGTTACAGCAACCTATTCGGCAAGTGGTGTAAAAATAGGCTCTTACGGCGTTATTGGTCCGCTTAGAATGGACTATCAAAAGGTAGTTTCCGTTTTAGAGGGTGTTGGCAAGATTTTAGAAGACGTGTTAAAAAACAAACAGTAAAATAAAAATCATTAGTAATTCAAAAATATAATCAAAAAACTAAAAGGAAAGACTTAAAAATGGACGAAAACAAGAAGGAACAGACTGTCGAACAAAAGAAAAAGCCCTCCGCAAAGCAGGAGCTTGAAGCTGTAAAAAAACAGTTGGAAGAAAAAACGGCACTTTGCGACGAGTATAAAGACAAATGGATGCGCTCGGTTGCTGAGTTTGACAACTATAAAAGGCGCAACGCAAGGCTTTGGCAAGACGCTTTTGACGAGGGTGTGAAAAGCGTTATTGTTAAAATTTTACCCGTTGGCGACAATCTCGATTGGGCTTTAACGTTAGGTCTTGATGAAAAGACGGCTGAAGGTATTAAAAACGTCCGCAAAAAGTTTGACGAAACGCTTGCAGCAATGGGTATTATCGAGATTAACCCGATAGGTGAAATTTTCGACCCCAACATTGCCGAAGCAATTATGCAAGTGGATGGCGAAGGCGACGCACCCGATACCGTAAAAATGGTATTCCAAAAGGGTTATAAAATGAACGATAAAATTATTAGATACGCTAAGGTCAGCGTGGCAAAATAATATAGTTCAAAAAATATAAAAAGCAAAACAAAAAATAAACAAACAAAGTAAAATCCGCTTACAAAAAAATAAAAAGAAAAGTAAGCGACAAAATAATAAACAACCTTAAAGGAGATAAATAAGATGAAAACAATAGGTATTGACTTAGGAACAACCAACTCTTGTGTAGCCGTTATGGAAAACGGCGAACCGGTAGTTATTGCAAATGCAGAGGGTTCAAGAACTACCCCCTCCGTAGTAGCTTTCCAAAAGGACGGCGAACGTCTAGTTGGTCAAGTAGCAAAACGTCAGGCAGTTAGCAACGCTGACAGAACGGTAGCATCTATCAAACGTCACATGGGCGAAAATTATAAGGTAAGCGTAGACGGCAAGGACTACACCCCTCAGGAAATTTCCGCTATGATTTTGTCTAAACTTAAAAAGGATGCAGAAGCATACCTTGGCGGTCCTGTTACCGACGCGGTTATTACTTGCCCTGCATATTTTTCGGACAGCCAACGTCAAGCAACTAAGGACGCAGGCAAAATTGCCGGTCTTAACGTCCTGAGAATTATCAACGAGCCTACCGCTGCTGCACTTTCTTACGGTCTTGACAAAGAGGGCAAAACCCAAAAGGTTATCATTTACGACCTCGGCGGCGGCACGTTTGACGTTTCTATTATGGAAATTGGCGAGGGTGTTTTCGAAGTTTTGGCAACCCACGGCAACAACAAACTTGGTGGTGACGACTTTGACAACAGAGTTATGGACTACCTTGCAGCAGAGTTTAAGGCAAAAGAGGGCATCGAATTAAAGGGCGACAAGCTTGCTATGCAAAGATTGAAAGAGGCTGCTGAAAAGGCTAAAATCGAGCTTTCCGGTATGAGCAAAACCAACGTAAACCTCCCCTTTATCACGGCAGACGCAACCGGTCCTAAGCACTTAGACGTAACTTTAACAAAGGACAAATTCGATATGATGACTGCCGATCTCGTAGAAAAGACTAAAGAGCCTATGAGAAAGGCAATGAAAGACGCAGGTCTTTCTTACGGCGATATCGCAAAGGTAATTTTAGTAGGCGGATCAACGAGAATTCCCGCAGTAGTTGACGCAGTTAAGAGAGAAACGGGTAAAGAGCCTTTCAAGGGTATCAACCCCGACGAATGCGTAGCAAT
>JAZSKW010000011.1:0-1930 GCA_045535015.1 Christensenellaceae bacterium
ATATTCCCCACTGCTGCCTCCCGTAGGAGTCTGGGCCGTGTCTCAGTCCCAATGTGGCCGATCAACCTCTCAGTTCGGCTACTGATCGTCGACTTGGTGAGCCGTTACCTCACCAACTATCTAATCAGACGCGAGTCCATCCTTAAGCGATAAATCTTTGGTACATCTACCATGCAGTAAATGCACATTATGCGGTATTAGCACACCTTTCGGTGTGTTATCCCCCTCTTAAGGGCAGGTTACTCACGCGTTACTCACCCGTCCGCCGCTATCCTTTACAGAAATCGGCCGAAGCTTCAATCTGTAAATTCCCGCTCGACTTGCATGTGTTAGGCACGCCGCCAGCGTTCGTCCTGAGCCAGGATCAAACTCTCTAAAAAAATATTAAAGTCTGTATCACAGACTTTTAAAGTTCTTAGATAAGTTCATTAGCTCATTAAAACAACTAACGAAATTTACTAAAGTTTAAAAGTACTCTCAAAGTACATTCTCATTTAATTAACGAGAACCTCATTACTTTAAATATGCTGTTCATTTTTCAAAGACCAAGTGGAAGTGAGGCAAGCCTCATCTCCTTGCCGCTCTCACAAGCGACTTGATTATGATACCACACTTTGAAAGCTTTGTCAACACTTTTTTTAAAAAACTTTTAAAAAATTTTCAAGTGTTTTTTGCCCTCATTTGCGGTGCTTTACTAATATAACACACCAATCCCCTGTTGTCAACACTTTTTTTCATTTTTTTTAAAAATTCTTTTTTTTAGCGTTTTTGTGGTATTCGCGTAGGACAAGTTGCTCAAAAACCCGCTTAATTGCAACGAGTTTTGTTTCATTTTTACCAACTGCGGTTACAAGGACAGAAAGAAACCTCATGCGTCGTCCTCCGTATATATCGGTAAAAATCTGATCGCCCACAAGACAAATTTCATTTGAGGGAAGATTAAATTCATCCTTAATCCTCATAAGATTCTTCTTAAAGGGCTTCCACGCTCTTGCAATGTACGGATAGCTGAGCTCTTTGCAAAACTCATCCACACGTTCTTTATGATTATTGGAAACTATTGCAATTTTTATACCCTGTTTTTCAAGGAAGCCGAAATAATCGAGGATTTTCTCGGGCGGCCTTAGGGTATCGTGGGTAACTAATGTATTGTCTATATCAAAAATTACTCCCTTTATATTATAAGAAGAATAAAATTTTTCGTCCATCTCAAACACATTTTTTACTTCAATATCAGGATAAAACCTTTTGAACACTTTTCGTCCTCCCTTAATATTAAAAATAAGGGGAGCTTTAAGCTCCCCTCAATTTTAATTACTACATTAAATATTTTTTGGCAAGTGCATTTACCATCTTGCCGTCGGCTCTGCCTCTTACCTTTGGCATAACCTCTGCCATAAGAGCACCCATGTCCTTCATGGAAGAAGCACCTGTTATCTCTACGGCTTGTCTTACAATTTCGTCTAACTCGTCTTCAGATAATTGGGAAGGTAAATAACCCATTACAATTTCTATTTCTCTGTTTAACTGTGTTATTAAATCTTGTCTGCCGCTTTTTTCGTATTCGGGAAGGACATCTTTCCTCTTCTTAAGCTCCTTTGCGATAACATCCAATATGCCGTCGTCGGAAAGCTCTGTGAGGTTGTCCTTTTCAAATTGTAAAATTGCGGCTCTTATACCTTGAACGGTATTCTTTTTTATAGTATCCTTTTCTTTTAAAGCGAGTTTTAAATCCTGAGTTAAAGTTTCTTTAATGCTCATGTAAAAATCCCCCTTACTTAAAGGATATATTATTTGTAGGAACGCTTTCTTGCAGCTTCGGACTTCTTCTTACGCTTAACACTTGGTTTTTCGTAGTGTTCTCTCTTACGGATTTCGGATAAAACGCCGGATTTAGCACACTGTCTCTTAAATCTGCGGAGAGCACTAT
>JAZSKW010000013.1:0-47479 GCA_045535015.1 Christensenellaceae bacterium
TTGATTATATACCATTGCGGTGACGATAGCGGTGAGGTCCCACCTGTTCTCATACCGAACACAGAAGTTAAGCTCACTAGCGCCGACAATACTTTGCTGGAGACGGCACGGGAAGATAGGTTGTTGCTGCATCCATTAAAAGAAACACTCATCAAATGATGGGTGTTTTTTCTTGCTTGATAACTTGTTGCCCATCTTCCCGCCAACCGCTGCGCTATTGGACGGAAAGAAGTCGCAGTTTATTAGGAGGGATATATTCTTATCAACACTTTTTAATCTTTCGTGTTTGCAGAACGAAACTAGTTGCGACATATTTGCCAGGCAAATGAATGGTTGTTGCTGCATCCATTAAAAGAAACACTCATCAAATGATGGGTGTTTTTTCTTGCTTTATAACTTGTTGCTCATCTTCCCGCCAACCGCAGGGCTATTGGACGGAAAGAAGTCGCAGTTTATTAGAGGGATATATTCTTATCAACACTTTTTGTGCTTTTTATTAACAGTTTCAAACTAGTTGCGACATATTTGCTACACAAACGAATGGTTGAGACTGCATCCATAAAAAAACACTCATCAAGCGATGGGTGTTTTTTTACATTATTTTTTGCAAACCCATAATAGTTTGCGTGAATGTAGTTATTATTTATAACTTTATTTTGACGACGGCTTCGCTGGTGGCGGTAAGCACTAATTCGTCGTGTTGGTTGAAAGCGGAAATAGTAATTTCTGCTAAGCCGTTCTTCTCGCTGCGTTTGGTTAATTTGGTTATGGTGGCTTTTCCGCTTAAAACGTCGTCGGCAAAAACAGGCTTCAACCACTCAATTTTGGTGGATTTGCCTGCGAGTAATTGTTCGCCAAAAAAATCAGCCTCTAAATATTTAGCCCAAACGCACACGTAGGACATAATGCCTGGTGCAATTAGCTTGCCAAAAGGGGTAGTTTTTGCATATTCCTCATCGGTATGTAGCGGAATATTGTCATAAAGTTTTGCAAAATCAAGCATTTTATTTTTTTCAATTTTTGCCGGTTTAATATCAACAGTTAAGCCTAACTGTAACTCGTTAAAATACATAAAAACTCCTTTTTTCTAAATTGTTTGAAGGGCGAACGGCTATATTTTTTAAAATCAGCCTTTTACGCGATTAAACATTTTATATAAAACAATGCAGTCAAATATTTTTTTAATTATACCACTTTTGTCATAATGGTTGCAACAAAAGAAAAAGGCAAAACATTTTATACGTTTTGCCTTTTTAAGTTAGTCTAGTTTTTATTTGGTTTTAATTGGGCTTTTGATTAGCTTTATTTATTTTGGATAAAATAAAATTAGTGCTTAATCATTCCAATAAGATTTGCGTAAGTGCCGGGGAAGAAAAGGAAAATTACAATAAGGGCAATCAAAAGATAAAAAATAATCTTCAAAATCAAAGGCCATTTAGCAGTTGCCTCTAAACCAACGATTGCGATAAGTGCAAGTCCGCCGTAGTTGCGCAAAATGTTTAGTATAGACATAACGTTAAAGGGGATAAAGGGAACGTTTGCGTTTATAAGCATTGCTGCATAAACGACCACCAAAACAACGGCAAGAACTCTGCCTAGAATATCAAAAAAAGCTTTCATTAAAATTCCTCCAACTGTAATCCGCAAAATGTATACGGTCAATTTGATTATAAAATTATTAACAAAAATTGTCAATAGCCAATTTAAAATTGACAAAAGTATATTTTTTATATATCCTATTTATATAAACAAAGCAAAGTGCAAATAATAGAAAAAAAGCTATCGTTGCGTAATTAAATGCGCAAAAGGAGAAAAAAATGATTAAAATAATGTTTGTATGTCACGGAAATATTTGTCGCAGCACGATGGCGGAGTTTCTTATGAAGGACTACCTAAAAAAGCTTGGCAAGGAAAATGATTTTGTTATTGCATCTTCTGCCACCAGCTATGAGGAAATTGGCAACCCCGTGCATCACGGAACGGCACGTATTCTTGATAGGGAGGGCATAACAAACTATCACAGCAAGCGCGCAGCAAAGCTGACAGCAGACGACTACGATAAATACGATTACTTTATCGGTATGGACGAGGCAAACCGCCGAAATATGAAACGCATTTTAAGTGGAGACCCTGACGGCAAGGTATCATTGCTGTTAGATTACACCGCGCGTCCGCGAGAAGTTGCTGACCCTTGGTATACGGGTGATTTTGAGGTAACGTTTAAGGATATAACCGAGGGCATAGAAGCCTTTTATAACCACTTACGCTAAACTATTGTAGATAAGATTTGTTTTTGTGGCTTTTGCGTGGGCAAGTTAACAAATTTTTATCCTCTTGCATATAGTAAATTGCATATAGTAAAAACGTGCCTCGGCAAAAGTAATGGCAAACATCTATTTAATGACCATATTTATTGGCAGTTATAAGTTAGGGAAGAGAAATGTGTATTCAGTCTAAATATTTAGGCTAATCAGCAAATTAAATAAAAACACAAAGACCTAAATTAAGTGCAAAGAAAAACAAAAGCAAACGCTTGCAAACAAAAATGCAAGTGTTTTATTTTGTAATTTTTTAGAAAAATTCGCCAATGGATATTGACGAAGGTTATCGAATAATATATAATTATGTTATAAAAATAAAGCAAGTGAAAAGCCCTTAGGTGCGCGTTACGTAACGTAAAAGCACTTTTGGCGGCTTATCTATCTTGCTAAAAAAGGAGAATTTTGTTATGGCAAAAAAGAAGGCAAGCAATTCTAACCTATTAGTTAGGGCTGCTGCTGGCGCAGCTATCATTGCAATTATTTTGGCAATGTTTTTGCCCGGCGCAATTTACAAAACCGATTACGGCACTTCTACGGTAACTCTTATCGGCTTTATGTTTGGTTCACTTAACATTAAAAGTGTTACAACAGTAGGTAGCGTATCCAACACGACGCAAGGAACATACTCGGGCGGCTTATCAACCTTTGCACTTATTGCATTTATTTTATTGGTAATTGGCATTGTCGCAATCGTTGCATCCAAGTTTGTTTCTGGCAAAAAGCTTGATTTAATTGGCTCTGTTGCAATTTTATTGGCAGGCATATTCCTTTTCTTGTTGTTAAGTGGTGGCTCTAACGTAGCTGTTACTGAAAGCGTAAGCATATCCTTTGAAGAAGCCTTTGAGCAATATAAGCTCGGTGCAGGCGCAATCATTTGTGCAATCATTTGCATTTTAGGTGGTCTTTGCGGTGCATACGGCGCAGTTAAGGGTAAATAAACAGCATAAGAAAAAACAAAAAACGAAAACAACGTAAAAGCCCGCAAATGCGGGCTTTTTATTTGCACTTAAAATTACATTGACAACGGTTTACTAGTGTGGTAAAATCAAAAAAAGAATTTAAGGAGCTTTTGTATGAAAAAACGTTTAATAGCTTTAATTTTGTTGGCAGTGTCAATATTGACGTTGGCTTTTGCTGGATGTAAAAAAGAAGAAGCGGTAGGGTTTTTGCAATACGAGGTCAAATATTACAATTCAGACGCACTTGTCGAAGAAGGCTTGGAAACTACAAATTACTATATCTTCCATAAAGACGGCTCGGTAACCTACGGTGCCAATACCCTTAACGTTAAGAGAAAGATAGAATATATTGACGACGTTTCCTTTTATCTCATAGCTTATAAAGACGGAGAGATACTGAATTCGACTTTATATGCCGGCACCAAGAATGCGATTAAGTCTAGCAGTTCAGTCGTCACAATGTATATAACGAAAGAATTTTATCAATCAATTAATAACTGATAAAGCTAAAATAAAAAAGACGGAAGAAATCTTCCGTCTTTTAATTTTGTTTAATTATTAAAGCACTTCTTTTGCAGCTTCAACAACCTTTTCAACTGTAAAGCCAAACTTTTCAAAAAGCTGTTTAGCAGGAGCGGAAGCACCAAAGGTGTTTATACCGATAACCTTGCCGTCAAAGCCGACGTATTTATCCCAGCACATCGTTGCGCCTGCCTCTACGGCAACTCTTGCACGAACGGACTTGGGAAGAACGCTTTCTTTATATTTTGCAGACTGCTTTTCAAAATCTTCAACGCAGGGCATTGAAACAACTCTTGCATCGATACCCTCTTTTGCGAGTTCAGCTTTTGCCTGAACAGCAAGGGTAACCTCACTACCGGTAGCAATCAAAATAACGTCAGGTGTCTTTTTCTCGCTGTCGCAAAGAACGTAGCCGCCCTTGAACGCATTTTCGCCAGTGCCGTCAAGCATAGGAAGGGTTTGACGGGAAACAACGATACAAGAAGGTTCTTTGCCAGTAAGTGCGTTAATCCAACAAGCAGTAGTTTCTCTACCATCTGCGGGGCGGTAAACCTTTAAGTTAGGCATTGCACGCAAGCCTGCCAAGTGTTCGATAGGTTGATGGGTAGGACCATCTTCGCCAACGCCGATTGAATCGTGGGAGAGGATATAAATTACGGGGATTTCCATAATAGCCGACATACGCATTGCGTTTTTCATATAGTCGGAGAAAACAGCAAAGGTTGCGCAGTAGGGGATAAGTCCGCCGTGTAAATACATACCGTTAACGATAGCAGCCATAGCGTGTTCACGAATACCAAAGTGCATATTCGAGCCGCTCTTGTCGGTGGGGAGGAAGTCGCCTCTGCCTTTCATTGCAGATTTGTTTGCAGGCGCTAAGTCTGCGCTGCCGCCGATAAGGTTAGGAACGTATTTTGCAAGTTTAGAAAGAACGGTGCTGCTGTAACCGCGGCTTGCGTCGTCCTTTTCGAACTGCCAAAGTTCCTCGATAGCTTTAAGGTCGGGAAGTTCACGCTTTTTCCAAGCGATGTATTCCTTAGCAAGTTCAGGATATTTTGCTTCGTATGCCTTGAAAAGTTCTTTCCAAGCCTTTTGAGCGCGTTTACCTTTATTGCCAAACTTTTTGCAGTGTTTGAAAACTTCTTCGGGAACTTCAAAGGGAGCATAATCCCAACCGAGAGTTTCTTTAAGCTGCTTTACGCCATCTTCGCCAAGGGGCGCGCCGTGGCAAGCTGCTTGACCTGCAAGGTGCGAGCCGTAGCCGATAGTTGATTTAACGATAATAAGCGAGGGTTTTTCAGTTTCAGCCTTAGCCTTTTTGATTGCGCGGTTAAGTGCGCCAAGGTCGTTTGCGTCTTTAACCTTAATAACCTGCCAACCCAAAGCCTCGTGACGTTTGCCAACGTCTTCGGTAAAGGTAATGTCGGTGCTGCCTTCGATAGTAACGTCGTTATCGTCGTAAATAACGATAAGTTTGCCAAGCTTTAATGCACCGGCAAGTGATGCAGCTTCGTTTTCAATACCTTCTTGCATACAGCCGTCGCCACAAAGTGCGTAGGTGTAGTGGTCTACGATGGGGAAGCCCTCTTTATTAAACTTTTCAGCAAGGTAGTTTTCAGCAATAGCCATACCAACTGCGTTTGCAATGCCTTGTCCTAAGGGACCGGTGCTTGTTTCTACACCGGGGCAAACGTTGTATTCGGGGTGGCCTGCCGTTCTGCTACCAAGCTGACGGAAATTCATAATTTCTTCTTTCTTCAAACCAAAACCGAAAAGATAGTAGAGCGAGTAGTCAAGCATAGATGCGTGACCAGCAGAAAGAACAAATCTATCCCTATTATCAAAAGCGGTATCCTTTGGATTAAAAACCATATTGGTGAAAGTAGCATAACCTATTGGAGCTGCGCCGAGGGGCATACCGGGGTGACCAGATTTAGCCTTTTGAATAGCCTCTGCGGACAAAACTCTAATAGCGTTTATTGTGAGTTGCTTAACGTCCTGATTCATACAAGTCCTCCTTTTAACTTGTCGGCGGAAGTCCGCCCATAAAATTAAACAAATATATTATATAGCAAGCACCAATGTTTTTCAAGCCTTTTCGGGCTTTTTTAACACAATATTCGCAAAAATAACTAGACATCTTTTTTTTCCTATTGTATAATGATAACGTATATAACTGTATATAAAACCGTATAATAGGCGGCGGCAAGGTCGATAATAACGGCAACAAGCAATTTTACACGTTTTGTAAGCGTAAAAAGTGTTGCTTTGGCAGATTAAAGGTAAATTTTACGGCATTTAGTTGCTGCTAGTTTGTTTGACGCGTGCAATGGGCGGAAAAGGAGAGATAGGAGAAAAAATGATTATTGGTATATTTGAAAACGAGATGGTTGAAATTAACGGCTTGATTTACGTGTTGCCATCTCTTTTGATTACACTTGCGTTTTATTTGTTGCGTTCAATCGCGCTTTTTACCATGGCAAAACGCAACGGCGTAAAAAAGGCTTTTCTTGCATGGATACCATGCGTTTGGTTTTACGTTGCCTGCAAGCTGGTTGGTAACGTTAAGTTTTTTGGCAAAACGTATAAGTGGACGGCTATACTTTTTACCGCTTTGTTCGCTTTTGCAGAGCTTTTGACCTTTGCTTATAACTTCTTGATATATTTTCCGCTTGTTGGATATTATTTGCAAGGCGGCACCATATATTACGACTTTTTTGGCGACGGGCTTATCGGCAACTACTATAAATATGCAACCGATATTTACACCGAACTTAACTTTAAAAACCCCTACGGCTCGGGCATGGGCGTATTCCTACGCGTAATGTATTACGCAATAGACGTTTTCGACATAATAAGTTTGTTAATAACTTGGTCTGTGTTTTTTGGTTTTTTCAAAAAATTCTGGCCGCAGCACTACGTTTTGGCAGGCATGTTTTCAATATTCTTTGGCTTGTTTGCCATTTTTGCCTTTATCGTTCGCAAAAACAAGGCGGTGGATTACAGCCAATACGTTCGTCAACGTTACGGTATGTATTATTCTAACCCTAACGGTCAAGGCTCAAACGGACGACAAGATGGCGCAAGCGGTCAAGGTTATAACGGACAAGGCGGCTATGGCGCGAATAACTCTAACGGAAATGGAGAGCCTTTTGGCGAGTATGCCGAAAGACCAAAAAATGATAACCCCTTCCCCGAATTTGACGAGGATGACAAAGATTAATCGGCAAAAAGGAAAGCTTTAACTATGGAAAATATAGCGGCAATATCAACTGGCGCGGTAGCAAGTGGCGTTGCGGTAATACGTATTAGCGGCGATAGCCCACTAAGCTTGGCAGAAAAAATGTTTAAGCCTGTAAAAAAACTTGCCGTCAGTCAGTTTGAACCAAACGTTATGTATGCGGGCGAAATTTCTGCCGACGGTTTTACCGATTTTGGTATGTGCGTATACTTTAAAGCCCCAAAAAGCTGGACGGGCGAGGACACGGTGGAATTTCATTGCCACGGTGGCTTAGCTATTACGCGCGGCATTTTAAGCAAAATTTTAAGTTTGGGTGCGCGCCTTGCCGAAAACGGTGAGTTTACTAAACGTGCCTTTATAAACGGCAAGCTTTCACTCGCTTCTGCCGAGGGTATGATTGATATGATTAATAGCCAAACGGTAAGCGGTGTCAAGGCGGGCTATTATCTTTATAGAGAAAGGTTGACCGAGGAAATCAATCGTTTGCAAGACGTTTTGACAGACGTGCTTGCTGAAATCGACGTAAACATGGACTTTCCCGAGGAGGGCTTGGAGGAAACTTCAACCGACAACGTTTTGGCAAAATTAAAGGACGTAACAGCGCGCCTAAATCAAATACTTTCCACCTATCGTGTGGGTAGGGTGCTAAAAGACGGTGTTCGCGTCGGCATAGTTGGCAAGCCCAACACTGGCAAAAGTTCACTTTTGAACGCACTTTTAAATTACGACAAGGCAATAGTTTCGTCCGTTGCCGGCACCACGCGTGATATTGTAGAGGGCAGCATCGACATAGAGGGTGTTCGCTTTAACTTTTCAGACACGGCAGGCATACGCGAAAGTGACGATAAAATCGAAGCACTCGGCATTGACCTATCTAAACGCATTCTTGACGAAAGTGATTTAATACTTTTGGTGTTAGATGGCGACGATATTACGGCAGAAGATGACGAGATTTATAATCTTGTAAAGGATAAAAATCTGCTCACCGTGTTAAACAAAACGGATAAGAGTAGAGTAAAAGACGAGCGCGCTGACGTTTACGTATCCGCCCTTAAAAAGACGGGCATAGAAAATTTGCGCAAGTCCATTTTTGATAAAACAATAGGCAGCGGCGTAGACCTTGGCGGCGACTTTTTGTGCGAGGAGCGTCATTACCGCGCAATAAGCCTAGCTATTGAAAAGCTTACACAAGCAATCGAGGGTGTTGGCAATGCCTCGCTTGACCTTGTGGCTATTGACGTTAAAGACGGTTGGGACGCGCTTGGGGCAATCTCTGGCAGAACGGCAACCGAAGAAATAATTTCAAACATATTTTCAAAATTCTGCGTAGGCAAATAAATTGTTGCTGGCACTAAAATTTTGACACCAAACATTGCTAAGGCAGGCATAACCTAAGGTGAATTATGGTAAACCTTGAATTATACAGATTTTTTTATACCGTTGCAAAATGCGGCAGCTTAACAAAGGCGGCGGAGGAGCTTTATATCTCCCAGCCGGCTGTTTCGCAAGCGGTAAAACAGCTTGAAACGCAGCTTGGCGGACAGCTTTTTAACCGCACGCATAAGGGTATGGAACTTTCGGAATCGGGCGGTAAGCAAATTTTTGAACTGGTTGAGCAGGCATTAAAATTGCTAGACGAGGCGGAAAATAAATTTGTCGAGCTTAAAGATACCGCAACCGGTATCGTTAGAATTTGCGCTTCCGACACGGTTGCAAGCCACTTTTTATTGCCTTACATAAAAAAGTATCACGAAAAATACCCCTCGGTAAACCTCGTTTTGCAAAACGGCACTTCAAACGAAACGATTGAACTGCTTAAAAATAAAAAAGGTGATATTGGCTTTGTCAATCTGCCTGTTGACGACAGTGGCATAGTTTTGTCGGATACGGTAATGCAGCTACACGACACCTTTGTTGCAAGCGACAAGTTCAGCGAACTTTTCGGCAAAGAGATAGAGCTTTCTAAACTGCAAGACTATCCGCTACTTATGCTTGAACTGTCCACGGCAACAAGGCAAGCAATAGTATCGTTTGCAAATTCGCACGGTATACACTTGCACCCCGAAATCGAGCTTGGCTCGTTAGAACTTATGACCGAACTTGCCAAAAACGGCATAGGTATTGCGTGTATCCCCAGAGAATTTGTTAAGCACGAGCTTGAACAAGGCACGTTAAAAGAAATCGTAACCAACCCCGCATTGCCAGCACGTGCAATCGGGCTTGCGCTCCCTAATGGAGAGAATATGACTTTTGCCGTTCGTGAATTCTTAAATCTTATTAACGACGGAAAGGAGAACAATTAATATGGCACAATGGTTAAACACGGCTTTTGCCTCGTTTGACGGAGCAATTTTTAATTTTGCTGGCAGCACGGCAGGGGCTTTTGGTAATTTTATTGCCGAATTTATGGACCTTTTTGGAACAAAGGGTATCGGCTTTATCCTTGCCGCCCTCATATTCATGTGCTTTGCAAAAACAAGACGTATTGGCGTTTGCATACTTGCAGGTATCATAGTTGGCGCACTGTTTACTAACGTAATTATAAAAAACGCAGTCGCTCGCCCTAGACCTTACACGCACGAAGAATATCGCGGGCTGTGGGAGGCTGTTGGTGCTTCAAAGGAAAGCGAGCATTCCTTCCCCTCGGGGCATACCACCAGTGCAATGGCGTGCGCAATGGCACTTTTCCTTGCGGGCAACAAAAAATGGAGCTGGGTTGGCTTTGTTGTTGCACTCCTTATGGGTTGGACGCGTATTTACTTAATCGTCCATTATGCAACCGACGTTATCGGCGGACTTATTGTCGGCGGCGCAGCAGGTGTTATGGGTTACTTTGTCGTAAAGCTCATTTACGCAAAAGTTGTTGAAAAGTTCAAAAACAAGCCATTTTTCGATTTTTTCTTAAACAAAAACGTTTGGGAACTTTTTAGAAAAAAAGAGGTGGCTTTAAGCGAGGCGGCTAAGACAACCACCGCTGACAATGCCACTACATATAACACCACCACTGATAATTCTAAAACCGCAGATGCAACCTCTACCACTAACGAGGTAGACAAAAAGTGATAACTCCCACTACCTACAAATAAAATAGCGGTAAGACGATGGATTAGATGGGTTGACGGGGTAGAGTGGTTAGACTGGCAAAGCGGTTAGTTATGCACTCAAAACCTAGATTAAAACAAAACTAGATTAAAACAAAAAATAAAATAAAAAAACATATAACAAAAGAGGTAAAAACTATGAAGAAATTTTTTGACGAATTCAAAAAGTTTATCACACGTGGCAACGTGCTTGATATGGCTGTCGGTGTTATTGTCGGCGGTGCGTTTACCGGTATCGTAAACGGACTTTCCAACTTTATCTTAAAGCCCATTATCAACTGGCTTTTGGCACTGGTGCTTGGCGCAAACGGCTTAGAGGGCGCAGTAACCTTCCTAAGCAAAGCAACCACCACCGATGCAAACGGTGCAACCGTTGTAGATTTAGCAAACTCAATCTTTATCGATTGGGGCGCGTTTATCTCTGCTATAATCAACTTCTTATTGATTGCGTTTGTTCTTTTCACTATCGTAAAAATTATGAACAGAATTAAAGAGGGCAACGAAAAATTGACCGAAGCAATCAAGGGCAACAAGCTTACCAAAGAGCAGAAAAAAGAGCTTAAAGCAAATGGAATTAAGCGCAGCGACAAAGAAGCTGTTGAAGCATACTTTGCTAAAAAGCAAGAAGAAGCCGAGGCAAAGGCTGCTGAGGAAAAGCGCCTTGCAGAAGAAGCTGCTGCTGCCGAAAGACTTGCTAACCCCACTACCGAGGACCTTTTGAAAGACATCAAGGCACTCCTCGAAAAGCAGATTAAGGCTTAAAGCTTACAACACAAGGGCTGCAAAAAAAATTAAAACCGAAAAGAAGGTGACTTACTATGAATATTACTAGAAGTGTTAAATACGTCGGTGTTAACGACCACGAAGTAGACTTGTTTGAGGGGCAATACGTTGTGCCTAACGGTATGGCGTATAACTCTTACGTTATTTTGGACGAAAAAATCGCAGTAGTCGACTCGGTTGACGCACGTTTTGCTGACGAGTGGCTTGGCAATATCAAAAATACTCTTGGCGATAAACAGCCAGACTATCTTATCGTTCAGCATATGGAACCCGACCACTCGGGTAGCGTAACGGCATTTACGGCAAAGTATCCTAGTGCTAAAATTGTGTCAAGCGCAAAGGCTTTCAAAATGATGCAAAATTACTTTGGCACCGAATACGAGGGCAAGCAAGTTGTCGTTGGCGAGGGCTCCACCCTTTCGCTTGGCGAACACGTTCTTACCTTTGTTACCGCGCCCATGGTGCACTGGCCTGAGGTTATCGTTTCATACGATTCCACCGATAAAATTCTTTTCTCGGCAGATGCGTTCGGTAAGTTTGGTGCACTTGACGTTGAGGAAGATTGGGCGTGCGAAGCAAGACGTTACTATTTTGGTATCGTTGGTAAATACGGTGCACAAGCTCAGGCGCTTCTTAAAAAGGCGGCGGGACTGGATATTAAAATTATTTGCCCCTTGCACGGACCTGTGCTTACTGAAAATCTTGGCTACTACCTTGACCTTTACAATACTTGGTCAAGCTATGGTGTTGAAAGCGAAGGCATCGTAATTGCTTACACATCCGTTTATGGCAACACCAAAAAGGCTGCCGAAAAACTTGCAACACTTCTTGAAGAGCGCGGCTGCAAAAAGGTTGCGTTAAACGATTTAGCACGGTGCGATATGGCAGAAGCTGTTGAGGACGCGTTTAGATATGGTAAAATCGTGCTTGCTACCACCACCTATAACGGAGAAATCTTCCCCTTTATGCGTGAGTTTATTTTAGACCTTGTAGAGCGCAACTTCCAAAACAAAACGGTTGGTTTTATTGAAAACGGCAGCTGGGCACCCATGGCAACCAAGGTTATGCGTGGCATGCTTGAAAAATGCAAAAACTTGCAATACACTGAGGCAACTGTTAAAATTCTTTCTGCTTTGAGTGCAGAAAACGAAAAAGAACTTATCGCCCTTGCCGACGAGCTTTGCAAATAAAGAGCGAACACTCGACTAAATAAAGGGAATAAAATATACAAAAGGAGAAAAATATGAAATACGTTTGTGACGTTTGTGGTTGGATTTATGATGAAGAATTGGGCTTGCCTGAAAAAGGCATACCCGCAGGCACAAAGTTTGAGGACTTGCCCGAGGACTTTGAATGCGAGCTTTGCTGTGTTGATAAAAGCAATTTTAGCGCAGCTGAATAGGAGGAGAGATTATGGAACAAAAATTTTATATTTGCGCTCATTGCGGTAAGATTGTTGCACTCGTCAAGGAAAGCGGTGTTCCCGTTATTTGCTGTGGCGAAAAAATGGCTCAAATTATTCCCGGCACGACTGATGCGTCTGTGGAAAAGCACTTGCCCGTATACACGGTAGAGGGCAACAAGGTAACCGTTACCGTTGGCTCGGTAGAGCACCCTATGGCACCCGAGCATTATATTGAGTGGATTTCTTTGCAAACCAAGCAAGGCAATCAAAGAAAGCCCTTAAAACCGGGCGATGCACCCAAAACGTGCTTCATGCTTTGCGATGGTGACGAGGTAGAGGCAGTGTTTGCATACTGCAATTTACATAGCCTTTGGAAAGCTTAATAAAAACCTTTTGACTAAAAAGCTTTGTCTTTTTGGTAAAAAGTGCAAAAGTTTCAAACAAAATTAAAACAAAAAAGACTAACGTAACTCGTTAGTCTTTTTATTTTTAAAAAAAGAGGAGGCAAACAAAGCAATTTATGCCACGGTTGTTTTTGTGTTTTGCCGCGTTGTTTTTCGTTTTCGCCCAAGTGTATTTTAGGTGTTTGCTCCTTTTATTTTAGACGTTTACCTCGGCTATTTTTAGTCGTTTTATGGTTGCAGCATAAAATTATTTTTGCTCGGTTAATTTATTTTGAGGCTTTTCGGGCAAGGGTTCTGCCAAACTCTCGTGCGAGCCGTCTGGGGTAAAGAAAGTCGCCAACTTTCTACCCTCGGTAGTGTTGTTTTTAAATGTGTCGCGGAATTTTTGTGGGTTCATACCAACAAGGCTCTTAAAGGTGTAAAGAAAAGCTTGGTAGTCGTCGTAACCAACGTTGCGCGCGATAATTTTTATGCTTTCAAAACTATCTAAAATGGCACCTGCGGCAACCTGTATTCTCACACGGTTAAGGTATTGCTTGGGCGCAAATCCGGTAAGCACCTTAAATTGACGGATTAAGTGCTGCGGTGAGATGTATGCAATTTCGCAAAGTCCGTTTAGCGTAACGTTGCGGCTGTAATAAGTTTCAATATAGGTTTTTGCAACGTAAATGCCGTTGTTAATTTTAATTCCGCCCACCGTTTTCTTGTTAGAATGGGCTTTATCGGTAATTTTTTTGCGTGCAAAAATTATCGAAAGAGTTTTTAACAAATGTAATATAATTTGGTTGTAATCCTTGTCGCGTTCTTTTGCCTCGTCCATAATTTTCTTAAACACCGCAACGCAAAAATCAAAGTTTGCGTCTGTTTTAAAGCAAAAAGTTGCGTCGTTTGTAAGAAAATTAATATCTTCAATGCCAAGCGTTAAGCAAGCAAAGTCGTTGGTGTCTTGAAAAGAGTGCTGAACGTTAGGGTCAATTATTAGCATATCACCCTTAACCACCGTGCGAGAGGTGTAGTTATAAAGGCACTTTGCCGACCCGCGCGTAATAAGTGTAAGTTCTGCAAATCTGTGAGAGTGCATTCTTGACGTGTTTTTGTTGCCCGAAAATGAATAACAGTTTTCGTCACCAACGCGCAATAACATTTTAGAGCCGTTTTCAAGCGAAAGGTCCACGAATTCGTATGTCCTGTATTTAAGCATATTTCCCCTTATTCTTCCGCCAGTAAGATTTTGCGGAAGAGTTATAAATAATTATACTATAATGGTAAAAAGGTGTCAAATGATTTTCATTTTTTTATACTGTCGTTGCACGCCTTAAATATAATCAAGCCTAAGGCCTCGAAAGAGAGCATATAGTAAATTCAACCAAAGACTTTTCCTTAATCCGTTGCGGGTGCAAACTATATTTTGTGTCTCGCAAAGCTATAAAAACACAACAAAAAAATACAAAGTTAATTTTTTTATATAAAAGATAATTTTTTCTATTGTAAATTAATTACATTATTTATAAAATAATAATCCAAGGAAAAAATTTTTCTAAAAACTTTGCTTTTTTCTTGTTTGATATTGACAATGCTAAACGCGTATGTTAAACTAAACTCGAAAAAGTTGTTGACTTTGTTAAAGTATAAATTTTACTGATATTATATAGCGTTTTGCCCTGTAATATGGTTGTAATGCAAAGTTAAACAAAAAAACACAAAACAATTTAGTTTATTTTATCACAACAAAAACCGCCTATTAAAACTGAAATATATGGTGGTTTTATGCAATTTAAAAAAACAAATTGCGCACCCTATTACTAGTTATTTTTTTTGCTAAGTTCGGCTTATTTGCCGTTAATTAGGAAATATTCGCTTTTCACACGTTGAAAGGCGTAGGAGGAAAACATGAAGAAATTCAGGTATGTTATTTTGCTATTGGTGATGGCATGTATGTCCTTTGCATTTGCTTGTAAAGACAGCTCGTCACAAATAACACTCAGCGGTTTTACCTTACCGGCGGCGGAAGAGGAAATTACCGTTGATGCAGGCTCTCCTATTTGGATTGACGACTACGTAGAAGATATGCACGTAGTTGACCAAAACGGAAAGGAGTATAATGTCGTTTATGACGTTACCACCAAGTCAGGCGGTTACGTTAAGTCATCAAACGGCGTTTTCTTTGCAAAGGAAAAAGAGGGTTACGTTGTTACCTATAAAGTTCTTACTGCTGACAAAAAGGTTTATACCTTGACGCAGAAAGTAAACGTTATCGGCGACATCAACCTTTACGCAGAATATTCAACTCAGCTTTATAGCGTAGGCGACACGGTAACAATTACCCCCGTCTACGATTATGATAATGCTACCATCAGCTACGTTGTTAAGGAAAGGGCAACCGCAGCGGACGTCACCGTAACCAACGGCACGTTTGTTCCCCAAAACGTAGGTTGGTATGATATTACCATCAATGCAACTGCACCCGGCGCAAATAACGATACTTTCGCTTATTCAATTTATGCCCGTGCAGCTTTCACTGAGGGCGAAGTTGAGGTATTTGGCGAGGATTGGAGCATCATCCGTGACCTCGACCATTACGAAACCAACCCCGGTTGGTCTATTACCAGCAGTGAAGAAAGTGGCTTACTCAACCATAAGGGCGAGGAGGACACCTTCCTTAAAACTTCCGTTGTTGCAGCAAGCAAGTCGGCAGTATACTTCTGGCTTAACCCCCGTGCAGACCGTCAGTATTACGTAGACCTTCTTGAACAGGGCTATGAAAAGATTACCGTTTGGGCTTATATTGAGTCTGACTTGGAAAACTGTGATTCAAACCACTTCGTTAGTAGATATCTAGGCGCATCAAAGCCTAACGATACACAAAGGGGTAAAGAAGACCTTACCAATACCTCACTAACAGTGGGTAAAGATGGCGGCAGAAAGTTTGTTGAAGGCTACTGGACGGAGTTCTCTATTCGTCTTGCTGACGCTACTGGCTATATGGATTATAAGTATTCTTTCTTGTCAAGCTATGACTATTACAAATACGAATGGACACCAATGCTTGAAATTGAAACCTATACAAGCAGCGCAAGCGCTGAATCCCACGGCACCACAACCGTATATATTGGCGACATTTATGCAACAAAAGACGTTGACATTGCTCTTAAAGCTGATGCACAACTCGACATTAACCCCAATGATACGGTAGATTTTGCAAACTACATTGATTTTGAAAAACTCCCCGCTAATATTGAGCTTTCTTATTCTCTTAAAAAGAATGGCGGCGAATATGAAGTTTTGGATGGTTCTTCTTATACCTTTACTGAATACGGTCAATACGAGCTTTTAGTATCTTCCGCTCAGTCCAACTATAAGGGTTCTTTAACCGTAAACTTTACCAGCCCCAAAACACTTGATAAAGGCACTTACTTGCTTGATATAAACGGTAAGACCAGCTTTGATGCAAAAGATATGCTTAACGTTGCTGAAAAAGCTGTTATCGATGCTCTCCCCAGTGAGCTTACCTATAAAGTAACTGGTAATGGCGCAAACGTTTACCAAGAAGGTAGCGAAATCCCCATTGCAGGTTTTGCAGAAGGTATCTACTCGTTTAGCGCAGAGTTTATGGGCATAAGTATTTGGGAAGCAGAGCTTGACCTTTATGATTCGGCTAAGGGCGCTGTTTGGAACGAAATTACAGCAGAAAATGGTAAACTTGTTGGCCACTATACTGGCGCATATGAAGAAAGCGGCACATTGTCTGTTGTAGACAGCTCTACTGATGCACAACTTACCGGCAAGACTGGTAATTACTACCGCTTTGATAATTCCGCAAGGTCTTATAAGTGGGGTATTAAAGTTCTCCCCTTGCACAGCAAAGCTTACTACGAAACCATAGTTGGTTCCGGCGAGAAATTCGTTCAGTTTGATTTCAAATACGTAAAGACTGGCGAATCTCCCACAAACGACAAGTGGCCCATCAAGAGAGGTTACAATCTCTTTAACGATGGCGACAATGGCAACGGTTCAAGCGACCCGAACAACTATCTCAACCACATTGGTTGGAATTATGAGCCTAACACTTGGTATACCCTTAAACTTTCACTCGACTACTTGCTTGCAAATAAGTGGGATAACGCGCTTAATGCAACTAGTGGAGGCAGCTGGCTTGCTGGTCACTTCTCGTTTGGTGGCGACACCTATGAAGATGCGTTCAGCGTATATCTTGGTAACGTTCAAGTAGTTGCAACTACCGAGTGGAGAAGTGAATACTATCTCTGGAATGGTAGCCAATACGTTCTTGACGAAACCGCTACTGAAACGGGCACCGGCACTTCTGGTAAAGTTATCACTCTCAATCAAAAAGAAATTCTTGTTGACGGTGTTATCTACAATCTCGTAACTCCTGATGCAAGCTATGGCGAAAACGTTCTTAGTGGTGTTCTTACCGCTGGTGAAACGCTCGTTCTCAAAGCATACTACAACCCCACCCTTGTTAAGACTGAACTTGGTTTGAGAAAAGATGCAACGCTCAACTTGAAAGAAATTTTCAACGAAAGCTACTCTGGTGATTACACTGCTATTACCATCAACGCACTCAACGCAGCAGGCGATAAGTTTGATAAGACATCTGCTTACTCCGCGCTTATTACTGATGGCGTAATGGATACGTCTTCTCTCGACGGTATGTTTGAAATTGACCTTGAAGGCAACAATGGCGCAGCACGTATTACCTTTGAACAATATAAAGAAGGCGTATTTACGTGGAACAACCTCGGCACAACCGACAGCATCACCGTTACGAAATATACCGGTGAAGCATTAGACACAGGCAAAACCTATACCCTTGAAACGATTGCAGCTAGCGCATTGCCCGAAGAAGGCAACAGCGAAAAGCCCGCATACGTTCCCGGTAACGACTACTACAAGTTCGTAATTGAAGACGTAGCTTCCTTTAACAGCGGCTTTGGCTTCAAGATTATGCCTGTTCATAGCAAAGCATACTACGAAAAACTTATGGCAGAAGGTAAAGATATTTCTATCATTACCGACTACTTCTACACCAAGGGTGGTGCAACTCCTGCCGTATTCTCTAACTGGCAGGTAGGCTACGGTCTTGGCTACTCCACATCTTCTCCCAACAGAAATACCGACTACGCAGCACGTCCTGACAGCTGGGTTGGTAAAAATGCAGCGGGTGATGAATCAAGACACGGAATGTCCTTGACCACCTTGCTTGAAAACTGGGATAACCTCGTTGGCGATAAGGGCACAATGATTGGTTACAGATATGGCGTTGACGAAACTTGCACAAAGGCAACCGAAACATATACTGGTGAATTTACCGTATACTTTGGTAACGTTCATATCGTTTCCACAGACATGGAATACTCAGTAAAATATTTCGTTAAGGATGCAGATGCTGCTGACTACGTTGAAGTAGCTGAACTTAGCGAAACCGCAACCGCTAAACTTGGTGCAACCGTAACGGTTGACCCCAAGGGCAGCGTTGTAGTAGGCGAGGGAAGCGAAGCTAAAACCTATGCTTATACAAGCAACAACAGCAACAACGTAACAAGCGCTATCGTTTCTGGTAACGGCACAACCGTGTTGAAGCTCTACTACGCAGAAGCTGAGGCAAGAATTATTGACGGTATCATTTATGACGATACTCTTGACCTCGCAGCAGAGCTTGGCGAAGACGTTAGCTCCTATACCGTAACGCAGTATATCGTATCTTCTAATGGTAACATTGGTGTAGACGTAACCGCTGCATACAGCGGCAAAGTAGATGGCGAAGGCGTCCTTGACCTCACCTCTTTTGATGGTATCTATACCATAACCGCTTACGGCGCAAACGATGCTATCAATGCAGTAACCTTTGAGCGCGCTGTAAAAGGCACGTTTACTTGGAACAACGTAAATAACGTTAACTCCGTTGCTTTAACAAGTGCTTACGGCGATGCTATAAGCCATAAGCTCGATGTTGCAACGGTAGCAACTACCGACTTGCCCGCAGAAGCTCGCGAAGGTGCAGCAGCATACGTTCCTGGTAGCAACTACTTCAAAGTTTCCGGTTCTAACTTCAAATCTATATTTGCAAGCGATGCAATCGGTGTTAAGATTCTCCCCGTTCATAGCAAAGAATATTATGAAGCTTTCTATGCTGACGGCAAGGACGTAACCTTGCAGCTTGACTACTTGCTCGACAAAAACGGCGACACGTCAAACGACAACAGATACTCTTACCTCGTTGGTTACGACCTCGGTTACGACAACAATAACAGTGACGACAATGACAATCCTAGAAACATTGACTACTACGGCTTGCCTAACTCGTGGGTTGGCAACGGCACGACAGGCGATGGTTCAAGACACTTCATTGAGCTTTCAAGACTTTTAGCAAACTGGACCAACCTCATCAACGATGCAAAAGCTGGTGGCGGTTCTATGCTTGGCTTGTATCGTGCAACTGATACCAGCGCAAATATGGTTACTGAAACTTATGAAGGCGAATGGGCACTCTACTTTGGTAACTTCCACATTGTTTCCGAAATGGAATACTCTGTTGAAATTTACCTTGAAGGCGAGGACGGCGTGTTTGTTAAAGACGAAGCAATCAGCACCGTTTCAACGGCTAAACTTGGTGAAACAGTAACCGTTACCCCCGCAAAAACCATTACGGTTGGCGAGGGCGACGCAGCAGTAACCTACGCATATATCAGTGCAAATGCTAACAACGTAACAACCGACGTTATTACCGGCAACGGCACAACCGCATTTAAGGCATATTACTCACCTGTTAAGAGCGAAACTATTTCCGCTTTAAGAACTGACGCAACTCTCGACTTCGGTGCAGAAGACGTTGGTGAAGTTCAAGAATACGTTGTAATGCAATACGTAGTTAACACTACCGAAGTTACTGTTGACGCGACGACCTCCGCTGAAAGCGCAACTGCTTTTGCTAAACTCCCCGTTGACGTAACTGATGATTATAAAAATCTCTTTACCGGTTCTGTTGCAGATACCTCTAAACTCGACGGTATCTTCACCATTACGGTAATCGGTACTAACGGAGCAAAGGCAATTACCTTTGAACAGTATAAGGAAGGCGTATTTACTTGGAACAACATTAACGAAGTTGGTCACGAAGAAATTGTTGGCGCACAACTCGTTGGTAAATACAGCAAGACTAAATATACCGGCACTGGTGTATTGACAATGGAAAACGTTGATGGTGTAAATTACTATAAAGTTGCACAAGCAGATACAACTGGTTCCGATGCTAAATTCCCCTACATTCGTGTGTTCCCTGTTCACAGTGCTGAATACTATGCAATGTGGTATGGCGCAACCCTCACTTACAGCTATAAGGCAGAATACGTAGTTGAAGAAGGCAGCGCTAATACGGCAGAAGACAAGTTACCCTTAGCTCGCGTAGCATATCTCGGTGTAGTTAGCAAGGGAGAAGGTTCTTTCGATTATGCTAAATCTGGCACCTTAAAGACCTATTCGTTTACCTTCAACGAATTGCAGTTTGTAAGACTTAGCCACACCACTACTTCTACTTCTTACGGCTCGTTTATCGGTTTAAGAACGTGGGCAAAAACGGACGACTCTGCGTTAGTTGCAACACCTTTCAACCTATACGTTGGTAACTTTACTGCTACTAAGGCATAATCCACGGCGATAGGATAAACAACTAAAATAGCTCTTTATTGGGGCAGGCAGTAATGCTTGCTCCAAGGCGAGTTAAAGATATTTGTAATTTATGTAATACCTAATATTAAGGGTATTGAGGAGAAAATAATGAAAAAATTATTGAGTTTAATTCTAACGCTTGCTATCGCGGTTTCCTCGTTTGGTATCGTTGCTTGCGCTAGCGCACCTGCTGCAAAAACGCAGTTCGCTATAACAGTAAGTTCAAATGCAGGCGGCTCAGTGACAACAAGCAGTAGTAAAGTAGAGCTTGGCGAAGCGGTTACTTTAACCATTACGCCCGAGACTGGCTACGTTCTCAAGGACTTAAAGCTCAACGGCAGGTCTATCTCCGTTGCAGACGACACCTTTGAACTTCTTAGCGCAGACAGAAAAACTTACAGTTTAGCAAATATTTTGCGTGACTACAAGATTGTTGCAGAGTTTATCGAAGCAACTAGTGACCTTGACTTTGTTGGCGAAGGCACTAGCAATATTGAAAACAAGGCAGTTGCTTACGGCGGCAAGATGGGCCAGCTCCCCACCGCTTATGCAGTAGGCAAAAAATTTGTTGGTTGGAAAACCGATGCCGGCATTTACGTTGACGAAAACACCGCTGTTGACTTTGGCGGCACCCTTAATCTTACCCCCGAATTTGCAACGTTGACCGCAGAAGAAATTGAAGCACAAATTCCTTTCTCAAACACGGTAGTATATCACGATGCAAGCGCAACCAAATACGGTCTTGCTTGGCACACCTCTGACGAGCCTATTCAGCCCGTAGTTCAGGTGGTTGAGGGCGAAACGGAAGATTTCACAAATGCTAAACTTTATGAAACCACTTATAAGACGTTCGTTCCCGTAGGTTCGTTTGACAATATGGAATATATTGTAAACGCAGTAATCGACGAATTGGAGTTTAACACCACTTACTCCGTTCGTTTTGGTGACGCATCTGCTGAAACTTGGAGTGCAGTTCACTCCTTCACCACTAGGGAAGAAAACCTTTCCGCAACCGAATTTGTTTACATTACCGACACGCAAGAGCGTGACCACTGGGGTGATAACAGTGCATATGGTGGTGCATTACCCGATAGTGCTTTCTGGAAACAGACTATGCGCGGTGCAGTTGACCAGCACGGCTTAGAGAATATTGACCTTATGCTTCACGGTGGCGATATTTTCGAAAGAGGCGACCACTATTACTACATTGAAGAAATGTTGACCTCTATGAACAACTGGTTATTCGAAATTCCTACTCAGGTAATTGCAGGCAACCACGAAAAGCCCGGCGACAGCGGTAGTTTGGGTTATGACTGCGTAGCAGCTCTTTATAATATCGATTATCCTGATAAAGAGGGCTTAAACAACGCTGAACTTATAAGACGTGGTCCCGTATACTCCTTTGATTACGGTCCCGTTCACTTTACGATGCTCCGTTCTAACGATATCTTTTACAGACACGTTAACAAAAATGACGACGAAGTAAAGAACTGCCTCACCGATATCCAAGTAGATTGGCTTAAACAGGACCTTGCAGCAGCCGCTCAAAACGAAAAAACCAAATGGAATATCGTTGTTATGCACGAAAGTTCGGTTAGAATGGCTATGGTTACAGCTAAAACCGGCACGTCAAACAGCGCAACAACCCTTCTTGAACAACTTCTTCCCGTATTTAACGAAGGCAACGTAGACCTTGTTCTTTTTGGTCACGATCACATGAGATATTCTAGTTTGCCTTTGATTTGGGATGAAACCATCGAAATGCCCGAACTTCTCGTAAGCATGGGTAAATCTTGGCTTAACGAATACCGCAATGGTCATACGCTTATTCCTAACGATTATTGGGAAACTAATCCCGATGTAGCTCGTTACCTTGCAAGACGTAAAGCAGTTGTTGGCGCAACCGTTGGCGCGCAGGTAGAGCACGACGGTGTAATGGTGGATACCTTTACCTACCTTGATGAAACTAAGCGCGGCACCATCTACCATCAAATTTGGGCAGCAGGTAACCAGAACAAAGCTGATACTGGTGAAGAATATCCGCTTTTGACCGAGATTTTGCGTGTTCCCGCAATGGGAGGTGGTAACTATTCTGCATATGCTTATATTGAAGCTACCGAAGATACCCTTATCGTTCGCGACTACGGTGTATATGGTCGTGCAGCATATAAGGTTGCTGAAAGTGAATCCTTGGTTGGCAAGGAAGCAAGCGCAGGCGTTCCCATCATTAAGTATTTCGAAGGCTTTAAGCTTACTAAATAACTTATAGCTCCTTACAGAAAAGGAAAAAACCAAATCCCCGTGCCTTTCGGCACGGGGATTTTTGTATTATTAATATATCTATTTAATAAAATTATTGGCAAAAAAGCAAAAAACATTTAGCAATAACCATCGTATTGATTTTTTATAAAATATTTGTTATAATATGAGAAAAAGCATCAATGATAAAGTGTGGTGCAAAATAATCGCCGATAAAAAGGAGCATCAAAAAATGCTTGACAATAAAAAAACAAAAAAGTCAAAAGGTCGAGAATATACACCTAGATATATGGTGAATATTATTCTCGATATGGCTAATTATATAGGCGAAAATATTTTTCAAAAACACGTTATTGATAATAGCTGTGGTGATGGTGCTTTTCTTTGTGAAATTGTAAATCGATATTGTGAGGTTGCTTTTAAAAAAGGTTTGGCTCTTGATGCCTTGCAGGCTCATTTGGAAAAGTATATTCATGGGATTGAAATAGATTCTGTTGAACAAAAAAAATGTTTAGAAAATATTAATAATGTTGTAAAAAAATATGGTATAACAGCCGATGTATCTTGGGACATTATTTGTGCCGACGCGTTAACCATAGATAAATATAACGGCAAAATGGATTTTGTTTTAGGAAATCCTCCTTATGTAAGGGTTCATAATTTGGACGAGGCTTTTGATAAAGCAAAAAATTATTCTTTTGCACAAGAAGGCATGACCGATTTATATATTGTGTTTTATGAAATTGGTATTAATATGCTTAACGAAAATGGAGTGCTTGGATATATAAGTCCCAGCTCGTTTTTTAACAGTTTAGCAGGAAAGTATATGCGCAAATACTTAGTGCAAAAACAGTTGATAGAAAAACTTGTTGATTTGAAACATTTTCAAGCATTTTCTACTACGACATATACAACCATAATGATATTGAATAAAAATCACAAATCAAAAGAAATGGAATATTATGAATTTGATGATATAAATTTAAAACCATATTATATTGAAACACTTGTTCCTGAGGATTACTATATATCTAAAAATTTTTATTTTTCTGCCAAAGAGAATCTTTCATTATTAAAAAAGGTTTTTCTAAATTTAGAGAAATGTAAAGTAGAAGTAAAAAATGGTTATGCAACTTTATGTGATGAGGTTTTTGTGGGTGATTTTTATTTCAAATCTAAATATTTAATTCCTGTAATTAAAGCATCGCGTGGCGAGAGGAAACAAATAATTTATCCTTATGATAAATTAGGAAAATTAATTTCTTCAAAGGAATTACAAAAAGACGAAGCCTTGTATAACTATTTACTTAAAAACAAAGAAAAATTGTTAAAACGCAGTGCCGAAAAGAAAGGGGAATCGAACTGGTATGCTTTTGGTCGTAGCCAAGCAATAAATGATACTTACAAAAAAAAGATTTTAATAAACACACTATTAAGGACGTCGGCAGATTTGAAGATACTATCTGCTCCAAAAGGAACGGGTGTTTATAGTGGCTTATACTTGATAGGAGAAGAAAAAGAGCTGTCGCAAATTCCTGCATTGTTAAAGAGCGAAGAATTTTCAACTTATATTTCGTTGTTGGGTAAATATAAAAGTGGAGGATATTATACCTTTTCATCCAAAGATATTAAAGCTTATTTAAATTATAAATTAACACAAAGAGGGTAACTTTTACAATGATGACAAATGAAAAATTTTTAGAAGCAATTAAAAAATCTTTTGCTACATACTTGTCTGTTGGCACTTCACGCAGCACGGCAAAATTAAAAACATTGCACGGACATATTGCAAAAGATTTAGAAGCAATATTAGGAAAGGAATTTACAATTAAGTCGCAAGGCTATGGAAGTGATAAAGAAGGTAGTATCGATGGACGATACTATCCTAAAAATGTAGATATCACGATTTTAAAAGAAGGAAAGCCTGTTGCCGGCTATGCTGTAAAATTTGTAATGAGAAATTATTCTCAAAATAGTAATAATTATTTTGAAAATATGCTGGGAGAAACGGCGAACATACGAGCAAATTCTATTCCGTATTTTCAAGTGTTTATAGTTTTTGAAAAAGTGCCGTATTATAAAAATGGGGGAGAGCTTAAAGGCTATGATATTATTACAGAACATAATTTAGATAAGTATTTGGCGTTATCAAAGGATGACCCTAGTATATTTTTCCATACACCTGATAAAACCCTTGTTGTGCTTATTAAATTAAAAGAAAAAGCCTTGAATTATCACTTTACAAGCTCTAAGGATTATGCAGAATATTATCGAAAAGTTATTAATGATAGTGATTTAATGGCTTATTCCAGCAAGATAAAAGACCCTTTTGATGATACTGTTATTTATAATGATTATGAGGATTTCCTTAAACGTTCATACCATATCATAATGGGTAGGCTTAAAAAATAAAAATAGGCAGCCGTGATACATATCTCGGCTCATATATTTTATTTAAGCATAATTAAAGCAGTCTTGATTGAAAACCTTGCAAGAATAAATTTAACTGATAAAAAAACAGGCCGAATTTTTTCGGGCTGTTTTTTATTGGTGCACCATCGTAGGTCGCTTCTCCGCTGCGCTACGAAGGGCTAGGTCAGTCAAGAAAGCAGTTCGAAGTCGCCCGAACCGCTTAACCAAGTGTGGCAATAATACATAAACAAAAAAAGATAGACAAAAGTCTATCTTTTTTCGTTGGTGCACCATCGGGGACTCCCGCCTGTGCGGCCTTCTCCGCTGAAACATCCACTGGACGTTCCATTTTGCCAAAGGCAAAACTGTTAGCTATCGCTCACGGCTCCTCATTCGAGCCTTCTCAAAGCATTATACATAAACAAAAAGAGATAGACTTTTGTCTATCTCTTTTCGCTGGTGCACCATCGGGGACTCGAACCCAGGACCCACTGATTAAGAGTCAGTTGCTCTACCAACTGAGCTAATGGTGCTGGTGGCTCATCGGGGAATCGAACCCCGGACACCGTGATTAAAAGTCACGTGCTCTACCGGCTGAGCTAATGAACCATTTAGTTTTTGGCAGGGGTGGCAGGATTTGAACCTACGAATGCTGGAATCAAAATCCAGTGCCTTACCGCTTGGCGACACCCCTATGTGTTTGTGCCTATGTGTTTAGAAAGGTCCATATTTATTTAGTGGGGCGGGTGATGGGAATGGAACCCACGACCTCCAGGACCACAATCTGGCGCTCTAACCAACTGAGCTACACCCGCCATATGGCGCGACTGAAGGGATTCGAACCCCTGACCCACGGCTTAGAAGGCCGTTGCTCTATCCTGCTGAGCTACAGTCGCATCTGTCAGCCTTTCTAATAAGCAACATTAAGTGGAGCGGGTGATGGGAATCGGACCCACGCTGCCAGCTTGGAAGGCTGGAATTCTACCATTGAATTACACCCGCAAAAGTTCATTCGTAGACAACGCTTATAAATTGTAACAAAATCGCGTTTTATTGTCAACTGTTTTGCAAATATTTTTAAAATTCATTTTTTGCAGAAATTTCCTAACCGAACTCTTTCCGTAATAAATATAGTTTAACCCTTATCTAAAACTATATATACCAAAGGCTGCACGTTAAAGGCGAAACAAAAGATAAAAAAACTTTGACATATTCGCTTACATAAAGTATAATTATATATAATTGGTAATATACATTTGTGAGGAAATTTATGTATAAAGCTTTATATAACGAATGGCTTACTAGCCCTAAACTTACCGAAGCAGAAAAAGCAGAACTTAAATCGCTTACCGATGAAAAGGAAATTGAATACCGTTTTGGCAAGAGTATGGAATTTGGCACGGCTGGTATGCGTGGACTTATTGGCCTTGGCACTAACGAAATGAACGTTCATACCGTCCGCCTTGCAACGCAAGGTTTGGCAGAATACTTAAAAACACTTGGCTACGCAGCAAAAAAGAAGGGTGTTGTTATCTCTTACGATACAAGGCGCTGTTCGCAACAGTTTGCAGAAGCTGCGGCAATCGTGCTTGTTTCTAACGGTATAAACGCATATTTGTTTAGTGACGTGCATCCCGTTCCTATGCTCTCATATGCTGTGCGTGAGCTAAAAACGGCTGCGGGCATTATGATTACCGCATCGCACAACCCAAAAGAATACAACGGCTATAAGGTTTACGGCCCTGACGGCGCGCAAATGTCGCCCGAGGCAACGGCTAAGGTTGTTGCGCATATTGAAAAAATCGGCAGCCCTTTGTCAAACAAAATTATATATGATGAAGCCCAAGCAAGCAAAATTGTTCTTGTTAAAAAGGGCTTAGATAGAAAATATTATAAAACCATCAAAAAGCTTTGCTTGTCCAAAAAGGCAATTGGTGCCGTTGGCAAAAAGATTAAGCTTGTTTATACCCCCGTTCACGGCAGTGGTTACGTCCCCGTAACGACAATCTTGAAAAAACTTGGCATTAAAGCTATTCTTGTTCCTGAACAGGTGGCAAAAGACACGGAATTTTCAACCGTAGCCGTTCCCAACCCCGAATATAAGGAAACACTTAGCCTTGCAATAAAAATGGCTGATATTCAGCAAGCGGACGTTGTTTTCGGCACCGACCCTGACTGCGACAGACTTGGTGTTGCAATTAGAAACGATAAGGGCGAATTTATGGCTCTTTCGGGCAACCAAACGGGCATACTATTGCTTGACTACGTTTTGCGTAGGCTTAAAGAAACGGGCAAACTAACCGAAAAGGGCTTTGTTTGCAAAAGCTTTGTTACAACTAGCATGGCAAAACTTATTGCCGAGGACTACAATGCAGAACTTTTTGACGTTCCCGTAGGCTTCAAGTTTATTGGCGAAAAAATTAAACAATACGACGATACCGGCAAGCGTGAATTTATTTTCGGCTTTGAAGAAAGTTGCGGATACCTTCGCGGCACGCATTGTCGCGATAAGGACGCTGTTGTTGCATCAATGCTGTTTGCCGAAATGGTTTGCTACTATAACTATATCGGTGTTGGCGTTTACGAGCGTTTGCAGCAGCTTTACGCTAAATACGGCTACACCTTTGACACCAACGTTTCCGTGGCTTACAGCGGCTTAAACGCTATGAAAGAGATGAACGCGGTTGTCGACAAAATGAAGTCGGTAAAGGTTGAAAAAATTGCCGGCATAAAGGTGGTTGCTACGCGCGATTATTCGGCAGCAAAACGCACCCTTGCGGACGGCACGGTTGAAGAAATATCCACAACCAAGGTCAATGCTGTTTACTATGAACTTGACGGCGGCGGATTTATATGTATTCGTCCAAGCGGCACCGAGCCAAAACTCAAAGTATATTACTCCTTAAAAGCGGCAGACGAGGAAAGTGCAAAGTCCCTTTTTGCCAAGGTTAAAACGGCTTTTGAGGCCATTATAAAATAAAGATGAAAAAATTATAACGGAAAAACTAAGTAAAACTACTTGAAACAAAAACGATACTAATAATATACAAACGTTAGAAGATAGTATCTATCAAGTTTTAGTAGAATTAGTGTGGAAAAATAAAAAGAAAAAGAGCCTTTTGGCTCTTTTTTATGTATTTGAATAAAGTTACTTTATCATTAGTTGACTTTTTTTAATAAATTGCATATAATATTAGTAGAATTCAACCAAGCCCAAAAGGCAATTTCTTGCGGTAACGCAACTCGGGGGTTGAATTCTTTTTTATTTTAATTTCTTATTATACTTTCTAATTCCCCTTTTTTCTTGTTTAGAAAATCTAAAATTAGAAAGTTTTTCTTTTTCAAACTGTTTTTAATTGATTTTATACCAATGCAATGGCAATACCGCAATAGATAATCAGCGACAGCGCGTCAACAATAGTTGTCATAAGTGGACTTGCGACAACCGCAGGGTCAAGACGGACAGCCTTTGCCGCAAGGGGCAAAATGCAGCCGATAAGCTTTGCCATAATGATACTGATTACACAAACTACCGATATGATTGCCGCCTCGGTAAGTCTTATATTGGTAAATAGGCTGTCAAGCAACATTAACTTAGCAAAACAAATTAAGCCAACGGTAATACCGATTAAAAGGGATGCAAGCAGTTCTTTTAGGACTATTTTAAATATATCCTTAAACCTTACGTCGTCAACAGCGATTGCGCGAATAACCGTAACCGAAGCCTGACCGCCCGCGTTACCCGCCGTGCCCATAAGCATAGGGATAAACGCCGCAAAAACCAAAGGCAAACTACTTTCGTAACTCGACAATATAAGGCTAGTGAAGGTAGAGGTGATAAGTAGGAAAATCAGCCACGGCGCGCGTGCTTTCCAAATGCTAAATACCGACTGTTTAAGGTAAGGCTTTTCAGTCGGCAAAATTGCCGCCATCTTTTGAATATCCTCGGTTGCTTCCTCTTGGATAACGTCCACCGCGTCGTCTACGGTAACGATACCAACTAGGCACCCCTCTTTGTCGATAACCGGCAAAGCGATAAAGTCGTATCTAGAAAACTTTTGAGCAACGTTTTCCTTATCTTCAAGCGTTTCAACGGTAATAACGTTGGTGTCCATTATTTGCTCAATAAGCTCTTTCTTGTCGGAAAGAAGCAGCTCTTTAACGGAGACAACGCCGATAAGGTGTTTTTTTCGGTCAGTAACGTAACAAGTGTAAATGGTTTCTTTATTAACACCCGTTTTACGAATTTTTTCAAAAGCCGCGTCAACGGTCATTGAGGACGACAGAGAAATAAACTCTGTGGTCATAATAGAGCCAGCGGAATCGTCGGGGTATTCAAGCAGCTGGTTAATAGTCTTTCTGTCCTCTGGGTCGGCAGTTTTTAATATTCTTTTAACAACGTTTGCCGGCATTTCCTCGATAATGTCAACCGTATCGTCAAGGAACATATCGTCAATGACGGCTTTAAGTTCTTTATCGGTAAAAGCCTTAATCAAAGCTTCCTGAGGGTCGGTATCTAGCTCGATAAAAACGTCGGAGGCAAGCTCTTTGGGGAGTAAACGGAAAAAGACAATCATTTCCTTTTCGTCTAAATTATCCTCCATAAAGCCAGCAATATCGGCAGGCTCCATATCGAGCAGCAAAATACGCAAATCGGCGAATTTTCTATTCTCAAAGAAAAAATTCAGTTTTTCAAATAATACTTCTCTTTCTTCGGTCATACCGCACCTCCTTTGGACTTAATGGTTAAGCCCATAGTAAAAACAAAAAAATGCCCTGCAATATTGGGCAGGGCAAAAAATAAATAACTACTCTAAATAAATAACCGCTCAAAGTTAATTAAGTCAAAAAGCGTTAACCATTCTGGCTTTAGCACCGTAGGGCTGTGTAATTGCGTTAGACTACGCCTTGTTTTCGACGTAACCTGCTAACCATCTCATAGTGTCTCCACTACTTTGCGGCAGCAATCCGTATCCCTATGGTAGCCTTACCTACCGGACATATCAAGTTTAATTACAGTTTACTCCCCGCGCGCACTATTGTCAACAATATTTTATGCCGAAAGGGAAATTTTTTGTTAAAATTTTACTTTTAACATAGCGTTTGCGCACAAAAGCTGATGGTATAGCGAAAAATAAACCTTTTTACTCTTGCCGCAGCCTTAACTTTGTAGCGTATTCTGTCTGCAAGGTTATGATGCAGGCGTATCCTCACCGTCAATACGGCTTTCGTATGCGATAGAGGGGTTAACCTGTCTAAGCGCGGCAATAAATTCATCGTATAGTTTACTGTCTATCACTATTACGGTGTATTTTGCGTCCTTAAAGTAGACCACCAGCTTATCGCTCTTTTTAAAATGAGCAATGCTAACTACGTCCTTTATGTCATAGGTTGTTTTGACTACGCCAAAGTTGCACGATAAGGTATCGCCTTTTATCGTATAACAGCCGTAAACCATTACGGACACACCTACAACAAGCAAAGCAAGGGTAATAGCAATTATTATAAAATAAGTTGCTATCTTTACTGGCCCTGCCCACCAGTATTCCTTTAAATTAAAAACGTTCCATACAATCCCCAAAAACGAAAGTGCAACCACTGCAACAAGTAGCACCCACGCAAGCGGAGAATACTTAAAAGAAAACTTTTTCATATACAATTTAATTTTATTATAAAACGCTTTCAAAAGCAATAGGGAATTTTAAGTTTTTTTGTGGAAAAATATCTATACTAGGTTTAGCCGCTGTGTTGTAGCTAGGTTGCACGGTCAAAAGGCGTTGATTTATTTAGCGAGCATTTTATCTAAAATTTTAGCATAAAATTTAAAGCCGAATTATGCCTTAACTACAAACGGCAACGGGAGGTAAAATGAGCTTTATAGAGGATATAAAACGAAGCCTTGGCTTGACGGAAGCCCCCGCTCAACCCTTTTTACGCGTTGGGCTTATTGGCGGCGGAGAGGGCTGTTTTTGCGCCGCTTACGTGGAAAACGTAAAGTCGATAAAAAGCTATTCAACCGAGCAAATTATAATCTCCGTCAAGGGCGGACAGATTACCTTGCTTGGCGAGGGGCTTTGTATAAAAAAATATTGTTTAGGAGATTTGGCGGTTTGCGGAAAAATAAAATCGGTAGTAAAAGATTAACGGCTAATTTAGGTTATGGGCTGATTGGCGTTTCAACCGTATATAGTGTAGAGGGGCTAAACGTCAACGTCTTGGTCAACAGATTGGCAAAAGAGGGCATAGAAGTCCAAAATTTGAAAAAAATCGGCAAAAACCGCGCTGAAATCACCATAAAATCGTTAGAAAATAAAAAATTTTTTGCAATAAGCAAAGATTTGTGTTATAATATAAAGAAAATACGGGACAGAGGAATTTTGTCCCCATTGCTTTTTGTTTTAAGAAACGTTGGGCTTGCCGTCGGCTGCTTAATTTTCGTGGTGGCGGCGGCTGTTAGTAACGACTTTATTTTTGGCTTTACCTACTCGGGAACGGGCAGCGCGTATAAGGCGGAAATAGAGCGGTATTTAGATGAACGCGGTATAAAAATTTACTCACGGTTTTCCACCTTAGATTTAGATGCGCTTGCCGACGATATTTTGCGCAGCAGTCCCAATATGTCGTTTGTGGCTTGTTCAAAAAAAGGCAACCGCTTGCAAATTGACCTTGCGCTTAGGCAAACGGACACACCCACCCTTGACGGCAAGGTTGAAAGGCTAAATAGCGACGTTGACGGCATTGTGGAAAAAATTAAGGTTTATCGCGGCACACCCCTCGTAAAAGTGGGGGACACCGTCCGTGTGGGCGACGTGCTTGTCGATGGTTTTGCCGAGGTAAAGGAACAGGTTGTTAAAATAAACGTGCTTGCATACGTAACTATTCGCACAACAAAAACCTATGAATATGTTTCACCTAGCGAAAAGGATAGCGAAAAAGCCCTTTTGTTTGCCTTGGCAGAGGCTGATGGCGAAGAAAAGACTTGCACCGCCGTTGACTGCAAAAAAGTGGGCGATAAATACCTTTATACCGTAACGTTAGAATATTTGCACACCCTCTACGCAGGGTAGTGTTTGTAAATACGCAAGCCGACGCAGTTTTATTGATTAAACAAAAAATTCACAAAAAGTAAATACAAAAAACTCTTACATAAAGCAAAATTTAGCGCAGTTTTTTTAACCATTTGGAGAAAGCTTAGGATGAAAGAAGTTTCTTTAAAACTAAAACCGTGGACAAAAAAGGACGTGGCAAGCAACGTTGCCACATACGTATGCAACATAATTTTATTATGCTTGCTATTTCTTGGCACGGTATATCTTGACAGCAGAGCAAGCGGCAAGGCTTTTGCGGAATATTTTTATGACGCAACTGAGTTTTTCAACTTTTTTATACTTTTAGTTTTGACTTGCGCGGTTATGCTTTTATACTTTTTGTTTGAGGACAAAAACTTCTTAAAAGACGCGGTCAATTCGGAAATGCTCTTTTTAATTTTAGAGGTTTCCATTGTTATTTGTTATTTTAGCGGAAGATACGTTAACGTATATCTTCGTCCGCTTGCTATGGCAGCGCTTATTACTTTGTTTGTTACTAACAGTAGAACGGCTGTCTTTATGAACGTTATCTTCTGCATAATGATATTCGTTTTCGATAGCTTTTCGGCAGCTTCGGTAGATATGATTAACGAGGTTTTCTTCTTGCTTATGGGCATAACCTCTGGCACGATAGGCGTTTATTGTATGAAAAACGTTTATTCAAGGCTGAGGCTATTTTTAATGAGCCTTATCATATCTTTGCCGGCACTTTTGTGTATAGTCATACCAATCACGGCTTTTGGCGGCGACAATATCGTTTTGCCTTTGCTTTCTGGCTTTGCGTCAGGACCGTTGGCGGCAATCGGCTTTACCGTGCTACTTCCCTTCTTTGAAACGTTATTCAAAAGGGTTTCCACGTTTAGATATGCCGAGTTTACCGACCATAAATCAAAGTTTATACGCAAGCTTATCACCGAAGCCCCCGGCACCTTCAACCACTCTATAATAGTTTCAAATATTGCCGAGGCGTGCGCAACGGCAATTGGCGAAGATGCCTTGCTTGCAAGAACGTGCGCTTATTACCACGACGTTGGCAAGCTGCGTAGAGCCGAGTATTTTAAGGAAAATCAGGCGGAGGGCGCAAACCCCCACAACGATTTAATGCCAGAGCTTTCTGCAAACATAATTAAATCGCACACAACCGACGGCTACAACTTTGTTATGAAAAACCGTATGCCCAAGATAATTGCAGACGTTTGCTTGCAGCACCACGGCACAATGCCAATTTTGTATTTTTACGATAAGGCTAAAAAGTTTACCGATGGCGAGGTTGACATTAGGCAGTATTGCTACGCAGGCCCTAAGCCACAAAGCAAGATAGCCGCAATTTTAATGATTGCCGACAGTTGCGAGGCGGCAACCCGCACCCTTAAAGACCGCTCGCGCGATAAGGTTACGGCGGTGGTTCGCAAAATAGTAAACGACAGAATGCAGCTTGGTCAGTTTGACGAGTGTGAAATAACTCTTAAAGAACTTAACATAATCATCTACACGGTTATCAACAATCTAACGGGTGTATACCACAGCAGAATAGAATATCCTACCGTTAGTCTTGACGACCTTGACCTTGAAGCAGACAGACAAATTTAACAGTCATAAACAAGGTTATATTAAGGTTAAACTAAATAAGATTTAGTTAACCGCACACCCCTAAGGACAAAAATTTATTAAGGAAAAACAATGGGCAAACTCGTAATTGAATGTTTTGATAAAAAGTTAAAATTAAAAAAACTTGCCAAAGCCGTATACAAGGTAATGGTGCAAAAGGAAAATTTGAAGGCGGAGCTTATTTTTGCCGATGCTGATAAAATTAGAAGCCTTAATGCAGACACCCGCGGCATTGACAAGGTTACCGACGTTTTGTCTTATCCCACTATGGGCGGACTTCGCGGTATCGTGCTTGACAAGGCAGATTGTAGAACGGAGCTTGATGGCAAGTATATATTGCTTGGCTCAATCGTTTTGTGTGAGGAAAAAATTCGCGAGCAGGCACTTGAATATGGGCATTCGCAAGAGCGTGAACGCGATTATCTTATAATTCACGGTTTATTGCACCTTTTTGGTTACGACCATATTAAAGATGCCGACAAAACCCAAATGCGCGACAAGGAAAAGGAAATTCTTGCCATTTTGGGCATTGGCGACAGCGAGGACTGCAAGAAGAGAACTGAGGACTGCAACAAAAAAACCAAAAAATGCAAAAAGATTAAGGCTGCTAAGGAGAAAAAGTAATGAAAAGCGGTTACGTAGCGGTTGTTGGCAGGGCAAATGCCGGCAAATCTACCCTCGTTAACGTGCTTGTTGGCGAAAAGGTCGCCATCGTTTCACCTAAGCCGCAGACTACGAGAGATAGAATTATGGGCGTGCTGACGACTGACGATTATCAAATCGCCTTTATCGACACCCCCGGCATATATAAAGCGGACAACCTTTTAAGTTCCGTTATGCAAAAGACGGCAACCGATACCGTTGGCGACGTTGATTTAGTGCTTTTTGTTCTCGACGCGCACGATGGCGTAAGCGAAAAGGACAGGACGCTTATTAAAAGTATTAAAGAAAAGGGCGCACCCACAATCATCGCTTTGACCAAAACGGACATTATGCCCGAAAGCCTTTTAATTAGTGAAATAAAAGAGCTTGCCGAAGAAAATTTAGAAATAGTGCCAGTTTCCGCAAGACGCGGTAGAAATATTAAAGAACTTATAAAAGTCATTTTGCAGTTTTTGCCTGAGGGGGACAAGCTGTTTGAAGAGGATATAATTTCCGACCGCTCGGAAAAGTTTATGATTGCCGAAATCATGCGCGAGAAAATTCTTTTGAAATTCCAAAAGGAAATCCCTCACGGTGTTGCAATAATCGTCAACGAGTTTAAGTTGCGCGAGGACGGCAGAGTATACGATATAAATCTTGACATTGTTTGCGAAAAGCCCAACCACAAGGCAATACTCGTTGGCAAGGGTGGCAAAGCGATAAAAGAGGTATCCTCGTTTGCGCGTGCCGATATGGAAAAATTCCTTGGCAGAAAGGTGTTTTTGACCACCTACGTTAAGGTGGAGGAAGACTGGCGCAACAGTGCCTACCTTTTAAAAGAACACGGCTACGGCAAAGGCAACGTATAAAACCGAACGGCGTAAATAGAACACTGAATTATACTTTTATGGCGCAAAGCTGGCAACAGCCTACACGTTAAAAGCCTTTAATATTAAACCAATTTGAATTAAAACAAAATTTATTCCATATACTACTCCTTAAAAGGAGGACGTAATGGATAAAGAAAAAAATCTTGACCGCGCAATCGATGCGGCGTGGGGAATGTTTGAACAAACGGGCAACGTTTCCTACTATATTCTTTATAAAAAGCTCAGTGGCAAATCTTGACCTATTAAAGAAAAGGGCGCAAAAGCAAGCACGAACAAGCAAGTTTTAGGCGCAATTAAAAGCTGGGCGATAAACGGTAACGATGGATGAAAAGCTTAACGGCATAGTCCTAGGCGGTGTGAATTTTGGCGAAAACGATAAAATTCTAAAAATTTTCACACTAGAAAAAGGGGCTGTGTCAGCAAAAATTAAGGGTGTAAAAAAGAGCGGCGCAAAGCTTAAATTTGCGTCCGAGCCCTTTTGCTTTGCCGAATTTATCTTTTCTAAAAAAGGGGATATGCGCACCGTCACGGGTGCAAGTTTAATTGACAGCTTTTATCCGCTGAGAGAGGATATAGTAAGGTTTTTTGCTGCCGGAACGGTAGTAGAGTTTGTCAAACGGTTTGCAAAAGAAAACCTTGTGTCATCGCAAATGTTTCTTTTGACGGTAGATGCGCTTAAAAAAATAGCCTACGGCGAGGATAGCCCAAGAAGCGTTTTAGCAGAGTTTTTACTTTCTGCCCTTAAAATTGTTGGCTACGGGCTTACGCTTGACGGCTGCACCAAGTGCGGGAAAATGCCTGCCGCAAAAATTTACTTTGACGGGTTTTCGGGCGAATTTTTTTGCGAGCAATGCAAAGAGCCAACCGCAAGAGAAATTAACCTTTCTACCCTATTATATTTACAAAAATTAGATACGGGTGAAAAACTTTGTGATTTTGAAGCCGTTAGGGTATTGCGTCTTTTGGATTTTTATCTTATAATGAAAACGGACGAAAAAATCAACTCGTTAAAAGAACTGTTGCAGCTACCCGTGGACGAGCCAAAAGATTAACGCGCGGCACGGCAAAAGTTTAACGAAAAAACCAAACAGCAAAAAATATTACGCGTAAAGCAGCTTGAAATATTAAACAAATTTTAAACGCAAAGCGCGGCAAACATTAAAATAAAAAAACAAAGAAAATTAGAACACAAAAACGGAATGCACGGCAAATGCCGTTTAGATAAAACCAACTTTTTGGAGGAAGATTTAATGAAGTATGTTTATTTGTTCAGCGAAGGCGACGCTTCCATGCGTGAACTTCTGGGCGGCAAGGGCGCAAACCTTGCTGAAATGACCAAAATCGGTCTACCCGTTCCGCAAGGCTTTACCATTTCTACGCAGGCTTGCACCAAGTATTATGACGACGGCAAGCAAATCAGCGAAGAAATTAAAGCAGAAATTTTGGAAAACGTTGAAAAGCTTGAAGCAATCGCTGGCAAAAAATTCGGCGATATGGAAAACCCCTTGCTCGTTTCCGTCCGCTCGGGCGCAAGAGCATCAATGCCCGGCATGATGGATACAATTCTTAACCTTGGCTTAAATGACGAGGTTGTTGAAGTCCTCGCTGCAAAATCTGGCAATCCCAGATGGGCTTGGGATTGTTACAGAAGATTTATTCAAATGTTCTCCGACGTTGTTATGGAAGTTGGTAAAAAATATTTTGAAAAACTCATTGACGAAATGAAGGAAAGAAAGGGCATTACCCTTGACGTAGACCTTACCGCAGACGACTTGAAAGAACTTGCTACTCAGTTTAAGGCAGAGTATAAGGCTCAGCTCGGCAAGGACTTCCCCTCCGACCCCAAGGAACAACTTTTCGAGGCTGTTAAAGCGGTATTCCGTTCTTGGGACAACCCCCGTGCTAACGTTTACAGAATGGACCACGATATTCCTTACAGCTGGGGCACGGCGGTTAACGTTCAAATGATGGCGTTCGGTAATATGGGCGAAACCTCCGGCACGGGCGTTGCATTTACGCGTAACCCCGCCACCGGCGAAAAGGGACTTATGGGCGAGTTTTTGACCAACGCTCAGGGCGAAGACGTTGTTGCAGGTGTAAGAACCCCAATGCCCATCGCTCAAATGAAAGAAGTTTTCCCCGAAGTTTACGAGCAGTTCTTAAAGGTTTGCGATATTTTGGAAGACCACTATCGCGATATGCAAGATATGGAGTTTACTATTCAAGATAGAAAGCTCTATATGCTTCAAACCCGTAACGGCAAAAGAACAGCCGCTGCCGCAATTAGAATCGCTTGCGATTTAATTGACGAGGGTATGATTGATGAAAAAACCGCGCTTTTGCAAATTGATGCAAAAACGCTTGATATGCTTTTGCACCCCACCTTTGACGCTGCTGCATTAAAGCAGGCTGATAAAGAAAACGTAGTTGGTTCGGGTATTGCCGCATCTCCGGGTGCTGCTGCCGGCACAATCGTATTCACCGCAGAAGATGCAGTTGAGCAAGGCAAGGCAGGCAAAAAAGTTATTCTTGTCCGTCTAGAAACCTCTCCCGAAGATATCGAGGGTATGAAATACGCACAAGGTATTTTGACCGTTCGTGGTGGACAAACCTCCCACGCAGCCGTTGTTGCACGTGGTATGGGTACTTGCTGTGTATCGGGTTGTGGCGACATCAAAATGAACGAAGAAGAAAAATACTTTACCCTTGCAGGTAAGACTTTCCGTGAAGGCGATGCGCTTTCGTTGGACGGCTCTACCGGTAAGATTTACGATATTGCTATCAAAACTGTTCCCGCAGACCCCAACAGCGGATACTTTGGCAGAATTATGCGCTTAGCTGATAAATACAAGGCTATGGCTGTCCGCACCAATGCTGATACTCCCGAAGATGCTGCACGCGCAGCCGAACTTGGCGCACAAGGTATTGGCCTTTGCAGAACGGAACATATGTTCTTCGGTGCAGGCAGAATTGAAAAATTCCGTGAAATGATTTGCGCTGAAAAGGTAGAAGAAAGAAAGGCTGCTCTCGACAAGCTTGAACCTATGCAACAAGCTGACTTTGAGGGCATTATGGAAGCATTAAAGGGTCACCCCGTTACTATTCGTTTCTTAGACCCCCCGCTCCACGAGTTTGTTCCTACCGATGAAGCTGATATCGAGCTTTTGGCAAAAACACAAGGCAAAACCGTTCGCGAAATCAAAGAAATTTGCGATGGCTTGCACGAATTTAACCCCATGATGGGACACCGTGGTTGCAGACTTTCCGTTACATATCCCGAAATCGCAGTTATGCAAACCAAGGCAATTATCAAGGCTGCAATCAACGTCTCTAAGCGTCACCCCGACTGGAAAGTTGTTCCCGAAATTATGATACCCTTAGTTGGCGACCAAAAGGAACTTGCTTTCTGCAAAAAGGTTGTTGTTGAAACTGCTGATGCCGTTATTAAAGAGGCAGGCGCAGACCTCAAATATGAGGTTGGCACCATGATAGAAATTCCCCGTGCAGCACTCACCGCTGACGAAATCGCAAAAGAGGCTGAATTCTTCTGCTTCGGCACCAATGACTTAACCCAAATGACCTTTGGCTTCTCTCGTGACGATGCAGGTAAATTCCTCACCGCTTACTACACCTCTAAGATTTACGAATCCGACCCCTTTGCAAGACTTGACGTAAACGGCGTAGGCAAGCTTATGAAGATGGCTGTTGAACTTGGTCACGGCGCAAGAAAGAGTATTCACTGCGGTATTTGCGGTGAACACGGCGGCGACCCCAGCTCTATCGAGTTCTGCCACGAAATTGGGCTTGACTACGTTTCTTGCTCGCCTTTCCGCGTTCCTATCGCAAGGCTTGCAGCAGCACAGGCTAACATCAAAAACCCCAGAAAGTAATTTTAGCGCAAGTGCATAAGAGCATTGTGTTCTAAAATTAACTGGGCTTAAAAGAAAAAACAAACTTAAAAAGTAAAGTTATCTCGCCCGACGGCATTTTGCCGTCGGGCGAGTTTTTTATTACACGCGATTTTTATCACAAGTAAGCTTTTATTACAAGCTGTTTTTATTGCAAGCAAGTTTTTATTAAAACGCGAATTTTTATCACAAACGAATTTTTACCAAAAGCGAGTTTTTTATCGTTATATTCTTGCCAAATTTAGTGTTTAGTTTATTAAAAGTGGTAATTAGGCAAGGCTAAAACATAAAATATTGTTATGAAAAGCATTGCGATAATCAACTTAAAAAACCTAAAACAAAATGCACTAAAAATTAAAAAAGCACTAAAAAAGGGTAGCAAATTTTGCGCCGTGGTTAAATCAAATGCTTATGGGCACGGTATGGTGGAGGTCGCTAATGAAATTTATGGCATAGTAGATTGCTTTGCCGTAGGCACGGTTGAGGAAGGGGTGGCCCTTCGCCAAAGCGGAATAAAAAAAGACGTGCTGTGTCTTTTGCCCCCGACAAAACAGGAAATAGAGCGCGCAGTATACCACTCGCTAACCCTTACTGTTGACAGCAAAGAAATAGTGCGCAAAATCGAAAGAGAAAGTGCAGGACATAATAAAACTACCAAATTGCACTTAAAATTCAACACGGGTATGAATAGGCTTGGTGTTGACGACCTTAAAAGTTTAGAGGAGCTTGCGAGATTTGCGTCAAAATCAAAGCATATTACACTTGACGGAATGTTTAGCCATTACGCCACACCCGAAAAGGACTTTTTACGAGAAGAAGCAACAAATCGATTTTTGCTTGCAAAACGGCTTGTTAAGGGGTATAATAAAAAGGCAACCTGTCATATTGGGGCAAGCGGCGGCTTTTTATTCAAAAAACACTTTGATATGGTGCGCATTGGTCTTTTGCTTTACGGCTACAAACCCTTTAACGCAAATTCGCTAACTAACGGCAACGTTATTGACCTAAGTGTTAAGCCGGCTATGCAGGTTTATTCACCCATATTAAAGGAACGCACCTTGCGCTCTGGCGATGCTGCGTTATACGGCAGCAAGCAAACGAATGAGGAGCTTTTTATTCGCCTTGTTGCTTACGGCTATGCCGACGGATTACCTAGACAAGAAATTGGCGGTCAGTTTTCCAATCGCTGTATGGGGATTTCTGCACAAATTGCTCAAAAAAAACAGTTGGACGCAAATGGTGGCACTGTTAAAATTAAAGGGGAAAGCCTAAAAGGTTATGCGCCCATTATGCTTGATGCCAATGCTGTTGCAAAGCAATACGGCACAATTCCTTACGAAATTTTGACAAAGGCTGCTATTACTTGCGATAAAATTTATATAAAAGATTAAACTTTACGAAATTAAACTTTACGAAAAAGAAAGGGTAGAAAAATGGGTTATTATTTAAAACAATCGTTTGTCAGCTTTGGCTATCTAGTCTTTATGTCCCTATCGGCAATAGGCTTTTTAATGATAGGCAACGACCTTTTGTGGCTAAAATATCTTTTATGCGGACTTGGCATTGTGCTTTACTGCTTAGTAGTTGGTGTGGTGTCGTTTAAAGATGGCGAAACGGCATATAAGGTTATGCTTGCAAACGATTTAGAGCGCAAGCAAATTATTTTGACGGGCGAGGACAGGCCCTTAAAGGAAAAGGAAGAATACCGCGTGTGGAAGGGTTTTTTGTTCGGCTTAATCGCGTCTAGCCCAGCCATAATTTTAATGATTATCCACGCAATTCTTACTGCAATCAATCCCGTATGGGTGGGTGCGGGTTCTATCGCAAGCATACTTTTTATGATGGTTTTTTCCTTTGTTTTGGTCGGCAAGGACTTAGTTACGGGTGTAACTAGCACGTTGCCTGCTAGCCAATTTTATATTTGTCTTTTAGCAGTTCCTGTCGCCGTATTAACAACAGGGCTTTGCTATATGCTTGGCGCAAAGCGCGCGGAATTAAGGCAACGTATGGTTGAAAAGAAGCATAAAGAAATTTACGGAGAGGACGCTAGATGAGAATAATCGGCGGTATTTTTAGGGGCAGAGTTTTAGCGGAGTTTGACCGCATAGGCGTTCGCCCAACATCCGACAAGGCGAGGGAAGCGCTATTTAATATTATCCAATTTAAAACAAGTGGCGCGCTTTTTTTGGACCTGTTTTCAGGCACGGGTGCCGTGGGGATAGAGGCGCTGTCACGTGGGGCAAGGGGCGTTGTTTTTAACGACAGCTCGCGCGAGAGCATAAAATTGATTAAGTCAAACCTTGCAAAGCTAAAAATTGCCGAATGCTCTACTGTAAGCGAGGTTTTAAAAGGCGGCGCAAAGGGCAATATGCAAGAGCGCGCAATCGATGGCGCAAGAGAACTAGCACAAGATTGCGCAATCGGTGGCGCAAAAATCGGTGCAAGTGGCGCAATCGGTGGCGCGTGCGTGTCGCAGTGCGACGGTGTTTTGTTTTTGAAAAACTGCTCGGCAGATAACCTAGAAGGTGATTTAGACAAAAAAGACAAGGCTTTGCGTTTTGATATAATCTATATAGACCCCCCTTATTCTACCGATTTGATTGAAAGGATTTTGCCATATCTAACGGGTGCACTTGCAAAAGACGGCATAGCAATAGTTGAGGACGAAAAGCCTTTTGACGAAAGCGCTGTGGACTTGTCCGCAATAAATCTTTCTCTTACCGATAGGCGAAAATACGGCAGGGCGCATTTGACCTTTTTTAAGGCAATGGAGTAATAAAACTATGAAAGGTTGTGTATTCGCGGGTAGCTTTGACCCTATTACCAAGGGGCACGAAAGCATTATTAACCGCTGTGTAGAAAAATACGGGCGCGTTTTGGTTGTTGTTGGGCAAAACAGTGCCAAAAAATGCCTTTTTAGCGAGGACGAGCGCGTCTGCTTTATTAAAGCTGCCTTTCAAGATAACCCCGCGGTAGAGGTTATAAAATACAGCGATTACGGTGCCGATTATCCGCGCTTTGTTAAAGAAAGCGGCTATACCGTTTACGTTAGAGGTATCCGCAACGAAGCCGATATGCGCTTTGAGCAACAAATGGAAAAGCAAAACAAAATCTTGTATCCTTTTTTTGAAACGGTCTATATGCTAGCTAGCGATGAGGATGCCTTAATTTCGTCAACAGCTGTTAGACAAATGATAGAGATGGGAGAGGACGTTTCCCCATATCTACCAAAAAAGGCAATATATGCCGTCAATAACGCAATAAAAGCAATCAAAGCAAGAAAAAATTAAATATTATTGCAAATATAACTGATAAAACCGCCATTAAAACTTTTGCCAAAAAGAAAGGGGCGGTTTTTATTTTTGCCTTTTTTAAGCAAGATACCGACTGTGATATTACCGACAGCCCCCCAAAACCGCACGTAAAAGCACAAAGTGGCAAGGAAAGTGCGGTTAGCCCACCGCTAGCCAACGTTTTTAAGCCTTTGGTGCATTCAAATACGCCAAAGGTCATTGCCTTGGCGGCAGTTGCATCGCCAAAAAGCAATGAAAGTAGTGCTTCAAACGGTTTAAGCGCGCCTATTGATGCAAGTGTTTCGGTCAGTAAGTAAAAAACAGTAATTATTCCGCCCACCTTTATAATAGACAGTGCCGAGGAGTATGCACAATCGCCAATAAGGTCGTCAAAGCCGTGCGCTGTAAGGGGTAGGGCGGCGGTAGAGGGCTTTTCGTTCCGTTTATAAAAGGAAAAAATTATGCCGACGGCAATGGCAGAAAGCAAATTGCATAGCCACAAAAATAGCCCAAACATCGACGAGCCGAACATAATATTGCCAACGCAACCGATTAAAAACATTGGGGAAGAAGTGGAGCAAAAGGCGGCGGCACGGGTAGCCTCGGCATCGCCCAAAAGCCCTTTGGAGCGCAAATCTCCCACAATTTCCGCCCCGACAGGATAACCGGAAATAACGCTCATAAAAAAGGCGTATCCCGTAAGCCCACCTGTGTTAAACAGCCGCTTAGTAAGTGGTGAAAGTTTGCCGGCAATGCGCCCCGTAACCTTTAAGCCCGACAGGGCGGTGGTTATAAAAAGGTAAGGAAAGGTCGCTGGCAGCACCGTTGCTGCCCATAGCGAGATTGCGTCCAAAACCACCTTTGAGGTATCCGCCCTGACGGCAAAAATTATGGCGAAAAAGATTAACAGCAAAAATAGACTTTTTTCAAAAAAACCTTTTAATTTAGTAGTCATAATATATTGTATTATGGCTTGAAAAAATATATCCGTTATGTTAAAATATCAGTATGGATTTATTTGATATGATACCTAAAAAACAAAATAATACTCCGCTAGCAGAGCGTATGCGCCCCCGCACCTTGCAGGAATTTTTGGGGCAGGAGCATATAGTTTCTGATACGGGGCTTTTGCGCAGAGCAATCAAGCTAGATAGGCTTGGTAGTTGTATCTTTTGGGGGCCGCCCGGTTGCGGCAAGACCACACTTGCAAACGTAATTGCGTGCAGCACCGACGGCAATTTTGTAAAGTTAAACGCTGTATCAAGCGGTGTTGCCGACGTAAAACGGGTAGTAGATGAGGCTAGGTCAAACCTTAAAATGTATGGCAAAAAAACCTACCTTTTGCTTGACGAGTGTCACCGTTTTAACAAAACGCAAAGCGACAGCCTTCTGCCGGCGATTGAAAGTGGTGACATAATTTTTGTTGGTTCTACTACCGAAAACCCCTTTGCCGCAATGACGCCCGCAATAGTTTCAAGGTGTCGCGTATTTGAATTAAAGCGTTTGTCGCAAGAAAATATTAAATGCGCCCTCAGTCGTGCTATTGGCGATAAAGAAAGAGGGCTTGGCAATTACGACTTAACGGTCGATGACGATGCGCTAGACCATATTGCAAGAATGGCTGCTGGCGATTTAAGGGTTGCTTATAACGCGTTAGAACTCGCTTGTCTTACCACCACGCCCCAGGCGGACGGCTCTATACACGTAACGTTAAAGGACGCAGAGGAAAGCATTCAGCAAAAGGTGTTGTCGTATGACGAGCAAATGTATTACGATATGCTTTCCGCCTTTTGTAAAAGTTTGCGTGGCAGCGATGCAAACGCCGCGCTATACTATATGCAACGTTTAATAAAGGGTGGTTGTGACCCACTGCTTATTGCAAGAAGGGTTATTGCACACTCGGCAGAGGACGTGGGCATGGCTGACCCAAACGCATTAGTAATTGCAACAAACGCACTAGTTGCTTATGAAAAAATCGGGCTGCCCGAGGGGCTGTTGCCCCTGTCGCAAGCTATAATTTACGTTTGCGAGGCGGAAAAATCTAATTCCGTATATCTTGCTATGGCGGCAGCTGGCGAAGATGCCGTTAACGTCAAGGACGACAACGTTCCGCCCCACGTTAAAAACGCAGTATACGGCTCGGCAGAAGACAAAAAGGGTGCAAGCCAGTATAAATACCCCCATAGCTACGGCGGTTACGTAGAGCAACAGTATCTTCCGGACAGCTTAAAGGATAGGGTATATTACACGCCCAAGGATAACGGCTACGAAAAGGTGGTTAAGGAAATCCGCAAGAAAAAAGGCAAAAAAAATTAAAACAAACTAATAACGTTATAAAGGACTAAAACAAGGACTAAACTATGGATTACGCAATAAAACTTTCACAAGAATTCAACATAAAACCCGAACACGCTAAAAATATAATCGACTTAATAGGCGAGGGCAATACTATTCCCTTTATCGCTCGTTATCGTAAGGAAGCCACAGGCTCTTGCGACGACCAAGTTTTGCGTGCCATAAACGATAGGCTTACCTATCTTACCAACCTTGACAAAAGAAAGGAAGAAATCACTTCTTCTATTACCGAGCAAGGCAAAATGACGAAAGAAATTGCCGCTGCGCTTGCTAAGGCTGAAACTATGACTGAGGCGGAAGATATTTACCGCCCCTATAAGAAAAAGAAAAAAACACGTGCTTCCGTTGCGATAGAAAAGGGTTTAACGCCCCTTGCGGAAATTATTCTTGCTGAAAAGGACGGCACTAACGTTCAAGCAGAAGCCGAGGTGTTTATCAATGCCGAAAAAGGTGTTGAAAACGTCGAGCAAGCAATAGCAGGCGCGCTGGATATTATAGCCGAGCGCGTTAGTGACGATGCCGAACTTAGAAAAATTCTTCGCAAAAAGGTTTTTGAAACGGGCGAAATCACTTGTAAACTTTTAGAGTGTGAAAATGCCTTGACTTATGATAATTATAAAGATTATAGCGAAAAGGTTAGCACAATTCCCTCCCACAGAATCCTTGCAATCAACCGTGGCGAAAAGGAAGAGTGCTTAAAGGTGTCCATCGCAGTTGATACCGAAGCTTTTGTCGAGGCGATAAAGGCGGGCTACGTAAAGGGTTCAAACGAGTGCTCAAAACTTATTGGCGAGGCTTGTCAGGACGCATATACAAGGCTTATTTTCCCCTCCGTTGAGCGCGAGGTAAGAAACGACCTTACCGACAACGCAAACGAGCAGGCGATTAAGATTTTTGAAACCAACCTGCGCCCCTTGCTTTTGCAGCCACCGCTAAAAGGCAAAACTATTCTCGGTCTTGACCCCGGTTATAGAACGGGCTGTAAACTTGCCGTAATCGGTCCCGAGGGCAACGTGCTCGGCACGGGTGTTGCGTATATAACTCCGCCACATTCGGCTGAAAAGATTGCCGCATCTAAGGCTGGTATTATGAAAATTATTGAAAAATGCAACGTTAGCGTTATTTCAATAGGCAACGGCACGGCAAGTAAGGAAAGCGAAATTTTTATTGCCGACTTAATTAAAGAGAGTGGCAAAGATATATCGTATGCAATCGTAAACGAGGCGGGCGCATCGGTATATAGCGCGTCCGAGCTTGGTGCAAAGGAATTCCCTCAATACGACGTAACCATTCGTGGTGCAATCTCTATCGCAAGACGTTTGCAAGACCCACTTGCAGAGCTTATTAAAATTGACGTTAAATCAATAGGTGTAGGTCAGTATCAGCACGATATGCCGGTAAAACGTCTTGAAGAAGTGCTAGGCGGCGTCGTTGAAGACTGTGTAAACAGCGTTGGCGTTGACCTTAACACCGCATCGCAAAGCTTGTTGAGTTACGTTGCAGGCTTAAACAGCGGCATTGCCAAAAACATTGTCGAGTATAGAGAGAAAAAGCCTTTTGAAAGTAGAGAAGAACTGTTAAATGTTAAAAAACTTGGCGAAAAAGCTTTTGTTCAGTGCGCAGGCTTTTTGCGTATTACTGGCGGTAACGTTTTAGATAACACTGCCGTTCACCCCGAAGATTATGCGGCGGTTGAAAAATTGCTTGAAAAAACTGGATATACTCTTAGCGACGTAGAAAAGGGAAACATTGGCGACATCAAGGATAGGCTAGAAAAAACCGGTTACGCAGTTGTTGCAAAAGAGTGCGGTATTGGCGAGCCCACTTTACGCGACATTGTAACCGAGCTTTTAAAACCGGGCAGAGATATTCGCGACAGCTTGCCAAAACCCGTTCTTCGCAGCGACGTTATGGATTTAAACGACTTAAAAGAGGGTATGGAACTTATTGGCACCGTGCGCAATATTATTGACTTTGGCGCGTTTGTGGATATTGGTGTGCACCAGGACGGCCTTGTGCATATTTCCCGGATGGCCAATAAGTTTATCAAGCATCCTTCCGAAGTGGTGAAAGTGGGGGATGTGGTGAAGGTCTGGGTGGTGGATGTGGATATGAAGAAAAAGCGCATTGCCCTGACCATGGTGAAGGACAGAAAATAAACGGAGGATCACATGGACAGGCGTTCCGAAGATAATTTGCTGGTGATGGAATTGTTTTCCGCCCTGCTGCATGAGCGGCCCTGCCCTTTTACCCCGGAAGAGGTGGAACAGTTTGCCCAAGACCTGGGCATGGATGCGCACAGGGCCTTCTGCGCCCTTGTGTGCGCCGTGTGCGGGCTGGACAGCGACCTGAACCCGCGTCACCGGCGGCTGGTGGAAACCTATGTGCAGCCCGCCCTCAGGCGGCTGGATACGGCGCCCTACCGGGCAGACCCTTTCTACCGGAACATTCGCCTGCCGGAGAAGGCCCGGGGCGAATGGCGGCTGACCCATCAGCAATACGCGCCCTATGAGTTGTTTTGCTATGACGATACCAGGGCGCTGCCGGACGGCCGTGAAATACCCTGCATCGGCTATTTCACGGAGAGCTTCCGCTACCCTGC
>JAZSKW010000015.1:0-8221 GCA_045535015.1 Christensenellaceae bacterium
GGCCTCCGACTTGCCCACGCCGAGATCACAGAGTTCGTAAACGTCGGGGGCGTATTCCAGGAGAATGTCGCGGCCGGCAACGCCGATATCGGCGGCACCGCGCTCGACGTAGATGCTGACGTCCGAGGGCTTTACCCAAAAGTAGCGAACACCGCATTCTGGGTTTTCAAAAATGAGCTTGCGGCTGTTTTCTTTTATCGAGGGGCAGGGGTAGCCGGCTGCCTCGAACATGGCGTAAACCTTTTCGCCAAGTCTGCCCTTGGGGAGCGCAACGTTTAATATTTTTTTCATAAAGTTATTCCCCCTCTTGCAAATTTTCTGGCAACTTAGAAATCTCATCTAAATATACGGCAAAGCCTATCGCCTTTGATTTTTTATCCATTTTTTTCATAAGTCCATCGTATTGACCGCCCGACAAAATACCTACGGGTATGCCTTCTACAAAACCCTTAAATGCTAAGCCATTGTAATACTTCATATCGTTTACTACCGAAAAATCTATAAAGATTTTATCGCCAACACCTTCTTTTATAAGGTTTTTTACAATTGAAATAAGCTGACTGACCGCTTTTGAGGTTTTGTCGTTTATGCAAAAGGCTTCAAGCTCGGGCAACACTTTATCCGGTGCACCGTAAACGGTAACAAGCTTTTGCATCAATGTTTTTTGCTCTGCCGTTAAGCCCTCTTTTTCACAAACCAAGCCGACACCTTGAACGTTTTTTTCGCCTAGGTATCGCAAGACCTCCCCTTTGCCGTCAACCGACAAATTAAACGCTTCTATCACACCGGAAACAATATCTAAGTGCGATATTTCCAACGCATTTTTTGTGGATATCACTTCAAGGCTTTTTGCCGCCAAAAATAGCGTTTCGGTTATTACGTTATCGTCAACCTCGCCAAAGCACTCTAATCCGGCTTGCATAATTTCCTTAAAAGAAAGGGTGCCCTTTGATACCCTATAAACGTTTTCGTTATAATAAACCTTGGTAACCGAGCTTACGGGGTCCTTGCTGTTTTTTATGATAGACAAGGTTACGTCAGGTTTAAGCGCCATAAGCTTGCCGTCGGTATCGGTAAAGGTTATTACACTTTTTGAAACCAAAAAGTCTTTATTTTTAACGTATAAGTCGTATTCCTCAAATTTGCTCATTTTATATTGAGAATAGCCGTATTTTGCGTATAATGAACGCAAAGTCCACGCCGCCTTTTCTTCTCTTGATAAAACGCTTAATAAGTTTTCCATAATTTTTACACCTTTTCGTTTTTACTTTCAAGCACCGCTTTATAGCCGCCTGCACCGTAGTTTAAGCATTTGTTAACCCTGCTTATCGTTGCCGTGCTTGCACCCGTTTGCTGCGAAACCTCTTGATAGCTTTTGCCTAGGCTAAGTAACTCTGCAACCTCTAACCTCTGCGACATATCCTCTAATTCCTTAATGGTGCAAACGTCCTCAAAGAATTTATGGCAATCTTCAATACTGTTCAATTTTAAAACAGCACTAAACAGATTGTCAAACTTTTTTATAGAAAAACCGCTCATATTTTTCCTCCGGCTGTTTAATACTTTATCATTTTAGCACGCTAAATTGGTAAAGTCAACCAATTTAATACATTATTTGATATTTTGTTTAATATCTTAGTGGTTTTTTTTAGTTGAAATTTTTGTTGATATATTCTTTTATATATTGCTTGGCTTATTGCTTTTTACATTTGGAATTTTACTATTTTAATAGCCAAAAATTTATAGTAAAAAAACCATCTTGCGATGGTTTTTTGTATTCGAATTTTTATTTTATATTTGTTTTTGTATTCGAAACCTTAATTTATAAAGGGTTGTTATTTATTTAAGTCCTTTTTTATCTGCGTGGTAGAAACGTCTGGCGTGCGCTCTAAATACACAACCTCAACGCCCTCTTCTTTCAAAAAGTCAAACTTGCCCTTCCAATCGTCGCCTATTACGAAAACGTCTGCACCGTATTTATGAACGTCCGTGCGTTTTTGCTCCCACGTTTCTTCGGGAATTACTTGGTCAACGTATTTAATTGCCTCTAAAAGCATTTTTCTTTTTTCGTAATTAAAGTAGCATTTTTTTTGTTTTTGGTTCCAGTTAAACTCGTCGGTAGAAAGCGCAACAATTAAATAGTCACCCAACTCTTTTGCGCGCCTTAAAAGATTTATATGTCCGTAATGCAACAAATCAAAGGTGCCGTAAGTTATAACTTTTTTCATTTTTTAAAATACTCCTTATAAGGTTTATGCATATCCACAATTATAAAGTTGTGGTGGGTTTTTCTCTTTTCTTCGGGCGGCAACTGCATATAATCGCCGTAAACTTTGGTCAAGATTTTATGATATTCTTTGGGGGCCTTAACCATTAAGCCGTTAAATTCCACGTCTACACTTTCTAAAAAGTATTCTGCGGGATAAACCTCTTTCTCGCCATAAGGGCTCATATAATTAATATAATAGCCAGAATATTTAACCGACTTAAAAAGGTTGTCAAGTTTTTTTACGGCTACGTTTGCAGGCATAGGATAAACAATTTTTTTGATGACGCTACGCACTTTTTCAGCCTTGCCTTCACGGAAAAAGTTTTTATCAATACATCTTAAAAGGCGTTTTTTCTTGTTGTAAAGGCGCTTTTTGTCTTTCTCGTCAGCGCAATAGTTATCAAGGGGAAAAATATCTACAAACGCACCGTGATTTATGTCGTAATACCTATGTATGCTCTCTACAAAGGTCGTTTGACTATCGCAAAGTTTTGCATAGGTGCGTGGATATTCTTTTTTTGTATGATAAGACTGTATAAAATATTGATTTGAAAAAAGTTTTTGCCCTTCACTAATAAATTTTTCAAAATCAACTCTTGGCATATACACGTCAATATCGTCGTCCCACGGTATAAAACCTTTGTGCCTAATCGCCCCAAGCAACGTGCCGCCGCATATCCAATATTTTAAATTTAATTTATCACACGCATCTATAAAAGTTTTTAAAATGTTAGTTTCTACTTGCTGCAAATCTTGCAACTGACTTTGCGAATACTCCATATATTCCCCTTCAAAATTTAGTGTTTTAAGGTTTTAACCATGCGAACTATTCGCATTGGATTAAGCGATTTAAGCATTAAAATATTGTTGCGCCTTAACGGTTTTATTATCATGCTCATTATAACGTTGGTAAAAAACTGCGTTATTAGGGAAGCTATTGCCGCACCTACTATTCCGCAATAATTTATCAACAAGTAATTTAAAACAACGTTCATAAGTGCGCCACTGGTATTAACAATCCACAAGTATTTATGCTTGTTTTCCGCAAGCATCCAAATGTTTCTTACCATACCCAAATACGAAAACATCGTATACCAAAGTGCCACCTTTAAAGGTTGTTGGCTAGCACTAAATTCAGCACCGTAAATTATGTTGACTATATACGGCGACAGCAAGGATATAACGATACACTGCAAAAGTGACAGGTAAAAAATTAAACTATATAAATTTGAAACGCTATCTTCAAACTCTAAACTTTCTTGCTTTTTCTTTTCTAAAATATACGGACGGGCAGAATCGACTATTGCGGCAAAAACAAACGACGTCATTAGCGCGCAAGTATCGGCCGCAGCGTAATATCCGGTATACGTTTCTCCCATCATAATATTTATCATTATTCTGTCGGTAGTAGAAAAAATAACTACCATAAGGTTTGCCAGAATATAATACTTGCTCTTTACAAAAAGTTGACGGGCAACCGCCCACGAAAATTTTAATTTTTTCTTTGTTGATTTATGATAAATAATGATAAGCAAAAGGGCAATTATTAAATAGTCAAAAGCCTGTGCAATTGCAAACCAATAAATATTACTGCCTGTTATAAGTAATACAATTTTATATACCGACACCACAAAGTAGGCAATCAAGCTTACTATGGAATTAATTTTTGATTTTAGTTTTGCTTGATAGTAATACTGAATAAGTTCAAGCCCTTGAAACAATAGAGAGACGCTGTAAAGGACACATACGATTATTGTTGTTGTATCGCCTGCGTTTGCCACGCTAACAAAAGCCACTACACCAATAATACATAAAAGCCCAGAGGCAAGCGACATAACGAAGGTTGTGCCTAAAATCTTATTATCTTCCTCTGGGGTGTTGATAAAAGCTTGGACTAGCACAGAGTTTAGCCCCAATTTCATAACAGGCGCAACAAAAGCAACAAGCGATGCCGCATAGCTTATAATGCCATACCCCGCAGGATTTAAATACCGTGCGGTCAACATCGTAACAACAAGCGATAAAATTGCCTGAACAATTCTACATATAATTATCCATAACGCATTTTTTACTACTTTGTTTTGCATCGTTGCAATTCCCCACAGTTTACCTAGTTTAATATTTATAAATTATTTATTTTGGTTAAAATTTTCAACAAAATATACGCCCTGCGTTTTATTAAAAATTTTAAAATTTTATTATTTAATCCTTTTGGTTTATACTTAACAAACAATTCTTTAACTTCTTTATCCAAAGCAATTCTTGTTAATTGGTTTTTTGTAAATTCCTTTGAACCGCCGTATAAAAACAGCATTTGCACTAGTGTTTTTAGGTGCTGAAAAAACACCCTTTCGGCAATTTCGCCCTCCCTAAAATACCGTTTTAACTCCTGATAAACCACTTTGTAGCTGTCAAAATACCCTTCTTTGTATTTATGGGTCATGGAAGCCTCGTTTTGATAATAATGCGTCAAAGGCTCTTTTATATAAAATAAGGTTTTTGCATTAAATAAATTAATCGTTGTAAAAAGCCAATCCTCCGCGACGGAAACTTTTTCGTTATAATAGTCTATCGAATCATATACAATCGCACTACTAAATACTTTATTCCACCGAGTTGGCGTAAGTTCTTTGCTAAGCACGTAAGACTTCTTTTTTTCTTTTAACGCTGCCTCGTCAACAAGCCCTATCGGCAAGGTTGTCGACGCAACTTGCTGCTTTTTACCAACTTCAAAATCAACAAAAAAATCGTAATTTATTATATCAGCAGAAGATTGCTCTATTGCTTTACTGACCTTTTCAACAGCGGTAACCTCTAAAAAATCATCGCTATCGACAAACATAAAATAATCGCATTTAGGCGAGTTTTTTATGCCGTATTTTACTGCGCTAGTTAAGCCGCCGTTTTGCTTATGAAAAACTATAAACCGCTCGTCAGCCTTGGCATATTCGTCACAAATTAAACCGCAATTATCGGTAGAGCCGTCGTCAACGAGAATTGCCTTAAATTCAGGACAAGTTTGGTTTTTTACGCTATCTAAACAGCGACGTATATACCTTTCAACGTTGTAAACGGGAATTACAATATTTATCATAACGCTCTCTTATTTTTTTATCATTTTAATTATTTTGCAAACTGCCTTTAAGGGCAAAATCTTAGATAAAAGATAAATAATTTTTACCTTTTTGCTCTTTGCGTATTTTAAAGTCCACTTAAATTCTTTTAAGGACGGTTTTATTTTGGTAAATTCTTCCTTTGACGTTTGCGCCGCCAAATACATCATTATAGAGTATTCATAGGCAATAAAGCTAAAAAAACACTCAGCAATAAAATCGCTTGGAATTTTATTTTTAGACAACCTTTCCACGCTTTCTTGCACAAAAATTTTAAGAGCGTTGTATCTTTTTATCGCCTTTTCGTGCGTTATCGAGTCCATGCGCCCTTGACGGTATTGGTAAAAGGGGTTGTCTATCGCCATGAGTTTTTTGCTGCATAAAAGGGTGTCGCGCACAAAAAACAAGTCCTCAGACATTCTTCCGTCGGGGAAATGCAAGTTAAACTCGTCTAAAAAGCTTTTGCTATAAATTTTAGTGCAAGAGCTGCCGGGGAACTTGGCGCAAAAGGACAAAAACTTAAACACCTCTTCCTTTGTTTTTCCGTTTACGTTTTCCGCCTTTATTCCGTCACCTATATCTTCCACTTTGCCGTCAGGATAAAATTTTATGCCTTGCATAAAACAAAGGTCGAAATGCGCGTCCTTTACCTTTTCAATAATGACTGAAAAGCCGTTTGCAATTCTATCGTCAGCATCGACAAAAATAACGTATTTGCCTTTTGACGCATTAAGCCCCGCGTTTCTAGCAGAAGCCAAACCGCCGTTTTGCTTGTGAATAACGTTAACGTTTGTCCTATCGCACCCTGCTTTTAGAGTATCGCACATACTGCCGGAAGTGTCAGTAGAGCCATCGTCAACAAGAATAATCTCACAAGAGTGGTCCACTTGTATGGCAATGCTGTTAAAGCACTCCTCTAAATACTTCTCCACGTTATATATAGGAAGAACAAAACTTATTAAAATTGAATTTTCCATTTTAGACCTCCTATATGGTCGCTTATACCATAATTTTAACAAAATTACGAATATAAAAGTAACACTATTTTTAGGATAAAAGTAAGTTTATTTAGTGAAATTTTCGCTAGTTAGGTTAAATAATTTTTCGTTTATAACCTGTTGGCTAAAATGTTCCTCTGCAAAAAGGCGAGCATTTTGCCCCATTTCCTTGGCTTTTTCGGGGTTTTCAAAAAAGTAAACCATTTTATTTATAAGGGCATCTACGTTTTTAGGCTCAACCAAAAAGCCGTTAAAACCGTCTTTAACGGTATCTCTGCAACCTACCCAATCGGTTGTTATAATACATCTACTGCAAGCTTGCGCCTCCATAATAGACATTGGTAATCCTTCTCTATAAAAGGACGGCAAAACAAAAACCGATGCGCTCTGCAAATAGGGCCTAACGTCGTCAGTTTCTCCGTAGTATATGGCAGAGCCATCGTCTAAATATTGCTTAATATCTTCCGCTTTTATTTGCCCTTGACCGCCTAATAGCCCAAAAACAGCTTGGGGATATTGCTTTTTAACCTCTCGCGCGGCATTAAGATATTCATAAACACCCTTGGCAACGTTTAACCTTGCAACCATTAAAAAGATATTGTTAAAGGGTATGGGCGGACAGTTGAAATGGCAAAGGTTTACGCCAATGCCGCCTAAAACAATAGCCTTGTCCTCTTTGACAAGCTTGCGCGCGATAAACTCCTTTTTATCGTCCTCGTTTAAGAAAACGACCTTATTGGGTATTTTAAGCGAACGTTTGTAAAGGGCGGAAACTAGCTTTCTTATAACGCGCCATTTAAGTGAGTTATAGGTAAACGCGTCCCCCAAGCCCTCTACCATAGAATAAATGGAAGTTATGCCGGCTTTTTTTGCCGCTAAAACGCCAAAAACGTTGGGCTTTAACATAAAAGTAAACACAACGTCTGGCTGAACGGTTTTTATAATTTTAAGATATTTACCCTTTAAGGATAAAACTTTAAAAGGATTTAAGCTGCGATTATTGCTACCAACGGAGTAAAAATCCACGCCTAAATCCCTAATTTCCTGACCGTAATCATCGTCAAAAGCAACGACGGATACCTTATATCCCTCGCTTTGATATTTTTTTATTAAGTCAACCCTAAAATGTAATACCATTTTAGAAGTTGCGCATATAAACAAAATTTTTTTCATACGTTTATCTCTCTTTGCTGCTTGTTGCGTGATAATAATTCAATGCTTACGGAAAGGATTATACAGGCTGCTAAACCGCCTTTTATACGTTTGATTAGTCGTTAATTAACAGCTGTTTAGACACCTATTTTGCGGCTTAGGACAATTTTTTTTATTATAACATTATTAAAACCTTGTGTCAATATCTTCCCGAAAAATACAAGTATTATCAAAGGTTTTGAATCGTTTAAAAAAATTTTTCAAGGGATAATAACTTTCGAAAAAGGATTTTCTCTTAACATCCCTTAATATAAGCCCCAGACAGACGCATCTCCGCTTTCGCTACGATGGTTTCGCTTCGCTCAACCGAACGTCAGTTCTCATCTTCGGCAGAGAACAATGCAAAAAGAAAGAACACCGCTTGGGTGTTCTTTCTTTTTGGCTGCCCCTGACAGACTCGAACTGACGACACTTCGGTTAACAGCCGAATGCTCTACCGACTGAGCTAAGGGGCAATTTGAGATTTTACCGCATATACGATAAAATCTTTTTAATGGATGCAGCAACAACCTATCTTCCCGTGCCGTCTCCAGCAAAGTATTGTCGGCGCTAGTGAGCTTAACTTCTGTGTTCGGTATGAGAACAGGTGGGACCTCACCGCTATCGTCACCGCAATGGTATATAATCAA
>JAZSKW010000007.1:0-2985 GCA_045535015.1 Christensenellaceae bacterium
GTTAAATTTCTTGAAAGACCGACAGTCGCCGTTGCGCTGACCGCTTCATAGACCGCATCAATAGCAGAAGCATTACTCGTTGCCATCAAAAGTATAGCGGATATAGCGCAAATCGTAAGGAACATTACGACAACCGCAACCGCCTTTTTTATTGATTCCTCTGAAACACAACGTCCGAATAACGTTGCACCTTTCTTATTCCTTATCGTAGCGAATGCAGAACAAACTAGAATCGCGATGGTCACTGTTTTCATACCACCTGCCGTTCCCACGGGTGAACCACCAATCAGCATCAAAATAATCGATACAGTAGCCGAGGCATTTGTCATATTCTCTTGTGGGATTGTGGCAAAGCCTGCTGTTCTCGTAGTGACAGATTGAAAGAAAGACACTTGAATTTTATCAAAAAGTGACATCTCTCCGATTGTTAAGGGGTTTGAATATTCAAAAATAAATATGAAAATCGCCCCAATAAGTATGAGACCCGCAGCAAGGGTAATAGCAATCTTTGATTGCAAATTCAAATGCCTAAATATCTTGCGGTTCTTTTGCGAACGGCTCTTTAATACACGAAGCACGTCCCACCATACAATATAACCAAGACCACCGAGAATAATAAGCGACGACGTTGCGACGTTGATTAATGGATTGGTGGCGTAATTACAAAGGCTGTTTTCTGCGATTATATCAATACCTGCATTACAGAAAGCAGAAACTGAATTGAATACCGATATCCAGATACCCTTTGCGACAAACTCAGGAAAAAAGACAAACATATAAATAATAGCGCCTATTCCTTCTATAATTAACGTGCCAAATAGAACGTTCTTAACGAATTTCGCAAGTCCAGACATCGTATTAAGATTAAATGCATCTTGAATAAGCAAACGATCACCAATGCCCATTTTCTTATTCAAAAGAAGCATTAACCCCGACATAATAGTGATGATACCAAGTCCACCAATCTGTATCAAAATTAATATTATTATCTGACCAAACACGCTCCAAGTAGAGACCGTAGGGAGCGTAACAAGCCCCGTTACGCAGGTAGAAGTTGTTGCCGTGAAAAGTGCGTCAAGATACGGCACTGCTTTGCCATCTGCGGAACTTAGCGGTAATGCCAACAAAGCACTACCCACTAGAATCGTCACGAGAAAGCTGAGCAATATAATCTGCGTGGTCGAAAGCTTGATTTTCTTTTTTCTAACCATAAGATTTTCCTCTAAAAAGCATAAAGGAACCAACGTTCTCTACAGTCAGCTGGTTCCATTTGTATTTATTCACTTTTGCGATTATATCATATTTTGCCGTTTATGTCAATTTATTTTTACTTAGCATAATATCATACTAATTTTTATTTATCAATCACTTATCCATTCCACAGGTGTAGCATTGTTTAGATAGCATTTCTTCGTTTTTGATACTGCTGTATAATCTAAAACCACCTGCAAAGTTATATGCGTCAAAGCCGTTTTGCATTAAAATGCGAGTTGCAAGATAACTGCGCAAGCCACTCTGGCACATGACGTAGATTTGTTTAGTTTTATCAAGTTCGTCTAAACGCTCTCTTAAATCGTCAAGTGGAATATTGATAAAATCTTCAGCGTGTCCACGCATATATTCAAACGGTGTGCGAGTATCAAGTAAAATCACGTCTTTTCTTTCTCTTAAAGACGGAATATCTTCATAATAAAACTGCTTAACTATGCCGTTTTTAATATTTTCAGCAACAAAACCTGCCATATTTACGGGGTCTTTTGCAGAAGAATACGGCGGAGCGTAAGCTAGGTCTAAATCTTTTAATTCATCGGCTTTCATACCTGCCCTAATTGCCGTTGCAATAACGTCAATGCGTTTATCAACACCATCATAGCCCACTATTTGCGCACCCAAAATCTTATAAGTAGCCTTTTCAAAAATGAGTTTAACGGTCATTGCCGTTGCGTTAGGATAATAACCTGCGTGTGAGTTTTGCGTTAAAATAACTTTTTCGTATTCTATACCGTTTGCTTTGGCTTGCTGTTCGTTAATGCCAGTAGTAGCAACAGTCATATCAAAGAGTTTAATCACAGACGAGCCTTGCGAGCCTTTATATTCACTATTTATCCCACAAATATTATCGGCAACAATGCGACCTTGCTTGTTAGCAGGACCTGCAAGTGAAATCACTGAATCTTTATCAGCAATAAAATGTTTAACTTGAACTGCGTCGCCTACCGCATAGATATCGGGAATTGAAGTTTCCATTTTGGCGTTGACCTTTATTGCACCTTTAACGCCAAGTTCTAAACCTATCTTTTTAGCAAGCGTATTTTCGGGCGTAACGCCAACTGCAAGCACAACCGTATCTGTGCTTATACTTGAGCCTTTATCAAAGTCAAGCGAAACTTGTTCGCCTGTAATACTCATTTTATTTGTGTTAGTGTTTAGTAATAATTGTACGCCGTGGTGACGGAAATTTGCGTGGACAAACGACGCCATATCACAGTCAACCGTCGGCAAAAGATGGTTGGAGCGTTGCACGATAGTGGTTTTAATGCCAAGTTCAGCAAGGTTTTCTGCCATTTCAAGACCGATAAATCCACCGCCTATAACAACTGCCGTTTTAGGCTGTTTTTGCTCTACAAAGGCACGAATTTTAAGCGTATCTTCTACAGTGCGGAGTGTGAAAGTCCTTTCGTTTTCAATATAGAAATCGGGCAATATCGGTTTTGCACCGGGTGATAAAATGAGTTTATCGTAGTTTTCCGTAAAACTTGTTCCCGTTTTAAGGTCAGTTACGTGGAGGGTTTTATTTTGCGCGTCAATATCAGTTACTTCGTGATTAACTTTAGCGATTATTCTAAAACGGCGGAAGAAACTTTCGGGAGTTTGAAGTGTCAAATCTTCCTTATCTTCAATAACGCCACCGATATAATACGGCAAACCACAGTTTGCGTATGAAATAAAGCCCGAACGCTCAAAAATAATAATTTCTGCACGTTC
>JAZSKW010000012.1:0-53902 GCA_045535015.1 Christensenellaceae bacterium
GGTTTTGCACCGGGTGATAAGATGAGTTTATCGTAGGTTTCAGCAAAACTCGTTCCCGTTTTTAAGTTAGTTACGTGGACGGTTTTATTTTGCACGTCAATATCAGTTACTTCGTGATTAACTTTTGCCACGATTCGAAAATGCGGAAGAAACTTTCGGGAGTTTGAAGTGTCAAATCTTCCTTATCTTCAATAACGCCACCGATATAATACGGCAAACCACAGTTTGCGTATGAAATAAAGCCCGAACGCTCAAAAATAATAATTTCTGCGTGTTCGTTGAGTCTTCTTATTCTTGCTGCGGCAGTTGCGCCTCCTGCAACCCCACCCACGATTACAATTTTCATTTTACCCTCCGATAAAGGCGTTTTAATTTTTTTAGTTGTGATGGCAACTTCCCTTTCCACAACCGTGTTCGCCACAGGTGTGTGCATCGTCACCGTGTTCATGGTCGTGGTGAGAACATCTAACGTTAGGATTAAATTCTAGTTCGTTTTTCAAAAATGCTTCTACTGCGCTGTCGCAATCGCCACTAACGCCACCGAATAATTTAATACCAAGTTCGTTAAGCGCACTTATAGCGCCACCGCCTATTCCACCACAAATAAGAACGTCAACGTTGTTTTCTTTTAAGAAACTTGATAATGCGCCGTGACCTTGGCCGTTAGTGCTGATAACGGTTTTAGAAATTATTTTATCGTTTTTAATATCGTAAATCTTAAACTGTTCGGTATGCCCGAAATGTTGAAAAATTTGTTCATTGTCATAAGTTACTGCAATTTTCATAATTCTATCTCCTTTATTTTTTATAAATATATTATACCCCTTTTTATCACTTTTTTCAATTGTTTTTAGTATTACCTTTAAAAACAAAAATCTTTACTTTTAAAAGCCGATTTTAGCCAAAAAGTAAAGATTTTAGTAAATCTAAAATTAATTAATTTTTAAACCTAAATTATACAAATTTTTTACTATTATATCAGTTGGCACATTACCACCAATATTTAAATCTTCTAGATATTTCTTTATCTTATCCAAACTAAGATGTTCTTTTAATAAAATTGCATAACACAAATAAAAGAAAGCAATTAACGTTGTAGTAACACTATCAAATGCGGGCTTATAATTTTTCAACTTCTCAGAAGCAACTTTAATAGCGACATCTGTGTAAAGCGATATATATTCTGTCAATTTTCCTACTGTTGTAATTCCAAACCAATTTAATTCTTTTATTGTTTGTTCTGCATCAAAATTATCAAATTCAACCTGTTCTCTTCCTAAAAGCTTTGATAAATGCTTATTTAATCTAATTATATCAACATTTTGCCTTGTAAAAGTTCCTAATATCACAGCATCAATTTCGTGATCAACGAAATCTTCTTTATCTAAATTGTTTGACGCTTTATTTTCATATTCATGTAATGATGTTCTAATTTCATTAAATTCTTTATCAGCCAACTCAAGCAATCCAGCAATTCTCGAAAAATTTCGCCTTATTTCTTTTGGTATAGTAATCGCACTCTTATAACCTATATCGTGCTCAATTTCTGCCCAGGCATGTTGTAATACAGACCTTATTTGAATTTCACATTTTAGATCTTTATAAGCAGAATATTCTATTAACTTAAGTCGCTGTTCACTCATTCTCACAACATAATGAAGACTACAATAACCAAATTTATTATCTCCAAGCGCTTCTCTCTTATCAATAGTATTTTCTCTATCTACATCAAACTCTTTCTCTATAAGTTCAGCAACTTTATCTACATCCTCGGAAAAATAAGTAATAATTCGCACACCAACGATATCTGTTATGTCGGATATTGAACTATATTTATCTCCCTTTTTGTCTATTTTACCTTTTAAACTTTCTTTATCTTTTAGTCTAGAAGTGATAGAATTTACATTTATTTCACTAGTATGAAGTATGCTTTTAATTTGATGTTCAATTGCTTCCTTAAAATTATCGTATAAACATTTATTGGAATCATAGTCATTTAATATATTATTTTTTATATTCATTGGCAAAAATACGACACGCTCCTTTAATACTTTTTGTTATTATAACATATTTTGATAAAATTTGCAATGAGTTACGACATATATAAATATACAAAAACCCGCTATGATTTTTTAATTTTAGAACGAGTCTTTGTTAAGATTTACTTAACGTCTAGTATATTTATTTTATTCTTTTTGAGTAAGAAAGCGTATGCTACGAGTGAAACGATTGCATCAAAGGCGTTGCCAATACCGAATAATAATGCTATACCGATAAGCGTTGGCTCCCATACTCCATAGAGATATAGAATAAACGCTCCACCGTAATAAATTGTATTTGTGACTACTGATTCAAAAAGCATATAATTGGTTTTGCCAAGTCCATAAAAAGTTGAATCGAATACGTTTTGAAATGCGTATAACATATAAAAACCTAGTAAAACCATAACGAGTTCAAACAATTTATCTACCTCGTTAAAATTAAGTATGTGTGACATAAACGGTTTCCAAATCGGTATTGTAATACACCAAATCACGCAAACGATAGCAGTTATTATAAAATACCCTAGCGAATTGTTTTTAACTGCGTTTTCATCAGTTGCAGTTTCTCTCTTTATAAGTTCGCCAAGTTGTAAAATTGGCAACAATAACCAACCCCAAATAAAGTTGTTTGCAACCCAATACGTTCCCTGCTCGCCTACCATATTTACCATTCTGGCAATCATTAGCATGTAAGCAATATTTCTCACGAAAGATTCTAAACCAGAGATTCCACCGACTTTTACAAAGTCTTTCATCCAAGCAAAGTTTAGCTTTTCTTTTTTGAAAAGCACTATTTCCTCTTTTCTTAAAAGAATAATTGCAGCAATAACAAGAACAACGTTTACGATTATATTTGAAAATGCAATTCCATTTACACCAAGATTTAATGAAACTGGCAAGGTTGAGACCATAAACGTATCAACAAGCACACACAAAACGAGTTTTACAACCGTTAATATGTAAACGTATTTTTCTTTACCAAGCGTTACCATTCCAACCATTATAAAGTTAAATGCAAGAGAAAATATACTTGCTACGCTTTCTATTCTTATGTAGGTTGCCGAAGCCTCAATTATGCTTAAATCGGTTGCCATAAGCGTTAGTAAAGGTTTTGCAAGTGCAATTATAACGATTGACAATAATGTATAAGCACTCATAGAAACGATTAAGCCTGTGCGCATTCGGTTAGAAAATTCTTGCTTATCCGTTAATACTTTACCGATAAAGAAAAACAACGGCAAAACAATTGCTTCGCTTAAAATCTCGTATAAAAGATTTACCCATGAAAGTTGACCAGCAATTAAAAACGAATATTCTCCAGGCAACTCCCCTAAAAAGAATACTCTTAGTGTTGTATAAATCGTTGGACAAAGTCCCAACACTAATAATGCTAAAAATAGTTTGTAATTAATTTTACCTAATGATTTTTTAACTTTTGTAAACATAATACTTTTTCCCTATTTTGAATTATTATAGCAAAATCCACTTGTTTTTTTCAATTGTTTAAAGCCAATTTTAGTTAAAAAGGTAATTATTTCCCAAAAAAATTATATTTAAAATCTTGGGAAAAAGTTTGTAAAATTAGGTCTTCCATTTTATAAAAAATGCTTAAAAATAATAAAAAACACCCGAAAATGAACGATTTTCGGGTGAAAAATATCCAACTCAATGGGACGATGAGGCAAAAAATAGTGAAAAAACTTAAGTTTTTAAGGCTCTTTAAGTTTGACCGAAACCCCTAGGGGGATTTTGGGAACAAGTCTTTTTAAGTTTTTCAAGGAAAAAGGCAAGATTTATCTTTGATTTTCTAATGTTTTGTTGTGTTGAATTTTTTAGTAATTTGTTTGGGAAAAACCCCCGTAATCAGCCTTAAAAGAATATTGATTTGCGGTTCGTTTTTATATTATTTAATTCAATATAGAACCAATTTAACATATGACTTATCCCATTATTTCTATAAATATAGATAATTAAAGGTGTTTCAATTACTTACAGAAGAACAAGACACTCAAACCTAAAAATTAGGCGTAAATATCACAAATTGACTATACGATTATTCTGTAAAAACAAAATGAAGTATCTATGCGTTTATATTAACATGTTTTTTCGTAATATCAAGAATTACACATAAATCTTCCGTGATAAAAACAACTTTTTTAAGCAGGAAGTAATTGTCTTCTCTTAACAAATCAATCAACAACACCCCAACCTGTTTACCACGCACAATTAAACTATTTAAGCTATCTTCTAATTTAGACCTAAAATAGAGTCTCAATACTCTTTCGAGTTTGACATAATTATTTACTTATAATTGCTTGGAGATGGTTAATTATAAATTCTTGTGCATTACGATTATAGTAAGTTGCAAAATATTCACCCTTATTGCCAATACGTTTTTCTATTGAGATGCCTAGTTCTTCGCCGAGTTGAGTTGGACATGTTCTTGCGTTCCCATACTTACCATTAGCATCTTCCAACATTCCAATCTCTTTAAGCCACGCCGAAATAATTTTGTATGATAAGCTTTTAATTTCATTTTGATTTATTAAATTATTTATTCTTTTTACAACGTGCGTAATAGAAATTGGGTCTTCAGAATATTCATACTTATTCAATTCTTCATCAGATATATTAAATGCTACACGTTTTCTTTTTGATTTTCTTACCAAACCACCATTTTCTATAACTTGTCTTAATATATCTGAAACGTAGAAAAAACATCTTGATAGTCTCACGTTATTAACTATATCATTATCTTCAAGAAGTTGGTCGTTTAAAGGATTTATCCCGTTTGCAAGTTTATCTATATACGTTTTAGCCCTACATAAAATTTCAAAATCTTCCATAATAACTCACCTATATTCTTTAATTTAATCAAAAAGACCGTATCTTAATTCTTTATAATTTGCGTTGTTTAACCTTTCAATTTCTTTTTCTATTTGATTTTCTTCAATTCTTGGGAAAGTTACTTTTTGATTAAAAAAATCTAAACTAGCATACATCTTTATATATTGCTTGGTTTTATTGTTGGTAACTAATAAAACCAAGTCATCATCATTACCACGCCACTCGTCCGTATGAGCAAAGACACATTCCCAATCATTTATATTTCTATATACTTCATCAAGTATCACAAAGCTGTTTTCATAGTCATTAATATTAAACCAATCATCCGAGTCATCAAAAAAGGAAAGACTATCAAGCCAATCAGATATTTCCCACACCACCCAATCTTGAAAAGAAATTGCTTCATTGGTAGATGCTATTTTAAATCCTCCCATAATTATCCAATTATATGCATTCATCCAATACGCCAAAAACTTATCATCAATCTCTTTGTTTTTATAACAGCATATCGCACGCAAAATCTTATCGACGTTGTAATATTTATTAAATGCATTATCAATGTCAAACTCTATTTTATCCATTTGCGTTACAAATGATTTTAACTCCTCAAACGAACATTTTACGTCAACTATTTTTTCAAACAACTTAACATTATACATTTTTATCCCTCCATAAAATTTTTTAATATTATTTTAAAGAACTTAATATGACAGCTTCTGTCATATTAGTAATTTTTCTTATATTTTTTTGCTTTATTATACCTTTTTTTGCCTCTTTTTTCAATTGTTTTGGGATATTGCATTTAAAAACCCTTACCATTTAAAAAACCACTAAGTTATTTTTATTTTCATTTTACAAACCTTATTTTATTTCATGTTTTTGTTATAACAAAAATAACTAAAAATACAAACTCCCCAATGGCATTTTGCCATCGGGGAGTTAATTTTGATATTATTATTTATAACTTAGAAGAGTGCTAAATAAATATTTTATCTTTTTTCAACGAGAACCTTTTTGAGTTTAGCAAATCTGGGCAAGCCGTCTACCTTCTTCATGTTGGGTTCGCCTTGAATGAGAGGTAATGCGTATTTTACAAACTCGTCGGAAATACCGGTGCCGTTGTTGGTAATCCATTCCAAAGGAACGGTTTTTTCGGTATTAGCAGCAAGCTCTAAGGGAAGAAGCTTATATTCGCATTCATACTTATCGCCTTCTTTTCTTGCATAGCAAACCATTTTATCAGTTTCACCGCTTACAGCTGCGCGAACTGCCTGCTTACCAGCTTCAAAAGTTTCCTCAATATCGGTGCCAGATGCACTATGTGCGCCGCATCTCTGCATTAAGGAAAGCTCAATACCACGGGTTTTATAACCAGTCTTTTCTTTAATAAGTGCTGCTAACGATGCTGCTACACCGCCAAGCTGTGCGTGGCCAAAGCTGTCTTTTGCGCCAACTTCGCCAAGTTTTTCGCAGATGAGAGTGCCTTCTGCATCGTGAATACCTTCGGATACGACTGCAATACACTTGTTGTTGTTTTTAGCGCAAACTTCTTTGATGTCGTTTACAAACTTATCAACAGAGAAGGGAACTTCGGGGAGATAAATCAAATCTGCACCGAGGCCTTTTGCATTTGCAAGAGCTGCCGATGCGGTAAGCCAACCAGCATTTCTACCCATTGCTTCGATAATACATACCATAGGTGTATCGTAAACCTTTGCGTCAAGGTTGATTTCCATAATAGTAGTTGCGATATACTTTGCAGCAGAAGCAAAGCCTGGGCAGTGATCGGTGCCAAAAAGGTCGTTATCAATCGTCTTAGGAACACCGATTACGTTGATATCATAACCGCTTTTTGCCATATATTTACTGATTTTATTACAAGTATCCATACTGTCGTTACCGCCGTTATAGAAGAAATAACGAACGTCGTATTTTTTGAATACTTCAAGCAATCTCTTATAATCGGTGTCGTCTACGTCAGCGTCTTTGAGCTTATAACGAACTGAGCCGAGTGCAGATGAAGGAGTGTTTTTCAAAAGAAGAAGCTCTTCTCTATCCTCTTTGGAAATATCATACATTTCTTCATTAAGGATACCTTTTATACCGTGAGCTGCGCCGTAAACAGCGGTAATCTGCTCACAATCCAACGCCTCCAAAAATACACCTGCCGCACTTGCGTTAATAACGGAAGTAGGACCACCGGACTGTGCAAAAACCAATGCACCTTTCAAACCTTTCATAATTTTATCTCCTTAAAATTGTTTTTCTAAATTTATTAAAAGTTAAAAATTTTTTTAATTAGAACTTACAGACTGAATTATAAACTCAAAACGTGAGCAATGTCATACAGTCTTTTATCAAATTTTTTCTCTGCCTTTGCAACTTCTGCAAACGGAACGGTAATAACCTTGTTATCCTTTATACCGATTGCGCAGCTTTCTTTATCATCACGTAGCAATTCCACAGCCTTATAGCCAAAACGAGCAGCAAGAACACGGTCTAACATGTTAGGTGAGCCACCACGTTGGATATAACCAAAGTTAGTTACCTTAACGCCAACACCGCTTTTTTCAGCAACGTATTTTGCAATTTCGTCACGATTACCTGCACCCTCTGCAAGAATAATCATATTTGAGGTTTTGCCCCTTAAATAACTCTTTTTGATTTTTGAAGCTATATCGTCAAGGTCATAAGGAATTTCAGGGACTAAAAGGTATTCTGCACCACCAGCAATACCTGCATAGAGAGCAATATCGCCGCAATGACGGCCCATAACCTCTAAAAGACAAACTCTATCGTGCGAGTGCATAGTGTCGCGAAGATTGTTTATAGCCCACAAAACTGTGTTTACAGCAGTGTCAAAGCCGATGGTAAAATCGGTATAAGCAAGGTCGTTATCAATCGTGCCGGGAATACCAATTACCTTAACGCCAAAATTATCGCTTAAATCTTTTGCACCGCGTAAAGTGCCGTCGCCACCGATTACTACAAGACCATCAATACCATATGCCGAAAGTGCATCAGCAGCAAGACGTTGTGCTTCGATATCCTTAAATTCAGGGCATCTAGCAGTCTTTAAGAAGGTGCCACCCTTATGTATCATATCCGAAACGGAACGATGGTTAAGCCTGGTAATTTCACCCTTAATTAAGCCTGCATAACCCCTTTCAATGCCGTAGATGTCCATTTTGTTATGCAGAGCTGTTCTAACTACCGCACGAACAACTGCATTCATACCGGGCGCATCGCCACCACTGGTCAAAACCGCTATTCTCTCCATAGTAAAACCTTACCTTTTTATAAATATATTTTATAAATAATTTTCCTAATAATTTTAGCATATAGCGAAAAAAATTTCCACTTTTTAATATGCCTTTTTATAAATTTTTCTTAAAAAATATTATTTGGTCGTCGTTTAAGAAATTTTTGAGTTCCGCTATAAGCCCCTCGCAACGTCTAACCGAACAGTTTGCATTGTATTTTTTGCCGTTCATTGAAACGATTACCATAATATTGCCCGGATAACTTTTTGCTATATCTAAAATATCGTTTAAAGAATCAGTTAATTGGTCGGGAATTTTTAAACCAAGATATTCTTGCTCTACTGATGTAGCAACCACTTCCTCCTCATCGCCGATAAGAAGCTTTTCTGCACCATCAGCAATGATTTGCGGAATACCGTCTTTAATTTGGATTTTACCTTTAAGCTTAATAATCTGCTCCACTTCAAGTGCAGCTTTCGCCTGTTCAAAAACCTTGGGGAAGAAAATTGCTTCTATCTGCCCGTAAACGTCCTCTATCTTAACAAACGCCATGGTCTGTCCGCTCTTAGTGTTTAGACGCTTAAACTCAGTGATTATACCGCCCATTTCGACGTATTGCCCGTCCTTAACCTCGTAATGAATATTGCCGTTTTCATCTTCGGTAAAATATTCTAACGCTCCCGTGTTAAAGGAAAACTTTGAAAACTCCTCGGTAAAATCACTAAGAGGGTGCCCTGATAGGTATACGCCCAAAACAGCTTTTTCATTAAAAAGCTTTTCTTTTGAAGAATACTCTGGGGTGTCGGGGTATTCAAGCTTCATACCCTCGTCTTTTTCTAAAAAACTACCGAAAAGACTAAGTTGAAGGTCATTCTTTTTCTTTTCCGCGCTTATTACCCTATCGATATAATCGCTATAAATAAGCATAAGCGCGTGTCTAGAATGTCCAAAAGCATCAAATGCACCTGATAAAATCAAACTTTCAACAAGACGCTTGTTTATGCCAAGCCCAATTACCCTATTGATAAAATCGTCAAATGACTTGAACTTGCCGTTTTTGTCGCGTTCTTTAATAATGTCGTCTATTACCGCTTGTCCAACGTTTTTAAGACCGACAAGGCCAAAACGAATACCGCCGTCTTCACAAGAAAACCACGCCTTGCTTTTGTTAATATCTGGTGGCAAAACCTTAATATTTTTGCCCTTTAAGTAGGCAAGGTATTTTGAAAGTTCTTCAATTTTATCTATGCGGTTATTTAAGATTGAACAGAAAAATTCAACCTCGTAATAACGCTTTAAAAACGCCGTTTGATATGCAAGCACGGCATATGCTGCTGCGTGAGATTTGTTAAAAGCATATCTTGCAAAAGGTTTCATATTATCGTAAACCTTGATTGCGATATCCTCTGGAACACCGCGCTTAATTGCGCCGTCAACAGGCTGTCCGGTGCTTTCGTTAATACCACCGTAAACGAAAATGCCCTTTTGCTGCTCCATTATTTCAACCTTCTTTTTACCCATCGCCTTACGAACGACGTCTGCGTGTCCAAGGGTAAAACCCCCAAGCCTTTGGCAAATTTGCATAACCTGCTCTTGATACACTAAAATACCGTAGCTGTTTTTAAGAATAGGCTCTAAAAGCGGGTGGTCATACGTTACGGAAGCGGGATTATGCTTATTTTTAATATATTGCGGTATTGAATCCATAGGACCGGGGCGATAAAGTGAAATTCCTGCAATAATATCTTCAAAGTTTGACGGCTTTAAGTCCTTCATAAAGCGTTTCATACCCGGACTTTCAAGCTGGAACACACCGTCCGTTTCACCCTGACCGATAAGCTCGTAAGTGCCTTCGTCCTCGTATCCAATTTGATGGAAATCTATTACCCTACCCGTATTTTCTTCAACGTATTGGCAAGCAAGCTGAACGTCCGTCAAAGTGCGCAGCCCTAAAAAGTCCATTTTAAGCATACCCAATGCCTCAACCTCAATCATATCGAATTGAGTGGTTACGTCATCACCGTTGCGCTGCAAAGGGACGTTTTCCATAATGGGTTTTTCGCAAATAACTACACCTGCCGCGTGCATAGAGGTGTTTCTAGGCAAGCCCTCAACCTTAATTGCCATATCAATTATTTTATGCAGTTCTGCGTCGTTATTGTATATTTCTATAAGTTCTGGAACACCTACGTTTTCCTTGTCTTTGTTCAGTTCCATACCGAGCGATTGCTTAATGGTGGACTTGCCGTCCATAAGTTTTGTAACCTTGTCGACTTCGGCATAAGGGGTTCTGTATACCCTTGCAACGTCCTTTATTGCCGCTTTTGCAGCAAGCGTTCCAAACGTAACGATTTGAGCAACGCGCTCTGGACCGTATTTATTGCGGACGTATTCAACGACCTCGCCGCGCCTTGCATCTGCAATATCTACGTCAAAGTCGGGCATACTAACCCTTTCTCTATTTAAAAATCTTTCAAAAATCAGTTGATATTTAAGGGGCTCTACGTCCGTTATACCTATCGAATAAGCAATAATACTTGACACGCCCGAGCCACGTCCTGCACCTACGGGGATACCGACACTTCTAGCGTAGTTTATAAAGTCCCAAACGATTAAATAATAGTCGCAAAAGCCCATTGAGCTGATAACGTCAAATTCGTATTCCACCCTCTCTCTAATTTCGGGTGTAATTTCCTTATATTTTTTTCTTAAACCCTCCTCGGTGAGCTTGCGCAAATACTCTTTTGGCGTGCTTCCGTCATCGGGGACGTATTTGGGAATTAACGATACGTCCCTAATAGGCTCGCCCTTTTTAGTAAGTGCAAAAACCTCTTCCGTAACCTTGTCGGCTATTTTTACGGTGTTTTCAATAGCCTCTGGAATGTGCGAGAATAACGCCTTCATCTCCTCGGGGCTTTTTAAATAGGACTGGTCGCTTTCCATCTTCATCCTCTTTGGGTCGTCGATGGTGGTTTTCATACTAATACACATAACAACGTCTTGCATTTCAGCATCGTCCCTTTCAAGATAATGCACGTCGTTTGTGGCAACCAAAGGTATACCCGTTTCCTTTGATAATTTTATCAGTAACGGATTAATTCTTTTTTGGTCTTCAAGCCCGTGGTCTTGAATTTCCAAGTAAAAATCGTCCTTATATATTCCGCGAAGCATCTCGGCAGTTTCTACCGCCTTTTCATAATCGTTTGCAAGCAGATTTTTTGCCACTCTGCCCGCAAGACAGGCGGATAAGCATATTAAGCCTTCGCTATACTGAGCAAGGGTTTTATAGTCAATTCTGGGCTTATAATAAAAGCCGTCAACGTAAGCTATTGAGTCTAGTTTAATTAAATTTTTATAGCCCGTTTTATTTTTACAAAGCAAAATAAGATGGTCGTAATCAGGTCTGCCTGACGTAACCTTATAATCGTCACAAACATACATTTCGCAACCGATTATTGCTTTAATACCTGCCTTTTTTGCTTCTTCCGCAAAATAAAGGGTGCCAAACATATTTCCGTGGTCGGTGATTGCAACGGCATCCATACCTTTGCTATGACAGGCATCAAAAAGCTTGTCTATTCTCGCCGCGCCGTCTAATAGACTGTATTCCGTATGTAAATGTAAATGAACAAAATCAGACATTGTTCTTCCCCTTTAATTCTTTTGCTATGCTAACTATTTTTCTAAGCCTATGGTTTAAGCAGCTTTTAGTAATATTAAGCCTATCAGCAAGCTCGGCAAGCGTTTCGTCCGCATATTCCATGCGGGCAAGCGCAACCTCTTGTAAATCTTTTTTCAAAGCTGACAGCCCTATTTCTTTTTCAATATAACGTATATCTTCAACCTGTTTAAGCATTGCCTCAACTTGCTTACTAACGTTTGCCATATCACAGTTTTTTAACCTGTTTGAGTTGTTGGCAAGTTCGCGGTTAATAATAAGGTCTGTTAGCTTTAAAACGGAAACGGGCGCTGGCAAAAAAGCAATAAAGTTTTTAATTTCTTCAACGCTTTTGATATATAAAACGTAGTTTTCTTTTCGGCGAATTATTTTGGCTTTTATGCCGTTTTGTGCCAACTTTTCAGCCGTTTGCATTGCCGGCTTGCCGTGCGAAAAGACCATTTCTAAGTGATAGCCTGTCCCCTGCGCGCTAGTAATTTCATCCTCCTTTTTATCGGTTGGGACGGTGCAGCTGCCGGTTACAAGAAAAAGCCCCTTTATAAAAGACCTTAAACAACAGTTTTTTTGCAGTATCGGGCCGTATAAATCAAAGTTAACGGTATACTGCTCACCCTCGGCAATAAGTATGCCAAGCTCAACTAAAATTCGCTCTGCACTGCTACCGCTTATGGTAACGACAAATTTATCCTTTTTGTTTAGGTGGTCCTCACTCACCTCTATCTCGCGAACCTCGTAAGAAAAAAGCGATTCAAGATAACTACTGATAAGCATAGCCGTTTTTTCATCGGACACTCTAAACTCTAAGCCAATTTCGTCGGCTCTCTCAAAAAGCCTACCAGTGCCGCGCATAACACCTGCAAGAAAGGCTATTTTACAGTGATTTTCTTTTATAATTTTATCTCTAATTTCTTGCTTAACGATTTTTGCAAAGTTCATTAACAGCCCTCCTTAAACGACTTAAATCGCATGATAGGAAGTCTGCCGTCAATGTTCATAATTCTATCAAGAGGTATGCCTGTCCTTTCAATAACTGTTTCGCCAAGAGATATTTCGCCTACGCGAGATGGGTGGTGTGCGTCCGAATCAACGATAAATTTTACGTCCGTTTGTAAAATTTTTGCAATATCCTCGTCAGTTAAATGGGTTTTTTTGCTGTTAATTTCTAAATAAGTTCCGTAATCTGCGGCAGCTTTGGCAACCTCGACAACGTCAGCAAAGCAGCAAAAATTGAGGTGCGTTATAACGTCTACCGGATTGTTTTTTATGACGTTTATAAAGGTTTTAGTGGTTTCCTTAATAACTGACGAAGGAATTTTTTTAGCATTGGTCATTGAAAGCCAAATATTCGGTGCCGCAAAAGTAAAAATACTTTTAAATTTATATAATACAAATTTATGAAAGCCGGCTAAAAACAAATCAAATTTATCGTAGTTTTTTTGTTTCAAGTCAACCGAGCCGTCAACACCTGTAATATTTGATTCTATACCCAATAAAACGTTTACGCCCGTTTGCTTTTTTGCCTCATCGCAAAGGATGCGCATTTTAGGAAGTTTTCTATCCCGCAAGCCAAAAGCAGGGTGCGCAAAACCGTGGTCGGTAATACCAACCTCAACTAAGCCCCTTTCCTTTGCGGCTATTGCGTTGTCGATTATATTACCCTTACCGTGACTAAATACGGTGTGAGTATGATAATCTGCCGTAAGTTTAAACATTAAAACTCCCCAATAAATTTAATTTCTTCTTGAAGTATTATGCCAAATTTTTCAAAAACTTCTTTTTTAATAAGTTTTATTAGTCTAAAAACGTCGTAGGCGGTTGCTCCGTCTTGCGTTAAAATAAAGTTTGCGTGCTTATTAGACACAAAAGCCCCGCCAATGCTTTTGCCTTTAAGCCCCGACATATCTATTAATTGACCTGCGGAATACTTTGTAGTATTGCGAAAAACCGAACCGCAACTTCTGCCCATCGGTTGTATGCTCTTTCTTAGAGATAGGCATTGCTGACAATTCTTATTTACAACACTCTCGTCAGCATCGTCCAAATTAAAGGTGACAAAAAGAATTATAGCATCAGCTACCTGAAACCTACTTTTTCTATACCCAAAATCGCAGTCTTTATGTGAATAAGAGGTTATTTTATCCCTTTCGAAAACGGTGACCGATAATAACTTGTCACTAACAGCCGTGCCAAAGGCACTTGCGTTCATTGTAACTGCACCGCCAACCGTTGCGGGAATACCTGCAAGCTTTTCTAGCCCAGACAAGCCGCGCTCGACCGATTTGTTTATAATACTGCCAATTTGCGCGCCACACTCGGCTTGTATGATATTGCCGTTTACCTCGATTGAAGTAAGGTTTTTGGTGGAAATCACCACCCCCCTAAACCCTTTGTCCGAAAACAAAACGTTGGTGCCGTTGCCGAGTATATGTATTGGTGCTTTATGCTTTTTCGCTATGTCAAAAGCGTTTATAAGCGAGGTTATGCTTAACGGCTGGATATAAATATCTGCAATGCCGCCAACGCCGTAACTGCAATGATTAGATAGCGGCTCGTTAAGTTTAAAATTTAGATTGCTGCACAAAGACAGCTCGCGAGGTAGGTCGCCAAGATTAAAGTCCATAAACCTCCTTATATATTTTACAATAGTTTTTATTTTTTTACAAGGTTAAAATATAACATTTTTTATTTTTGCCATAGCATTTTGGTCGCCGCAAAGAGCAAGCTGCGACAGAGAAATTGTTTCTTGCACCTTTAATCTGTCGGTAAAGAGTGAAATGCCATATTTTGCCGTTATATTTTGCATATTACTAAATTTTTCATCATCATAATCAACCGAATACTTAGTGGAAAAAAGTTTTAAGCTCGATAATTTTTTTTGATTTTCTTCGCTGAGAAGAAAGTTTATAAATGCTTTTGAGGCTGAAACTTTATCTTGATTATTAGTAGAAATTGCAACGTATTGATACAAATCACAAAAGCTACTAAGCGGATAAATCTCTGCCTGTATATTTTTATAGGATAGCCTAACTAAATCTCTTTGCGTGCCAAGCATAAATGGTGCTTTGCCGTTTATAAACTCAGCATAAGCGTCAGAAGGTCTTATAATTTTAACGTTTTTTGCCGTGTATCCCTCTAACGCTAACGCAAGCATAGGCATATTATATTCCCCTTGCGACACTACTAATGACGGCAGCTCTTTACTTTGGTCAATTATCGTCTTTGACTTAGCAATCAATAAGTATCCGCCACGGCACCAGCTTGCCGCATAAGATTTTTTACCGATAGCGGCATAAGGCTCGTTCTTAGCCAAATTAAGTTCAGTTAAGCCACTTACGTCAACTCCAACACCATAAGATATCATATCGGGGCGTTTACCCTCTTTTATGCTTTGCATTGCGCCCTCTATGGTGTAATTGCTAACCATTATTAAAACTCCATCGTTTTTCTTTTCAAAATTTTTTGCAACGTTATTTAGAAATAATCGCCTTGAACCCTCTCCGCCTTCAAAGGTGTCTATATGCCATAGAGATAATACTCCTTTATAGTCTATATCAGTCCTTTTGTCTTGATACGTTAGCTTACCCCTGCCGACAAATACTGTAAAGCATATAAAAAAGGTTAACAAAGCCCCGCAAAATATCCTAAAAACTTTCATAATTAAATTATATTCAAACCTAAAAATAAAAAGGACTAATCCAAAGTGGAAAAGTCCTTTTCTTGTTTATTTTTATAATGAGTGAACGGTTAAATATAGAGTGGCTTACGTCAATGGGGTTGCGTTTGGCCCAACTGTTGCGGTTGCCATTTTGTCCACAACAAAAAACTCATTTATAGCTTCCGTTACGTCCGCCATTGATACACCGCCTAAGCGGTTTAGTCTTTCATTTATATCAAACTGCTTGTCGTAAAATAAAAGGTGTCTACCATATAACAACATTTGCGATGCGGTGCTTTCTCTACCAAACACAAACGCGCTTTTCATTTGTTCTTTGCCACGTAAAAATTCCTGCTCGGTTATGCCCTTTTGCTTAAAACTTTTAATTTCGTCTACTATTGCTTCAAATGCCTGTGCTTTTAGGCTGCTGTTAACTCCTGCAAAAATTTCAAGTGTTCCTAAGCTTTTATATTGTGATAAATAAGAGTAAACCGAATATGCAAGCCCCAATTTTTCACGTATGGTTTGAAAAAGTCTACTGCTCATACCGCCGCCAAAAACTATGTTTGCAATATTTAGTGCATCGCTTTTTGGCGACGTAACCGGTATTGCAGGCATTGCCAACGATATATGCGTTTGCTCGATTTTTTTATCCTTAAACAAATGCTGAGGATTAGGTTTTTCTGTGGTTATTTGATTAACCGACTTAGTCCTTTCAAATTTTTCCGCAAATAGCTTTTCTACAAGGTCGGTTACTTCGTCAACGTTTACGTTGCCAGCGATTGATATTACAACGTTGTCGGCTGTGTAATACTTGTCCATATACCTTTCAACGTCTGCGCGGCTGAATTTTTTTATATTTTCTGCGGGGCCTAAAATTGTTCTACCTAAGCCCTTATCTCCATAATAGCTTTGAGCAAGAAGGTCGGCACATACGTCCTCAGGCGTATCCTCTGCCATATTTATTTCTTCAATAATTACCCCGCGCTCTCTGTCTAATTCTTTATCGTCAAATACCGAATTAAAAAATATGTCGGATAAAACGTCAAGGCAGTTTTTAAGTCGCTCTGACGTAGATTTTGTATAATAACAGGTCATTTCCTTTGAGGTAAAGGCATTTATTTGCGCACCAATACTATCAATACAATCGGAAATTTCAAACGCGGAGCGGTTTTTAGTGCCTTTGAACATAACGTGCTCTAAAAAATGTGAGATGCCGTTATCACTTTCACTCTCGTTTATACTGCCGGTTTTAACCATAATTCCGGCAGAAACGGACAGCAAGCCGTCAAGTTTACTAACTACAAGTTTTAGACCGTTATTAAAGGTTTTATATACTACCATTTTATCACCAAATTATTCTTTAAGATAAATTCTCGCTGACGGTTACTACCGACAGTCCTATACTATTATAATACTCTAAAATTGAAGAAAGAGCAAGCAAAGTGTGTTGCTTGGGGTGCATTAAAATTAAATCGCCATTAGTTACGTTTTTTGTGGCTCTTGTATAGATAACGTCTTTATCGCTGTCTCGCCAGTCTATTGTATCCTTTGACCACATAATAGTTTTGTAACCAAGCTCGTAACTTGCCTTTAAGGTGTTAGTCCCAAAGCTGCCAGATGGCGGAGCAAACAAATTCATCTCTGCACCGCAAAGTGCTTTGACTATTACTCCCGTATTAGAGATTTCTTCTAGATTTTTTTCATAAGACAGTTTTTTATGGTCTTTATGAAAATATCCGTGGTTGCCAAGCTCGTTGCCGCTATCCACAATTTTTTTAAGTGTTTCGCCATTATCGTCAGCCCAACATCCACCGACAAAAAAGGTTGCTTTTGCTCCATGCTGTTGTAAAAGGTCTATAATTTGCTCAACTACGGGCGCGTTTTCGTAAACGTTAAACATAAGCGAAACCTTTTTATTTTGTCTATTACCGTTATAAATTGCGCTTACCGTTCCGTCACTGTATATTGGAGTGATTTGCTCGGGAACAAAGCTTACGGTAAACACAAAAATAAAGGCTATTGCCAAAATTATGTCGGTAATAATATTTATCTTTCTATTTATTTTTTTCATTTTTTCACACCTCTATACGCAGTTTACAAAAACCCACGCATAATTAATAACTATGAAAGTCAACAAATAAAAAGACTACTGCTAAATAATTATATTTAAAATAAAAAAACGCAGCTAAAACAACGCGCCGTTTATCTTTAAAACAAAGATATAACATAAAAATACAAAATAAAAATACGCGGAGGTAATTCCGCGTATTTATTTGCTTTAACTTTCTCTACTGCAATAGATTGGCTTGATAGCCGACCTTATATTAGTAGATTAGTTTAATAATTAGTCGTTGATGATTTCAAGGAGTTTAAGGTCAATGCCCTTTTCGCCAATCTTGATAATTTCAACCTTTACTTTGTCGCCAATGTGGAGAACTTCTTCAACCGTTTCAATTCTCTTGCTGCTCATTTTGGAAATGTGGATTAAACCGTCTTTACCAGGAGCAAGCTCACAGAATGCGCCAACCTTGGGTAAAATTCTTACAACTTCGCTAATGAACATATCGCCAACTTCGGGGTCTTTTGCGATTGAAAGGATAATTGCCTTAGCGCGCTCGCCTTGTGCGTGGTCGCCAACACTTGCAATGTTAACTCTACCATCGTCTTCAATATCAATCTTAACGCCGGTTTCTTCAATAATTTTGTTGATAACCTTGCCGCCAGAGCCGATAACTTCTCTAATCTTATCGGGGTGGATGTTGAAAGAAATAATCTTGGGTGCATATTTGTTGAGTTCTGCTCTGGGAGCATCGAGAACTTCAAGCATTTTGCTGAGAATATGCTGTCTGCCAACGTTTGCTTGTGCAATAGCTTGGCGCAAGATGTTCTCGTCAATACCTTTAATCTTAATATCCATTTGGATAGCGGTAATACCCTTTTCGGTGCCGGCTACCTTAAAGTCCATATCGCCGAGGAAGTCCTCTAAACCTTGAATATCGGTAAGGATTGATACCTTGCCAGTTTCAACGTCTTTGATAAGGCCCATAGCAATACCTGCAACGGGTGCTTTAATAGGAACACCTGCATCCATAAGAGCGAGAGTTGAGCCGCATACACTACCTTGTGAGGTGGAGCCGTTGGAGCTTAAAACCTCGGAAACAACTCTAATGGAGTAGGGGAATTCTTCTTCACTGGGGATAACGGGTTCCAAAGCACGTTCAGCAAGTGCACCGTGACCGATTTCACGTCTGCCGGGGCTTCTTAAAGGCTTAGCCTCGCCAGAAGCGTAGCCGGGCATATTATACTGGTGCATATAACGTTTTGAAGACTCGCCGTCAAGACCTTCAAGCTTTTGAGCTTCGTTAAGCATACCTAAGGTGCAAGTTGACATAACCTGAGTTTGACCTCTGGTAAATACACCAGTACCGTGAACTCTGGGAAGAACGCCAGCTTCGCACCAGATAGGACGAACTTCGGTAAGTTTTCTGCCGTCGGGACGGATACCGGTATTGGTAATTTTTGCCCTTACCTTCTCTTTGGTGAGATAATAGAGGCTGTCTTTGATTTCTCTTTCTTTGCCGGGGTAAATTTCAGCAAAGTTTTCTAACGTAGCCTTTTCAACAGCGTCTTGACCTTGTTGTCTTTCAGCACGGTCAAAAGTGTCAAGTGCTTTGTCTAACATATCGCTTGCGAATTCGCGAACTGCATTGTCAATTTCTTCGGGAACGTGATAAAGCTCCATTTCTCTCTTGGGCTTACCAACTTCCTTAATAATTTCTTCTTGGAAAGCGCAAAGACGTTTGATTTCTTCGTGACCGAACAAAATTGCACCAACCATCTCGTCGTCGCTGATTTCCTTTGAGCCTGCCTCAACCATCATAATAGCATCTTTGGTGCCTGCAAGGTTAAGGTTTAAAACACTCTTTTCGCGCTGAGCGCAATCGGGGTTGATAACGTACTGGCCGTCAACCATACCAACAACTACGCTGCCGGTGGGACCTGCAAAGGGAATATCCGAAATGCTGATTGCAATAGAGCTACCAAGCATTGCAAGGGGTTCGGGTTGGATATCGGGCTCAACCGAAAGAGCGGTTGCGATAACGATTACGTCGTTAAAAAGTCCCTTGGGGAATAAAGGACGGATAGGTCTGTCGATAAGTCTGCTGGTTAAAATAGCCTTATCAGACGCTCTGCCCTCTCTTTTCTTGAAACCGCCGGGAATTGCACCGATAGAATACATTTTTTCTTCAAAGTCTACGCCTAGGGGGAAGTAGTCCATACCGTCACGTGGCTTTTCTGCCATAGTTACGTTAACCATAACGGCAGTTTCACCGCATCTAACAACGCACGAACCGTTGGTCTGCTCAGCATATTTGCCAGTTTCAACGATAAGTTCTTTGCCACCTACGGTAGTTTTGAATTCTCTGTAAGTTTTCGTCATTTTTTAATCTCCTGTTCCTAACTCTTAATATTTTTGAAACGGAGCGCAACCTACGCTCACGCACAATTTTACCTATTTAATACTGTTAAACGAAACAAAAATAGCCAAACTAACAAAAAAATGGGCGACAAAAAATGTCGCCCCGATTTTTTTATTTTCTCAACTCTAAATCAGCGATAACCTTTCTGTATCTTTCGATGTCAACTTCTTGTAAATACTTCAAAAGACTACGACGTGCGCCGACCATCTTCATAAGACCACGACGTGAGTGGTTGTCGTGCTTGTTTGCAACAAGGTGCTTATTTAAGTGGTTGATTCTCTCCGTCAAAAGTGCGATTTGAACTTCCGCAGAGCCGGTATCACCCTCGTGATGACCAAATTTAGCTATGATTTCTTGCTTTCTTGCTTTTTCCATTTTAATTTATCCTCCTAAGTTTTATATGGATTAATTCGCTTAAAACAAAGCAATGGGGGGAGAATCCGCAATACCTTGTATTAAGTATCAAGCCTAAACAGTATAACAAAAATTTAACCTTTTGTAAACTGTTTTAACCGTGTTTTTACGTTAAAAAGAACAAATTTATATTCTAAAATAAAATTACACGAAAAATTTTGCAGTCTTTATCGTGCAAGGTTTGCCTCACTCTATAATGTCATTTATTTACCGCCATTTATTATGGGGTGTATCTTGGTGTGTATTTAAGCTAATTATTACAGTGCTGTTACTTGAATAATTGGTCTTTCTGCTCGATAATAACGTCTAATTTATTGATATACGTTTGAATATCCTTTGGAGATGCGGCGCGCTTTATTATTTCGCCCCCGTTATAAACGCGTTTACTGATTGCGTTTGCACCGCAAGCTACGTTTTGTGCAATTTCTTCCATTACGTCTACGTTGTATATGCACACCTTGCCCTCTTTTGCGTAGCCTACGTTTTCAAGGTTAGCCGACATATATTTTTGCCTGTATAGATAATATGGCTGATAGCCGTGCTCCTTTAACGTTTTATAAGAGTAATCGACCATTTTTTGCGTTTCGCCATCGGTCAAAAATTCCGTCTTTTCCGCAAGAGAGGAGCCGCGCTTTACACAAAGGGTATGCACCGTGATATTATCTGGATTAAGACTTATCGTTTTTTGCAACGTGTCTTTAAAATCTTCAAAACTTTCGCCTTGCAAGCCTGCAATTAAGTCCATATTGACCGAAAAGTCCTTACATACAAGCTTGTATTTATCGTAAATATCTTGCGCTGTGTGCGACCTACCAAGCTCTTTAAGCGTTTTATCTTGAAAGGTTTGCGGATTAAGGCAAATACGCGTAACTCTGTGCGCTTTAAGTATAGCAAGGTTTGAAGGTGTTATTGCATCAGGTCTGCCGGCTTCTACCGTAAACTCTACACCTGTGTTTATCTTGTCAATAGCAGACAAAACGGCTTCTAACTTATCGTCAGGCAAGCATACGGGCGTGCCACCGCCAATATAAATGCTGCGCAATTTTTTTACGTATTTTGCACTTTCTTCTATCTCTTTAATTAAACACTCTACGTATTTATCTACGTGTTTTTTTGCCGCGTTAATATCTGAGCTGATAAAAGAGCAATATTTGCATCTTGACGGGCAGAAAGGGATAAAAACAAAAAAATCAGTGTTATCATCGTCTTTTTGGTAAATTCCCCTTTGCGCTGTCAAAACCTCTTGCGTGAGGGTTGTTTTTTCCTCGCTAACACGCATTGTATCAGTGAAAAATTCCTTAAACTCGCCCGTTTCTTCAAGCTGAGAATAGGCTAGTTTTGTGGGGCGAATACCGGTTAGCGCGCCCCAAGGCAGCTCGCGACCGAGCAAACGAGATAGCGCCTTATATAAGGAAAGCTTTGCATAACGTTTTACAAATCTTTTCCGCTCGATTTCGTCCTTAAAATTAGGCACTAAATTGCCGTAAGCATAAACGTGTCCGTTTAAGGTAACGGTGTTGACAAATTTTCCGTCCTTTTCGCTAAACCTATGGCGGACCTTCAAATTTTGCGCGTCTTCACCGAATAAATTAAGAACTTCACCAAGTTCGTTTTGACAAATAGTTAAATCGGTATCAATCATTTTTTCTCAAAATCCACAAACGTGTTGTATTTTCTCTCGTGAGATAAGGTAGTAAACTGCTCGTGTCCAGGGTAAACGTCATACTCGCCGCTTAGTGAAAAAAGCCTTAAAACAGACGACACCAAATCATTGTGATTGCCTGTGGGAAAGTCCGTTCTGCCAACGCTTTCACAAAACAAAGTATCGCCCGAAAAGAGCATATTGTCTAATATGAAACAAGCCGAGCCGTCCGTATGCCCAGGTGTTAACAAGGCTTTTATCTTAAAGCCCTCGACATCCAAAATATCGCCGTCCTTAAAAGTAAAGTCAGCAAAGCAATCTTCGTTAAATCGCCTACCGAACATCTTACCCAAATTATCGTCGTTATGTAATTTTGGAGCATCTATATCGCTGATATAAATTTTTGCACCGTCGTATTGCAGCTTTTTTGCTGTTCCAGCGTGGTCAAAATGGGCGTGCGTTAAAAGCACGGCTTTAACGGTAAAGCCGCACTCCTTTTCCGTGCTTTTTACACGGTTATAATTTTCGCCGGGGTCTATTACCACCGCGCCACCCGTTTGCTCGTTGACAAGGTAATATGAATTTACCCTTAATAAGCCGTTGATTACGTGAAATAGTTTCATTTATTGTTCGTTTAATATATTTCTAACCTATAATCTTGCGGTTTTTTGCCGCTTGTCTTATACGTTAGACATTTTTGTTTTTATCTATTAGACGTTCTGTAAACGTCGATAATTTTTGAATCTTGCTTTAATTTGGATATTAAAGTGTCAAGAGCATTTTTATCGTTAATTCTAATATTAAAATTAACTATTACCCTGCCGTTTTTGCGGTCAGTTCTGCCGTTAGTGGATACAATTTCAAGCTTCAACTGCGCAACAGCACCCGCAACGGCAGTTAAAACCTCTGCCTGAGCTTCGCCAATTACTTGAATTTCCGCATTATATACGGACATACTCCTATCTGCCCACGTTACTTCAATCAAGCGTTCTTGTTCGGCAGCTTTCATATTTGGGCAATCCCTTCTATGAACGGTAACGCCGTGTCCGCGTGATATAAAGCCGATTATATCGTCACCAGGGACGGGATTGCAGCAACCGGCAAACCGAACGAGGATATTATTCATACCCTTTACGATTACACCGCCGTTTTGACGTTTAGTGTAAGTGACAAGCTTTGTGCTTTCTTCTTTTGGCTGATTTTTACGGTAATAATCAACGAGTTTTACTACTACCTGATTAACCGATACTGCACCGTAACCGATAGAGGCAAACATTTCGTCCATTCCGCTAAATGCCATCTTTTGCGATAAAATCAAAAAGCTTTCGTCATTTAAAATGGCGGAAACGGAATATCCCCTGCGCTTTATCTCGGCTTCAATCATAGATTTGCCTGTGCGGACGTTTTCTTCCTTCATTTCACGCTTGAAAAACTGACGGATTTTTACGCGCGTGCTAGAACTTTTTACAATTTTAAGCCAATCCCAAGACGGCCCTTTTGAGTTTTGCGAGGTGATAATTTCAACCACGTCGCCAACCTGTAATTCGGTATTTAGCGGGACCATTTTTGAGTTTACCCTTGCGCCGACTGTGCGGTGACCTACTTGCGAGTGGATATTATAGGCAAAGTCGAGGGGTGTTGCACCCTTAACTAAACTTATAACGTCGCCCTTGGGGGTAAATACGAGAACTTCGGAATTATATAGGTCGCCTTTTAACGAGTTCAAAAATTCTCTGCTGTCTTTTAAACCGCCTTGCCACTCCATAACCTCCCTTATCCAAGAAAGGCGGGTATCAAGGTCGTCCACCTCTTTTTTGTTTTCTTTATATTTCCAATGCGCAGCAATACCGTATTCGGCTGCGTGGTGCATTTCATACGTTCTAATTTGAATTTCAAATACCCTGCCGTAATTGGTCATAACGGTTGTATGCAACGACCTATACATATTGGGCTTTGGGGTTGCGATATAGTCTTTAATTCTACCCGGAATAGGCTTCCAAATATGGTGAATTTTACCTAAAATCTCATAACACTCGTCAATTTTATCGACCAAAACGCGTATAGCTACAAAGTCGTAAATTTGTTCAAAGGTTTTACCGCGCTCTTTCATTTTACGGTAAATTGAATAAAGGTGCTTTCTTCTGCCGAAAACTTCACCGGAAACGTTTGAATCTTTAAGCATTTGCTTAATTTGACCTATTACCTGCTCAACAAGGTCTTCCGTTTCCTTTAATTTTTCGTCAATATTTTGAACGAGGTATTCGTAAACCTCCGGCTCCAAGTATTTTAAGCAAAGGTCTTCAAGCTCGCATTTAATTTGCGAAATACCTAGCCTTCCAGCAAGCGGTGCATAAATTTCAAGCGTTTCTCTTGCCATGCGAAGCTGTCTTTCCTTAGAAAGAAAGTTAAGCGAGCGCATATTGTGCAGTCTATCGGCAAGCTTAATAATAATTACCCTAATATCCTTTGCCATTGCAACGAATATTTTACGGAAGTTTTCGGCTTGCTCCTCCTCTTGCGAGTGAAATTCTATCTTTTCAAGCTTGGTAACGCCAACGACAAGCTCTAAAACCTCGTCGCCAAAAGTCTTTTTTATATCTCCCTCAGAAACGGGCGTGTCTTCAATAACGTCATGCAAAAAAGCTGCGGCAACGGTCGCAGCGTCAAGACCAAGGCTGACCAAAATTCCGGCAACCGTGCAAGGATGTATAAAATAATCCTCGCCCGATGCGCGTTTTTGATTAACGTGTGCTTCTTTTGCATATTCATACGCTTTTAAGCACAGTTCAAGGTCCTTGCCTTTATATGCAGTTTCAAGTTGTTCTAAAATGTCAAACATAACCCTTTTTCCGTGTCAATTATCATCAAGACTTTATTAAAGAAATTTTACTATATAGCTTAGAGTTTGTCAATGCGTTTTTAACGGAATTATCACGCAAAAGCACCCCTCCGTCTATACTGAAAAAGCCCAATTCCAAAAAAACCTCAGTTGCAAAAACAAACTGATATGCGTTAAATGAAGGTTGCTCTTTTTGATAAAAATCTACCGAGCTAACAAAATCGCTCTTATTTTTTGTGCATAAATAGTTAAATATTTCTGTAAAATCCGTTCTGTCTACGCTTAGATTGTCTACGTCCTTATACCCTGTCAAATTATCGCACATATTGACGTTGGCTTTTGTCCTCAAAAGACTATACGGCTTGTCGAGATAAACAACGTTTAAATAATTATCGGGGATATAATTTGGACTAACAATTAGACAGTTTATTGCGCTGGCAAAATTTAACCGCTTAAATGCCTTCGGCATTTGCTTAGGTATATCATACATTGATATGTAATCGGGGTTGGTCAAAACGTAAATGGTTCCTGTGCCACAATTTAGCTTAATATCGCTACATGGTAGGGACGTAACCTTATCATTATTTACAATTTTTCCCTCGATTTCGTCACTTTCGGCTATGGTAAGCTTTAACAACTCATTTCTAAAAGCGTGCAATTTTAATGAGGTGAAATCGGCATACTCCGGATAGATTTTCTTTACAAAACCTTTTAAACTTTCTTTACCGCGGAAAGTTGATAGATTTATTTCAAAATGAACCTTACTTTCTATCGGCAAGGAAAGGTATTCTACGTCCTGTCCGCCGTTAAAATAAAGCATATCGCACGCATTAGTATGGAATAAATAGTGCGGAGAATCCTTTTTCAATCTTGATGCCGTTGTATTTTTAACGGTGGCAATAAAAGTTGGCTTTTTATTACCGGTGCCAAAAGGCTCTAATAAACTAATTTCCTTGGCAAATCTAAAATCTATGGGACTATTTATTTCCCATTCAGCATAACAAACGGGCTCCTTTATCTCTTTTGCAGATTGCTCTGCAATAAGTGCGCAAAGACGGTCACGCAAGCTTTCAAATTTATCAAAGTCCACCGATAAGCCTGCCGCTTGCGAGTGCCCGCCAAAGCCGATTAAAAGGTCCTTTGCTGCGGTAATTGCCGAGTGTATATTTATCCCCTCAACGCTGCGGGCAGAGCCTTTAAGGTATCCGTCCTGAGCGGTAAATACGATTGCAGGCTTATTAAAGGTTTCAACAAGTTTTGCCGCAACGATAGCAAGAAAACCACTTTTCCACGAATTATCGTAAACAAGTATAATACTGTCTTTATCTATCCCTTCATTTAATATTTTTGCCTTGGCTTCTTTAAAAATTCTATCGCATTCAACTTGACGTGTAGTGTTGTATTCGTTAAGTTTAACTACTAAGTCAAAAATTTCATTAGGGTCGTTTGAGGTAAGCAATTTTAAAACGGAAGCAATATCCCCCATTCTACCACCAGCATTTATTTTAGGCGCAATAGAATAGGCAAGCGTTTGTGAGGTAATTTGCTTGTCGTTATTTTCTAAAAGATAAACAAAAGGTAATCTGTTTGCAGATGAATTAAAAAGTTTTAAACCCTCTGCAACTATATCGCGATTTTCGCCAATCAAGTCCATACTATCGGCTACGGTTGCAAGTGCTACGTAGTCGAGGTAACTGTCTGCCTTGCCCCCTATCAATGCTCGTCCAAGCTTATAGGCAACACCTGCGCCGCATAATTCCTTAAACGGATATGCTTGACCTTTGATTTTGGGGTTGATTTTAATACAATCGGGCAAAATTTCCGGTGGCTCGTGATGGTCGGTTACTATAACGTCAATGCCAAACTCCTTTATTTGAGCAATTTTTTCATAATCCGAAATGCCACAGTCAACGGTTATAAGCAATGACGAACCGTATTCACAAGCAAGCTCTTTGACCTTATCTACGTTTAAACCATAGCCCAATTCTCGCTCGGGAATAAACTTATCAGCTTCAATGCCAAAATCTTTTAAGCAGTTGTATAAAACGGTGGTTGCACACACACCGTCGGCATCGTAATCGCCAAAGATAAGGACCTTTTCGCCCATTTGCTTTGCAAGTTCAATGCGGCTGACCGCTTGGCTTATACCATCAAGCAAGAATTCGTTATTAAAATGTATTTTAGACGGATTTAAAAAGCTTTTAGCCTTTTCTACCGTGTCGATATTACGGTAAAACAAAAGCCTTGCGGTATCATACATAATACCGCATTCAAGGGCTATTTTGCCGACCACGTTTTCTTCGTCAGCGGATAAGGTTTTTCCGTAAACTATTTTCATAAAACACTCTTAAATCAACAAGGCGGAACGAAAGTTTCCGCCTTGTAAATATCAAAAAAATCAAAAGAATTTATCTTAATTATAATTCAGTCTATTTTCTATTTCTTTTTAACTTTTTTAAGTGCAGTCCAGATAATCGGTGTACCGATAAAGGATGCAAATGCAGCCGCTAAACCGCAAGCAATAAGCTGTAAGCCTATAAATTTAAGGTATGCTGAGCCAAACGCAACAAACACTAGCGACACAAGCACTATCATGCCGAGAACAAGAATTTGTCTTAAAGCACTGTCCTTTGCCACCTTTTCAGCAACGTCAACGTTGTCTGCTTTTGGATTGAGTTTAATTGCTTCTTTATATCTGTTAACCGTGCCAGCCGAGAGCATGCAAGCAAGAGCGCACGCGCCTGCAAATACTGCACCGACAAAAGGATAAGCGGGAATTCTTGTCAATGCCGTTAACGCAAGGAACAACACACCCGAAAGAATCGAGGATAAAATAACGGATAGCGCAGATGCAACTTTTTCAGTAAAGAAAAGGTATACAAACACCGCAACAGCTGAAATACCGAGAGCCAATGCTAACCAGCCGACTTGGGTATAAATTTCAGGAACAACCTCGTCAACTTTTATGGTTGCGGTATAGAAGCTTTCGCCACCTGCATCGGTGCCATATTTATCGGTTAATTTTTGGTTAACAAATGAAGTTAAATCAGTTTCCTTTACACCGGAAAGTTTTTCAAACTTAAAAATATAAGTATCGCCGCTATCGGTAACCTGCATTGCATATTCAACGTCGGTTTGACCTTTTTCAGCAAAATATTCTTCTACGGCATTTTTTGCACATATTCCCGAACCGTCATAGTTTTGGTTTACGGTAACGGAAATTTCATAACCCTTTTTAAAGTCTATTGGGTTGTTAAAGCCCAAAAAACCAAGGAGTGCAAAACCCGCAACAATAACAACGAGAGCGCATATTATCCAAATTTTAAGATTTTTTATGATTGAAAATTTCATAATTATGCCTCCTCCTTTTCAACGGGTTTAAAGCCGAGGAATTTCTCTTTATTTTTTACGAGCGGAAGGATAAGCGCGGTAAACATTCTTGAAAGCAACAATCCGCATATAAGAGCGATAACCGAACCTATACCTAAGGTGATTGCAAAGCTGCTTAGCTGTGCGGTAGTAAATGCGAAAAGCATAAGCGCCGTAAAGCCAACGGTTACACAAGTGCTGATTGTGGGAAGCAACGCGCGCTTATAACCCGTGCTGATTGCAGCCTTAACCGTTTTGCCGCGTAAAAATTCTTCTTGTATTCTCTTTGCCGACATAATAAAGGTGTCTGCCGTAAGAACAGTTGCTAAAAGTATACCGATTACACCGCCAAGCGAAAGCTTAATTCCGGGGATTGCAACAAGCATCCATACTTCAAGGAGCATAAAGCAAATCATTGCAAGTGCATAAGGTATGCCAAGTCCTTTAAATATAATGCAGAGGGCAACAATTGCAGCCACCATAACAGCAGCAACTGCTATAACGGAGATAAGACTTACGTTTTTGCCGTAAATTGAAGCAATTTCCTCAGTGCTGTCAATTTTATATTTATAAGCCAAGCCGCCCGACTGAACTTGCAAAACAACCTGCTTTGCGTAAGTTTCACTCGTAGCGTAAACAGAAATAGACTTTCCGTTAAATATACCCTCAGTCAACGCCTCGCTACCAAAAAGGTCAAGCTTGGTGTCGCCTATCGTAACTTTCAAATAATAGCTGCCTGCCCTGACGTTTGAAATAAGCTCATCATAAGCTGCGTCGGTAAATGTAATGGAAACGGGATAATATGCTGCCGAGCCATCGTTTACCGCACCGAGATATTCAACCTTTTTGATGGGGTTTGCTAAATCGGTAAAAATTTCAGTAGAAGGGTCGGTTTCAGTGCCGCCGTAAAACTTTAACTCACCATAAGAGATAACTACGTTCATATCGGCAGTAAGCTTTGCAACGTCGTGCTTGCCGTATTCGTTGTTTACACCGCGAGTTTCAATCCTAATGCGGTAATCTTGAACGGCGCTGTCGGTGCTTTTTATCGCTTTAACAACCGAATTTTTGTAGCCTAGTGCATTAAGCCTATACTGCAAAGTGTCAATTACTTCTTCAACATCTTCGACAGGGTCGCTGTTATCTTCTAACGTGAGAGTATAAGCAGTGCCGCCGTCCATATCGTAATCGAGTTTTATTGCGCCAAGGGCGGAAATATAATCCTTATTTGCACCCACAGGGAAACGCGCAAAAGTCATTACGAGTAAAAACGCCATAATAACGCTTATAATCGACAATAATATTATTGACTTTCTTTTACTCATTTCTGCCTCCAAATAAATCAAAATACGCACAAAAACCGAGCGTATAATATATCTAGTAAATTATATATCATAATGAGGGTTTTGGTCAATGGTTTTTTAATATTTTTGCAAAAAATATCCGTTAAAAAAACAAAAATAAGGCAAACTTGCAAAAATTTGCCTTATTTATCATTTGCTGTATGTAATTAACCTTTTGTAAGAACTTTTACATGCCGCTGTAAATCAAATAGCCTATACCAACTATTACGGCTGCTATACCCAGGACGGTAAGCAGTATCTTCCAAAATGATTTTGGGGTTTTGCCGTGAACTTTGCCCGTATCACCGTTAACGTGAAAATTATAAACTTTTTTGTGATATTTATAATTACCAACGTAAACGGGCAACATAACGTATTTGTAAGTTACGTTTTGATGGGTGGTGGATACGTTCAAATACGCAACGCGGTCGTGACTATATTGCGACAGTATACCGCGCCTTATGCTTGCGTCCATTATATTTTTCGCCTCTCCCCAACAATCTTCTATATCCTTATCGTAATGATAAGCCATATAGCCTAAAAGATAATTTTCCTCGTAAACCTTGCTGGAATTTGTGTCGTATGGTGCAATTTTGTCAAGCTGCTTTTGGTCAAGTCTTGTGCCTGCGGTTATATAAACGTCGTCATAAGAATGACAAAAAGTGCCGCTGATATCTCGCCATACAACGTATGTTTCCACACGTCTATTTTTACCCGAACCAACCGTTCTAGTGTGCGTTTTACCTATTCTGCCGTGATAGGTTGATACTGTTTGACTATCAAAAGTAAAGCAGGGCGAATAAACACCGTGAAGCTTTTCAGTAGAAAGATTTTTCTTGAAATCTCTCGGTGCAAAAAAACGTTTTTTTGCCCAGTCTTTTGCATATAAGATTGCCTTATCAATACCAAATTTAAAAGGCAAAACTGCGTTTGGCTTTATGCCTGCAAGTTCCTCTACCTTTTGAACGTGAGGAGTGCCGCAAAAAGGACATTCCTTTGCCGTTTCGCTTGCCGATAAAACGACCTTTGCGCCACAGTTATCGCAGTGAAAAACCGACGTTTCATCTTTTGACCATTGATTGTCCGTTTGATATAAGGCAAGGCGCAAATCTTGCTCTTTTGCAACGGTATTTAAGTCAAGTGCCTGGGTGGTGCCGCAATGCTCGCAATACAAGGTTTGTGTGTCGGCATTAAACACCATATTCGAGCCGCAAGACGAGCATTTTACACTCTCGGTTTCTACCCGTTCAACACCATCTTGAAAGCCTTGTTCGTTAATTTGAGTTTCAGCCATTGGTAATTAGAAATTAGTAATTAGCAATTAGATTTTAGAAGTTGTTAAGCTCTTCAAGCATCTTTTCTAAGTCAGCACCGTGAACGTCAGCCGCTTCACCAACGGTTTCGCCGTGAGCAAGTGCGCAGCCCAAACAATGCATACCGTGTGCCATAAGAATTTCACCTGCGTTTGGGTTGATTTGAAGTGCGTCGAAAATCAAAGTTTCTGCCGTAATTTTTTTATCCATAACATCTCTCCTTATTGACGAATTTTGCAAATATCCATCAAGAATATTTTCAATTAATATTTGCTATCGCGTTTTTCTTATATTATATAATCAAAAGAAAAATAAGTCAATCGAGTAGTTCAACTTTTAACGCAAATTTAAGTCAATTTCCCATATCGTGTTGCGCGGTAATGATTAAAAAATAAAAAAAATCGACAAGCCCATAAAAAACTTGTCGATTATTGGAGCAGGTGATGGGAATCGAACCCACCTCTAAAGCTTGGGAAGCTCTCATTCTACCGATGAACTACACCTGCAAGTATTAGTTGCTGTATTATAATAGCACAAAACCTTTGATATTGCAAACACAAATTTAACTTTTTTATTGTATTCAAAAAATTATTATGTTATAATTGTGTTGAAAATTCTCATAAGGAGATTATTATGGCTTTATTTTTAAGAATTCTTGAATGGACCGATGATAGCAAAGACACGTTGGTATACAAACTCCCCCTCGCAAAAGGCGGTAGAGAAATTAACCATAAAAGTAAACTTATCGTTCGCGAATCACAGGAAGCTATTTTTGTGCATAAAGGACAAATTTGCGATATTTTCCCTGCGGGCACTTACGATTTGAATACGGATATTTTCCCCATTTTATCTAAACTTGCCGGTTGGAAATACGGCTTTCAAACACCTATTTCGGTTGACGTATATTTTGTAAACGTAAAGCAGTTTACCGGTTATAAATGGGGCACCTCTAACCCCATAGTTATGCGCGACCCAGAGTTTGGTATGATTCGCGTAAAGGGCTACGGCTCTTATGCCTTTAAGGTGGACGATGCCGGTGTTTTCTTGAAGGAACTATTTGGCACCAACTCCTCCTTTAACACTCGCGACATTACCGATTGGTTGAAAACAATGCTTGTATCTGCCCTGACCGACGCTATTGGCGAAAGCAAAATTTCTGCCCTTGACTTAGCAGGCAATACTACCGAATTTAACCAAATAGTTACGGCTAATATTCAAAATAAATTTAAGGAAATTGGACTTAAACTTACCAACCTATTTATTGAAAATATGTCCGTTCCGGAAGAAGTTGAAAAGGCTATTGACGAGCGCAGCAAACTTGGAATTTTGGGTGACAAAACAGACGTTATGATGCGCGTTGCCGCAGCGGAAGCTATGAAAGATGCTGCTAAAAATCAAGGAACAGGCGGTGCGTTTGTAGGCGCAGGTATGGGTATAGGCGCAGGCGCAGGCATTGGTGCCGTTTTTGCAGATGCTCTTCGCACGTCTTCAAATACGCAAACAACGGATAGCGCAAAACAAGCCGAAGGGTCAAAAAGGGTATGCCCTGCTTGCCAAGCCGAAGTAGGCTCTAAGGCAAAATTCTGTCCCGAGTGTGGTGAGAAAATGCCTGTAAAAAAATTCTGCCAAGAGTGTGGTGCAGAGTGCGGCGAAAAGGCAAAGTTTTGCCCCGAGTGCGGAAACAAACTTTAATTAATAGAAACATTTTGATTTATATTATTTAAGCGCGGAATAAGTAAAAGTATAAAAATCGCAACAACTAAAAATTTGTAAACTAAAAATGATTTACTTTGTTTTATTTGCTTTTACTTAAAAGATTACAATTAAAAAGCCATAGCAATCTGCTATGGTTTTTTTTGTTTTTTTAAGTTTTATTCTGTCTCTTTTTAGTAAGTAAAATTTTATAAAGGTTATTATATGGGCAATAGTGGAGAATATAAAAGTATGCCTAATACTGCCGAAATTAATATCAATATTATTGGGGAAATAGTTTTCTTTTTTATATGTTTATAAGCGTAATAGACTGCTGAAATTATTGCAAAAATAACAAGTGCTTTCCAGTCGAATATTGCAACGTCATAAACGGTTTTTATGCCTATAATCACCGTCAAAATCATTCCAATACCGGTTGCTGTAATAAGCCCGATTACAACAGGTCTAACCCCGTCTAAAAATGCTTGAACTCCTGCAAATTTGAGTAGCCCTTTAACAAGAGATGCTATAACTAAAATTATTATAAACGCGGGCAAAACAACGGCGAGTGTTGCAAGAAAAGCACCAATAAACATGCCGAAAACCGAGCCGCCAAAAATGCTTGCGCCTTGAAATGCACCTATAAAAGTTGCCATATTTATTGCAACGGGGCCTGGGGTTGATTCCGACACGGCTATAAAGTTCATCAGCTGCGCTTCGGTCATCCAGCCGTGCGCTAATACCTCCTCTGTTAAGAGTGGAATCATACCGTATCCACCGCCAAACGAGGTAACACCTATTTTTAGAAAGGTTAAAAATAAATCAAGAAGCGGATGCATTATTTATTGCCCTCCTCTACTTTTGATTTATCTACACTATCGCTTTTCAAATTGCCTTGCTCGTTTTCGATGGACTTTTCTTGCAAGTTTGTTGCTTTAACCTTTTTGCCCTTATTGACAGCAAGGTTGATAAAATATACGATAAGCCCTACCCCACCGCCTATCAAAACGTAAAATACTGCGGAAATGTTTGCGCCAAAAAGTGTCAAAGATACAAAGCATAGGACGGTAATTACGTATAAAGCAACGTTTAAAGCAGTCTTTTTTAACTTGCCAAACATTTTAAGTCCGGCAGAAAAAATCAAAAATGCTACGCAAGCCTGAATACCACGGAAAGCATAGCCAACGTATTCTAAACTACTAAACCAATCAAATACAAAGGATATTGTAAAAATTATTATAAATGATGGCAAAACAACGCCAAGCGTTGCAAAAAACGAGCCTAAAACTCCACCAATTTTATAACCGACGTATGTTGCGCTGTTAACGGCAATAGGCCCCGGTGTGCTTTCAGCTATGGCGATTATATCTAAAAATTCATCGTTTTTTAGCCAATTTCTGCGCTCGACAAGTTCACGCTCTAAAATAGCAATCATTGCATAACCGCCACCAAACGTAAACAAACCGATTTTGAACATTACTAAAAACAATTTTAATACGGCTTTTAACTTTTTCATATCTACTATTATAATTGACAACTTAAAAAAAAGCAAGAGGACGTAAAGTATTATTAAAATTCCCAAAAACATTTTGCATAACAAAAGATTTTTGGGAAAAATGAAGGGCAGGCTAATAGGTCGAGTCGCTCTAAAAGTAACGGTGGACGATATAGCCTTGCCCTGACTGGTGGAGACGCGGAGATTTGCACTCCGGTCTTGAACGGATTTGTAAAACCTTCTACATACTTATCCGACGATTAAATTTCAGCTTTTTCATGGTCATCGGCGACCTTGAAAAAAGCCTATACCGTTAAAATCCGTCTTGCCGCCACGGTCGCACGCCAAGATAGTCCCCCGTCTAAACTGACACCCTATCCTGCCCCGACGAGAAAAGGCAGGTAGAATGACGCTTTAATTAAGCAGCGTAAGCTAATCTTTGATTGTTAGCATTTAAAATTTAATCCCGTTTTAACGAAGTCGGGGCTTCGGTATGCTTATATCTTACATCACTCGCCCAATCGAAACTAAATCGCCCCCATTGGTAGCGCGCATAATTATTTTATGCGCGCTTTATATTTAGTTATTTTTGTTGGTTTAACTTTTAGGCAATGAAAGAAAATTATTGTTCAATATCTCTTATTATTGCCTTGCTTTTTGACTAAATCTCCTCAATTTCGTAAGGAGTAAGCTGATAAACGTAGTGGTTTAGCCAGTTCATATAAATAAGGTTTGCGGTCGATACCCAACACATATTTATTTCGCCATCGGTGCCGTTGAGATAATAATTTTCAGGCGGAGCAATTTTAAGCCCTTTATCAAGGTCGCGCAAATACTCCTTTTCTAAGGTGTCTCTATCGTATTCGGGGTGACCGGTGATAAAGATAAACTTATTATCCTTTGAACGCATTATTGCTGCGCCTGCCTGCTTAGAAGAAGCAAGTAGGACTATATCTTTACAATTTTTAACGTCATTGATATCAATAGTTGTATGGCGTGAGTGGGGCATAAAAAATCTATCGTCGGTGCCCTTTAACAGCCTATCGTATTTGATAAGCTTTTTATGCTTATAAATACCAAAAAGTTTTTCGGGCAAAAGTTGTTTATTTATGCCGTAAAAATAATGTAGTGCAGCTTGCGCGCCCCAGCATATAAACATAGTGCTGGTTACGTTATTTTTAGCAAACTCGAAAATTTCTTCAAGTTCCTTCCAATACTGAACGTCACTAAACTCAATATTTTCAACCGGTGCACCGGTAATTATCATACCGTCGAACTTCTTGTTTTTTACTTCCGAAAAGGTCTTATAAAACCTATTCAAATGCTCTAACGGTGTGTTTTTACCAACGTACGTTTCAGTGCTGATAAGCGTTACGTTTATCTGCAAAGGAGAATTAGATAACAGGCGCATAAGCTGAGTTTCGGTTACTATTTTAGTAGGCATTAGATTAATTATTGCAATTTCAAGCGGTCTAATGTCTTGGCTCATGGCGCGCTTATCGTTCATAACAAAAATATTTTCAGATTGTAAAATCTTTGCCGCTGGTATATCCTTTGGGACGATAATTGGCATTTATCTCTCCTCCTTTTAAGGTGGTTAAAGTAAAAGTGTGCTTTATTTAATGAATAATAAAAATTAAAGTTAATTTACCTAAGACACTAAAAACAAATTAAATTTGCTCTAATGCTTGTGCGAGGTCGTCTATTAAGTCGTCGGCATTTTCAAGGCCGCAAGAATACCTAATAAGCGTGGGGGTAATGCCCGCTGCTTCAAGCTGTGCGTCAGACATTTGACGATGGGTTGCGTTTGCAGGGTGCAAGCAACAAGTGCGTGCGTCTGCAACGTGCGTTTCAATAGCGGCAACCTTTAAGCTCTTCATAAACTTTTCAGCATCCTTTCTGTCGCCCTTTACAGCAAAGCTTAATACTCCGCAAGAGCCGTTTGGCAAATATTTTTTGCCAAGCTCGTAATACTTATCACCCACTAAGCCACAATATCTAACCCACTCAATTTTGGGGTGCTTATTCAAAAACTCCGCTACTTTTTGACCGTTTTCTGCGTGGCGAGCCATCCTTACGTGCAAACTTTCTAAACCAAGGTTTGCGTAAAATGCGTTTTGAGGTGATTGGATAGAACCAAAATCTCTCATAAGTTGTGCCGTTGCTTTTGTAATATAAGCACCAGCAAGACCAAACCTTTCAACGTAGCATACACCGTGATAACTTTCGTCAGGTGTGCAAAGACCAGGGAATTTTTCGGGATATTTAGCCCAATCAAACTTACCGCTATCAATAATTGCACCGCCTACGGCAACGCCGTGACCGTCTATATATTTAGTAGTAGAGTGGGTAACGATGTCTGCGCCCCATTCTATCGGTCTGCAATGAACGGGGGTTGCAAAAGTATTGTCGATAATCAAAGGAACGCCGTGTTTATGGGCAACCTTTGCAAAAAGCTCAATATCAAGCACTGAACAAGCAGGGTTTGCAATAGTTTCGCCAAAAACTGCTTTGGTGTTGGGGCGGAATGCTTTGTCTAACTCCTCCTCAGTAGCATCGGGAGAAACAAAAGTAAATTCTATACCCATCTTCTTCATAGTAACTTCAAAAAGGTTAAAGGTTCCGCCATAGATTGCCGAGCTTGCAATAACGTGGTCGCCACAGTTAGCAATATTGAAAACTGCGTAAAAGTTTGCAGCCTGACCTGAGGAAGTAAGCATACCAGCGGTGCCGCCCTCTAACTCGGTAAGCTTTGCTGCAACAAAGTCGTTAGTGGGGTTTTGAAGTCTTGTGTAGAAATATCCGCTTGCCTCTAAGTCGAAAAGCTTGCCCATATCCTCACTGGTGTCATACTTAAAAGTAGTGCTTTGTATTATAGGTATTTGCCTAGGCTCGCCATTACTTGGTGTGTAGCCGCCCTGAACGCATATCGTTTCAATTTTCTTGCCCATAGTTTTCTCCTTTTCTTTTGATAAAATTTAATGAATTTTAATTTAAGTATTTTTGTAAATTTTTGAGGTTGATTTGACCGTTAAATTTTACTAAAATTTTAGGCTAGGTATAATGTTGGTTTAGGTATAATTTTTAACCTCGCGCTCCTTTTCGCGCAAGATGTCCTTTTCCATTTTTGTCCGTTTTTTGTCGTATGTGTGCTTGCCTTGGCAAAGACCAAGCTCAATTTTGATTAATGCTTGCTTTAAGTATAATTTTAGGGGCACTATGGTTAAACCCTTTTGGGTAACCTTTGCCCTAAGCTTAGCAATCTCACTTTTATGAAGCAAAAGTTTTCTCGCCCGACGGCTATCGCGCGAGTTAAAGGCACCAGCTTTGTCGTAAACGGCGATATGCATATTTTTTATTATCATTTCTCCGTTTTCAATCAAGCAAAAGCTGTCTTTTAGCTGGCAGTTGCCAAGACGGACCGATTTAACCTCCGCCCCCTCTAAAACGATGCCTGCCTCTACCCTTTCTAAAATAAAATATTCGTGGGTGGCAGCTTTGTTTAAGCAAATAGTTTTTTCTTCCATTATTAAACCTTAGCCGTAAGTCTTTTACTCTTAATCAATTACTTTTAATTATACTATATTAGCGTGATTTTTGCAATAGTAAATTATCTTCGACAACAACAAATTCTGCTCGTCTTTGCAAATAATCTACGTTTTCTACCCTAATTTTAACCGTTTGCCCAAGCCTATAAGACCTTTTACCCATTGTTAAGGAATAGCTCTTTTCATTAAAGACTGGCTTGCTTCTTCCAAGTGTTTCAACCTTGACAAGACCTTCAACACCACTTTCTAGCTCAACGAATATGCCAAAAGCCGTTACTCCACTGACAACTCCGGTAAATTCTTCGCCTAAATAATTGCCGATATACATCATTTTGTAGTATTCGTCAACTGCGCGCTCCGCCTCGATTGCGTTGCGCTCTGTTTCAGACGATTGGACTGACGCGGCAGAAACAACTGCCCCATATTTATCTTCTAAGCCCTTTTTGCCGTTTTTTAGATAGTCTTTTATTATTCTATGAATTACAAGGTCGGGATAACGGCGTATGGGAGAAGTAAAATGACAGTAATGTTCTTCACCTAGTCCAAAATGCCCTATATCTTCAACAGTATATTTTGCTTTTTGCATTGAGCGAAGCATTACTCTGTTAATTACTGTATACGCGGGCGTTCCCTCGGCTGATTTTAGTATGTTTTGATAGGTTTTAGTTGTAACCTCTTTATCGTAATCGGCTTTAACGCCTATGCCACGCAAAAAGTCGTAAAAGTTGTTTCGTTTTTCTTCGTCAGGCTTGCCGTGTGTGCGATAAACGAAGGGTATGCCCTCGTTAAAAAATGTGTTGGCAACCGTTACGTTTGCCAAAATCATAAATTCTTCAATAAGCCTATGCGCTTCATCGCGGCTTGCCGGTTGAACTGTAATTTTGCCTGTTTTATCTACTGAAATTGCACTTTCTTTAACGTCTAAGTCAACGGCGCCGTTTTTTTCACGACGAGCAATTAGCAGCTTTGACAGTTCTCTCATAGTTAAAATATCGTTTACTACCTGAGAGTATTGTTCAATAACATTTTTATCGCCGTCGAACATTTTTTGAACTGCCGTATAAGTTAATCTTGCCCGACTTTTTATTACAGAAGGAGTTATATATGATTTAATCACCTTGCCAGTTTTATCTATCGTCATTACGCAAGACAAGGTCCATCTATCTTGTCCCTCAACAAGCGAGCAAATGCCGTTGCATAGCTCGTTTGGAAGCATTGGCACCACTTTTTCTGGAAAATATACGCTTGTGCCGCGCTTAAATGCCTCTTTGTCAAGTGCGCTGCCAGCCGTTACGTAATTGGTTACGTCAGCAATATGAACGCCCAAAACATAACCATCTTTGGTCTTTTCGATGGAAACGGCATCGTCAAAATCGCGCGCATCCTCTCCGTCAATGGTTACTGTAATTAAATCGCGAAAGTCCTTGCGCTGCTTAAAGGTATCTTTGCGAAAATCTTTTTCCGCCTTTTTCGCCTCATCTATTACTTTATCGGGGAATTTTTCCGGCAATTTAAATGAGTAATATAACGACGCAAGCTCTGCGTGAAGATTAAACTGTCTGCCAAATATTTTGCTAATAATACCCTCAGGATTTTTCTTTTTTGGGTATGATAAAATCTTGCAAGCGACCTTATCGCCCGACTTTGCCCTTAAACCTTTGCCAAACGGAATAAAAATATCGCAAAAATATTTTCTATCGTCTGGGGTTACAAAACCGCCGCTTTTGCACGAAAAATACGTGCCGGAAAGTTCGCTAACACCCCTTTCTATAATTTTTAGCACGCGTGCAGTAGTTCTTTTGCCACCGCCCGAAGTAATTTCAGCAAGCACAACGTCGCCGTGCATTGCACCGCGCAGCTCGCCGTGGGGTATAAAATAATCTTCCATACCCTCTTTAATAGGTATCAAAAAGCCAAAGCCCCTTTCGTTACCTTGTATCGTGCCTTCAATAACGTTTCTTTTCATATAAATCTCTTTTACCTTAACATCCTTAAATACGTATTACCTTAATATCTAATAATCAAAATTTTTATAGACCAAAAAATATAATAAAAAGCGGTCCTTGGAAAGAACCGCTTAACCTTAAACAAAAACTTTTATTACGCAACGGGGAACATTGACGCAATAATTGCAAATACAACACACAAAACTGCCAAAATGATACCGCTGATAACGGTAAGTTTTTTCATTTTGTGTTCAAAGGTTTTACTTTTGTTCTTTTCCAAAAAAGTTTCTTGTTGACCGGAAATTGCACCAATGCCAGAGGTGTTGCCCGGTTGAAACAAAACAACTAAAATAATAAAAATTGCACACACAGCCATTATTGCCAATAAAGCGATTTTCAAACCGCCGTGCCAAATATTATTAAATGCACTGCCCTGAGGCGCAAGCATAAGCATCATATCTGCTAAATTCATACTTTCTCCTTAAACGCAAATAACGTTTTTATCAACAAAATTATATGTATTGTATCACACCAAAAGTTTTTTTACAACTGTTTTTGTGCATTTTTTACTTAATTAACAAAGATTTACCCGTCATTTCGGCAGGTTTTTCTACGCCCATCATATCAAGAAGGGTGGGCGCAACGTCTGCAAGAATACCGCCCTCTAATAAAGTTGCGTTTTTAAACTGCTCGCCAATAACAACGAAAGGCACTTTATTGGTGGTATGCGCGGTAAAGGGTGCACCGTCAGCATCAAGCATTTTATCTGCGTTGCCGTGGTCTGCCGTTAAGATTGCCGAGCCACCTTTTTCTAAAATTTTATCAACAACCTTACCTACGCACTCGTCAACCGTTTTAACAGCTGTAACAGCTGCGTCAAAAATACCGGTATGACCTACCATATCGCAGTTTGCATAGTTTAAGATTACTACGTCGTATTTATCCTCGTCAAGTTTTGCTAAAACCCTTTCGGTAACCTCAAATGCGCTCATTTCTGGCTGTAAGTCGTAGGTTGCAACCTTAGGAGATGCAATAAGTTCTCTATCCTCGTTATCGTTGGGTTTTTCTACACCACCATTAAAGAAGAATGTTACGTGTGCGTATTTTTCAGTTTCGGCAATTCTAAGCTGCTTTAAGCCAAGGGACGCAACGTATTCACCCAAAGTGTTGGTAAGCGACTGTGGCTTAAATGCAATTTTTACGTTGGTAAAGCTTGCATCGTAACGGGTAAAGCATACGTATACTGGGTCGATAAAGCCAGTTGACCTTTCAAAGCCGTCAAAAGTAGGCTCGCTGATAGCGCGGGTAATTTGACGTGCGCGGTCGGGACGGAAATTAAAGAAAATTATGCTGTCACCCTGCTCAATTAGACCAACGGGCTTGCCGTCTTTACACACGTGTGCGGGGATAATAAATTCGTCAGTTACACCCTCTTTATAAGAATTTAAAACGTATTCGCGAGCATCGGTAATTTTTTCACCACTCGCGGTAGTCATCATATCGTATGCCTTTTGAACGCGCTCCCAACGGTTATCTCTATCCATAACGTAATATCTACCGCCAACCGATGCAATCGTGCCAAAACCTAAGTGGTCGATTTCCGCTTGGAGTTTGCCAATGAAGTCTGCGCCCGAGGTTGGCGAAACGTCTCTACCATCCATAAAGCAGTGAACGAAAACGTCGTCTAAACCTTGCATTTTTGCAAGCTTTATAAGCGCAAAAAGGTGCGTGATATGGCTATGAACGCCACCGTCTGACAAAAGCCCGTAAAGGTGGAGTTTTTTGCCTTTTTTCTTTGCGTTTTCTATTGCAGAAAGAAATTCTTCATTTTCAAAAAAGTCGCCGTCTTTAATTGACTTGGTAATTCTGGTAAGCTCTTGATAAACAATTCTGCCAGCACCCATATTGAGATGCCCTACCTCCGAATTGCCCATTTGTCCATCGGGTAAGCCAACATCGTTGCCGCTTGCGCCGATTAAGGTTGAGGGATATTGCTTCATAATGCGCTCAACGTTAGTGCTATGCGCAGCAAAGATTGCGTTGCCGTTGTGGTCGGTGTTTATGCCGTAGCCGTCCATAATTATAATACAACTTGGTTTTTTGCTCATTGAAAAATACTTCCTTAAATATTTTGTTAATTACTAACAATTATTATATATCATTTTATATCTTTAAGCAAGTTTTTAGGGCAATCAAACGTGTAAATTATAAATCAAATTTAATTTTTGGTTTTAATTTTTACTAAAAATATTACCCTCAATTTTTTAATTCATAAAAACAAAAAAGCAAACTATGTATCGTTTGCTTTTATTTGTTTAATTTACTATTAGTTTTTTGTTGAACTTATTTAGCCAAGCTGTTAGTTTTTTATTGGGCTTTTTAAGCCAACTTTTCCAATCTAATAATTATTTTTTGTAGTTTATAATACCTGCAAAATCCTCAGCTTTAAGTGCTGCGCCACCAATTAAGCCACCGTCGATATTGCGCATTGCCATAAGTTCTTTTGCGTTAGAGGGTTTCATGCTGCCACCGTATTGAATACGGAGTGCCTTTGCAACCTCTGCACCCCAAGTTTTACGAACAAGGCTTCTAATATAGCCGATGGTTTTGTTTGCATCTTCTGCCGTAGCGGTTTTGCCAGTGCCGATTGCCCATACGGGTTCATAAGCGATTACGATATTAGCAAAATCTTCTGCCGTAATATCCTTAAAGCCTTCTAAAACTTGCTTTTTCAAAACTTTTTTAGTTCTATTCTTTTCGCGCTCTTCCAAAGTTTCACCAACACAAACGATGGGTTTTAACTCTTTCTTTAACGCCTGTTTTAATCTTGCGTTTACGCTTGCATCAGTTTCGCCAAAATATTGTCTTCTTTCGCTATGACCAATAATTACGTATTCAACACCAATTTCTTTAAGCATATCAGCAGAAATTTCACCGGTGAACGCACCGCTGTCAGCCCAAGCTACGTTTTCTGCACCAAGCTTGATTTTGCTACCCTCGATAGCCTTTTTTGCAATCCATAAATCAGTGTAAGGAACGCATATTACTACTTCGGGTTTAGACTTAGCAACGAGGGGTTTAAGGTCGTTGATAAGTGCTTCGGCCTCAGCCGCGGTTTTGTTCATCTTCCAGTTGCCTGCTATGATGGGTTTTCTCATGTTTATCTCCTTATACACCGGTGCGAGTTTAATTTAAGTCTTTAAGTTCACCGATGAAAATTTCTATAATTTTGCTATCTTAGTATTTATCAATTTAGAGCCAATTATTAGTTTTAATTTTCAAACTTGCTCTTAATTATTTGTTATTTAGGCATTCGATACCGGGGAGTTTTTTGCCCTCGAAAAGCTCTAACGAAGCACCGCCACCGGTAGAAATATGCGTCATTTTATCAGCAAAACCGAGTTGTGTAACAGCTGCTGCACTGTCGCCACCACCGATAATGGTAGTTGCTGTGGTTTCAGCAAGTGCTTTTGCAACGGCAATCGTGCCTTTTGAAAGGGTGGGGTTTTCAAATACGCCCATAGGACCGTTCCAAATAACAGTTTTTGCAGACTTTACAGCCTCTGCAAAAATCTCTGCCGATTTAGGACCAATATCAAGGCCCATTTCGTCTGCGGGGATATTTTCTACACCGTATACGTTAACGTCGATTTCAGCATCGATAGGATTGGGGAAAGCTTTTGCAACGACTGCGTCAACGGGAAGAATAAGTTTTTTACCGAGGTCATCAGCCTTTTTCATCATTTCTTTGCAGTAGTCGATTTGTTCGTTATCAACTAATGAAGTGCCAACTTCATAGCCCTTAGCCTTTAAGAAGGTGTAAGCCATACCGCCACCGATAATGAGGGTGTCGCACTTTTCCAAAAGGTTGGAAATAACCTTTAATTTATCAGCAACCTTTGCACCGCCCAAAATTGCAACGAAGGGGCGAACGGGGTTTTCCAATGCGTCAGCCATAACTGACAATTCCTTTTCAATGAGGAAACCGCAAACAGCAGTATCTACAAAGCCGTATTCAGCAATAGCTGCGGTGGTTGCGTGTGAACGGTGTGCCGTGCCGAACGCATCGTTAACGTAAACGTCGCAATAGGTTGCAAGTTTTTTGCACAATGCCTCGTCACGTTTTTCTTCACCTGCCATAAAGCGAGTGTTTTCTAAAAGACAAACGTCACCGTCTTTAAGTGCTGCTACGACAGCATCTGCACTTTCGCCAACTACGTCCTCTGCAAAAGCAACGGGCTGACCAAGCTTTTCAGCAAGTCTTTCAGCAACGGGCTTTAAGGTAAGTTTAGATTTATCTTTCAAAGCTTTTTTGAGGTATTCAGCCTTTGCTGCTGCCTGTTCTTCTACGGGGAGAGCCTCAACTGCTTTCTTTTCTTTTTTAGTAAGACCAAAGCCTTCGGTCAAAATGTTGTGGGGTTTACCCATATGTGAGCAAAGAATAACCTTTGCACCGTTATCAATAAGATATTTAATGGTGGGGAGTGCGCCATTGATACGTGTTTCGTCAGTAATGACACCGTCCTTCATAGGAACGTTAAAATCCACTCTAACCAAGCATCTTTTGCCTTTAACGCATACGTCTTTAATAGATTTTTTATTCATAAATAAACCTCCGGAAAACGACTGAGAAAACTAGCGTTTTCTATATATTTTTTAAACAACTAAATTATATAAAATAAATCCGCCGTTTGTCAATCGTTTAACGGCGGATATTTGCGCATAATTACTATTGTTTATGCTATTTTTGATATATTTATTTGCTTTTTAGCTATATTTAGGCTATATTTAGCAGCCGCAAGTAAAAATTATGCGTTTGCGCTAGTCTCGGCTTCTTTTACGGCTTTAACTTTTGCGCCGCTATAATGCCTAATACTAAATGCGACGTTTGTGAAGTGGTCGCCAACGCGCTCTAAGTTGGAAACGGTTTGCAAATAGATGGAACCCGTTTGAGCGGTGCAAGAACCCTTTTTAACCCTTGCAATATGGCGGTTTTCAAGGTCGCTGCTCATTTCGTCAATTTCTTCTTCAATTTTTGCAACGCTTTCAAGTAAAGAAACGTCTCTATCGTCAAACGCCTTAATGACTACATCGTATAAAGTGTTGATTTTATCTCTAACCTCGGTAAGCTCTGCCTGTGCCTCGTCAGACATAGACATTTCTTCTTTACGCAAGCGCAATGCGTATTCCATAATGTTTTCAGCATAGTCGCCAACGCGCTCTACGTCAGAAACAACGTGGTAATAAGAACCGATTTTTTTGTCGTTTTCATCAGTCAAGTCTTTACCCATAAGCTTGGTAAGATATGCCGTGATGCTTTTATTTAAGTGATTGATAATGCTTTCGTTTTCACGAATTTGCTCGGTATGGTCTACCTCGCCGTTTAAAAGCATTTCAACAGAAAGATTGATGTTGGTTTTTGCAAACTCGCTCATACGGATAATTTCTTTCTTGGTGTTACTTGCAGCGATAGGAGGAGTTTCTAAAAGTCTGTTATCGATAAACGCAAACTTGAATTTTGCATCAACCGAGTCTGCCTTATCGGGAATAATTTTACAAACAAGCTTAACAATATAGTTCGCAAACGGCAATAAGAGAAGGGTAGTGATAATGTTAAACAAGGTGTGGAACACAGCAATTTGAGAGCCAACGTCACTGCTAATTGAAGCAAAGAAAGCTGTAATTTCCTTTGACCAAATCCACAGCGGAGCAATCATTATTAAGCAACCGAACAGGTTAAACATTAAGTGGGTAACAGCCGTTCTTTTTGCGTTTGTGGAAGTGCCAGCAGATGACAAGATTGCGGTAATACAGGTGCCGATATTTGAGCCGAGCGCAAGGAAAAGTGCGTTTTTAAATGGAAGAACGCCTATACTTGCCAAAACCACCATTAAACTGGTAATGGTTGACGAACTGTGAACAAGTGCCGTTATAACAATACCGATTAAAACTAAAAGTAAGGGGAAAATGTTTTGATTTTGGAATATTGCTTCAACAAAAGGTTGAGGAATGGTCAATTTGCCAGAAGCATCAGGCAAGAACATTACTTTTTTTGCGTATGAAGAAATAAATTCCAAGCCAACGAATAAAACGCCCAAGCCTGCAATAATATTGCCGATTGTTGCAATTTTTTCATTTTTAACTAGCATTGAGGTAAGCATACCGATACAGCCTATCATTGCGGCGATAGCACCGATATCTATTTCGCCAACCCCTGAGAGTGAAACGATGTGTGCAGTAACGGTTGTGCCGATGTTTGCACCCATAATAACGGATGTGGCTTGTGTTAAGGTTAACAAACCGATATTAACAAAGCCGACTAGCATAACTGTTGTTGCTGTTGAACTTTGTATAATACTGGTAACGGCAAGGCCTACGCCTACGCCTGCAAAACGATTGCTAGTTGCCTTACTAAGCAAATTTTTCATTTTGCCACCGGCGAATTTTTCTAAGCCGCTGCCCATTATTTTCATACCGAGCATCATTGCGGCCACTCCGCCGAACATAAAGAAAATATTCCAAACCATTGACATAAAAACTGTCTTTCTCCTTTGGTGTGTTTTAATTATATTCAGTTTTACGTTTCTATGATACAATAAATTTTAATAAAAGGTCAATTATTTTTAATATAAAATATTAATTTTTAGGTATTTCGCCCTCGGTTTTAAAGTTGGGATAGCCGTGCTGACGCAATGCCTCATATACCCCGACGCACACCGAATTTGACAAATTTAGCGAGCGAAGATCGCCCATCATTGGTATGCGAACACACTCGTCGTAGTGTTTTTCTAAAAGGCTTTCGGGCAGTCCCTTAGTTTCTTTGCCAAACACTAAAAAGTCGCCGTCCTTATACTCAACGTCCGAGTGAATATGCTTTGATTTTGTGGAAAAAAACCAAAAGTTTTTACCGTTGTAATACTTGTCCATAACCTCCTCAATACTATCGTAGTAGGTAACGTCAAGATACTGCCAATAGTCAAGCCCTGCCCTTTTTAAGTGCTTGTCCGTAACCTCAAATCCAAGCGGACGGACAAGATGCAACTTTGCACCGGTAACAGCGCAAGTTCTGGCAATGTTGCCTGCGTTTTGGGGTATTTCCGGCTCAACAAGAACGATATTGAGAGTCATAATTTTCTCCTTTTGCTTTTTGTGAATTTACTAAAAATCAAATACTTTTGTATTCAGCCTATTTTTATCTAACAATATAAACGGTTATCAGTATGAAAGGTAGGTGCATTAGTTAAGCCTTTTGAATTAACTGATTAACATTTTTACAACTTAGCCGCCTTTTTAATTGACTAGCAGCCTGCGTTAAAGTCTTTATAAAGACCACGCCTACGAGAGCTGATTAGGTGAAAATCTTTTTCTATTTTTACCTTTGCAGCCAATACGTCTTGACTGCCGGCAAGAGTTATTTCTCCCCTAATATCCGCAACTGCCGAATAATTTTTTGCACAAAGTGCCATTGCAACCCCGTTTGCAAATGCCTCGGCACGAAGCATTACTAGCGGCATTGAACTATCTATTTTTTTAAAAACACAAATGATAATATCGGCATCGCAAAGAGTTAGCACCCGTGAACTTTCGGGGAAATATAAGTCCTCGGCAACGATTATGCCAATTTTACCGGCACTTGTTTCGTAAACGCGAAAGGCTCCGCCAGCGACAAATTCGCTATCGTCAATGGAATGCGCCATATCGGTTACGCCAAGTATTTTGCCTTTATCTGCTATAACTGCCGAGTGGCGAAACAGCCCATACGTATCGGTGTCACACCCACTAATTATGGTGCAAGACAGCTGCCTTGATAGCTTTGCTACGTCTTGAAAATACTCAGTTTCTCCCGCCAGCTCCTTTTTATAGCTGACAAGCCCTAGCCCGTTAAAACCAAATATTACTAAATCGTGTCCGTTAATTTCGTTTAATCTTTCCTGCCAAGCATTGTCTACGGAAGAACCCGTTACAAAACATAAATTCATCAACCACCCCAAAACCGATAATCTATATCATTTTATTGAAGGTGGCATACTAATTGTTAAAAATCGTTTAATATCTCTTTTATTTCTTCAACAGATTGGGCTGAATATATCGCCTGTTTTACCGCTTTGGCATTTTCGCGCCCCTTAAAGTAGTAGGGAACAAACTTTCTAAACTCCATTGCGCACTTTTTATCTGGATAAATTTTTAGCATAAGGTCTAAATGGGTAAGCATTAACCGTTTAAGTTGTATTTGTGGGTTTATACCCAAAAGTTCGCAAACAAGGAAAGGATTTTGTATTGCACCGCGCGCAAGCATAACTCCGTCTGCGCCCGTTTTATTAATCATTTTGTCGGCATCTTCCACAGTAAAAATACCGCCGTTTGCAATTACAGGTATGGACACCGCCGCCTTGGCTTTTGCAATGCTTTCATAATCAGGTTCGCCCGAATAATAGTCTTCTCTACTTCTACCGTGTATGGTAATTAGCGATGCGCCCGCATTTTCCGCCATTAGTGCGTAGTCCTTTGCAACGTCGTCGCTACCAATTAGCCCCTTGCGGATTTTAACTGTTATCGTTTTGCCGCTTTTAACACATTCTTTAATAATCTTTTCCGCTAAATTTATATCACTTAAAAGTGCGCTGCCTTCGCCGTTTTTAAACACCTTTGGCACTGGGCAGCCCATATTTATATCAATAATTTCAAACGGTTTTAAGTCCTCACCCTCGCAAGCGGTACGCATATAATAAGGGTCAGCGCCAAAGATTTGCGCGGCAGTCAAAGGGTAACTATCGGTGCGCAAAAGTTCTGCTGAACCGTTTCCGCCATAAAAAAGGCCCTTGGCACTTACAAGCTCTGTAAAACACAGACCGTAGCCCAAAGGCAAAACTGCGCTACGGAAGGCATAATCGGTATACCCTGCCATAGGCGCTAAAAATACATTATTTTTTATAACGGCCTTACCGACCGCAAGTTCTTTTATTTCCATCGCGCATCCTAACGGTAAATATCAATATTAAGTTTAACAAACACGCGATAAAATAGCAAGCGATTAACGCAATTCCGCCGCCGTAAATATTTATTGAGGGTATTTTAAGCAAAATTATACTTAAAATTGTTTTTATTACTACCGCAACCGACATTGTTATTACCGGAAGATATAGCCTGCCCTTTCCTATTAGAGCGGCATTTGACGTTTGAAGCAGTGATAAAAGTAGTATATTGGGTGCGCATAGTCTTAAAAGGGATACTGCCGTTTGCTTTTCCTCTAAGCTTAAATTGCGAAATAACACCCCAACGGCAAGTCTTGCAAGCAAAAAACAGGCAACCGAAAATATGAGAGCGCAAATAGCCGTTAGAAGAAGTGATTTTACAGTCGTTTTTCTTTTTGCCTCCTCCGTTTTTAATGCAGACACGGTGGGTATTGTGGTGGTTGCAATGCCGTAGCATAACGATACCGGTAGGTTGATTACTGTGGCGACTACACCTGTTAGTAAACCGTAAAGTGAGGTTGCGTCCGTGCGGTAGGTTGATAAAAGATTTATTATCAGCAAACTGTCTATCACCTGCGAGATGGGTATAATTATGCCAGTTAGAGTGATTGGAATTGTTGTTTTTATTATCTTTTTTGCAATGCTTTTAAACTCTTTTATGGGCTGACTTAATAGCGATATTCTTTTAATCTTACCCATACTTTTGCCGTCATTACTATTTACCCACGAAAAATTTGTTTCCTTTTTCCGCTTTTTGTAAGTGATATATAGCTGAATTAGTGCAACAAGTTCCGAAAGGGTTATGGCAAACGTTGCGCCTGCAACCGCTTGTTTTACGTTGGGCAGCAATAACGATACAAATAACAGCCCAAAAAGCAGTTTTATTAGCTGCTCTGTTATTTGAGAGAGTGCCGTTGGTTTCATATTCAAAAAACCTTGAAAATATCCCCTAAAACACGACAACACGCACACGAGTAAAACTGACGGCGACAAAAATAGATAACCTTGTGTTGCCCCTCCGTTGCCCTGTGCTTTCGAGAGTGGACTGGCACCGATAGCCATTATTAAACTGCCGACTATTCCCATTAAAATAAAAATTCTTATACTTACGCTTAGATATTGGACGGCTTTTTGCTCCTTTTCGTTAGACACGACTGACGAGATAAGCCTTGATAGTGCACTAGGCACGCCTGCACCCGAAAAATCTAGCAAAACGGAATAAACCGGAAATATCATTTGGTATAAGCCAAGCCCAAAGCTACCTAGCATATTTGTCAATGGAATACGGTATATTGCGCCTATTAGCTTTGCCATAAACGTTCCCATTGCAAGCGTAAAAGAACCGCCAAGAATTTTGTTTTTTCTAACTAACTGCATAATTATATAACCTTAAACACAGTTAGTATCGTTATTCTTCGGCTTTTTATGCCTTTTGCATAGTTAAAGTCATACAAAAAAAACACCAACGGGTTATGCCCTTTGAAACTAGTGTAATGATAAAAACACCTTATCTATTTTGATAAAGTGTTGTTTATTATGTAACAATTTAAACTTTGTTTTTCCTTTTCAAATAGCTAGTTAAACCGGTTATAAAAAATATAATAGACAAAGTCATTATTGTTAAAAATATTATACAGTGAATATTGTTCGTCATTGGGTAATCGGTCTTCCAATTACAAAAATTCGCTTTAAAAATATTTATTTGATTTATTTCTTCTTGCACATTAATATTATCAACTTTTATAAAAGGAACAATAAAATATAAAATATCTATTAAAAATAATATAATGCTTGTTTTTAATAATCGATTGATTTTTAAAAATCTAACTGAAAGTAATATATTTATGAATAAATAAACGATAAGAACTATTGGAAGTGCAATTTTTAAATACCAATTATTATGTGTATATCCATTTACGATGGTAAAAGAATATATAACAATTAAAAGGAAATTTAGCATAACAAAATCAATTCCAATAGAAATAAAATCATTAAACTTATTTATTTTTGAAAAAACTTTATATTTTGAAATGTATATTGGTGTAAATACAACAACTAATCCAAATAAAACTGAAAGCGATGCAACCCAAAACCAATTTCCATCTGTGTATAAACAACAAACGCCTAAAAGTAAACACAGAGATAAATACATTGAAAGTGGCAACAAAATTAGTTTATTTTTTTTAATAAGTTTTGGAAGGTTTGTAAAAGTAAAAGCAAGCAGTAATGCTGAAAATACAATCCAAAACCAAGTTAGTCCGTTATTAATTGCTAAATCACAAATAAAACAAGAAATAATTGCTATTACATAAGAGATGTAGAAAAACAAACTCCAAGAAAAACTTAATGTTCTCCATTTTTTTGCTTGCACCTTTTCTACTCTTAATTGTTTATCAATACTTGCTGTTATTAGTTCGTGCTCAGTAACTCCTAATATATCTGATAGTGTGGGCAACAATGTTATATCTGGATGAGCAATATTCTTTTCCCACTTACTAACAGCAGATTCCGATACAAATAACTTTTTTGCTAAATCTTTTTGAGTTAAATTTTTTTCTTGTCGTTTTTGTTTTAAAAAATTACCAAAATTATTTTCCATAATAATCTCCCTAAAATACATGTAGATTATACCACACGAATTTAATATTCGTATTACTTTTTAACAAATTTAGCACTTGAAAATTATTCAAGTTGGTGTGTTAATCAAATTGACATTTAAAAAAGAGAACTAGATAATTTTCTAATTATTACGCTAGTTAAAAATTGACTGACTATGCGTGTGTTTTTTGTTTTTGATGCTTAAAACTTTAATGAAAATATGCTACTAAACAATGATTATACTTAAACTACGTATTATAGGAAAATTTTTGGCTTTTTTTGATTGTATTCGGCAAGATGCGTCATTTTGCACTATGCTACTTTATTTACAATATAGTTAGTTTCACAAAATTGATATATTCACAATGCAAAAGGGACTATTATGCTGATAAAAAAACAAGCCTTTGATTATTTGAACGTTTTAAAATACCTTTCTTTAACCTTTGTATTTTTACTTTTTAACTACTTAGAAAAAGACGTTTACCCATATTCGTTTGCGCCGCTTGTGGCGGGACTATCGCTTGGGGCTTCGCCCATAGTTTCAGCGGCACTTTTTTTGTGCGCATTTCTATTAACCGGCAAAATGGGCTTGCTGGGTGCGGCGGCAATAGGTGCAGGAATAAACGTTATAGTTTTTTCCATTTATAAAAAATTGAAAATACTGCCTAAATACGAGATTATTCTTTTTGCAATCGCATCTGTTTTGGGATATTTGATACTTGGCGATACCTCGGTGCAAGTGGCGTTTGATAAACGCGTTTTTGTATCGATTGCGGTTGTTTTTTTAACCGTTATTCTTACCATTGCCGGTAAGGCTGTTGCGGAAAAGGGCTTAAAATTTAAGCTTTCAAAGGAAGAGCTTGCTTGCGTTGCGGCGGCTTTGGTTGTCGTTGGCGTTTGCGTTTGTAACCTTATTACACCTGACGTTTGGAAAGGCTTTTCCGTCTTTTTAATTCTTTTAAGCTGCTTTTTGTTTAAGACGGGCATTGCTACGGTTGTTTCTGCAACACTCGGCATTAGTCTTGCAATTTTTTACGGCGACCTAAATTACGTTTCAGTTTTTCTTGTTTGGGGGCTTTTTGCCGAGGGCTTAACCTCTATTTCCCGTTATCTTGCAGCCCTTGCAATTTTGGTGGCTGACTACCTTTTGCAATTTGTCTTTTCCATTTACACAAATTATTCCCTTTTATCGCTATTACCAGTTTTTTGCGGTGTTGTCGTTTTTTGCCTTATACCCACTATCCCATTGCAAAAATTAAAGGAAAAGTTATATTCCTTCCGCGAAAAGCAGCTATCTAGGCAAGCTATAAACCGCAACAGGCTGATGCTTTCAAACAAGCTTTACGAACTGTCGGGGGTTTTTAGCGAAATGTCTTCCGCTTGGACGGCTTTTAAGAAAACCGCGCTCACCGAGGATAAAGCCAAACAAATTATGGAAAACAGTATTAAGTCGTCCGTGTGCGAGCAGTGCGCACACTATAAGCAATGCAATGCTTCAAACGTTAAAGTTAGTCAAGGACTATCAAAAGTTATTGATATTGGTTTTGCTAAGGGGAAGCTGAGCTTAATTGATTTTCCCAAAGAGCTTAGCGAAAGCTGCTTGCACCCAAACGATATAATTTACGGCTTAAACCGCTTGCTTGGTGAATACCGAGCTTATCTATTGCAAAATGCAAACGTTACCGAGGGTAGACAGCTTATTGCAGACGAAGCTAGCGGTATAGCGGAGATTTTGCGCTCGCTTGCATTAGAGAGCGGAGCCTTGCTTAAATATCAAAGTCGTTTGGAGCGGTTGCTTTCAAATAATTTGCTTAAAAAAGGCTTTCCAGTAAGCGAATTGCTGATTTACGGAGAGCGAGAACGGCTGTCGGTGGGTATGATACTTGCTTCTAACGAGGTTGCGCTTAATCACTTGCAAAAGGTGGTTAGCGATACGCTAAGTATGCCAATGGATATATGTGATAGGGTTGCTATAACCGAGGATAAATTCTATTTACATTTAAAGCGAGCGGTTGATTTTGATGCCGTGTTTGGCTTGTCTAAGCGCACTAAGGACGGCTCGGAAATTAGCGGAGATACACACTCTGTAACAAGAATTAGCGAAGAAAAATTCCTTGTTGCCCTATCCGACGGCATGGGTAGCGGTAAGCAAGCGGAAGCTGTTGCATCGGCATCACTTTCTTTAATAGAAAGTTTTTATAAGGCGGGGCTATCGGGGCAGTTGATTTTAAGCACTGTAAATAAGCTTTTGGCAATAAATACCGAGGACAGCTTTACCGCACTTGATATTTCTGTCATAGATTTAAAAAACAGTTCTGCCGACTTTATAAAATACGGCAGTCCTTACGGCTTTATTATTAATGAAAACGGCATAAAGATTGTTGAAGGCAATTCCTTGCCAATAGGAATTTTAGACGAATTGAAGCCTGCCGTATGCTCTACCCCACTTGATGATGGAGATATGATTTTGCTTGTAACAGACGGCATAAGCGACGCTTTTGGTTCGTCTGGCGATTTGATTGATTATCTAAGGGGCGCACCTGCGAAAAACCCACAAGCTTTGACTGACGGCTTGCTTGCAAAGGCAACCGAGCTTAATGGCGGAAAGAGCAAGGACGATATGACGGCACTTGCCGTTAGGTTTTTTAAGAAAGGTGCTTAGTTTATAAAGATTAAAAGTTTATCTTTTCATCTATTATTCAAAAGACTTTGTATAATTTAATATTTAACGAAAAAAAGAACCAAGTCGGATCGTAGCCAT
>JAZSKW010000019.1:0-2241 GCA_045535015.1 Christensenellaceae bacterium
GTGAGCCAAGGAGTTGTCTTACCAGTTTGTCTTCAAGACCGGGCCTCCGACTTAAAGTGTTGCGGTTGAAGGTTTCAAAAGTTCTAACACCACGTTCACACAGGATAACGTTTTCGTTACCGACAGCCATAATATATTCTGCGGACATAATCCATTCTTCAATAGTTGCAGAAAGACCACGTTTCAGCAAAATAGGAGTGCGGGTTTTGCCAAGCTCTTTCAAAAGCTCGAAGTTTTGCATATTGCGTGCGCCTACTTGGATTACGTCAACGTCTTCTACGAAGCGTTCAATTTTATCAGCGCTCATAATTTCAGTTACGATGGGAAGACCGGTTTCTTCACGAGCAGCTTTCAGATAATCAAGACCTAATTCTTTCAAGCCTTGGAAGCTGTAGGGGGAAGTTCTGGGTTTGAACGCGCCACCACGAAGCAAGCTTGCGCCGCCCATTTTTACGGATTTAGCAACTGCGATTACTTGCTCTTCACTTTCTACGGAGCAGGGACCTGCCATAACTTGAATCTTGCGACCGCCAATGGGAACTCCGACCACATTGATGATGCTGTCTTCCGGATGGAAAGCACGGTTAGCACGTTTGAAGGGTTCGGATACACGCAGAACTTTTTCTACGCAATCATAAATACGCAATTGGTTAATATCCAGCGCGCTGGTGTCACCAATAATACCGAAAATAGTATTACCGATACCGGTAATTTCATTTATCATATAGCCTTGATTTTCAAGTTTTTGTTTAATACCAGCTTTAGTTTCTTGGGGTGCATTGGGTTTGAATACGATTACCATAAAAATTTCTCTCCTTTGTTGTTCATGTAAGCTTAAAATTTTACTATGCAGATGATGCTTTTAGTACTTTTCTTTAAACTTACCACCACGATTATTTACCTCCCTAGGTAATGTATCGCCGCTCGCTTAAAATTAAAAAGGGCTCTCGTAAGAGAGCCCTTGTAAAAAACATATCTGTTGTGGTGATTAAAACCTATCACCTAAAAAGGCACTGTTTACGATACAACTGCATTATGAATTTTGGCAAGCAAAAAAGCCGGTGCTAAAGTAGTTTCTAAAGACCGGTGCAAAGTAGCCGTATTCAACTGCAGTGTTTTTCAAAACAATGTCCATTTTAATTCACCTGCAAAAATAGATTACGCCTTTGTGTTCAAAAGCTATTGTGGTAATTCTACTCTTTTCGTGTACAACAGTCAAGCAAAATGCAATATTTTGTTTTTCAAGATTTAATTCAGCAAATAAGTGTAAAGTTTTTAACAGAGAATAGTGTACAAAAAACTTTAATATTTTTATCGCTCCACCAATTTATAAATCAAAGCATTGCAAATTGCAGCAGCTACATTGCTACCGCCCTTGCGTCCTCTCGCTACAATGTAAGGTACGCCAGTTTGCATAATGATTTCCTTAGACTCTACCACGTTGACGAAACCAACAGGTACACCAATTACAAGCTCCGGTTTAATCTTGCCTTCCTTAACCAATTCGTCAAGACGCACTAATGCGGTGGGAGCATTACCTACGGCAATGATAACAGGTCCTTCAAATTCACAAGCCTTTTCCATACAAGCTGCTGCACGAGTGGAACCAGCTTCTTTGGCACGTTTTGCTACGTCAGCATCTGCCATAAAGCATACTGCTTTCGCACCCAATTTGTTCAATCCCATTTTGTTAATACCAGTGCAAGCCATATTAGTATCAGTCACAATAGTTGCACCTTTTTTCAAAGCTTCTAAAGCTTTTTCAACTACATTCTCAGAAAAAAGTAAGGTACGCGCGTAGTCAAAGTCTGCGGAAGTATGGATAACACGTTTTACGATATCCAGTTTTTCTTCGTCAATATGAATTTGTCCCAATTCCTCGCCAATAATTTCCATACTGCGCTTTTCAATATCCGCAGGCAAAACATTTTGTAATTCCATTCTTTTACCTCTCAATTCCTTTGCGAGCCATAATCCCTTTATCCTTAGGATGCTTACGCTTACAAACTTCTGAAACGTAATCTGCAAGCTCCACTAATTCAGGAAAAGGGTTGCGACCCGTCATAACAATTTCTAAATTTTGGGGCTTGTTTTTCACAAAATCAAGCAATGCTTCTTTATCGAAGACGCCTTTATCACAAGCACCAACAATCTCGTCTAAAATAAGTAGGTCTATTTTTTCCGCGATGCATTTATTTTTGACAACAGCAAATAATTCCAAATGGTCTTGGGTAACTTGCG
>JAZSKW010000016.1:0-43134 GCA_045535015.1 Christensenellaceae bacterium
TGCACCGAGGTTATTTTCTATGTCAATAGCCTTTTCGGGCGTAATAAAATGCAAACTTCCGTCAACGTGCGAATTAAAATAAACGCCGTCGTCTTTAATCTTGTTTAGTTTAGCCAGAGAAAAAACTTGAAATCCGCCGCTATCGGTTAAAATAGGTCTATCCCAAGCCATAAACTTATGCAAGCCACCCGCCTTTTTAACTATTTCGTCGCCCGGGCGCATATAAAGGTGGTAAGTGTTTGCAAGAATAATTTGGCTCTTTGCTTCCTTTAAGTCGCGCGGCATAACACCCTTAACGGTGGCTTGCGTGCCTACGGGCATATAGGTGGGCGTGTGAATATCGCCGTGAGGGGTATGTAAAATACCTACCCTCGCACCCGTTTTACTATCTTGTTTTATAAGTTCGTAATAAAATTTTTCCATAGTTTTTATTTTGTATAAGTGTTTAATTTATGGTTTTTGTTAAGTTTTAGTTATTGACGTCCACAAAAGGTGTTAGACAAGGCTCGGCAAGCTGTGGGGTGAGATTGACCTTGCTGGTCATCGAAGTCCGCAGTGCAGAAAGTAAACGCAGTCTAACGACGTTTATAAAATCATACAAGCATCGCCAAAGGAAAAAAACCTATACCCCTCGCTTACGGCAGTGTTATAAAGCTGTAATATTTTCTCTTTTGATGCAAGAGAGGATACTAGCATTAAAAGGGTGGACTTAGGCAAGTGGAAGTTGGTAATCAAGCCGTCAACGCACTTAAATTTATAGGGCGGATAAATAAAAATATCGGTATTGCCGCTTTGTGCCTTGACAAAGCCATTTTCGTCAGCACCGCTTTCAAGGGTGCGGACAGCCGTTGTGCCAACGGCAATAATGCGCCTACCCTCTTTTTTTGCCGCATTAATTTTTTGCGCGCTTTCTTCGCTTATTTCAAAATACTCTGCGTGCATATGGTGCTCGGTTATATCGTCAGCCTTGACTGGACGAAAAGTCCCAAGCCCGACGTGCAGAAGCACGTCTACAATCTCTACACCCTTATCCTTAACCTTTTGCAAAAGCTCCTCTGTCCAATGCAAGCCAGCCGTTGGTGCAGCGGCAGAGCCGTCAACCTTTGCATAAACAGTTTGGTATCTTTCGCGGTCTTTTAATTTTTCAGTAATGTATGGCGGAAGGGGCATTTCACCTACGCGGGAAATAACCTCCTCAAACACGCCGTCAAAGGTAAATTTAACACGGCGGCTGCCAGCTTCTTCAATGGTGGATAGAACGGTCAATTTAAGCTCGGGAGAAATAACTAATTCTACCCCCGGCTTTGCCTTTTTGCCCGGCTTAACCAAAACTTCCCACTCGGTCAAATCAAACCGTTTAAGAAGTAAAACCTCCACCCTGCCGCCATTTTTGGTATAGGCAAACATACGCGCAGGCAAAACCCTTGTGTTGTTTCTAACAAGCAAGTCGCCCGGTCGCAAAAAATCCACTACGTCACGGAAAATTTTGTGATGAACGCTGTCGCTTGCTCTATCGTATACCAATAGCCTTGAAGTGTCGCGCGGCTCGGCAGGAGTTTGCGCAATAAGCTCCTCAGGCAAATAAAAATCAAAATCACTTGTCTTCATTAATTGTATGTAAGTCCCGTTTTATAAAAATTTTAGGTTAGTTTTATTAAAATAGATTTTTAAAAATAGTTTTTTAAAATTAGGCTTAGCTAAACGCGCTAAATAAGCCCGTGATAACCTAATCAGCATCAATAACGCCGGCTTCTTTTGCCTTACGACGTGCAAGCTCTGGCATAGTTAAGCCAATATGCTCGTAGCCCTTTTGCAATAAAACTCTGCCGCGCGGCGTGCGTGCAATAAAGCCAAGTTGAAGTAGATATGGCTCGTAAACGTCCTCTATGGTGTTGCTGTCTTCGTTAATGGTTGCAGCAATGGTGTCAAGGCCGCAAGGTCCGCCATTGAATTTTTCCGCCATAGCCCTTAATAAATTTAGGTCGACGGCATCTAAACCAAATTCGTCAATCTCCATCATTTTAAGGGCACCGCGCGCATCGGAAAGTTGAACGGAAGTATGCCCCTTTACGTCTGCATAGTCACGCACACGACGAAGTAGTCTATTTGCAATACGTGGTGTCCCGCGGGAACGTTTTGCAACCTCAAAAGCGGCATCGTGCTCGATGGATACGCCAAGCATTTTTGCAGCACGCTCGACAATCTCGCAAAGCTCGTCCACAGTATACGTTTCAAGGCGGAGTATCATACCAAACCTATCACGCAGCGGCGAAGAAAGCATACCTGCCTTAGTAGTTGCGCCAATTAGCGTAAACTTAGGCAGTGGCAGCTGCACGTTTTGTGCAGAGGGGCCCTTACCGATAATAAAGTCGAGAGTATAGTCCTCCATTGCAGGATATAAAATTTCTTCTACGTTATGGTTTAAGCGGTGAATTTCATCAATAAATAAAATGTCATTTTCGTTAAGGTTGGTAAGTATTGCCGCCAAGTCGCCCGCGCGCTCGATTGCAGGGCCGCTAGTTACCTTTAAGCCCGTGCCCATTTCGTTTGCGATAATGTGCGCAAGTGTGGTTTTACCAAGACCTGCGGGGCCGTAAAGTAAAACGTGGTCTAGCGCATCGCTTCTTTTTTTTGCGGCAGAAATTGCTACGGCAAGGTTATCTTTTGCCTTTTCTTGCCCAACGTATCCCTCCATTGATTTTGGACGGAGGACGTTTTCTATTTCACTATCACCCAAATTTTGAGTGCTAGTAACTAATCTGGTTTCTTCTTCCATAATACCACCTTATCTAATGCTTTATCTAAAACTTTATCTTATGCTTTATTTCATACTTCTAAGCGCAAAGGAAATTAGCTCTTGAATAGTTTTTGCGCCCTCTGCCTTTGCCGACTGCAATGCTTTGACGCATTCTGCCTTGGTAAAGCCCAAACTCATAAGGGCAACAACGGCATCTTCGTTTTCTTCCTCTTGCTTTGCAACCTCTTTAACGGTAACAATTTCGCCCGTTTCGTCATCGAAAGCCCCCATCTTTTCTCTAAGCTCTACTATAATGCGCTCGGCAGTTTTTTTACCAAGCCCTTTAACCTTAGAAAGACCTTTAATATCGGAGGTAGCAATTTTTAAGGCAAGTTCCGATAAACCCATGCCAGAAAGTATTGCAATGCCCATTTTTGGACCAACACCCGACACGGAGATTAACTGCAAAAACATTTTCTTTTCTTCAAGGCTGATAAAGCCGTAAAGGGAAACGTCGTCTTCTTTGACAGCCATATACGTATAAACGGCACCTTGTCCATTTTGCATAAGCATATTAAACGCTTCTGCCGAGCATGTAACCGAAAAACCTATACCGTTGTTAAGAAGTAAAACCGTTCCGTTTTCCGCAGAGATAACCTCGCCCTTAATGTATCCAATCATATTTTTAACCTTTATGTTTTTTATTTTGCTTTGCGCACTTATTTAAGACAGCTCTTATTTACCCACACTTAACTAAATAACCTTAACGTGTGCCACTAATTAAATTCTAAACAACCCACCAAGTTTGTTTGTCTGCGCATGACAAAGTGCAACTGCCAATGCGTCGGCTGCGTCGTCTGGGCGAGGAATTGATTTTAAGTTCAAAAAGGACTTTACCATTTGTTGTATTTGGTTTTTATCCGCCCTACCATAACCGGTAAGGGCTTGCTTAATTTGCAAAGGGGTGTATTCAAAAATTTGCCCGCACTCTTTTACGGCGGTAAGCAATACCACGCCCCTTGCGTGCGCAACGGCAATACCTGTTTTTACGTTTTTTGCAAAAAACAATTCCTCAATAGCAATCTCGTCCGGCTTAAAGGTGTCGATAATTTGCTTTACGCCCTTTTCAAGCATACAAAGACGGACGGCTAAATTTTCTTCCTTAGGGGTAGAAACTATGCCGTAATCGACCATTTCGGGCTTGCGCCCTTGTTCCTTTCTAATTACCCCGTAACCAAGCGTTGCAAGACCGGGGTCAAAGCCGACGATTATCATACCTTTTTATTTTACTTTAAATTATATAAAAAGTCAATAAAAAGGTTAAAAGAAAGGTTATAAACAAAAGCTATACTAAAAAGTTTTTTGCCATATAATATTTGAGCAGCTTAGCGAATACAATACTCTAAGAGAAGCCGCACTCTCGCTTGGTTTTTGTGTGGCTAAAATGAAACAGCTGAGGGTTTAAAGCCAATGACTAAATAGTCAATGGGTTTTGGTAGCCTTAGTGTGCTTAAACGGAAAGGAGGACGCTTTGGGCAAATTTTTTAAAACTGTGGCAATCGTAACGGTCTTTTCCGTTTGCGAAAAGTTTTTAGGCTTTTTATATAGAATTTATTTATCGCGAACTGTTGGCGCAGAGGGGCTTGGGCTATATCAAGTGGCACTATCAGTTTTTGCCCTTTTGCTAACTGTGTGCTGCTCAGGAACGCCCGTTACGGTATCGCGCCTTATGACAAAATACAAAGCAGAAGGCAAAAACGACAAGGTCCATAAAATAATTACCGCAGGGCTTGCCGTTACACTATTTACAGCCGTGCCCGTTTGCATACTGTTTTACCTTATAGGCGGAAAACTTACCTTTTTGTTTGCCGACGACAGAGCGCTAAACATCTTTTTTGTAGTTTTGCCGGGGCTAGTTTTCACCTCCGTTTACGCTGTGTTAAGAGGGGTTTTTTGGGGCAACAAAGACTTTTTGCCTTACAGTATAATTGAACTTTTAGAAGAAGCTTGTATGATTGTAGTCGGTGTAATTTTAATTAACTTTGCAACCGACGTATATAGCGGTGCTTTCCGTGCAGGCATTGCCGTGCTAGTTTCGTATATTTTTTCATTTACGCTTGCAACGGTGGTGTTTTTTCTGCGCAAAAACAAGCTTAAAAACCCCAAAAGCGAGCTTAAACCGCTTATAGCTTCCTCCTCGCCCATCACGGCTATGCGGACGGCAACCTCGCTTGCAACGTCCCTAGTGTCTATAATTTTACCCTTGCGCCTTGTTGCCGCAGGTATGAGCGAGGGGGCGGCAATGAGCGCGTTTGGTGCGGCAGCAGGTCAAGCGCTTCCCCTTTTGTTTATACCAACAACGCTAATCGGCTCCTTTACGCTTGTTTTAATACCTGAAATTGCCGAAAACTTTTATAAAAAACGGCACTATTACTTAAAGCGCGATATTGAAAAGGCGTTAAAATTTACTACCTTTTTGACCTGTCTATTTATCCCTGTATTTTTTGTGTGCGGTGAAGAATTAGGCATTCTACTCTTTGGCGGACACGAGTGCGGCAAATACTTAACTGCATCTTGCTTTTTGATGATTTTTATGGCACTTTCTAACATAACGACAAGTATGCTAAACTCCATTGGTTTAGAGCATAAAACTCTAATTTATTACATAATAAGCGGTGTGTTTATGCTGCTATCCATTTGGTTTTTGCCTAAGTATATAGGCATATATGCCCTTCTTGTTGGGTTTAGTTTCGTTTATGGGCTAAGCACCATTTTGAACTTAGTTTTACTGCAAAAAAACTGTGTGCAAAAACCGCAATATATAAAGTTTTTACTATCCGCCGCCGCGCTGCTTGTGCCAACGATAATCTTTGGCATAATGACAGAAAAGCTTTTACTGTCAGTCCTTGGCAATTTTTGGACACTTTTAATCACAAGCGGTTTAATGGTTGTGTTTAACAGCGGACTTTACGTTGGTTTTTCGCTTGTTGAGTTTAATTTTATACGTGTAAAGCTGAAAGAATTTTTATCCAAAAAAGCTAAAAAACAAAATAAAAACGCCGTCGTTTGACGGCGTTTTCTAATTAACGTTAATAGCTTATTGACTATTAATAAAATTAATATACTCTCTACTTCCAATAAGGTATAAATCTTAGTAATTTTCCTCACGAAGTTCAAAGTAAGCCTGAGGATGCAAGCAAGTGGGGCAAAGCTTAGGTGCATTGGTGCCAACTACGATATGACCGCAGTTACGGCATTCCCAAACCTTAACTTCCGACTTAGCAAATACTTCTGCCAATTCGATGTTTTTAAGAAGTGCGCGATAACGCTCCTCGTGTGCCTTTTCGATAGCGGCAACAAGACGGAATCTTGCAGCAAGTTCGGGGAAGCCTTCTTCCTCAGCCGTCTTTGCAAAGCCCGAATACATATCGGTCCATTCGTAATTTTCACCCTCTGCGGCAGCAGCAAGGTTAGCGGAAGTGTCGCCGATACCAGCAAGTTCTTTGAACCACAACTTTGCGTGTTCTTTTTCGTTTTCAGCAGTCTTTAAGAAGATTGCAGCGATTTGCTCGTAACCTTCTTTTTTTGCAACTGATGCAAAGTAGGTATATTTATTTCTTGCCTGAGATTCGCCTGCAAAAGCAGCTTCTAAATTCTTTTCAGTTTGTGTGCCTTTATACTTGTTCATTTTTCTATCCTCCTATGGAATAAATTTTTAATTTTGGTGGCAGCCCTAGTTTAAAAGCTACCTTGAAATTATTTTACCATAACTTTTTACTTTACGCTATACTTATTTTGAAATTTTTTTGAAGAAAAAATGCTAATTCACAAAAATTTTATATCAAAATTAATAAAAAGTAAACGTTATGGCTGATTTTTTTATCTTACAACTTGTTGCGCATAATTTTGCCGCTAGTTGTCTTAGGCAATTCGTCGCGGAAAACTATAATTCTAGGATACTTATAGGGTGCGGTATGCACTTTGACGTATTCTTGAATTTCCTTTTTAAGCGCTTCGGTTGGCTCGGTGCCCTTAACAAGCACTATGCTTGCCTTTACCACTTGACCACGAACCTCGTCAGGCTCAGCCGATACGCCGCACTCTAAAACGTAAGGAAGTTCCATAATAACGTTTTCAATTTCAAACGGTCCAATGCGGTAGCCGGAAGATTTAATTAAATCATCAACACGGCCAACGTACCAAAAGTATCCGTCCTCGTCACGCCAAGCGGTATCGCCCGTGTGATACAAGCCGTTGCGGAAGGCTTCTGCCGTCTTTTCTTCGTCCTTATAATATCCCTTAAACAAACCGCAAGGGTGGCCGTTTGCTACGTTGATTACAATTTCGCCAACTTCACCTTTGGCAACCTCTTTATCCTCGTTGTTAACAAGCTTAATATCGTATAGAGGAACGGGTTTACCCATAGAACCAAGTCTTGTGGTAGTGCCGGCAAGGTTTGCAAGCGCAACGGTAGTTTCCGTTTGACCAAAGCCCTCCATAATCTTTAAGCCGGTGGCAAGTTCAAACTGCTTGAAAACCTCGGGGTTAAGCGCCTCGCCTGCGGTAGACATATGTTCGATAGAGGACAAGTCGAATTTAGAAAGGTCTTGCTTAATCATCATACGTAGCATTGTAGGTGGTGCGCAGAAGGTGGTTATGCCGTATTTTGCAAACATAGGCATAATATCGTTTGCATCAAACCTATCAAAGTCGTATATGAAAAGCCCTGCTTCGCACAGCCATTGACCATAGATTTTACCCCACGCAGCCTTTGCCCAACCGGTGTCGGAAATGGTCAAGTGCAAGCCGTCAGGATTTACGCAATGCCAATATTTTGCCGTTATAAAATGACCTAAGGGGTATTTATAATTATGCGTTGCAATCTTGGGGTTGCCAGTCGTGCCGGAAGTAAAATACATAAGCATAGTATCCTCGCCACAAGGAGAGTCTACCGTGCGTTCAAACTTGCCGGTATAAAGGGGGTATTCCTCGTCAAAGTTTTTCCAACCCTCTCTCTTGCCGTTAACTATAAGCATAGTTTCTAAGCAAGGGCTGTTTTCCTTTGCCTTTTCAACCTCTGCGGGAACGCCATCGTCCGGTGTGCAGACAATCATTTTTACACCCGCTTTGTTAAGTCTATAAGTAATATCGTGCTCTTTAAGCTGATTTGTCGCAGGGATTGCGATTGCACCAATTTTGTGCAAAGCAACCATTATAAACCAAAATTGATAATGACGTTTTAAGATAAGCATAACCTTATCGCCCTTTTTGATGCCGAGCGACTTAAAGTAGTTTGCCGTTTGCGAAGAAGCACGTTTTAATTCCGCAAAGGAAATTCTGCGTTCCGTTTTGTCCTTAGAAATGTGTAGCATTGCCGTTTTTTCAGGCTGTTCGTTGCCAAGCCTATCAACTACGTCAAATGCAAAGTTAAATTTATCTTGATTTTTAAAATCGATTGCAGTCAAGTTACCTTGCTCGTTTTCGGTGGGGATAACAAAATCTTCCCAAACTCTCTTGCGAGCGCCCTTTTCCGTTTTCTTTGCCGCATTAAAGGTAATATTTCTTGTGCCGGCATGAACTAATCTATCAATCGGTGCGCCCGAGGGGTTAAGAACGATTGCATAAAAAACACAGTCCTTACCCTCAACGGCTATCATACCGTGGGGTTTAGAGGAATCGTAATAAATGCTGTCGCCCTCGTGCAAGACTTCAACGTGGTCGCCAACTTGAACTTTTAATGCACCCGAAACGACTATGTCGCATTCCTGACCTTCGTGGGTGGTGAGTTCAATTTCCTTTTGGTCAGCTCCCTCAATATAGTCTGCAACAACGTATAAAGGCTCTGCAATACGCTTTTTGAATGCAGCTGCAAGGTTAAAATAGGTCATACCGTGCGCCTTTTGAATTTCCTGCCCTTCGCCACGGCGAGTAACGGTATATCCGGCAAGTTTGGGGCTAGTGCCGTCGATAATATCGGTTACGTCAACGTTAAGGGCTGCGGCACAGCGATAAAGAAAGGCAAAGTTTAAGTCCCCCTTTCCGCTTTCGCACTCAATATATTCCGCAGTAGAAACGCCCACCTTTTGAGCCATTTCTTCAAGGGAAAGCCCCTCGATTTCTCTCAACGTCTTGATACGTTGTGCCATTTCTAAAATCTTAAATTCCAAGTCCTTTGTGTTCATAATGACTCCCTCTTTGTGTTCATGCCCTATGCCTTACGGTAAAAGGTAAAGTTTATGGTGATAAAGCTTTTATAAGCTTATGTAATTAATAATTTTTTGGCAACTTTTGCTATTAAAGCCGCAATTAAATGACAATCTTTTAACGACAATTAAAAATCGCAGTAAAAAAACAAAAAAACCCGTCTCATACTTTGAGACGAGCTATATTAACCCGCGATGCCACTCAAATTGCCCTTGCTATATACAAGGACCTCTTAAAGCCGAAGCCTTTACGCCTTTACGCGACGACACGGAGAGGCTCTACTGGCGAGTTTGCTTTTGGTGGTTGCAAAGCAACATAAACTTTATAAAGTTTGATACTTAACAACCTAAAAGCCTAAAAGAGTGCAAACCGTTTGCGCTAAACGTGATAGTAACGTGATAGCTCTAAACGAAATAGTGCTAACCGTGATAGTTAGGTTTGCTGTGCGCTTTCTTCCTCTCGGCTCGGGAACTACATCTTTTGTTTTGCCCCAATGACTTGCACCAACCGTCATCTCTCTGTGGTAGCTTGACAAAGACCTTTCCGTCACAGCCTTTATTTTTGTATGATTTTAACACAAAAGGCGCTCCACTGTCAACGATTTTAACAAAAGAACGCCTTTTTTAGTTTATTTACCTTTTCTTTAACCTTTTAACTGCGGCAAATTAGCCGTATTTTAAATTTATTTAATTTCAGGAAGCTTTGCTATTGCCTTTGCAATTTCTTCATCGGTGGGGATATAATCATTCATTTCGCCATCGTTAAACTTCTTGTAAGAAGTCATATCAAAATAGCCCGTGCCGGTAAGTCCAAATAGTATGGTCTTTTCCTCGCCCGTTTGTTTGCATTTAAGCGCCTCGTCAATAGCAACACGGATTGCGTGCGAACTTTCAGGTGCAGGCAAAATACCCTCTACCCTAGCGAACTGCTGAGCCGCTTTGAATACTTCCGTTTGTTCAACGGAGGTTGCCTCCATAAGCCCTTGATGGTAAAGTTCTGAAAGGGTGCTTGTCATACCGTGGTATCTAAGTCCTCCCGCATGGCTTGCCGACGGAATAAAGCCACTACCTAAGGTATACATTTTTTGGAGGGGGCAAACCTTGCCCGTATCGCAAAAGTCGTATGCGTATTTACCGCGCGTCAAAGTGGGGCAAGAAGCCGGCTCTACCGCAATAATTCTGCAATCGGTTTTGCCTTGAATTTTATCTACCATAAAAGGCGCAATCAAGCCACCAAGGTTAGAACCGCCACCTGCGCAGCCAATAACCATATCGGGCTTAATGCCATATTTATCGAGCGCAGCCTTAGCCTCCATACCGATGACCGATTGGTGCAAAAGCACTTGGTTAAGCACGCTACCAAGCACGTAGCGATAACCCTCGTTAGTAGAAGCCGCCTCAACCGCCTCACTAATAGCACAGCCGAGCGAGCCACTAGTGCCGGGGAACTCCTCTAAAATTTGTCTACCAACAGCGGTGGTTGTTGACGGAGAGGGGGTAACCGAAGCTCCGTAAGTGCGCATAACTTCTCTGCGGAAAGGCTTTTGCTCGTAAGAGCATTTAACCATAAACACCTTGCAATCTAAACCGAAATATGAACATGCCATTGAAAGCGCCGTGCCCCATTGACCTGCACCCGTTTCGGTAGTAACGCCTTTAAGACCCTGCTTTTTTGCGTAATATGCTTGCGCGATTGCCGAGTTTAATTTATGAGAGCCACTTGTGTTGTTTCCCTCAAACTTATAATAAATTTTAGCGGGGGTGCCGAGAGCTTTCTCCAAACAATATGCACGGACAAGCGGTGCGGGACGATACATTTTATAAAAGTCCCTAATCTCATCGGGAATGTCGATATAAGGGGTGGTATCGTCAAGCTCTTGCTTAACAAGCTCCTCGCAAAAAACAGCCGATAATTCTTCTGCCGTCATAGGCTGTAAGGTTTTAGGATTAAGAAGGGGCGCAGGCTTTACGTCCATAAAAGCCCTTAAATTAAGCCATTGTTTAGGCAATTCTTTTTCTTCAAGATATATTTTATAAGGAATTTCTTTTTTCATAACAATCTCCTTTTAATTGCAATTTTTAAAAATGTTTTTTATTACGTTAATTATATTATTAACATAAAAGCCCTAAGCCAAAAAAAATAAAAAGCCAAAACTAAATATAAATAAAAAAACCAACGTCAATAAAAATAAAAAGCCCGAAGAACGCTTTTACGCTGTTCTTCGGGACGATAAACTAAATACCGCGGTACCACCCGTTTTGGCTATTAAGCCCACTTACGCATACTATCATATGCAGACCTTTGATTACGGAGAGTCATACTCCGTCGCACATACTCCGCTAAAAACTACGCTGATACGTCACTTTAAGGCATTTTAAGGTGTCTTAAAAATTTTAAGCGTTTCTGGTTGCCCTCGAAAGTCCATTCGGTTTACTGTTTACCACCGCAATCTCACCACCTGCGGTTCTCTTTTAGGCAAAGGGAATAAACTTACTTACTCTTTCTCAACGGTTTAATTCAATTATCAAATTAATTATAAATTTAGGCTTTTGGCTTTGTCAAGCGTTTTGATAAATTTTTTGCTTTTTTTGCTAAAATCGCTAAAAATATGTATGTTTTAGGCAAATTAAGCCTTTTTACGTGGCTTTAACCTTTGCTTTTTGCGGGCTTTTGGTTAAAACAAAACTTCACTGTTAGTGCCGTAGAAGATGTCATCTTTATTAGCAATCATCTTGCAAAACTCGTCAAACCTGTCATAATCAAACGCACACATATCAAATTCATACGTATGCCCCCAAATAAAGAATAGTTTATGGGTATCCGTTTTAAGCTCTAAAAACTCTTTTGCAAGATTGGTCATTTTGGTATATTCACGCATATGCACGGTTGGGTTAAAACGCAGCAGGTCCGTTTGCAAGTCAAAATTGTAGGTGTTGTCAACCGTTCTTGCCATCTTAATTTGCGTTTGATTTTTTACAACGTCAACCAAGTGGTCGTTAATATAACCGCAAGGATATGCCATAACCTTAACCGGATAGCCCACAAGTCTTTCCAAATTTTTTCTATCCTCCTCAATCTGCCAAACAACGCACGAGTCGGGCATATCTAAAAGGTTGGGGTGAGTTAGGGTGTGAACTGCAATTTCGTGCCCCTTATATAAGGTCGCAACTTCTTCGGGGTTGATGATGGTGCGTTCAATAATTTTGCCATCGTCTGGCATTTTATAAGGGAATTTCATACCAAACTTTGCACAATTAAGATTAAACGTTGCCTTTAAGTTGTATTTGTTGAGAATTTCTACACTTTTTTTGTCTTGCTGAGTGCCATCGTCAAAGCTGAAAGTTATCGCCTTATTTTTGCCGTTCCACATAGCCCTGCTCCTATAATTCAAGATAAATTTTTTAATTTAGTTATCCATTAATAATTAAACAAAGCATACCATTATATATATTTTTTGTAAACAAAACTATAATTTTGCCTTTATGCTAATTAAAATATTTGTGCTATAATATGCACAATTTTCGCTTTAAACATTCTTGATTCTCCCCATCTAATTTGGTATACTATACGCAAATGATTTTTATTTTACGCGTTAGGTTTTGTTTTAAGTATTTTACAGCTAACGCATAGGGGTTTTATGAAATACGTTTTGGTTACGGGTGCTTATGGCGGAATGGGCAAAGCGGTTACCACTGCTTTAAAAAGCGCAGGGTATTACGTGTTTGCGATGGACAAAAAGGTTGACGCAACGCAAGGCTCGTCGGCTAGTGAAACGGAAGCAAGGGTTATGCCGATAGAGGCGGATATTACCGACACCGAAAGCTTAAAAAAGGCCTTTGACAAGGTGCGTGAAAAGACCGATACCCTTTACGCCATTTTACACTTTGCCGGAATTTATTCACTTGATTCTCTTGTTGAAATGAGCGAGCAAGCCTTTTTACGCGCCTTTAATATCAACGTGTTTGGCGCATATAGGGTAAATAAGCTGTTTTTACCCCTCTTAAAACAGGGTAGCAAAATTATTATTACCACAAGCGAGTTAGCACCCCTTGAACCTCTCCCCTTTACCGGTATTTACGCAATAACTAAAAGCGCACTAGATAAATACGCATACTCACTTAGAATGGAAGTTCAGCTCCTTGGCATTTCAGTATCCGTTTTGCGTCCTGGGGCAGTTAACACGGGTATGCTAGGGGTTTCAACCAAAGCGCTTGACGATTTTTGCAAAAACACTAAACTGTATTCTTGCAACGCAACCCGCTTTAAGAGCATTGTGGATAAGGTGGAAGCACGCAACGTCCCCGCAGAAAAAATTGCCAATAAGACGGTTAAAATTCTGGCTAAGAAAAAGCCCAAACAGGTGTATAAAATTAACCGCAACCCCCTTTTACTGCTTCTAAACGCACTCCCCAAAAGCTGTCAAACTAAAATTATTAGACAAATTCTTAAAAATAAGAAAACCAAAAAATAAAGAAAATAGCAAGAACCTTACTTGCTGGTTTTAATTTGTGTAAACAATAAAAAGGAACAACCCTAAGGTTGTTCCTTTTTTTGCTTTTTATAGTTATTTACTATTTACAGCTAAATACTATTTTTTCTTAAAGATGCCCTTTACTTTGCCGGTGATTTTTGATAAAACGCCGCCTTTTTCTTCTGCTACGGGAGCATCTTTTGCGATATACGGGTCTTCGTCTTCATCAAATTCTACTTCGTTTTCGATAAAGTCAGGAATTCTAGGAAGTTCAACAAACTGAACGTCCTTTTCAGCCTTCTTACCGCAACCTGCTTTAACTTCATACTTAGCTTCGCCAGGCAAGCCGAGGGTAAGCTCAATAGAGGTAGCAAGAGTTGCTTTATCGAGTTTATAGAATCTAACGAGGTCGCGAACGGTGATTTCGGGAGCTTCGTCTTTCTTCTTCTTTTTGGTGATTTCACCGGGTTTTTCAAGAAGGAAAGCACTTCTTTCGTTTCTCTTAATGTATAAGGTGTCGCCGTCATAGTTCTTCATAGCGGTTACGTCAAATAAAACTTTACGTGCCTTGCCGCCATCAACGTCCATAACATAGAGAGAGTAGTTTCTTCTTGCAGTGTTAATAACGCCGCCCTGTTTAGCACCAACAACTTCTTTTCTCAAATAGAAAATCTTGCCGCGCTTGTCGTCCAAAATAATGTTGTCTTTGCTAATCTGTTCAGCAATAACGCTATAACCGCCGCCGTTGCCGTTAACAACGCAAAGGTTGCCGTTAACGTCGATATAGTAGAAGAATTCGTCGGTAATCTTAACAGAGCTCTTGTAGTCAGCGCAAAGAACGATGGTCTTGGTGCCGTCAAGGCTGAGTTTGATTACTACGTATTTATCATAGAAGGAGGAATATTTTTCAACGTAAATCCAGTTGCCAACAACACCAAGGATGTTCTTGCAGTTTCTCATAACTTCTACACGGTCAGTGCCTTCAAAGTTGTTTGAATACAAGGGAGCAAACTTCTTATTACCAACGGTGTAGAAAATCTTGCCACCATAAATATCATAGAAGTTGTAGATGTTGTTTTCAACAAGGATATCTTCGCCCGTTTCGATATCGTGAACGCGGAGCTGTTTGTTATATCTGTTGGGGAATAAAACGCTGTAAACAACTTTGGTATTTACAACACGGTTAACGGTGTAAGCATCGTCTAAAACAACCTTCTTTTCGCCCGTTTCGATATTGTAGCTTCTTACAGATTTCTTATGTAACAAGTCTTTCTTATCGAGGTCTTCTGCTACGAGATAGAAAATGTAGTTGCCGCTAACGGTGTAGCCGTAATCATTTGCATAGAGGTCGTAAGCAGCTTCGATAATCTCTTTAACCTGATTATCAGCAAGGTTGATTTCAACAACAGCAAGGCTGTTTTTGATTTCCTGAACTTCTTTCTTCTTCTTGAAGAGTGCCTTGATTTTGTTGATAAGTTTTTTGAAGCAACCAACCTTTTCTTCCTTCATCTTGTGAACGATAAAGAGTTTAGATTCACCCTTGTTGAAGAAGAAGTTGCCGTCCAAACCGAAGTCGCCTTTCTTAGCGGTGTAAATTTCGGTTTCCATCTTGGTTTCAAAATCGAACGCAGCAATAACGTTAGCATTTTTGATGTAGAAAAGCTTATTAGCGTAAACGGTAAGGATTTGGGTGATTTTGGTAACCATAGGTTCGGGAAGGGGTTTGTTGTCAACGATTTCATAAAGTTCGTGAGTATCGCCGGTGTAAACCTCAGCTTCTTCACCCTTGCCTTTGCCCTTAGCAGAGCCCTTTTTCGCGCTCTTTTTGTCTTTTGCGCCGGGGTTGATGCCTTCTTCGCCTTCTTGTTCAGCTTGTCTTAACTTAAAGATAAAGTTTTTGCCAACAAAGTTATAGAACTCGCCATTGAAGTTGAACCATTTATTGATTTTTTCAATGTAGTTGGTAGAATCTTTATAATATTTGATAGATTCGAACATTGAAAGAGCAGCGTTCTTGTTAGAGCCGGAAGCTTTGAAAGAGTTTACAGCCTCAGCATAAACAGAAGGAGCATCAATGCCCTTTGCGGTGTATTCAGCTGCACAAGCTGCGTCAACCTTATCGAGAGCCTTAACAACTGCGGGAACACCTCTTAATTCAAGGTCCTCAACTTCCTCAGCGGTTGCGGGAAGAGTATCGTATAAAGCTTTTACAGCTTTAATCTTATCCTTCATTTCTTTAAGTTTAGCTGCATCAAGAGAGAGCTTGGAAGCAAACTCAACGTCGTTTTCAAGACGTTTCAAGAGAGCATCTTTACCAGCAACTAAAACCTTAACAACTGCTTTGTATTTACCAAAGTCGTCTAATGCCAAGGAAGCATCTTTGGGGTCGTATTTAGAAGCAATTCTTTCAGCGATTACTTCAAGACCTTCAAACTTTTTGGTAAGGGGCGTAGCCAAACTTACAAAGTCTAAATACCAAGTAGAAGCAACTGCGCCTGCTTTAACGTTGTTTTTATCAATCATTTGTTGAACTTTGTCGATAATAACAACGGGCTTATCATAGTAAGCTTCCCAGTCGTAGTTAGCAAATACGCTTTCAAGATATACTAAGCCAGATTCGGGTGAATCAAAGTTAGCAAACATATTTGCCATTTCTACAATTGCGTTATCCGCAGCTGATGCACCGGGGTTCATAAGCTCGGTTGCTTTGAACGATTGGTCGCAGCTGCCGCAGGTTGCGTGCAATGCGTTTGCCTCAAAACTGATTGCGCTACCACAGTTTGGGCATGTTTTGGTGATTTGTGCCATTTTAATCCTCCATAAAATTAGATTCTTTTTTTATTTTAAGGGTAATCAACGCCACCGTTTGGCGGTTTGCAACGTTGAATCCTCCTTATTCCTTTAATTATACCTATAATTAAACCGTATTTATTTATTGCCATTAACATATAAGTAGAGCAAGTTGGAGTGAAACGGCATTGGTCCCTAACGTCTAGCGGTGCAAAGGCTTTATAGCAAAGCACAAGCCCTATTGCAAATCTTCTGGTAAAAATATAAGTTAATATACCTGCAACAACATACGTAATCGTATCCCAAGGTGCGTTAACCGCTGGAATTATCAATAGCGGAGTGCAAACCCATATTGCAGCTATCATTATAGGCGAGATAAGCGCGTAAGAGATTAAATCACTTACAAAAACTTCTCTTCTTTTTTTTCTTTTTCGCGGCTTTTTGATGACCTTGACTTGCATTTTATTGTTTTATTTCTTGAACTATGTTGTTTTATTTTAAGATTTTGCAGCGTTCGTTTCTGTAATCAAGTAGGCTTTCAATCTGCTTAACGTCCTGTTCAACCGTGGCGTTGTTACCTTCTCTCATTCTAACTCTAAGGCCCATAACCAAAGCTGAAATTTCCCTTTCGCAATCTTTAAGCGCGTCATCACTCATCGGGTCGCTAAAACGAACCTTATCTGCTAAACGTTTGATATATACGGCAGTTTCCTCGTTTGCAAACGCAAGACAAGATTCAACGTCCGCCTTTAACAATCTTATAAACGCAACCTTTTGCTTGGTGTGCTTTTGGTTTCTTTCAATGTATTTAAACCCAAAGAAAGTAAACACTAATACGGCAACGTATATAGCGGTTATAACCACTTCAACGATAATGGCTGTTGCCATTTCAATTACTTTTGCATAGAAGAAAAAGCAAAAACCACACAAAACGTATACTGCATAAGCGGCAATAACGATGGTAATTGCCATAGGCACGCGAACAACCGAATCAACCGCTTTTTTGTTTGCAACCAATAGCGAAACGATGCCTATAATTAAATTTACAGGAAAGGTAAATGCCCAAATTAGCCAAAAAGCATTTTCTTGCGAACGTCCCTCGGGTATAGTCAAAAACAATATAACGTTGAGGACGGCAGCAATGAGAACAAATAATCCACATACAAGAAAATTAAACGTTTTTCTCATAATAAACTCCTAATCGATTAAAACTTATGTCCGCAGTTTGCGCAGAATTTTGCGCCGGCTTCTACACTGTTGCCACACTCGGGACAAAAGCCACCTGCTGCTGCTAGCGATTTGCCACAGTTTGCACAAAATTTTGCACCTGCCGCTACGGGCGCGTTACAATGGGGACACTTGTTTTCTTCCGGAAAGGCGTTTCCACAGTTTGCGCAGAACTTTGCCGTTGCGGGAGCCATAGCATTACAGTTGGGGCAAGCCTTGGTTTGACCGTTATTGGTGTTCATAGCATTGCCGGCAGCCTTTCCTACCTCGCCCATAACGCCAAGACCAACGCCTAAGCCCAAGCCTGCGTTTATCATGCCGCCACCAGTAGATTGGTTTGCCGCAGCCGTTTCCATAACTTGAAAGGTCTTTTCTTGCTGGTAGGTATAGCCAAGTTTTCTCATACGTTCAGCTTCTGCGTCTGCCAAAATTCTCATACGGTCAGCTTCACCCTGAGCCATAAGCGCCATTTCGCGGGAAGCTTTAAGTTTAGCCATATCTTCGTCGGAAGCGAATATCGTGCCGATATTAAAAAGAACAACTTCTAAACCTAAATCGTCTAATTTTTCGTTGAGCCTTTTTTGCATTGCAACAGAAAGTCTTTCAAGCTGAGTTGCAATCTGCAAAATGCCAACTTTTTCAGTAACGATGGTGTCAGCAATAATATTTGTAAGAGAGGTAATTAGCATACCCTTTATTTGACGTTTAACAGTCTCAACGGTAACCTCTTGCAGCTGACCAACAACGTTGATAACAAACCTGCGGGAGTCCTTTACTCTAAGTCCCGTTTGACCGTTAGACCTTACGCCAACAGGATACTTAAATTCGGGGTCGGTAACGTTTATAGGGTTAGCCGTGCCCCAAGGAATTTCTAACGCGTATGCCTTATTGATAAAATATACGTCGCAAGAGAAGGGGGTTTTATCTGCCCCGCCGAAAATCTTGCCGAAAATCTTTCTAAAAAAGGGTAGGTTATCTGCGTTTAACGAGTGACGACCTGACGGGAATAGGTCAAGAGCCTGACCTTCCTTAAAGAAAATCGCCTCTTGCGATTCGTGAACGATAAGTTGTGATTTAGCGTTAAAATCCTTTATTTCACTTCTTTGAACAAGCACGTCGCTTGGTAATTCGCAAGAAATGATGTCAAGTGAGTTTATATTCATTGCTCCCTCCCGTTAAACAAGGTATATGCATTGCTGTTTATTTAGGTGTAAACCTACCGTTTACGTGCACCGCTTATATACCGCATTTATTTAATGATATGCTGTGCTACTTGCAGATATTTATCGCAGCTATGCAAGGCTATTTTTGCGGCCATCATCTGCGGCTAACGTATACGCAAATTCTTACAAACGTATGCTAAATTTAGCAACAAAAACATACATTATTTAAATATATTTATATTCTACTCTCACAATTCTTCAATGTCAATACTTTGTCGAAAATTTATGCTTTTTGTTGAATAATTTTGGTTTTTCAAGGTTTATTTTGCACAAATTTGAATTGTTTTGCAAATTATTCATTAGTTTTTGCATAATTGTTTAAAAAGAAAAAACCTAAAACTTACACCTTTTTGCGTTAGTTTTAGGTTTTGTTTTATTTAAGGTTTTTCGATAGCAAACAATTTTTTCTAAAAACTCTTTAAAACATTTTAAAAAGCAATTTTTGCAAAAACCCCTGCTAATGTGTTTTATGTTTTTTTATAAGCTTTTTTCTAAGTTTTTTCTAATTGCTTTAATAAATTCCAAGGTTAAAACGGGCTTAACCTCAATCGAACCGTCGGCAAGATTTACTAAATCTTTGGTCATAACACCGCTCATTAAGGTATCAATACATGCTTTTTCAAGCTTGTCGCCAAACTCTGTAAGCTCGGGGAGATTATCAAGCTCGCCGCGCTTTTTTAACGCGCCCGTCCAAGCATATATCGTTGCCATTGGGTTTGTTGAAGTCTTTTCGCCCTTTAAATGCTTGTAATAGTGGCGAGTTACCGTTCCGTGAGCTGCTTCAAATTCAAAATTACCGTCTGGGGAAACAAGAACGGAAGTCATCATAGCAAGCGAGCCGAAGGCTGTTGATATCATATCGCTCATTACGTCGCCATCGTAATTTTTAAGCGCCCAAATAAAGCCGCCTTTACTTCTTATAACTCTTGCAACAGCGTCATCAATTAATGTATAGAAGTATTCAATGCCAAGCTTTTCAAACTCTTCCTTATACTCTTTTTCATAAATTTCTTCAAAGATAAGCTTAAAGGTTTGGTCGTATTTTTTAGAAATGGTGTCTTTTGTAGAAAACCATAAGCTTTGCTTTTTATTAATCGCATAATTAAAGCAAGAGCGCGCAAATGACTTAATCGAGCTATCTTTATTATATTGACCTTGAAATACGCCGTCGCACTCAAATTCGTAGACGGTTTCCCTTGTTTCGACGCCATTTTCATCTGTAAATACTATTTCTGCCTTTCCCTTTGGAACTCTAAGCTCCGTTGCCTTGTAAACGTCACCGTAAGCGTGGCGGGCAATAGTTATAGGTTCTACCCAGCTTTTAACCGCGGGTTTAATGATGGGTAAGGTTATGGGCGTTCTAAATACGGTTCCGTCTAAAATTGCCCTAATAGTTCCGTTAGGGCTTTTCCACATTTGTTTAAGGTTATACTCGCTCATTCTCTGTTTGTTGGGAGTAATGGTTGCGCACTTTACTGCAACGCCGTATTTTTTTGTTGCGTTAGCAGAGTCTACGGTTACTTTATCATTGGTTGCGTCACGGTTTTGAAGCCCTAAATCATAATATTCCGTTTTTAAGTCTACAAAAGGGAGAATAAGCTCGTCTTTAATTTGTTGCCAAATAATTCTGGTCATTTCATCGCCGTCCATTTCGACAAGCGGTGTTTTCATCTTAATTTTTTCCATTAAATATTATTCTCCTTTAAATATTATTCTCCTTGCTTAGTATAGGCTAAAAGCCCACCTGCTTTAAGTATTTTAATTTGTCTATCGGTAAGATTGCAATTAACCTCGTATTCTTTACCGGTTGTGTTGTTTTTAAGAATAATTTTTCCCTTTTCAAAGCCAGCGAAAAGATTTTCGAGCGATAAGCTGTCGCCCTGACTAATTTCATCGTAATCGCTTGCGTTTTTAAATGTCAAAGGAATAATGCCGGCATTAATTAAGTTAGCAACGTGAATACGTGCAAAGCTTTTTGCAACTACCGCTTTAATGCCTAAATACAACGGAACGAGTGCCGCATGCTCACGGGAGGAGCCTTGACCGTAGTTATCCCCACCGATTATTACGCTTGATTTAAGTTCCAACGCCCTTTCATAAAATCCTTCGTCAATGACTGAAAAACAGAATTTTGAAAGATAGGGAATATTAGAGCGGTAAGGAAGAATTTTTGCGCCTGCCGGCATAATATGGTCCGTCGTGATATTATCTCCAACCTTTAAGCCAACTGCAACGTCCATTTTATCATTAAGCGGTTGCGTTGACGGGAAGGGCTTAATATTAGGTCCGCGAACAACCTCTATCCTTTCCGCTTCCTCCTCGCTAGCAGGACTAACAACGGCACTGTCGTCAATCTTAAATTTTTTGGGCATCTTTATTGTCGGTGCTTTGCCCAAAAGCCTTGGGTCGGTAATTTCACCAAAGATTGCAGCCGCAACGGCAGTTTCGGGGGAAACGAGGTATACACCCGCATCCTTAGTTCCGCTTCTGCCTAGAAAGTTACGGTTAAAGGTTCTTAAACTTACGCCCTGAGAGTTTGGGGAAAATCCCATACCGATACAAGGCCCGCACGCGCATTCAAGTATTCTTGCGCCGGCTGCTAAAATATCGGCAAGTGCTCCGCTTGCAGAAAGCATCGATAAAACCTGCTTAGAGCCGGGGGAAATTGACATAGAAACGTCGTCGCTAATTCTTCTGCCCTTTAATAAGCTTGCTACTTTAAGTAAATCTTGAAGTGAAGAATTAGTGCAAGAGCCAATGCAAACTTGATTTACCTTTACCCCTTTGAGAGAAGAAACCTCCACAACGTTATCAGGGCTATGCGGACAAGCAATAAGGGGATTGAGCGTAGTTAAGTTGATATCGATAATTCTGTCGTAAACAGCATCATCATCAGCGCAAAGCGGAATATAATCTTCCACTCTGCCTTGTGCTTTTAAGAATTCTTTGGTAATTTCATCGGACGGGAAAATTGAAGTGGTTGCGCCTAGCTCAGTTCCCATGTTGGTTATTGTTGCTCGTTCAGGAACAGAAAGAGTTTTAATCCCCTCGCCACCCCACTCGATAATAGCGCCTACACCACCTTTTACCGATAAAATACGCAAAATTTCCAAACTAACGTCTTTCGCGGTAACGAAGGGCGATAGTTTACCTGTTAAGTTCACCTTAAATATTTTAGGCATAGTGATATAATACGGACCGCCGCCCATAGCAACGGCAACGTCAAGACCGCCCGCGCCAAACGAAAGCATACCGATACCGCCGCCTGTTGGAGTGTGGCTATCAGAACCGATTAAGGTTTTGCCCGGCTTTCCAAAACGTTCTAAATGGACTTGGTGGCAAATGCCGTTGCCCGGTCTTGAAAAATAAATTCCGTGCTTTTTAGCAACCGTTTGAATATAACGATGGTCGTCTGCATTTTCAAAGCCGCATTGCAAGGTATTATGGTCAATATATGCAACCGAACGCTCTGTCTTTACCCTTTTAAGCCCCATCGTTTCAAATTCAAGATACGCCATAGTGCCGGTTGCATCTTGGGTTAAGGTTTGGTCTATTTTAAGGGCAATTTCTTGCCCTGCTACCATTTCGCCTGAAATTAAATGATTTTTAATTATTTTTTGAGCAATAGTAAGTCCCATAACGCCCTCTTATTTTAATTTTAATATATTGTTTTTAGCATTTATAACGTGTTTTATCATAAGCTGTTCAGCAAGAGCCGCATCGCGATTTTCAATAGCGGTAAGTATTTGACGATGCTCAATAATTGCTTGTCTTGCCCTATCACTGACTGAAAAGGACGTTTTCCTGCAAAGCTGAACCTTTCTGTGAAGGGTTGAAAGTATCGATTGATAAATTTCGCTACCGCAGTTTTTGTAAATAAGCTCGTGGAAAACAGAGTCCGTTCCCTTTAACTTATCCGCTTGATTTTTAGCAGTATAAAACTCTTGAAGCTCTACTGTCTCCCTCATTTCGTTAAGCTCGTCCTCGGTTACGTTTTCGGCACAACGCCTTGCAACCTCCCCTTCGATTTTAATCCTTATATCGTAAATGTCTAAAATATCTTGGGGAGAAATTCCAACAACCACGTGCCCCTTAGGAATTTCTTTTATTAAATCTTCCTGTTCAAGCCGACGAATTGCTTCCCTAATGGGAGTTCTGGAAACGTTAAGTGCTTGCGATAGCTCACACTCGGTAACTATATCACCTTTTTTATAAACACCTGTTAAAATATAATTTTCAAGCTTTTCGAAAACCGCGTCTGCTCTCGAAGTAAATTTAATTTGCGTCATCTTATTTCACTTTTTCGTTAAAGTCTAATGTTAGAATACTGTTCTACAAGCTCAGTAAGCTCGCCTGTCGTTATTGCCGTTTGTCGCTCGTTTGCGTATTCATTATCTACCCATTCTTTAATTTTAATAACCAATTCACTCTTTTTATCAACTTCTTTGTCTGTTCCAACCAGTTTATAGTAAGAGTTAATCCAATAAGCAATACCAGCAAGCCCTGAGGTCTTAGAGATTGTTACTGTGGCAGGACGATTTAAAATTTTGTTGGTATCAAAAATATTATAAATTTCTTCGTCCTTTAATAGTCCGTCCGCATGAATACCCGCTCTGGTTTGATTAAAATAATCGCCAACAAAAGGGGTCATCGGCGGAATATTATAACCAATTTCATTTTTGAAAAATTCTCTAATTTCCGTAATAACCGTTGTGTCCATACCGTCAAGCGTTCCGCGAAGCGATGCGTATTCCATAACCATTGCTTCCAACGGGATATTACCCGTTCTTTCGCCAATCCCTAAAAGCGAACAGTTGACCGCGCTTGCGCCGTAAAGCCACGCAGCCGTTGCGTTGGAAACTGCCTTATAAAAGTCGTTATGACCGTGCCACTCAATTTGTTCGCTAGGAATATCCGAATACTTTTTAATACCGTAAATAATACCGGGAACACTTCTTGGAAGCGAGGTTTCCGAAAAGGGTATACCGTAGCCCATAGTGTCGCAAGCTCTAATTTTTACAGGAATTCCAGCTTGAACGGAAAGCTCGTGAAGCGCGTTTATAAAGGGGACTACAAAGCCGTAGAAATCCGCCCTAGTGATATCTTCAAAGTGACATCTAGGAACAATGCCCGCATCAAACGCAGATTGCACGATTGAAAGATAATGATCTAACGCTTCTTTTCTACTCATTTTAAGTTTTTTGAAAATATGATAGTCCGAGCATGAAACGAGTATACCCGTTTCTTTAATATTCATTTCTTTAACAAGCTTAAAGTCTTCCCTAGATGCTCTTATCCACGACGTTATTTCAGGGAACCTAAGTCCAAGCTCACGGCACTTATCAAGAGCTTCTCTATCCTTTTTACTGTAAATAAAAAACTCCGTTTGACGAATAATTCCGTTAGGACCGCCAAGCTTGCTCATAAGCTTATAAATTTCAACGATTTGGGCAACGGTATACGGTTCAACGGCTTGTTGCCCATCTCTCATCGTGGTATCCGTTATCCAAATTTTTTCAGGCATATCCATCGGGGAACGACGTTGATTGAAAACGATTTTTGGAACTTCTTCATACGGATAGATATCACGATATAAATTAGGCTCTCTTATATCTTGAAGGGAATATTTATAGATTTCTTGTTCTAAAAGGTTGGTTTTTGATGATAGTTTAAGCATACACTTCTCCTTTTTTAAGATTTAGGCATATTTTATAACGCCCCATTTTGCAACGCTCACGCATTTAATTTATATACCTACACATATTTTTGTATATTTGTATACAATTATACATTTAAGTTTAATTGCTGTCAACCATTTTTATGCACGTTAAAATTTTTTTACAAATAATCTATATTAAAATAACATTAAAAGCAAAAAAATCGGTCATTTTGACCGATTTTTTTAGATTTGGTGAGCCAACAGATATGGCGATTGAACGCCTAAAAACAAATATTACTTATCAAAAGCATTAAAAGTCAAACATACTTGTCGTAAGACAAAATATCATAAATTCGTAAGTATTTGTTTAGCTGTCGTAATCCCTTGCAGGAGGGGAGACTGGCCTTTAATTTAACTTTTTTGCTTAGTCTTTTACTTTTTTAGATTTAATTTATTAAAAAATTTCGTTATAGGTATAAGCGTTAAGGATACCGTGATGCAAGCACACACGGTTTGAGGTATTACCGCCGTTAAGGATAATACCCAGTATGCCTTTGCCGCTTCAATATCATATCCAAAATACAAGGGCGTTATAACGTTATCTAGTATAGTAAAAAATATGGTGATTAGCCCTACCACTCCCACAATTATAAGCAGTTTTTTAACGTTTAGGTTATGCTTAAAAGTGTTACCTAACCACCCTATAATAAGCGCGAAAAGGTTGTAAAACACTAAATAAAGTATTAACACGTTAGGGAAAAACCCAAACACTAAGCACCTTAATAATGAAAAGCAGGTTGCTAAAACCATTCCTTTTATAACACCAAAGTAAAATACAAATGCTGTAAATAAAAGAGTTACTATTTCAATTCCTGAAATGGCAAAAAAAGCTAATTGACCACCAATTAAAAGGGCAGTATATAGGCCAATTAAAGTTAAATCCTTAGTCGCTTTCATAAATTAAAAAGTTTGGTAAGTTAAAATGTAAGTGCAGCCGTCTTTAATAGGTAAATCGGTAACACCGAATTTTGCAGACGAATACGTCTTTCCATTTTTTTCTATTGTTCCCCAAGTAGAGTCGATATTTTCCGCATCGTCAGTATAGAGCATCCAATATGAATTGGTAGTATTAGAAACTCCGTTTACCGAAGCTAGCATAGTGCCTGACATAGTGTAAGAAAGGGTGCCTTTACCAACAAGATAATCCATATAATCTTGAAGCGTTTTGCCCTCCACGGAATACTCTTGCGCAGATACAGTCATTACAACGTCTTCTACTTTGCCGTCATCAGGGTTTTTACAAGCTGCAAAAGTAAATAAACTTGCGATAACCAAAAATACTAGTAATAATTTTGCCTTTTTCATTTTGTTTCTCCTTTTTTTATAAAATGTTTGCCGTTTAGTGTTTATTGCACTAAAACAAAAAAACACGCCTTGGGCGTGCTTTATATATTAGATGTTTTCTTTTTCTTCCCTGCCCAAGAAAAAACATCTAACTACCGGGTAGGTTATCGGGCTATACCGCAATGACTGTTGCGACGGAATCTCACCGTTCTTCCCCTACTTTCAGCGCATTACGCGCTACTCCGTTAGTTTACATATTTTTATTTTTCATCGTAATATTTTGCAATTGCAAAAAACAGCGATGAAAGTTTATTTAAATATTCAAAAATTATTTTACTACCACCGTATACGTCATACACTTTTGCATATGCTCGTTCGGTTCGTCTTATTACCGTTCTAACAACGTGCGCTTTGGCACCAATCGGTGTTTCCCCCGGTAACAAAAACCCATTAAAAGAACCGGCTTTTTGGTTGTATTGGTCAACTATTTCTAATAGTTCCTTTAAGTGTTCTTCACCTAGCCTTTGTCCTGCACCGGCAATTTCTGCCATTGCCATAGAAAGCACGCGGACGATATTTTTCAGCTTTAATTTTAACTCTTGGTCACTAATACTATGACAAAAATCCATAATAAAGCAACTACTCTCGTCCAACTGACCTAAAAGCTCTATCCTGTCGTCCGTCTTTAAGGTTTTTGCACCAACCAAATCGGTTGTTAATTGATTTTGTTTAATCATATTATTCCTTTGCAAAACTAAAATGTTTTTTAATTTCGTTCATCATAAACGCGCAAATTAACACGTCGGCACTTCCGCCTATACTTACGTTGTTTTGCACGCACATTTCGGTTGCACTTGTCATTTCACCTTCATCATCAGGTAAGCGCGAGATAAGATTTTTAAAATACAAATATCTATCAAAATTCCCTGCGCGCTTTAATAAAACCGAATCGTCAATTTCACCGACGATTTTTGCTAAAACGTTTTGGGGGCTATACTCTAAAAGTAGGTTTTGCGCCTTAAACACGCTTTGAAAACCGCTTTTTGCATTTTTTCTAATTCCGCCAAAACCCTTTTGATACTCTTGATAGCCGAAAGTGGAGTTTGGATTTAAGAAATTGCTGCAAATTTCCGCACAAACGGTGCTAATATCAGTGTAAACAAGTCCTTTACCTAAAACAAACCCGACCGAAGCCAACAACAATCCACCTGCAAAAATAAAGCCTTTATAGGCATTTGCGCCGTTTGTTGCTTGCATCATTACTTTTTCACATTGTAAACCTATGGGAATTAACCTTTTCATAAGCGAATTTGTTTGGTTTGCTTTAAGCCCTTCAAAAAAAGCTTGTGATAAGGGCAAACAAATTTCGTCTATCGCCCGTTTCATTATTTTAGCATTCATATCTTTATGCGAACCGTTAGATAAGGGGCTAACTAACCCAAACTTATTCTCTAAATTAAGTTCGCTAAGCATTGCGTTTTTAATAATGGAAACTATAATTGGGCGAAAAAATTCTTCACTCTTATCAATAAAATAGGTTAAAAGTTGTGATACGGTATGCGTTCTATTTCTGCCACAAACAAAGGCTGGGGCATCGCATAAAAAACACTTTCTTGGGACAGGTCTACTTAAACTATGCGTTTCGCCTTTTAACGTAACGTCAATATCTACAAGTCTACCTATGGGTAATTCTTCTTCCCATTTGCAGACAATTTTTTTAACGTCCTCTCCGTTTATAGCTTCAAAATAAACGGTAAGCCCATCTTCCCCAAAATACCATTCTAAAATAGGCAGGCCAAGTTCACTAAGTCTTTTAGCAAAATAGCTTATGACCACGTGAGCGTGAAAAATATTCTTAATAGGTCCCGGAACGTTTGCTTTTAGGGTTACCACGCAAGTTTTTTGTGCATACGTGATTGTTTTAATTTTTCGTTGTTCCCTATTAATTAAGATTTGGTCGTTTATCATTTTTTAGAACTCAAAATTAATTTCATTATCGCCCTACAAGATAACGGAACCATATCCAAAGCTTTTTCCGTTTGACCATTATCTATAAGCGACCTTACTTGCTTTGCTGAGATAACCTCTCCATCGTAACAAAACCTATCGACAATTTGCGCTGCATCTTTTAAAACTTTTGCACACGTCTCATTATAAATATTCATATACTTAGACGTTTCGCTGCCGAAATATCTTTTACTAATACCAAGTGCTGGCATAAAATATTTTTTGAAAATCAAAGCATCATATTCTGCATAAACGCGAGTGGTCTCGTCTTCGCCATGTAAAAAATAATCGGGGAAAGTGGACTTTGAAACGATATACTCCGTTGAAGGAAGAACGCTAACTTTATCGTAATAAGGTCTCATCGCCACAAAAGCGAGCGAAAAACGTTCCTTAAAAGAAAAATACGAAAGGTCTTCTTCTAGCACGAAAAGTAATAGCCTTTTATGGTTTTTTAGCGCGTGTTCACAAAGTGCCATATGCCCTTTTGTGAAGGGATTTCCGTTTATTACTATGGCCGCTGTGTCTAAATCAATACCACCAAGCTCCATAGTAACTTTATTTACCAAGCTTTTTATGGTTTTATTAATATCGCAAACGCCGCCTTCTAATGCAACAAATTTATCTGTGCCAACTAGCAAGCGAAAGCCCATGCTTTCAAAAAGCGGTTGATATATAGGTTTAGTAAATACTTTATAACCATATACACCTTGTTGACGAAGTTTACTAACCACGTGGTCAACTAAGGTTACGGCAAGATTTTCACCTTGAAAATTTTTAGAAACAGCAAGCTGCATAATAAGATTGCCCGTAACAGACACCGTCCCAACCATTTTACCCGCGTCTTCAATATACACGGTATATTCGGTATCTTGCCTGTAATTCAAGTCAAACTCTTTTAGAAAATTAGCAACCGCTTGTTTTTCCGTTTGTAAAATTGCCTCTTTAATTTGCATACTAAACCTTATAAATAGTATCTATAACCGAGCCGTCACGATAAACTACTGCGCCGACCGGCTGATTGCTACAATCAATTTTTTGGGGTTCTCCCGTAATTTCGTGCGCCATATCTAACAGTTGCCCTATTGTATAAATTGGAAGAGGACTGTCTTTTAGTTTTTCTAAAATATCGGTGCGCTTAGGATTTATGGCAATACCACGTTCAGTTACAACCACGTCAACGTCTTCTCCGGGGGTGGTTACCGTGGTAACTTTTTCTTTAATTATCGGCATTCTTGATTTAATTAAATTAGTGGTAATAATAGTTACTTTTGCGCCGTGCGCCGTATCGCTGTGACCACCCGAGCCACCCATAATTACTCCGTGTGAATCGGTTGTAACGTTTACGTTAAAGTCTAAGTCTATTTCCGTTGCACCTAAAATAACAAAGTCAAGCTTGTCTACTATATTGTCGTCATAACAATTTGCATATCTGCTTGCGCTCATAACGTGATGGTTTTTATTTTTAGAGCAAGATTGCACTGCTTTAAGGTCAAAACATTGCACGTCGTAAAGCTCTTCAAACAAGCCGCCTTCCAACATATCGGTAAAATATCCCGTAATGCCGCCAGACGCAAAGCTTCCCTTTATGTTTCGCTCTTTCATAATGTTTTTTACGTAATGAGCAACGGCAAGGCTAGTGCCACCTGCGCCCGTCTGCATAGAAACACCATTTTTAATAATTCCTATTTGGTCTAAAAGCGAAGTAGCAAGTCTTGCAATTTTTAGTCCAACAGGGTCTTTTGTAATTTTAGTCGTTCCCGATACAATACCCGAAGGGTCGCCAATAGCGTCAACTTTTAAAACGTAATCTACGTATTTGCCGTCTAATTGAGGCTGGTTAACCTTTTCTACAAAATTATCGGTAACTAAAACAACTTTATCAGCATATTTTAGGTCGCTTACCGCATAGCCCAAACTTCCGCACGCGCTTCTACCAATCTCGCCCGTTCCGTTTCCATTTTTATCTACTGTGGGAACGGCTAAAATAGCAACGTCTATATGCAGTTCGCCAGACGCAATTGCAAGAGGTCTGCCACCGTGGGTATACATTAAAAATAAATCTTTTAATTTGCCTTCCGAAATGGCCTTAGCAACCGGACCATTAGCATAGTTTGCCGATAAACCAGTTACGTTACCATTTTCAATAAGTTCCACCAAACACGCATTGTTTGGGAAAATTGAGCTTGGTGCAAGTTTGATATTTTTAAGGTTGCGTTTTTTTATTTGCGCGCAAACTTCGTTAAGCACAAAATCACCGTTTCTTAAATGGTGATGGAACGAAAGGGTCATACCGTCGCTAATTTTAACAGCATCAAAAAGCTCGTCGTAACTATTAATAACCGTTACTTCGTTTGACGTTTGTTTTTCGTTTACATAAGTTATGGAATTGTTTTTATAATTATTACTACCGTTAAAAGCCTTAAAGCCTTGTGGTACGTTTCTGTTAATAGAATTTTTCATATAGCAATCTCTACTCTTATATAAGATTATATCTTTTGGCTTTTATAAGAATCTTTTTAGCCCTCTCTATTACGGGTTTATCCACCATTTTTCCATCTAAACTGAATACGCCTAAACCCTTTTCTAAGGCCGCTTTATTTGCTTGCTCAACCCTTAACGCCCACTCTATTTTTTCTTTTGTCGGAACAAAAGTAGAGTTAATTACACCAATTTGATTTGGGTGAATAGCAGATTTAGATGTAAAGCCTAACGCCATAACTTTTTTGCAGTCTTCTACTAAGCCTTGCTCGTCATTAGTGTCGGTGAAAGGAGTATCAATACTATCTATCTTGTAAGCACAGCACGCCATAGCGAGTTTCATTCTCGCATAGAGTATTTCATCTCCGTTTTTAGTTCTTGAAACTTCAAGGTCGCTGGTTAAATCTTCTGCACCTAAAAGCACGCCGTCAACACGCGGTGCTTTAACAATTTGCTCAATCTCTAAAACGGAAGATGCCAATTCAATAATGGGTATAACTTTAATTTTTTTAGTTAGTTTTTTGTTTTTTTCTATTTGTGTTAAAATTTCGTCAAGCTGAACTAACGTTTGGCAACTAGCCTTAGGCAACATTATAGTGTCAATATTATCCGACACAACGCAGTTAAGGTCGTCCATATAAAACTCGGTGTCTAAACCGTTAATTCTTACAACAATTTCCATAGGGAAAGGTTTATTGTAGCTTGAAATAAACTGCGAAACTAAAACTCTTGCAGAATCTTTCTCAAAAACGCTTACGGCATCTTCTAAGTCATAAATTACTGCATCCGCATCAAAAATATCGGAATTTTGTAACATTGCAGGATTATTCCCTGGCATAAAAAGCAAACTTCTTCTCATTATTTATTCTCCATTCTTGTTAACGCAGTAATTAGTCTAGCCCTAATGGTATAGTCCAAAGCGCCCTTGTCTTCACAAAGCACAGAGACGTTGTCAACGCCTAATTCCTCTAACGTGTCGACAATTACTTTTTCTATTTGTTCGTGGAAAAAATCGTAGACTATGCTCTTTACGCTTATCTCTCTTTTCTCTGCCTCGGTAACGGTTATAAGCGCATCGTTAGATTCTAACGAACCTGCAACACCAATTTTCATAATTTGCTCCAAATATCTTTATTGCCTTATACCTAAACGGTAAAAGGCAATAATGTTTTTTAACGTTTCTATTTATTTTTTAGAACGGGTATTTGCACTTGCAATTACTCTGTTCATTTCGTTTTTAACTATCATATAACCTTCGTCTACGCCCATTCCGGGTTTAGCAAGGCATTGAAGTGCGCGACAAGCGATGGCTATATTTGTTGTAACCTTAGCAGATTGGTCAGTTTCGTTACAAGTGCCGCCACAGTAACTACCAACGCCCTTTTCGTTACAATAAATAATTGCTTCTGCTACGTTGTTTACACCACCTAAGTCGGGGGTTTTTATTTGAAGAACGTGACCTGCGTGCTCGTCTGCAAATAATTTTATGTCTTCTAAGGTGTTACACCATTCGTCTGCAACGATTTGAAGTTTACTACCGCAATCATCAAGCATTTTGGTAAGAACCTTCTCATAGTGCAAGGTGCCTTCTCTGTCGCCGGTATCGATAGGACCCTCTATGCGAATTCCAAACGGCTTAGCAGTTTTTTCGCATAATAACAAGTATTCAAACATTGCGTTTACGTCGTAATTGAAAGCTAAACCAATAGTTCCGTATACGTCGATGTGGAAAGTAGGATAATAATTGCTATCCGTTCTGTTGTTAAGTATTCTATCCCTTAACCAAGCGATGTATTCGATAAGTATCTCACCCTTTTTACCAAGCTTAGTTTCAACGTGGTTAATAAGTGCGTGAGGAAGAACGTCTGCTTGTTTAATAATCATTTTATCTGCGTTATCGTGTCTATCGTCGCCTGATTGTGTAAATACGGGGATATTTTCATAAACGTCACCCTCAACACCGTATTCTGCACGAATAACTTCTGCCATAGTAATTCTCTTTGAGTTAGCCGTAGCGTTTAAGAGTGCTTGCGTAATACCATAGCGAATTGCAGTGTGTAAACGTTTTCCGTCTACAATAAGTTTGTCGTATTTTTCTGCTAACGGACGAAAACTTGAAACGTCTTCTCCAATAAGCATAGGTTTAATTTTTTCTTCAATAAAAGGAATAAAATCACTTGCTAAAAACAAGGGGTCTCTTCCGCCGGCACCAGAATATTGAACTGCGGCACAATCACCATAGCCCACCGTTCCGTCTTCTAAAACGAGTTGAACGGAAATTGCTTCACCCGCTTGACGGATACTTGTAAAGCCTTCCGTCACCGGTTCGCCGATATAAAACACACCGTCGTGTCCTGCGCCTTGCTTGATAGCCTTTTGGTCATCAAAATAAAATCCTGTGTAAGACTTAGTTAAAATAACGTTAGTAATTTTCATTTTTTATACCTTCTTTTTTAGATTTCTGTCCTTCTTTTTTTAAATTTCTGTGTATGTAGGTCTACCTACGATATGGCCCAAACTAACGGCATATATGTCGTCGATTGTAAAGTTGAAAGAAACAGGTCTGCCCTCAGCCGTTGCTCTTTCTTGTATCTTTTTGCGGTGATATTCCTTAATTTCTTCGGTGAACGCAAGATTGCCAAATTCAAAAATTCTAATAAAGCCATCGTTATCTCTAACGGGGAGAATAAGACCTGCATTATACTTGCTAGGTGCAAAAGGAACGTCAATTAAACCTTGTGCAAAGGCATTTACAGTTCCTTGTGCAAGGTCACCGTCGCCAACCTTTAATACTGCGTCCATCATGCAGTTAACTTCTTTAATGATTTGGTCAATTTCCTCTTGTAATTCTTTACAATCTGGAAATTTTTGGTCGCAAAGAAGTTTAGTAACGAGTTTAGAAGCTTTAATACCCTGAGCATTTGCTTCTTTTGTAGGAATACCCACCGACTCGTGAGGGGTTTTAGTAATCATTTTGGTTGCGCCTGAAAGTGCGCCAACGGTAGAGCTTAACGCAATAAGGCTAAGTGCTTCCGTTTCATCGTGAGGGAAGCCGCCCATCCATTGATGGAATACGGTTGTAACCACAACGTCGTTATAACCAAATTTCTTTAAGTATTCATCCGTTTGAAGTTGAAGTGCGCGGATAGCCGCTACGTCTTGAATTATGTTGCCACCCATGCCGTAACCTACGGTAATGTTTTTAACACCCTGCTCGGCAGCTAAAAGTGCTTCTATAATACCAACCGTATTAGAAATTGAGGGGGGAACTAACGTTCCAGTTAAGGGACCAAACGGCTCTCTGTTTAGGTGAACGCCTTTTTCTTCATAATAGCCGACCAATCTGTCGCAGTATTGCCAATATTTTATAGAATCTTCCAAAGAAACGCTCTTTGCGTAAGGTAAGTTATAAGAAATAGCACCACCCTCGTTAGAAGTCCAGCCGGCAGCGTGGATAATTTCAGCAAGAAGTCTAGCATCAGGAGTGCCGTGTCTTGCTTGAAGAGGAACTTTAACCGCGTCAAATACCTGTCTGCAACCAACTACGCCATAGTTTACACAAGGGAAGCCGTTAAGGAGCGCACGGTCGTTCATTATACTTTCTTTAATACCAGTTTCAGCTTCTAAGTATCTGTTTTGACGAGTATAACTGTCTATGGTGCTAGGTAAAAAGTCTGCACCAGCTTCTTCTAAAAACTGTAAAAGCTCTATATGTTTATTAACAACAGGAACACCCGCTCTCGGTTGAACCAACGTTCTAACTTTACCTTTTTTAGCCTTTGCAAGCTTAATAGCAAAGTTCTTTTCTTCGGGTATGCTTTTTAGAAAGGGTATTGATTCTTCAAAATCTAGGTGGTAATCCTTACCAGTTTTCCAAGAGGCAAGAACCTCTTCTCTTTCACGCAAAAATTCTTCTTCTGTTAATTTTTTGTTTTTAGCCATTTTGTCACCTATTAATTAATTTTAACAATATGTTTTTTCATTATTTTTAAGGATAATAGTGGGTCTATTTCCGCAAGTAAGCCCATTGCCGAAAGAATATAATCTTTATCGAGCATATACCTAGGACTTCTTGGTCTTAACTCCAACCCTTTGCTAAGCGTATATTCTACTGCGCTTAAAATCTTTTGTGGGTTATCGTTGTGCACAAGCACACCGCCTGTGCCAATAACGTAATTTATTTTACTTAAATCCTTGCCCGTTTGGTTGTAAAGCATTCCCATCGGGGTGTAAGCCTCTTCCATTTTGCCGGCGTGCCTACCCATAGCTTTGTCAACGCAAATTCTGCCCATTATAACGTCTATGTGAGCCTGCTCTTCATTTTCAGGAATACTATCAACGTGTTCGTGCCTATAATTAAGTTCTTTAACTAGGTCAACGTTTTCATCTAAATTGATAAGTTTTATTTCTTCTTCGGTTAAAGCATTCAAAACGCCAAGTGCTGAATAACGCATACCTAAGTCGCCTTCTACCGTGCGCTTTGCATAAGGTTCTTCTAACCCCTTAATTACAACGTCACTGCGCTTTGCCGATGCAGAACAAATGGAATACATATCGGTTGTCGCGCCGCCTATATCCACAAGCACTATTTCGCCAAGCCCCGCCTCTCTCATATAACCGTCGGCAAGTAGTGTCGCTGCTCTAAGCACCGATTCGGGAGTGGGAAGGATAAGCCTATCTATTTCCCCCTCAATCTTCTTAATGCCTTTTGCAACAATTATATTGTTTAGAAATATATTGCGTATACAGTCTCTTGCGTTATCAATGTTTAGAACGTTTAACCTTGGCATAACGTTTTCACATATATACTCGTTCATGCCATATTTTTCAGCAAGTTCCTTGATTTTATCCGCACAGTTTTTATTTCCGGCAAATACAATGGGGATTTTTACACCGCGCTCGCAAAGCATCTTTTGGTTAAACAACACGCATTCTTCATTTCCGCCATCAGTTCCGCCAGATAAAAGTATAATGTCTATTTTCTTTTCAATAATTTTATCTACGTCTGCATTAGTCAGGTGATGTGAAAAAGCAAGTTCAACTTTTGCGCCCGCGCCTAAACAAACTCGCCTTGACGCTTCAACGGTAAGTTCCTCAACCAAACCTATTGCAGCCATTTTTAATCCACCGGCGGCAGAAGAACAACCAATTATCTTGTCAAACTTTGGACTGCTTTCACCAAGTTTTTCAGCCAATATTTTTAGCGCATTATTGTAACCTATGCTGATGTCGGTATCTACCGTTGTAAAATGGCTTGCAGTGGCTATTATGTCTTCTTTAACACTGTCCACTGCCGTCAGCTTAGTAAAAGTAGAACCGAAATCTATCATAAGATAACGGCTCATTTATTATTCCCCCAACACTGCTTTTATGTCAGGCAAAGTTTCCTCAATTGGAACACCCGGTCCATATACTTTATTGAAGCCCATAGCTTCAAATCTTGCTCTTACTTGGTCAAAATTTTGTTTACCAACTACAATGTTGCCACCAACAAATAATGGAATATCGCCAATGCCTGCTTCAATACAGTTCTCCCTCATACCGCGGCAGTCAATTTCACCCTGACCGTAGAGAGACGAAACCATAATTAAATCAGCCTTTGTTTCAATAGCTGCGTTAATAAAATCTTCTTGTGAAGATAATACGCCAATGTTGACAACGTTATATCCTTCGTTTTTTAAAACGTATTCAATAATCTTGTTACCTACGGCGTGAACGTCAGCACCTATTACTCCAATTACTATCGTCTTCATGTTACCACCTTCAAGTGTATTATTTATTTTGATTATATCACTTATAAAATTTAATTACAAGCGATTAAATAAATGTTTATAAGAATTATAAAGATTTTTTATATCAAAATATAAAAAGTAGCAACCCTCGCGAAAAGGATTGCTACTTTTATAAACAGTTATAAAATAGTCTACGTTACAAAGACTTATTGATTTTACTACTTTTGAGTTTGTTTGGTTAGTTTGGTTGGTTAGGTGCGATGGGGTCTGTTAGTTTATTTGGTTGTTTATTTGCTGAGTTTATTTGAATACAGCTCTTTTGCAACGTCAATAAAAGCAGAGCAAGCTTTGCTAATATATCTGTTGCGTTTATAACCGATATACATACGCCTTGTAATATCATTACCTTCAATTTTATAATAGACACAATTTTCTCCGTTTGCGCTCGTTGCTAAAATGTCGGTTACAAAAGCAATACCCATGCCGGCGCAAGCCATATTATAAGAGGTTATAAGTTGGTCTAAATAAATTCTTGCAACTGGTGTAAAACCGGCTTTTTCACAAAGAACTTGCGCCCTTCGTTGCATATCGTTGCCTTTTTTCATTATTAAAAATTCTTGGTCCTTAAAAGATGCAAGATTAACCGTTGGGCAATCTAATCTATTGTGTTTGCCCTCTTTTAAATCGTTTAGAGTAAGCGCGAACTCTTTTAATTGCTCGTTTATCGCCAATTTTTCAGGCACTGCTAAAATTACCATTTCATCAAATAACGGCTCGCAAGAATATAATTTTGCATCAAAGTCGTGTGCAATTAATAAATCTATTGCATCAGTTAAAAGCAACTGTCTAAGGTCTGGCGAGTTAGATTCCACAAGTTCTACTTTTATGCCCGGATAAATCTTACCAAATTTCATAATAACTTTTGGCATAATAAAGGAGGAAACAAAGTTTTCGCCACTAAGCACAAGTTTTCCCGACCTTAAAGCCCCCATATCGTTTAATTGTTCTTGCAAGCGTTTTTTTAATGAACGTATTTCTTCAACTGAATTAATATAAATTTTGCCAGATTCTGTTAAGGTTATAGGAGAAGTTGAACGGTCAAAAATATTAACGCCTAGCTGTTTTTCAACCTTTTTTACCATAGCCGAAAGAGCTGGCTGAGAAATAAAAAGTTTTTTTGCCGCAACAGAAAAACTTTTCTCTTTATATATTTCGTAGATATAATCAATTACCTCTAAATTCTTTTCCATAAATAATTTTTTTATCCCTTAATTTTTTTATTTATAAAAATTATATCATAAATCAAATTAATAGTCAAATATTTTCTATAACGATAACAAATAAAGCCTTTGCGGCTAGCAAAGGCTTTACTATTTATTAAAACGTTTTTTATGAGTGTAAATTGCTATTTTTTATATGTATTAATTCCCTGTTCAAACAGGTCGTTACCCACCGAGTCGTAGGTTACTATCGCGTAAAAATCTTCTACTTCTAGGCGATGAATTGCTTCTGCACCCAAATCTTCATAAGTAACCACATCACACTTTTTAACCGTTTCGGATATTGAAGCGGCAGCACCGCCAATAGCAGACATATAAACTGCGCCGTATTTAACAAGCATATCCTTAATCGATTTATCTCTTGGTCCCTTGCCTATCATAACTTTTAGACCTTCTTTTAGTAAAGGTTCAGAATAGGGGTCCATTCTATAACTAGAAGTAGGACCGGCAGAACCGATAGCCCTACCAGGTTTTGCGGGTGTCGGGCCAACGTAATACATAGCCATATTCTTTACGTCTATGGGCAATTTTTCATTTTTTTCTAAAAGTTCACAAAGTCGTTTATGCGCAGCATCTCTACCAGTATATATAACACCCGTAATTTTTACTGCATCTCCCGCACGAAGACTTTTTATCTGTTCTACGTCAAAAGGCGCTTTTAATTGTATCATATCGTCCCCCCTTATAGAGTGCAAGACTTGTGTCTTGCAGCATGACATTGAATATTAATTGCTACCGGTAAACTTGCTATATGACAAGGATGAACGTTTACCTTGACCGCCAAACAAGTAACTGTTCCGCCAAATCCCATAGGACCGACACCACAGTTATTGATAAGTTCTAAAAGTTCTTCTTCAAGTTTACAAGCGATAGGGTCCTCACTCTTATCGTCAATTTCACGCAAAAGTGCTTCTTTTGCTAAAAGTGCACATTTTTCAAAGTTGCCACCAACGCCTACACCAACAACAATTGGAGGGCAAGGTTTGCCACCACCGTTAAACACGGTATCAACCACTAGCTTTTTTACACCCTCAATTCCGTCTGCGGGAATAAGCATTTTGACAGTGGACATATTTTCACTTCCGCCGCCCTTAGGTGCAACTTCAATTTTGAATAAATCGCCAGGCACTAATTTTATATGCACGATAGCAGGAGTGTTGTCTTTTGTATTTACTCTATCAAACGGGTGGCGCACTACCGATTTCCTTAAATAGCCTTCGGTATATGCACGTCTAACACCCTCGTTAACAGCTTCGTAAATATCGCCTTCAAAACAAACTTCCGAGCCAATCGTGAGATATACTACTGCAACGCCGGTATCCTGGCAAATTGGAAGATGCTTTTCTCTCGCCAAAAGGTCGTTGGCAATAATCTCGTTAATTACCTGTTTGCCGAGTGGAGACTTTTCTTCCGTTGCGGCTTTTTTAAGCACGTTAAGAACGTTTTCTGGAATATTTTCACACGCTTCTATAAATAAGTCTCTAACTTTTTCACTAACAACTTTTAAATCAATTGTTCTCATTTTTACTCCTTTTTTTAGCGTGAATTATTAAAAAGATTATATCATTGCTTTTTGTTTATGTCAATTAATAAAAATGCACTTAAATACAACTTTAATAAAAATATAAACTCTAATTATATGCTCTAAGTTACACTCTTAATATGCCCTCTAAATATGCACTATAAATACAGCAAAGCCCCCTTACTTTGCAAAAACCTTCGCATAAACTCGCATTATTAAAATATAAACACATTAATTTATTGCAAAGAAACCAATTAAACTATCGCAAACAAAAAAAACCTAAAACGACCACAAATTTGTGTTCGTTTTAGGCTTTTATTGGTGACACATATTTAACGTATATCGAAATTTCTACATTTCTTTTAATTCAATTCTCCTAAGCTCGTCACTTTCGATTAAAACGTTCTCATTTTCAGTTTGAACGTAAAAATAAAATTCTTCAAATTCTTTGTCATATTCAAAGTTGTTCATCACTCCTATAACCGAAGTGTAATCGTCGCGAATTGCTTTTATTCTTTTACCGACAAACTTACTTATTTTTTGCTCTATATCATCAAAGATTTCAACTGCTTCAATTTTTCGTATTATTTTTTTCACTTTTGATAACGGATATGGAACGTCTTCTTTATTACAATATTTTTTCTCGGCAACGTAGCCTTCAACTTCCCGATTATTTTTCCCTACGGGAACAATAACTGTATCACCTACTTTTATAGAATCATCATCGGTGATGTAATGATACATAGAACTGTATTCGCCAAACTCTATGCCACAATATATTATGTCAGACTTTCTTTTAGAAGGACGTGCGTATATAGCAGGGTTAAAAATTTCTCCCCACAATTCTACGTCGTCAATTATCTTTACCACCTTACGTATGATTTTTGGATAATCTATGGGAAGTTCTTCCATACAGTATCGCCCTTCTATAACTCTAACAGGCATATTTTCTGCCTCTATAATAATCTCGTAGGTTGAATTTATATCTTCATCTATTATAATGTCTTCTGGCTTGTTGGTAAATTCGCAAAACAATTCTCTTGCGTCTATTTCTTCAAAACAATGTTTTATTATTTCTTCAAAGTGACCCTGAATTTTTATTTGATTACCTTCAAATTTGTTGCGTATATATTCAATCGTTTCATTTTCCACGTTTATTTTAAGCGTATCGTTAACATTCCAATGTAAATCAGAATCATTAAAATAGCCAAGTCCATCTGTCACGTTTCGTATAGTTCCGTCAACATTTACCTTAATTGTCAATTCTTTTAGTTTATAAATATTTTCACACATACTGCACCAAATAAAAATTTTTTAATTTGTTCTTTTATTTTAGAATACAATATATGACAGTATTTGTCATGTTAAAATATTTAATTAAAAGAAAAATTAATAAAAAAGCCCAAAACTTACACCTTTTTGTGTTCGTTTTAGGCTTTTATTGGTGACCCGTACGGGAAGCATCTCCGCTTACGCTACGATGGCAAAGCCGAACCGATGGGTTTGCTGCTACGTAAGAATACAAAAAAAACAACCTAATCCGTGTTCGGATTAGGTTGTTTTTGGTGACCCGTGTTTAACGTAAATCGATATTTTAATTATTCAATATTGCTTCAAAAATAAAGGGCGAGAAGTTAATCCCACCCAAAGATAATATATTTTAGGTTTACGCAACCCTCCCAATAAATCTTTAATTATTTTATTCTTCTTGTAAAAATTCAGGTAAGCTAATTCTACTAATGGAATACTCAACATCCCACACCTTGTAAACCACATTGTCAATTTCGGTTTCAATATATTGTATCCCGTGAGGATATTTTCTATCAAATTCACAGTTAAGCAAATAAGTATTGCCTATTAAATCTCTGCATTTTAATTGAATATTTGTCAATATTTTTGCAGAATTAACTAGCCAATTTTCAGTTGTCTTAACACAAACTGTTTGCCCGCTTTCAACTAATTTATCTCCTAAAAAAATATATTCTTCTTTATCTACAATAATAGACTCGATAATAATAAACTCCTTAGAAATATTTTTAACTGAAAAATCATTTATTTTATAGCAATAAAACGTATTGTTAGTTATTTTTTCCAGGTCTTCTTTTTTGTCAAAGCTTTCTCCTTGTCCAAAACGAGCTTTTACCACACCAATGGTTTTTCCTAGAAAGTCTAATCGTAAATAAGGAATACGTTTTTTCCGTTCTTCTTCTTTGCGCTCATCCTCAATTCGTTCCAAATCGGCTTTCCTATCTTTATTATTACTTTTAATTGTCCAAGCCACGCCACTCAAAGTGAGCAATCCACCAAGAATACTTGCTATCATCGTAATTATTTGGCTTGCGATTTCTTTTTCAAATAAAGCATTAAAAAACAACACAATATAAACAATTGCAAGCGAAAAAATTAATGTATATAGCAAAATTTTAAGAGCAACGTAGTTCCTACTTTTTTCTTCCACAAAGGAAATAGCAAACATTTCTTTAGTGAGAAATAATATTAGTGTGATAGCCATTACTGCCGTATAAATAATGTAAATATATTTATCACCATTTAATACTATTCTCAAAGCCAAAAAGCATAAAGCAACTGTTAATCCCCAAGATAAAACATCTTCCTTAAAAATCTCATTGTTCTTATGTTGCTTCTTTAAAATTACTCTAGATACTTGTAGAATAGAAGCAATAATAAATGTAACTGAAGCTATTATTGTAGTAGATATGTTAATTGTTTCTATATTTTCTAAACTTGCTAGAGCTAAACAATTAAGTAGTATTAGCGATAAAACAACAACCACCGTTATTGCATATAAAATTATTATTATTTTACCTTTAAGAGTAAGCGTATATCTTTCTTTTGACATATTTATCCTCTGTAATTATTTTAACTTTTATAAAAAACGAAAATCCTTACGTGTCAATGAATTGAATTTGATTGAAATATCCTCAACCATAAATAGCCGTGAACTAACAGCTTCGCAGTCATTAGGATGAAAAAATACAAAATTTTCTCCTTGTGGGCTTAGCGAACTTGAAAATATTATTCCATCAAACCCCATATTCATAAAATGACCAGCTAGATATTGTGTAAATGCATAATTATGCCCAGCATAATGAGGTGTAGAAAACTCATCAGCAATTAGTCTCAATAAATCAGCAAGACGTGCGTCATTTATTTTATTAGATTTAAATCTAGTTAAATCGGCGAAAATACAATTTCTTTTTACGACAAATTCAGCTATCGACACTTTTTCATTTTTTGTTGGTCTCAACTCATAAATAACCGTTTCTACATTATTACAAGCATAAAGAAAAGAAATACCTTTTCCGTTTAAACGACCTTCTGTAGCTGTTTTTGCGATAGGTGCGCCAGAATCTCTTTTGCCATATCCTTGAAAAGTTTTTTCGTTTGAATCAACCCACTCTATGTATTGATTATTATTTGAAACGATATCATCTAAATTAAAAATCCTCCCTCTGTAAAATATATCACCTTGTAACACATCATAGGAAAAAATTTTATCATTATCATACAATAACCCTAATAAGTCAGTTTTAGTAAAATAACGATTCCTCTTATTAACCGTATTTTTCCATTTTATGAATTCATAACTAAGTTCTGAAAAGTTTCTCATTATTTACCTTTTTTATAATGTCTTTTGTATCTTTATAGTTTCTTCTACTATTGCAACGATTTTCTTTAAGTGACTAAATTTATCATAGTCTAAAACTTCGCCTTTGTTCGTTTTTAACCATTTGTCTATTATTTGATAACCACCTATAAAGTAGTTCCAAACTTCTTCTGTTATACCACAAATTGCCGTTGCTTTACTAATATAAACTTTGCCATCTTGATATTTAACTTGCTCAATAGATAAATTTTGCATTTCATCAAGTTCCAAATCAAGTTCTTTAGACACGTTAGCTTTCATCAAGTGCAATTCAATTAGGCGTTTACCTGCCGTTGCAAACTTGTCAAATTCTTCTTGATTTGCAGGAATAGAAACTTTAGGATAATCAAGTTTTAATAACTCGTTAAACTTTTCTCTATACGCAGGATTATATAAAACACCATAGCAGTAATTAAACACATCTTTTTCGTTAACTTCTTGTGAAAGATTATGCGTTAAAGTTTTTAAAGGGGCAACGTTATAATTAACAGTGCGTTCTTTAGAAATATCATCAGGTGCAATATATAACGGGCAAACTGTTGCAATACCTGCTGTTTGCGTAGTTAAATAGCAAGACTCGGTTATTTTATCAGTTACAAACACCATTGAATATGGTCTTTGCGATTTATCCGTTCTAGTAAAACAAAAGCCCAAATTATTTTCATCGTTTAAAAAGTTATCCATAACTTCGCCTCTCGGCATACAATGAAAACCTTTTGATTTTCCTGTATAACTTGTCCACCTGTCATCAAAAATTCTATATGCTACTTTTGTAATTTTGCCAATATCTTGT
>JAZSKW010000010.1:0-169886 GCA_045535015.1 Christensenellaceae bacterium
AGTGGTAACAACATGCTAGGTGGCGACGACTTCGATAAGAGAATTATGGACTATCTAGTAGCTGAATTTAAGCAAAAAGAAGGCATCGACCTTTCTCAAGATAAACTTGCTTTGCAAAGACTTAAGGAAGCGGCTGAAAAGGCTAAGATTGAACTTTCAGGCATGAATAAAACCAACGTTAACCTTCCTTTCATCACGGCAGACGCAACCGGTCCTAAGCACTTAGACGTTGATATTACCAAACAGAAATTCGACGCACTTACCGAAGACTTGGTAAAGGCAACCATCACCCCCATGCAAAACGCAATGAAGGATGCAGGATTATCTTATAGCGAAATCGACAAGGTTATCCTTGTTGGTGGTTCAACCCGTATCCCCGCTGTTATTGACGAGGTTAGAAAGGTTACCGGTAAAGAGCCGTTTAAGGGCATCAATCCCGACGAATGCGTAGCAATCGGTGCTGCAATTCAAGGCGGTGTTCTTTCAGGCGAGGTTAAGGACGTGCTTCTTCTTGACGTAACGCCCCTTTCACTTGGTATTGAAACTTTGGGCGGTGTTTGCACAAAGCTTATTGAAAGAAACACCACTATCCCTGTAAAGAAATCACAAGTATTCTCAACCGCTGCTGATAACCAAACGCAAGTTGATATCCACATTTTACAAGGCGAAAGAGAATTTGCAAAAGATAACAAAACTCTCGGCAGATTTGAACTTGTCGGCATTGCTCCCGCACCCCGTGGTATCCCTCAAATTGAGGTTACCTTTGACATCGACGCAAACGGTATCGTAAACGTTTCTGCAAAAGACCTTGGCACAGGTAAATCACAAAATATTACCATTACTTCTTCCACCAACCTCTCTGATGAAGACATTGACAGAGCTGTAAACGAAGCAAAACAGTATGAAGAAGAGGATAAAAAGCGTAAAGAGGTTGTTGACAACCACAACAAACTTGATGGTATGATTTTCACTGTTGAAAAATCTTTGAAAGACCTTGGCGACAAGGTTAGCGCAGAGGATAAAGCTAAACTTGAAGAAGAGGTTAAACTTGCAAAAGAGGAACTTGCTTCTAACGACAACGACAGAATGGTTGCAAGCTTTGAAAAATTGGCACAAGTATCTCAGGAAATCTTTGGCAAAATTTATCAGCAAGCACAGCAAAACCCCAATGACGCAGGCGCGCAAGGCGGTGCAGGCGAACAGGGTGGCGAAGAATTTCATCAATAATTTTGCTAGCCTAAAAGGTGGCGGTCAATAGTGACATAGCCAAAAAGGCACACTATTGCTACTAAACGAAGCCTAAATTTAGATAACCTAAAAAAAAGTTATCAATAAAACTATTAAAACTCATTAGAAAATCCCGTTTTTTAAAGCGGGATTTTCAGGGGTTAAAAAACAATTTATTTTAAAAAATTAAAAACATATTAAAACTTAAAATATATACTGAAATTAATACTAATACAAGGTAATTATGGCAAAGGATTATTACGAAACTCTGGGGGTTTCAAAAACCGCAACTCAGGACGAAATTAAAAAGGCATACAGAAAGCTGGTTAAGGAATGTCACCCAGACTTGCACCCCGGCGACAAGGAAAAGGCGGAAAAGTTCAAGGAAATTAACGAAGCGCACGAGGTTTTATCGGACGAGAAAAAGCGCAAAAACTACGATACGTTTGGCGATGCCAACGGCGGTATGGGTGGTTTTGGCGGTCAAGGTGGCGCGGGCTTTGGTGGCTTTGGCGGTTTTGAAGATATTTTTAGTGATATTTTCGGTTTTGGCGGCAGACAGCGTGCACAAACCAAAACTAAGGGCGAGGATATTACACTTGAACTCACTCTCAGTTTTTTAGACGCAGCAAAGGGCTGTGTTAGAGAGGTGGTTTACAACCGCAACGCACCGTGTAAGGACTGCTCTGGCACGGGTGCAAAGGGTGGCACTGCATATAAAACGTGCGAAAAGTGTGGTGGAACAGGTCAAGTTCAATACACCTCTGGCAACGGCTTTTTCCGTTCTGTCAACGTCCGCCCTTGTGACGAGTGCCACGGCACCGGTAAAAAGATTATCGATACTTGCCAAACGTGTAAGGGTAAGGGCTACGTTAAAAATAGCACTAAGGTAACCATAAATATTCCCGCGGGTGCTGATACCGGCAGCTATCTTAGAAAGGCTGGCTTTGGCGAAGCTAGCACTAACGGCGGTCCGGCAGGCGACCTTATTGTAGTAATAAAGGTGGAAAACAGCAAGATTTTCCGCCGCAAAAACTTTGACCTTTACGTAGAAGTTCCCGTAAGCTTTAAGACGGCTGCGCTTGGCGGAAAGGTTAAAGTTCCGCTAATTGACGATACGCTTGAATACACTATACCGGAAGGCACGCAAAGCGGAAAAATCTTTTTCGTGCGTGGCAAGGGTATAAAGGGCAGTCGTGGAACGGGTGACCTTTACATAACGGTTGTAGTAGAGGTTCCCACAAAGCTTAGCCGCGAGCAGCGCAAGGCTTTGGAAAAGCTTGACGAAAGCACGGAAATCAAGCAATGTCCGCAAATGAAGCAATATAAAGATAATATGGAAAGTATGTATGGCAAAAACCCATACTCTAATTGATTTATGAACGATTATTTGGAATTAACCGTAACAACAACCCACGTTGGCTCGGAGCTAGTCAGTGATATTTTAGCCGGCTGGACCGACCTTGGCGTTAGTGTCAGCGATATTGAAGACGTGCTTGACCTTGAAAGGAGTGGCAAAGCGTGGGACTATGCTGACGAAAGCATATATACGGCAGACAAAACGGTGCTTGTTAAGGGATATTTCCCCATCGACAACGCGGCTGAAATTATAAAAAATATTGAGCGAGAGCTTATCTCTCTTAAAGCTAACTCTCCGTTTGACCTTGGTAGTTTAGAGGTTATTAAGCGAGAAATAGACGGGTCGCTATGGCGCGAACAGTGGAAAGAGCATTTTAAACCCATTCATTTAGGCAAGGTTGTAATTGTGCCCGAGTGGATACCTTACGCGCCCAAAAATGACGAAAAGGTGGTTTTAATCGGCTCTAATATGGCTTTTGGCACAGGCGAGCACGAAACCACGTCAATGTGCGTGGAGTTTATCGCAAAATACGTAAAGGCTGACGATACTGTAATAGACGTTGGCTGCGGCAGTGGCATATTGGGCATTACCGCATCAAAACTGGGTGCAAAAGAGGTCGTTATGACCGATATTGACGAATGCGCAGTTACGGCAAGTGAGCAAAATATGGCGCTTAACGGCATTACAAACGGCAAAGTTTTGCTTAAAAACTTGCTTGACGACACCTCTATCAAGTGCAACCTTTTGGTGTGCAATATTATGGCAGAGGTGCTAATTGCCTTTGCTCCGCATATCTCTGGCAATCTTTTGGATAATTCAAAAATAATTTTAAGCGGTATATTGACTGACCGCTTAGAAAGGGTAAAAGAAGCTTATATTGAGGCAGGCTTTACCTTTATAGAACAAAAAGTCAAAGGCGAGTGGTCTGCACTTGTCCTTTCGTGGAATAATAAAAGATGAAAGCGGTAGTATGGACGCTCGGTTGCAAGGTCAACGAGTGCGAAAGTGACGCTTTAATTGAGGGGCTTAGTGAGCGTGGCTATGAGGTCAGCGACAAACTTGTTCCTGCCGACCTTTACGTTGTTAACACGTGCGCAGTTACGGCAGAGGCGGAAAAAAAGTCCCGTCAAACGGTTAGTAGAATAAAAAGGTTAAACCCCAATGCAAGAATAATTTTTACCGGCTGTGCCTCTCAAAAAAGCCCTCAAAGCTTTGCTGAAAAGGGTGATACGTATTTAGTTACGGGCGTATTTTCTAAGGCTAAAATACTTGACGCAGTGGATAAGGTGGGGGTAATGCTTGCACCCGAAACTACTGAGTTTGAGGAGTTGCCACTAGTTCAAACCCTCCGCACACGCACCTACGTCAAGGTTCAAGACGGCTGTAATAACTTTTGCTCTTACTGTATAATACCTTATCTTAGGGGCAGGTCGCGCTCTCGCGCACCCGAAAATATAATAAGGGAAATTGAAGCCGTTCGTCCAAAAGAAGCAATTATAAACGGCATAAACCTTTCTGCCTACGACTATTCAGGCTTAGGGTTAACCGAGCTTATCAAGGCATTATCAAAAGTTAATTGTCGAATACGACTTGGTTCGTTAGAGGTTAGGGTAATTACCGAGGAGTTTTTGCAAGCATTAAAGGGTTTAAAGGACTTTGCCCAGCATTTTCACCTTTCATTGCAGTCGGGCTCAAACGCCGTTCTCAAAAAAATGAATCGCCACTATACCCGAGAGCAGTTTATCGAAAGGGTGGCACTAATTAGAAAATACTTCCCCTCGGCAGCAATTACCACCGATATTATTGCAGGCTTCCCCACCGAAACGGATGAAGATTTTAGCGATACCCTCCACTTAACTGACGAGGTGGCTTTCGCCGATATTCACCCATTCTGTTTTAGCGCGCGTCAAGGGACGGTAGCCGCTAAAATGCCCGATTTACCCCCCGAAATTAAAAGGACAAGGCTCAATTTGCTGTTAGAGAAAAAGGAACAGTTAAAGGGTGATTTCATAGCAAAAAACGTTGGCACCTATCAATTTATCGTGCCGGAAGAATTAAAAGACGGCTATACCGAGGGCTACACCGGCAACTATATTCGCGTTTACGTAAAGGGCAAGGTATCCGGCGATATGGTTAAGGTTAAGCTGATTGCACCTTATAAAGAGGGCGCATTGGCAGAAGTTATTAACGATTAGTTAAAATTGTAATATATTCAAACGTTTTAGCAATATATGCACAAATATTAAAGGAGAAAAGTATGGAAAACTGTTTGTTTTGTAAAATAATTGCAGGTGAAATTCCCGCAACTAAGGTTTATGAAGACGACGATATGTTGATTTTCAAAGATATTGACCCTAAGGCAAAAAGCCACCACTTATGCGTGCCTAAAAGCCATTTTAAGCTTCTTGCAGATATGACTGACGAGCAGGCGGAAATGCTTAAAAAATGCTTTAAGAAAATACCTACGCTTGTTAAAGAACTGGGCTTAGAAAACGGTTACCGCTTGGTCATCAATCAGGGTGATGATGCAGGGCAAACTGTGTTCCACTTGCACATACATATATTGTCCGGTCAAAAAATGGGCTGGACCCCCGCGTAAAAATTGAAAAAGTTTTAAAACGTTATATAAAACGTTTGACAAAACCTTTTGCAATTTTGTATACTGTTAATGCTTTATTTTTAGGCAAACTAACTGCCACGGGCAAAGGAAGGTGAAAGCAATGAGCATCGTTAGAGTTGGCGAAAACGAAAACATCGACAGCGCTTTGAGACGTTTTAAGAGAAAGTGTTCCAGAGACGGTATTCTCGGCGACCTTCGTAAAAAAGAATTTTATGAAAGCCCCGCTGTAAAGAGAAGAAAAAAATCTGAAGCAGCAAGAAAAAGAAGCATCAAAGGCTAAAACAATTTAACCCACCAAAGATAACTTGGTGGGTTTTATTTTTGCCTTGCGGAATTTGACGATAATTGAAAAATTTTGTCAAAAAACCGCGAAAGAAAGCGTTTATTGGAGGAAGCTTTGGTATGGAAGAAATGAAAACGTTAAAACAGTATTGTCGTGAAGCTAAAAAACGGTTAAAGCAAGGCTACTGGCAAAATTATCACAAAAGTCTTAAAGAGGATATCGAACGCGCTGAAAGGGTGGGCGTTGCGCCCTCAAAGGTCAGGGAATATTACTCGCAACGTGTAACGGAGGATATTCGGTCAGGAAAAGAGGAAAGCGAGGAGTTTTACGTCAAGGTCAAAAAGATTTTGGACGAGGAGGGCGAAATTTCTGGTGTTCTTGGCAGGCTTACCGACCAAGAAGTCTACTCAAAGCTTTCCTACGAGGAAAAACAACGCTATAACCTTGCGTTGTCCGAAAAATATCTAAAAGCCGTTGAGCGTTACCGCAAAGAAAAAGAGCTTATGCTTGGCGACGTGCATTAAAAAAAGCGTTTATGCTTGGCGAAGTGCATTAGAAAAAGAGCTTAATCTTGGCGATGCACTATAACACACGGAAAAAGCGTGGTAAACTTTTTGTAAGTATCTTAACCATTATATATTTATAATAACGCGCTATCTTACGGATAGAGTAGTATATAAAAAACCAGTTGCAAATACCCTTCAAGTTTTGTATAATAATATAAAAGGTAGGTAAAATTATATGGAAAATTTTGAAAGGTTGATTAAATCGCGTCAGTCGTGCAGAGATTTTAACGATAAGCCCATCGATAAAGAAACGGTTGTTAAAATTGCAGAGCTTGCTATGCTTGCGCCCTCTGCTTGTAACTCTCAGCCGTGGCGTATGTATTGTATAACCGAGCAGGAAAAGGTCAAACAGGTATCTCATGCCGTGCAAGAGAGGGGGCATAATAAATTTGCAAAAGATGCAAAGGCATTTATTGTTGTATGCGATAAAAATGCTACACTTAGACCTGGCACCGAGCAAAAGTTTAACCGCAACCATTTTGTAAAATACGACGTTGGCGAGCTTGTTGCTTATATTACCCTTGCTGCCGAAAGCATGGGTGTTGCATCTTGCATTATCGGTTGGATAAATTATGCTGACCTAAAAGCTGCGGTAGGCTACCCCGATGACGAACTTTCAAATATCGTCATCGCGCTTGGCTACACAGACATTCCCGTCCGCAAAAAAATCCGCAAGGATAAGGATAAAATAATAACTGTTTTGTAAAAAATGTAAATAGTTTTTACTATTTTGTTCTTTTTTATATTAAAACCCCCGCACGTTGCGGGGGTTAAATTTTTTAAAACATAATAAAATAAAGGTTGCTTTTTGGGGATGGGGCTTATAAACTTAAACAAAATTTAATTAAAAAGGTTTATTTTGAAAAGTTTTCGCTCATAAACTTAGCAAATTTAAAAATATTGTTATTTTTTGATTCCGGCTTATACGCAAAACCAATCGTTCTTGATATTTGAGGCGTAAGGGCAAGTGTATGCGTCAGCTTGCTTTTGTTTTTTAACATCAATTTCGGCAAAACCGCAATACCTAAATTTTTTTCAACCATAGAAACAATAGATGACTCGTCTATTGATTCAAATTTTATTACGTCCTTAAATTTATTCAGGTCAAAATAATTATTTAAAATTCCATCATTATGAATAATGTAAGTAAAATTATACAGCTCATTTTTACTTACCGTCCTTTTATTTTGCAAAACGTCTTTATGGGCTATAACGTAAAACGGGTCGGATAAAAGTTCCGTCCAGCAAGCATTAGGGGAGTGTCTATCTGAGAAAACAATATCAACAGAATCGTCATTTAGCCAATTAGTTATAGCATTTCCAACTTTTATGGATAGCTTTATATCGGGGTTTTCTTGCTTAAATTTTTTTATAATTTCAGGCAACAAATATTGGGAAATACTCGAATAAGTGCCAATTCTAAGGTATGTTGGCGAGCTTTTCAACTTGTCGGCATAAAGATAAATTTCGTTTTCTGCATCTACAAGATTATATAATTTATCTATAATCAACTTTCCGTTTTCATTAAGCTCCACACCGGAAAAGGAGCGGTTTAAGATTTTTATGCCTAAATCGCTTTCCACAGCATCGGCAATATGCGAAAGGGCAGACGGAGTATATGATAAATCCTCAGCCGCCTTTGAAAAACTTTTCTTTTCTATTGCCAGTAAAAGTGTTTTTATTTTTTCGGTATCCATATGTATTAAGCCCTATGAAATTTTTTCACAACGTTATTATAAACGTTAAATTCACAAAAGTCAATAATTTTAGTAAAATATTGGCATATTATCTGGAAGCATATATTAGAGGTTTGTATGAAATTAAATAAAAAGAATAACACAGTTGCTTCATACGTTGGTATGATAGTGGTCGTTCTCATCTGGGGCACAGCATTTTTATTCAACACGTCCGCACTCGACCAATATTCTCCAATTATGCTTATTGCCGTTCGCGGTTTAGTTTCGGTTGTCGTGCTTGCCGCTTGCGCTAACAAAAAGTTAAAACTTATTAATGCGTCATATCTAAAAATCGCAATTCCTACGGGACTTATGCTCGCAGGTGGTTACATAACGCAGCTTATGGGACTTACAATGACTACACCCGCTAAAAACACCTTGTATTCGGAAATTTCTTGCGTGGTCGTTCCCGTCCTAATGATTTTCTTGACGAGAAAAACCCCTTCGATATTACAAATTATTTTCAGCGTTTTGTGCTTGGTTGGTATCGGTATTATAGGTCTTAATTCAGCCAATATCGCAGAACTATTCGCTTTCAACGTTGGCGACCTTTTGTCGTTGGCATCTGGTGTTTTCTATGCTGGCAACATTGCTTTAACGGCTGTTTACGCAAGAAATAAGGATACCTTTGTTTACACGACAATTCAATTTGCGGCACTGACTGTTGCGGCGTTTTCACTTTCTCCGTTGCTTGAAGAGGTTAAGTTCTCTTGGAGCACGACCGGCATTTTGAACGTTTTGTATTTAGCTGTATTTTGCACTGCAATATGCTTCTTGCTACGCGTTGCGTGCCTTAAAAACGTAGATGCAACAGTCGTTTCAGTAGTTATGCCGTTTAGCGCGGTAATAACCGGTGTTCTTTCAGTGTCTTTGGGTAGAGAAAATTTGACGTGGAACTTGCTTGTTGGTGGCGGGCTTATGATTGCGGCAATAATCGGCTCTGAACTATGCGAGTCAAGCAAGAGAAAGAAACTACAAGCCGCTAGCAAATCAGTGGAGAATGTAGACAGACAAGATGCTTCTAAGGCTTAGGGTGGGGAAGAAACCACAACCATAGAGCAGTAATTTGCTTTTTTATATATAAATTATAAAAGGGTGGAAGATAATTCCATCCTTTATTTTTTTGCTTAAATTTTGTTAAATCGTGCGCGTTACGGCTAAAAAGTATAACGTATGCGCAAACGTTAGATTGTTTTTAAGTTGATGGCAGCAAGGCTGTCGCCAAAACCAAGGCTGATAAGCAGTGCAGCATTAACTCTACGCATTGCAAGGGGGGTTAACTCACCAATGCGCTCTTTTAAGCGACGTTTATCAAGGGTTCTTATTTGCTCTAAAAGAATTACGGAATTTTTTGCTAGCCCAAACTCTTTTGCGCTAATTTCAATATGCGTTGGTAGTTTAGCTTTATTCATTTGGCTGGTAATTGCCGCCGCAATTATAGTGGGGCTATATTTATTGCCCGTGTCGTTTTGCACTATTAATACAGGCCGAATTCCGCCTTGCTCACTGCCGACAACGGGGCTTAGGTCGGCATAATACAGTTCTCCTCTCTTTATCATTTTAGTCCCTATCGTTTTGTGCTATGCAAATCGCTTTTAAGGTTGGTTTTTAGCGGTCCTTGCAAAGCAAAATACTCCTCATTTGCTTTTATCCCCAATATCAGTTTATGTAATTTTAACCGTATGGGTGCAAGCAATACAGCAAAGCCGCGCATAAAGGCTATGCTTAATAAAGCTTGCATAATAAAAGCTTAGTGAGATTATACCCTCGATAGTTAAAGGTTATACATTTTTAAAAAAATTTTAGTTTTAGCGCACGTGCCGGTTTTTACGTAAATGAGTGTTGAATTTTTATCTCAGTCCATTTGACACACGCAGTAATTTGTAGTAAAATAAGTTAGGCTAAAATAAAGCCGATAAAAAATTAACTATATTAGCATAAAGCAAGCTTCCTTAGTTAAATGGATATAACAGCCCCCTCCTAAGGGGCCGTTGTGGGTTCGATTCCCGCAGGGAGTACCAAACAAAAAGCACCCAAAAGGGTGCTTTTTGTTTGGTTTCCTTGTAATAGAATGAACATTTGCGAAGGCAAATCGTTCGGCTTTGCCATCGTAGTGAAACGTAGATGTTTCCCGCAGGAAAAAGACCGCACCCTTTCGGGTGCTTTTTGTTTGGTAAAAAATAGGATACATAAAGCATATTAAAAAACAAAACACAAAAATCACAGTTAATTTATATAATAAAAATAATTACTTATATAAGAGATTAAAACTATATCATATAAAGCAAAAATTAACCCACAGAGCTAAAAATGTTGATATTAAAAAATGTAAAAAAACAATTTTTAGCTAAAAAATTCGTTGACATATTAAAAAAACAATGTTACAATGAGCATAATTTAATAATAAAAATAAGATAGAGGCGCATTTATTAAAGAGTAGTACGGTTAAAAAGTTGCCAAGACTTCGTATGAAAGGGAATAGATGCCGAAGCTTAGCAAGGTGGCACTTGCTTTGCTGGCAGTCTGGATAATATCTTTACTGCTGTCGTATAATTACGGAGTGCTATTCTTGTTAAAATACAGTATTAACGGGGGTGGCTTATGCGACCTTCTTTTTTATTTGTATAGGTATTTATTATGAAAAGGACAATTTTTAAAGGTGCGGCAACGGCACTGGTAACACCTCTTAACGAAAATGGTGTAGACTACCAAAAACTAGAAGAAATTATTGAGTGGCAAATTAGCAACGGCATTGATGCTTTGGTCGCCGTTGGCACAACGGGTGAAGGCTCTACGTTAAGTGACGAAGAACACAGGCAAGTAATGAAATTCTTCGTCGAAAAGGTAAACGGTAGAGTTCCGGTAATAGCGGGAACTGGTTCAAACGACGTAAATTATGCAATTTCGCTTACAAAGTATGCTTGCGAAATAGGTGCAGACGCAATGCTTTTAGTAACCCCATATTATAATAAAGCAACGCAAAAAGGGCTTATATCGTCTTTTAAGGCTATTGCAGATGTCAGCACAAAACCGTGTATTTTATATAATGTTCCTTCAAGGACTGGTTGCAATTTACTTCCTGAAACGGTCAAGATTTTGGCAGAACATCCTAACATTGTGGCTGTTAAAGAGGCAAGCGGAAACATTTCACAAATAACAAAATTGTTTTCGTTAGTTGGCGATAAATTAGATATTTATTCGGGCAACGATGACCAAATAGTGCCGGTATTGTCGCTGGGTGGCAAGGGGGTTATTTCGGTATTGTCAAACATAATGCCAAAAGAGACTACTCAAATGTGCCAATTATATTTTGACGGAAAGGTAAAAGAAGCGCGCGATATGCAACTTAAATTGCTTCCTTTAATAGATGCGTTGTTCTGTGAAGTAAACCCCATCCCCGTAAAAGCAGCACTTGCAAAAATGGGATTTTGCGATAACTATTTAAGACTTCCGTTAACTACGATGGAAAGTGCAAATGCCGAAAAACTTTATGATTTAATGCGCAAAGAAAATTTAATTGATTAATAGGTAAACTATGAAAATATTATTAAACGGAATGTGTGGGTTTATGGGCAACGAGGTCCTTAAACTTTGTAAAGATAAATATTTAGATTGTCAGGTTGTATGCGGTGTTGACGCTTTTTGTAGTGAACAAGGCGAAATTCCGTGTTTTAAAAGTTATGACCAAGTAAATATCGATGCTGATTGCATTATAGATTTTTCTCATCACAGTATAACGAAAGATTTGCTAAAATTTGCCATTTCCAAAAAGTTACCGTTGGTTTTATGCACGACGGGGCACACCGATGACGAAAAGCAAGCCATTTTTGAAGCAAGCAAACAAATTCCTATATTTTATTCGGCAAATATGTCGATTGGCGTATCACTTCTTATTGAGCTTGCTAAAAAAGTGGCGGTTAGTATGCCAACTGCCGATATTGAAATTATTGAAAAACACCACAACAGAAAGGTCGATGCCCCAAGCGGAACAGCGATTATGATTTACGATGGGTTAAAAGAAGTGCGCCAAAACGCAACGGCTGTTATGGGTAGAGCGGGGCAATCAAAAAGAACTAAGGAAGAAATTGGTATACATTCCATTAGAATGGCTAACGTTGTTGGTGAGCATGAAGTTATTATAGCCACGGCAAATCAAACTATAACCTTAAAGCACGAGGCGCACACAAGGGGACTATTTGCGGAAGGCGCATTAACTGCAAGCGTTTATTTGGTTAAACAAGACGCAGGTCTTTACAATATGAAAAGCATGTTAGCACAATAGGGTAATTTATGAAAATAGCAATATACGGTTACGGCAATTTAGGCAAGGGTGTTGAAATTGCCACTAAATACAACAGCGACGTAGAACTAGTCGGCATATTTACAAGAAGAAATCCTAACGAGGTAAAAACGCTTTTAGGCACGAAGGTATATAGTGCAGACGATATTTTGTCGTTTAAAGAGAGTATAGACGTTTTAATTATTTGTGGCGGCAGTGCAACCGACTTGCCTATACTCACCCCAATGCTCGCTGAGAATTTTAACGTTGTGGACAGCTTTGATACGCACGCAAAAATTCCTTCGCACTTTGAAAAGGTCGACAAAGCAAGCGCGGAAAACGGACGCATAGCATTGATATCTTCCGGCTGGGATCCTGGTATGTTTTCTGTTCAAAGACTTTATGCCAGTGCAATTTTACCAAAGGGAAAGGACTATACCTTTTGGGGTAGGGGCGTAAGTCAAGGTCACAGTGACGCAATAAGAAGAATTACCGGCGTAGTAGATGCTAAACAATATACCGTGCCAATAGATGACGCGTTAAAAAGCGTAAGAAGCGGAGCCGAGCCACAATTAACGGCAAGACAAAAGCATTTACGAGAGTGTTTCGTAGTTGCCGAGGAGGGCGCGGATAAAGGGGAAATCGAAAGGCAAATAAAACAAATGCCCAACTATTTTGCCGATTACGACACGACTGTTAAATTTATAAGCTTAGAAGAGCTTAAAAAAGACCACTCGGGTATCGCGCATGGCGGCACAGTTATTAGGACGGGCAAAACGGGTGAAAATGAAGAAAACACGCATGTTATAGAATATAAATTAAAACTAGACAGCAACCCGGAGTTCACTGCAAGCGTTTTAGTTGCTTGCGCTAGGGCTATTTACAAAATGTATACTAGGGGGGAAAGGGGCTGTAAAACGGTCTTTGATATTGCCCCAAGCGACTTAACCAATATGTCGCCAAGCGATATAAGAAAAACACTTTTATAAGAGAAGAAAATGGAAAAAGGTTTAATTTGCGACAATTTAACAATAGCAAGTAACGGAGAGTTGCTTTTTGCAGGGGCAAACACGGTTAGCCTTGCAAAAAAATACGGCTGCCCGTTATACGTTATGGATGAAAATAAAATTCGCCAAAACTGCAAAACGTATTATAACGCTGTAAAACAAGCGTTTGGAGATAAAGGAGCAGTTTTATTTGCTTCAAAAGCGTTGTCATTCAAAAGAATATACGAAATAGTTTGCGATGAAGGCCTAGGCATTGACGTTGTTTCGCAAGGTGAAATTTTTACGGCGATAAACGCTAAATTCCCTCTTGGCAGAGCGTATTTCCACTCAAATAATAAAACGGACGAAGATATAGAATATGCCATTAGCAACGGCATAGGTTATTTTGTCGTTGACAATGAAGAAGAACTTTTATCTATCGACGATATTGCTGAAAGAAAAGGAGTTAAAGCTAGCGTTTTATTAAGGCTTACCCCGGGTATTGACCCCCACACTTACGAAGCTGTTTCTACCGGCAAGGTTGACTCAAAATTCGGCTCGCCCATTGAAACGGGACAGGCTTTTGAAATTACTAAAAGGGCACTTTCGCTAAAAAATATAACCCTTTATGGTTTTCACTGCCACGTAGGCTCGCAGGTGTTTGATTCCAGCGTATATTTTCAGGCGGTTGACGTTATGTTTGACTTTGTAAAGCAAGTTAAGGAGGAGTTAAATTACACTACCTTGCAATTAGATTTGGGCGGTGGATACGGTGTTAAATACCTCGAAAGTCAGCCAAAACTAGATATAAAAGAAAATATTTTACAGGTGGGAAGACACGTTAAAGAAAAGGTTGAAAGCTTGGGTGTCGAAATGCCTTGTATTTTATTCGAGCCGGGCAGAAGCATTGTTGCAGATAGCGGTTTAACTCTGTATACGGTAGGAACGGTAAAAAGAATAAAGGGCTATAAAAATTACCTTTCGGTTGACGGCGGCATGGCTGATAATCCGCGCTATGCGTTATATAAGGCAGATTACATGTTGGTCCCCTGTTACGATATGAATTTAGAACGGGATATGGTATGCTCGGTTGTTGGTAGGTGCTGTGAAAGTGGCGATATAATACAAGAAAACGTAAAAATGCCCTCAACTATAAAAAGGGGGGACGTAATTTCTTGTTTAACAACTGGTGCATATAATTTTTCAATGAGCTCTAACTATAACAAGTTGTTAAGACCAGCCGTGGTTATGATAAAGGATGGCAAAGACTATTTGGCAGTAAAACGCCAAACGTTAGAGCAATTAACGCAAAACGAAATATAAAAACCTAATTGAATTATGCTATTAAGTAAACTATGAATTAAATTTTTATAAAGAAAAGACTATCTAATATTAGATAGTCTTTTCTTTTATTTAAAGCTTTTATTTTTCATGTTTGTTGTCTACTTGGTCGGCTAAATTGCTTGACGAGGTAGAAAGTATTTTTGAAAGGCGTTTTTTGCGCGATACAATTTCTACAATTATTATCGTTAACGTAAAAACTATCAGCCCTACTGCGATAAAAGCCGCACAGTTAATAAAATATTCTTGCGGTAAAATTTGAATAATTTGGTCATCGGCGGGATTAAACACCCAATTAGTTTTACCGGGGAAGAATATGTGGTGAAAAACCACAAAAGCACCGTCCGGGTCAGCGGCAACCATACCGCCAAGCACAAGTGGCAGTATAAGCGCGCCAATAGCAGAAAAAAATACCGGCGAAAAGCCCTTTATATAGCAAAACTGCCAAATTTTCTTTTTCTTTAAGATGAGCAAGGTCAAAAGGATTGCGCCCGAAATGATTAAAACGATGATATTAAGGTTAAACAGCCCTTTTACGTCGGCAAAATGAGCAGCACCGTCTGCCGAGTGTGCTAAAACACCCGTTCCAAACTCAAACCCCGGCATAGTAAGGTAGTTCATAATCTCACGGAAAGCCCCGATAATTTCAGCACGCGTCCAGCCGAGTGAAGAAAGGTTAAGTGCATCAACGTGCAAATAGTAAAACCATCTGCTATAAATGGGCAGGGCAATGCTAACGGTCAGCATAAAAAATAGCAATGCCACGCCAAACGTTATTGATAATGCTTTGTTTAAGGTTTGCTTTTTCATACCAACAGTATAACACGGCAAAAGCGTAAATGCAAGCCTTGAAGCGTTAGCCCACTCTCATAATTCGCCCTTATAATATTTGTGCAGCCTTATTCTTATGTTAGCTTTATTATACTAATATTAGCCCCTTTTGCTTGCGACACCAAGTTTTAGCGCAACAAGTTTTGTTTATAATGCCTAGTTTTTATAAAACCAAATTATCAACTAACAAAAATTAAAATTAAAACACCTCTCGCACGGCAAGAAGTTCACCGCTTTTGCCGTCAATAAGCAATGCCTTTAAGCCCCCGTCCTCGCTTGCAAGTCCAATATACCAGTAAGCGTTGCCATCCTTTACAACAACCCGTAAATAAATCTCGGCGGAAAAGCCCCCGTCTTGCTTTTTGTAACTGTTTATAAGCGAGGGTTGCTTTTGTTGTAGTGTGGCAAGTGCGTTAGAATAGCTTAGCGTCCCCTCTGGCACGATTGATTTTAGGGTGATTTTTTCTTGTGTGGAGGAATAGGCAACCGTTGCTTCAAATTGTTTAACGTTAAAGTTTTCCACCGGCAAAACGGCGGTAGAAAGTCCGCTGCCCTCGTTTTTCTTAAAGGTGGTTTTATATTCCTTACCACCGTGATTAAAAAATAGGGTGTAGGTTACGTCATCTTGCTCGGTGCCTAATATTGTAAAGGTCAAAGTCCACGTATGCGCACCTATTTTTCCGTTAGCAAGGTAAGGGCTTTCCTTATAGCCGTAAATTGCTTTAAGACTAAGCGCATTGCCGCTACCCTCAAAAATATCCTGTCTAAGCTCGCTTACGTATTGGTTTAGGCTGTCCTCTTTTTTGCAGCTAGACAATAAAGCCGCCCCAAGCAAAGCCGTTAAAAGGGTAAAATACAGACAAATTTTTTTAAAAAACTTCATATTTTGCAGTCCTCAACGTTAAGTTTATCGGTATATAATATGCTTTTGACTATCGTTTAATGATAATGTGGCAGGTTAATAAAAACATAAAGCAAAATAGTTATTGCAATTTATAAAAATTTTTGGTAAAATATACTAGATAAAACAATAATACTGTTAAAAAATGTTAAACAGGTTAAAAGTAGGTTTAAATTTGAAAAAACTTATAATCAAAACCGCCGCAATTACCTTTGCCATTATAATCGCGGTTGCATCGCTTGTATATGGTGCGCTGGTGTTGTTTGCACCACGTTCACTTGCAGTTTTTTACGAAGGGGTGGGCAATTACGGGATTTCGGTTGATTTTTATGAAATGCAATATAATAAAACTGCCGATAAAAACGACCTTTACACCCTTTGTATCAAGGTGGACGAATATTTAGATGCCAAGCGTGCAGAAAAATACTTAGAACTTTTTGTTGATGGTGACAGCGCAAGTTTCAATGCTTTTTGCACGGAAAAGGACAGCACAAATACCGCCCCGACAGCCATAACCACCAAAGAATATGCCTTTGGCAAGCTTGTATGCGCAATTTATTCTAGCGAGGGCATTGTTTCCGCGGTAGAACGTGCTGAGGAGCTTGTTGAGGCAGGCTATACGGAGTTTAACCCTTACTACGTGCTAATTACCGATAAGGTGCTTTCTTTAACCGTAACCGAACTATCTATGGTTGAAGCAAGTATTGAAGCAGTAAAGGTCCACCTTAGTGGCAACGCACTTGCCTTTGCGGAAAGAGATTTAGCCCTAATCGAAAGCTCAGCATAAAGAAAATAAAGTAAAATCAAAGCTCAGCATAAACAAAAAACAAAGCAAAAAATATGAAAAAAGACCGATTTACCAATCGGTCTTTTTTGCACGTATCTTTTCTCTTTTATTTTCTCGTTATCGCTTTTTAACTTATCCACTTAAATTCTTAATTCTACTGGACTATAACGGTAAAATGTTGTAAAATAAGGGTATGAATTTTCATTTGTTCAAAACTCAATCAAACGAGGGCAAGGGCGGCTGGTTATGGACGGGTATGCTTGTCCTATATATTTTGTTGTCTTTAATCGTTAGTGGTGTTATGCAAGCGGTAGTGCCAAGCGGCACCAACCTAAACGAGTCAGTAGCCTACACTGCAATAACTGGTGCCACGTCTTCCATTGCTATTTTATTGGTGGTAATTTTTGCTTGTTATTTTTCCCGTAAAGAGGTCAGCGCAAAGCAAGCTATTTGTGTAAGCAAAACCCATATTATATACTACGTCGCGGCAATACTTATTGCTGCCGGTATGCTTTTGGGGCTTGGGTTTGTCAATGGCTTAATTGCCGAGGGCTTTGAAGGCTTGGGCTTTACTTTCCCAAGTCTTGTATTGCCACTAAATAACGTATGGGCATATTTGCTTTTTGTGGTGGTTTATGCCGTGATGCCTGCCGTTTGTGAGGAACTGTTTTTTAGGGGAGTGTTATTAAGGAGCTTTGGTAAGGGTGCGGACATTAAATTTTCCGTTATAGCTACCCTTTCTTTATGTTTTGCTCTATATCACGGCTCGGCTGTCCAGCTAGTATATCAGCTGTTATACGGTGTGGCACTATGCTTACTCGCAGTAAAAGCTAAAAGTGTGTTCCCTGCCATTTTGGCGCATTTTATCAACAACTTTGCCGTGCTAACCCTACAATTTGCGTCAATCAGCTTAGACTTATATTCGCCAATAATAATAGTGCTAGGTTTAATTTTACTTGCACTAGGTCTTAGCCTAACCTTTATATTCAGCAACAAAAAAGGTATAGCAACTGTTGCAAAAAGCTCATCAACTATCCAAAAGCCCAATCAAAGCACATCAAAAAAAGGCAACGTTATTAGTTTTTGGCTATCGGGCGGGTTTATTGGCGGATTAATTTGCGTTATGCTAATACTGATGGGGCTATTTGCTTAATAAAAACATTGCGCCGTAAGTCAAGCTCAATAAAAGGCGGCGGCATAACTACTTGTAATTTAAGATGGTAAAATTAGGGAGAAAAATATGATAAAGGTAAACATCGTTGCGGTTGGCAAGGTAAAGGAAAAATACTTTGCCGATGGAATAGCAGAATATTCAAAACGACTTTCCAAATACTGTGATTTTACCATCACTGAAATAGCCGAAGAAAACTATACCAAGGTAGACGAAGGTTTAATAGACACCATAAAAGAAAAAGAGGGCGCAAAAATTTTGCCTCACCTTAAAGGCTACGTTTTTGCAATGGCAATAGAGGGCAAGGGCGTGCCGTCAAATAAACTTGCGGAAAAAATTAAAAGTCTGTCAAGTAGTGGCACGGGCGTTTTTACCTTTGTAATAGGCGGCTCATACGGCTTGGCAGATGAGGTTAAAAATAAGGCTAACGAGCTTTTGTCCTTTTCGCAAATGACCTTTCCGCATACCCTTTTTAGATTGATGTTAACCGAGCAAATTTACCGCGCCTTTGCAATAAACAACGGCAGCGCATATCACAAATAGAGTATATCACAAATAGGGCTTATCATAAATAAACACCTGTCTTAAATAGGCGAGTATCGCAAATAGCAATTTATACTAAACTTTATTAAGCGGCTTATTCGTAGCAAGCAGATACTAAAATTCATATTGTAAAATATGAACGTTTTAGAAGAACTTAAAAGCTATTACGACGGCTTTACGGGCGAAAAGGGCATACTTACTCATACGATAAACGGCAACCCCATTTACTATTTTGCCGTTAAAAAAAGCCCAAAGCCGATAATTATTGCTCAATACGCTATCCACGCGCGCGAATATATAACGACCTATCTTGCTCTTAAACAAATAGAGGCATTTAGAAAGTCGGGTAGGTGGGGGACGGTGTATTTTATCCCGGCAATGAACCCCGACGGCATACGCATAGCCATTACTTGTGACACTTTATATAAAGCAAACGGCAGAGGGGTGGACCTTAACGTAAATTTTGACGCGCACTGGGGCATGGGCGAGAAAAACGTCTTTACGGCAGGCAGAGAAAATTACGTGGGCGAAAAACCTTTTTCGGAAAAAGAAACGGCTGCACTTAGAGATTTTACACTAAAAGTGTGCCCCGATATAACGATAAGCTATCACTCTAAGGGTGAAGAAATTTATTATGATTTTTTTGGCAAAGATGATACGCTAAAAAAATGCTTTAAGGCAGCGCAAGCGGTGGCAAAGGTTACAGGTTATGCCGTCCGCTCGCCAATAGGCTCTGCCGGCGGATACAAAGATTGGTGTATAGAAAGTCTTGATATCCCTGCACTTACGATAGAGGTCGGCAAGGACAGCCTATCTCACCCATTAAAAAAGGACAGCTTGAAGCAAATTTATAATAAAAACAGGCAAGTGCTTTTTGCACTTACCGAAAAAGAAGGAATACAATGGAACTAAAATTTATGCGTGCGGCAATAAGACAAGCCTTAAAAGCCAAAGAGCTTGACGAAGTGCCTATCGGTGCCGTCATCGTCAAAGATGGCAAAATTATAGCGCGCGCTTATAATACTATGGAAAAAACTCAGCTTGCAACCGCCCACGCAGAGCTTAACGCAATCGTAAAAGCTTGCAAAAAGTTAAAAAGTTGGCGGCTTAACGGCTGTGAATTATACGTTACCATTGAGCCGTGTGCAATGTGTGCAGGCGCAATAGTCAACGCACGCATAGACAAGGTGTATTTTGGCGCTTATGAAAAAAAGAGCGGCTGTGCGGAAAGCAAATTTCCCGTTTTAACCGAGTCGGGCTTAAACCACGTTACACAATTTATAGGTGGTGTAGAGGAAGAAAAGTGCGCCGAGATAATAAAAAGTTATTTTAAAGGAAAGAGAAAAGAAAAATCCCTTGACTAATTTTATTAATTGTCATAAAATAGATGTGTGCTTATGTACATAAAGTTACATTAGGAGAAAAAATAAAATGATTACACACGGCAACACTATTGAAATTTTAACCGGCAACTCCAACCGCAAGCTTGCTCAGGCTGTTGCAGACCAGTTAAAGCTCCCCCTCAGCAATGCAGAAGTCGGTAAGTTTTCCGATGGCGAAATCAGCATTACTCTCCCACAGACCGTCCGCGGTAAAGACGTATTTATTATTCAGTCAACCTCTGCGCCCGTAAACGACAATCTTATGGAACTTCTCATAATGATTGACGCGTGCAAGAGAGCATCTGCTGGTAGAATAACCGCTGTTATCCCATACTTTGGTTATGCTCGTCAAGACAGAAAGGCTCGCCCTCGTGACCCCATTACCGCAAAGCTTTGCGCAGATATTTTGGCAGCAGCCGGCGCAGACAGAGTAATGACTATGGACCTTCACGCAGCGCAAATTCAAGGCTTTTTCGATATCCCCGTAGACCACCTCTATGGTGCACCCCTTCTTGCTAAATACTTTAAAAACAAGATGAACGAGGACTGGGTTGTCGTATCGCCCGACGTTGGCTCTGTTGCAAGAGCAAGAAACTTTGCTTCACGCGTTAACGCATCCATCGCAATAGTGGACAAGCGCCGCCCCAAAGCAAATGCTATTGAAATTATGAACGTTATCGGTGACGTTAAGGGCAAAACCTGCCTTATGGTTGACGATATGATTGATACTGCCGGCACTATTTGTCAAGGTGCTGAGGCGCTTATTAAAAACGGTGCAAAGGAAGTTTACGCTTGCTGCACGCACGGTGTTCTTTCCGGCCCCGCGCTTGAACGTTTAAATAACTCGCCTATTAAGCAGATTGTTATTCTTGACACCATCGACGTGCCCGACGCTATTAGAAACAACCCCAAATTCAAAATTTTGTCTACGGCAAAAGCTATTGCAAAGGCGATTTCGGCAGTTTACTACGATTCTTCCCTTTCTGCAATTTACGAAGACTAAGTTTATTTTTACAAAAGACAAGCCGTTTTACGATAAAACGGCTTTTTTATTGGAGAGAGTATGAAGCTTATCGTTGGTTTGGGTAATCCCGACAGACAGTATGAAAACACCTTTCATAACCTCGGTTTTATGTGCGTTGATAAGGCAGCCGAGGCATTTAAGGTGCAATTTTCTAAAACCAAATGCCGCGCATTGCTTGCTGAAACTAGGGTGGGCGGAGAAAAGGTTATATTTGCCAAGCCCCAAACGTATATGAACCTCAGCGGTGAAAGTGTCCGTGAACTTATGTCCTTTTTTAAGATTGAAGAAAAGGACCTTTTGGTTGTTTACGACGACTTTGACTTAAACAAAGGTGCCCTTCGCATTAGAGAAAGCGGTTCTGCTGGCACTCACAACGGCATGCGTAACATCATTAAGGAAATAGGCACGCAAAACTTTGCACGCATACGCGTTGGCTTTAAGCCTACTGAAAGCTCTCAAATTCCCCTTATCGACTTAGTGCTTAGCGGCATAAAGGCGGCGGATAAACCCCTTTTTGACAGCGCGATAGAACGCGCTGGCGAGGCAAGCGTTCAGTTTGCAAAAGGCACCCCGATACAGCAAATTATGCAGCGTTACAACAGCAAGTAGTATTGAAAAGGTAGTGAGAATAGGATATATTAGAGGTCGCAAAGCGATATGCATTTAGGCATTTAAGCTTTAACACTATATCCTCAGCTAATAAGTATTTTACGTAGCGGCACGGCAACTAATTATATACTAATAAACGTGTTTTAACCGTCCGCTAAGGGTATATATGCTGGAAAAAGTAATTAATTTAAAAAACGGCAACAACTCTGTTAAAGAGCTGTGCGATTGCGTCCGCCAAGGTGTTCCTTCGGCGGTTTTCGGCGTTACAGACCCCTTCAAAAACTACCTTGTTTCCGCTATCGACAACCCAGTTCTTTTTATCGCAAGGGATAATCTTTCGGCATACAAGGCTTTTACTGCCGCCAAGGAATTTTCTAGCAAAAAGGCAGTTTATATTACACCAAAAGACGAGATATTGCTAATTAGCAAGGCATATTCAAAGGATAACACATATAACCGCATAAAAGCCGCTTACGAGATAGATGGTGCCGACGTTGTTGTAACAACGGTAGAGGCATTGATGCAAGTTTTCCCAAAAACAATTTCTTGCATTACCTTAAAAAAGGACGAGGATGCCGAGCAAGAAGCCATCGTTAGCCGCTTGGTAGAAATAGGCTACCGCAGGGTAGAGGTGGCTGATGCAAAAGGCACGTTTGCAATTCGTGGCGACGTTCTTGACGTTTACCCGATTGATAGTGACGAGCCTTACCGCATTGATTTTTTTGGCGATACGGTTGAAAGTATAAAACGTTACGACCCCGAAACGCGCAGAAAAATAGCCCTTGCAGACGAGATTACCATTTTGCAAGCGGAAGAATTTATTTTTGAACACGACGACATATCTCAGTTTGTCGATATAACGCGCAAAGAAGCGCAAAAAGCTTCGGCAGACGCAAAAGCGCGCCAAATAACGCTTTCAGGCGACCTTGCCGTTGGTATGGAAAACCGCGATTACGATACTCTGTCGGCATTTTCCGTCTTGTCAAATAATTGCGGCAGCATTTTGGACCGCTTAAAAGAAAATACCGTCATCGTCTTTGACGAAGCAAAGCGCATTTACGACCTTGCAACCCTCGCCCAAACGGAGTTTACCGAGCGGTTTAATTGTTTAAGCGCAGCGGGCGAGGTATTCTCTTTTGCGTTAAAAGCGCTTACACCCCTTGACGCGCTTACCGAAAGGCTTAAAAAATTCCGTCTTGTAGCAATGCAAGCAATTTCCGCATCAATTCCATTCTTTAATCCTCTCAAAATAATCAATCCCTCGGTTGCGGGCGTTGCCAACTATCAGCTAGATTTTAAAGAGGTGTTTACCGATATTTCCAACTGGGTGTATACCGGTTATTTCGTTGTAATATGCACGGGCGATGAAAAGCGTGCACGCAATTTTAGATTTGACCTATCTGATAAAGGCATTGCATCGTCAGTCGATAAGGACGTGCACCTTTCAGGTGTTGCAATTACCAGCGAAAAGCTTAGCGACGGCTTTATTTTCCACGAAGAAAAGGTGGTAGTTATTGGTAGCGGCAATCTGTTTAGTAAGCCAATATCAGCCCGTAAAATTAAAACCAAAAAGCAAGGCTTTTTCACCGCGCCAGAAGCTGGCGATTACTGTGTGCACGAAGTTCACGGTATAGGCAGGGTGCTTGGCACTAAAAAGATTTCCTCAACCGAAGGCACAAAGGATTACGTTGCCGTTGAATATCACGGCGGCGATATACTCTACGTCCCCGTAGAGCAAATGGATATTCTCACGCGATATCTTGGCAGCGAAAAAAAGCCAAGACTTTCAAAAATTGGCGGCAAGGACTTTGACCGCATTAAGAAAAACGTGCGCGAAAGTATCCGCAAAATGTCCTTTGACTTAAAACAGCTATATAGCGAGCGCGATGCGCTAAACGGTTATAAATTTACGTGTGATAGTGAGCTTCAAGCGGCTTTTAACGGTGCTTTTCCCTTTGAAGAAACGCCCGACCAAGCAAGCGCGGATAGGGATATAGAAGATGATATGACCAGCGGCAGAGTAATGGATAGGCTTGTTTGTGGCGACGTTGGTTACGGCAAGACAGAAGTGGCTTTACGCGCCGTATTCCGCTGCGTAGCGGACGGCAAGCAGGCGGTTATGCTTGCCCCTACCACCATCTTAACCGAGCAGCATTACTCCACCGCCGTAGCGCGTTTTAAGGGCTTTGGAATTAAAATCGCTTGCCTTAACAGATTTAAAACACCAAAGCAGCAAGCGGAAATTTTAAAAGGCATAAAGGACGGCTCGATAGATTTTGTCATCGGCACCCACCGCTTGTTGAGTAAGGACGTTGAATTTAAAGATTTAGGCTTGTTGGTCTTAGACGAAGAACAGCGATTTGGTGTAGAACACAAAGAAAAAATAAAGCTGATGAAGAAAAACGTTGACGCAATTACCTTGACGGCAACTCCTATTCCTAGAACGTTGCATATGGCACTTTCTGGCATACGTTCAATCAGCACAATAAACACTCCGCCCAAAAAGCGTTTGCCCGTCCAAACATACGTTGCCGAAGAAACGGATATGCTTATTCGCGACGCAGTAACGCGTGAAGTTAACCGTAAAGGACAGGTGTTCATACTTTATAACCGAGTGGAAAGCATATTGACTTTTGCTGAAAAAATTCGCACGCTCTTGCCGGGGCTTCGCATCACGGTTGCCCACGGACAGATGGACGAAAGGGTTTTAGAAGGCAGCATAATGCAGTTTTATCGTGGCGAAAGCGACGTGTTAATTTCCACCACCATCATAGAAAATGGTATAGATTTACCAAAAGCAAACACCCTCATAGTAATCGATGCCGATAGGCTGGGGCTTTCCACACTATATCAGTTAAAGGGTAGGGTAGGGCGTAGCGATAGGCTTGCTTACGCATACTTTACTTATAAGCGAGAAAAAATTCTTTCAACCACGGCTTTTGAGCGCTTAAATGCCATTATAGAGTTTGCCGAAATGGGCAGCGGTATCAAGATTGCAATGCGCGACCTTGAAATTCGCGGTGCCGGCAACATACTTGGCGCAGAGCAGCACGGGCATATGGAAAAAATTGGTTACGAGCTGTATTCTAAGCTTCTAAAAGAGGAACTTTCAGGCGAGCAAGAGGTTATTCCGGAGCTTGATATAAGAATTACCGCTTTTATACCAGACAGCTATATTCAAGGCAATACCGCACGTATGGACACGTATAAAGAGATTGCAGAAATCAACTCTGCCACCGAGGAAGAGGAGTTGCGTGCTTCCCTTTGCGATATTTACGGACCGCTTCCGGAAGAGGCGGAAAATTTAATAAATATCGCCGTTGTAAAATATCTTGCAGGTAAAGCAGGTGTCAACAAAATTACCGTTCATAAAGGTGAGGTAAGTGTGGCTTTTGCCTCCTTGCAAGCCTTTGCAAACGAAAAGCTAACGCGCGCTATGGACGAGTTTGAGGACAGGGTAGTGGTTAAAATGTCCACCGTCCCCGCCATAGAGTTTTTGCGCAGTGGCGAAACAAACGCACAAATGCTTAAAATTCTCAAAGCCTTTTTCGTCGCTGTTATATCGTAACGAGGTAGCTGTTATGTCGTAGCCGTAAACGCGGTTATATCGTAGCGAGGTCGCAGTTATATCGTAACGAAGGTTCGGTTAATTTTCAGTTTTATTTTCAAAATAACGCTTTTCTTACTGAAAGCAAAACCGCAATAAATACTAAAAAGATAGATTGCACCAGTAAGTAATAAATCAAATGGTAAAGCAATCAATTTTTGCCATATAAGCATTAAAAAACTTGTTAAAATTTATTGCAAATTCAGCAGTAATAGTGTATACTTGATAAAGTAATATAAAATACTTATTCGTGGGAGTTTATATATGAGAAAATTTTTGATTGCAATCATTTCGCTCGTCCTGACCTTTGTTGTCAGCTTGTCGGGGCTTTTTGGTTGCGGTTTGACTGTAATAGATAACGATAGAGATATGGCTCAGGTTGTTGCCACCGTTAACATTGGCGGCAAAAAAGACGTTATTTATAAAAAGGACGTTTCCGTTGCCTACGTAAACTATGGCTATATGTATCAGCAGTATTACGGTTACACCAAAAAACAGGCTATTGAGGAAATTGTTAAAACTCTCACTAATAGTCGCGTTATCGTGCAATATGCTTTGCAAGCATTTGACAAGGCAGAAGCAGGCTCCCCCTTTGAAAACGTATATAAAAATCCCGCAATCACTGATAAATGGGATTTTGCAAGATATTTAAAAGAAGATAAAGAACTTATTGAAGCTGACTACGAAACCTATAAATCAGTAAACGACCTACTTGAATCTTTTGTTGCTCTTGAAGAAGATGACAAAAAGAACGAAGCTGCTCCCTCAACCAAAAGGGCAGTTCCCACCAACGCAGCTAATGCGGAAATGACCATCGCTGATAAAAAGCTTTACATCGATAAAGGCTTTGACGTTAGAAGCGGTAATAGAAGCAAAGCATTTAAGAGCTTTATAGACCTTCTAGACGACAATGGCCTATTGGGTAGTGGCTTTGATGGCAAAACTGTTGAGTCTACCGATTATTTCAAAAAGACTCTTGAAGCTAATCGTGAAAATAAGATTATCAGCAAGTTTGAAGAATTGATTCAAAAAGACGCAAGAAAAACAATTACGTTTGCAAAACTTGAAGAAGAATATTTGAAAGATAAGGAAAAACAAACCGATTTAAGTGCAGCAGAGTTTGCGCAAGCAATCTCATCTGCAACTGTCGATAAGCCCCTTCTTTACGGCGCATACGGCAACTACGGTTACGTTTACAACTTGCTTTTAGGTGCGGACTCTGTTCAGAGCGCACTCATTACTAAGAATAACGAGGATACCAAACTTAGCGATATAGAGCGCAGGGAATTAAGACGTGATATTCTTGCTAATACCACCGCAAAAGATTTGCGCTCCTCTTGGGTATTGAGCGGTTACGATATGGAATATATTGCAGACACCTCTGCACTTGCTAACTATGACGCAACCTACAAGGGCAACGGCGCAACCACCGTTAAGTTTACCGGTGATTATACCTTCGGCGCAGATTACAGCTTGCCTTTCCAAGGCACAGTAAACAGGCTGCGTGAAAAAACTGATGACGAGTCAGCAGTTTACGGCGTTGCTGATGCGCGCATCTTCCTTTTGGACGATTTCATTTCCTTTATGGATAACTACGTTTACGGTGGCGCACAGTCAAACGTATCACTCTCCTCAAACTTTGAAAGCAAATATACCCAGTCGGTATATAAAAAGGTTGTTTCTTCCGCTGCGGTTGATGGCTATACCCAAAAGATTAACGAACTTTTATTTGCTTTCTCTACCGACGACGGCTCGCTTAACACCTTCAAGGGTTATGCGATTGCACCTAAGGTAGATGGTAGCGATAGCGAACAATACGTTGCTGAATTTGCAGAAGCTGCAAGAGAACTTATCAAAGAGGTTGACAATGGTGAAAACGGCTACATCGTCGTTGCAACCGACTTTGGTTACCACATCATCTTCTTCTCCGCTGTATACGGCGGCAACTACAATGCTGGCACCTTTACTGAATATCTTGACAGCACCGGTTACGATAAGGGCAGCAAAACTTGGCAAGAAGTGTATGACGATATGATTGAAAACTGGGCTGACTTTGAGGATACTGATTTCTATATGTATGCCTTGGCAAATAAGCTTTCAACCAACATCGTAAGCAAAAAAATGACGGAAGTGCAAGATTATATACTCAACACTTACGTTTACGGCGCAAACGATAAATACGTAAAAATCAATCAAGACGTTTACGCAGATATGCTTGCTTAATCTAAACTAAGAATTTATACGGGCAAAACGTTTACTGCGTTTTGCCCTTTTATCTAAAACACAGTAAAAAACTAAAAATAAAACCAACAAAACGCACCAAAAAGCGATAAACCGTATAAGGATACGTAAAAATAGAAGGACACGTAAAAACCGCACAATATTATAAGCTGAAAACACCGCAAAAGTTATTATGATAGTTTATCTCGATACCGAAACAACCGGCTTGCGTCCGGGTAATATCTGTCAGCTGACCTACGTTATGCAGGACAGTGCGTCCGTTACTGCAAAAAATTTCTTTTTCGAGGTAGACAGTGTTGAATACAGCGCGTATATGGTGCACGGCTTTTCAGTAGAAAGACTGCGTGAATTATCTAATGGAAAACGTTTTGTTGACCATATGAAAGAAATCAGTCGCGATTTATCTAATGCACACGTGATTGTGGCGCATAACGTGCAGTTTGACCTTATGTTTTTATCGGCAGAGTTTGCAAATTGCGATGCCGAGTTTTGTGTAAACGAGGCATACTGCACAATGAAGAAAATGACACCCGTATGTAAGCTTCCTCGCTCAAAGGGTGTGGGCTACAAGTATCCCAAACTGACTGAACTTTGTAGTAAATTTGGCGTTACCGAGAAAAAAATTAATGACGTTTCGGTAAAGCTTTTCGGCACAACGGCAGGCTATCACGATGCGCGTTTTGATACCAGCGCCCTATACGTTGTATGCACCCTTTTAATGCACGATGGTGCCTATATGCAAGACTTAAAAAAATATTTATAACCTAAATTTTTAATTAAAAATTCATAAATTTAATTTGCTAAATCTTTCCAATTAATAAAACAAGCTTTACGACAAAGTAACAACAAAAAATTACACCGAGGTAGACTCTATGAACTTTATTGACGTATTTATATCAGTTGTATTTTTATTGCTCCTTGCTCTGCCGGGGTTTATCTTGACAAAAGTCAAATTTATGCCAAAGGGGGCAGACGGTGTTTTATCCACCCTCGTTTTATACGTTTGTCAGCCGATGCTTGTGTTAATCAGTTTTCAAAAAACAAAATTCACCCCAGAAGTTGGGTTAAATATGCTTATCGTAGCAGGTTTAACAATACTTGTTCATTTGCTTATGATTGCAATTATGTTTATCTTTTACCGTCATAAAACGTCCAAAAAGGTTGCAGATGGTGCTGATGCGGTAGCAGCTGAGGACGAGGCAAGACGGCAAAAAATCAACTGCCTTAGATTTGCAGGCATCTTCTCCAACTGCGGCTTTATGGGACTTCCCTTTTTACAATCCATTTTTGCAGGGCAAACCGGTATTGAAGGCGAAATTCTCGTTTACGCAGGAGTGGTTATTGCAATATTTAACTTGTTTACTTGGTCAGTTGGCATATTTATCGTGTCTGGCGACAGAAAGTTAATGTCGGTTAAAAAGGCTATTCTTAACCCCACGGTTATTTCGCTTATAATTGGCATATTGCTCTTTTTAGTATTCCCACAACCTCTTAATTCGTTAGCAACCCAAGGTAGCCTTCTTGATAAGATTTTAGACGAGCTTATGAACGGCTTAAACTTCCTTGCGGGTATGGTAACGCCTCTTTCTATGACGGTTATCGGCATAAAGCTTGCAAACTCCAACTTAAAGCGCATCTTCCTCGACAAATGGGCATACGTCAATGCCTTTAACAAACTGATTGTTATGAGCATAGTAAGTATGCTTGTCGTAGCATTTTTACCCATCTCGTCTATAATGAAGTATTGCATTTTCTTCCTCTTATCAATGCCAAGCGCAACAAGCACGGTAATGTTTGCCGTCCGCTTTGGTGGGGACAGCGACAGCGGCACGGTTTTCGTTTTACTATCTACCATACTCTCGTGCGTATCAATTCCGCTTATGTTCCTTGTTATGAATGGTATTTTTGGCATAGCCATTTAACAAAAAAGGTGTAAAACTATCTATTTTTATTCAAAAAATTTTAATAATAAGCAGTAAAAAGCGGAGGGCTATGCATAGCCCTCCGCTTTCAGCTTTTGTGCCAGGTTACAATATAGTTTTCTACTCTTTAATTTTTAATTAAAATTTAATCAATTTCAATTTATAAAGCAACTTGATTTTTCTTAAACATTGTAGTAAACTTAAAGAAAAACAACGTCAATATCTAACGTTTGTTAAATTTAATATGCATTAACAATAACGGAGGATGGTATGAAAAAGAAGATATTATCATTTTTAGTAGTTATTTTTACTTTTAGTATGTGTCTTTTTACTCTTACGGCTTGTTTTGGAGATTTATTTAAAAACAAAAAATTAACCTCTAATACCGGCATTGTAATTGAGGGTTATCAGTTTGAAGAAGGTGCAGAAATTTCTTTTAATTACGTAAATGATGAAAGTGTGATACAAAACGTTAAAACCGCACTTTCAACTCAAAACTACCAAAAAACAGCCGATATTCACGTGTTAGATATTTCAGTTATAAAGGATGGGCAAAAATTTCAACCAAACGTTAAGGTTACCGTTTCAATTCCTATAAGTCTTATTGGCAGTATTGATATGTATGCTGAGCACGTTGTATACCATATCAAAGAAGACGCTACCATTGAAAGCCTATCAGCCGTTATTACCGGTGGCAACGTATGCTTTGACACGACCTCATTTTCTACCTTTGTATTGGCTGAAAGGAATTTAGCGCCTATCGGTCCTGTAATTAACAACGATACCGACCTTGAAGCAACTGATGATGACAATTTGTTTACTTCTGTCGGCTTAGATTTAGTAACAGAAATTAACGGCTCTTTTACCGCTAACAAACCATTTTCACTAGATAGTGGTAATTCAAATAAAAGAGTTTACGATAATTTATACCTATACCAATATGATTACTTCTATATGATTTCAAGTGATTATACTGATATATGGTGTAGGCTTAGCGACAAAACAGATTTGCAATACGTTGAAATTGAAAGGGAAGACGGGGAGGATATTCAAGTTAACGTAAAGGTAAGTGGAATTTACAAATTAATTTTTGATACCGTAACAAAATCTTTCGATATTGAATATAAAAGTGAGATAACAACCCCTATTTATGAAGAAATCTTAAAATGTGAAATAGGTTATTTAGACGCTTCCAAAAATTTGCAGTTTATAAAAATGCAAAAAAAGGACGACGAGCTAGTCGTGGAAAATTTTCAAATAGATAGTGGTAAGTCGGTTGGCTTTTATAGTGAATTTACCCACACTAGTTGGTATAAGACAACGCTTGAAGAAGTTTCTGCAAGCAAATACGTATATAAACAGGGCACTAAACCCTCAACTGACGTGTATTTTATGTTTAGCGGCACATACAACGTTTATCTTAATCCAAAAACATACGTTGTAAGAATTGAGGTTGTTTCAATAGATGCTTATTCTGCCGTTGTATACGAGAATAATGAATTTAAGAATTTGCAACTCGCCGACCAAAACGTAAAACATATTTTTGTTTATTATATGACTGTTACAAGTATGGAAGCGTATGATTTCAATATAGTAATGGAAGAACTACCTAAAATTTACAATGCATCAAATAGGCAATACAATTTACAGTTAACCGAAGAAAGTCTTAGCCTTGTAAGATTTAGCTATGATAAAACTTATTTTGATGAAGAGGGAACGTATCGTATAACCATAAATTTGCAAACTTTTGAAATGGATTTAGAACTGTTGCCAGAATAAAAAGTAATGCATTTAATATTGAAAAAAAGGGGAGAAAATTGCTTACGCAACTTTCTCCCCATTCGAACCTATCATAAACTTTACTAAAATAAAAAGCAAACTAGTTAAAAGCGTCACTCTAAGGCTTTTTTAAGACATTACAAAAGGATAGCAAAATTTTGCTATCCTTTATTTTTGTTCAAACAATTTACAACTAGTCTTGAAAAACACGTTTGCAAGGTTTTATAATATTCAGTCTTTTTCTTTACCACATAGGTAATCAATTGATACATTAAAAAACTCTGCCAATTTCCAGCATTCAATGATACTTGGTTCTATTATTCCTTGTTCCCATCTAGATAAGTTAGCTTGACTTGTTTTTACTTCAAGAGCCAATGCCCTTTGTGACAAACTTATACTTTCTCTTAATTCTTTAATTCTATTTTTCTTAAAATTTATATTCATAATAATATTTTATACAAAAATGTATCAAAATACTTGACATATACAAATATGTATCATACAATATATAAAATGTTTTTTAGGAGAAAACAAATGAAAAAAAGAATTTTTGTGTTATTAAGTTTGATTTGTTTATGTATGAATTGTTTGTTTGCTGGATGTTTCGGGCTTAATCAAAAAGGGTATGAGATAGTTAATGAAGAAATAGGGTATGTTTCAGCTTATAATGGAAAAGTAAGACCTTGTGTGGTTTTGGAAATAAAGAATACGTCTAATAATACTCTTTCGCTATCTGCGGATATAAACATTTATTGTGATGGAATGTTGTTTACAAGCACAACAGCAGGAAAAATAAGCGGAGGGATGTTAGTGCTTTTACCAGGCGACACAGGAGAGCTATGGGGGGACTCAATAGAGACAATATATATGTATGAATATAATGCTCATGAATGGACATATAAAATAACAGATATAACCGTTTTTTATGATTAATAAATTAAAATAAAAAGCAAACCGATTGGTTTGCTTTTATTATTCTTTGGCAGGGGTAGATGGATTCGGTGCCTGTGCGCCCTTCTCCGATAAACAGTGGGTGTCCACTGTTTACCCTCGCGGGAAATTTGCACGCAAATTTTCTCCTCATTCGAACCCATCAAAAACTTTACTAAAACAAAAAAAGCAAGCTATTTAGCTTGCTATTTTGTTATCTGGCAGGGGTAGATGGATTCGAACCACCGAAGTGACGGAGTCAGAGTCCGTTGCCTTACCGCTTGGCGATACCCCTATCTAACTTGCTTGGTTATTATAACAAATCAAATGGATTTTTACAAGCGTTTTTAACTCTTTTTTATTATTTTATAAAATAATTTTGCTGCCGCACGTTGTTTTTAATTCAAACAACTTGTCAAAACCGCTAATTGACTATTATCGCGCGCACATCTTAAAAAAGGGTTAAAACTTTACTACTTACCCTTGAATACCGGCTTTTAATTTGATATAATATCCTAGATTAAAATATTTAATATAGGGCATTAAAATGAAAACCATCAACAGTCACCAATACGAATATGATTTTTTGAAAAAGTCTACCCCCAAGCTGCGTTATGACGGCAAAGAGCCCTTTAACGTTTGGCAAAAGAGGGCAAAGGGAAAGCTGACGGAGCTTCTTGGTCTGCCGTTGGAAAGTTGCGCACCCGAAACGGTGGTGGAATACGTCAACAAAACGGACGATTACACTGAATATCGAATGCTTATTCAAACGGAACCCGACTATAACGTGCCTTGCCATTTGCTTATTCCAAGCAATGCAAAACTACCCACACCCCTTACAATATGTCTTAGCGGACACGGCGGTGGTATGCACGTAGCATTAGGCAGAGCCAAAACAGAGGAAGATGAGGAATGCCTTGCCGAGTGGTATCATCGCGCAATGGCTGTCCGTGCGATTAAAGATGGTAGGTGCGCACTTGTAATAGAGGCGAGAAATTTTGGAGAAAGCAGTTTAGAGGGATACGGAACCTCTTGCACAGAGGCTTCTAAAATAGCAATCCTTATGGGCAGAACCGTGCTTGGCGAAAGGGTCTGGGACGCTATGCGTATTTTGGACGTTGTAGCAAAGGACTTTAACTCCCAAATAGATATGACAGACGTAGTATGCACCGGCAACTCTGGCGGTGGAACGGTTGCCTATTATTTTGCTTGTATGGACGAGCGCATTACCGCGGCTGCGCCCTCTTGCTCTGTATGCACATATGAGCATTCTATTGCAGCAATGCCCCATTGTATGTGTAACCACGTTCCGTCAATCCGTAAATATTTTGAAATGGGAGACCTTGCCGGTTTGATAGCACCAAGAAAACTTGTCGTAGCGGCGGGTATTCTTGACGATATCTTCCCAATAGACGGCACAAAAATAAATTTTGAAATTATAAAAAATATGTATAAACAAGCCGGAGTGGAAGAAAACTGCGCACTAGTAATAGGCGACAGGGGGCATTTTAACTATGCCGACGACCTATGGGCAAAGCTTAGGGAAATGGGTGTAAAGTAGCATTTGATTTTATCCCCGTTTTGAAGCAACCGCAAAAAGCAAGCCTTTTTTAAAATAACGGTTTATGTAATAAAAACTTACACACGTATATCAAAAACTTAAAACAAACTTATAAAAATAATTAAACTTATAAAAATAATTAAAGCGCGGAGGGCAACTTTTGCCCTCCGCGCTTTAATAAATCTACATAATTACGTTTTTACGTTTAATAAGTTTAATTATCCAACTCTATCTCTGCATAAAGCATTAGCATAGACAAGGCAGTAATAGCAGCCGTTTCTGCGCGCAGTATGCGTTTTCCAAGAGAAATAGTTTTACCACCGATGCTTTCCACAAGTGCAATTTCCCCATCGTCAAAGCCGCCCTCGGGGCCGATAAACACACCAACGCGCCCACCTGACTTAATTTCGGCAAGTGCGTCCTTTGTTGCTTGCATACCCTCTTTACACTCATAGGGCACTAGCGTAGCGTCTAACTCTTTTGCCAGTTCAACCGCTTGCTTAAAGGTGATAGGGGAAAGCACCTCCGGCACGGAAGTTCGTTTACTTTGCTTGCTTGCGCTTTCCGCAATGGCTTGCCAACGTGCGCGTTTAGCCTCTTTCTTTTTAGGCTCTATTTTTACCACCGACCTAACCATCTCAACAGGCACTATGCGCTCGGCACCAAGTTCCACAGCCTTTTGAATAATAAGCTCTAACTTATCACCCTTAGGTAGTCCTTGAAAAAGGGTAATAGAAATGGGCAGAGCAGTGTTTTGATAACTTTCCTTAGTAACCTTTACCACAACACTGTCGGCATTAAACCGTTCTATAACACATAGATGGCTTGCACCGTCGCAGCTGACAAGCAAATTATCTCCCACGTGCATACGCAGCACGTTTTTTACGTGGTTAAAATCATTGCCGCTTATAATAAAACCGCCCTCGGTTTTAGCATTTTTATCAACGAAAAAATTAAACATTGTTTGGTTCCAAATCTTTTATAAAAATCGTGCACTAAGTCAATTAAGGTATATTAAGTCTTATAAGCTAGGTGCGGTATCTGCGCCGTTATTAATGCCTTTGTGATATTTAAAAATTATTTTAAGTGCGTTTACCCACTTTGTTACAGCTCTTGCATCTTTGGGGACTATACGATAAATCTCATTATCCGCTTGAAGCTCAAAACGCTTGCCCGGAACAAAGGGTAAGGTGGGGAAAAACCCAGCAAAAATCTGTTTATAAAAGGGTTGACCTTTCAAAGTTCCGTTGATAGAAAGGTTTTCTTTATCAAGGGTAAGTTTCGCCTCGCCAACAATTTCATATTTATGTTTTTTATCGTTAATCATATGTATGTCAGCTTGCATATTCATTGAAAAGTCGGGCGTGGTCAAAATCTCTTTTTCCAAGTCTTTTTCAATTCTTTCATAAATATCGCAAGGCAATTTGTATTCGGGCTTGCCGTTAGAAGCAGTTAAGAACCCGTATTTATCCGCCGTAAGTGTAAATCCGCAATCGCAAGCGAGCACGTTTTTCTTTTTGCCGACAGGCTGTAAGCCGTATTCTTTGTTGCATTCGGGGCATTTAAATAAAACGTTCTCTAACCCCTCAACGTTGTCGCCATTTTTGTATTCAACAAGTGCTGTTTCGTTGTTTTTATACGCGTTAAAGTATAGCGAGTCCTCAATTAACTTTTGCGTTTGGTCGTTAGAAAGCTCTTTTAAGTCTTCTCGACTTATAAGTTTTGTAATAGACATGGTAATTTTACCCTTGCGCTTTACCTTGCTCCATTTGGGGCTTGTAAGATAGCTGCCTGATACTTTTGCAAAATAAACGTCGGCATCCAACCATTTTAACGTCTTTCCGGTAGCGGCAGGCACAGGGGTTGCAATGCCGTTTTCGGGCATTAGCCCGGCAGGGTAAAGGACAAGCGGGCGACCGGAGTCAACCGCTGCTTTCATAAGCTTCATATCGGTAATTACCGTTTGGAACTGATTTTTAGGTATAACCGCACATGCTTTAAGCACGCCGTTAATAGATAAAGAGCGATAAAATGAATTGCTTATTACAAAATGGGTTTTCTCCTTAATAGCGGCAGCAAGTGTCATAAAATCAATACCAGCTTCGTGGTTGGCGATAATAACGCGTCTACCCTTAGTGCCGGTAAGCTCGTTTTTAATAACTTTTGAATTATAAACGAATTTGCACATAAATTTGCTTGCCGTGCGCAAGATGCCGTAATAAAAGGTGCTAGGTTTTTTAATCAAAGGCTTTTTGTCGTTATTTTTCATAATTAATACTTACGGAAAAAATGTAATGGAGAAGTAATTAAAATACTTCAACGCTTTTCCGCACGAGTTATTTTATCATTTATGCAGTTGTTTGTCAATATTTAAAACTAAACAATAGATTGTCAATAAAGGCAGTAAAAGGGTAACCGTCAGCGTGGCATAACGGCAGTAAAAGTGTAAACGCATCGTGCCATAAATAAAATAAAAATAAACGGCTGCAAAAATGAACATCAGCGCATATTTACATACAAGCAGGTAAAACAAGCTCAAATCGCCTTTACGTGCAAGCACTTAAATCAGTATTTATATTCAAGTAGGAAAAATAACCTTTATATACACCACCTAAAACCTCCATATTCTTATTAAAGTTTTTTTAAGTTTTTTCATTAAATAACACAAAAAAATGGTTAAAAAAGCCCAAAAGAGTAAAAAATTAACAAATTCATCAAAAAACTTGTCAAAAAAAAGGTCGATTTTTGATAAAAATTGTCAAAATTAGCGCGTTTTTGTCCTTAAAAATTCAAATATTGCAAGGTAAGCCCTTTCGTGTAAATTCTTGGCATATAAAAAAGCCTTTTCGATAGTATATATACAATATATATAATGGCACACCCGTGTCGAAAGAGTAATAGCTTTGTCGAAACTACTCGCAAAAACTCATTAAAAAGTGTGTCGCAAGGTAAAAAAACCTCTCGAAAAATAGATAAGGTCCAATTTTTTTATTATAAAGTTAATTTTTTTATACAAATGGTTATTTTTTCTATTGTAATTATGTAAAGGATAATTTATAATTGTCGAAGTATATTATAATCCATTAGTATAAGGAGTATTATGATGAGCAACGAAAAAAAGACATATCAAGCAGTGCTCGCCACACTCCCCTCGGTCAATAAAAAGAAGACTGATTGGAGCGGGGTATTCTTCATTGTGAGTTTTTTATTTGTTCACATCGCTTGGTTCATTATCTACTGGGCATTTGTAAACATTAACTCATTGTTGATGGCTTTCCAAGACCCTATTGACGGTAGTTGGTCTACTGAAAACGTTATAAGCATTTGGAATGATATTACAGGTCAAGGCGCAGGTAGCTTAGGTCTTTCTATGAGAAACACCTTCATCTTCGCTATAAGGGACGTAATATTTATCTTTTTCCATTTAGCAATATGTTATTTCCTCTACAAAAAGATTAAGGGTTATAGGGCATTCCAAATTATCCTATACCTTCCCGGTATTTTAAGCTCAGTTGCAATGGCTACTGCATTTAAATACTTTATTCAAAGTGACGGTCCTATCGGTCAAGTCTTAAAGCTTGTCGGTATGGTTGACGAATATGGCACACCATTCACGCTATTGAGAAGAACTGATACGGCGTTTGGCACGGTATTGTTCTATACCATCTGGATGGGTTGGGGCGGTAACATGCTACTCCTATGCGGTGCACTTGCCCGTGTTCCGGTTGAGGTTCTTGAATCGGCACGACTAGACGGCGTTGGCTCTGGCAGAGAGTTGTTCCAAATTATCTTGCCTCTCGTATGGCCGACCATGTCAACGTTGTTCCTCTTAAAGATGACCACCATCTTTACGGCATCTGGCCCCGTCTTGATATTGACAAACGGTGCATACGATACGTCGAACTTGGCGTTCTGGATATACGAAAGAGTTACTAAATATGGTACGGCAGGACAGTATTTTGTATCTGCTGCGGGCTTTATATTTACGTGTGTTGGCGTTCCGCTAGTTATGTTCCTAAGATGGCTTGTTGAGCGCGTTCCCGTAGTTGAATATTAATAAGGGGGTTAATTAATAATGAAAGTATCAAAAAATTTATATCTCAACCCCGTTACTAATGAAAACGTTGTTCTCGCACCTGAGGGTGAAGTTGTTGAATCTGTTGATGCAGCTCAAATGGTTACAGTCGACTATAAGGACGTTCACCATTTTGACGAAACTGGCACACCGGTATTCAAAAAACGTTTAAAAGAAAGAACAATTCTTACCAAACGCTCTAACGCGGATAAAATTTTATTTGGAATTGTTTTCGTTATCTTCCTTATTCAATGTATAAGCTTGTTCGTTCCTATGGGCTGGATGTTTATGAGCTCACTTGAAGAATGCGATGCTTATCTTTTGAAAGATAACAAATTTACTTTTCCAACTGCCATAGAGTTTGAAAACTACTTAGAAGCCTTTACCAACTTAGAGCTTGACAATGGCGACAACTACCTTACCATGTTGTTCAACTCTTTGTGGTTTACCTTTACGGGTGCGGCAATGCATATTTTTATGCCTATTATGACCGCTTACGTTCTTAGTAGATACAGATTCCCCGGTAGAAACTTTATTTACACCGTAGCAGTTGCATCCATGATGATTCCTATCGTCGGCACGACTGGTGCTGCAATGAAGTTCTTTGCGGATATCGGTATTTATAATACGTTATTGTTCCCGATAGTTGCATCGTTTGGTGCAGGTTTCAGCTCATGCTTCCTAGTATTTTACGGCTTCTTTAAGTCGGTTAGTGAAGCTTATTCGGAAGCTGCAAGAATTGACGGTGCAGGGCATTTCAGGGTATTTTTCAGCATCATCTTGCCGCAAGCATTACCCATCATCTTTACTTATGCCGTTACCTTCTCAATCGACCGTTGGAACGACTATATGTCATTGCTCATCTATATGCCTGACTACAAAACGTTGGCAGCAGGTTTGTATGAATATAGCTCTATTATTGAACACGGCACGGGTGACTACCCCGTATACTTTGCAGGTCTAATTATTTCTGCAATTCCCCCGGTAATCTTGTTCTGTTTAGTTTCTAAGAAGATTATGACAAGCCTCTCCGTTGGCGGTTTGAAGGGTTAATTTACAATCGTTTATATTTATTTTTGGCTATATGGGCTAAAATTATTTAGCCCATATAGCCAATAAGGGTTTGCCAAATAACGTAAAAAAATAAGTTTTATCGTTGTTTACGGCAGCAAAATCAAAGAGTTAAATATAACTTAAAGGTTATAATTTAACAAGTAAAAAAGCAATTAAAAAGTATAGTTAAATTTGCGTTATTCTTGTTAATCGTTATTTGCGCAAAATAAAGGTTAAGTGTAGGCGGCTAAATATCGCGTATACGCGTATATATAATGTTTATTTATACGCCGTTAGAGAATAATTGCATTTAAATAAGTAAAAATTTTAACAAATATGGTTTTTTCTGTAAGGAGGTAAAATATGAAGAAACTAAAAAAATTAGCATGTGTGCTCGTTGCTATGACCTGTGCCATCACTGGCAGTGGTCTTATGACGGGCTGTAAGAAACCCGTTGCTAATACCGACCAAACTCTTGAAGTTTGGGGTGTTAACGCAGGTTACGGCACCGCTTGGGTTACAGCAGCTCTTAACGAGTTTAAGAAACAAGATTGGGTTAAGGAAAAATATCCTCAACTCATTATTCCCCAAGTGCGTAACATAACTGCAAAAGCATCAGCTACTGCAAACGATAAGGTTACCGCAGGTCCTAAGGCTAATACCGCTGACCTTATTTATACCATGCAGTCGCCGTCATCAAAATATAACTTGCCTTATGGTAATGGTTATTACCTTGAAAATCTCGGTGACGTTTACGGTGGACCCATTTATAGCCCAGACCACACTGAAGAAAACCCTTCTTTCGAGCAGGTTAGAGATGAAAATGGCGACGTTATCCCCGGCGCATTCTATGACGGCGTAAATTACACCCTCAAAGACAAAATGTATAAAGCGATTGCTGATGACTATTCTGTCGAAATGGTTACCGGTGTAAATAAAGGCACCAGACAGTATTACTCTATGCCCGCAATTAACGGTTGGATGGGTATTGTAATTAACCTTGATTACCTTAGAAAGTATGCACCCGCTTGGGCTAGTGTAGAAGATCTCCCCAAAACCACGAGTGAACTTTTACAGATGTGTGAAGACATCAAAGATCCAACCATTGGAACAAATGATACCAGCAAAAACGCAAATGCTAACGTAGGTGTTCCTATCGTTGGTTGTCAGTCTTACAACTACTGGGCAGACCAACTCCCTGTTTTCTGGGCACAGTATGAAGGTATTAACGGTTATCCTGGTACTGGTGAAGGTGGTTATAGCGAATATATGACTCTTGGTATGAGCAATGAAGGTGCTGACGAGATGATTATGGATGGTTGGCAGCAAGCAGGCAGAATGGAATCCTTGAAGGCTTTAACAAAACTTTTAAGCCGTTCGTCTGGCAACAACCACCCCAAAACTTATGAAGGTGGCTTCGTAGAAATGCAAAAGCGTTTCTTAACCGGTGAAGGTGCATTAATGTATAACGGTGACTGGTTGGAAAACGAAACTGCAACCGCAGGCACTTGGTCTGATGATGAAATTGTATTGATGCAACAGCCTGTTATCAGCGCAATCGTTGATAAATGCTCTGACGGCGCGTTTACTTGCCGTTATGCTGACACCGCTACTAAGCACGCAGCTTCCGGTTTATACAACCTTGATGGCAGTGAAGTAGACTATGATACTATGCTTGTTGCTGGAAACGTAGCAAAAGCAGAAGCTCAGCTTGTTTACGTTGTTGAGTGCATCGATGCAGGTAAAGACTTTGCAACCACCAAAGCTGAATATGAAACAGCATTTGATGCTGACGGCGTTGAACTTTTAGAGTCTGATTACAACCATATTAAAAATGCTCGTAATCTTTCTTTCCGTGTTCAAGGTGAAGCATGGCTCGTTCCTTCTTATGCAAATGGTAAAGAAGTAGCAAAAGACTTCCTCCGTTTCATTGCATCAAACCAAGGCATCATTACTTCTATGTCCACAAATCGTGCAATGTCTCCCTATAAATACGTTGTTCAAGAAGGTGATGCAATCTCTAAGGTTCTCTCTGGTGAAACTAACGGTCACGCTTCTACTATGTTGGCATCTCGTATTGAAATGCAGAAAACAGCTCTTCAGCTTCCTGCATACGATGCTTACAGACCTTACCAACTTGTTGCATTGCAACCCTTAAAAACTCTTAACTTGGAAGACGCTATTATGGGTCAGTCTGCAACTGATAGACAATCTCCTTGGTCAATCATGATTAACGAATGGAACCAGGCTAAAAACCAATTCCAAAACTACAAAAACAACTGTGCTTACGACAAGGTTGGACCTATCCAAATAGGTTAATTTACAGTAAATAAATTTAACATATCGATTAACAAAACTATATTAAGGAGTTAAGTGATGAAGAAAACTTTCTCAAAGCTGTTGAGTAAAGTTATCGCGGTATGTATGTGTCTTGTTTTATCCTTTGGCATTGTCGCTTGTAAAGATAATACCGGCGGCCCAAAGGATAATGACATTACAGTCTGGACTGCGTATAGTTCGGAAAAAATATTGCAAAACTTTGACTACTCTCACAGATACGCCAGCAAAACACTTAAAATTAATGCTTTTAAGAATGAATGGGAAGGCGCGCAGATTATGTTCACACCTAAGTATGACGTAAAAAGCTACACCCTTACCATCAACGACCTAAAAAAAGCTGACGGAACCGTTCTTTCCAAAGATGATTTTGCAGCATTCGTTCAATTATATATGGAAGTTACCGCGGTTAAAGACCCCAATTCTTTAACTGGTAGTGGCACCTATCCCGAAGCTTTGCTTCCCTACGAAAATGCTGTAATGCACGGTAAAAACACCGGTGTCGGTGGCGGTAATAACGGTATTTGGGTAGAGGTTAAGCCGGGTGAAAATCAGGCTGCCGGCCTTTATACTGGTAGTTGGACTCTTACTTGCGATGGTGTTGCTTTCAACATCCCCGTTGAAGTTACTGTTTACGACTACTACCTCAGTGATGCTAAAAACTCCAAGTCCGTATTCTTTACCCAATGGAAAGAAGTAGGTCATATGGAGCAAAACCAAAGCTTAGAAGTTCAAAACTCTTACGCAAACTTCCTTTTGGAACACCGCGTAGAGTGCTGTTTCTTGCCTGGTAATGACGTTACTATTTACGGCACCACCGTTCAAGTAGACAGATTTATTGAAGAAGCGAAGATGTATGCTAACGACGAAAGAGTTACCAGATACAACTTCCCTTATTCTCATACTACCATTGATGCTGTTAAAGGTGTTGACAACTTAAATTATACTTCTCTGTATGACGACAGTGTTACTTGTCCTGAAAAATACTATGCAAAGACTATTCTTGAAAAAGTAGCCCTTGCAAGCTTGGATACGGTAGACGATGAAGAGCAGTTTAACTTGATGGCTAAAATGCAAACTTATTACGTATACTTTGACGAATACACTCAGTCAGACAAAACGGGTGAAGCTCAGTATACTAACACCATTACGCCTATCTGGTATCAAGAAATAGCCCATCAGCTTCTCTATGATATGGCTGCCGAGCGCGAGCTTTTCGATAGGCTTGACGCTGATGAAAAGGCGCTTCTTGACGATTATTACGCAAGAATTAAGGGTGATAGGACTGCTGCAAACACTCAGTCTTATGCGTGGGAATCTTACGCTTTCGGCGAATTCCTCCTTTCATTAAACTTTTCCTACAATTCCGTATTAGACGAAACTATCAACGACTATGTAAACATCAAAAGCCCTGCTGCACAAGGCAACAGAGAATTTTTTGAAAATCAAACTGGTCGTGAATACAGAAAGCAGCTTTACCAGACCTTAGGTTACAGCCGTGACCTTAAAGACGTTGATGGCAACTATATCACTATGAGTGTTGCAGATGCTGACAAGCTCGATAGTGCTATAAATAAACTTTTAGAAGCTATTGATCCATTTGAAAAGGCTGTCATTATTGATACTGCTAACATGAAGAACCTCACCGTTGGTGAGTGGACGGAAAGATGCGACTTCAAAACTATTTTCATTCCCCTTCTCAACGACTATGATACTACTGTTATGCAAGACTTCTATAATGATTTAACAAGCTTCTGGTGGGACGACGTTACTTATGGCGAAGTATGGGGCTACACGGCTATTAACCCCCGTGATCCTTATCCTACTTACCATATTGAAGGCGCACTACTTACCTCGCGTTTGTTTGCTTGGATACAGTATGAATACAATATCGTAGGCAATCTCTACTGGGATACCGTCTGCGATAACAACCGTCAAACTGACGAATTAATTCAAGATTTCTATGCTAACCCCATCCGTTACGGTGGTCCTAACGGCGCAAACGGTGAAGGCTTCTTGCTTTTCCCGGGTAAAATTTACGACGTTAAATGGAACGGTGTTGACGGCAAGGGTGACGACGTTTGGAGCCCTGTTGCTTCCATACGTTTGAAATCTATTCGTGACGGTTACGAAGAATATGACCTCCTCCACGCATTAGAGCAATTTTCTATTGATAGGGCTGAACAGTTAGGTCAAACCTATGACGAGGCTATGTTCGATAACATTATGGCATTCTTGTCTAAGGATGCATACACCGGTGCATCTTGCTTACTTGGCGAAGATTATACCGATATAGCTTACCTTGAAAACTTTGCTAAAATGAGAGAAACGGTTGCTCAACTTTTAGAGCTTGCAAACTGTGAAGGCGTTACGATTGACGCATTCGAAATAGCAATGGACCGTCTCAATTTAAAGGTTTCCGCTCCCGCAGGTAAAGAGGTTAAGCTCAATGGCACTGTTCTCACCGGTGGCGAAACTATCAACGGCTTTACGCAGTATACCGCAGTTGTTCAATTTAACAAGGCTGCAAACTACCTCAAACTTGAAGCAGGCGAAAAGTCTACAAACGTTTACCTTGGTGGTAGCGTATCCGTATTTACCGCAGGCGCTGATACAAATGGCTTTACGGCACAAAACTTTACCTCATCTAAAACTGCTGGTGTTGCTGAATCGACTTTTGCTAACACCGAAGATGGTGTTCAAGTTACCTTCGCTACTATGGCAGGTAATAGAGACCCACGTGCAAACATTAACGTAAGCTCCTTCAATATAGGTGCAAACGCAACCAGAATTTCAATCAAACTCCGCGTTGACCAGTTTAACGGCACCGGCGACTTTAAGTTGAAAGTTACTGCAAGAGCTACTGGCGCAACTGTATATGGCGATTTGATTCCTGACACAATTGTTAAGGTAGGCGAATGGGTTGTCCTTGAAGGTAGATTAAGTGGCGCTATCGATAGCTTGCGTATCACAGCTGATACTCAGGCTGGTGCAACCATTACAGTTTCACAAATCGTTGTTATGAGGTAGCCGCTATGAAGAAAATGAAAAGATTATTTTTAATTATTCTAAGTGCTATTATGGTAACTGCATCCTTAGTAGGCTGCGCCGGTGACGGCGCATCCTCGGATGGTTCCACACCTCCTAAGGATAAAATTACCAACCCCGTTCTCACGTGGAATGCTTTTGATAGCTATGCTGACCTTTGGATGTTTGAAACAGGCCGCACGTTTGGTGACTTATCCTTAAATAAGGATAGCCAATATATTGTTGACGGCGAAGGCAGTGGTAAGGCAACAATTTGCGCACAAGAAGACGTTTATCTTGCAGGCGATACAACCTACCTTCCCACTCTCAAAACTCCCACAAAGAAAATTCCCGATTACGGTGTATATACCGACGATAATTCGGACTTTTCTATGGTATCGTTAGTTAGCTTTGACGTTTACAATCCTAACGATTTTGATACTACGGCTGCTATTAAGTTGTTCTATAACGCATCAACGGTTAGCATTCCCGAATACCAAGTTGTAAAAGCAAAGAGTTGGACGACAATCAAGTGCCCTGTTCAAAGAGAATTTATTCCTGAAACGGTAATCGATAACAGAACTGGCGCTCTCGGTAAAAAGGTTGAGTTTATTCAACTTTTGTTTATCCGTTATGACTTTGAATACACACTTTATCTTGATAACTTGTGTTTCTATAAAGAGTTAACGGAAGCCGAAGATGCTTCAACCACACTCAAAACGGATGAAGTATGTTCATTTGACGAATACTGGCAGTATAAAAAGTTCTCTATCAAGAGCGAATATAGCAAAATGGACCCCACGGTAGAATGGATAAGGGATCCTAACTTTGATAATCGCGGTGGTATGCTGAAAGTTGTAACTACTGACCGCAGCAAAGATACTTCTGGCTCGGGTTATCCCACTATCTTGTTACCCTCCGATTGCTTTACGGAAAGATTTAACAGCACTTTCGCTAAGTTATACGATGAAAACGACCTATTCTGTATAGACGTTCGTATTGAAGATATCGTTAAAATCGACCGTTTCTATATTGAATTATATTACGGTGGAGTTTATTTCACTTCAAAGACGCTCGTATGCAGCGATACTGAAAAAGTAGTTGACGAATTATTATATTACGCAACCGCTGATAGCGATGGTTGGTATACCTTTAAAGTTCCTGTATCCTCACTTCTTAAACATATTAAAGAAGTAGATAAGGTTATTGACGGCGAGAAAAAGGCTGTAAACGAACTTCAAAGAGAGACCACTTTGGAAGAAGGTTTTGCAACGTTAACCAAGCTTAACTTCTGCTATCGTTCGGCTCCGGGTTACCCCTCAGAAACATTCTATCTCGATAGCTTCTATATGGAAAAGGTTGACTAAGGAGGAAAGACGTTATGAAAAAGAAATTATTAACTATTATCCTCAGTTTAGTTGCATGCATGTGTCTTGCATTTGGCATTACCGGCTGTAAAGATAACAGTGCTTGGGATGAAACCAAATATACCGGTTTTGAAGTTCCCGAAGCTGTTGTATTAAACAAAGGTGCTTTTTACGAAGTTCCCAAGCCCATCACTTTGGACGTATACGGCAACAACTTGCCCATTACTTTCCAGGTTAAAAACAGCACTGGCGGCATTGTAAACGAAATCCCCGCAGGTTTCTTTGCTCTTGACGAAAACGGCTATACAATTCAGTTTAGCACAAGACTTCCCAACGGCAGCTTTTTAAGAAAGCAAACCAAGGTATACGTTTTGTCTTACACCAAAGACACCGCGTTCTACGGTGCAAGCTTATCAAAAATGGTTGACTTGACGCAGTTCTTGCCGGAAGAAGGTGTTCCTGCCGGCTACACTCCCGAGTATATCGTAACTCGCCGTGGCGAACTCGTTGAAGATACTATCCGTCGTGGTCAATTCCCCGCAGCCAATATTGAAACGGGTGTTTACGACATTAAAATAAACCTTATCAACAGTGACGGCTCAGCATTTGTGCTTCGTGACGTTTCGGTTGACGTAGGCGACCTTGATACTCCCGTTTGGCGCAATGGCGAAATGAAAGCTTCTGACGTTCAGGTTGGCGGCTACAAGGGTGTTATGAATGACACTGTTGAGGTTATCGATGCAGCAAGCGGTGGTGTTCCTGGTAAAACCGAGGGTTTGTTCTATAAGATAGACCCCACCAACGAGCAGATAGTTGCACAGGGCACTGACGTAAACGTTAGAATTCTCCCTGCACACAGCAAGTCATATTATCAACGTTTTGCAGGTCAAGGCTATAAGATTAAGTTTAGCTTCGCTCTTGATATACCTGAGGGCGACACTTGGGTAGATACTTGGTATTTAGATAAAGAAACCAATCAAAAAACAAAGCTTAACTTCGCATTATACACCTTCCCTAAGATGCAAGGGTTAGCTCCCGAAAGAATTGACGCAGAGCTTGACACTTGGTATGACGTAGTTATCTCTCTTGACGAGTTCCTTCCCAGCTTTGATGCTTTCAATAACTGGGTAGCAGGTGGCGACCCTGGATATAACTCTTTTATGGACGTATATCGTGGCTTAGCTTACGGTGAAAAGGAACTTGCTGAAAACGATGGTGATACAGTTCCTCCTTTCGGCACTGAAAAGAACGATATCAGGTTCTATTTCACCCCCGTTACAATAACTAAATAATCAAAAGCCGATTACAAAACAATCACAAAATCGATTACAAAATAATCGCAAACATTTTGATTAAAAAGTAACAGCAAATAAAAATAATCGCCCGCTTGTGCAACCGCACAAGCGGGCGATTTTATTACTATAAATTTCATTACGGTAACCTTCATTGCCACAAGTTTCATTACTATAAATTTCATTATTCAAAATTTCATTGCAATAAAAATAATTACTATATATATTTTGGTTTTGATTAATGTAACAACGTAAGCGATAATATGCTATGTTTTATTTTACTCTAAAAAAATTTTTAGCAAAATTTTCATTTTCAAAATCAAAAAAACAAACACCTAAAATCGTTAGTAAAACAAAGCAAAAAACCAATATTTTTGTCAAAAAAACGTTTAAAAACAACCCCCAAAACCTAAAAATTTAACCAAAAAATTTTCAACAAATTTCAAAAAACGGTTGATTTATTCTTGACACTGTGCTAAAATGTTAGTATCTATAAGTATGCTTTATAGGTGTAACTATTTTTGATGAAAGGACAAATCGTTTTTATCAAACGCATAATATTTGCAAACGGTGCCGATATTTTGCGACAAACAGTAAAAAAAATCTACCTTTGCGTCTTGTGTTGTTCGGCAAAAAAGGTCAACGTTCGCGTAATTTTTTGACCTTATGTCAATAAATTTACGTATCGTCCTATTAAAAAGCCGCATATAAATAAGCATATAAAACGCATATAAATAAGACGTAAGCGTGCGTATAAATGCGACACGTATACGCACATAAATATGATGTATATACGCAAAAAAGCCGTATATGTATATAAAATTAGGGTGCAATAAAAGCCCTAAGGTGTAACAAAAACCCCAAAAGGTAAACAAAAAAGCAAAAAAACAAAAAATGCAAAAGCATATTTTTAAGGAGGTATGTTGATGAAAAAGACATACGAAGTTCCCGAAATCGAAGTCATTTCTTTGGTCGGCGACGTGATGTTATTCTCCGTCTTAGACTGGCAGGAAGACCCGTTTGGTGGGAACGTATTAGATGGAAAGGAGGAAATATAAGATGAGAACAAAAAGATTTAATTTTGTAACCGTTTTATGTGCCTTCTTTGCGGCAGCTTTTCTTTCAGTTGGTGTTGTAATGGCATCTCCTGTAAAGGCAGCAGACGTTACAAACGAAGCAGATCAAGCAGTGTTTGTAATGGACGAGGGCGCTTCAATCAGAGTTGGCACAGACGATAGCACCTATGGTGTTAAGTTTACCGCAATGATGACTGATGCAAACTATCAAAAATTAATGGCAAAAGTAGGCGAAGACAAAGAATATGCTTCCGCAACTTTTGGTATGTTAATTGCACCTGCATCATATTCCACTCTTTATGGCGAACTTAACTACGAAAACGTATTTGGCGCAGACGCTAAATACGATTGGCGCACGTTCAATACCGAGACTGGTAAGTGGAATGACTACACCTCTAACAAAACCCAAATTATCAACATCTACGGTCAAAAACTTTATGAAGTAAACCCCGTTGAAGGTGAAAAATACTGGGCATTCCAGGGTGGCGCAGTTACCAAGGTTAGCAGCACGTTGCTCAAATACCAAGGCGTAGGCTACGTAGAACTTGTTAAAGCTGACGACACAAAGGACTACATATTTGCAGTTGCAAATGACAATGCAAGAACGGCTTACGACGTTGCATTAAAAGCTCTTCAAGACACCAATTCCGGTCTTACCGAAGACGAAATTGCTTGGATTGAAGAAAACTATATTGCATCTACTGTTCAGGATGCTAAGTTTGACCTTGGCATGACAAGCGCAGAGACTATCGACCTTGCAAAACTTGGCATTCCCGCTGGCGAGTATGAAATTACCGCTCAGCAGTATATCCAAAAGTCCGAATTGGTTTCCGGTGCATATCAGTATTATACTGAAACCCTTGGTGAAGCTGTGACCGTTCCCACTTTGTCTGAGGGCACTGTTCTTGACGTTTCCGGTTTAGATGGTATTTTTACCATCAACGTCAACTATGCTGGCACCGAATATGGCTACACCATTGACCTTGAACGTTACACCCCAGGCGAATTCGTTTGGAACAACGTTATGGACACAGAAAAATCTATTGCCATCACTGACGCTGCTGGTAATAATTTCCACCGTAACGCATCAATGTCTATTGCTGACGTAAGCAATCTTACCATTAATAAGGGCGAGGGTAGAACCGGCAACTACTACAAAGCTACCTTTGCAAGCGTTACAAAGCTATATCAAGATGGTATAGACGGTTTTGGTGCAAAAATTTACCCCGTTCACAGCAAAGAATACTATTCCACATTCTACACCGGTGCAACGATTAATATCGACTACTTGTGGGCAAGAACTGACCTTGTAAATTCTGAAGCAAAGAGTAGTGAAAACGGAGTTTACTGGCGTGTTTACAAGGGTAGAAACCTCGGTTTCACTACAACCGACTATGCTTCTATTCCTGACAGCTGGGAGGGTTATGCTTCCTCTGGCGACCGTACAAGAAAATCCCTTTCTTTGTCAACAATATTGAATAATTGGGATAAACTCATTCAAGAACAACCTACTACTTCCTCTTATAATGCCGGCTCAATGTTTGGTTTTTATAGACCTAATACAGCTGGCTCATCGGGAACGACCGACTCCTCCTATACTGGCAAATACGAAATTTACTTCGGTAACGTCCACGTGACCAACCCAAGCGCTGCTTCTTATAAAGTGGAAGCTTACAACGCAGCTACTGGTGAGCTCTTACAAGAAGAAACCGTTTCCAACGTAGCACTTGGCACCTCAGTTTCTTTTGAACCCGCTACTATCGATGGCTATGTTTTTGATGAAGACAATAAAAACAACCTTTTAAGTGCAGTGGTAGATGGCTTCGGCTCTCTCACCTTAAAGGCTTATTATACTCCTTGTGTTCACGAGGACATAAGTGTAGATGAAACTGGTGCAGCACTTCTCCGCTCCGATGCAACGCTTGACTTTGGCGATATCGGCGATATTAAAAAATACACCGTTACTCAATACGTTGTAAAAACCACTAAGGTAGATACAACCACTCAAACGCCTACCGCTTGGACTCAATATGACGTTGACGTAACCGAAGATTATGCAAACTTGTTTACCGGCTCAGTTCTTGATACCTCTACCTTTGATGGTATCTATACTGTAACCGCTTATGGCACAAAATCCATTAAATCTATTAAGTTTGAGCAAATTAAGTTAAAAGAAGATGGCACAACAGTATTTACTTGGAACAATATCAACGAGCACGGTCACGACGAAATAGTCGGTGCTGAACTTGCTGGTCAATACGACAAGGATGCATACTCCGGCTCTTTAACTATCACTTGTGAGACCGCAGAAACTGACAGCGCATTAGTAGGTAAGGCCGAGGGTGTATACTGGAAAGTTGCCAATATACAAAGAGCTGTCGACTGGACAGCTGGTGCAAATTATAGACCACGTATTCGTGTATTCCCCGTTCACAGCTACGATTACTATAATATCTTCATTCAAGAGGGCGCAACCAATATGATGGCTAACGTGGGTTATATAAGAGTAGGTGGCACTGGTAATGACGTTTCTATGAGAGCATGGGGTTACGGTTACAACGCTGGTCAATCGAAGAGAGGTCCCGCTTCAAGTGGTATAACTGCTTACTCAACACGGTATTCTTGGAGTGCTTCTTCGTCTGATCTTGATGAGTCAATAGTCTTCAACTTGGCACAATATACGCTGTTGTCCGCTACTCGTGGTTCTGGTGTTTCCGTTTACGGCGGTGTAATTGGTCTCTATGGTTGGTCCAGCTCTAACACTACGGCTATCGATTTGTATTGCGGCGCTATTAGAGCATAACGTCTAGTTACACCTAAAATGCAAAGCAAACCCAAAAGGCTTGCAAAACACAAAGCCAAACCAATTAGGTAAACAAACCTAACCGGCAAGCAAAACGCAAAGCCAAAACGGTTGGCTAAAACAACAACATACGTCCCCGCGGTCCCCGCGGGGACGTTTTGTATTATTTTTTGTTACTCTAAAAATTACTTTTGTTTTATTTATTAGCACAAAAATTCCTTTTGCATTTTTTATACCGTTAAAAATTTTTTATTTTTTTGTTATCTTAAAAATTACTTGTTAAATCCTAATAAATAGGGCTAAATTTTTGCTTTACTACTTGATTATTCTTGCGTTTCATTGTATAATCTTTATAGCCTAATTATAATCGATAAGTATGGCTTTTAAACTTATTTATAAAACACAAAAAAGGAGTATTTTATGCACGAAAATAGATGTATGCAAGTTACCGTCAGCTCTCTTGACAAGGTATTCCCAAAGGACGGACCTTCCCTTTTTCAATCTAACTTTAAGGTTATGAAAAACGAGATTTTTCATTTCCAAGTTGCTTGTAAAGCTCAGCGTCTTACTCAAATGCTTAGGGCAGAGGTTATTTCCGACCTTGGCGACAGAGTTTCTATCAGAACGGTAGACAGTGTTCCTGCACGTTTTGCAGTCAACCCCGCAAGTGACGATTATTTCATTAAAGGCCACGGCAACGAGGAAATGTATCCCGACGTTCTCCGTCCTGTATATCAAGACGGCGAAATTTTCGTCCCCGACTCTTGGTTTACCTTTTGGGTTACCATTGACGGCACCAAAGAGCCTTTGCCCGTTGGCGAGCATTTAATTAAGGTTAGAATTTACAACACCTATGACGAAAAGCTTTCATTTAAGTATGACGAAACCTCTATTTTTGAACTTACTGTTTTAGACGACGTTCTTCCTAAGCACGACGTAACCTACACACGTTGGTTGCACTATGACTGCATTTGCGACAAGCACAACGTTGAGCCCTGGACTGACGAGTTCTACAAAATGACCGCTCTTTACGTTGACAGTGCTGTTCGCCACGGTATGAATATGCTTTATACTCCCTTAATCACACCGTCGCTCGACACCAAAATTGGCACCTATCGTCGCACTATTCAGCTCGTCAAGGTTGAAAAGGTAGGCGAGGACCAATACAAATTCGACCTTTCTGAATTAAAGAAATTTATGGAATTTGCAAAAGAGCACGGCATAACCTCTTACGAGCTTTCCCACCTTGCAACCCAATGGGGCGCACGTTTCACACCCAAGGTTGATGCCCTTGTAAACGGCAAAATGGAGCGCATTTTCGGCTGGGAGCACCCCATCAACTGTCCCGAATACGCAGCCTTCTTAAACCAAATGCTTGCTGCTCTCCGTGTGTTCTTTGAAGAAAACGGTTACTTAGATAAAATTTATTTCCATATTTCCGACGAACCCAGACCCGGTGTTTTAGAAAACTTTAAGGTTGTTTGGTCAATCGTCCGCAAGCACTTCCCCGAAGCTCGCTTTATGGATGCGCTTACCCACAGAGAATATCACGACGAGGGATACATTACTCACCCCGTTGTCGGCTTAGAAGTTTATGACGAGTTCCCTAACGAATGGGTTTACTACTGTGGTTGTATGTGCAAAGATTACGTTACCAACTGCCATTTCTCAATGCCCTTGCAACGTAACAGAATTTTAGGTTATCAGCTTTACCGAAACAATGCCACCGGCTTTTTGCAGTGGGCTATCAACTACTACTATGCAACCGACTCTCGTTACGAGATAGACCCCTATTTCGTTACCGATGGCGGTGGCGCGTTTGAGGCAGGCGATGCTTTCGTTGTTTACCCCGCAGAAAACACCATTTACGAGTCTATGCGTCACGAAGTTTTCTTTGATGCTTTCCAAGACTATTCTGCACTTAAACTTCTTGAAAGTTACGTCGGCAAAGAGGCGGTTATTGCCCTCCTTGACGATTACGGCGTAAAAACCGGTTACTACACCTATCCGCACTCTGCTGAATGGCACCTTAACCTTAAACTTAAAATTTACGAGCTTATCGAAAAAGCAAAAGCCGAAAAGAAATAAAAATTAGTTTGTAAAAGCCTAAAAGAAATAAAAACTCGGCAAAAGCTAACTTGTAAAGTTTAATTAAAACCATTTTTATGGTTAAATTTTAGGGGAAATGTATGGTAGAACAAAAAAGATGCTTTGGCGTTATGCTTGACTGCTCGCGTAACGCGGTTATGACTGTTGAAAGGCTTAAAGATTTTATCTGCGATTTAGAAAAAATGGGCTACAACAGTTTGCAGCTTTACACCGAAGACACCTACGAAGTCGAGGGCGAGCCTTTGTTTGGTCACATGCGTGGCAGATTTTCTAAGGCAGAACTTAAAGAAATTGATGCTTTTGCTTCTCAGCACGGCATTGAGGTTATACCTTGTATTCAAACCTTAGCACACGTCAACCAGCTGTTTATTTGGCAAAAATATCGCGAACTCCGTGATTGTGCCGATATCTTGCTCGCTGGCGACGAAAAAACTTATGAACTTATTGAAAAAATGTTCGCAACGTATGCCGAGTGTTTCAAATCTCGCACCATCAATATCGGTATGGACGAGGCTGCTTTGCTCGGCGCAGGCGAATATATGGAAGCGAACGGCTACCGTCCCCGCTTTGATATAATTCTTGACCACTTAAACAAAGTTGCCAAAATCGGCAAACGTTTTGGTTACCGCATGATTATGTGGTCGGATATGTTTTTCCGTATCGTTAACGGTGGTCTTTATTACGGCCCTAAGTGTGTTATTCCTGATGACGTTAAGAAAAAAATTCCCGAAAACGTTGAACTTTGCTACTGGGATTATTATCACGAAGATAAGCAGACTTACGACGATATGATTGATTCCCACCTCACTTTTGGCAAGAATTTATGGTTTGCCGGTGGCGCGTGGAAATGGCTTGGCTTCCAGTCAGGTAATCAAAAAACCTTTGACACAACCCTTCCTGCAATCAAATCTTGCAACGAACGTGGCGTAAAGGATATTTTGATCACTATGTGGGGCGATAACGGCGCAGAATGTCCCGCTTATGCCGCCCTACCTGGTGTTTTATATGCCGCAGAGTGCATAAAAGGCAACTTCGACTTACAAGACTGCAAAAAGAGATTTAAAGAGCTTTTTGACGAGGATTGGGACGATTTTATGCTCCTCGACCTCACTATGCCTGAGGATATTCCTCTCCACGGTGAAGACACCTGCGGTGCAAAAGAAATGCTATATGCCGACCCATTCCTTGGCAAATATGATTATTGCGTTCTCGGCAACGGCAGAGAGGTTGCGGTTTACCGTGACTATGCTGAAAAGCTTGCTGCTGCTAAAAAGAGAAGCAAACGTTTTGCTTACATTTTTGAAAGCTACGAAAAACTTTGTCGCTTAATGGCAGTCAAATACGACCTTGGCTACCGCACCAAAACGGCTTATCAAGCAGGCAATAAAAAGGCTCTTAAAGCAATTCAAAAAGATTACGTTAAGGGTGTTAAGCTTGCCGAGGACTTCCTCGTTGCATACCGCAAAATGTGGTTTACCGACTCCAAGCCTCACGGCTTTGACGTGCAGGATATCCGTATCGGTGGCGTAATTCAGCGTCTTAAATCTTGTGGACAACGTCTTGCCGACTACTTAAAGGGCAAGGTGGATAAAATTGCTGAACTTGAAGAACCTATGGTCAACCCCTACACCGGCAGCAAGGCTGATAAAGAGGGCGAAAAGGGCAAAGGTGTGCCTTGCAGCAACCTTTACGTGCCTAACGCATCAGTTAATGCCATCTAACGCATCGGTCAAAGCCATATAAGTGCACATTAATGTTATCTAACACATCAGTTAATGCTACAAAATATGGTCAATATTATATAATAACGCAATAATAAGCCTATTTAGTAGTTAAAGACTTATTTTAAAGTTAAATAACTAATCGTAAAGTTAAAAAAATAAAAGGCGCAAAACGCAGCAACTGCGTTTTGCGCTTTTTTTATTTGCCTAAAATATATTTGCTGTAAACGACACAATTCCCCTTTTTTATTTACTCAAAATATATTTACCGCCACCGCCACAATATCGTTTTTTTGTTTGCTCAAAATCTTTTAATCACCAATGCCTCTTTATAAGCTTTTTTATATCTAAACACCTCTCTTAGAGATAATAAATTATTCTATTCAAGCAAAAAAGCCGTTCTATATAACAAAATTGTTATAAAAACATAACTTTTTAATATTAAAATACGGGTATCAAAGCTTTTACAAAAAAAAATTAATTTGATATAATTAAAAAAAAGTAGAATTATAAGCAAAACTATACTGATTTTTGCATTTTGCCTACGCGCCGGAGCAAATTGTTTAACCGCAATATTAAAGGGCATTATGTCGCTTTTTCAGTATGCTAATGTAGGCAATACAACCTACGCAAACAAAACTTGCGTAAATAATAAAACTTGCGCAACAACCCTTGCGTCAATCATCAAACTCCACCATTTACTTATTATAGGAGAAAATTTATAAATGAAAGTTAGTTACTTTCCCGGTTGCACCTTAAAAAACAAAGCGGTGCAATTAGACTTATACGGCAGAGCTTGTGCCGAAAAACTTGGCTTTGAGCTAGAAGAAATTGATTCTTGGCAATGTTGCGGCGGCACCTTTACCACCGCTAATGACGAAATTGCCACAAAGCTTTCGTCCGTCCGTGCACTTATGGAAGCGGAAAAAAAAGGGCAGCCCCTCGTTTCGCTTTGCTCGGCTTGTCATAACGTATTAAAGCAAACCAACTATCAAGTGCAGCAAGGCGGAGATTTTGCCTTCCGCTTAAACAACTATATTGCACCCGAGCATTACGATGGCGGTGCAAAGGTTATGCACTACTTAGAGTTTTTGCGTGATGAAATCGGCTATGACAAAATTAAAGAGCAAGTCAAAAAACCGTTGACCAACAAAAAAGTGGCGTGCTATTACGGTTGTTTGTTGCTTCGTCCCTCAAAGGTTATGCAAATGGACGATGCTGAAAACCCAACCATTATGGAAAATCTCGTCCGTGCACTTGGTGGCGAGCCGGTAGTTTTCCCTTATAAAAACGAGTGTTGCGGTGCTTACGCGTCATTTGAAGATAAGGGCTTAGTTGAAAAAAAGAGCGGAAGCGTTTGCAAAAACGCATTGGCAAACGGTGCTGACCTAATTTTAACGGCTTGCCCACTTTGTAAATACAATCTTGAAAAGGTAAATTGCGATTTACCCGTTGTGTATTTTACGCAGCTTTTAGCTGAGGCCTTCGGTATAATCGAATAGGCGGTTAAGGAATAAAGCACTAGGCATAATAAAGTAAACGGCTAGGTAATAAATTCCTCGTCAAAACAGAATAAACGTTAAACATAAAATATCAAACCTTTGTAAAAAGGAGTAAAAAAATGGAAAAATCCATAAAAGATATACAACAAGAAATTATTTTAAGAAGCGGAGTTAATCCGTCAAAATGTATGAAGTGTGGCAAATGCTCTGGCACGTGCCCCGCATATGACGAAATGGAATATCACCCCCACCAATTTGTATATATGGTAGAAACAGGCGATATAGAGCCGTTGCTCAATTCCCCCTCTATCTACCGTTGTCTAACTTGTTTTGCTTGTGTGGATAGATGTCCGCGCGGAGTAGAACCGGCAAAACTTGTTGAGGCTGTTCGCTTAGAGGTGGTTCGTCAGCAAGGCAAAAACAGAATTAAAGTAGAGGACGCTGCACAGGTTGCGGACGAAACTTTACCACAGCAGGCTATCGTGTCTGCGTTTAGGAAATACTTGAAGTAAGGAGAAAGCACAAATGCAGAGAGTAGGCGTATTCGTTTGTTGGTGCGGCTCAAACATAGCCGGCACGGTTGACGTAGTTCGCGTAGCAGAAGAACTTGCTAAGGAGCCGGGTGTCGTTCATTCGGCAAACTATCAATATATGTGCTCGCAAGCAGGGCAAGAGTTAATAAAAAAGGCTATTAAAGAGCATAACCTCACGGGTATTGTCGTTTGCTCGTGCTCACCCAGAATGCACGAGATGACCTTCCGTAAAACAGCGGAAAGCGCAGGCATCAATCCTTATATGGTGGAAATTGCCAATATTAGAGAGCAATGCTCGTGGATACATAAAGATATTCTTTCCGGCACGGAAAAAGCCATTGTGCTTGGCAGAACGGCTATTGCAAAGGTTAATCTCAACGCGCCCCTTACCGCAGGCGAAAGCCCTGTTACCAAACGCGCGCTCGTTATCGGTGGCGGTATTGCAGGTATTCAAACGGCACTAGATATTGCCGATGCTGGCTTTGAAGTAGATATTGTCGAGAAAAACCCCACCATTGGTGGTAAAATGGCTCAGCTAGACAAAACTTTCCCCACGCTCGACTGTGCGGCTTGTATTCTTACACCCAAAATGGTTGACGTTGCTCAGCACGAAAAGATTAGAATTTTCTCTTATAGCGAGGTTGCAGCCGTTCAAGGTTACGTCGGCAACTTTAACGTTACTATTAAAAAGAAAGCACGTTACGTTAAGGAAGATATTTGCACGGGCTGTGGTCTTTGCACTGAAAAATGCCCTGTAAAAAAGGTCCCCAACGAGTTTAATCTTGGTATGGATACTCGTAGGGCAATATATATTCCGTTTGCTCAGGCAGTCCCCAAGGTTGCCACTATTGACGCAGATTACTGCAATATGCTTAAAAACGGCAAATGTGGCGTATGTTCAAAGGTTTGCACCGCAAAGGCTATCGACTACGAGCAAAAGGACACCTTAATTGAAGAAAAATACGGTGCAATCGTCGTTGCAACGGGCTTTAATCCTATTAGTATGGAAAAGTTTGATGAATATGCTTACAGCCAAAGTCCCGACGTTGTTACTTCGCTTGAATACGAGCGCATTATGAACGCAGCAGGCCCCACGCAAGGTAAATTGGTTCGTCCGTCAGACGGCAAGCACCCACATACTTTGGTGTTTGTTCAATGCGTAGGCTCGCGTTGTGCAAACTGCGCTGAAAAAGCAAAGGAATATTGCTCTAAAATTTGCTGTATGTATACGGCAAAACACGCAATGCTCACGCGTGATAAATACCCTGATACTGAGGTTTACGTTTTCTATATTGACGTTAGAACTCCCGGTAAAAACTTTGACGAGTTTTATCGTAGGGCGGCGGAAGAATACGGCGTTCACTACGTTAAGGGTATGGTTGGAAAAGTCAGCCCAGAGGGTAATAAACTTATGGTCCGCGCCTCCGACCTTATTGCAAACAAACAGCTTAACATTGAAGCTGATATGGTTATACTTGCCGCAGCAATCGAGCCGGATAAATCGGCAAGGAGCATTGCTACAATGCTGACTGCAAGTATGGATACAAACGACTTCTTTACCGAAGCTCATCCCAAGCTTCGCCCCGTAGAAAGCCCCACGGCTGGTATCTTCCTGTCGGGTGCTTGTCAAGGCCCTAAGGATATTCCTGAAACGGTTGCACAAGCAGGTGCAGCGGCTGCAAAGGTAATAGGGCTTTTGGCAAAGGATAAACTTAAAGGTAATCCTTGCGTCGCTCATTCCAACGAACTTATGTGCAACGGCTGTTCTTCTTGTGAAAGGGTATGTCCTTACGGCGCAATTACTTATGAAGAAAAGGAATTCCGTCAGCCCGACAGAACCACCCTTATTCGTCGTGTTGCAAAGGTTAACGAGGCAATATGTCAAGGTTGCGGTGCGTGCACGGTTGCTTGTCCCTCGGGCGCAATGGACTTAAAGGGCTTTGCAAGTAAACAGATTATGGCGGAGGTAGACGCAATATGCAAGTAAATGAATTTAAACCAAAAATCGTTGCGTTTTGTTGCAACTGGTGCTCGTATGCAGGCGCAGACCTTGCCGGTAGCAACAGACTTAGCTACCCTGCGGACGTAAAGATAATTCGTGTGCCTTGCTCTTGCAGGGTTAACCCAACGTTTATTTTGCGTGCATTTCAGCGCGGGGCAGACGGCGTAATTATTTGCGGTTGTCACCCGGGCGACTGCCACTATACGTCGGGCAATTACTATACTAGAAGAAGAATGGCACTATTATTTTCAATGCTTGACTATCTCGGCATTGAAAAAGACCGCATGAGACTTGAATGGGTTTCTGCGGCAGAGGGCGCAAAGTTTGCTACCGTTATGAACGATTTTGCACAAAAAATTACCGCCCTTGGCGAGAATAAAAGGTTGGAGGATTTAAGATGCAAAAAATAACCCGTGACGCACTTTTAGAAAAAGCCGGTTTTTTGCTCGTTAGCGGTGTGGTTGACCGTGTTTTCGGTTACCGTGCAGGCGAGTTTTCTTACGACGTTACACCCTCCATTTTTACCGACAAAGATGATTTAAGAAAAAACTTTGTCTACGGCGATTTTTGCGGTGCAAATTTTTCTAAATACCTTGTAAAAGAAACAAAAAAAGCAGGCGGAAAAATATTGGTTTTCTTAAAGCCTTGCGATACGTATAGCTTTAATCAACTGTTGACCGAGCACCGCTTTGACCGTGAAAAAGTTTATGCAGTCGGCATACCTTGCGACGGCATGGCAGATATAAGAAAGATTAAAGAAAAGGTAGGCGAGGGGATAATTTCCGTCGAGAGCGAGGGAGATAATCTCATCGTGGACACTCTTTACAACGGCAAAGTAACCTTAGCTAAAAAAGAAGTGCTTTTAGAGCGCTGCTTAAACTGTAAAAGCAAAAAGCACGTAGCTTATGACGAGCTTTTAGGCGAAGATGGCGAGGTAATCGACAGCAACCGTTTTGACGAGGTTGCACGACTTGAAAAAATGAGTGCAGACGAACGTTTTGCCTTCTGGCAAGGCGAGTTGTCGCGCTGTATTCGTTGCAATGCTTGCCGTGACGTTTGCCCCGCATGTACTTGCGAAAAATGTGTTTTCGACAATGCTGATTCAGGTGTGGAAAATAAAGCAATTTCAAGTAGTTTTGAAGAAAAAATGTTCCACGTAATCCGTGCATTCCACGTTGCCGGCAGATGCACCGACTGTGGCGAATGTTCAAGAGTATGCCCTCAACACATACCTTTACATTTGTTAAATAGAAAATTTATAAAAGACATCAACGAGTTTTATGGCGACTATCAAGCGGGCGAGGAAGTTGGCTCGCGTGCGCCCCTCGTTAACTATACAAAAAATGACGTTGAACCTAACGATGCCGTCAATAAGGGGGAAAACTAAATGCGTAAATGTTCTTTAAGCAATTTAGATTTGCTATTTAAAGCAATCGCTAGCCAAGTTGCGCTATATATCCCCGTAGACACCAAAACGGGTGCAAAATTCAAAAAATACGAAGATGGCGACAAAATGTCCAACGCTCTTAAAACCGAGCGCAGCATAAAGGACTTTTTCTTTCCCCAAACGGAAAATTTGATGGAATTCAAAACTGAGGGAAAGAAGATAGAAATCATTGATACTCGTAACGAAAAGAAAGATTTTGTAATCTTTGGCGCACGTGCGTGTGACGTTAAGAGTATGGAAATTCTTGACAGAGTTTTCTTGTCCGAACCGGTTGATAGTTACTATGCGCAAAGGCGCGCACACGGCATTATATTCACGTTTGCTTGCCGCCGTCCCGCAGAAACGTGTTTTTGTCAAACGTTTGGCATAGACCCGTCATCCCCTACGGGCGACGTAGTTTGCTATAAAACGGACGAAGAAGTCATTATGGAAGCTGCAACCGAAAAGGGCAAAGCACTCCTTGAAAAGCTTGCTTCCGTTACTGAGGAGGGTGGCGAGGCTGACGTAAATACCCAAAAGGCAGAAATTAAAAAAATACTTGACCGCTTGCCTTTGGCTAAACTTAAAGCAGATAAGTTTGGCAAGGATAAAACGGATAAATTTTTTAACGCACCCGAGTGGAAAACTCTTTCGGAAGCATGCCTAGGCTGTGGCACTTGCACGTTTGTTTGTCCTACCTGTCAGTGTTACGATATAAAGGACTTTAACACAGGTCACGGCGTAAAACGTTTTCGTTGTTGGGACTCGTGCATGTATAGCGACTTTACCAAAATGTCGGCAGGTCAGCCAAGACCTACGCAGTTGGAGAGATTTCGCCAAAGATTTATGCACAAATTGGTTTACTATCCCACCATCAACGATGGTATTTTCGGCTGTGTAGGCTGTGGAAGATGTCTTTCTAGATGTCCTATCTCAATGAACATCGTTAAGGTTATGAAAAAACTTGGAGGTGAGGATAATGAATAAAATGAAAGAGCCGTTAATTCCAGCAATCGGTGTCATTACCGACGTGCGTATAGATACGCCTGACGTAAAGACCTTCCGTGTCGTTACGCCAGATGGTAAAAAGGCATTTCTTCATAAACCCGGTCAGTGCGCAATGCTCTCTATTCCAGGTGTTGGCGAAGCTATGTTTTCAATAACCTCATCGCCGACCAATACCGAATATATGGAATTTTCCATTAAAAAGTGCGGTTGCGTTACCGATTGGTTGCATCAAGCAGAGGTTGGTCAGCAAGTAACAATTCGTGGACCTTACGGCAACGGTTTTCCTGTTGAAGAACAATTCAAAGGCAAAGACCTTTTGTTTATCGCCGGCGGTATAGGACTTGCACCCTTGCGTTCAGTTATAAATTACGTGCGCGATAACCGCCAAGATTACGGCAAGGTAGATATAGTTTACGGCTCACGTTCAAAAAGCGATTTAGTTGATTATCAAGAAATTATCAACGAGTGGATGAAAGACGATGGCATATCCGTTCACCTTACTATTGACCGCGAGGAAGAGGGCTGGTCAGGGCACGTGGGGTTTGTTCCTGCATACGTAAAGGAACTTGACTTTGCCACCGACAAAACGGCTATACTCTGCGGTCCGCCCATTATGATAAAGTTTACCCTCCAAGGCCTTTTGGAAATGGGCTTTATAAAAACCCAAATTTATACCACGATGGAACTTCGTATGAAGTGCGGCATCGGCAAATGCGGCAGATGCAACATCGGCGCAAAATACGTCTGCAAGGACGGGCCCGTTTTTAGAATGGACGAGCTAGAAGAACTCCCCGACGAGTATTAAACGAGAAATATTAAACGAGTAGTATCAAGCGAGTTAGGTTAACGAGTAATAAGATTAACCAGCTTCAATATTTACAAGTTTTAATATTAATCAGGGAAAAATTAGGAGAAAAACAGTATTATGGAAAACACCGTTAAAATTTTTCTTTTCGGTAAAATGTATGAGGTTCCCGATAACCTCACGATAATGTGCGCAATGGAGTATGCAGGATACAAACTTGTGCGTGGCTGCGGCTGCCGTAACGGCTTTTGCGGTGCTTGCGCCACCATTTATCGCATAAAGGGTGATAAAGAGCTTCACGCGTGCCTTGCTTGTCAAACTAAGGTAGAGGACAATATGTATATCGCAACCTTGCCTTTCTTTCCATTAGTAAAGCAGGTTTACGATATTGAAAAAATTCCTGTTAACGAACAGGTTATGATGCAATTATATCCTGAAATTTATGCTTGCATTGGCTGTAATGCTTGCACTAAGGCTTGCACGCAAGAGTTAAACGTTATGCAATATATCGCTTATGCTCAGCGCGGCGATTTTGCAAAGTGTGCCGAGGAATCTTTTGACTGCGTAATGTGCGGTGTATGTTCTTCGCGCTGTCCCGCGGGTATATCTCATCCTCAGGTTGCAATGCTTGCCCGCAGAATTAACGGCAAATATCTTGCCCCCGAATGCGCGCACTTAAAGGACCGTGTTCAAGAAATTAAAAACGGCACCTTTGAAGAACTTTTGCAAAACCTAATGGGCAAGCCCATATCCGAGCTTAAAGAGCTTTACAACAACAGAGAAATTGAAAAATAGGAGATAGTCAATGTATACTAATCCCGAAATTCTTAAATCGTTAAAAAGGGTAGAAGAAACTCGCCAAGCAAGGTTTGAGAATAAAGACAATATTAAAAGAATGTCGGGCGAGGAAAAGGAAGAAATTCTAAAAGCCTACCACCCCGACTATAAGGACGATGCTTTTACCAGTCTTAAAGTGGGTGTAAATAAAGGCGACAAGGTCCCCGTTGAACTTGCAAGTTATTTAGAGGCACACTCTCGCATAAAGGGCAAAAAACTCAACCTTGACGCACCCGATTACGACGTAGACGTTTTGGTTATCGGTGGCGGCGGTGCAGGTGCGTCTTGCGCAATCGAAGCGCACGAGGCTGGCGCAAACGTTATGATTGTCACAAAGCTTCGCATAGGTGATGCAAACTCTATGATGGCAGAGGGCGGAATTCAAGCGGCAGATAAGCCCAACGACAGCCCTGCAATTCATTACGTTGACGTTATGGGTGGCGGACACTTTACTAACCGTCCAGAGCTTGTTTATAAGCTTGTTACCGAAGCTCCCGATGCAATCTCGTGGCTGTCAAATCTCGGCGTAGAGTTCGATAAAGATGCCGATGGTAATATGATTACCACGCACGGCGGCGGCACGTCAAGAAAGCGTATGCACGCAGCAAAAGACTATTCTGGTGCAGAAATTATGCGCACCTTGCGTGACGAGGTGTTTAACCGCGGTATCTGCGTTGTAGACTTTACATCGGCAATTGAGTTGATTAAAGACGACGAGGGCAAGATTGCCGGTGCTGTTTTAATGAATATGGAAACGGAAGAACTACTTATTGCAAGAGCAAAAACGGTAGTTATCGCAACGGGTGGTGCAGGTAGAATGCACTATCAAGGCTTCCCCACAAGCAACCATTACGGTGCAACGGCTGACGGCTTGGTTTTAGGTTATAGGGCAGGGGCAAAACTGCTTTATCCCGACACCTTGCAATATCACCCCACGGGTGCCGCTTTCCCCGAGCAAATTCTCGGTGCACTCGTTACCGAAAAGGTGCGTTCAATTGGCGCACAACTCGTAAACTGTGATGGCGAGGCTTATATTCACCCCCTCGAAACGCGTGACGTAAACGCTTCCGGCATTATTCGCGAATGCTCTACTCGTGGCAAGGGCGTTGAAACGGGCAACGGAAAAGCTGTTTGGCTTGACACGCCTTTAATTGAAATGATTGGTGGCGAGGGAACCATTATGAAGCGTATCCCCGCAATGTATAGAATGTTTGCAAAATACGGCATAGATATCCGCAAAGAGCCTATCCTTGTATATCCCACACTTCACTATCAAAACGGTGGTTTAGAAATTACGCCCGACGGACAAACGTGCATTAAAAACCTATTTGTTGCAGGCGAGGCAGTAGGGGGCATACACGGCAGAAACAGGCTTATGGGCAACTCTTTGCTGGACATTATCGTATTTGGCAGAAGTGCAGGCAAATCGGCAGCAAAGGCTCAAAAAGACGTTAAGCTTGGCAAACTCAGCCTCTCTCACGTTGAAGCCTTTGAAAAGGAACTTGACGATGCTGGCATAACTACTGACCTTGTATCGCCAAAGCTTTTGCCCGACTATACAAGACGCAGAAGTATCGAGATTAAATAATTGTGTTTAATTAATTGAATTAAGTAAATTAACCTAAATAATTTTAGGTTAAATAACCGAAATTATACAGTATAAAAGGCAAAAAGCCTTTAAGTATAAGGATAAAAAAATAAAAACACAAAAAACCTAAAATACAAAGAACACAAAAAATGCGCATCCGCTTTTTGCGGATGCGCATTTTTTTTATCAAATTTAGCCGTTATTTACTTGTTTAATAGGGTTGTATGGCTCTTTGTTTTATATATTGTATTATTTATTTGTATTATATAAAGGATAAATTATACAAGCCGATTTTATTTATAAAAATATTTATTTTTTGCCTCTATTACCCTTTCAATAAACATATTATCAAGCTTGGATAGGTGATATTTTTTGCGGTGAATTAAAACGTCTTTATACGTTTTTGTGTTAAAATCGCACTTAAACTGTATCAAATTATACTTATCCAAAAGGTCTTGGGGAAGGGGCGAAACCCACATAAAAGCGTTTGGAACTTGTTCTAAAAGAGTAAACTGAACGCCGCGTTCAAAAACCATTATGCGCTTGTTGGTAAATTGCGAAAGCTCTGCACGTTTAACGTCAATAAGGGGCAGGGTAGGCACGTAAGGGTCGCCGTGCGTAATTTCAATAAAGTTTTCAAGGTCACTTATCTCAATTTTTTCTTTTTTTGCAAGGGGGTTATTTTTAGAAACTGCTAGCACGTAGGAAAACTCGTTAAGCACCTCGTATTGCAGCTTTTTTTCGTCAAAAAGGCTTTTGAAATATACGTCAAACGCGCTTTGATAACGCACGATGCCAAGGTCAAATTCCTCTTTTGTAACGTTAATAATGGTGCGCATCGAGTTTGTTTCCTTATACATAATTTCAATGGCGTTATCGGGTGGCAAAGCCTTTGTAAACTCGGTTATAGCATAAGAAAAGTAGCTTGCACGCGGCACACTAACGGCAATGTGAAGTTTGGATTCGTTTCGGTTTTCATAAATGGCTTCAATCTTTTTAATTTGCGCCAAAGCGTTTCTTGCATAAAGCAAAAATTCCTCACCATCAATGGTAACCTCAATACCCTTTGAAGAACGCTTAAAAATCTTAATTTTCAAATCGTTTTCCAAATCTTTAATGGCGCGCGAAAGGTTTGGCTGAGAGGTGTAAAGGTTTTCCGCAGCCTTACTCATCGAGCGGGTGTTTGCAATTTCCACAGCATACTTCATATGTTGAATATTCATAGTTTACCCCTTATAACATTTGTTATGTTGCAATAAATTTTCGGTTAAATATAACATAAATATTATACCCTATTTTTAACCCAAAATCAAACTATTTTTACTTTTAGTTTAATCTTTTTTCTTTAATTTGAAGCCTGTGTTTGCATTAAAAAGTATATTAATACGCATACTCTATACGTAATGTTTAGGCGCGGTCATAAAAAACTAAATATAACATTTTTTTTCGCAGCTTTTGTTTTATTTTTAAGCTGCTTGTCGCTGTTTGCCATTTATCCCCATATGCACAGCCTAACATTTCAAAGTGACGGGGTAATCGTTGCCGCAAAGTCAAGCGAGGGGTGCTGTGCGCAGCAAAGGGGCACAGTCGCCTTTTACAGTTCATTAGACGCGCCATTTTATCGTTTAAGACCGCAAATGCCGGTGTTTCGTTCAAGATTTTATACCTCGTTTCCAACCTCGTCAGCAGAGCGTAAAAGCAATATTGCCCTTGCAGCAAGGTCACTAAATAATACGTTGGTCCCCTCGGGCGAGGAGTTTTCCTTTAATTTAACAGTAGGGCCAAGAACGGAAAAACGGGGCTATAAAACGGCAAAAATTATAGCAGGTGGCAAGTTCATTGATGGTGTCGGTGGTGGTGTCTGTCAGGTGTCTACAACCCTTTATAACGCGCTTTTGCTTAGCGGTTTAAAAATTACCGAATACCATCCCCACAGCTTGCCGGTAGGTTACGTTGCACCGTCGTTTGACGCAATGGTTAATTCCGGCAGTGCCGACTTGCGCTTTTTAAACAATACCGACAACCCTATTATAATTAAAGCGTGGGTAGAAAACGATAAGCTTTACGTTGAGGTCTACGGCGAAAAAATGACCTGCCGCTACGAGCGAGAAAGCGTTATAACGGGCGAAATTAAAGCGGAGACGGAAGAAATTGTAGTTGACGATAAAGGGGAATATCCAGAGCTTTTCGAGGGGGAAAGGCTAGTTGTATCGTATAGTAAAAACGGATACAAAAGCGAGGGTAAGCTTGTAAAAATTGTTAACGGAAAAAGGGTATGGAGCAAAAAGGTGCGCTCAGACAGCTATAAGGCGGTTCGCGGAACAATCATTGAGGGGCGAGCAAAACGACCTGTTCATGACCTTATTGAGAGCGAAGAAGAAGTCGAAATAAACGCGGCAGATAATATTTAGCGTAAAATTAATAAAAATTAAAAAAATACTTTGACAAAGCAGATAATTTGTGTTAATATATCGTAGACGCTAAAAGAGATGTTTTGTTTAACGCGTTGTCTCCCTGCTTCGTAACCTTAGCAGAGGGAGCAAACAAAAACTTAATAAAAATAAAAGTAAACTTGACTTTAATGGAGAAATACCCAAGAGGCCGAAGGCGACCCCGCTCTCGTGCCATAAGGGCACTCGCGGACTTTGGCTACAAACAGTCCACAGGACTATTTGTTTAACGCGTCGTCTCCTTGCTTTGTAACCTTAGCAGAGGGAGCAAACAAAAACTTAATAAAGATAAAAGTAAATTTGACTTTAATGGAGAAATACCCAAGAGGCCGAAGGGGCTCCCCTGCTAAGGGAGTAGTACGTGATAAGCGTAGCGAGGGTTCAAATCCCTCTTTCTCCGCCAAGAGCAACTCGTTTGAACTTTTTATGTTCAGACGAGTTTTCTTTTATTTCTTCAAGATTTTTGCCATTTTCAATTTCTTTTAACTGCTTTTTATTAAGGCGTTTAGTTTCTCTATCGTTTGAGTTGTAAAGAATAATAACCTTATCATCATACAAAATAACACGATTTATAAACGAGTTAAAGAACTCGTTTTTTTCTTCGCCTTTTTCGTATTTCATATAAGCAAAATAGGTTAAAAATTTCTTAACTTCGTTAGGTTGTATAGGTTTAACTTGTCTTGCTTCTTCAACGGCTATCTTATTTTCAAGGTCGGCTTGGTTTGCTTCAAGATTTAGCAAGCGGTCTTTTGTTGTCTTTGTAAAGATGCCGTTTTCTATTGCAGTCATAATGCTGTTAATGGACTTATTAACTTCCTTAAGTTCCTTTTGTAGCGATAATAAAACGGTTGGCATAGATAATTCTGCGTTAAACTTATCTGCAACAAGTTTAGCTATTTTATCAATAACCTTTGGGCGTAGCACGTATTTTATAGTCGCTTCAAACACAAGTGTTTCAATAAAATCTTGGCTCACGTTTTTCTTGTGGCAGTCTTTTGGGTTTAGTTTCTTACCATAACACTTATAGTAGTGATAAACACGTCCTGTTTTGCTAGTGCCTGTTTCTGCGGTAATTGTCGATTCGCAATACCCACAAAAGAGTTTACCACTTAAAATGTAAGGTTGTTCGTCATAGTTCTTTCTTTGTTTATGCTTATGTAAATCCATAATTAAATTACACTCCCTAAATAATTTTTCGTCCACGATAGGTGGAATTACGTTCGTATAGACTTTTCCGTCTACGTTGGCAATGCCCATATACTTTTCATTTCGTATGATACGGGCAAGTTGGCTCATTAAAAACTTTTTGCCTGACTTAGTTTTAATACCCGATGTGTTAAGGCGGGCTATAATATCTTTGGCTTTTTCACCGTTTCGGTAACGAGTAAAAATATCTCTAACTACTGTTGCTTCAAGTGGGTTAATCGTCCACTTTTTATCAACAGTGTCATAACCTAAAAGTCCGTGACCACCTATAAAATTGCCTTTTATAAGGCTTTCTTTTATGCCACGCTTAACTTTTTGAGAAAGTTCGGCGGAGTAATACTCCGCCATACTCTCAAGCATACCTTCAACGAGTATTCCGCTTGCATCGTCGGTAATGTTTTCTTTTGCCGACAAAACTCTTACGCCGTTTTTCTTTAGTTTTGCTTTGTAGTTGGCGCTGTCGTAACGATTACGGGCAAAGCGGTCTAATTGATAAACTAAAACGTACTCAAAGTTCTTTTTCTTACTATTTTCAATCATTTTAAGAAACTGTGGGCGTTTATCTGACGTTCCCGTTAAAGCCCTATCTATGTATTCGCCAATAATTGTAATGTCGCTTCGCTTTGCAAAGTCGTAGCACTCATGTAATTGACCTTCAATAGATTGCTCAGTTTGAGAGTGCGAACTAAATCTTGCGTAGATTACTGCTTTTTTCATTGTTTGTTCTCCTTTCTAAAAACGTTCTTAGGTGTTAGATTTTCATACGAGTTGTTATCTCTTACGAAGTCTAACAACATATTTGCAAGCACCGAAGCGCTTGCTGTTAGTGTTTCATCATCTAATTCAAGTGGTGAAGTTGCCACTTCGTTGGTGGAAAGGTTAATTTCCACCATGTTAAATTCGTCTAAATAATGTCTTTTCAAATCTCCTTAATTTTTTATTTGTGCGGATACAATGTCCTCTTTCCTGATGGCAGAACACCAATAAACTACACTTTATAAAGTGCGTTGTGTTTGTTAGTAAATCTTTAACCATAAACCACAATTTTCCTCCTTAATTTTTTTGGTTATGTACTGATAAAATAAATAGACACTTGGCATCAGCTAAATCCAAATGTCCGAAGTTATAGGGATAACGTCGTAGTCATCGCCTTCTTTACGATTAAAGCGTTTAATCTGTTCTTTAGACGTGTACTTTAATCTTGACAAACTTTCGCCACGTTCAGCTCCGTACCTATAAGATATTTCGTTGTAAAATCTCTCTTGTAGGTCAGAGTAAGACGTTAAACCGCCACGCTGTTTCCAAAATTCAGAGTGGCAAAGTAGTGGCTTTACGTCGCTATGTATTGTGCGATAAATAGGCTCGCCGTCATCATTTCGCAGTTGCAATCTACTTCCACATTGAGAAAATTCGTTACTGAAAACCTTTCGTTGCCAACTGTTTGTTAGTGGCAAGTAATACACGAAAAGATTTATTCGATTTGGCTCGGTAACGATAATGGCGCAAATGATGTTCGTATCAGTTTGCTTGTAGCCAATAGTTTCGATTGCAAAAGCATAACATCTTTTGAAATACGCTAATATTTCATACTCGTCGGGGAAATCATCCCAAAATTTGTGGTTGCCACCAAACTGCAAACATTCTAATGCGATGTTCTTACCGCGATTAAAAAATCTTGCGTTGTGTTTGGTTTTAATTCGTATCCATTCTTGTTCAAAATTAGATAACATAGGTTTTAACCACTCCGTTTTATAAGTTTGTTCAACTTCTTTAAGATAATCATCTTGTTCAGACAGTTCATCTTTCTTAAACGTTAAAACGGAAATAGTAGCGTGCTTGTCCCTTATAGGGGTTTCATAATATTCGTAATTCCAATCAGTCATTTTTCACCTCCTTTTTGTTTTTTAAGGGATAAAAAAGAACGACAACCTGTTCATTAGGTCATCGTTCAGAATTGCTCCCTCCACTTATAAGCCACGAGAAGAAGGAAAATATTAGTAAATTTGAAAAATTTTTAAAAATAATTTAATTTTTTCAGCGTCTTGCCCGAATAGAAACGGTAAAACTGCTTTATTCGTCTAGTACGAATATTAACTATGATAGGATAAATACGTTTTTCGTAATATTCTTCGGGAGATATATTTACTCGTTTAGCAAGTTTCTCCACCGCAGTATATAAGCCGTCTGCCGCTTTATTGTTGCCGTGTAATCCACGTTCTCTACGACATTCAACTTCGGTAATTAAACGGATATATACGATTTGTACCAAAGGAACCGCATCGGCATAATTTTGTAAATACCAAGCAAGTTCTTGGTCGCTTGCTTTCGATATGTATTCCGATTTATCTCTTTCAATAGCCTCTTCATTGTAGAGATAATATCTTATAGCGAAGCGGACAAATTCGCCCAAACTATAATACCAATAAAGGAAGTGGGCTATATCGTTAGGATGGAGATGTCTTAATACATAATCCATTTCTACGTCTAAGAACATCGGCATTTCTAACTTTTTAGTAAACAAGTTCCAACACTTCCAAAGGTATTCGGGAAAATTAGTTTTTATAGCTGTAGTTTGTTCTGCATAATCATACTTGTATTGTACTTTGACTTTAATCATTGAAACGTAGCCTTGTGTAACGTTTAATGCTTTAGCTATATTTTTTTGAGTAGCGCCGTTTTCAAGCATTTTAAGAACTTTTTCTTCATCTTCGGTCAGTTGGTTATATAGGTCTTTTTTATAGGGGTAGTTTGCCACCTTTATATCAATAGGGGTATCTTTAACGTGGTACTGTTCTAATTGTTTAACGGTTAAAGTTTCATCTTCTTCATCGAGAAGCTCAGTGATATGGCGAACGTATTTATGCTCGTTGTTATATTCAATCCTATCTAATTCAATCAGAGCTTCCCATTCTTTTTCGGTTACTTCAATCGTAACAAAGCCACGCCCACCCATTTGCACGGTGTCGCTTTCCATATCCTCGCAGGGATAATAGTACAGATATTTACCCTCTGTTTTAGCGGGCAGTTTTTTCTTATTGTAATGATATGCTAATTTATCCATAGTCCTATTATACCAAAGTAAAGATGACAAAGTGTGTCATATTTATAAACTTTTTAAAAGATTTTTTAGCGGTGCGTTTTTCCCGAAAAAATGGTGCGGATTTCAACGCCTAAGCAGGTTAAGGAAATTGCACCAAATTGCAATTTCGACTCTAAAACAAGTGGGAAACTCACTTTGGCTTGACGCTACTATAAGTATATAATTTTATTATATAAGAGTCAAGCAAATAAGTCTATGTGACTTAAAGTCCGTTGTGAAAAAAGTCACTTTTTGTTAAAATATATCTATAAGAATTTAGGAGTATAAAAATGGACGTAAAGATTTTAGTTGGTAAAAGAGTAAAAGAATTACGCAACAAACTTGGAATAAGTCAAGAAGAACTTGCTGAATTAGCAGAATTAGATAGAACTTACATAACTAGCGTAGAGTGTGGTAGAAGAAACATCTCAATTGTTAATATTGAAAAGCTTGCTACTGCGCTTAAAGTAACGCTTAAAGAATTTTTTAATTTCTAATAGGAGAAAAATAAATGACGAAAACAGAATTGTTTATTAAACTTGCACAACCTAATGAAAACGGCGTTAGCCGTTGGGTAGATACAAGTGAATTTGTAGGCGAATATGCTTGCTTGACTTTTGGTAACGGAGCATCTTGGGCGAGAAAAGAATCTATGCTTGCAAGAAAATACGTTATAGAGTTTGATAAGAGCATTACTCCTGGCAATGGCATAGATAGAATACGCTTAAATGGTCTTAATAACGGAGACTACTCTCAACACATAAGAGCGGATATAAAGAGAACTATTAAAGCTCAGCGTTGTGTTGTATTAGGAACGTCTAATCCCGAAGTTGACCATAAAAACGGCATGAAGAATGAAGACCGTGTAATGCGTAATGAAGACCAACGTTTAGAAGATTTTCAACCATTAAGTAAAGCCGCTAATGATGCTAAACGTCAATATTGTAAAGAGTGTCGCAGAACGGGTATCCGCTATGATGCTAAAAAATTGGGATATCCTATGTCATATTACAAAGGCGGAGCAACCCACAATAACGAAGAAAACGCTTGTGAAGGTTGTTATTGGTATGACCCAATTGAGTTTAAGAAACATTTACAGGAGAAAGATTAATTTATGTCATTAATAGACGGCATTACGCTTGAGGAAATAAAGAAAATTTTCCCTAAAAACCAAGTAAAATGGAGTTATCTGCAATTATTATCTAATTCTATATCGTTAAATTTAAATTCATTACGACCTAGAGATTATGATGATGTTATTATTGAAAGTTGGGAATATAATTTATCCAAGCAAATACTTAGAGAATTATTTATAACTTCAGAAAAATATAATAACAATAGGAATAGCGGGAATAGAGTTGTTGCATTAATGAACGAATGGTATGATTCGGACTTGGGTGAATTTGATTGGCCTTTTCAGCCAAATATGTTTGACCAACACGTCCATTTATTAAACAGAAGACAATTACCTGAACGGCAAAAAGATGATATGATAGCAATTGATGCCATTAAATATAGGAGAATTAAGGACATCAATGCTCAAAGAAATGACTATATAGAATATTTAATCTTTAGAAATAACGATAATGTAATACCTACATTTTCAAATAGACGAGGAGTTGATTTCTATATCAATGGAGAACCATATGACCAAAAAGTTAGTAGAAGCGTAGGAAAAAATTTTATTGCCGAATATGGGGCTGATTATCGTGAAATAGCTATTCAAAGACCAGATTTAGTAGCAAAATGTCTATACGAATATCAAGATGAAGCAAGATTTGGTTGTGAACCTCGACTTTTGGTCGTTTATTTGGATTCGGATTTAGAAATAGAAGATATTGATAGATCTCTCGCAGAAACTGATTTTGATAACCCTATAAATATAGCATTTGAGTATAGACATTCTGACGGTAGGACTATTATATATCGAACTTATTGTTATATTGTTTTATTACATAGATAACGAAAAAGGAGAAGTTGCTACTTCTCCTTTTTGAATACAAAGATATATTCGTGTTTGAAAAGATATAAACCGTTTTTTAACGCACGTTGTTTCCAAAGTGCTTTTTGGTTTGCTTTTCCTTTCGTTTCTTCAAAATTTTTAACTATTGTGGCTTTTAAAGTTAAGCCTTCTTGTTGCATTGCCTGCATGCAATAAAATCCAAGTGGGATAAGTTGACTGTTTGCGTATTTATCACCGATAACAACAGCGCAATATCTTCCTTTTTCAAGTATAGCAGAAGTATTTTTAACCACTTGGCGAAAATTATCTATAAAATCCTCTAGGTTTTTAGAGTTCGACAAGTCATTGGTATCTTCACTAAACTTGATTATATCCCAATATGGAGGGTGATAAATAATAAATTGAACGTTTTTAATCTTGTACATATCGAGAATACGATCAGTATCAAACGTCCTACTATCATCTACAAAGGTATCGGCTATAATTCCATCTTTTTGTTCTGAGTGGATTCTTCCAATAGCCTCCATTGCAACATCGGGTTGTAATTCTATACCTATAGAATTTCTCCCCATACGTTGTGACTCAATTAGAGTTGTTCCACTTCCTGCAAAAGGGTCTAAAACAAAATCTCCCGCCTTTGTATATCGAGTTAACAGTTGATGCGGTATTTGTGGAACGAAATTACCGTGATAATGTCCATCGTGTGCGCCCGAATTATCTCTTTGTGGAATAATCCATAGGCTATCCGTCCATACGTCGGTAAGTTCTTTCCATTTTGTCATATTAAGGTCATTAATCTTGTTCATACTTTACTTAAATAAATTTTTCTGCTCGTTTATCAACTTCCTCTAGCGTTTCAGTAAATAACCTGTTTATCATAGCTTTTTCATCTGAAAAATTATAGATGGTTATGATTGATTCTTTTACATTATGTGCGATTTGCCCTCGTTTTTTACCAAAAGCCTCTAACGATTCGACATAGGTATCACTCATTATACTAATAGGAATACCCAATGGAGCAAACATATCATTAATATTAGTCTTCTTTATACCGTGATTCCCTTCTATGAGTGCTCTAAAATTTGAAAATAATTTATCAAGTCTTTCATTTGCTGTTTCATTGTTATTAAAATCTTTTTTAAGCATTAATGATAGATGTAATAGCGGAATACTTGTTTGTTGATTTGCATCAAACTCATCTTTTGCTTTTTTTATTATATTCCATGCTATATCTTCAAAGTATTTTTCAAATTCAGCATGGCACAATAAGATGTAGGATTTTATAATATTTTGAGCTTTTTCGTCTGCTTGTTCTAATGGGTCTTTCGGTATAAGAGAATCAAAAGAAATAGAGATAGAAGAAAGTCGAGACTGAAGATATTCATATTCTTTCGTCATTATTTTCCCCTATTTAAAGAGAGCTTTTTTAAACTCTTCAATTCTAGTATTTGTTTTTTCCTTTGAGTGAGTTGTGGGCAAGAATGCTTCCGCAAATTTTGAATTGGTTTTAAATAAATCAATTGTGAAAGCTTTTAAATCTATTTGTCTGTCTTTAACATATGCTCTATTGGCAGCATTAGAAAAAAGACAGGTAAATAAGTCAAACATAGGTCTATTAAACGGACCAAAATATTCTTTATCTTCTTTTATAAAATAAACCTTGAAAGCATCTTCTCCGAAATAAGAATATATAAAATCTACAGCGATTTCAAATTGGCCTGCATCATAAATTATTTGTTCTTTTTCGATGAGCCACATTTTATTAAGTTTATCACAGGTGTCATTAAAAAAGTCGTTTATACTTCCGTTGTAGTCATCTCCATAATATTTAAATGCATAATAACGAACCATTAACTCAGCGTCCCTCATACGTTTATCCGGAGTTTTTAAATGCAAAATTTTCTTTATACCAACAGATGATAAGGAGTAGTCGTTTATAAAATTTATAAATTCACCAGCATACAATGATTGTCTTAATTCATGAGGAGAAAGAGGAACACTGCCACCATTTAATCTATTAAATATAAAGTACAAAATATCATTATCATAATTCTTTAAAACATTAGCTTTAATAAGCGCATTTTCAATTTTGTTTAAATATTTTGTCTTTGATGTATCGGAAAGTAATTTCTTATAGTTAAAACCGTTTAATTCAGTTAATACTTTTAACCCTTTTAATTTAAAGCCTTTATCTTCGTTTTCGGGTGAAACAAAGCTAATGATTGCATTTAATCTTTGTTTGCCATCAATAACGATAAATTTATTGTTTTCGACATCATTTGCTAATAGTATAGATGGTATGGGGACATTTAAAATCAAGGATTCTATAAACGCTGATTTTAAAACATCGTTCCATACATATCTTCTTTGAAAAGCAGGATTCATTGCCAATTTTTTTGAACTATACCATGTGGTAATCATCTCAACAGATAAGTCCATTGGTAAAACCATCGTTTTTTCTAAACTTTCAACAGAAATATCGCTTGACTCTAATATATTTTCCTCTATTTCATTGTCAATTTGTTCTATAATAATTTCTTCCATAATTTACTCCTTAATCAAACAATGTAAATACTCAATCGTTGATTCTGATTTAGCATCTCTTGCATTATCAGCTTTAAAACGACGGTATTGTTGCATATAGACTTTATATTTTCCGTATTTCTTCATAATTTTTTCAATAGTATCAAAAGACATTAACCCTTCGTTGTTATAACTTAAGAAGATATACTTAAATTTAGCATTTTTAATAAGGTCAGCAAAGGCATCTGCTACTTTGTTTTTTATGCAGAACACGCTTTTTTGGTCTGAATAATCACGTAAACCCGTTTTACCTTTTATTTCGGGGTTATCATACTTTGCAATCGTTTCAAGCATGTGATAGTTAGAACAGTATTGTCTTGCATTATAAGGTGGGTCAAGATATAAAATATCACCCGAAACGTTTTTAATAAGTTCACTTATGTCCTCATTATAAACTTTGCAATCAACAGTACCTTGCATTATAGGGAGAGCTGTTAATTCCATCTCTTTTAATGCAGACTTTTTTAATTTTTTAAGATATGCACCATAAACTGATGCAGTATTTGCACACTTATCTATACTGTTAATCAAAGAGCCAAGCAAGAAGAAATATTCACTTTCATTGATTTTGCCTTGATTAAACCAATCTTCAATAGCAATTCTTATGGCATCACACTTCTTAGCGTTGAAATCTGAGAAATACAATCTTCTATATTCTTGTCCTTCTGTTCCTTCATAAGAGTAGTTCTTATATATGAAGCCTTCTACACCTTCTAAAGAATTAAGTTCTGCAATAAGCTGATTACAACGTTCTTTATCAAGATTGCCGTTGTTTTCTATCATGTGCTTTGTTATTACATAACTGTAATATTGAATATCGTTAGCGATAATAGAATAGCCTTGTTTCTTAAACGAGCCACTAACAACGCCTGTCCCTGCAAATAAATCAGCAAAAACCATTTCAGACGGTTTTTTAGTTTCGTTGCAAAGTTTTAACGTTTTATCTATAGATGCTTCCAAAAAATCTATTAAAGAATATTTAGAACCGATATAATTCATTAGTTATTCTCCTCCGAAAAGTTAATAGTTCGTTTTTCACAAAAATCTTCAAACGCCTTTTTTGCTAAACGGCTTGGATTATAACTACCGTTTTCCCATCTATTTATTGTAGCAAAACTAACCCCAAGCTCTCTCGCTAAATCTTCTTGTGATAATTTTAGTTCAGTACGAACAAATTTTATCTTCTCCGCAAAGCTCATAATACGACTCTCCTTAATATTGAAACTATTATAACACTTTTTATAAAAAATGTAAAGAAGCAAGAGCCTATTGTCTTGATATTTTTTTACATGTTTGCTATAATATTATTAAATACTGAAAAGATAAGGAGAAAATAGTGTCAAACGAAATCACTACAATTATATCAATAATAAGTTTGGTTATAGCAATCTTAAGTCTGCTAAGTTCAATCTTTTATAATTCTAAAGCTAATAAACGAGAAGATGAGCGAAGAGTAGAAGAAAAAAGACTAAGACAGAAAGAAAAAATCAAAAATCGTCCGCAATTTAAAGTAACGGAAATACATAATAATTTTGAACAACCTGGTTACATTAAAGATGAATTACTAGATTTTGATTTATTGTTTTTGCCATATGATGAGCTTGATTGCGACACAAGCAATTTTACGCCGCTATATAAACTAAACGGCAGTCCTAACGTTAAAGGAAAACGTGGAAATAAAAAACCTATATGCAAGTATAAAGATATTTATTGCAAGCGCAACGAATGGATAAGTTATGTAATCGAATTTGAAAACATAGGCGCAACCAATATTGCCTTTTACTACATTCTTAATACGCAAGATAAGACTGGAAGTATAATCGATATAAAAACAGACTATACATATCAGATACTTAAACAATATAACGGATGCGAACATGTTGTTACGCCTCAAAAAAACAATAATAGACCTGGAGATAGAATTAAAGTAAGAATAAATTTTCATAAAGATTTTGTTTTGTGTAATCCTATATCTTCTTGTTTAGCATTCAATTTTGAAACGGAAGATGGAGAATTTTGGCAACAAGGAATTTTCTTTACCGACAAAGAAGATAATCAATCCCATCAAATAACAGGGAAAGAGTTTTCTGATTATTATAGAGGAGAATTCTTGGATGCTGTAATGTACGACCGAATTTATTGGTCTAAAATAAATAATCAATAAAAACTTTTGAGTTTTTATATATAATAGGATGTGGCATATGATAAAAAAACTTATTTTAATTAAAAATTTTGGAACTTTTCAAAATTTCACCATTAAAGATAGTGATTGGGATGGTGTATTTAAGAAGATTAATGTTATTTATGGTGGAAATGGTAAAGGAAAAACATCATTTTCTATTATTTTGCAATCATTAAATAAAAATGACATTTTAATGACAAAGAAAACCCATAAAACATCTACAGAACTGCCAGAAGTAGAATTACTTTACAACAATAAAGCTATAAGTTATCGTCAAGGTAAATGGTCGGACAACGTAGATTGTATAGAAGTTTTTAATAGTTTATATCTAGAAGATAACACTTACACAATATCCTACAGAAATACTCCTGATGAGTTTAATATTTTTGAGTTGGGAGATATAGACTCCATTTCAAAAGAAAAACAAGAAATTGTAAGACTTCAAAATAGAGCGACTAAAATAAAGAAACAAATAAACAATACGACTTATCTAATTGAAGAATATGGCGATAAATACAAAGGAAATATTGACTTGTCAAAATTGCCAAAGTTAAAAGAATCCTTAAAATCTATAAATAAAAAGATTAAAGAAATTGAAAAAAGTATTAATGATAAAACAAATTATAGAAGATTATTATATTTGGAAAAAATAAACTATTATTTAGAATATTTTGGAACCCCAATTAAATTGATAGACATGAAACTAATTTCTCATGGCTCTTCGTCTACCCATAAAATTATATATGGGTTAAATGTTTGTGGTAAAGATATTAGCGTTGAAGATAGAGCTTCGGCAGAAACTAATTCTCTTAAATACTTGCTTAGTGAAGGGGATAAAAATGCACTATCGCTATCTTTTTTCCTTGCAAAATTTGATATAATTCCTAAAGTTAATAATTATATAGTTGTTGTAGACGACCCGTTTACAAGTTTTGATTTTGACAGGAAACGGGCAACTATTACACAATTAATTAAATTATCGAAAAAGATTTCACAATTATTTATTTTAACTCACGATTTACATTTTAAAAACGATTTTTTAAATGCTTGTTTAGACAAAGACATACTAAGTCTCAAAATTTCTAGAAACAAATCTTCTTGTGGTTTTTATTTGCAAGATGTAAAGAAAGAAATGCTGACTGGATTTTTAAAAGATATAACCACGATAGATGATTTTATACTGAACCCACAGGACAATCAAACAATATTAAGAGATGTGGTTAGATGCTTGAGACCTGCAATAGAAGGCATTATAAGAATTAAATACAAAGATATTCTTAAAGAAAAAGAATGGCTTGGAGATTTTATTCAAAAAATTAGAGATTCGGCAAAAGAAGAGCCTCTTTTTAGGTTAAAAAGCATTCTACCAACGTTAGAAGAAATTAATGATTACTCGAAATCATATCATCATAGTAACCCCAATTATATAGAAAATGAAATTTCAGAAAAAGAGTTAACATATTTTTGTAAAAAAACGAGGGAAATAATATTGTATATATGATAGATTTTGTAATTATTGAAAATGTCTCTAAAACTCAATTAAGAGTTCAATGAGTGAAGCACACACTCCGCCAGCGAAAGACAAATCCAAATATATTTTGGGTTTGTCTTTTGTTTTGTGTAAGTAATAGAGGGATTTGAATTAGGAGCGAGCAAACTTGTTTGCGTGTTCGCCGATAGGCGAAAAAATAGTCCAGTGGACTATTTTGCGGGTACGGGGGCTACAGAGCCCCAAATCCCTCTTTCTCCGCCAAGAGCGATTCTATTTGAACCAAAATAGAGTCGCTTTTTCTATTACGATAATCAAATATATATTCATTAAAGGTAATGCTGGGATAATATTTACCTATAAGTAGTTAAAAATAAATTCATAATATATAGGCTTTGAACTCTAACGCATACTTTTATATAAAATTAAAGGCGAGAAATTTCTCGCCTTTTTGCTTTAATTGTTGAAAATACTTTCAAATTTTAGTGTTGGTAATTTATCCGTATGGAAATCCCATATTGCGCTATCCCAGAATAATTGTTCGGTGTAGAACGTTGCGGAATAATTTTCGGTCGTTTTTCTACCTTGAATTAAATCAATTCCAGTTGTTGAACAATTATAGTAACAATTTTCTATAACAAAGGTAGAATATCCAGCAATAGTACCTGTCATATTTTCGCAAGAAATTTTACCCAAATTAACACATTGTTCAATAATTGTTTCCCCGAACATATATCCTGCAATGCCTGCAACAAAATGATTTCCTTTGACATTTGCATTATTATAACAATTTTGAACAACTGTTTTGTATGCCCACGTGGCGCCCAAAATGCCACCTGCGTAATTTGTGCCTATTATAGTTCCTGTATTATAAGAATTTATAATTAAAGGATTTAATTTTGAATTCCAGTCTGATATAAACCCGATAAGTCCGCCAACCGAATCATATGTTTGTACTGAATCAGACACCAAAGATATTTCACCACTATTTATACTTTGATTTATGGAAACAAACCCGTTACCACTACGTCCAACTATACCGCCAGCATAATTAACGCCAGTTATATTACCAGAGTTTTTACATTTTTCAGTACCACAACTAAGACCATCACCTATTAAACCACCCGCAATATCTGCTGCAACATTTCCATTGTTTATATTCTCAACAAAATGATTTATTTCATCCGTAGCTTTTTTATAACCAATTATGCCACCAGCAACACTCTTTGCTGTGATATTTGCAGAATTTATACAAGATTTTACGTCATCTGTGCCACTATAACCAATCAAACCGCCTACATAACTCTCATAAGACGAACTATGATTTGCTATTGAAATACTACCCAAAACAGTAATATTTTCAAGCATTGCGTTTTCGTTTTTAGCAATTACACTACCAACATATATCGTGTTTGAAATTGCAGGTAAATTGATATTAACATTAGTAAAGGTAAGGTCAAATATCTTTCCGCTGCTTGCATATCCAATAAAACCATAATATTTTTGATTTTCTTGCAACTGCGTTATTTTTAAGCCGTTAATTATAAAATGACCACCGTCAATTTGACCAGTAAAAGGTCTTGTTTCTGTTCCAACAGGCGTCCACTCTATTAAGGATATATCTAAATTATTTTTTAATTCAAAATGCCCGTTAGGATAGGTATATAATTGTTGCAAATCTTCAACGGTTGAAATTTCAATAGTCCAAGACGTAGTTACTTCAATATCCGTTGTATATGTCCAATTAGATAAAGAATTACCATTACTATCCGTTATTTGTACACCATTATAAAACCAACCAATAAATGCGCCAAAAGAATTTGTAGCAACTGGCAAAGTAAACGGATTTCCATATTCTACTTTCTTACTTGCAGGGGATACATTACCGCCATTTGCATTTAGTGAAACGGTATATTTGTTTACTGTCCATTTTGCCGTTAAAGTACAACTTTCGGCAATATTCCATTTGCTTGCGGTTACAAGAGTTCCTTTATATAACCAGCCGTCAAAAGTATATCCTACTCGCTCTAATTCGGGCAATTCATATACGCCATCATAGGTAATAGTGATAGGACTTTCGGTACTATCAATACCCGTATCAAAAGAAACGGTATATTCATTAGCCGTCCAATCAGCCGTTAAAACCATATCGCTTCTTACAATATCCGAATTAAAACGCCACTCTTCGCCTTTACAATACCAACCATTTAAGATATAACCCGTTCTTTCGATTTCTGGACGTTCAACTTTGTAGCCGTCTTTAATGGTTTGCTTTGGAATATTAGTAGAAAAACCCGTGTCAAACGTTACGTCATATACTTCAATTGCAACAATACTCGTCTTTATACCGTTCAAAACATAAAAACCGTCGTCAGAAATGGAAATTGTATCAATCGTATTAATTGAATCATTGCCGAACTTACCCAAATTTTCGGTTGTTGTATCGGTGTATGTAACGATTAAGTTGCCGCTTTTATCTATGGCGTAAGATTCTGGCAACTTTGCTTGAATATCCGTAACAATATCGTTAATAACGTAATATCCTTCAACATTGATTTCTATATCCTCAACGCCGTTAGCAATTGTGTCGCCAAGTGTTCCTAAATCTTTCGTAGAACCGTCTTCAAACTCTGCAATTAAATTTCCGCTTGTATCTAAATAATACTTTTCAATAACGGGCGTATTATCACACGCCGAAAAACACATTATTGTTAACACAGTGAACAAAACTAATAAAATTTTTTTCATAATATTTGCTCCTTTAATTTTCATCTTCTTTTCCGTCTATCAATTTGCGGATGTTTTTACAAATTTTAACTATTCTTTTTTGCATTTTAGAAGTCGCTATCATAGAATAAATAGCAAGCACAATAGAAACAATGCCTACAACCAATGAAACAATAGCAAACCAATCCATTTTTTGATGCTCCTTTTAAAAAATATAAAAAGTGCGACAACCGAAGTTATCGCACTAAAAACGCAAACTCCGATAGTCGCCAAACCAATTTAATGTGAAAGGTGTTACCATATCTACATTGTAGGAATTTGCATTTTATCAAATTCTAATATAGACATAGCAACAAAAATATATTCCCTAAAAAGAAAATACACCTTTCCACATATATATTAAATTGATTTGGCACTATCATTGTAGCATTAAATAAAATAAAAATCAACTATTTGAAAAAAGTTTAAACGCAATCACCACTTTCTCCGCCAACAAAAAAAGACCATCAAAAGATGGTCTTTTTTATTGCAATAATAAATATCTGCGTTAAAGGCATAGTCCGTATTGTCGTTGTGTTTGACCGTCTTAAAGCCAAAACCGCGCATGCAGCAGCTAAACAAAGGGGAAAAGGGGACAAGTTCACCAAAAAACAACTCGTTATAAGAATTTGTTGACAATTTTTACATTTTCTATTTATTACAAATACTGTTATATTGTTGAATTTTTGTTTAGTTATTGATATAATAATAAAAAAATACTATAAAGGCTGGGGATTATATGAAAAAAACTTTTTTATGTTTAATTCTAATAATTATTTCCATTTTTAGTTTTACCTTTGCTGCTTGTAAGCCAAATGATGATGGCGACAATAGGCCTGTTGCAAATGCAGAGCTTGACGAGTATAACCAAATAGTAAGTCAAATGAAAGACGTATTTGCTAAAAGCTCTAATCAGCCCGAAGCAATTAGTGCGACAAGCTTAAAAAGCACAAAAAGCGCAAAGAGTTCAATCAGCACAAGCTTGTTTAGTTCGCAAGTATTGGCTGCAAGCGCACAAGAAAATGCGCTTTCAAATATGTTTGAAATGATGCAGGCTGATTCTACTAAGAAAGAGTCTACGGATATGGACTATTACGCTTATGGCATAGACTTTTCCACAATGACTGCTAGAATTGCAGGATATGCAGCAAACAACTATTTTAAGGTGGCTTCATTTTACGGCTTAAACATTTTAATGGATTACGGCGGAAACACTTTAATAAATGCGAGTGTAACAAAGGAAGAAAACGTTATAAAAACCTATTTGTTTACAACCTTTAAAAATTCGCAAAACCAAACCTTTAAAGAGTATAACTACACCGAAATACAGTTTACCAGCCAAACGGACTTTAATATTTTAGTGCTTGATTACGCTTACGACCAACAAGACAATCTTTCGTCGCAAGCAATGATTTACGCATCTAGCAACAAAGATTTCTTTTTGTTAAGCGGAGATATTGACAACCCCAGCACCGGCATAGTTTTCTTTGATAAGGGCAATGGCGGTTCTGCATACGTAATTGAAGGCTCAAAATCGAACACGATAGCAAATTTATTTGGCTTTATGTCAAACAATTTTGCATTATCAAATCAAGACAAAACCTTTATAGGAAACTTATACAACACCCATAACTATTCTATAAGCTTCAAGCAAGTAACGCAGGCGAAAGAGGACTTAGGCATTATTATAGATATGGAAGATGAAGAATACGTGCCGCCGATAGGCTTTGTATCAAATAAAAATGCACAAGATTTAATTGGAAGAAAAACCTTGCAAGCCTTTGTTGACGATGGCGAAAGTGTTGACGGAACTACTTTGACAATTCCCGAGGAATTCAGTTATTTAAGCGGCGGAATATTCTTTAACGCAAACGTTGACACGTTAGTTATACCGTCAACTATTAAAGGCATAGTGGTTTACGACCGCTTGTGGAATTATTCTATCCTAGACGATTCTCTTTGCTATTATGAAGCAGGCGACGAGTATGACGAAGGACGTTATAGGGCGTGGGGTGGAACTTTAACTTCTTACGTTTCAGCTCCAAACGGCGAATTTAGGATAGAAAACACTAAACCCTTTAAGGAATATATACTTTTAGACGATAACGGTCAGCCAACTCAGGAAACTGACGCCTTTATTTTGGACGAAGTTGGTAATCTTTGGATAAAAGATTCAAACGGCAAAAAGAATTATTTGTGGGGCTTTGTAAGCGAGCCTGCAAGTGACGTAGACACCTTTTATCTTCCTTCGCCAACTTACGTGATGAAGGATAGATATATTGAAGTAGAGCATTTTGCTTGCCAAGGCTTTTTAGAAGGTTTAAAAAACATTGGCAAACTAGACGAATACACTGCACACTTTAAGCACGCTATTATAGATGGATACGTTATAGAGCAGGCGATACCGGAAATGGGCATTCAGCCGGGCTTTAAGCTTTTAAGAAACACCTTCTTTGTAAGCTTTGAATACGAGGAAATAGGGCTTATTGGCTGCAAGTGGGATTTAGAAACGTTAACTATAAATAACATAATAGACGGCGCATACGTTAATTTAAGAGACGTATTTTGTAGTGAAAGTGGCAAGCTTGACCAATACGGCTATCCTACTGGCGAAACGGTTTGTCAAGCAAAAGTAGACACAGTCATCTTAAACGGTGATTTTAATTGTATTACCTATATCAACGGATATTTTGAAATACCGCGTCCAACAATTATACCGGGAAGTGGCGGTATGGGCATAATACCCGATGGCAACCCCGAAATAACCGAAACCTTTGCGATTAGCGAAGATTACGAACTAAACGGCAGAGAAAACGCATATTTTTCTCAGGAAAGTGTTATCTATGGCAAAAAGGTTGTTGAAATATACGGCAACGAGCAGCAATATGCCGCTTATCCTGATGCGGAAACCTTGCTAATAAAATCAAGCGTTACAAACCTTAGCATATATAATTCTTTATTAGACGTAGGCGGTTTTTCAATGCCGGAAGAAAGAAAACTCACCGTTGAATTTGAAAACATAGCAGGTATAGACCACGGCTCTTTTGAACTTTACGATTTAACGGGCGAGAATTCAACAAGGGTAGAAAAGGTTAAGTTTAACGTGTCCGAACTATACATTGCAAACCTTATTACAAACTTGGAGTGGAATCCTTCTGCATCTTGGCTTAACGAGGTAGTAAATTCGGGCAAATATCAAGTTGAATTTGCCGAGGCTTCACCTAACGAAGAAGAGCTTTTAACAAACTTTGCTTTTGAATCAGGTGGCTACGTTAGCCTAAAAGAAGACAGTGCCTTAACGACTTTTGAAATAAACGACGAATTTTTAAGCACGGTTAAGCAAATTGCAGGCAAAGAGTTAAGTGAAGTGCAAATTGCCCTTTTCGGCAACGGCGAAACGGAAATTAAGATTGTCTTAAATATAAGCAAAAATTTCCTTGATGAAAATGGTCAAATTCCTTACATTTTCGGTTTACAAGTTGTTGAAGTTGCTAGCCAAATGAAAGGATTAGGGGACTTAACTTCAATTTTAGATAGAATAAGTCCGGACGGCGACACAAAGCTTATATTCAACGGCACAAAGCAAGAGTTAATTGCTTGCTCGGGAAGTCTTGGTGCCGATTATATAACAAAGCTGTTGTATATTCAATACGGATATTACGACCAAATTATTTTTTCCGACAACCAAACGCTATATAGGGATATTGATAACAAGATTGTTACCTATGAAGATGATAGGATAAAAGTTGTAGCAACTTTTGATGGCAGCCAAGTAGAAAGCTATTATTTTGAAGATAAGTTAAATCGAAATATAACCTTTACAGATTCAACCGGAGACGTTAGCGGAGAGGACGATGGTAATAGCTGGGGCGTTCGCGTTAGATGTGAATATGTTGAAGAAAGGCATGTCGCGTATGGCGAATTAGAAATTATCATTCCTATCTATAATTTTACTATTTACTACCATTATGGACATAAAGAAAACGGCGACTATAACGAAGTTTACGGAACTTATTATGAGCCTTCTGTGGTAGAATTTAAAGTTCATATGCCGCCAGCAAATATAACAATTTCATAATTTATAAAAAAAGAACGTTCGTGTTTAGAACGTTCTTTTTTATTATAGCTAAATCGATACATATTTAATAAAAACTGTCGCACTGTTTGCTTGAAATATTTTTATAATTGTGATAATATAAATGCGACCAAAATTGCCACAAAAAAAATAGTTATATTTTATGCAAGAATTTTAACGTAAGAATTTGAGAGGGCTGTTATGCGTAAGTTTGACACAAAGGTTCAACATTTAAAATATCGCGTATTAAGAGAGGTTGCTCGCTTTGCTTGGGAAGGGACTTTGGCGGAAAATATTGTTAATATTCCTAAAATAATCGTTCCTAAAAAAGAGCCGACTATGCGTTGCTGTATCTATAAAGAACAAGCAATCGTTATGGAAAGGGTTAAGCTTGCGATGGGCGGCAACCCTGAAAATAAAAACGTAATAGAGGTTATTGATATCGCGTGCGACGAATGCCCGATGAGTGGATATGAAGTTACCGACTCGTGCCGAGGCTGTCTATCCCATCGCTGTGAGGACGTTTGCAAAAAAGGCGCAATAACCTTCGACCATCAACTAAAAGCGCATATTGATAAAACTAAATGCGTAGATTGCGGACTTTGTGCAAAGGTTTGCCCGTATAGTGCAATTAGAAACCATAAACGTCCTTGCGAGATTGCGTGCAAGGTTAAGGCGATTTCGTCGGGCGAGGACCACACAGCGCATATCGATGATGAAAAGTGCATCTCTTGCGGTGCGTGCGTTTACCAATGTCCTTGGGGCGCAATTAGTGACAAGTCTTACATATTAGACGTAATAAACATCATAAAAGGCAGTCAAAATAACACAGCATACAACGTGCACGCAGTAGTTGCACCTGCAATATCAAGTCAGTTTGTTTATGCAAAATTAGGGCAGGTAATACGCGGTATAAAAGAACTTGGCTTTAAGGAGGTTACCGAAGCCGCCCTTGGCGCAGATATGGTCGCATTGGAGGAGGCTAAGGAGCTTACCGAAAAGGGCTTTTTGACAAGTTCTTGCTGTCCTGCATTTGTGTCATACGTGCAAAAACAGTTCCCCGACCTTGCTGAATACGTTTCGCACACATTATCCCCATTTGCAATCATTGCAAAGCGCATAAAAGAGGCGGACCCTAGTTGCAGGGTAATATTTATCGGGCCGTGCACGGCAAAAAAGATGGAGTTCAAAAAAGATGACGTTGCGCCCTACGTGGACAGCGTGCTTACGTTTGAAGAACTTCAAGCACTGTTTGACAGCCGTGATATAGACATAACCGCTTTGCCCGAGGAGGAACTTGAAAACGCATCTTACTACGGCAGAATCTTTGCACGAAACTGTGGATTGTCGGAGGCCGTTGCCGAGGGCTTAAAGGAAACAGGCTTGCAAGATTTTGATTTGAAGTCGGTATCTTGTGACGGTATAGAAGCTTGCCGTATAGCGCTACTAAAAGCGCAAAAACGCATTTTAGACGGCAACTTTATAGAGGGTATGGCTTGTGTTGGCGGATGTATTGGTGGCGCAGGCTGTCTTACTCATAGCGAGCGCAATAGGGTAGACGTAGAAAAGCACGGCAAAAAGTCTGGCAAAAAGGATATTAAAAGTGCAATAAACGACTATACCGACCTTCACAATAAAAATTAAAATAAAAAAATAAAAAAGACCTAAGAAATTAATTCATAAGTTAAACGAATGGATAGTTAAAGCGGTGCGTGGCATAGCCACGCACCGCTTGCGTTTAATATAAAGACTTATAGTTTTTGGGTAATATAATACTATTTATCACTTACCATAGTTTGCTTAAAAGCAATAATGGTTGTAATAATACTGGTAATCATAAAAACAAAAATGGGAATTAAACCAAGTATTGCCGTATTATTAAAGGTATAAGTAATGCCTATCGCGTTAGTAGCATTAGTAATTATTCTACCGATATAAACTGATGGGTAAAAGGGTAAAAACCTACAAAACGTTTCAAAACCGCCCATTGTTTCTATTGGCATCCAACATCCGCCAAGTATCCCTGCAATGCTTATAAATACGGAACAAATTCCCGGTGCGGATTTATCGTTAAATATAGTTCCAAATAATATGCCAAGACAAATATTTGTAGCAAGTAATGGCAATTGGCTAAGGGCTAACAGCAAAATATTACCAAAAGCAATAAATTCCACTTTTGATATTATAGAAATTATTAAAGAGGTAATTATGCAAATAATAGTCTGTAAAAATCCTATAAAAAAGCCCATAAGCGCATAGCCTAAAATAAAGTGTGAAGATTTCATAGGCGAAGAAAACAATCTTTTTAAGAAAAAAGTTTGTTTGTCCTTAGATACTATTAATGCAAGAGTTAGCATTACGAAAGAATAAGAAAAAACTATAATTGCTGGTAGCAACGAGTAGACTTCAAAAGTAGGAGTTTTTCCGTCAGTAAATTGATTGATAATATAAAACAGAAAAAGCATAACGATGGGAAAGCCTAAACAAAAAATATAAATGATAGGGTCTCGCAACACTTCTTTCAAATTTCTCTTAAAAAAATTTATAACTTTATTCATCTTGCGCCTCCTTATTGGGTTCTTCAAGCGCATTTTTGCATTCATTATCTTCCTCAACTATCTTGATAAAGGCATCTTCAAAACTATTAGAGTTAGTTAATTGTTTTAATTGAGTAATCGTTCCCGTTTTTAGCAATTTACCATTAGATAATATTGCCACTCTATCACATAAATTTTCTATTTCTTCTAAATAATGAGAAGTTAATATAATAGTAATACTTTTTCTTAATTTTTTAATAATATTCCAAAGCTCTCGCCTAGCAAAAACGTCTAAACCAAGGGTCGGTTCATCAAGAAGTAAAATTTTTGGTTTTGAAATTAGGGCAATAGCAATAGATAATCTACGCTTATATCCACCTGATAAGGTTTTAGCTCTTTGATTTAATACTTCGTTTAAATTAAAGAATTGAACAATTTCATTTAACGTTGCAGAGTCGTTATTGTCGTAAATATTTGCAAAAAAATCAAGGTTTTCTTTTACCGTCAAATTATTTGCAACCGACGTATCTTGTGGAGATATATCTATAATCTCTTTAATTTTATCAATATCTTTATCTAAATTAAACTCGTTTATGGTTATCGTCCCACTAGTCTTTTTTGTTAATCCACAAAGAATTTTAATAAGAGTTGTTTTACCTGCGCCGTTTACGCCTAAAAGCCCAAATAATTCGCCACGTTTAATTTCCAAGCAAACGTTATTTAAAGCCCTTTTGTTTTTATAATTTTTGCAAACGTTTTTTATGGATATAACGTTCATTATTTAATCTCCTTGCTTAATACCTTTTCCGTTAGGCCTTCAATTACGTCTGCTTTTAAAAGGGCAATTCCTTTTTCTTTATCGCAAAGCACTATTACCGAGTCACCTGATTTAATATCAAACATATTTCTAATTTCTTTTGGAATAACTATTTGACCTTTTTCGCCAACCTTGCAAATTCCAACGTATTTATTTTTATCCATACAATTTCTCCTTTAAGTATAACTTGTTATACTTTTCATACTAATTATACTTATTGTTTAAAAATTTGTCAACTATTCACAAAAGTTTCTATTATTAAAAGTTAGTTAAAATTATTCGCAAATAAAAACCCCCGCAAAAAATTGCGGGGGTAAGGTATGTTTTATTAAAGTAAGAGATAAGTTTAAGGTTTAGTCGTCAACGCCGCCCATCTTATCAAAAGCTTCCCAAGCGATGTCCTTGTAGTAGCGGTGGCTACCGTCGCCGGTAACCATAGCGCAATTTTCGGGTGCGCCGGCAGCGGTGTAAATCTTTTTGATGGTTTCAAAAGTTTCTACAACGCCTTCGTGGGGGAAGATGGGGTCATATCTACCGTTAATAACGATAAGCTTTCTGGGTGCGATAGCAAGTGCAATGTCGCCCATATCCATATATCTTGCAATGTTGGGGATATAGTTACATTCACAGTGAACCATAGCGCCGATAGAGTGCTTATACGTGCATACGGCAGAAGCAGGCATAGCAACCTTAATACGCTTATCAAAAGCAGCTGCATAATAGGTGGTGGTGCCACCGCCGGAGTTGCCGGTGCAGATAATCTTGTCGCCGTCAATTTGGGGAAAGTTTGCAAGTGCCATATCAATCGCACGTGAAACGTCCCAGCAACGCTCGCCAATCATAGTTTTGCCAAGGAGGAGAGCGGTGTTAGATGTAAGTCTGCAACGGGGCTCGCCATCATCTTCTTTGTTGGGGTCAATGTGAAGCATAGTTTTACGTTCACCCATACCACGTTGGTCGATAGCAAGTGCAGCATAACCACGCTCAATAGCTTGGTTACCTACGTCGCGGTCGCCCTTTTCAGGACCTTCGTCTGGGAATTTGCATTCGCCAAAAGACCTGTGCATACCTTTGCCGTGGCCCTGCAAGCAGATAACCAAAGGATATTTGTCTTTTTTAACGGTAGGTATTCTCAAACGGCAAATAACCTGAACGTCCTCTTCGGAATAAAAAGCGATGCGGTATTCGGTGTATTGCTCTGTTTTAATTGTATCTTCAATGGTCATTTGGGGGTCAACGAGTTTATCGGGCATTTCTCCCAAAAGTTCCAAAAGTTTAGCTTCTAATCTTTCCTGTTGCATTGCAAAATCTTGGTTTTCGTCAAATGCCAAAAGGGGTTTTTTAGCAAGGGCGTTCAAATGCCCTTGGTCGGGTGAATACATAAAGTGAACCTCCATAAATTTCAATTTTAAATATTATAGCACACGCAAAATGCTTTTGCAATAGAGTTCACAAAAAATCCGCAGCATTTTTATAACAATTTTTATCTAATAAAACAATAAAAAAGCAGGTCGTTTAATATAAAATTTTGCTTTATAATTATCTAATCTACCCCTTCGGCAAGAATAGTAAACCTATAAAATCTTGCAAATAAAGCAAGCAAAAACGCAAGAGAAAAAGGAGGCTATAAGCGAGATAACAATGGGGGCAGTCAGCTTTTTAGTTTTAGCACCTGCAAAGTAAACAGCAGCTATGTAAAACACCGTTTCGCTACTGCCGTAAATAACGCAAGCGCATCTGGCGAGATAACTGTCAACCCCGTAAGTTTCAAAAATTTCCGCCAAAATCGCCAAAGAGCCGTTGCCTGAAAAGGGCTTAATTAAAACAAGTTTAGTCAGCTCTGTCGGTATCCCTAAAAGTTTAAAAACGGGCGATAAAAACTGCGAAAGGGCGTTGGAAATTCCGCTTACTTCAAAAAGCTCGGTTAAAACGAAAATACTAACAAGGTAAGGGAAAATATTTACCGCAAACGGAACGGCAGACTTTGCGCCGGTGGTAAACGCCTCGTATGGCTTAACCCTTTTAATTAGGGAAAAAACAAATATAATAAAAAACAGAACGGGAATAAAATACTTTGACATATTTCTACTTTTGGTGATTTATATTTTAAGGTTTGTTTGTGTTGGGCGAAAGGGGTGCGTTTAATAAGGGCTTTCCATCGTTTATAAGTCCACCAATTTCCGTCTTTTTTACAAAAATTTTAACTAGCAAAACCCCTACGATAGTGGAAATTAAGGTGGCTAAAATTGTGGGCAAAATTATATCGGCAGGAGAGGCAGAGCCCATAGAGGTCCTTAAAGCCATAACGGACGAGGGTATAATTTGCACGCTAGTTGCGTTTATCACAAAAAACATAGCAATGGCATACTCGCTGCCGTGATACCGCTCTAACTCTTGCACGCTTTTAATGCCCATTGGCGTAGTTGCTCCGCTCATACCAAGAATGTTTGCGGAAATGTTTAAGGACATAAAATCGTTAGCTTTATCGGGCAGTTTGCCAAATAAAAACTTGTTAAGCGGTCTGCAAAGTAAGGCAACTTTTTTTGCCAGCCCCGTTCTTTCTAAAAGTTCAAAAACGCCTAGCCAAACGGCATAAATTATTACCATTTTTGTGGTAAGCGCAAGTGCTTTTTCACCGCCGGATAGCATTGCTGACAGCATGGCGTTTGGGTCGCAAATAATAAGCAGTGCAGTTGATAGGGTTAAAACCAGTCCAAAAATTACGTTCATAGCATAATTTTATGACTATTTTTTGTTGAATATGCCGTCAAAATGTGTTAAAATAACTATTAAATAGATTATAAAACGAGGTATCTTTCGTGAAAGAAAAATATTATATTACCACAGCAATAGCTTACACCTCTTCAAAACCGCATATTGGCAACACTTACGAAGCCATTTTGACAGACTCTCTTGCTCGTTATAAGCGAATGGAGGGCTATGACGTTATTTTCCAAACTGGCACTGACGAACACGGTCAAAAAATTGAAGAAAAGGCAGCTGCTGCCGGTAAATCACCAAAAGAATACGTAGACGCAGTTGCGGGCGAAATTAAAAGGATTTGGGACTTGGTTGACGTGTCTTATGATAAGTTTATTCGCACGACTGACGACTTTCACGTGGCGCAAGTTCAAAAGATTTTCAAAAAACTTTACGAGCAAGGCGATATTTATAAAGGCTCCTACGAGGGTTGGTATTGCACTCCTTGTGAAAGTTTTTGGACGGAAAGTCAGCTTGTAGACGGCAAATGCCCAGACTGTGGCAGACCTGTAAAAAAGGCACAGGAAGAAGCTTACTTTTTCAAAATGAGCAAATATGCCGACCGCTTAATGAAGTATTATGACGAGCACCCTGATTTTATCGTTCCGGTATCTCGTAAAAACGAAATGGTCAACAACTTTTTAAAACCAGGGCTTCAAGACCTTTGCGTTTCAAGAAGTTCGTTTAAATGGGGTATCCCCGTTGACTTTGACGAAAGGCACGTCGTTTACGTTTGGCTAGACGCATTGACCAACTATATCACCGGTATAGGTTACGATGCAGACGGCAACCACGATGCAAAATATAAAGAATATTGGCCGGCAACACACGTTATCGGCAAGGATATTATCCGTTTCCACACAATTTATTGGCCCATTTTCCTAATGGCACTTGGCGAGCCGTTGCCAAAACAAGTTTACGGACACGGTTGGCTTTTGCAAGAAGGCGGCAAAATGAGCAAAAGCAAGGGCAACGTAATTTACGCAGATGATTTAGTGGACTATTTTGGTGTTGATGCCGTTAGATATTACGTTTTGACGGCAATGCCCAGTGATAACGACGGCTTGATTTCTTGGGAAAGCGTAATTGACACTATCAATAGCGACCTTGCAAACGTATTTGGCAATCTTGTCAGCAGAACCATTGCGATGAGCAACAAATATTTTGACGGCATTGTCGAAAACAAAGGTGTAAGCGAACCTATTGACGATGAACTTAAAGCAGTGGTTTGCGGTGCAAAAGATAAGGTTACCACTCGTATGAACGAGTTTAAAATAGCCGACGCCCTCTCGGAAATTTTTGCAATATTCCGTAGAGCAAATAAATACATTGATGAAACAACTCCTTGGGTTTTGGCAAAGGATGAAACAAAGAAGGATAGACTTGCAACGGTTATGTATAATTTGACCGAAAGCATTTTGACGGGCACCGCACTTTTATCGGCGTTTATGCCGTCAACTTGCGCAAAAGTATTTGCAATGTTTAATGCAGAGCAAAAGAGCTTTGTTGACCTTGATAAATTCGGCACCACCTCAACATTAACGGTAACAAAAACTCCCGAAATTTTATTTGCCCGCCTAGATGGCGCAAAGATTATGGAAAAGGTAAACGCTATGATAGAAGAAAGAAAGGTAAAGGAAGAAGCTAACGTAGCCCCTTCCGCTGATAAAGCAGAAAAGTCAACAAATGAAGCAAAGGCAAATGATGCCGAAAAGCAAGCTGTTGAACAAATTTTTATTGACGACTTTGCAAAGGTAAAACTCGGCATAGGTCTTGTTGTCGCTTGCGAAAAGGTTGAAAAGAGCAAAAAACTTTTGAAATTGACCGTTAAACTTGGCGAAGAAACTAGAACGGTTGTCAGCGGCATTGCACTCGCATACTCGCCAGAAGAATTAATCGGCAAAAAACTTGCAATGGTAACCAACTTAAAACCTGCAAAGCTTTGCGGTATTATGAGCGAGGGTATGATTTTATGCGCTGAAAATGCCGAGGGCAAGCTTGCTTTCTTAACTCCTGAAAAGGACATTGAAGACGGCAGCCAAATTTTCTAAATTAGGAAAATTCACTCTATTATCAAAAAAGTTATAAGACATTATTTCAAAATTAAAAGTTTTAATTTATTAAATAGTGTAAAATTTATTTAAGATGTATATAGATACCCATTGCCATTTAGGCGATGAAAAAATTAGTGATACTGATGCCACTGTTAGAGCATATCTTAGGGCGGGGGTTGATACCGTTATAGATATAGGCTGCAATTTACAGTCGTCATTCAACTCAAAATGCCTTGCTGAAAAATACGATAGCGTGTATTTTGCGGCAGGTTTTCACCCGAGCGATATAAACGATTTTGGCGAGGCAGACGCACAACAAATTTGCAATCTCGCAAAGCACCCAAAATGCGTTGCGATAGGCGAAATTGGGCTTGACTACCATTGGGAGCCATACGATAAAGCTCGTCAGCAACGTGGCTTTATAACCCAATTAGAAATTGCAAAAGCCGAGCGGTTGCCTGTGTCAATACACCTTCGCGATGCCACCTTTGACGCTTTGCAACTGTTAAAAGACAACCGCGACAAACTGATATACGGCGGTGTGTTGCACTGCTTTTCGGGCAGTGTGGAAACGGCAAAAGAAATGCTTAATTTAGGGCTTTATATAGCCTTTGGTGGCACGCTTACATTTAAAAATGCCAACAAGCTTATTGATGTCGCAAAAGAAGTGCCTATTGATAGGTGCCTTACCGAAACGGACAGCCCTTATCTTGCGCCGCACCCATACCGTGGGACTGTAAATACTCCCGTAAACGTGCCTATTGTCTGCGCGCGCCTTGCCGAAATAAAGGGTATGGACGTAGAAAAAACGGCAATGGTAGTGCATAAAAACGCTACTGAATTATTTAAAAAATTGCAAAAAATAAAATAAAGTCGAAAACCACTTTCGACTTTATTTTAACCTCAACTTCATTAGTGAAAATTGAATGTGTTTTGTAAAGGAGCTCGTCCCTTACAATAGTATGGTGTGCAACCTAAAAGAAACTATGCACATTGCGAATAAAAATTTACGCATACAGCACGTAAATTAAATAATCACGTTAATTAACAATAGAAAACTCAAACAGATTTTTGAAAAAAAATTATTTATTATGGAAACAAATTTAAAACCACTATTAATTAAACACGGCGTGATGCTAAAAAAAGCGTATGGTCAAAACTTTTTGACCGACGGCTCGTTGCTTGCCGACATAGTTCAAAAGGCAGGCGTAAGTAAAGACGATACCGTTCTAGAAATCGGCTGCGGTGCCGGTGCTTTGACAAGGGTTTTAGCTGACAGCGCAAAAAGAGTTGTCGGCTACGAGATAGACACTCGCTTGAAACCCGTCCTCCAAGAAACCACGGGGGATAAAAGCAACGTTAAAATAATTTTTAAAGACGTTATGAAGGAAAAGCTTGCAGACACCGAGGCAGAACTTAAAGGAGATTATATAATGGTGGCAAATTTGCCCTATTATATTACTACACCAATAATAATGCGCTTTTTAGAGAACGCAAAAAATATTCGCCGAATGGTAATTATGGTGCAACAAGAGGTTGCCGAGCGGCTTGCTGCAAGCGCCGGCACGGCTGACTACGGCGCAATAACCGTTGGCATAAACCTGCGTGGCAGTGCAACCATAATCAAGCGCGTCCCAAGGGAAATGTTTACCCCAGCCCCCAACGTAGATTCAGCAGTAGTGCGTATAGATATTGACGACGGCAAGTTTAGTGGTGTCAACTTCCACAAGGTGCGCGACGTTGTTAGGGTGGCGTTTTCCAGCCGTAGAAAAATGCTTGTCAACAATCTTATGAATGGTTTTAAACTTTCACGCGCACAAGCAGAAAGTGCCTTAAATATGGCTAAAATTCCCCTTACCGCAAGGGGTGAAACGTTATCTGCTGAGGATTACGTTAAACTTACCGATTGCCTTATGGGACTAATTAACCCATCGAACAATTAGGTTTTGTCTTGTAAGATAAGGGCATATAAAGGTATATAAAAGTAGAAATATAAAGGTTATACGAAAAGGTAGCGAGGTTAACGTTATGTGTAATAAAAAAACTTTGGTCATAGCAAGTGGCAATAAAAGTAAAATTAAAGAAATTGCAAAAATGCTACCCGAATACAACGTTTTAGGCTGTGCTGAACTTGGTTTTACAGACGATATAATTGAGGACGGCACCACCTTTTTAGAAAACGCGTATATCAAGGCACGCACGGTATCTCGCGCCCTTAACTTGCCTGCGCTTGCAGACGATAGTGGTCTTGTAGTTGAAGCGTTGGGCGGTGCGCCGGGAATATACAGCGCGCGCTATGCAGGCGATGGAAATGACGAGCATAACAACGACCTTCTTTTGAAAAATTTAGAGGGTATAACTAACCGTAGTGCAAAGTTTGTTTGCGCAATGGCGTTTTGTATGCCCAACGGAAAAAGCGTTGATGCCGAGGGTGAAACACACGGCAAAATTTTGCTTGGTAGAGAGGGTAAAAACGGCTTTGGTTACGACCCCATTTTTTATAGTGACGACTTAAAAATGAGTATGGGTATTGCTTCTGACGAGCAAAAAAATTCAGTCAGCCATCGCGCCCGCGCCTTAAAAGCCATTATTGAAAAAATTAAAATGATTGAAGGTTAAAATAAAGATAATTTTAGCAAAATTTTTTGTTAAAACACAAAAGAGATAAAGTAGTAAAAAATAAAAAGGATAAACTAAATGAAAGTTTATAAAAAAATAGACGAGTTAATCGGCAACACCCCACTTTTAGAGGTTTGCGCGATAGAAAAAGAGCTTAATTTATCAGCAAAATTGCTTGTAAAATTAGAATATTTAAATCCGGCAGGCAGCATCAAGGATAGAGCTGCACTGTTTATGCTAAATGATGCTGAGGCGCGCGGTGTAATAACCTCAGGCGCAACTGTTATCGAGCCAACAAGCGGCAACACGGGTATAGGTCTTGCTGCAATATGCGCAAATAGGGGCTATAAAGCGGTGTTGGTTATGCCGAATACAATGAGTGTAGAGCGCGTAAAACTGCTTAAAGCCTATGGTGCAGAGGTAGTGCTTACCGATGGAAAGTTGGGTATGCAGGGCGCGATAGATAAGGCGGAAGAAATTCACAAAAACACCCCCAACAGCTTTATTGCAGGACAGTTTAAAAACCCCGCAAACGTTTTTTCTCATTACCAAACCACCGCTCGCGAAATATGGGCGGATACCGACGGCAAAGTTGACGTTTTAGTTGCAGGTGTGGGCAGCGGCGGAACTATTTCCGGTATAGGTAAATATCTAAAAGAGGTAAATAAAAGCGTAAAAATTGTTGCAGTTGAGCCAAGCTCGTCACCCCTTATTAGTCAGGGCAAGGCTGGTGCGCATAAAATACAAGGGATAGGTGCAAATTTTGTTCCTAAAAACTTTGACCGCACAGTAGTCGATACAGTTATGACCGTTACCAATGAACAAGCCTATTTGTCGGCAAACCTAATTGCTAAAAAAGAAGGGATTTTGGTTGGAATATCGTCAGGCGCAGCACTTTCGGCTGCTATAAGTCTTGCAAAACTTCCCGAAAACAAAGGCAAGTCAATCGTTGCTATTTTAGCTGATACGGGCGACCGATACCTTTCAACCGACCTGTTTGATTGACGGCTAGCTTAAAGGTAAAGACGAAGAAATAAAAAATCAATAAAAACAACCAACCCAACAAAAACAATAAAAAAAACAAGGATGCCAAAAGTATCCTTGTTTTTCTGTTTAATGGTAGCCCCAACGAGAATCGAACTCGTGATTCCGCCTTGAGAGGGCGGCGTCTTAACCGCTTGACCATGAGGCCGTGTTCATATTCGTAATAAAAGTGTTGTTAATGAAGCGACTAGTTAGGTTAATAACATTACATATTCTACCACAAAGCCAGTAGTTTTGCAACAAATATTAAACACAAATTTATGGTAAAGGTAATAAATTTTTAAAAAATAACCTGCGTAAAGCCGACGGAGAGAAAAATAATAACCCGTTTTTCCAACAGGCGAAAGCCGTGTATATTGTGTCTGCATCTCTTATTAGTGGACCGGAATAAAACGACGGTCAAGAGCACCGCTCGCCAATAATAACTTAAAATGACGGCCTTCTAAAATATAATTTGTGGATTTTTTTCGCTCTCCTATCGAACAACGAAGGCTAAAATTATATTAACACACCAAACTATAAATTGCAACTATATAAAATTAAAACCATTGCGACGTTTGACATTTTTTGTTGTATAGGTTATATTTTTTGTAAGCACCCTTTGGGTGAGGGGGTTAAAAATTAACTTACCCTCAACATATTAACAGCTTTGTATAAAACACCTAGACCTTTGCATAAAACGCCCAGATGAAAGTTTTTTAACAACGCTTAGGGAATTTACTAATGAAAAAGCCTACACTAAAAAAGCCAATGAATATGCGCTTGCCGGTATGGACGGCGGTATCGCTCATACTCGGCATACTTTGCGCCTATCTTTTTATTATCGGCAAAATACTTTTTGCCGTCCTTTTGGCAACGGCTTTTTTAGCAAGTTTATTAATAATTACCTTTACCGCGCTAGGCGGCAAAGCCCCACTAAAATCGCGCATAATATTGTCCGCGGTTTTTCTTTTGTTTTTCGGCATAGGTATAGCAAGCTTTTCTATTCCAACCATATCATACCGCAATGCAACGCTCGGCTCGCATATATTTACTGTAAGCGGCAAGGTAACCGAGCGGTATCATACGGACAACGGTGTAAAATTGATTGTTGACGACCTTTTCGTGCGCGGTGTAGTCAAGGGTGAAATTGACTACAAAATAGCCCTTTACGTAAACGATTACGAAAAGGATAGCACCGCATTTGAAGTTTGTGATATAGACGTTGGCGATATAATCAAATTTAACAGCCATTTGTATGATAAGGACATATTTTACGAAGGGCGGTTTTCGTCAAACGAGATAGAGCGCGGCATAAAATATTATGCTTCGGTTGACGGTGCTGCCGTCAGTATAGTGGGCAATAAAGCCAATCTTTTTGAAAAGGTCCACCTCTTTATCCGCGATACCTTGCAAAGCGGCTTATCAAACGAAAGCTTTTCGGTTGCATATGCAATGCTTTTAGGCCATTCGGGTTTTATGGACGCAGACACACTTTCGTCTTTTAGACAGGCAGGCGTAGCTCATATTTTTGCTGTATCTGGCTTACATATCGGCATACTTGCAGGCTTTTTAACATTCATTTTGAAAAAGCTGCGCTGCCCGCCACTTATCCGCTTAATCGTAACCGGCATAACGGTATTTTTCTATTCGGGCGTGTGCGGCTTTTCCGCCTCGTCGCTGAGGGCGGCTACAATGTGTATCGTCTTGCTTTTAGCTGATGCTTTGGGTTATAAATACGATGGCTTATCGTCAGTTGGTATAGCGGCAACGTTAATACTTTCCTTTAACGGAATAGAGCTGTTTAACGTAGGCTTTCAGCTATCCTTCGCGGTGGTTGTGGGAATAATAATTTTGTCTAAAAGCATTGCAAATATGATAGGTCGGGTTTTAAAATTTATACCCAAAAAGTTTGCGTTAAGTCTCGGCACCGTCCTTGCCGCACAGCTTTTTGCCATACCCATTTGCCTTAGCGCATTTAAAGAGGTGTCGTTAATTGCCGTGCTTGTAAATCTTTTGTTTTTGCCCATTGTAAACGTAGTTTTTATATTCTTGCTTGTTTCAACGTTGCTAGGTGGAATATTTGGTCAAGCCGCGATATTTTTATTCCTTGCCGAATACGTCATAAAGGCAATAATTTTTTTGATAACCCTCTTTGACTACCGCATTTTCCTAATCGGCGGCTTTACTTTTGGTATATTTACCGCCGCCTATTACGGAGCAGGGGTGGTGTGTGCAGGGCTTATAAATTTTAAAAGAGCAACCAATAAAATAGTTGCGCTTATTTTAAGTGCCGTATGCCTTGTAGGAACGGTAATTTATAACGTCGCCTTGCCAAAATACCCCACCGCATACGTAATTGGTTCGCAAGGTATATGCGCAACTTTAATTACGGTTGATAATGAAAACACCCTTGTCGTAAGCGATTATTCGCGCGCATTTTCTCTAAACAGACTGCAACGGTTAAAAAATAATCAAGGCATAAACAAAATCGACAACCTTGTTGTGCTTGACACTCGCACGGCGGCAGACCCTCAAAATTTACTAACCCGCCTATTAAACGTGTTTGACGTTGATAACCTTTACTATTATGGCGAAAGGGATACGGCCCTTGAAAACGCCGTGGAAAAATCTTTCAAAACAGTCTATATTGCCTCTTTTATTGACGACGAGAAGTTGCCGTTACCTTTTATCGCACAATTTATGCTTGACGGCAGTCTTTTAGATTGCAGTATATCGGGCGAAAGCATAGCAATTTTCGTTTCATACGGCAGTAGTGCGCCAAACTACCAAATAGGCGCTAAAAATTACGACTTAATTATAGCGGAAGATTATTTAGACGGCATCTTTGCCGCATACAATCCTACTACCCTGATAAGCTACCGCGCCTCGCATGACTACGTCGACGGGGAAAGCAGCGGGACATACGCTTATTATTTTAAATAATAAACTTTAAATAACTCGTAAAAACACTTTTATAACTGTTGCAAATTGCCGTAAAAGGTGTTAGAATATATAAGAGGAAATTTGGTTTTGAAGTTCACGGATTTTAAGAAAATTACGGAAGACGGCAAAGAGTTTTCCGCATATCTGTTTGTCGGCGAAGACGCATATTTTCGCAACCGCGGTCTTGAATTGCTTAAAAAGACCTTTCTTAGTGAGCCTTCGTTAAATTTAGCCAATTTCGATGGCGATACGCTCTCTATACCCAATATGGTTGCATCGCTCAACAGCTTTCCTTTTATGAGCAGAAAGCGGCTTACTGTGGTTAGGGAGTTTTATCCTAAGGCAGACCAGCTTAAAAAGGGGGAGCTAAAAGTCTACCTTGAAGCACCCGTTGCCGAGGGTATGCTTATAATCCTCAACGAAAAGCCGTGCGAGCCGTTGAAAAAGTTTGACTCTGTCTGCGTGGTAGACTGCGCTAAGCAAGAGCCGTCGCTTATTATCCGTTGGATAACGGCGGAATGCCGCAACAGTGAGGTATCTATTGATTGCCAATCGGCAAAAACTCTTTGTGAATACTGCCTTACAGATATGATGCGTATCGAAAGGGAAACTCATAAACTTATCGACTACGTTGGCAAGGGCGGCACTATTAGTGAAGAAACAATTTCTTTACTTGTTGCAGAAGACAACGATTTTAAGATTTACGAAATGACCGACTATATCGCTAACAAAAAGTTTGACTTAGCATTAAAGGTCATTGACGATATGACTTCGCGTGGGGAAACCTCGCAAAGAATAATCTTATCCGTCTATAACTATTACCGCAGACTTTTGCACGCGGCAATAAGCGGTAAAACGGCAGCTCAACTTGCCCTATCGCTAGGTATAAAGGAATATCCGGCAAAAAAACTTATCGAGCAATCTTCGCGTTTCCGTATCCGCGCATTGAAAAAGGCTGTTGACCTACTTACCGACGTTGACTATCGCATTAAAAGCGGCAGGATAGACGGGGACGAGGCAATGTGGCTTTCAATTTTTTACATAATGACGGAAAAATAAAAACGGAAAATAAAAACCAAAAATAAACGTAAAAGACGTAAAAATAAAACGGAAAAAATTATAAAGGAGAAAAGTAAATGAATATCGGTCAAAAAATATCGGCGCTTTGGTCACAGTTTACCGCGGTGCCTGAAATGACGGTTGCAATATCGGTTACGGTTCTTGTTTTTGCCGTTTTGTATTTTTATATGATAAGTTTTCTTTTCCAGCAAAACGCACACGCAATAGTCGCCCTCTTTGTAGGGGTAATGATTATCTCGGCTGGCATCGTATCTTTTGTAGACACAATGGACAGTGCAATATTCTTGGTTGTTCCCACAATTTTTATCGTAATCATAATGATTTTGTATTCGGTAGAAATTCGCCGTGTGGTTTGGGCAAGGCGCAACTTAAAGCTTGCAGACTTAAAGCACGGTGAAAACGTAGCGCACGATGCTGAAAAGGTTCAAAAGTGCATTACCGAAATTATCAAGGCACTTCAAAACATGTCTAAAAACGACGTTGGTGCAATTTTAATTTTATCAACGGGTAACGTTCCCACGCAAATTATCGATAGTGGCGTGCGTATGGAAAGTGATATTTCTAGCGAACTTATCGAAAGCGTTTTCTTCCCCAAAACCCCTCTGCACGATGGCGCAATGATAATAAACGACACAAAGATAGTTGCATCGGGCTGCTTTTTGCCTCTTTCGCAAAACGTTGACAATATTCCAAAAGAACTTGGCACCCGTCACCGCGCAGGTATCGGTGTTACTGAAACGATAGACGTTACCTCTATTATCGTTTCGGAAGAAACGGGTATTATATCCATAGCTCAGGCAGGCAAAATCAAGAGATACGCAGATACCGAAACGTTGCGTAAAACTCTCAACAGATATTACTGGCAAAGCCTAGAAAACGCAAGAAAGTAAACAAAAAGGAGAGAGAATATGGACGAAAATAAGAATTTTCAAGACCGCCCCGAAGAAAACGAAAGCGCAGGCAAACGTTTTTTCAAAACGGTGGGCATAATCGCTCTCGCGCTTGTGCTTGCGGTTATCACGGTTATCACAATCAATCTTGGCAAATAATTTAAGGATGGACACCAATGATAAAAAGCTGCGTTAAAGAAACGGAAATTCTACTCCCTAGCGGTGTAGATATGAATAAGTGGGCGTGTATTGCCTGCGACCAGTTTACCAGTCAGCCGGAATACTGGACGGAGTTGGAGGGTGCAGTAACCGGCAGCCCAACCACTCTCGATATGTATTTTCCGGAAATTTATTTAAACGATAATCCCGACCAGCGTATAAAAATTATTAACGCTAATATGCAAAAATACCTAACTAGCGGTGTTTTGCAACCGTTAAGTTCGGGCATGATACTTACCGTGCGTTCAACACCTTTTGTAGAGCGCAGAATAGGTATAGTTTGTGCGGTAGATTTAGAAGCTTACGATTACACCCCCGGCTCTGGCGCGCTTATCCGCGCAACAGAGGGCACTATTGAAGAGCGTATTCCGCCCCGCCTTAAAATTAGAAAGGATGCAGAAGTAGAGTTTCCTCACGTTATGGTCCTTTACGATGACGAAAAGCGCGAGATTGCCGAAAAGCTTTATGAAAATAGGGCACAGCTTAAAAAGCTTTATGATTTTGAGCTTAATATGGGCGGCGGCAAGATTGAGGGATATTTTATTGAGGACTGCCAAGCGGTTAAGGATAAATTTGCAAAACTTTTAGATAGCGATAGACTTATTGCTAAATACGGCAAGGACGACAAGTTCTTATTTGCCGTTGGTGATGGCAATCACTCCTTAGCAACCGCAAAGGCACATTGGAATATAATTAAACAAACATTGAGCGAAGCAGAAAGGGCAAACCACCCTGCAAGATACGCTCTTGTTGAACTAAACAATATTTATGACGAAGGCATCTATTTCCGCCCCATATACCGCTTTGTGTTCGGTGTCGACAAGGCAAAATTCCTTGAAGGCTTAAAAGACGTAGACGGCGGCAAAATCCGTGTTTATGCTGATGGCAAAACGGAAGCTCGCGAGGGCAAAAACTCCTTGCCGACAGGTATTCGCGCTATTGACGGCTATATTAAAGAATATATCTCGGCTAACGGTGGCGAGGTTGACTACGTTCACGGCGACGACGACCTTAAAGGGCTTGTAGATGGCAGAGAGGATGCAGTCGGCATTATGTTTGTTGAAATGGATAAGTCGGAGCTTTTCAAATACGTTTCGGCATCAGGCGCATTGCCTAGAAAGACCTTCTCTATGGGCGAGGGCATTGAAAAAAGATATTACCTTGAAGGTAGAAGGATAAAGTAAAATGATAAAAGTATGTAAATTTGGCGGCACGTCTATGGCAGATGCTGCTGCAATACGTCAAGTTAAATCTATTATTGAAGCTGATAGCGAAAGACGTTACGTTGTCGTTTCCGCTCCCGGAAAGCGCAACAAAAACGATATTAAAATTACCGACACTCTTTATAGCTGCTATGACGAGGTTATGAGAGAGGGTAACTGTAAAAAGGCATTTGCTCCCGTAAAGGAAAGGTTTATTGAAATTGTAGCCGACCTCGGCATTGACCTTGATATTAAGAGCATTTTAGATAAAACGGAAAAGGAAATTGCCGAGCATAAAAGCGCAGATTTTGCGGCATCTAGGGGCGAATATCTTTCCGCAATCGTAATGAGCGCATTTTTGGGCTTTGAATTTGTCGATGCTGCCGAGATGGTTCGTTTTGACAGCCAAGGCAGGCTTAACGCAGACTATACCAACGACAAGGTTTCCATCCGTTTGTCAAAGGTAAAGTGCGCGGTTATCCCTGGCTTTTACGGCAAAAATTTTGAGGGCGAAATTAAAACTTTCAGCCGTGGTGGTAGCGATATTACCGGTTCTATCATCGCACATGGCGTTGGTGCTGGACTTTACGAAAACTGGACGGACGTAAGCGGATTTTTAATCTGCGACCCAAGAATTGTCGACCAACCCCAAGCAATCAAACAAATTACTTATAAAGAGCTTAGAGAGCTTTCTTATATGGGCGCGTCAGTTCTTCATTCGGAGGCAATTTTCCCCGCAATGAAGGGCAAAATCCCCATCGTTATCAAAAACACCTTTAAGCCGCAAGATGCCGGCACGATGATTGTTCCTAACGACCAGTATAAGCAAATTGAAGGCGAAAACGTAATTACCGGTATAGCGGGCAAAAAAGACTTTACCGTTATTTACATAGAAAAATCGCTCATGAACGCAGAGGTAGGCTTTATCCGCCGCGTCCTCTCGGTTGTTGAGCATTATAACTTGTGCATAGAGCACGTTCCATCGGGTATAGATACTGTTTCTGTCGTAATTGCAAGCGAACAGCTTAAAAACGGTGTTTTGACCGATATGGTCAACGAAATTCGTGAAAGCGTCAGCCCCGACTATATACACGTTATAGAAAACGTTTCGTTAATTGCAACCGTTGGTCACGGTATGGCACGCAGAGCGGGCACGGCAGCAAAGCTTTTCACCGCACTTGCAAACGAGGGTGTCAATATCAAAATGATTGACCAAGGTTCAAGTGAACTTAACATTATCATCGGTGTTGCAAACGATGATTACGAAAAGTGTATTCGCACCATTTATAAAGCATTTGTATAATCTATAAATTAATTTTATAGGTTTTGCATATAAAAAATATTAATAAATTTACAAAATAAATTGGAGGCAGTAATTATGGATTACGCAAAAGAATCGTTACGTTTACACGGCGAATGGAAGGGCAAAATTGAAGTTGTTTCCAAAGTTCCCGTAAAAAGCAAGGAAGACTTATCTTTGGCTTACACCCCTGGTGTAGCACAACCCTGCTTAGAAATTCAAAAAGACTACAACAAGTCCTTTGAACTCACCGGTCGTGGCAACACCGTAGCAGTTGTTACCGACGGCACCGCAGTTCTTGGTCTTGGCGACATCGGTCCCGAAGCTGGTATGCCCGTTATGGAAGGCAAATGCGTTCTTTTCAAAACGTTTGGCAACGTAGACGCTATTCCTCTTTGCGTTAGGAGTAAGTCTGTTGATGAAATCGTTCAAACGGTTAAACTTCTTGCAGGCAGCTTTGGCGGCGTTAATTTAGAAGACATTTCCGCTCCCAGATGCTTCGAGATTGAAAAAAGACTTAAAGAAGCCCCCGAAGTTGATATTCCTATTTTCCACGATGACCAACTCGGCACGGCAGTTGTATGCGTAGCTGCTTGTATCAACGCATTAAAGCTCGTTGGCAAAAAGTGGGAAGATATCAGCATTGTATTTAGCGGTGCAGGCGCAGCAGGCGTAGCTATCGCTAAACTTATGATTTCTATGGGCGCAAAAGACGTAGTAATGTGCGACAGAAACGGCATTATCTATAAGGGCAGACCTGTTGGTATGAATGCTTCTAAGGAAGAAATTGCAGAGTTCACCAACAAACTCAACAAGAAAGGCTCTTTGGAAGAAGCACTCGTTGGCGCAGATATGTTCGTTGGCGTAAGCTCACCTGGACTTTTGACCGAAAAAATGGTTGCTTCTATGGCTAAGGGCGCTATCGTAATGCCTATGGCAAACCCCACTCCTGAAATTATGCCTGACCTCGCTATTAAGGCTGGTGCAGCAGTTGTCGGCACTGGCAGAAGCGACTTCCCCAACCAAATTAACAACGTTCTTGCGTTCCCCGGCATCTTCCGTGGCGCACTCGATTGCAGAGCAACCGATATTAATGAAGAAATGAAAATTGCCGCTGCAAAGGCTATCGCATCTTTGGTTTCCGATGAAGAATTGAAGCCCGAATATATTATTCCCGCACCCTTTGATGCAAGAGTTGGCTCAACCGTTGCAAAAGCTGTTAAAGAAGCTGCAATCGCAACCGGCGTAAACAGAATTTAATTTTCTTTGTGCGATAAGGCGTAAAAAGAGGTTGTAAAACCTTGCTTTTTCGCTTAAAAAAAGATATAATATGATGGCGTCGGCAGAGATGCTTGCCGACGCCAAACAATATTATACTGTTTCGGCATATATTGATAGCATATACTAGTATTTGTAGTGTGCTATTTTGAATATTTAAAGCCGAGAGAGGAAGCGCCTTGGGCGCTACCATTAGTTTAATATAAGCGAGAAGAAAAGTTTATTGAATTACATAGTTTAATCGGGGTGTAGCGCAGTTGGGGCGAAGCGTTGAAAAAAGTGTCCAGTGGACAGTTTTTAGCCAGAGCCCGCGAGGTTTTATGCCGAGAGAGGAAGCGCCTTGGGTGCTACCATTAGTTTAATATAAGCGAGAAGAAAAGTTTATTAAATTACATAGTATAATCGGGGTGTAGCGCAGTTGGTAGCGCGCTTGGTTCGGGACCAAGAGGTCGCGTGTTCAAATCACGTCACTCCGACCACGTCGAAGCTCAATAAAGATACAATAAGGTCACCAAAAATGGCGACCTTATTGCTTTAATGCCGGCTTTTTTAACCAAAAAACTTTTTAATATTTTTGCGTGCTGAAAGTAATAAATTAATTTTTATATTACAAAAAACACTTGCAGCATAAAAAGTTACCCAGTAAATTTTTAGCAATTTACTGACTTTTTCTTCTTTAAGATTTCATTAAAAATTTCGTCAACAAAAAGCAAACAATCTTTAACCCATTTGCAAATAGAAAACCAAAAAATCTATCACTTTTCTCCCTATATATAAAATATATTTAATAAAATATAAATATATTCAACTTTGCCGTTGACTTTGCTCGATAAATGGGCTATAATATATAGGCTAAAAATAATCCCATTACTGTCGGCTGCAAAAGCCTAAAAAATGGAATAAATCATAAAAGGGGAACTTTATGTATAAAATTGTTCGCAAAAAGAATTTAAATCCCACGGTTACCCAAATGGAAATCTATGCTCCGCTTGTTGCTAAAAAAGCACTACCGGGGCAGTTTATCATTTTAAGGGTAAATGAAGACGGCGAAAGAATTCCGCTTACCATTGCTGGTTATAATAGGGAAGAGGGCACCGTTAAAATTATTTTTCAAGTAGTTGGTGCTACCACCGAGCTTCTTAACCATAAAAACGAAGGCGACTGCATTCAAGACTTTGTTGGCCCCTTAGGCACTGCAACGCATATGGACGGCATTAAAAAGGTTTGTATCGTAGGTGGTGGTGTTGGTTGCGCAATCGCAATGCCTGTTGCCCAGGAATTTGCAAGACTTGGCGCAGAGGTTACCAGTATCGTTGGCTTCCGCAACAAAGACCTTGTTATTTTGGAGGATGAATTCAAGGCTTGCTCCAAAAACTTTGTTATGATGACGGACGACGGCTCTTACGGCAGACACGGCAACGTAACGGTTCCTTTGAAAGAAATGCTTTCTTCTGGCGAAAAATTTGATATGATTATCACGATAGGGCCGCTCATTATGATGAAATTTGTTACGCTTACCGCAAAAGAATTCGGCGCACCTGTTACCGTTTCAATGAATCCCATTATGGTTGACGGCACGGGTATGTGTGGCGGTTGCAGACTTACGCTTAATCAAGACGGCAAAAAGGTTACCAAGTTTGCTTGTGTAGACGGTCCTGATTTTAACGGTTACGAAGTCGACTTTGACGAAGCTATTTCTCGTGGTAGAACTTATTTTGACCACGAACGCAAGGCTCACGAAAAAACGTGCAACCTTTTCAAAAACGTATAAGGTAGGGTAAATAAAATGGCTATAAATCCAAAAAAACACGAAATGCCCACTCAGGACGCAGTAGTCCGTGCAGGCAACTTTAACGAAGTAGCACTCGGCTACACCGCAGAGATTGCAGTTGAAGAAGCAAACCGTTGTCTTAACTGCAAAAATAAACCTTGCGTCAACGGCTGCCCTGTCAACATTGACATCCCTGCATTTATTATGAAAATTAAAGAGAGCGATTTTGAGGGTGCTTATCAAGTAATTTCAAAATCTTCCTCCCTCCCCGCAGTTTGCGGCAGAGTTTGTCCACAAGAAACTCAGTGCGAAAGCAAATGCACACTCGGCATTAAGTTTGAGCCTGTTGGTATCGGCAGGTTAGAGCGTTTTGTTGCCGACTGGCACAATGAACACGGCAACGGCGCAGCCGAGAAAATGGAAGCAAACGGCAAAAAGGTTGCAGTAGTCGGCTCTGGTCCCGCAGGTCTTACTTGCGCAGGCGACCTTGCTAAAAAGGGTTATAAGGTTACTGTTTTTGAAGCATTACATACCGCAGGCGGCGTTCTTGTTTACGGTATCCCCGAATTTAGATTGCCTAAGGCTATCGTTCAAAAAGAGGTTGAGGGGTTGAAAGCACTTGGCGTTGAAGTTCAAACCAACGTTGTTATCGGCAAAACTCTTACCGTGGACGAGCTTTTCGATATGGGCTACGACGCAGTCTTTATCGGCTCGGGCGCAGGTCTCCCCAAGTTTATGAGAATTAAGGGCGAAAGCTTAAAGGGTGTTTACTCCGCAAACGAGTTCTTAACCAGAATAAACTTGATGAAGGCTTATAAAGAAGACAGCTCAACGCCTATCCAACGCGGCAAAAAAGTTGCAGTCGTTGGTGGCGGTAACGTTGCAATGGACGCAGCACGCTGCGCAAAACGTCTTGGTGCTGACGTAACCATTGTTTATCGCAGAACGGAAGAAGAACTTCCCGCTCGTCGTGAAGAAGTTGAACACGCAAAGGAAGAGGGCATTAAATTTATGCTCCTTACCAATCCTCTCGAAATCTCTGGTGATGAAAACGGCTGGGTTAACGGTATGCGTTGTCAAAAGATGGCTCTTGGCGAGCCTGACGCATCTGGCAGAAGACGTCCCGTTGCTGTTGAAGGCAGTGAGATTGACGTTGACGTAGATTGCGTAATTATGGCGCTCGGCACCTCCCCCAATCCTCTCATTAAGGACACCACAAAGGGCTTGGAAACTGCAAGCTGGGGCGGCATTATCGTTGACGAGGCTACCGGCAAAACGTCAAAAGACGGCGTATACGCAGGTGGCGACGCAGTTACGGGTGCAGCAACCGTTATTCTTGCAATGGGCGCAGGTAAAACGGCAGCCACCGCAATTGACGAAGCACTTAAAAACGACTAGTTGTTAGTTGCTAGTTATTAGTTTTAAGCCGATTAAATGGCTAAAACTTCCTTGAAAAAGCAAAAATGTTACACACGGTATATCCGTTTTAATTAGAAAAAATAAGTATTTGGAGTTGTTTTATGGAACAAAAGATTGATTTCAAAATTTTGGACGAGGCTATTAAGGAATACGGAAACGAAGAAAAGTCCTTGATTGCCATTTTACAACGTGCTCAGGAGCATTATAGATATTTGCCCAGAGAAATTTTCCCTTATCTTGCTGAAAAGCTTGATATTCCCGAAGCAAGAATTTACGGCGTAGCAACCTTCTACGAAAACTTCTCTTTGGAAAGAAAGGGTAAATACGTAGTTAAAGTTTGCGACGGCACGGCTTGCCACGTAAGAAAGTCTATTCCTATTTTGGAGGCTTTGAGAAAAGAGCTTGGCTTGTCTGAGAGCAAAAAGACTACTGACGACCTTCTTTTCACGGTTGAAACAGTTTCGTGTCTTGGTGCTTGCTCATCGGCACCCGCAGTTATGGTAAACGATGAAATTTATCCTACTATGACTCCCGAATCTGCCGTTAAACTTATTAACGAAATAAAGGAGAAAAACTAATGCTTAAATCTATTGAAGAATTGCGCGCCTATCGCCAAGCCGCAAAAAAGGCGATGGATGCTGAAAATAAACGTATTATAATCTGCGGCGGCGCAGGCTGCGTCAGTAAGGGTGCAAACAAGGTTTACGACAAACTCGTTGCTTTGATGAACGAAAAGAAGGTTAAGTTTACCGTTAAACTTGAAAAAGAACCTCACGGCGACAACGTAAGACTTAAAAAGAGCGGTTGTCACGGTTTTTGTGAGGTTGGACCTTTGGTTCGCATCGAGCCACAAGGCTGGCTTTACGTAAAGGTTAAGGAAGAAGATTGTGAAGAAATCATCGAAAAAACCATCGTAAAGGGCGAATGCATTGAAAGACTTGCATACACCGAAAACGGCGTAGTATACAAAGAACAAAAGGAAATTCCTTTCTATAAAAAACAAACCAGACTTTCACTTGACAACTGCGACAAAATCGACGCAACTTCTATTGAAGAGTATCTTGCTCGCGATGGTTATACCGCATTTGAAAAGGCATTGACCGAAATGACGAGTGACCAAATTGTCAACGAAGTTACCGAGTCCGGCTTGCGGGGTCGTGGCGGGGGTGGTTTCCCCACCGGTAGAAAGTGGAGCCAAGTTGCAAGACAGAAAAACTTCCCCAAATACGTTGTTTGTAACGGTGACGAGGGTGACCCCGGTGCATTTATGGATAGGTCGGTTATGGAAGATGACCCCCACAGAATGTTAGAGGGTATGATTATTGCAGGTATTGCAACTGGCGCAAGTGAAGGTTACATATACGTTCGTGCGGAATACCCCCTTGCAGTTCAAAGACTTAAAAACGCAATCAAGAGTGCTGAGGAACTTGGCCTCTTGGGCGACAACGTTTTTGGCACTGATTTCTGCTTCCACATGCACATTAACCGTGGTGCAGGCGCGTTCGTTTGTGGTGAAGGCTCGGCACTTACCGCTTCTATCGAAGGTAAACGTGGTATGCCTAGGGTTAAACCTCCCAGAACTGTTGAACACGGCTTGTTCGATAAACCCACAGTTTTAAATAACGTAGAAACTTATGCAAATATTGCAGATATTATAAATAAGGGTGCAGAATGGTATAAACAAATCGGCACCGCAACCAGTTCCGGCACAAAGACTTTTGCGCTTACCGGCAACATCAAAAACGCAGGTCTTATTGAAGTTCCTATGGGCACCACTCTTAGAGAAGTTATCTTTGATATCGGCGGTGGCATGCGTGACGGTGGAAAGTTTAAGGCTGTTCAAATCGGTGGACCATCAGGTGGTTGCTTGACCGAAGAGCACTTGGACCTCCCCCTCGACTTTGATTCACTCAAAAAAGCGGGCGCAATCATTGGTTCTGGTGGTCTTGTTGTTATGGACGATAAGACTTGCATGGTTGAGGTTGCAAGGTTCTTTATGAACTTTACTCAAAACGAATCGTGCGGCAAGTGCGTTCCCTGTCGTGAAGGGACCAAGCGCATGCTTGAAATTTTGGAAAGAATCGTTGCAGGCGAGGGCAGAGATGGCGACATTGAACTTTTGCAAGAACTTGGCGAAATGATTTCCAACATGGCACTTTGCGGTCTTGGTAAAACTGCGGCAGGTCCCGTTCTTTCTACCATTAAGTATTTTAGAAACGAATACGAAGCGCATATTTACGATAAGCGTTGTCCCGCAGGCGAATGCCAAAAGCTTAAACAAATCGTTATCGACCCTGAGCTTTGTAAGGGCTGCTCTAAGTGTGCTCGTCAGTGTCCTGTTGAGGCAATCAGCGGCAAGATTAAAGAGCCCTTTACCATTGACCTTGGCAAGTGTATCCGCTGCGGCAGCTGCTTAACGGCTTGTCCCTTCCACGCAATAAAGGAGAACTAAAAAATGGAAAAGAAATATTTGACAATAGACGGTATCCCCGTAGAGATTAACGGGGAAAAGAACCTTCTTGAACTTATTAGAAAAATCGGTATTCAAATGCCTACCTTCTGCTACTATTCGGAGCTTTCGGTATACGGTGCTTGCCGTATGTGTATGGTAGAAAACGAGTGGGGCGGCTTTGAAGCAGCTTGTTCAACTCCTCCTAAGGCTGGTATGAATATTAAAACCAATACCGAGCGTTTGCGTAAATACCGCAAAAATATTCTTGAACTTTTGCTCGCAAACCACTGCCGTGATTGCACAACTTGCGACAAAAATAATAATTGTAAGCTTCAAGACTTAGCAATGCGCTTTAAAATTGAGGGTGTTCGCTTCCCCAACTCTGCAACAGAACCCAAGGAAGACAAGTCCTCGCCTTGCATTATCAAAGATAGCAGCAAATGTATTCTCTGTGGCGACTGTGTCCGTATGTGTAACGAAATTCAAAACGTTGGCGCAATCGACTTTGCACACCGTGGCTCAAAAATGACCATCAGCACCGCGTTTGGTATTCCTCTTTCACAGTCACCTTGCGTAGGCTGCGGTCAGTGTGTTGCAGTTTGCCCCACGGGTGCTCTTGTGCTTCACAGTGATGCAAACAAAATTTGGAAGGCACTTGAAGAAAAGGAAACCAAAACTACCGTTCAAATTGCACCCGCAGTTAGAGTTGCTGTTGGCAAAGCGTTTGGTCTTAAAGAGGGTGAAAACGTTATGGGTAAAATCGTTACAGCTCTTCGCAGAATGGGCTTTGACGAAGTATACGATACCACTGTCGGCGCAGACCTCACGGTAATGGAGGAAACTCAGGAATTTATCGACAGGTTAGAGACTGGCAAGAATATTCCTTTAATTACTTCTTGCTGTCCCGCTTGGATTCAGTTTGCTGAAAAGAAACATCCCGAACTTTTGCCCAACATTTCCTCTTGCCGTTCACCAATGCAAATGATGGCATCATTATTAAAGGAAAAGGCAAAGCAAGAGGGTGGCAAGCACTTCCACGTTGCAGTTATGCCTTGCACGGCTAAAAAGTTCGAAGCAGCGCGCGACGAATTTGTTAGCGAAGGCACCCCCAACGTAGACGCAGTTCTTACCACTAAGGGACTTATCCGTATGATTAAGGAAAGCGGTTTAATCTTTGAGGAGCTTGAACCGGAAGCAGTTGATATGCCCTTCGGCACAATCTCCGGCGCAGGTGTAATTTTCGGCACAACCGGTGGTGTTACCGAGGCAGTGTTGCGTAGAGTAATGTCCCAAAAAACTCGTGCAGAGCTTTTGGCTATCGAATCTATCGGTCAACGCGGTAGCGAGGGTATCAAGGAATTTGACCTTCCCTACGGCGAAAAAACTTTACACATTGCAGTTGTAAGTGGTCTTGCAAACGCAGAAAAAGTTATCAAGAGAATGAAAGCTGGCGAGCATTTTGATTTTATCGAAGTTATGGCTTGTCCGGGCGGCTGTGTAAACGGCGGCGGTCAACCTTTCAGTATGGCAGAAGGCAGAGCAAAGCGCACCAAAGGTTTGTATGACGCAGATAAGCTTCTTTCCATCCGCCGTGCAGAAGAAAACCCCATTATCGACGACCTTTATAATGGTGTTTTGAAAGGCAAGGTTCACGAACTTCTTCACGTTCACTACGGCAAGCATAAATAATAGCTAAAATCGTCCGTAATATAAACGTGATATACACGTAATAAACGTCACGTAAATATGATGTTCGCATTAAGTAATCGTGACGTAAAAGTTGCAAAAATTATCCTATGAGGGAGTAGCAAGCGCTATGTAATAGCGTAGCAAGTCAACATCCTGGCGAAAGCCTGGCTTGCTTTAAATTGCCAGACTCATGTATAACAATCGGCTATACATGGTTCCCAAAAAGATTTCCCCGAGTATAGCAAAAGAGTTATGCTCGGGGTTTTTTATAAACGTGCCAAACGATTTATAAAGTTATTTAACCCTTTTATAAATATATTAAACGGTTGTAAAATATTAATAATAGGTAATACTATTTAAAAGCATTAAAATAATAAAAAAGCCATAAAAATAAAAAAGCTTCAAAATTAAAGGAGAAAAAAATTGAAGGCTTATAGCAAAGAGATTAGTGGTGTTATAAAAGAGCTAGCTACCGATGAAGCCAAAGGATTATCTTCGCAAGAGGTAGCTCTTCGCCGAGAAAAATTTGGCGAAAACAAGCTAAAAGAAAAAAAGAAAAAGACAAATTTTCAACGCTTTATTGAGCAGTTTAAGGACGCAATGATAATCATCTTGCTAATTGCTGCGGTGGTGTCTTTTGTCATTGCTTGCATTGAGGGCAATCCCAAAGAGTTTTTCGAGCCAGTTTTAATTTTGCTCATCGTTGTTATTAACGCGATAATGGGCGTTGCGCAAGAAAGCAAGGCGGAAAAGGCACTTGACGCGTTAAATAATATGTCCGCACCGCACGCAAGGGTATTAAGAGATGGCAAGGAAAGCCTTATCAATGCCGCAGAGCTTGTTCCGGGCGATATAATCTTGTTGGAAGCAGGCGATTTTGTCCCTGCTGATGCAAGGCTGATAAAAAGTGTAAGTCTTAAAAGTGAAGAATCTGCTTTGACGGGCGAAAGTGTGCCTACCGAAAAGGATGCAAATGCCGTTGTAAAAGAAAGCGCACCGCTTGGCGACCGCGCAAATATGGTCTTTTCCGGTTGCAGTATAACGTATGGCACGGCGGTTGCTGTGGTTACTGCAACGGGTATGAATACCGAAATGGGTAAAATCGCAGGGCTTTTGTCTAACGAAACGGAGGGGCAAACCCCCTTGCAGCAAAAGCTTGCTAAGCTTGGCACGTACCTTGGCTTTTTGGCACTCGGCGCGTGCGCAATAATTTTTGTTATCGGCTTAATCAGTAAAATACCTCCGCTTGAAATCTTTATGACTGCCGTATCGTTGGCAGTTTCGGCTATCCCTGAGGGTTTGCCCGCTATCGTTACCATAGTGCTTGCTATTGGCGTTCAGCGTATGGTAAAAAAGAACGCAATAATTCGCCGTCTTCCCGCAGTGGAAACACTCGGCAGCGCGTCTATCATTTGCTCCGACAAAACGGGCACGCTTACTATGAACCGTATGACGCTTGTCAAGGCTTACGTTGACGGCGCAACCGATACTGAGGAAATATCCAACAATAACAGCGATAACGTCAAAAAACTTCTTTCATACGGAACGTTATGTTCTGATGGCTCAGTCGTCTTTGATGATGGCAAGGAAACCCATATTGGCGACCCCACCGAAACGTCTATCGTTTTTGCGGCATATAAAAACGGTTTTGATAAAGAGGGGCTAAACGCAAAATATCCTCGCTTAAACTCAATTCCTTTTGATTCCGACCGTAAGCTTATGAGCACAATTAACCAAATTGACGGTCAAAAATTAGTTATCGTAAAGGGCGCGTTTGACGTTATGGAAAAGCGCTGCATTTCAGGCGACCTTGTCAAAGCGCGTGAGATTAACGAGCAAATGAGCTCAAACGCACTCCGCGTTCTTGCCCTTGGATATAAAGTAATTGATGAAATCCCGACTGAACTAACTAGTGAGGAAATTGAAAACGGCTTAACCTTTATGGGCTTAGTCGGTATGATTGACCCACCAAGACCTGAGGCAAAAGAGGCGGTAAAGGTATGCCGTGCAGCAGGCATAAAGCCTGTAATGATAACTGGCGACCACGTTGTTACGGCTTCGGCAATAGCAAGAGAGCTTGGCATTTTGCTTGACGGCGATAGGGCTATTACTGGTGTAGAACTTGATGCAATGACGGACGACGAACTTGACAGAGAGGTTCAAAACATATCGGTATACGCGCGTGTTTCACCCGAAAACAAAATTCGCATAGTCAAGGCTTGGCAAAGAAAAGGTCAAGTGGTATCAATGACGGGCGATGGCGTTAACGATGCTCCCGCACTTAAAGCCGCTGATATAGGCTGCGCAATGGGCATTACGGGAACTGACGTAGCAAAGGGCGCGGCTGATATGACGCTTACCGACGATAATTTTGCCACCATAGTCGATGCCGTTAAAGAGGGCAGAGGAATATATGCAAATATTCGTAAAGTAGTAGGCTTTTTGCTCGGCACAAATATTGGCGAGGTTATTACCGTTTTTGTAGCAATGCTTATTTGGCAGGTTACGCCACTTCTTTCAATGCAACTGCTTTGGATAAATCTTGTTACCGACAGCTTGCCTGCAATCGCACTTGGTATGGAGCCTGTTGAAAAGGACGTTATGAACCGTCCGCCCCGTCCCAAAAAGGAGGGCTTGTTTGCCCACGGCTACGGTATAAGAATTGCTTTGCAAGGCTTAATGTTTGGCATTTTGTCCCTCGTTGCATTTTGGCTTGGCAGAAGCTGGATGGGCAGTTTAGAGGGCGGTCAAACATTAGCATTTATGACCCTTTCACTGTCGCAAGTAGTTCAGGTTTTCAATATGCGATCAGAGCATTCCATATTTAAGATTGGCCCCTTTACAAATAAAAAACTAAACTTGGCAGTATTGGCTTCTTTGGCACTTGTTGCCCTTGTGTTGTTTACGCCAGTGAGTGTTGCATTTGGCATAATCGCTTTGCCGTGGCAGCTTTATCTTATCGGTTTAGGGCTTTCAATCGCTCCCCTCGTTATAATGGAACTAAGCAAACTTTTTGGCTTTATCAAGCATCACGGCGAGGTAAAATCTTCGGCAGAAGAAAAATCTTTCACAAAATAACAACCAATTAAACGGCTATTTAGCCATAAATAAATATTGCATATTAGCATATCACAACAAAAAACGCAGAGCTTAAACTCTGCGTTTTAAAGTTTAATAATTGTAAAAATTTTATTAAATTATAAATTTTATCATTAAAAAAGTTGACACCAAAGTCAATTAAGATATAATATAATTATAAAGTTAGCACTCGCGAGCAAAGAGTGCTAATAATCGACAAAAATCGTCAACGTGGCACTAGCCTTTATTGACGTAATTAAGCTTAACTTACGTTGGCGGTATTAGTCAAAATCAAGCTATTTAAATAATTTATTTTTTGGTTATTTAAGGAAAAAGTCATATAACGGATAAATTATTTATATATAATGTAATTAGTAATTTAAACCTTAAAAAAGTAATTTAAAGGAAAATATATGAGCAAAACCAAAATTGAAGGTATCGGTGTTGATACAAAAGCGACATATGATGTTGAAGGTGAAAAGTCTGGCGCATTAAAGCTTGTAGGTATTACTAAAACTTACGGCTCGGGCGAGCAGGCCGTTAAAGCTCTAAAAGGCGTGGACTTAGAGTTTCGCAAAAACGAATTTGTAGCCATTTTAGGCCCGTCTGGCTGTGGCAAAACCACCTTGCTTAATATTATAGGCGGCCTTGATAGGTATACCTCGGGCGACCTTATTATTGGCGGCAGGTCAACAAAAAATTATAACGATAAAGATTGGGATGCTTACCGCAATAATAGCATAGGCTTTGTGTTCCAAAGTTATAATCTTATACCTCATCAAACGGTGCTTGCCAACGTAGAACTTTCGTTAGAGCTTTCGGGTGTGTCCAAAAAAGAACGTCGCGAAAAAGCCCTAAGCATTTTGTCGCAAGTAGGCTTGCATGACCAAGCGCATAAACGCCCCAACCAGTTATCTGGTGGACAAATGCAAAGGGTTGCCATTGCGCGCGCACTAATAAACAATCCCGATATAATCTTAGCGGACGAACCAACCGGCGCACTCGACACCGAAACGAGCGTTCAAGTAATGGATATTCTTAAAGAAGTTGCAAAAGACCGCTTGGTTATAATGGTTACTCACAACCCCGAATTAGCCGATAGATACGCAACGAGAATAATAAGGCTTTTAGACGGCGAAAAAATAGACGATACCAATCCGTATAAGGAAGAAGTCGCACCTGAGCCAAAGGTTATTCGCAAGCCAAAAATGGGGTTAAAAACGGCTTTTGGGCTGTCCCTTAAAAACCTTGTATCAAAGCGCGCAAGGACAATTTTGACCTCTATTGCAGGCAGTATCGGTATTATAGGCGTTGCGCTTGTTCTTGCCCTTTCAAACGGCTTTAACGCATATATGGCAAGAATGCAAACGGACAGCGTCGCAGCCTATCCGCTGACCATTAGCGAAAGCTCGGTTGACCTATCAAACGCGACAAAAATTTACGATAATCAGTTAAAGCATAAATATCCAGAACTTGACAATATTTTAGTCCAAGAGGGCTTTGATAATTTTGCAGGTATGCTTAAAAGCAACGTTATAAACGACACCTCAACAGGCGGCTTTTTAGATTATCTTGGTAAAACCGACCCCTCACTTTATTATTCAATCAACTATGACTACGGCTTTGACGTAAGCAGTTATATTTTTACCGATATAACGCTAAATAGCACCGTGCGGTTTAGTTCGATAGATAGAATTGCCTCTGAGTTAGAAAGCAAGTTTGATGGTAAAATTCAAAGCGCAATGGGTGGTATGATGGGCGCAAGCTTTATCCGCCAGTATATACCTACCGTTCAAGAAATTCCTAGTGGCGAGCTTATAAAAACGCAGTATGATAAACTGTGGGGCGATTGGCCTACATTTACCAAAGAGGGCGCAAAGCAGCTTTTGCTGGTCGTTGACGAATATAACGGAATAAGTGATATAACCTTGACGCTATTGGGCTATATGAACTGTGATATTGACGAAAGCACAAACGAATTTACCTTTCAAGAGATAAAAGACGGTATTGCCCTTGAAGATATGGTCGGCAAAAAGTTTTACCTTGGCAAAAACGAGCAAAATTATCAAATTACTAAAAACAGTTTAACAGGTCAGGATGAAATTGCCCAAAAGGCTGAAAGCGATTTAGATAAATCGGCTATGGAGGAATTGGAAATTGTCGGTATAATTCGCCCAAAAGAAAACGTTTCCGGCATACTTGACTCCGGCATAGCGTATACAAGACAGCTTACCGAAAAGATTTTGGATGATAACAAAGACGGCGCAGTCGCTACAACGGCAAAGCAGCTTGCTGATAATCCACCTATGTCAAATATGCAAGCGATGTATTCCGCAATGGCAAGAAAGGTTGCAGCGATAGATACCCCTTCAAACATAAGTATTTACGCAAAAGATTTTGACAGTAAAGAAGAAATCAAAGCATATATTGACGAGTGGAACGACGCGCTCCCCGAAGATGACGAAAAGCGCATTGCTTATGCCGATATGATGAGTATGATGTTCGGCTTTATGAACACAATGGTAGATGCAATAACTTACGTTTTGGTGGCTCTAACGTCCGTTTCACTAATCGTATCTAGTGTTATGATAAGTATAATAACTTATACCTCGGTAGTGGAAAGAACCAAAGAAATTGGTGTTTTAAGGGCGCTTGGTGCATCAAAAGGTGAAATTTCCAGAGTATTTAATGCCGAAACCTTCCTCATAGGTTTGTTTGCAGGTGTATTTGGCGTAGGTGTAACATATCTATTGTCAATACCAATCAACCTAATTTTAGGCGGACTTGTTGCAGGTATTGGCAGCATAGCTGTGCTGTCGCCAATCGCCGCAATAGTGCTTGTGGTAATTAGTGTAACGCTTACCCTTTTAGCAGGACTAATTCCGTCAAGAATAGCCGCTAAAAAGGACCCGGTTGTCGCACTGCGCACCGAATAAAACAGCTTACTAAATAAAGGCAGTAATAAAAGACTAACGAAAATTTTTTCGTTAGTCTTTATTTTTGCTTTGACAAAGCTTTTGACCTTTATTTTATAGAGTAATATCTAAGAATTAAAATTAACTATAAAATTATATATACAAGTTTATTATTGTTTTCTTCTTTTTTACCGCATAGTGATATGCGGTTCTTGTGCCGCTGTTATGCTTAGTGTGTGATGAAAAAGAAAAGTTTGATTGTAGTCTTAATGTTGGGGTATAGTTTTTGTTGTAATAAAAAATACAATAGGTAGAATTGTCTATCATTTCATAATTTCTCTCAACATAAGAAAATTTTCCTGCTTTTTCTAACTTGGCGGGGTAATACGTTTCCTCATAAGATTTTAGTAAGTAATCTTCGTAAGATTTGTCTATGCATTGATAAGCAGCCCTAACGTAAACTCTTTTTATAAAAGGGTATTTGTTTTTAAGTGCCGTAACAGTTTTCCACGATAAATCGTCAAATTCACTTATGCTTCCAAAAAGAAAAGTTTTTACACCCTTATCAATCAGTGCAATTATGGTTTGTTTTAATGAAACAACAAGTTTTGTATTTATATTAATCTTTCTATGCCTAATAAAGCAAGCTCGCATATTTTACCCCCTTATTCGTGGAGTTCCGTAAAATTATAACAAAAATATGCAGCAAAGTCAATTTCGTGGAACTCCACGAGAGTAAATATTTAAAAATTCATATAATAATTTCGTGGAATAGCGATAAGAAATTCCGTGAAGGTGTTTATATGAATATAAATGATGCGATTGTTAAAAGAATTGGGGAAATATGCAAGGAGAAAAATGTTAACGTATGCGAAGCAACGTTAAACGGAGGGAAATCTCCATCTGCAATATACGATTTGATTAAAGGCAGAACAAAATGCTCTAAGGTGTCCACTATAAAAGCCTTTTGTCAAGGCGTAGGAATAACGTTATCACAGTTTTTTGATAAAGATTATTTTAACGATTTTGAAGAATAATATTTATAAAAATTAAAGCCACGGACAAATCCGTGGCTTTAATCAATGTAGCATAAAATATCAATATTGTATAAAATTCTCTGTAAAAAAGACGTAATATTCTTCCGCTTTTTCATATATAGATTTTATATATAGTTTATATATATAGCTAGCAATAAATATAACAAAAAATATAACAAAAATGCAAACAACAAAAAAACCGAGGGCATAGCCTCGGCTTAATGTTTTTTTGAATACCAAAAAAGAGTAAGGATAAAAGATTAAGCTCTTTCAACCTTGCCAGCTTTAAGGCATCTGGTGCAAACGTATTCTTTGGAAACGGTGCCGTTTGCATTTTTAACACTTACTTTTTGAAGGTTTGCTTCATAAAGCTTGGGGGTTTTACGGTTAGAGTGGCTAACCAAATTACCAGACAACTTACCTTTACCGCATACACTGCATACTCTGCTCATATTTTTATCCTCCAATGGAAATTACTTCTTTTTGCTACAAGATACTTTACCATAAAAATAACAAAAAAGCAACAAATTTACACGGAATTTGTTAAAATTTTACCTTAAAAAATTTTTAAGCACTTAAAAAGCCGATATTTTACGTCAAAGTGTTGCAAATGGCTATAAAATATTGTAAAATATATATATCGCAAAGCATTTGAGGTTGTTATGTCAGTAAAAACCGATAACATTTACGGCAAGATTATTATATCAGACGATACGATTGAAAGGTTCGTTTCGCACGTTGCTACCGATTGTTATGGCATCGTGGGTTTTGCACCTGCAAGTCTGGTTGATGCTCTTGTCGGTTTTTTTAAATTTGGGTCAGCCGTCAAGGGTGTAAAAGTTCGCACACTTGGCGACAGAATTTTTGTTGACCTTTCGGTTCTCGTCAAGTTTGGCGTATCCATCAAAGCGGTTGTTGACGCTCTTAAAGAATCGGTCAAATATAAGGTTGAGCGATTTACAGGTATGATAGTTGATACAATCAACGTCAACGTTTTGGGTGTCGAACGGTAAGCGATAAATTTAATTTGTCTATAATTAATGGTGTATATATGCAAAAAACGATAAACGGTTCAATGTTAAAGTCAATGATATTGACCGGAGCAAAATTATTAGAAGTTAACAGGGCATACGTTGACTCACTCAACGTTTTTCCCGTTCCTGATGGCGACACTGGCACAAACATGTCGCTCACTTTGCAATCGGCAGTAAAAGAGGTTGTCGCTTGCAAATCAAACAAAATTGCCGACGTTGCGGAAGCTGTAAGCAAAGGCGCGCTTCGCGGTGCAAGAGGTAACTCTGGCGTTATCACCTCACAAATTTTGAGAGGTATTTGTAACGTCCTAAAAAATGCCGAAGAAATTGACACCAAGCTTTTCACCCAAGCGATCACCTCTGGTGCAGAGGTTGCGTATGGTGCCGTTTCCCGTCCCAAAGAAGGCACAATTTTAACGGTTATTAGACTTATTGCAGAGCATATGGAAAAGGTTCGCGGTAAGTATAAAGATTTTGAAATATACTTCCCTGAACTTTTGAAGGCAGGAAACGAAGCTGTCGAAATCACCCCCACCTTATTGCCAGTTCTTAAAAAGGCAGGCGTTGTCGATGCCGGCGGTAAGGGCTTAATGTTTATTTTTGAGGGTATGTTCAAGGCTCTTATGGGCGAAACAGTCGAGGCTGCTACCGTTGAAGTTAAAACTCAGGTAGACGAAATGCCCCTTGATAATCACGCGGACATTATGAATCTTGGCAATATCGAATTTGCATATTGCACGGAATTTTTCATTATCAACTTAAAGAAAAAGACCACCACGGCAGATATTAAGCGTTTTAAAGAATTCTTAATGACGATAGGCGATAGTGAAATCGTTATTGGCGACTTAGAAATGGTTAAAGTTCACGTCCACACCAACAAGCCGGGTGTTGTTTTAACCAAGGCATTGGAACTTGGCGAGCTTGATAAACTTAAAATTGAAAACATGTTAGAGCAAAACCGCGCTCTAATGAAAAAATACGAGGAAGAAAAGAAAGAAATCGGCATGATGGCTGTTTCTGCTGGCGACGGTATTACCAGCATCTTTAAAGACCTTATGGTTGACGCAGTCATTGAGGGCGGTCAATCAATGAATCCTTCAGCAAACGACATTGCCGAAGCCGTTCAACGTATCAATGCGGCAAACGTATTCGTTTTCCCCAATAATAAGAACATTATTCTTGCTGCTGAACAAGCAAAATCGTTAGTGGAAAACAAGACAATTCACGTTATTCCCACCAAGAGTATACCTCAGGGATTTTCGGCAGCTCTTGCCTTTAATCCCGACCTTCCCGTCAGCGAAAACAAGGCAAATATGCTCCACGCGCTTGACACGGTTACCGATGGTCAAATTACTTACGCAGTCCGCAACACCAAGATAGGTGGCTTCACTATTAAGGAAGGCGACATTATGGGTATGGATAACAAAAAGATTCTTGCAAAGGGCAACAATCTTGACGAAGTTACTATGAGCCTTATTGAAAAGCTCCGCAGTGGCGAGGATATCATTACACTCTACTATGGTCAAGACGTAAAGGAAGAGGACGCAGTCAAACTTCAAGCAGCTATTCAAGAAAAGTATCCCGAATGTGACGTTGAGCTTCACTACGGCGGTCAACCCATTTACTACTACTACGTTGCGCTTGAATAAGATTTATAACGTTTATACGGGAAAGGATAACAAATATTCTTTCCCTTTTTTTAACGTGATATGACTAAATTTTGGCTAAAAATCGTTAAAAACGGCTAAAATTTAACTAAAACAACAAAAAATCAACAAAATCACGGCAAAAACTTTTAAGCTATAAAAACAACAAAAAAGTAATTATGGAACTGACAAAAATTCGCGGAATAAACGAAAAGCGAGAGCAAGATTTTCTTAAAGCAGGTGTGCGTGACACGGCAGACCTTGCGCGGTATTTTCCGCGCAGGTATTTAGACCTGCGCGAAAAACAGCTTTTAAAATATGCTTACCATAACGACGTTGTTTTGACAGCCGGCAAGGTTATCAAGGTCAATACAAATTATTTCCGCACAATGAGTAGGGTTACGGCAATTTGCGAGCAAGAGGGGTTTGTATTTACGATAGTTTGGTGGAACCAACCCTACGTTGCGGCAAAGCTAATCGTTGGTGAAGATTATCTTTTTTACGGCAGAGTAAGGGTAGATGACGTTGGCGTTAGCTTGGTTAATCCTACTTATGAGCTTTGTGAAAAGGCGTTTAGGTTAAAAGGCATTGTTCCGCAGTATTCGTTAAAGGGCAACCTTACCCAAAAGGTAGTGCGTGATGCCGCAAGGCTTGCCGTGGATATTGAAAAGCCCAAAAGTATAATTCCTGAAAGTATAATTGCAAAATATGGCTTAAAAGACCTATATACCGCATACCGACAAGTGCATAATCCCTTGGATTTTTCTAATGAAAAAGTGGCAGCTGATAGAATTGCTGTTGAGGAGTATTTTGCACTTATTTCCGCCTTTAAAGTCATAAAAGGCAGTCGCGAACAGGTGCGACTAAACAAATATAATTGCTCTTATGACCAGCTTAATGCGTTTATAAAAAACCGCTTTCCGTTCGAGTTTACCGATGGTCAAAAAAAAGCTGTGCAAGAAATTTTTGCCGATATGACCGGCGCAAACGTGATGAACAGACTTTTGCAAGGTGACGTTGGCAGTGGCAAGACAGCCGTTAGTATGTGCGCAACGTTTATAGCCGTGCATAGTGGTTATCAAACTAGTATTTTGTCCCCTACCGAAGTGCTTGCAAGGCAAAACTACAACGCTGCGGTCAAGGCTTTTCCCGACTACAACGTTGCATTGCTTACAGGCTCAATGGGTGCTAAGGAAAAGCGCATGATAAAGGCTGGTCTTCAAGCTGGTTTTTATCATATTTTGGTTGGCACACACGCAGTTTTGCAGGACGACGTGCAATTTAAAAATTTATCCCTTTGCATTTGTGACGAGCAGCAACGCTTCGGTGTGGCTCAGCGCAGCAGCTTAACCAATAAGGGCTTGGTTCCAGACGTTTTGGTAATGAGCGCAACCCCCATACCAAGAACACTTTCTTTAATTTTCTACGGCGACCTTGATATAACCACTATTAGCGAAAAGCCAAAAGATAGAATACCAATTCAAACCAATATCGTTCCCAAATATAAATATGACGATATGCTGGGTTTTATTGAAAAGGAAATTAAAGCAGGTAGGCAAGCTTACCTTGTTTGTCCCAAAATTGATGAGGACGAGGAAGGCTCTGTAATGAGCGTTACCGAACTTTACGACAGCATTTGTGAAAAATTTCCCTCAATCAACATGGGGCTATTCCACGGCAAAATGAAAGATGCCGAAAAAAACCAAGTAATGCAAGACTTTAAGGATAATAAAATTGGACTTTTAGTATGCACTACTGTAATAGAGGTAGGTGTAGACGTTCCTAATGCATCGGTTATGGTAATTTATAATGCAGAGCGGTTTGGGCTATCGCAGCTTCACCAATTACGCGGCAGAGTGGGCAGGTCTGACATTAAAAGCTACTGTTTTTTGATGACTGGCGCAACGCAAGGGGAAGCAATAGAGCGGCTTGCTGTAATCAAAGATAACGTCGACGGGTTTAAAATTTCCGAATACGATTATAAATTTCGTGGTTCAGGTGACTTTATGGGTAGCCGACAAAGTGGGAAATTTATGACCGATTTAGGTAACTTAAATTACAGCACCGATTCAATTTTTCTTGCGAAGAAAATCAGTGACGAAGTTTTTGAAAAAGGTCTTTGCACCGAAGAAATTAGACGTATCGCAATAAAAAAATACGAAAAACTAAAAGATATTACTCTAAACTAGCAACTGTATAAGTAATAGGTAAAAGGCAGTAAATATTTTTTAATAAAATTATTTATAAAAAATAAATTGTTTTATAATTGCAAAACGGTAGATGCCTAATAAAATTATATAAGCAAAAAACCAATAGGTGCCCAATAAATTTGTTTATATAAGCAATAAAACTATAAGCAATAAAACTGATATTTATTCAACAAAAAACCCGCCACGGCTTTCGCCGTGGCGGGTTAATTTTTTATAACTAAATTTTATAAAACACTACAACACAAAACCTAATATGTACTAAAATTTTCTTGTAAATCTATTTAATTCTCTTATAGAAAAAGCGGAATATAATGATACCCTGTGCCGGCAAACCCGTCAAAAAAATCAACCATAGTGTTGCTGGTGGAGAAATTAGTGCGTTAATCAAAATTAAATATATAGCAGTAATAGTGGTCCACGTCAAAAAAGAGTGGAACATCATATTCCAAAAATTATTTCCCCAAACGGAAGTTAGTATTGATAAAATCATCAAGGTAATAGGTGTTGCAATAATAAATGCAAGCCACGTTTTACCGGAAAATGATGGAAAAATAATTTCTATAAAAGCATAGGCAATAACAGCGATTAGCCATACGGAAAGGGCTGCGATAGCCGATATTATAAACCGCTTGCGGCTGATGTTGAGGTAGGTTTTTGGCTCGGGCTTAGGGGTGTCTAAAAGGGTATCAATTTTAACCCCGTAAAAATCTGCAAGCTGTTTTAGGACTGCAAGGTCAGGCACGCTTTCACCGCGCTCCCACTTAGAAACGGCTTTGTCCGAGTAATTCAGCCTTTCGGCAAGCTCTGCTTGCGTAAGGTTAACAGCCTTTCTGTATTTAACTAAATTGCTTGCAAGATTGCTTTTTACGTCAACAAGCTTTGGAACTGTGTTTTGAACCTTCATATCAATATAATAACACAAAATCGCGCAATAAGCAATAAAAAACGCGCGTTTTTTGTAAATTCTACCGTTGGTAGAGTGGGTAAAATTACTCTACTAATCCTAAAAAAAGTGTAGACGCAAAAAGAGCGGTTTTTTGTTGTAAAAATTTTTTATATGTAATATTATAATTGCAACCATAAAGAGAAAAATAAAAAAGCAAACGTTAAGTTAGTGTAAAAAAATACAGGAGGGCAGTTATATGGCAAAAATTAAAATTTCAGCTGAAAGCACTATTGACCTTACAAAAGAATTGTTGACTAAATACGATATAAACACAGTTCCTTTTACCTTGCAATTAGGGGACAAAACGGCACTTGACGGCGAGATTACCGCCGATGAAATTATTGATTACGTATCAAAAACAAAAATTTTACCCAAAACCAGTGCGGTCAACGAATATCAGTATACCGAGCATTTTACAAATCTTTTAAAAGATGCAGACGCAGTAATTCACTTTACGTTATCGGCTGAAATGTCTCTTGCAAATTCAAATGCGCGCCGCGCAGCAGATGCGATAAACGCACAAAAAGAAGGTAGCGTATACGTAATTGACACACGTTCTTTATCAACAGGTATAGCCCTTCTTGCAATTTATGCAAAAGAGCTTGTGGACAAAGGGTTTTCCGCTGCCGAAGTATACCAAAAGTGCTTAGAGCGCGTCCCTTACGTGCAAGCAAGTTTTGAGCTTAACAGGGTAGATTACTTATACAAGGGCGGCAGATGCAGTGCGCTTGTTTACCTTGGCGCAAACCTACTAAAAATTCGTCCGCAGATTTTGGTAAAAGATGGTAAAATGGTATCGGGCAAAAAATACCGCGGCAAATATTCGCAAGTTGTTGAAAAATATTGTCAAGACGTTTTGCAAGAGTTCGATAACCCTGACTTAACTAGGGCATTTTTGACCTACACCACCGCAGATGAAAAGGTGTTAGAAATAGCAAAAAACAGCTTAATCGAGGCTGGGTTTAAGGAAATTTTGGTTACGCGTGCCGGCGGAACAATCACCTCGCATTGCGGTGAAGACTGCCTGGGCATACTTTACATAAACGACGGTGGTAAAAACGCATAAAGGTCAAAGCTTGCTAATTGCTTGCAGGAGTTACACTTAAAGCGTCTTGCAGCCAACCTTTTATTCCCGTCTATAATCCCCACTTTAAATTTTGCTTTTAAGTTGCGATATTAATCTCAATCTTTATTGCGAATATATTCACTATAAAAAAATTAACAAAAACCAAAAATATATAGGTCGCACCCAAAATGGTTCGACCTATTTTTGTTGAGGCGTTTGCATTATTATCTTTATTATACTTTGCGTATTTATCTTGTTTTTATCCGTTCATTCCGCAATGTAATATAACGCCATTTTAGTTTTCAAAAGCGTATTATTCTTTACAAAAAAGTGAAAAAACAAAAAAACAGTTGACATATTGTATAATTATATTTACAATTACTAATGTATTATAAAATTATATATACAGTATACAAAAATACAAAAAAGGAGAACTTACAATGAAAAAACTTTTCACAAACTTACTCGCTGCGCTAATGTGTGTTATTGCTTGCTTTGGTCTTACTGCTTGCAACGATGACGCTAACTTAATCAAAATCGGTGCACAAGCTGATACGACAGGCTATATGTTTGGCAGCTGTTTAAAAGGCACCCAAACTCTCGCTTACAAAAATCCCACCTTGGCTGTTGAGGATATGAAAAACGGCGCAATCGACTACGTAATCACCGATAAAGCCGTTGCAGAAAACCTTGTAGATAAGGTTGACGGCATCAAGATGATTGACGTTGCGTTGACGGGTGAAGAATTCTTCGGTATGGCAGTTGACGTAAATCAGCCTGCACTTCTTGAAAGCGTAAATACTTTCTTTACCACCAAGGCTACTGAAATTAACGAAATTCAAACCAAATACCTTAGCGGTAACGAAAATGATTACGTAGGCGTTCCTGCAACTGTTACGGTAGCTGGCGCAACTGAAACTTTGAAGGTTGCAACCAACGCTGAATACGCACCCTTTGAATTTATGACTGGCGAGCTTTTCTATGGTATTGATATGGAAATAGCAAAGCTTTTGGCAGAAACTCTTGGTATGAACCTTGAAATTGTTCATATGGAATTTGAGTCAGTAGTTACCAGTGTAGGCACTAACGGTTTTGACATTGCAATCGCAGCACTTACCATCACCAATGACCGCGAAGCAAATATTAACTTTACCAATGCTTACTACACCAATTCTCAGGTAATTTTGTGTCTTGAAAGCAATGAAGCACTTGACGATGCAAGTGTTTTAATGGATATTCTTTCAGTGCTTTGCGCAAACAAATAATTGACAAACGATAAACGTAATTATGGCGCTTGGCTTGGCGGATATGCTGCTAAGCCTTTCGTTATAATAAAGGAAAAAAATGTTTAAATGGGAAGAATTTTATAAGCAGTTTATAACCTATGGTGGCTATAAAACTGTTTTAAAGGGCTTGTCTGCGACCTTGCAGATTGCGGTTTTTGGCCTTATCATAGGCATTATAATAGGCACGTTGATTGCTATAATCAAAGTTATGCCTAAATATAGCCTATTTTCTAAAATACTTGATAAAATCGCTGTTGTATACGTGGCATTTTTCCGTGGAACGCCAATGGTTGTTCAGTTGCTTGTTGGGCACTATATACTTTTGCCGTTATTAAACGTTAGAATAGACGTTCTTATAGAGGCAATAGTGATATTTGGTTTAAACAGCGGTGCATACGTGTCGGAAATTATGCGTGGCGGTATCAACTCTGTCGACAAAGGGCAAATGGAAGCCGGCAGAGCGCTTGGGCTTACCTTTTGGACGTCAATGATAAAAATCGTTATTCCGCAGGCAATCAAAAACATATTGCCAACCCTCGGCAACGAATTTATTACGCTCGTTAAGGAAACCTCTGTCGTAAGTTTTATCACTGTAACCGACCTTTATCGTGCGTTTTCGGCAATCGGTGGCGCGATGTATTCTTACGTTGTGCCCTATTTAATGCTTGCACTAGTTTACATCATACTAATTGTTTTAATTACAATCGGTGTAAAATTAATTGAAAGGAGGTTAAAGAAAAATGAACGTTAATTGTCAAGATAAAATGGGCAAAGAGCATAAAAAAGAATTGCTTATTTCCATAAAAGACCTCCGCAAATCGTTTGGAAAAAATGAAGTATTAAAAGGCATTGATATAGACGTTTTTAAGGGGGACGTTGTCGCAGTAATAGGACCATCAGGCTGCGGTAAATCAACGTTTTTGAGGTGTATTAACTGTATGGAAGACCCCGAGGGAGTAATTATGTTTGAGGGGGAAAACCTTGCTGATACACGCGTCGATATCAACGTTCACCGTCAGCATATCGGTATGGTTTTTCAGCAGTTTAACCTCTTTAATAACCTCACCGTTATGCAAAACATTATGCTTGCGCCAAACATTGTAGCAAAAGCAAATCTTAAAAAGCAAAAGCGAGCAAATTTTTGGTTAAAATTCACCAATTTATTCCGCAAAAAAGAGGGTAAAAAGCCTTTAACTGAAATCACTACTACCAGCAAGCAGATTGAACAAGAAAACAAGCAAAAAGCCCTTGCTCTTTTAGAGCGAATAGGTTTGCAAGATAAGGCAGATGCCTATCCATCAACCTTATCTGGCGGACAAAAACAGAGGATAGCCATCATCCGCGCACTTGCAATGGACCCAAAGGTTATTTTGTTTGACGAACCCACTTCTGCGCTCGACCCCGAAATGGTTGGCGAGGTTTTAGAGCTTATGAAAAGTCTTGCCGACGAGGGTATGACGATGGTTATCGTTACACACGAAATGGGCTTTGCAAGAGAGGTTGCAAACCGCGTTATCTTTATTGACGATGGTGTTATTAAGGAAGAAAACGCTCCCCAAGAGTTTTTTAACAATCCCAAAAACGACAGATTAAAGGACTTTCTTTCAAAGGTTTTATAAGCCACTTATATAAGCGCTAGCTTAATATCCAAGCAAGAAAGGACGATAAAGGACAAAAAACAATATAAATAAATTTAAATCCAAAAAAAGTCGGCTTATTGGCTCACTCTTTTTGGATTTTTTATTGCAAAGTGAAAAAATATAGTTTATAATATATTTGTTATTTAAAAAATTATATAAGTGAGGCATAATATGAGAATTTTAGCAATCGGCGCACATCCCGACGATATTGAAATCGCTTGCTCGGGTACTCTTGCAAAATGCGTTCAGCGCGGCGACACAGTTATCGTTTGTCACGCATGCAGCGGCAACCTTGGCCACGTAGTAATTCCACCGGATGAACTTAAAGTTATCCGCGCAAACGAGGCAAAAAAAGCAGGCGCACTTGCAGGTATAGAGGTTATCTGGGGCGGCTTTGACGACCTTGATATTTACGACAATAATAAAGAAGCTCGCGATAAGATGGTTGACGTTATCAAATACGCAAACCCCGACCTTATCATTACCCACGACCCTGACGATTATATGCCCGACCATACGGCTGTTTCTAGATTGGTATTTGATGCAAGCTTTACAGCAACCCTTCCCAACTATGCAAGCAAACAGCCCAACCCCGCTAAGCTTGTTCCTATCTATTATATGGACACCTTGGCTGGCGTTAACTTTAACCCAACTATGTTTGTTGACGTTACTGAAACTATCGACCTTAAAATCGATATGCTCAACTGCCACGAAAGTCAAGTTTTGTGGATGAAAGAGCACGATGGTGTTGACTTTGCCGATATGGTAAGGACTTGTTCTCGTTACCGTGGCTATCAGTGCGGTGCAGACTATGCAGAGGGCTTCCGCCAGTGCCAAGTTTACCTTAAAGGCACTACCAAAAGGTTACTTCCCTAGCATTAAAAAACAAAAATTTTAAGAAAAAATTATAAACATAAAATAAAGGAGAAATTATTATGGATTTTAATTCTACCGTTAAAGGCAGTCTTTTAGAGGGTTTCTACCCTGAGGGCTGGGACTTTGAAAAGATTGATGCTTGCTGCGCAAACGCACCCGAAAAGGTTTGTGAAAGACAAGATTTTTGGAACAAAGATTTTACCCCTATTCAGTGCTCAGACGTTGAAGAATTTAACGTAAAAATGGGCCACGAAATTGCAAACGAAATCAAAAAAGCAAACGAAAGAGGCGAAAAAATCGCATTTATTCTTCCCGTAGGCCCTATGGGTATGTATAAATGGGCTGTTTACTTCCTTAAAGAATGGAACGTAAGCTGCAAAAACGTTTGGTGCTTTAATATGGACGAATGGGCAGATGCAGAAGGCAACACCATTACCGGTGAAGCATCCTTCCAAAGCGCTATGGAAAATGCTTTCTACAACCCCCTTGGCGAACTTACCGTTCCTAAGGACCATAGAAACTTTGCAACCAAAGCAAACCTCCCCACTTATCCTGAAAAGATTGCCGCTTTGAAAAAGGAAGGCGCAAAACTCGTTCTCGTTTACGGTATTGGCAGAATGTGCCACATCGCTTTCTGGGAACCCCAGTTCGGTTCGGAATTTGCAACTGATGCAGAATGGCTTAAACAGCCCTACCGTATTGGTGCAAAACTTCACCCCTTAACCATCGAGCAAAACGCAATCACTTCGTTTAGAAGCCGCACAAGTATGGTTCCTTGCAGAGCAAACACCATGGGCCCCGGCCTTATGTTCCAAGCAGACTATGCAATCGGCGGTGCAGACGGCGTATTCTCACGTGGTATGCAGTGGCAGGGTATGAGCTTCTGGATGACTTTACGTTATAAGCCCACCAGATTTGTAACCTCATCTTATATTCCCACCATCCCTGGCAAACTTTTCTTCTTGAAAGAGCTTGCTGGTCCTCTTTGTCCTGACGTTAACTAATAGTCTAAAAAGGCTATAAAACGTCAACTTAAATCAATTTAAAGACAAAGAAAGTTAAAAGACAATCAAAATGACCGAAAGGGAAAAGGCGTTAGCGGGCGAGCTTTATTCTGCAAGCGACAAAGAGCTTAGAAAACTTCATTTAAGAGTTAAAAAGCTTTGGGGAAAGTATAATAAAATCGACCCTTCTAACGAAAAAAAGCTTTATAAATTAATAAAAAAAATATTTGGAAAAACGGGGGAGACTGTAAAGGTCTGCCCTCCGTTTTACTGTGATTACGGCTGCAATATTTTTGTTGGAGAAAACTTTTTTGCAAATTACGGCTGTGTTATTTTAGACGTAAATAAGGTTACTATCGGCAAAAACTGTATGATGGCACCTTGCGTCAAAATATTTTCTGCAACGCACCCCGTTCGCGCGGAGGAGCGGTATAACGGCGTGGAGTTAGGCTTGCCCGTAACTATCGGCGACAACTGTTGGATAGGCGGCGGTGCAATTATTAACCCCGGTGTAACGCTTGGCAACAACGTTGTGGTCGGTTCTGGGGCGGTAGTTACTAAAAGTTTTGGCGACAACGTGGTCATTGCAGGTAATCCCGCAAAAATTATAAAAAGATTGTAAACCATAAAATAGTCTATAATTTATAAAAAGCTATAAATCAAAAAAATTATAAAAACTAGTAGAAGTTATATTAAGTTATAAAGGAAGTTATAATTTTATGAAAAAATTCGTAATGTATGGTGCTGGCAATATCGGCCGTGGCTTTATTGGTCAGCTTTTCTCCGACAGTGGCTATTCGGTAGGCTTTGTTGATATTAATCAAGAGGTTATCGCAAGACTTAATGCCGACAAAGAGTATCCCGTGGACGTTGTTACCAACGAGGGCACGGTAGAGCAAATTGTTAAAAACGTTTATGGTATCGACGGCACAAATATTGACCTTGTTGCAGAAGAAATTGCTGCGGCAGACGCTATGGCAACGGCAATCGGTGTAAACGTATTAAAGTTTATTGCAAAACCTATTTCTGCCGGCTTAAAACTACGTTTTGAAAGAAACGCAAAACCCTTAAATATTATTATTTGTGAAAACCTTATCGGTGCAGACGAGTTCCTTAAAGGTTTAATTAAAGCTCAAATTCCCGAATATGCTGATAGAATTGATAAGGAAATTGGCTTTGTAGAGGCAAGCATTGGTAGAATGGTGCCTGTTATGACGGAGGAAAAAAAGGCAGGCAATCCGCTGCGCGTATACGTAGAACCCTATAATATTTTGCCTGTTGATAAAAATGCTTTCAAGGGTGAAATTCCTGAAATTGCAAATCTCTATCCCTTTGCACCTTTCAACCTCTTTATTCAAAGAAAGCTTTTTATGCACAATATGAGCCACGCAATTTGCGCATATCTCGGCTATTTAAGAAATTACGACTTCATTTACGAAGCTGTTGCTGATTTTGACGTTAAATACGTTGCATATAAAGCACTAGTTCAGTCTGCATTTGCTGTTTCTACCGAAAATGGAACGGAAATTGCACCCCTTTTGTCCCACGCAGAAAACCTTATTTATCGTTTTAGCAATAAAGCACTTGGTGACACCGTAGCCAGAGTTGGCAAGGATACCATTAGAAAGCTTGGCTCTAACGACCGTTTGGTTGGCGCGCTTAAACTTGCTGAAAAACACGGCTTGCCAGCAGAATATATCTGCATTGGTATTGCTGCTGGTATGAAGTTTGACCCCGCTGGCGATGACAATAGTAAAGAGGTTTGTGAATTTGCCAAGGCAAACGGCGCAAAAGAAACACTCAAAAAATACGGCGAATACGATGGTAAATATACTGACCTTATTTGCGAGCTTTACGCAATGCTTAATTCAGGTAAGCAAATTTCCGCTCTCGTAAAATATTGCGAAGAAAAGAGCGGCAAGGAAATTAGGGTTTAATCAGTTAAAAGGATTACTTGGTTAAAGAGTTTAATTGATTGAAATGCTTAATCAGTTAGTTAGGCTATAATTTGATGTCGCAAAAAATAGTTTACGTATATAAAAAATCGTATATAAAACAACAAAACGTAATAAAAAGTTAGACAAGGATATTAAAATGGCAGAAAGAAAAGGTATTGCGCTTGCCGGTAATATTTTGACCGACAACGTTAAAATGATTGAAAGCTATCCCGAAAAAGGTATGCTTTCCACTATTACTGAGGAAACTCTTGCAGTTGGCGGCTGCGTCCCCAATACTGGTATTGATATTATCAAAGTTGACCCCACTATGACTGTTAAAGCATTTGGCAGGGTTGGCGACGACGATAAGGGTAGATACGTAGTTGGCAAAATGCAGCAACTTGGCATAGACGTTTCAGGTGTGCTTGTCAGTAAAACCCAGCCCACCAGTTATTCGGACGTTATGACGGTAAACGGCACGGGTGAGAGGACCTTTTTCCATAACCGTGGTGCTAATAAGGAGTTTTGCCCTAAGGACGTTGATTTAGATAAACTTGATACCAAAATGCTCCACGCGGGCTACCTTATGCTTTTAGACGCATTTGATAAAATTGATGCAGATGGCTCCACACCAATGGCAAAATTCTTAAAAGCGGCGCAAGAAAGGGGTATAAAAACCTCAATCGACCTCGTCAGCGAAAGCAGTGGCAACTTCTTCAAGGTTACAAAAGCCGCTCTTCCTTACTGTGATTACGTTATTATTAACGAGGTTGAGTCGGGCAATATCGTCGGCATCGAGCCTCGCGACGAAAAAGGTGACGTTATAGTAGAAAATATAAAAGCAATTATGCAAAAGCTTATGGCTTTTGGCGTAAAAGAAAAGGTAATCGTTCATTGCCCCGAGTCAGGATATTGTCTTGATAAAAGCGGTGAGTTTACCGTTTCTCCCTCTTGCAAGCTCCCCAAGGGCTTTATCAAGGGCAGCGTAGGCGCAGGTGATGCTTTCTGTGCAGGCAGCCTTTATGCTATTTATAACGGCTATACTGACGAGCAAATTCTTCGCTTTGCTAACTTAACGGCAATCAGCTGTCTATCTGGTGCTGACAGTATCAGCGGTGTTTGCAGCAAGGAAGAACTTGCTAAATTAGCAAAAGAGCTGGGTGCGACCTTATAATTTAAGTGGGAGCTAGGCACTACGTTATAATTTACGTGCTACTAGATAGAAGTAACTCTAACAATAAAAATTTTAAAAAGACCTCGAAAAATCGAGGTCTTTTCTTTATTGGATTGTTTGATTTGACGTTTTTACGTCTTTTATTTAAGACCACGTGCTAAGCATAGTGCAATAAAGTGGCATTTAACGATAATGATTAAAACAACATTTAAAATATATATCGTTAAATAATAATTATAAAATTACAAAAATTCTCTTAAATTTTTTTCGTATTGTTCTTCTAGTGAAAGTAATTTTTCAATAAATTCTACTACCTCTTGGTCTAAATTTTCACTTTCGTTTTTCATGGCGGTAAGCTCGTTAATACCCATTACAGTGCCTTTAATCATCATTTCGGCAATCTGGTTGCGGCTATCGTCCATCAAAGTTTTCATTTTAATACTGCTCCAAAGCATAACTTTTTTCATAACACCTATGTCCTCGCGCTCAACGTCATTTTTGACCATATATTGAGAAACCTCGTTCATAAACGAGTCGTAGCCCATATATTCTTCTTTAAGTTCCGCCCTTAAAGAATCGTCGTCAACGTCTGGTAAAAGGTCTGCAATTGATTGCAGTGCGATGTGTGCGTTTTTATAAACGTCAGTAATTGCCTTATGATTTACGTTTTTTTCTTGCATAAAAATACTCCTTTATATTTGATAAAAATAGTTTGAACAATTATTTAAAAATTATGTCTAAATCGTTTGACAAAAGTTCTTATATAATGTAAAATAACCAATGAGCCGCTCGAAAGGGGTTTTTTAAGTATGTTTTTCTAAAAAACAGCGCCCCAAAAACAAATTCGGCGAGACTGGTTAGTAGGAGGTAAATTCAAATGTACGCAATCGTAGAAAACGGTTCCAAGCAGTACAAGGCGGAAGTTGGTTCAGTCATTAGATTTGAAAAGCTTTCGGCAAACGTAGGCGACAAAGTGGAATTTGCAGTATTGATGGTAGCAGATGAAAACGGCATCAAAGTTGCAGAAGAAGCAAAGGCTTACAAGGCAGTTGGCGAGGTAATTGAACAAGGTAAAGATAAAAAGATTATCGTGTTCAAATACAAAGCTAAGAAGAATGAAAGGAAAAAGCAAGGTCATAGGCAGCCTTTCACCGCAGTTAAGATTGTTGAAATCGCTGCGAAATAAGGTAGGAGGGTTTATATATGATTTTATTCAAATTATTTGCTCACCACAAAGGTGGCGGTAGCACCAAAAACGGCAGAGACAGCAACGCAAAAAGACTTGGCATCAAAGCTAACAATGGCGAAAGCGTTCTTGCAGGTAGCATTATCGTTCGTCAACGCGGCACCAAAATTCACCCCGGCAACGGCGTAGGTCTTGGTAGCGATTACACCATTTACGCACTTATCGACGGTGTTGTTAAGTTCGAAAGAATGGGTCGTGACGGCAAAAAGGTTAGTGTTTACGCAAAATAATTAATTTAAGTAATTAATTTTATTTTAATAATAAGGGCGGGTTGATGATTATTTTAGCAACCCGTTTTTATTTTTTAAAACACAAAACAAGGTTTAATCGTTATTTTTATTTTGTCCCAAAAAGTAGGTTTACTCCTAAATTAAAACAAAATAAAAACAACCAAAGCAGCTTGCCGCTAACAAGGCAAGGGAATGTTCACAATTTTAAGGTTACAGTTATGCTAATTAACATTCTTCTTATTTTTACAATGATAGCCGTCTATTCTTTGCACGGCGTATTTGTTAAGTTATATTCGGCAGAGTATCCCGGTAGACCGCAAGATGCTTCCTCGGTATACACCGTTATGCTAGGTGTAATAGTTACCATAATTACACTTTGCGTGTCGGGGTTTAATATGTCGCCCAATTTATACACGTGGATTTTTGGTATAGTCAACGGCGTTTCCATCTTCTTTTTCAACTATTCTATGGTGGAAAGTTCCAAGCGCGGCTCATACGCATTGCTAATGATATTTGCACTTGCTGGCGCAATCATATTGCCTATTATCGTAACGGCAATCGCTTTTGGCGAAGTTCCTTCAATACTTCAAATCGTAGGCATAGCAATAATGTTTATTGCATTTTTCCTTATGTGCCACGAAGGTAAATTTAAAGCCCAACGCAAGCCCGGCTACTATTTTTTCTGCATTATGCTAGCTGTTTCCAACGGCATTTTCGGCACGGTCAACGCGTTACCAAAGTTTTTTGAACGAGACCTTAGTATAACCGTTAATAGCACCGACCTTGTTATTATCGAATACGTAGTAACGGCTATAATGTCGCTGATAATATTGCTTGTTAACAAAAAGGGGAAAATTTTACCCTCTTTCCGCCAAAAGCCAAAATCAATGTTGTTTGCCGTGTTAGGTGCGGCTTGCATCACCGCAGGTATCAATCTTTTGATGGTGTGTCTTGATTTTGTTGACGTTGCAGCATTATATACCGTTCAAAACGGCGGTATGCTAATGCTATCTGCTCTTTGGTCGCTTATACTATTCAAGGAAAAACTTAACGTCAAAAAATGGATTGGCATAGTAATTGCAACAATAAGCACAGTTTTGCTTGCGATATAGCTGCGAAAAAATAAAATATTAAAAAATTTTTGCCCGATGCTTTAAAAGTATCGGGTTTTTTGATACAATAATAAGGTAGGTGAAAAATATGACTAAAATTAGTTTTGCAAGCGAATATTTTGACGTTAAAGACACACTTTTTTGTGGGCAAATTTTTCGTTTTAAAACAGTGGATAACGGATACATGGTCTATACGTTAGACAAGTGTGCTTACGTTGAAACGGCAGGCGATACGACTACCGTTTTTTGCGAGGATTTTGACAAAGACTATTTTGAACGATTTTTCGACCTATCGCGAGACTATGCCTCTATCTGCGCCTCAGCAACGTTGAGTGGAAACGAGTTTTTAGCCGAATGCGCTAAATACGGCAAGGGCATACGCATACTAAATCAAGACAAAACGGAAATGTTTTTTTCCTTTATAATTTCCCAAAATAACAACATTCCGCGCATAAAAGGCATAATAGAGCGTCTATGCGCTGCGCTTGGCGAGAAAAAATCATTTATGGGCAAAGAATATCACGCATTTCCTTCGGTAGAAATAATGGCGGCTCAGCCGTTAGAGTTTTACACGTCCATTGGGCTTGGTTATCGCGCAGAGTATATTCGCCGCTTGGCTGTTGAAATAGCAAACGGGCTTGATATAAACGCCTACTCAGCCTTGCCAACGGAGGAGCTTAAAAGGCGTTTAATCGCACTCTACGGGGTGGGTCCAAAGGTTGCCGACTGCGTAACCCTTTTTGGCTATCACCGCGCTGACAGTTTTCCCGTCGACACCTGGATATACAAAGTATATCGCGAAAACTTTAACGGAACGCTAACAAACAGAGAAAAAATCAGCAAATGGTTTTTAAGCAGGTTTAATGAAAACGCAGGTTATTTTCAGCAATATTTGTTCCACTATAAAAGGATAAAAGAAAAAATAGAACAACAAACGCAAAAAAGCGAGTAAAATAATTGTCAAAAATGAAAGTTTTTGTTATACTTGTTAAAGAAAATTATTGATAAATATATTGGAGGGCATTATTTTTATGCAGTATTCAACCGAAGTTAATGAAATGACCTGCGTAGCAAAAGGCCCCGAACACGGTCCCGCGCCTATCCCCGAAGAAGCAAAGTGGGTTCAGGCAAAGGAAATCACCGATATTTCGGGTTTTACGCACGGTGTAGGCAGATGCGCACCCCAACAGGGCGCGTGCAAACTCACGCTCAACGTTAAAAACGGCGTAATCGAAGAAGCGTTGGTAGAAACCATCGGCTGCTCGGGTATGACTCACTCTGCGGCAATGGCAGCTGAGATTCTTCCCGGCAAAACCATTTTAGAGGCTTTGAACACCGACCTCGTTTGCGACGCTATCAACTGCGCAATGAGAGAGCTTTTCTTGCAAATCGTATACGGCAGAACCCAGTCCGCATTCTCGGAAGGCGGCTTGGTTATCGGTGCTGGTTTAGAGGACCTTGGTAAAGGCTTGCGTTCACAGGTTGGCACAATGTATTCCACCAAGGCAAAGGGCCCCAGATATCTCGAAATGGCAGAAGGCTACGTTACCAAAATTGCTCTTGACGAAAACGACCAAATCATCGGTTACTCTTTCGTTCACTTCGGCAAGATGGCTGATTTTATAAAGAAAGGCTTGTCCGCTAACGAAGCTTATGAAAAGGCTTCCGGCAGCTACGGCAGGTTTGACGGGGCGGCTAAGTATATCGACCCCAGAAAAGAGTAGGAGGACGGCGTCATGAGTATCACTTTTGAAGGTTACGATAGAAGAATAAACAAAATCAACGCAGCACTCGCTGAATACGGTATCAAAGACATTGCAGAAGCAAAGGCAATTTGCGACGCAAAGGGTATCGACGTTGAAGCAATCGTTAAAGGCGTTCAGCCCATCGCTTTTGAAAACGCAGTTTGGGCATACACCGTTGGCGCAGCAATCGCTATTAAGAAAGGTTGCGTAAAGGCAGCTGATGCTGCTGAGGCTATCGGTGTTGGTTTGCAGAGCTTCTGTATTCCCGGCTCAGTTGCTGAAAACAGAAAGGTAGGTCTTGGCCACGGTAATCTTGCAGCAATGCTTTTAAGAGAAGAAACCGAATGCTTTGCTTTCCTTGCTGGTCACGAATCTTTCGCAGCAGCAGAGGGCGCAATCGGTATTGCTAAAACGGCTAACAAAGTTCGTAAAAATCCTCTTAGAGTTATCCTTAACGGTCTTGGCAAAGATGCTGCTATGATTATTTCTAGAATTAACGGCTTTACCTACGTTCAAACCAAGTTTGATTACGCTACCGAGCAGCTCGCTATCGTTAAAGAAACGGCTTACAGCACCGGCGATAGAGCAAAGGTTCGTTGCTACGGCGCAGACGACGTTAACGAAGGCGTTGCAATCATGAGAGAAGAAAAGGTTGACGTTTCCATCACCGGTAACTCCACCAACCCCACTAGATTCCAACATCCCGTTGCAGGTACCTATAAGAAATGGGCGCTTGAAAACGGCAAAAAATATTTCTCTGTTGCAAGCGGCGGCGGCACTGGTAGAACCCTCCACCCCGATAATATGGCAGCAGGCCCCGCATCCTACGGTATGACCGATACGATGGGCAGAATGCACTCTGACGCACAGTTTGCAGGTAGCTCCTCCGTTCCCGCACACGTAGAAATGATGGGACTTATCGGTATGGGTAACAACCCAATGGTAGGCGCATCTGTTGCACTTGCTGTTGCAGTTGAAGAAGCATTGAATAAATAATTAGTAAATTACTAATGATTTTAAGGTTTTTATAATCTTTGGAATATAATATTTCTATTGTAAAAATCTTATAAAATAAAAATTAATAATAAAAAAGTTGAACACATCATTTTAGAAAATTCTATTATGATGTGTTTTTTTATAAATCTAAAGTAAAATATTGTGTTTGGATTTTTTTTATGATATAATATTAAAAATAATTAGGGAGATTTAGTATGGTTATAGGTGTTTTGAAAGAAATTAAGCCTAATGAATATCGTGTTGCAGCTACACCTGCAACCGTTACAGAAATAGTTAATCGTGGGCATAAAGTTTTAGTGGAAAAAGATGCCGGTAAAGGTAGTGGTTTTTCGGATAATGATTACGCTAACGCTGGTGCAACTATTATTGAAACGGCTAAAGAAGTTTACGAAAGTGCAGACCTTTTTTATAAGGTAAAAGAAATGTTTCCAGAAGAATGGCAATATATGAACGAAAATAAAATCGTTTATACTTATATTCACTCTAATGCGCACCCTGAAGAAACGGACGCTATTTTACAAAGTAAAGTAACTGCTATTGCTTATGAAGATATAACTGATAAAGATGGCAATTTCCCATTGTTAAAACCTATGAGTATACTTGCTGGTAAGGGTGGTTTCTTAGCGGCGCTTCACCATATGCAATCTGTTTTTGGTGGTAGTGGCACTTTACTAGCAAACGTTTGCGGAATAGATGCGCCTGTTGTAACCATTATAGGTGCTGGCAATTCAGGTATGGGTGCTGCTGAACTTGCTGCGGGATTCGGCAACTTTGTTAGAATTTTAGATGTTAATGTTAAAGCATTAGAAATGGCAAAATCAAGCCTTCCGTCAAATGTTTCTTGTTTGTATTCTAATAGAGAAAATCTTGTTAAATGTTTGAAAGAAAGTGACTTAGTTATAAATTGTATTTTGTGGCCAAAACATAGAAAAGACCACCTTATTAATAGGGAAGACTTGAAGATGATGAAAACTTCTGCAATGATAGTTGATGTGGCGTGTGATGATGAAGGCGCTATTGAAACTTGCCGTTCAACCACTCACGATAATCCTACTTATTATGAAGAGGGTATACTTCACTATTGCGTAGATAATATTCCTTCTGCTTTTGCTAAGACCGCATCTATTATGCTTTCAAATGCAACCCTTCCTATGTTGCTTGAAATTGCAAACAAAGGCGTTAAGCAAGCGCTTAAGGACAACGTTCATTTAAGAAATGGCTTAACTGCTTATGACGGAAAATTGACGTTAAAAGAAACGGCATTAAAGCAAAACAGACCATTAACGGACGTTAATGAATTGATAAAAAGCTTTTAATGCAAATAAATAATAAGCTTTATATAAATGTATTCTTATAATCGGTGCTGGTAACAACCCAATGGTTGGTATGACCGTTGCATGCGCAGTTGCAGTTCAAGAAGCAATGAAATAACAGTTAGTAAAACACTGACAAAAAGTCAATAAAAAAAAGCGGAGGCAAGTTTGCCTCCGCTTTTTTTTATTATTAAATAAAGTAATTAGAATTTTATATTAATAAATTTTTAAATCAAATTAAAAACTAATCAATAACTCTTACGCGAATAATGCCTTCGAGTGCGGATAAATGCTTAATAGCATCTGCCGATGCAGGCTTTTCAATATCAAGAATAGTAACTGCGTATTCACCACGGCTTTGGTTAGAAAGGGTTTCGATGTTGATACCCTCTTTACCAACGGCACCAGTGATATTTGCAATCATATTGGCGATGTTTTGGTGTAAAATAACCATACGGTGTTCGGTGGTTCTGGGCATAGAGCAGTTGGGGTAATTGACTGAATTAATGATATTGCCGTTTTCAATGTAATCAACAAGCTGTTTTGCTGCCATAACAGCACAGTTATCCTCAGCCTCGGGTGTAGATGCACCAAGGTGGGGCATACAAACAACGTTTTTAGCACCAATAAGCTCTGCCGAGGGGAAGTCGGTTACGTATCTACCAACCTTGTCGCTATTTACTGCATCTAAAATAGCATCGCTATCAACAAGTTCTCCACGAGCGCAGTTAATAACAACAACACCGTCCTTCATCTTTGCAATGGTTTCAGCATTGATAAAGCCTTTGTTTTGGTTGGGGATATAGGGGATATGCAAGGTGATATAATCACAAGTCTTAAACAAATCGTTAATATCCTTTACAACGTCAACTGCACGAGAAAGTTTTAATGCTGCCATAACCGAAAGGTATGGGTCATAGCCAACAACGTTCATACCGAGTGCAACACCAGCATTAGCAACCTGTGCGCCAATCGCACCAAGACCAATAACGCCAAGCTTTTTACCAAGGATTTCGCCGCCGACAAATTGGGACTTGCCTTTTTCAACAAGCTTACCAACTTCATCGCCTTTATCCTTAATGGTGTCAACCCATTTAATTGCATCTGCAATTTTACGTGAGCCAAGCAAAAGCGCGGTAATTACAAGTTCTTTTACAGCGTTTGCGTTTGCACCGGGGGTATTAAAAACAACAACACCCAGTTTAGCATATTCCTCGCAAGGAATATTATTTACACCAGCACCCGCTCTCGCAACGGCAATGGTTTCTTCGGGCAGGTTATAATCGTGCATTTTAAAGCTACGTAAAATAATGCCAACAGGACTTTCTAAATCGCTGCCAATCGTGTAATTTTTATCAAAAACGTCGTTAATAACGGGGCTGATTGCGTTCAAGGTCAAAATCTTTTTCATTATTTATTCTCCATTTCAAACTTCTTCATAAAGTCAATAAGCTTTTTAACTCCCTCAACGGGCATAGCGTTATAAATTGATGCTCTCATACCGCCAACAAGACGATGGCCTTTAAGAGAAACCAAACCGTTTTCAGCAGCTTCTTTTACAAACTTGGCATCAAGCTCTTGGCTCGGTGAAACGAAAGGAACGTTCATAAGCGAGCGGTCTTTGACGGCAACACTGTTAGAATAGAAAGAAGAGTTATCAATAAAGTCGTAAAGCATAGCAGCCTTTTCTTCATTGATTTTTTGCATAACAGAAACGCCACCCATTTGTTTTAACCATCTAAACACTAACATAGCCATATACATGGGGAAGCAGGGAGGAGTGTTGTAAAGACTGTCGTTCTTTGCTTGGATAGCATAGTTAAGCATAGTGGGGCAAGCGGGCAAAGCATTGCCGAGCAAATCCTTTTTAACGATAACAATAGTAAGACCTGCGGGAGCGATATTTTTCTGCGCGCCGGCATAAATCAAGCCAAACTTTGTTACGTCAACCTCTTGGCTAAGAATGTTAGAGCTCATATCGGTAACGAGGGTTGCGTCAGTTTTTGGAATATCAGTAAAGCGAGAACCGAAAATGGTATTGTTATAGGTAAAGTGAACGTAATCAATACCGTCACGGAATTTAACGGAGTTCATATCGGGAATATAGGTAAAGTTAGCCTCTTTTGAAGAAGCCGCAATAGCCATATCGCCGTATTTTAAGCCTTCCTCATAAGCCTTGGTTGCAAAGTTGCCGGTAAGAATGTAGTCAGCCTTGCCGTTTTTCAAAAGGTTAAGGGGAACAGCCGCAAATTGTTGAGAAGCACCGCCTTGAACGAAAAGAACAGCATAATCTTCGGGAATGCCCATAAGCTCTCTTAAAAGAGCGTTAGCCTCATCGTTGACAGCCATAAAGGGTTTGCTGCGATGGCTCATCTCGGTAATACTCATACCGGTTCCGTTGTAATTCAAAAGTTCTTTTTGAGCTTCTTCAAGCACGGGAACGGGTAACATAGAAGGACCAGCCGAAAAGTTAAAAACTCGCATTTTTATATCTCCTATTAAGGTATTTTTTTAGAAACTGTGATATTGCTAAAAAGCATTTTACAATTATAGGATACATTATACACTTTTACGACTTTTTTTTCAAGCGTTTTACTAGCCATATAACAACTATTTTAAAATAGACGATAAGTATATGATTTACTTTTTAACAAAAAAAGTGTATAATAAAAGGGTAAAAAATTAAACAGTGATTTATTAAGCGAATATATGTAAGCGAAAAAGGGACGTAAGTAGACGATTACATATAAGTTGCAAAGGGACGTAAGTAGACGATTACATATAAGTTGCAAGGAGAGATATTTTGAAAGATAATAAAAAGAACGTGGCAATAACGAAAGCAAAAAAGGACAAGCCAACCCACGTATCCGCAGATCAATTAGGCAAGGAGAAGGCTATAAAAAAGTCAAAAAGCAAAGTCGCTCCAAACCCTGATAAAACAAAAGGGGTAGTTACTGCAAAGCAAAAAGCGCAAAAAGCCCCTAAACTTATAAAAGCACCCAAAAAGCCCAAAGCCTCGAAAGGCTCGAAAACCGCGGCACCTCTTAAACAAGAAAAGGGTAAGCAAGAAAAGGTCAAAAAGGCGGCGGTAAAGCAGTCAGTAGTAAAAAGTATAAATGCAGAAAAAATAGTTGCAAAACCGCAAGCAAGCAAACAGCTAAAAAATGCAAAAGGCGAGAAAAATAAGCTTAAAATTAGATTTTTAGGCGGTGTTGGTGAAATTGGCAAAAACATGACCGCCCTAGAATACGGCAAGGATATTATAGTCATTGATGCCGGCGTAACCTTCCCTGGCGACAATATGCCGGGCGTTGACCTAGTTATACCCGACACAAATTATTTGACGGAAAATAAAAGCCGTATCCGTGCGATTGTTATTACCCACGGACACGAGGACCATATAGGCTCACTGCCATACGTATTAAAGGAGTTTAACGCCCCAATTTACGGCACAAAGCTTACCCTTACTTTAATTGAAAATAAGCTGCGCGAGCATAAAATTAACGATGCAGTTTTAAATTGTATAAAACCGAGTAGCTCGGTTAAGCTTGGCTGCTTTAACGTGGAGTTTATCAACGTTAATCACTCGATAGCAGGTGCGGTTGGCTTATCAATAACAACCCCTATCGGTGTAGTTTTCCACTCGGGCGACTTTAAAATTGATTATACGCCAGTCAGTGGCGAAACAATGGACCTTGCACGCATTGCCGAAATTGGTAAAAAGGGCGTGCTGCTACTTATGGCTGATTCCACCAATATTGAAATTGACGGCACCACTATGAGCGAGCGCGTGGTAAAAGATACCCTAGAACACGTTTTCCGTGACAACGTGGGGCGTAGGTTAATTATAGCCACCTTTGCATCTAACGTGCATAGATTGCAGCAAATTTTAGACCTTGCCTCGCAGTATAAAAGAAAGGTTGCCTTTTCTGGCAGAAGTATGATAAACATTGCCGAGGCAGCTTCTAAAATAGGCGAGCTTGATATCCCCGAAAATATAATTATAGACGTAGAAAAGATTAAAAACTTTAAAGATGGCGAGGTTTTAATCGTATCTACCGGCACACAGGGCGAGCCGATGAGCGCGCTTACCAGAATGGCTAGCAACGAGTTTAATAGAGTTACTATTGGTGAAAACGATACGGTAGTCATCAGCGCGTCTGTAATTCCGGGCAACGAAAAAATGATTTACGGTGTTATAAACAACCTTTATCGCTTAGGTGCAGAGGTTATTTATGAGAGTTTAGAGCCTATTCACGTATCAGGACACGCTTGCCGAGGCGAACTTTCAGTGTTGCACTCGTTGCTAAAACCAAAGTTTTTTATTCCAGTCCACGGCGAATATCGCCATCTTAAAAAGCACGCAAACCTAGCCGAAAGCTTGGGTATGAAAAAAGGCAGCACAATGATTGCAGAAATTGGTGACACGGTAGAGCTTACCCAAAACACCATTACCCGTGGCGAAAAGTTTAAGGCAGGCTCTCGCTTTGTCGACGGAATTGGTATTGACGGTGAAGACAGCTTTGTTTTGCGTGACAGAATACACTTGTCTGAGGACGGCTTGGTGGTCGTAGTTGTAGGGCTTGATTCTTTCTCGTATAAAATTTCTTCCCTTGAAATTATCGGTAAAGGTCTTGTTCTTAGCGATGCAATTCTTAACGAAGCGCGCGCAAACCTTACCAATACTCTCAACCAAATTGATTTGCGTGCCGTTCGTGACGAGGCGGAAATATCGAATATAATTCGTCGCAGCATTAGAAACTATATTTTCAAAGTAACCAAGAAAAACCCAATGATTATCCCCGTTGTTATGGGAGTATAAAGGGGAAACGGAGATAAAATTGTTAAATAAACTTATTGGTTTAAGGGAAGAAGCCAAACTTCGTGGCGAGCCAGTTCTTCGCGACAAATCGTTTGAGCTTTTACTTGAAACCGTTCAAAAGAAAAAACCCGAAAGAATTTTAGAAATTGGCGTTAACCTTGGCTACTCGGGGATAGGTATGTTAATCAGTAGCCCTACGTCAAGTCTAACGGGTATAGAAATTGACGAAGAAAAAGTCAACCTTGCCAAAGAAAACTACAAAATTTTTGGTGTAGAGGATAGGGCAAAGATATTTTTAGGTGATGCGTCTGAAATTATTCCCGTGCTGTCAGGTGTATACGACTTTATTTTCCTTGATGGACCTAAGGGGCATTATCACCAGTATTTACCCTTTTTGTTAAACGCACTCTCTATTGGCGGCGTGCTTTTTGCCGACAACGTGTTGTTCCGTGGCTACGTGGATGGTAGTGTAAAAACACCCCACCGCTATCAAACGACCAAACACGGCATGGAAAAGTTTTTAGAGGGCGTAAGCACAAACCCTTCACTTAAAACCACCCTTTATAAAATGGAAGATGGTGTAAGTATTACCGAAAAGCTCTTTTAACAATTAACAAAAACGGACAAAACCACTACTAATTTGGTTGTTCACCAAACGAATAGATAAAACTTTTTAATAATTTTTTAGTAAATTAATTAACTAACTGATAAACTATGTGTAAATTAGAACTACTTTCGCCGGCAGGCGATATGTCAAAACTTAAAACGGCATTTTACTTTGGTGCAGATGCGGTATACGTAGGCGGCAAAAGCCTAAGTCTGCGCGCCCTGGCGGGCAATTTTACTGAGGACGAAATTAAAGAGGCTACAAGCTACGCTCACTCTATTGGTAAAAAAATTTACGTAACGGTTAATATTTTTGCCCGCAACTATGACATTGCAAAGGCAGAGGAATATTTTAAGTTTTTGGAAAGCGTTGGTATAGACGGTGCAATTATATCGGACCCGGGGCTAATTTATCTTGCACGCACTACTGCACCAAATCTTACCGTCAACGTTTCCACCCAAGCAAATACCCTCAACTATAAAACAGTTGAATTTTGGCAAAAGGTGGGTGTAAAAAGGGTAATTTTAGCAAGAGAACTATCCTTAAAAGAAATTAAAGAAATTCACCAAAAAGCACCCGATATGGAGCTTGAAGTATTTATTCACGGCGCAATGTGTATATCTTATAGCGGCAGATGCCTACTTAGCGACTATCGCACTGGCAGAGCAAGCAATCGTGGCGCGTGCGTTCAAGCGTGCCGTTGGAATTATGAAATTCGCGAAAAGGGCTCTGACGGAGAGTATCTTGAAATGCAAGAGGACGAGCGCGGAACGTATATTCTAAACAGCAAGGACTTAAATTTATTAAATTATATTAGTGAACTTGCCGATGCCGGAGTATGCTCTTTTAAGATAGAGGGCAGAATGAAGTCGGAATACTATTTAGCAACGGTTGTTAATGCCTACCGTAGAGCGATAAACGCATTTTATAGCGAGGGCGAAGCGTATAAAAACAACCCCCTTTACGAGCAAGAACTTTTAAAAACTGCCCACCGTGATTTTACCACCGCATATCTACTTGGAGAAAACGACCGCACGGTAAATTATGATGACAGCCAAAGCAAAGGCACCCATAAATTTATTGCAAACGTTTTAGACTATAATAGCGCAGAGGGCTATGCACTAGTAGAAATGCGTAATCGCTTTAAGATAGGCGACGTTTTAGAGGTTTTATCCCCAAACCCCGTATTTAACGCACAAATAAAGGTGGAAAAGCTCACTGATGAAAAGGGTATAGATGTTTTAGATGCAAAACTAGTTCAGCAAAAACTAAGGCTTTATACCGACTTGCCTTTAACTGCCGGAGATATTTTAAGGGCAAAAATTTAAACGCAATATCTTCAAAGCACGTCCATTTGCTTTTTGTATGTTTTATCTTTTCGATAAAAATAAATAAAGCAAACGACATACCAAACGTAAACACGTAATATAAACAAAAAATAAACAAAAAAACGGCTATGCCACGTGGCATAGCCGTTTTAATTATAGGAAATTATAAAAATATCAATTTTCAAAAAGCTTAATAAGGGTAGTATAAACCATATCTCGCATAACGTCATAATCAATATACTCGTGCTTATCAAACACAAACTCGTGAGAATAAGATTGAATAAGGTTCATAGCCAAATGAATTTTTTCCTTAGCATTTTCTATTTTAAGCCCAAGTTTTGCTAAAACGTCTGCAATTTTAAGGGTAATATCGTCTTCAAGTGCTATAAAGGCTGCGTTAATAGCCTCGTCAGTGCTTGCCATAGAGTGCAAAGCCTCGTGAATTTTTCTGTTTTTCTTGTGGGTAGTAATAACTTTTTCGGTAACGGTAGGAATAATTTCGGCAAAATCAACGGGCGATTTCAGCCTTTCAAAAAAGGCGAGGATAGGGTCGAAAACGCGGTTAATATAAACCTCTAATACGCTAATTAAAATATCCCTTTTATCTTGAAAATAACCGTATACAATACCGGTTGAAACACCCGCGCGCTTAGCAATTTCCGCAGTGTTTGTGCCGTAATAGCCAACCTCGCTAAAAAGCGCATAGCCCGCTTCAATTATTTTATTTTTCTTTTCAATTGACCGCTCTTGTCGCGGTTGACGAACTTCATTTTTCATATATTTTATTATATATTATAAATATAAAAATTGCAATAGGGCTACCAAAATTTTAAATATGAAAAATTTTTCGTAAAAAATATGAAAAACTTTTCACATTTTGTTGACAAGGGATAATAAAAATGATAATATATACAGGAAAATATGAAATAGGTTTCACATTTGCTTTGTAGTATAATTTGAGCCTAAGATTAAAGGAGAAAAAAGATGCCAATCGTCTTTGCACCGATTAATAAGGAACTAAAAATTGTTAGAATACTCACTGATGAAAAGACAAAAAAACATCTTGAAAGTCTTGGCATCGTAGTTAACGGCAGCATTACGGTGTTGTCCTCGTCAGGCGGCAACGTCGTTTGTAAAATTAAAGAGGGCAGAATAGCGTTAGACCGTGATATTTCCACAAAAATTTTCGTGGCATAACGCGCATTGTTGCAAAAAAATCGTATAAAATTTTTCACATATAGATTTATTCTAAAAAGGAGGACGTATGTTAAAAACACTTGACCAATTTGCCATTGGCGAAAGCGGCGTTGTAAAAATGGTCGCTGGCGAGGGCAAGATTAAAAGACGTATCTTCGATATGGGGGTAACCCCCGGTGCTGAAATTTTGTTAAGAAAAAAAGCACCTCTTGGCGACCCGATTGAAATTACCGTTAGGGGCTATGAGCTGACCTTGCGTAAAAGCGAAGCAGCTTGCGTAACGATGGAGGTAGAAAATGCTTAGATTTGCCTTAGCTGGTAACCCAAACTGCGGCAAAACCACGCTATTTAACTCACTTACCGGTTCTACCGCACACGTAGGCAACTGGCCGGGCGTAACGGTTGACAAAAAAGAGGGTATTTATAAAAAACTTGACGAGCAAATTGCAATTATCGACTTGCCGGGCATATATTCTTTATCCCCATATACCCCCGAAGAAGTAGTTGCAAGAAACTATATTTTAGACGAAAAGCCCGATTGCGTAATAAACATTATCGACGCAACCAACTTAGAGCGTAACCTATATTTAACCACGCAGTTGATGGAAATTGACGTTCCTGTAATCATCGCGCTAAATATGATGGATAGTGTAAAAAAGGCGGGCAACTCTATTGATGCTAACGAACTTGAAAAAAGGTTAGGTCTTCCTGTTGTGGGCATTTCCGCATTAAAGGAAGAGGGCTTGACCGAGCTTATGGAACGCGCCTATAAGGCAGCGGGCGAAAAACGTCTTGGCGTAACCGTCCTTGAAGACTCTAAAATCAAGCATCTTATCGGTGACATAAAAATTGCGCTTGCAGGTCAAGGTGTAGATAGCCCCTTGTTCCACGCGGTAAAACTTGTTGAAAACGACGAGCTTGAAGTTTCGGCACATAAAGACGTTGTCAAAATGGTTGAAGAATTTAAAAAGACCTTTAACGACGACGTGTTCGGCACCGATTTTGAAGCAATGGTTGCCGACGGCAGATATAAATACATATCCAAAAACTTTGCACCCGTAGTTAAGAAAAAGGACGAGTCAAAGTTCAAAATGACCAAGTCCGACAAAGCCGACAAGGTTTTAACGCACAAAATCTGGGGTATTCCAATCTTCCTTGGTATCTTGTTTGCTATATTCCACCTAACTTTTGGCGAAGACCTTTTCTATCTCGGCTCTATATTTTCCCTTCCTTCACTTGAACAACTTGGGCTTATGACGGCAAATGCGGAGGGCGAGCTTGAAGCGGTAAACTTTGGCGCAGCCTTGTTATCGTGTGTTTATGACGGAGCCGTCTTTTCACCGGGCGTAATACTGTTTAACCTTATGGACCTATTGACAAGCACGGTGTTTGGTTGGATAACCTTGGGCTTAGAAAATGCAGGCGCATCCGCGTGGGCAGTTTCCTTGGTTGGCGACGGAATACTCGGTGGCTTAGGCGGTGTCCTTAGCTTTGTTCCTCAAATTATCGTTCTGTTGCTTTTCTTGTCAATTTTGGAAGATACTGGATATATGGCACGCGTTGCGTTTATCCTTGACAGAATATTTAGAAGATTTGGTGTAAGTGGCAGAGCATTTATTCCTATGATTATGGGCTTTGGCTGTTCAATTCCCGCAATGGTTAATACCAGAACTCTTGCAGACGAAAGGGAAAGAACGCTTACCCTTAGAACTATACCATTTTTCAGCTGTGGTGCAAAACTTCCTATACTTACCGCAGTAGCAGGCGCGGTAGCATATATGTGCGGACTTGGCGACGGCAGTATAATCAGCTTTTCAATGTATGTTATAGGTATGGTTGTCGCGGTTGTGTCAATAATATTAATGCGCACCACCACCCAGCGCGGTGAAGTTTCGCCCTTTATTATGGAATTACCTGCATATCACGCACCCAGCTTTAAGGGTTTAATGATTCACCTTTGGGATAAGGTAAAGCATTACGTCAAAAAGGTTTTCACCATTATTTTGGCATCTACAATTCTCATATGGTTCTTGTCAAACTTCGGTTGGAATTGGGCAATGGTTGAAAACGTAGACCAGTCCATTCTTGCATCAATCGGTCAGTTCTTGCAACCCTTATTTACACCCCTTGGCTTTGGCAGTCAGCTTAACCAATACGGTTGGGTATTCGTTGTTGCGGCATTTACCGGTCTTATTGCAAAGGAAGAGGTTATCGCAACCTTTGGCACACTTGGCGCAATCTTTAGCGGCTTTAATGTCCCAGAACTAGCAGCAGAGGGCGCAACAGACGTTATGACAATGGTTCTCGGCACAGGCGTAACTTGGCAAGCACTTATCGCGTTTATCGTGTTTAATATGACTACAATTCCTTGTTTTGCAGCGGTTGCAGCAGCTAAGGGTGAAACGCAAAAGGGCAAGTTTAAGTGGACCATACTTTTCTGGGTTGTAACCTCTTACGTAGTCAGCTCTATCGTATACGTAGTTCTATCTTGGTGGTGGACGGCGTTTATCGTAGCGGCAGTTGCTGTTGCAGTTGCGTTTATTATCAGGGCTTACAACAAAAAGCACCCAATTAAAAACTAACACACAAAGGTTTGTTAAAAATCAATTAAAATAAAGGATAAATTTAAGGAGGGTAATCGTGATTGACGTTATAATAATAATTGCTTGCGTTGCGGTAGTTGGTTTAACGATTTTTTTATCAATCCGTAACAAGAAAAAGGGTAAATCCTCTTGTGGATGCGATTGCTCTACCTGTAACCGCTGTTCAAAAGGCGCGGCTAAAAAACCAAATACTACAAATCCTACAAATAATTCTAAATAAAAAATTACGTCGCCCAACAAAAAGTTTGGGCGACGTAATTTTCGTTAATTTTCGTCTGCTATTCGTATTGTAATTTATATTTAAATGTGTTAAAATACGGTAAAGGAAATAATGATTATGACAAAAAAATTTACTGTGGGCGGTATGTCTTGTTCAAACTGCGCGCTCGGCATAGAAAAGGCGGTAGGTAGGCTAAATGGTGTCAGCTCCGTTAGGGTTGCGCTTATGGATAAGTCTATGACTGTCAGCTATGACGAGGGTGCCGTTAGCGAGGAACAAATTATATCAACCGTTATAAAGCTTGGCTATACCGCTAAGCCCTATATGACAGAAAAAGCGGACGGCATAGCCCCAAAAAATGACGATGCTAATAAACTAAAACACCGCTTTTTAGTGTCTATAATATTTTTGTTGCCACTGATGTATTTTTCAATGGGCGGTATGTTAGGTTTGCCTGTTCCGCCACATAAAATAAACCTTATTATTCAAGCGGTTTTGGCGATAATATTAATCGTTATCAATCGCGCCTTCTATATAAATGGCACAAGAGCCGTATTGCACGGCACGGCAAATATGGATACCTTGGTTGCACTAGGCTCGGTATCGGCATATATATACAGCCTTGTTACCCTAGTGCTTGCGTGGTGTAAAAATAGTCAGTCGCACGCTTTTTTTGAAGCTTCCGCAATGGTTTTAACCCTCGTTACCCTCGGTAAATGGCTTGAAGAACTATCAAAAAAGCGCACGGGTGAGGAGGTGGAAAAGCTTTCTCGCCTTATCCCAGACGAAGCGACAATTCGAGTAGACGGTGTCGATAAAAAGGTTAAGTTGTCGTCAGTTGTAAAGGGGGATATACTCGTCTTTAAGGCAGGTGAATACCTTTCGGTTGACGGTGTAATAATCGAAGGTAGCGCGGGTATGGATAAATCTGCCATCACGGGCGAAAGTATGCCTGTCGAGGCCGCTGTTGGCGACTACGTTACGTCGGGCAGTATAGTTCGCTCGGGCTTTATATTAGTTAGGGCTGAAAAGGTGGGCGAGGATACACTTTTTTCAGGCATAGTTAAAATCGTAAAGGAAGCAGGCGTTAGCAGAGCCCCCTTCCAAAAGCTTGCCGACAAGGTTGCAGGGGTTTTTGTCCCCGTGGTGACGGCTATTGCTCTAATTGTTTTTGTCGCGTGGCTGCTTATTAGTGGCAACCTATATTTAGCATTTAACTTTGGTATAAGTGTTTTGGTTATATCGTGTCCTTGCGCTTTGGGGCTAGCAACACCGGTTGCGGTAATGGCTGCAACAGGCAAGGCAGCATCGCTTGGAATACTGTTTAAGGATGCCGAAGCTTTGCAAAAGGCTTGCAAAATAAACTGTGTGCTGTTAGATAAAACGGCAACGTTGACTGTGGGTAAACCGGTAGTTACTGTGTATAAAAATTATTCTAACGTTAGCGATAGCGACCTGTTTGCAATCGTATCCGCTATGGAAGCAAAATCGTCCCACCCGTTAGCTGAGCCCTTAATCGAGTATTGCGGCTTGTCAAACTTCATATTAGATAGTTTTGAATATGAAACAGGCAAGGGTATAATCGCTAAAATTGACGGCGCTACTTGGACACTTGGTTTGTTTGATAAAACCGACCTGTGCGCGCAAAATGAAAGCGAAAACGAGTTTAACGGCAAAACGGTTATTCAGTTAAAAAAGGAAAATGTTTTAATAGCAGCATTTGGCTTAAATGACCAATTAAAAAAGGACAGTGCCGCAGCAATAGCCGCTCTTCACGCGCAAAAGGTAAAGACGGTTATGATTACAGGGGACAATCAAGGCTCAGCAGAGCACATTGCAAAACTTTGTGATATAGACGAGTTTAAGGCTAACGTTCTGCCGCAAGATAAGCAAAATACCGTGTTAGAATATAAGCAAAAGGGCAATTTTGTCGCAATGGTTGGCGATGGCATAAACGACAGCCCTGCATTAAAAGAGGCGGACGTTGGCATAGCAATGGGTAACGGCACCGATATCGCTATGGAAAGTGCAGACGTTATTTTGACGGGCGGCAATCTATCGGCACTAGCTGACGTTTTAGGCGTTAGCAAAAAGTCTGTATCAATCATAAAAAGCAATCTTTTTTGGGCGTTTATTTATAATGCTTTGGCAATTCCGTTAGCAGCCGGCGCACTTTCATTTATCGGCTTTGTGTTAACCCCCACCATTGCATCGGTATGTATGTCACTTAGCTCGCTGTTTGTTGTGGGCAACGCACTAAGAATACGCGGTTATAAAAAATCAATCGGCAAAAATACGGATAATAAAAATCCGGTTATAAAAGAGGAGAAACAATTTATGGTAGTAAAAATTAAAGGAATGATGTGCAAACATTGTGAAGGAAAGGTTTATCAAACTTTAACTTCGCTAGACGGAGTAGAAAAGGTTGAAATCAAACTCAAAAAGGGCACGGCAACAATTGAAGGCACCGTCAGCGAAGAAACTGTAAAGTCGGCAATCGAAAATGCCGGATACGAAGTGGTTAAAATTGATAAATAACAATAAACTAACTATAACTTTTATTGTCGTTAAGAAAAAATAAATATGTAATAAGCCAAAAACCCTCGGCTTTTTAGCCGAGGGTTTTTTCTTTGTTTAATACAAAAAGTTGTTATTATAACTTGAAAAAAAACACAATATATAGTAAAATAAAAGTATATAATGCAAAAATCTACTTTTTTGGAGAAGCAAATGGCAAAAAGCAGTTATAAGGCAGAGGACATAAAAATTCTTGAAGGCTTAGACGCCGTTAGAACTCGTCCGGGTATGTATATCGGCACAACGAGCATAAAGGGCTTACACCATATTTTGTGGGAAATAGTCGATAACGCTATTGACGAGGCGGCTAACGGTTTTGCTGATAGAATTGAAATTAAATTGTATAAAGACGGCAGTGCCTCGGTTGAAGATAACGGCAGAGGCATACCTACCGACGTGCATTCAAAGGCAGGTGTGTCGGGCGTTCAGGTCGTATTTACCCAGCTGCACGCAGGCGGTAAATTTGGCAACGATAATTATAACTATTCTGGTGGTTTGCACGGCGTAGGCGCATCGGTTACCAATGCACTTTCCGAATGGCTTAAAGTAGAGGTTTATAAAAATACCATCTACTCAATGGAATTCCACTCTTATTATGACGTAGAAAGCGGCAAGGTTAAATCGGGCATACCCGTTGCACCCCTTAAAGATACTAAGGTTAAAACTAAAAAAAGAGGCACTTTCGTTCGCTTTAAGCCTGACGCAAGGGTTTTTGAAACGGTAGTTTTTTCCGTTGAAACCATTTTAAAGCGCCTTAAAGAACTTGCTTTCCTCAACAAAGGCTTAGAAATTGACTTTTACGATGAAAATACCGACTTCCACCGCGTTTATAAATACGATGGCGGACTTGTCGATTTTGTCAAGTATCTTAACGAGGGTAAAAACACTCTTTACGGTCAGCCTTTATATGCCGTTACGCAAAAGGACGGTATTTTGGTTGAGTTTGCTATTCAGCATACCGACGCATACGTTGATAGCTTGTATTCATACGTAAACAATATTCCTACTGGCGAGGGCGGTATGCACGAAACGGGCTTCCGTTCTGGTCTAACGCGCGTCCTCAACGAATATGCAAGAACCCGTAATATTCTAAAAGATAAGGACGATAACCTTCTTGGCGACGATTTTAGAGAGGGCTTGACGGCAATTATATCCGTCAAAATGAAAAACGTTCAGTTTGAAGGTCAAATGAAAAACAAACTCGGCAACCCCGAGGCAAGACCTGCGGTAGAAGCCGTTACCGTTCAAGAGCTTTCCACTCTTATGAAGGATAAAAAGCTTTTCAAGGTGTTTGACACCATAATTGAAAAGGCTATGGGTGCAGCAAAAACTAGACTTGCCGCAAAAAAGGCAAAAGAGATTGCAAGGGCTTCAAAGAGTATCGAATCGCAAAATCTCGTTGGCAAACTTGCATCTTGCTCTGGCAGAAAACCCGAAAAAAACGAACTTTTTATCGTAGAGGGCGACTCGGCAGGTGGCAGTGCAAAGCAGGCAAGATGCCGTGAATATCAAGCGATTTTACCCTTGCGCGGAAAACCGCTTAACGTTGAAAAGAAAAAGATAGACCAAATTTTACAAAACGAAGAAATTCGCACCATAATCAGTGCGCTCGGCACAGGTATTGGTCCCGATTTTGATTTAGAAAGCTTAAAATTCCATAAAGTAATCATACTTGCCGATGCCGACCAAGACGGCGCACATATTAGGGCAATACTGTTAACCTTCTTTTTTAGGTATATGCGCGACCTTATCAATGCAGGGCACGTTTATATAGGTATGCCACCCCTTTATAAAGTGTATAAAGGCAAAGTTGAGGAATACGCGTATGACGATAAAGAGTTGCAATCTAAGCGCGAAAAGGTGGGCAAAGGGCACGAGGTTCAACGCTATAAAGGTCTTGGCGAAATGGACAAGGACCAGCTTTGGGAAACCACAATGAACCCCGAAACACGTTCCTTAATGCAGGTTACAATAGACGATGCGGCTGAGGCTGATAGGCTAATAACCGTTTTAATGGGTGACGAGGTCGGCGAGAGAAAGAAGTATATTTTCGAGCATGCTGATTTTAACAGAGAAGACACTTTTGCAAAAATAAAACGCAACTAATCTTTACGGGGAAAACAAAATGGAAAGAGAAAAAGGTTTAATACTTAATTCGATAGACGAGGTTTTGAAAAACTCGATGATACCTTATGCGGAAAGCGTAATTTTAGACAGAGCGCTTCCTCGCGTAGAGGACGGTTTAAAGCCTGTTCAGCGCAGAATTTTATTTGCAATGTATGAAATGGGTTTAACGCCTGATAAACCGCATAAAAAGTGTGCAAAAATCGTTGGTGAATGCTTAGGTAAATATCACCCCCACGGCGACAGTTCCGTATACGGCGCACTCGTCCACTTGGCGCAAGATTTTAATATGCGTATGCCACTTGTCAACGGCCACGGCAACTTCGGCACGGTAGACGGCGACGGTGCCGCTGCGTATAGGTATACCGAAGCTAAGCTTGAACAACTTGCATTGGAACTGTTAAAGGACATCGACAAGGACACCGTAGATTTTGCGTTAAACTTTGACGATACTTGTAACGAGCCTAAAACCCTCCCCGGTAGATACCCAAACCTTCTTGTAAACGGTGCAACGGGTATTGCCGTTGGTCTTGCAACGAATATTCCGCCTCATAACTTAGCCGAAGTTATAAACGGCACTATTGCATATATAGACAATCCCAAAATCTCCCTTAAAGAGATGATGAAATATATTCCCGCCCCCGATTTTCCAACCGGTGGCTATATCGTAGTTGGTCCCGAGCTTGAAGAAGCGTATAAAACGGGCAAGGGCAAAATAAAAATTAAAGCGCGCGTCAACGTAGAAAAGGCTGACGGCGGAAAACAAAATTTAGTTATAAGCGAGCTTCCCTATCAGGTAAATAAAGCAGAATTATTGAAAAGAATTGCCGACCTTAAAGAAGACAAAAAGGACATCTTGGGCGGTATTCAAGACGTTGTTGACGAATCTGACAGAAGTGGTATGCGTGCCGTAATTAAGTTAAGAAAGGATACTGACGCTAAGGCGATTTTGAACTATTTATATAAAAACACCGCCTTAGAAACCTCTTTTGGTATAAATATAGTTGCCATAGCAAACGGCAAGCCCGCGCAACTTGGCTTACTTGATATTTTGGGCTATTACGTTAACTATCAGCGCAACGTAATTTTACGCCGCTCTAAATACGAGTTAGAGCAAGCAAAAGCACGTGCCCACGTCTTAGAAGGCTTAATTATAGCCGTCAAAAACATTGACGAGGTTATTAAAATAATCAAGCAGTCTGAAAATACTGCCGATGCAAGAGCAAAGCTTCGTGCTCGCTTTGATTTAAGCGAAATTCAAGCCAACGCAATTTTAGATTTGCGCCTTGCAAGATTAACCAAACTTGAAATAACCAAACTTCAAGAGGAACTTGCCGCGCTCAAAAAACTTATTGACGAGCTTACTGCAATAGTCGGTAGCAAGGCTAAGCAAATGGACGTTGTCAAGAGAGAACTTGTTGCTATAAAGAAAAAATATGCAGATGACCGCCGTAGCCACTTAATCAACGGTGGTGAGGCAGTTGACTACGATAAGGTAGAAAAAGAGTTAAAACAGGTTGACGACTTTGTTGTTGCGTTTACCGAGGGTAAAATGTTCAAAAAAATGACGGAGCGCAACTTTAAGTCAAGCGATAAGTCCGTCAAAGACAACGCGCGCCCAGAGGACTTTATTAAATTTATGGTAAATGCAAGAAGCGACCAAACCCTTTACGCCTTTACAAACCTTGGCAACGTATGCAAAATCAACCTAGAAACTGCACCCGAGTGTCGCTTCCGCGATAAAGGCTGCAAGTTTACCGAGGTTGCTCACGAAGCATTGCGCAACGAATATCCCGTGGCTTTTTATGCCGTTGACGAGGACAAAATCCCTGACGGATACTTGCTTTTCTATACCTATGACGGATTAATTAAAAAGACAGAGTGGAAAGAGTGTATACTCTTGAAATCTTACTATCAAGTAATCAAACTTAAAGAGGGCGACATACTTGTCGGTGTTGAAACTGACGACCCCGAATGCACCATAGCATTTATAACCGAGCAAGGTTTAGCGCTCAATGCTGTGAAAGAAGATATTCCCGTCCAAGGCAGAGTTGCCGGCGGCGTAAGGGGCATAAATCTTAACGAGGGCGATAAGATTAAACTGTTCACACAGGTAAAAGAGGATGGCGAATTCTTTATCGTAACTGATACTGGCTTCTATAAGCGCGTTCAAGTTAAGGATATAGAGCCTATGGCAAGATACCGCAAGGGCATAAAGGTTTGCGAACTTGGCGGAGTGAACAAAATTGTTTACGCAGGTTATATAAAAGAGCCTTATAACGTTGCAGTTATCGATACTTTTGGCGTTGCATTTACCGTCAGCACGGAGGATATAACGGTAGAAAGCAGAACCAGTAAGGGCAAAACCTTAAAGAACGAAAACAAAAAACGTTACCCCGAAAAGGTGTTTAAGATTTATTAAAAATTATTGTTTATTACGTTGTTTATAACGCATGGCAATTATATTCTTTTATTAAATTGAAAAGCCAAAAGCATTATAAACAATAAAAAGATAATAAAACGCCAAATAATAAAAAACAAAAACAAACCGCCTTGAAGTTGACTAAAATCAACTTCAAGGCGGTTTTGCTAAACAAAGTTTTTATATACAAATTATTTGTATGCCTTATTTTATTGTTTTTTATAGCTTTCGTATCAAATGCGTAGGTAAAGCTTATAAATTAAACGTTAAAGCGGAACAAAACAACGTCGCCGTCTTTTATGACGTATTCTTTACCCTCAGAGCGCACCTTGCCTTTTTCTTTTGCTGCGTTAAAGGAGCCAAGGTCTACCAAAATATCGTAGTCAACAATCTCCGCGCGGATAAAGCCCTTTTCAAAATCGGTATGAATTTTACCGGCAGCTTGCGGAGCCTTAGTGCCTTGCTCAATAGTCCAAGCACGCACCTCTTTTTCGCCGGCAGTAAGGTAACTGATAAGTCCTAAAAGTTTATATGATTTTTTAATAAGACGGTCAAGACCGCTCTCCGTCAAACCAAATTCCTCTAAAAACAAGGCTTGCTCGTCTTCTTCAAGAGAGGAAAGTTCCTCTTCGGTTTTTGCGCAAATAACCATACTTTCTGCGCCCTCGCTCTTAGCAAAGTCAATAACTTTCATTGCTAATGGAAGGTCAGTTTCGGGCTTGCCCATATCCTTTTCGCCAATGTTTGCCGTGTATATAACGGGCTTTGACGTGATTAAGAAAAGGGTATTAAGATATTCTTTTTCGTCATCGGTGCAGGTGAGTGTCCTTGCGGGCTTCAAATCGGAAAGGTGGTCAAATAACCTTTGCAAAAACTCCGCCTCAATTTTATATTTTTTGTCGCCCGTTTTGGTCATGTTGATGGCACGGTCAAGGCGCTTTTTTACACTGTCAGTATCAGCAAAAATTAACTCTAAATTTATAGTTTCAATATCTCTCAAAGGGTCTACGTCAGTATCAACGTGGGTTACGTTTTCATCCTCAAAGCAACGGACAACGTGCACGATAGCGTCAGTTTCCCTAATGTTTGCCAAAAACTTATTGCCAAGACCTTCGCCTTTGCTAGCACCCTTAACAAGCCCTGCAATATCAACAAATTCCACAACGGCAGGGGTAATTTTTTTGGTGTTGTAAAGTTTGCCAAGCACTTCAAGTCTTGCGTCAGGCACGGCAACCACGCCAACGTTTGGCTCTATGGTGCAAAAGGGATAGTTTGCACATTCAGCCCCTGCCTTTGTAATTGCGTTAAAAAGTGTAGATTTGCCAACGTTAGGTAGACCAACAACGCCTAATTTCATCTTTACCTTCTCCAAAAATGTTTTTTTGTATACTTTGACTTACATTATAATCCAAACGGCAAAAAAACACAAGTTTTTGGTTTGCCTTTTGCAAAAAAATGTGTTAATATAAAAAGCGAAGTAATTATAGTAAGTTGTTGAAGTAATTATAGAGAGATATTATGGATTACAAAAGTTATATCGTAAGTAAATTAAACGTAGAGGGCATTGATACAGCGGAATTAATTTCTTTTATTGAAATTCCCCCGAATAAAGAAATGGGCGACTATGCGTTGCCTTGCTTTAAGCTTGCAAAAATTATGCATAAAGCACCGGTTAAAATTGCCGAGGAGTTAAAAAACGCATTTACTCTTGACGAAAACATTTCCTCTTGCGAGGCAATCGGTGGCTATTTAAACTTTAAGGTAAACCGCAAAGGCTTTGCAGACGGCTTGCTTAAAAAGATTATTAGCGAAAGCAATCTTTATGGCTCTGATACAATCGGTAACGGCAAAACTATCTGCATCGACTATTCTTCCGTAAACATTGCAAAGCAGTTTCATATCGGGCACTTGTCCACTACCGTTATCGGCAGTGCACTTTGCAAAATTTTCAGGTTTTTGGGATATAAGGTTGTTGGTATAAACCACCTTGGCGATTACGGCACGCAGTTTGGCAAACTTATCGTTGCATTTAAAAAATGGTCTAGTATCGAAGCTGTAAAAGAAAAGGGCTTAAAGGAATTATCCAGAATTTACGTTAAATTTCACGACGAGGCAGAGCGCGACCCCTCTCTTGACGACGAGGCAAGACGCTATTTCAAAATGATTGAAGAGGGCGACAAAGAAAGCAACTCTCTTTTCGAGCTGTTTAAGTCTATAACTTTGAAAGAGGTTGATAAAATTTATAAGCTCTTAAACGTAACTTTTGATTCTTACGCGGGCGAAAGCTTTTATAACGATAAAATGCAACCTGTTGTTGACGAAATGCGCGAAAAGAACATTTTGAAAATTTCTGACGGCGCATCTATTGTTGATTTAGAAGAATACGGTATGCCACCTTGCTTAATTTTGAAGTCGGACGGCTCCACCTTATATGCAACACGTGACATTGCAGCCGCAGTATACCGTAAAAACACTTACAACTTTGATAAATGCTTATACGTCGTTGCATATCAGCAAAACCTACACTTTAAGCAGTTCTTTAAGGTGTTAGAGCTTATGGGCAAGCCTTGGGCAAAGGATATGGTGCACGTTGCATATGGCATGGTGTCCTTGGAAAGCGGCTCAATGAGCACACGTAAAGGTCAAGTCGTTTTGTTAGAGGACGTAATTGATAAGACCATAGAGGAAGCATATAAAGTTATCGAACAAAAAAATCCTTCTCTTCCCGATAAAGAAAACATCGCAAGGGCAGTCGGCACCGGTGCAGTTATTTTTGGTGCCCTTTGCAACAATAAAATTAAGGATATTGTTTTTAGCTATGATAGAGTTTTATCGTTTGAAGGCGAAACGTGTCCTTACGTTCAGTATACCGTTGCACGTTGCAACAGCATATTAAACAAACTTGGCGAGCCAAACGAATATTCAGACGTTGAAATGTGTGATGCTGAATACGACGTTATTGCCGAGCTTGGCAGATTCCCCGAGATTGTTAAAGCCGCAGGCGAAAAATACGAGCCGTCATTAGTAACAAGATACGCGCTTGACCTTGCATCTGCATTTAATAAATTCTATATTGACTGCAAGATTGCAATTACTGACGAAAACACACGTAACTTCCGTTTGTCTATTGCAAAGGCTGTTAAAATCACCCTTACAAATGCGCTCACTCTACTCGGCATCGAAACGGTAGAGCAAATGTAATTGATTAAAAGTTTTTCAATAAAAAAAGCCCAAATATAACATAACCTAACTCAAATAAACACAATATAAACATACACAAAACATAAAATATGCAAAACACCACTACCCAAAACGCTGCAAAAGCAGTCATATTTGACCTTGACGGAACGTTGCTTGACACTGTGCGCGATATTCGTGCGTTTATCAACGTTGCAATGGAAAAATTTGGGTATCCCACCCTCGACAAGCAAAGCATCGTCCGCTTTATTGGCAACGGTTCGCGCAACCTCGTTATGCGCTGTATGGGCAAAGATGTTATCGATGCTCACGTGGAAGAAGTGCATAAATATTATAACGACGTTTACGCTTCGTCGGTTAGCCGCTTGACCGTGCCTTTCGACGGCATTAACGAGCTTTTATTAGAGCTAAAAGCGCGCGGATATAAACTGATTATCATCACCAACAAGCCACAGCGCAATACTGATGACTTGGTCAAAGTATTTTTCAAGGATATTGGTTTTGATGCCGTTATCGGTCAACGTAACGACGTAAAATGCAAGCCAGATAAAACTGCAACACTTGCCGTCTTAAAAGAGCTTGGCGTTAGTCCGGAGCGCGCATATTTTGTGGGCGATGGCGAAACGGACGTGATTACTTCTATAAATGCAGGCACTCGCGGAATAGCGGTTCTTTGGGGATATAGAACAAAAGAGCAGCTTTTAGATGCCGGTGCCAAAGTCTTTGCCGACAAGGTAGAAGACCTTTCAACCCTAATATCCCTTTAATTTCAATTTATTTTTTATCTATCACATAAAAATTTCATTTATTTTTCCAATTTTCCAATTTTTTTATTTTTTAATTTAATTTACAACTAAATTGGTTAATAACTGCCATAATCCCACTTTTTATTCAGCGGGCTTTTCGGTTATACTTTTGTAAAACAACAATTTGCAAAATCAAAAAAATCTTATATAAAAATCAAACAAAATTTATTTTTGGAGAAAAATTTTGAAAGAATTTAATACCATTATAATCGGTGGCGGTGCTTCCGGGCTAATGTGCGCCGTTGAACTTTTGAGCGGCAACGAAGCTTTTTTAGGCAACCGTGTCTTAATTTTAGAGGCTAACGATAGGGTTGCAAAAAAACTATCGGCAACAGGCAACGGACAAGGCAACCTTACAAACAAAAGCATCAAAGCTGAAAATTTTTACGGCGATAAACAGTTTATTGAAGCCTTTTTGTCAACGGAAAAATCGCTTGACCTAAAAAATTACTTTTATAAAATGGGCATACCGCTTACAGAGGGGGCGGAGGGTAAAATGTATCCTCTATCCAAGCAAGCAAATGCCGTAACCGACATTATCCGTGCATACCTAAGTGATAGGGGCTGTGCGGTTTATACGGGCAAAAGGGTAGATGGCATTTCCTTAAAAAATGGCGAATATACTGTATTATGCGGGGGAGAAGCCTTCACGGCAAAAAACGTAGTTTTAGCCGTTGGCGGTTGCACTGCAAAACAGTTTGGAACGGACGGCTCAGCCTACCGCTTAGCAGAAAAATTAGGTCATAAAAAAACCACACTTTATCCCTCACTTGTTCAGCTTAAAACTGAAACGGAAAAAATTCGCGGTTTAAAAGGCATAAAGGAAACTGCACGCATCATTGCTTATGATGGCAAGACACAAGTAAAGCAAGCGGTTGGCGACATACTTTTTACTGAGTTTGGCATATCGGGCAATGCTGTTTTCAAGGTGTCGGCAGCGCTTGTTGCGGCACAAAACCCGTCCGTTAAAATTGAGTTTTTACCAGAACTTACCATTGGCGAAATAACATCTATATTGCAAGATAGACAACATAAACCGGGTATGGATGGCGCAGATTGCTACCTAGGGCTAATTAATAAGCGAGTAGGACAGGCTTTATATAAAACGGTTGCTACTAAAAGCGGCACAAACAACGCATCAAGCACTTCCAACAACGCCAACACCCACAACACACCAAAGTTCGCCAACACTCCCACCGTGCAGCAATTAGCCGCTGCCGTAAAAGGACTTACCTTAAAGGTTACAGGCACACTTGGTTTTAATCACGCGCAGGTTACCAAAGGCGGAATAATAACCGATGACGTAAACCCCTTAACCTATGAAAGTAAACTTGCTAAAAACCTTTATCTTGTAGGCGAGGTTTTGAACGTAGATGGAGATTGCGGAGGATATAACCTAACCTTTGCATTTACCTCCGGCATAACGGCTGCAAAAGCAATAAAAGCAAACGCAAAAGAAATAAAAGAGTAAAAATAAAGCCAAAACTACTTAAATCATAATATAAATTTAAGTTAAGATATTAAAATCAAAAAATAAAAGCAGTAAAAGTCGCGATAAATTTTTAAGTGTCAACAGTATCAGCGACAAACTATTAAGAGGTAATTTTATGAGATTTAAGAATTTTACCGAAACAGAACTTAATGAACAACACCTTGACGTGCTACGTGCGCTTGGCAGAGCGATAGGTGTAAAATCGCCCACGTCTAAAAACAAATTCCAGTTAATTCGTGAAATTATGGCAATTCGAAGTGGAGAAATGGCGGCGGTTATGCCTGCAAAAAAGGGCGCACCCCCAAAAATAGAGGTAGATTTAAGTCAATTTTTAATCACCGAAAATGACAACCCCTTAGGTATTATGCCGGTGGATAGGTCCTTGCATTTTGCCGATTGCAAAAAGGAAGCCGCAGATATGACGGTGGAAGGTATTTTTGAGGACGTTCAAACGTATGGCTTTTTGCGTGCCAACAACTTTGACAATTCTGCTGACGATGCGTATATGCCGCCGCACCTTATAAGAAAATATAATGTTCGCCGTGGCGATAGGGTAAGGGCTGTCGCAAAGTTTGTTAAGGATAACGAGCTGCCTGCCATTCAAAACGTCATAAGCGTAAACGGTTGTCCCACCGAAGATGCCGAAAAGCGCGCTAATTTTGACGAGCTTGTTCCGTGCTACCCTACCGAAACGTTAAAGTTAGAAAGGGTAGACGATGCTGATATGACGGCAAGAATTATAGACCTTTTCGCACCGATTGGTAAGGGACAAAGGGGCTTGATTGTGGCACCCCCAAAAACAGGCAAAACGACGCTGTTAAAAAACGTTGCAAAAGCCATTGAGCAAAACTATCCCAAAGTAAAACTTATTGTTTTGCTTGTAGACGAGCGTCCCGAGGAAGTAACCGACCTAAAACGCAGTATTAAAGGAGAGGTGGTGTATTCGACTTTTGACGAAAGTGCAGAGCATCACGTAAAGATTGCCGAGCTTGTCGCAAGCAGGGCAAAAGGGCTTGTGGAAATGGGTAAAGACGTTGTAGTGCTACTTGACTCTATCACAAGGCTTGCAAGGGCTTATAACAACGTGGTTGAAAGCTCGGGCAAAGTGTTGTCAGGCGGTATAGACCCCACTGCACTCCACGGACCTAAACGCTTTTTCGGTTCGGCAAGAAATATCGAAAATGGCGGCAGCCTAACGGTTATCGCAACCGCCCTCGTTGAAACGGGCAGCCGTATGGACGACGTTATTTACGAGGAGTTTAAAGGCACCGGCAATATGGAAATTCATTTGTCGCGCGCGCTTAGCGAAAGAAGAATTTTCCCCGCAATCGACCTGTATAAATCGGGCACTAGAAAGGAAGAACTTTTGCTCTCACCAAGCGAAATAGACGCGGCACGTAAGCTTCGCAGAATTTTAGCCGACAAGCAAGATGCTATTTTAAACTTGACTGAGGTTTTGCAAAAAACCAAGGGAAATGAAGATTTAATCAGCAAAATAGACGCTTGGTTAAAACTTTTTGACAAATAAAGTTTAATATAAACCGCTAACGAAGTTTACCTATATCACTAAAACCAAACAAAACAACGATTGTTTTATAAATTAAATAAAGGTTATTTTATAAATTAAAATGAAGTCGTTAAGAAACAAAACAATAGATTTTCCTCTAACCGAGGCAGATAAATATCTTGCGCGTTGCGTGCGTGTAGAAAAAGCCGAATGCCCACCCATCAATAAAACCCTTTTGGGAGATATGTTTAAGGGCATTACTCTTGTTGAGGACGGTTCGGTTGATTTGCTTATCGTTGACCCGCCATATAATTTAAACAAAAATTTTCACGGAAACACCTTTTTGGCGCGTGCGGAAGAAGAGTATTACACCTACACTGAAAAGTGGATTAAAGCAATTTTGCCAAAGCTTAAAAGCACGGCGAGTATATACGTCTGCTGTGATTGGAAAAGTTCAATAGTAATCGGCAATATATTAAGCAAATATTTTATTTTGCGCAACCGCATTACTTGGCAACGTGAAAAGGGGAGAGGTGCTAAATCTAACTGGAAAAACGGTATGGAAGATATATATTTTGCCACCGTATCAAACGAGTATATCTTTAACCTAAACGCAGTTAAAATTCGCAAAAAGGTGCTTGCGCCTTATAAGGAAAATGGCAAGCCAAAGGATTGGGAAAAAACGGCGGAGGGTAACTATCGCAACACTTGCCCCTCAAACTTTTGGGACGATATAGCAATACCCTATTGGTCTATGCCTGAAAACACCGCCCACCCTACGCAAAAACCGGAAAAACTTATTGCAAAACTAATTTTGGCAAGTTCTAACAGTGGCGACCTTGTTTTAGACCCATTTGCAGGTAGCGGAACGACGGGTGTCGTAGCAAAAAAACTTGGCAGAAACTTTATTGATATAGAGCAAAACCCACTCTACTGTGCGTGGGCTGAAAAAAGGCTGTTAGATAGCAATTTAGGCGACCGCATTCAAGGCTATGAAGACGGCGTTTTTTGGGAAAGAAACAGTGGTCCTAAAAACCAGCGCTAAGATATAACATTAAAACCCCGAACAAAATTAGTTCGGGGTTTTATATTGCTTTGTAATGTGGTTTTATGTATTAAGATTTTTTTTGTTGCTTTGTTGTAAAAATAGTGCTATAATATATGTGCGACCTAACTAAATATATTTGAACTAAGGCATTCTCCTAGGGCAGAGTGTCCCTTTTCGCAACACATATAATTCTTTAGTTCAAGTATTTTATGGTTAGTGTCGCAACTAGGCGATAAAGGAGCTTTGTAAGTGTCGTTTACCGCTTGGTATTCGACACTTTTTTATTTACAAGGAGGCATTTATGCAAAAAAGAAAAAAGAAGGTTTTAGTTTGGGCGTTGGTTATAGTGTTAGTCGTTGTCGCGCTTGGAGCGGGCGTAGGATATATTATCTACAACCAAACTGAGGGAAACGCTGCTTTTAAAAAAGAAGTGCAAACTAAATTTGAAATGGTTGACGAAACCCTTACTAATAGAATGAAACAAGACACTATGTATAATTTTTTACACAACCAAGAAATCACTCACGTAAGATTTTTAGAGCCACAAGACAGTAATGCCGAAATTCAGGTTTATTATAATGCAGAATATGAAAATGGCGACTTTACAAAAAATTATGCTATATTTAACGTTTTAATACATTACTATAATGCATTAGTAGAAGCAGAGGAAAGCGGAAATGCGCTACTTTATTTAGACGCATTAAATGAAGTATTTACACAAATGGAATTTGAGGAGCATCAATCAGATTATAAAATTCTTTTTGAACTTGCTGAAGACACAGAAGAATATCGCGTAAAATTTAATGAAATTTTTAATTTAAATGACGTAGAAAACGAAGATATTGTAAGACAAATTGGCTTTTTGCCTTACCATGTGGAAGTTGTGGATTACCACTATAATAGTAAAACTTTTAGACACGACTACACTTATAAAATTACTGGTATAAGTTATTGCGAAACAGTGAGTGAAAACGCTGACGAAGTAAAAAATCACGAAGATTTAATTATAGAAAGTAATTACAACAAAAACCACATAAAAACCTTCCAAAGAGATATGTTGTTTACATCTTCATTGATTAATGAAGCAGGGGCTTACTTGGATATAAGACTTCAAGGCGATATTATGATGATAATTGACGGAGTAAATAGCCCTTACACTGTAGAAACTACATTGTTTCAGGAAGTAAATTTATTAAAAATGTACGAAGACATGAAAGACGGAAAATTTGACTATAAAAAACCAGACGGATTTAACTTAAAAGAATATAAACAAGCACAAGAATTAGAAAACGCAAGATAACGAAAAAAAGAACCTTAAATTTTAAGG
>JAZSKW010000009.1:0-4476 GCA_045535015.1 Christensenellaceae bacterium
AAATTGCATTTTGCGGGTAGGAACATTACCTCAACTGCGGCGCGGGAATAACAGAAACTTCAGCGTTCCACCTTCGAGTGTGAATTTTTTCGGACGTGTTTTTTCTTTCTTCGCTCCGCTTCGCTCCGCTCAGACGAAAAAACACTTAAAAAAAAAAAAGGGATCTCCGCGCTACGCGCGCTCCGCGCGCCCTCGCTGCGGAGGACCTACAGCGGGGCGCGCTTTACGCGCGCTGGCCCCCCTGCGGGGGGCCCCGCCGCTCCGATCCTATCTTTTTTTTTTTTACCGAAAAAAGCACACAGGGGCGGTATAAACTAAGCGCACAAATTTTTGTAACTGGAAAAACGGCAAAAGAAAAAAAACGCGGCGGCGGTCGCCTGCGGCTGTTACGCTCCGCACGTTGCCGCACGCCGCCCGCCTAATCCGTGCGCTCCGCCGCCTGCGGCGGCTCCGCGCGACACGGGGCGGGCGGCTAGGTTTTTTTCTTCGCTCCGCTCATTCGGTAAACCTCATTCGCTCCGCTCGAAAAAAAACCTGCGGCAACGGCTCCGCTACCGCCGCCGCTGATAGCGTTACACAATCCTAGGTAGCGCGGCTTGCGCGTCCTTGCGCTTCGCCGCGCGGCGCCGCTTGCGCGTCCTTGCGCTTCGCGGCGCTCAAACGCCCGCGCCGCTGGCGCGGGCGGGGCGCCCCGCCCTTTGCATTCGCGGCGCGGTGTCTTTTTATTGGGGCGGCGGCGCCGCCCTGCCGCGTCCATTCGGCGGGCGGCTGCGCGCTGCGCGCGCGGGGGCTGCGCCCCCGCCGCCGCCCCCCCAACGCAACCAAAAAAAACCAGCCCCCCAAAAAACCCAGCAAAACATTCCGTGATTAATTTCCGTGTTCGTGTTCTATTTAACCGTGTCGGTAATCGCGTCGCTAACCGCCGAATTGAACCGAAAAATTTTGGAGCAATCGTCTTCGTCGATGATGTAAATTTCGCAAGCGTGAACCGCAACCCAGCGCAAAGTGTAAGGCTCAAACAAATTGAAAGCCAAAGAAGAATGCAACTTTTTAACTTCGCGGCGGGCGTGTCTAAAATTGATGAGCAACCGTGCCACGTCGGCTCGTGAATCCGTGCGGTAACAAATGGGGAAATCATACAACCGACCAACTTTGATACCAAGTAAAACTTTCAGTTTCCCGCGGGGGGTTCCAAATCTCTTGAGTTTCAATTTCAACATCTCCTTTCAATGTGTATTCTAACATAATTAGAACAAAGTTGCAAATCGAATTAGAACAACCGAATTTCGGAAAACCGAAACGTTTTGAAAGAAGAGGGCGCAAATGAAATTTGTTAATCGTTTTGCGGACAGAATCTACAAATATATTTACATACACGACCAAGAAACTATTTTGTTGAAAAATATTTGTAGAGAGCTAAACATTTGTGAACCGACCGCGCGCAAATATATCCGCTGGCTTGAGAAACGCGGCTACATAAAAAAAGACGGCAAGTATTTTGAAATACTGCCGACCTAATTTTTTTTAAAGAACCGAAAAATTATTCTTCTTCAGCTTCTGAATTTTCAATTTGCAAAAATTTAGTCATAAGGTAACGTTCCTTTTTGGCGTTGCCTTTGTGCGCCAATTTGGGCGAGAGCATAACGGTACCGACCTTGCGAGCAATAATTTGGCACTCTTCAAGCGTTTTAAGCGTATCATTAACAGTTTGAAGAGAACAACCCGAACCTTTTGCAATCTCCCGAACCGTTTCAGAAAGTTTGTTATTTGAATCCATTTTTTGCAGGATATACTTAACGACCTGCATTTTTTTATTACCGATGTTATCAATCAGATTAATAATAGTAGCAAGATAGGTAATGGCAAAGCCAGTTCTAGGAACTTCCTTTAAAATTACATCAACCTTTTTAATATCGCCGATAACCTCCCCTGTATCAGGGTTAATCTGTTGATAAAATTCCTGCTCTTTAACTTGCAGAATTTGGCGTTGCTTTTCCACATTTTCCACTTCCTTTAATCAATTTTTCTTCGCGTCATTAGCGATATAAAAAGCGTGACTGTTAGAATTTACAGCCTTATAGAACTGCCTAAAAAGTTTATCGACCTCATCAGCCGAATCGAAAGTAACTCTAACAGTTTCAATCTTTTTTTCAAACTTTCCTGCAACCTCTACAAATTCGCCCGAATCGTAATTGATATTAATTGAACAATCTGTAGCGTAAATATCAAAAACACGAGAGAGCGGAATAATAACCCGATTAGCAGCCATATTATTTGGCTTAGTAAACAACAACATTTTTAAGCACCTCCTCAAAAACTTTTTTTGCATAAGCTTCAGAACGGACTTTAACTTTAATAAAATATTTCTTGCCGTTTTCTTCGTGATACCAAATCAGCAAATTAGCTTTATCGAATGTAATGCAATCAACTGATTCAACCGAGAAAAAATATTTTGTACCGTCAGAACCTTCAAAACTAATCATTTTACCACCCCCTAAATTTGGGGGAATTGTATGAAAATTCCCCACCGAATTTGTATCTTAAATGATTGAAATTTGTTCCATTCGTATTGTAACATTTATTCTAAAAATATGCAAATTAATTGGAACATAAGTTCTAAAACAATCATACAAAACATAGGCAAAATCATAACAAAACATACAAGGAATTAGAACAACAAAATTTAAAAAAACCGCGTCATAATAAGCATTATACCCACTTTATTTTTTTTGTCTCTTATCTTATAATATAACCACAAATCTAGTTGGGAGTGAAAAAAATGGCAATGGAAAAAACAGGCTATACCGACGCCATACAGGGTACAACCCGTGTGCAGGTTGCGTTGGACGAGGACGGCTATTTGGCACCCGAAGGGACGACGGCGGCAGGAAAAAAAAGTTTGCAGATTTCCAAAGTTAACGCCGATAACAGCCTTCAGGACAATACCGACGTTCTGAACTTTTTCTTGGAATTGGCGAATGGACGCGCCGACAGTTTAACAAATACAATGGACGTTAAATGGGAAGTATAAAGGCGGTGTAAAAAATGGCGGCAATTAGCAGACTTATTGTAAAAAACGTGTTTGCAGATGAAAGCACGTTAAACATCACGATTGACGGTATTAAACCCGAGAACATTACAAGCGGCGCGCAAATTGAAGAAATTCGCCGTAAATGCAAAGAATTTAACACGAATCAAGGCGGCGCATTGGCGACAAAAATGAAGTCTAAAAACGGCTTTAACTGGATTGGTATTAAAGGCGTTCAAATCGTAACGTCAAATAAAATCGTAATTTTTTAAGGTGGTGTAGGAAATGGCGGCAGATACACAAATTGGCAAGGTCGAAAAAATTGTTATTGTATCGACAGACGCACTCGGCAAAGACATTGAGACCAACTTAAATAAAAGCTGTCTTGCGAACCGTAATGCAACGTATCAGCAAGTAAATGACGCGGCACGCGCAATTATTGGACTTTCACGCAATACTTACAACGACGCAATTTGCGTTACCAATATTAGCACTAACGAAGAGTTGGCAGGATAGGGCGTGAGGTTATGGCTTATAATCTCACAGACGTTAAAAGCATAAAAGTCATCAGCAATCCAGATACTGAAAATCCAGTATCAATGACGCTGAATAAAAATTTTAAAATTAATCCGTTAGCAAATACTAGCCAAGTAAAAACAGCGTTAAACCGTATTTACAGACTTAGTAATTTAAACGCAGACCAGATAATTTTAACTAGCGAATTTAACATCTTAAAGCCGACTATTGATTATGAAATAATTAGCGGCAATACATGGTATGTAAGATTTGGAACCAAAGGGACACTATTAACACACGAAGTAGAATTAAACACAACCGAAAATATCATTACTACAAAATTTTACTTACCTTCAAGCGTGAGTGATAAAGCAGTAGCAAACGCATATTTGAGCGGAAACAAAGTAAAAATTGAAGTAGTAGTCTATACATCATATAGCTATATAACAGGCGCAACTGGAAATATAGCATTAATAACACCAAGCGAATCAATAAATTTAGGTGTAACTATGAGAATTAACCAAGACGAACCAGAGCCATAAAGGAGAGATAAATAATGGCAGATAGTATAACGAGTTCAAGCGAATTGGCAGTAGGTCTTGATTATACAATAATAGAAGACACGCAGACCAAGAATCGCACAACCTATTTAAAGATACCGAATCCAAGAGCGAACTTGACCGAGAGCGAAATTAAAACGGCAATGAACGTTTTTATAAACCAGCAGATAATCTTAGACCCAGACGGGAAGGCGTTTAGTACAACATCAGTAGGAACGGCATATACACTGGACGAAACTAAAATTGATATTGATTTGAACTAACCGCACGCCCACAAATAGTTTGACACTTTTTGAAGTTTTTTTTATAAGGGCCGGTCGGCCCCTGCGGGGCCTCCCTCTTACGGGCGACATCCGGTGGGGGGCTTGGCGG
>JAZSKW010000022.1:0-2436 GCA_045535015.1 Christensenellaceae bacterium
GCAGACGGACACAGCAGCTATTGTATGGGATGGGGGGTGAGTTGATTGCGTCCAATAATCAACTTTCCAAATGTATGTTACGCAATAGTGGGTCTACACCAAGTAGCACGCAGCGGCTTGCACTACTCTGCCGCTAACTAGAATAAATTTCTTCTTTAACATGGCAAGCCCTCCTTTGTTGTAAACCAAGCACCTATATAACAACTAACAGCAAAACTGTTAAGAAGTTAACAAAACATATTGTGTGTTTCGGGAATGTTTCCCTATCTCTTTGTGTATATATAGTATTCTACGCAGGTTTAAAATCTCCTGCCTACATTTTGTATACATAAGAAAATTTTTAAAAGCTGTCGCGAAAATTTTTCTTACCTTAACATTCCAAAACTGCTATAATAAAGTTGTGGTTTATGCAAATTCATCTAGACAGGAGTGATATATATGGCATTGGAATTTGAAAAAATTACTTTTTTGAAAATTTACACCGGCGAAGACGTTATGCTTGACGATAAACCCTTGTACAAAGCAATCATCGAAGAAGCAAGACGTTTGCAGTTGGCAGGCGGTACCGTTATTAAAGGTATTGAAGGCTATGCAACTAAACTGCGTGGTGTTGGCAGGGCAATCAATTATTTTGTTAGCGGTAATGCCAATTACCCCATCATCATCGAAATTGTAGACACTCGTGAAAAACTGGAAGCATTTCTTCCCTACTTAGAAAAGAATGTTATCAATGGTCTCGTTATTTTAGAAGATAGTGAATATTTAGTAACCGATTACACTCGCAAGAGAAAAGCTGAGCGCGCAGCAATCGAAGCTCAACAAAATCAACAATAATAATGTAGTAATATATTTAGGAGGCTGTTTTTTAGAATGAATTTTGAATTTTTCTTTTTCTTGATTTTTATGTCTGTAATTTCCTTTGCAGTTGCGTTCTTGGCTTACGCACTGGTTGTGCGTTGCATGGGCAAAGAAAGCACTTTAAGCCGTTGGACCCAAATCATCTGCATTCCCGCTTGCGTAATCTTCTTTGATTTTATCTGCATCGCATCCGGTGAATACAAATATTGGGTTGGCAGCTTGCCTTTGTTGGGCATTGGTGTCATTCTCCTTTACTACTACTTTATCAAAGGCGAACCCATTTTAAATGAGCAAACTCCCAGCCAGGCGGCAGCTGCTCAAAATCAAGTACTTGAACCTAAAAAATTCAGCAAAAAATCTCAACGCATTCACGAAGCTAGAAAAAAACGTGGCGGCAGATAATTTGGCAGGATTTTTAGCGTTACCTAAAGAATATACTATCGTAGAGATATGTTAGGTTTTCCTCACCAAAACATACAACCAACACGTGGAGGTGTTTAAATATGTTCAAAAAAATTCTTGTACCCGTAGACGGCAGTGAAGGTAGCTGGCGCGCATTGGAACACGCAGTTGCTCTGGGTGAAAAATTTGAAAGCACTATTGTTGTTGCCAACGTAATCCAACCCTACAACAACGCTGCTTTGTTAGCTATTCCCTTAGACCATTCCACCGTACAACAAGGCAATAACGAATTAGAAAAAATTGGCGATAAAGTTTTAGAAATGGCACAAGAAAAAATGGCTAACTATCCCCACAAAGTTGAATATTCCCTCGAGGTTGGTCATCCCTCCGAGCGCATTATTGCTTTAACCAAAAAAGCTGAATGCGACGCCATCGTATTAGGTAGCCGTGGTCTTTCCGGTATTGCGGAATTCTTCTTGGGTAGCGTAAGCTCCAAGGTTGCTCAATACGCAAACGTTCCTGTTCTGATTGTAAAATAAGCCTATGTTAAAGCGAGTACTCGTGGCAATTGACGGTAGTGATTATTCTTGGCGTGCCCTCGAATATGCTTGCGCCCTTGTAAAGATGAGCGGAGGCAGCCTAGTAATTATGACTGTTGCGCCAAAAAATGCACCTGTGCCCGTTTTGTTTGCTGATGGGGACTGCTTGACGGCACAAATTGGTGACGAAGTTTTAGATGCTGCACGTTCTGTGATGCGTGGTCAACAAATCAGCTGCTCCTATTTGTTGGAGCGTGGCGGTAATATTGTGGAACACATCTTGCGCGCAGAAAAAACTGAAGACTGCGATGCAATTGTTATTGGCAGTCGTGGCTTCGGGAAGCTGGAAGGTTTGTTAAGAAACAGCGTCAGCCAAGCTATTTTGGAAAGTGCTGATGTTCCCGTAATAATTGTAAAATGAAGCAAAGCACCTGTTTCACAGCAGGTGCTTTTAATTTTGCAAGTAACTTTTTATTTGTAGAAATATTGTAAAAACCCATTGTATACGTGCATAACATTTTACAAAGAACTTCTAATATTGTAAAATGTAGGTTAGGAATAAAAGAGAAACACACTCTATTATTTTATAAAATCTCAAGGAAAGAGGGTAATTACATGGTAAAAATGAAAACTATGG
>JAZSKW010000020.1:0-100584 GCA_045535015.1 Christensenellaceae bacterium
CGAAGTGCCGACGGCTTTTCCTTTTATTATTCTTTTTTCTTTTAATATTATTTTATTAAGTTGATTATTATCTAATTTATCAAAACAGTTTGTTTTGCTAATTAGATTGTTAAATACCCTTGACTATTTGCCTTTTCAAAAAACAAACTTTGCGGACAGCTGATTTTAATGGTTTCTTATTATTTATAATTTTTAATAACATTGAAATTTCTAAAAAGCAGCACTTAACCGCATTATTTTGCAAACACTCTTTTTGCAAGGTCTTTAACGTATTCGTAGGAGTCTATAAGCTCCTCCAAGGTTGTGAAATCATTTTGATACACCTCCAATATAAGCGCGCCGTCAAACCCCACGTCGCGTAGGCGAGTAAACAGTTCCTTAAAATCGGTTACTCCCCTGCCCGGTAAACACATTTTGCCGTCTTCTTTAAGGTCGGAAAGGTGCGCGGTAACTATCGATGCGCCCATCTCCGCCAAATATTCACGGTAATCTATACCGCTTTGACGCGCTTGTTTAATATCAAGCGTTCCTTTAAGAGAAGGAATTCTTTTTCTAAGTTCGCTAAAAAAACCTATGTAGTTGTAATACGCCCAATGCACGTTTTCATACGCAAGCGTTACTCCGTGCGCCTCGCAAACCTTCATAATGCGACGGGTAATTGCCTCAATCCTGTCAAAGTTAAGCACCATTGGCGTGCGCTTAAACCGCGCAACTCCGTGAAAGGTATAGAACTTTGCTTTAATCATTTGGGCAGCCGCCATCGTGTCGTCAAGCAGCTTAAACGCATCTTGCTGCCCCCGCTCGTTCACGCTGTAAAGCTGAGGCTCAAACTGAGTAGTCAAAGTATGGACGGAATGCACCGCCAATTTGCCCTGCCTACTTTGCAAGAGTGCGCCAAACTCTTTGTTGTATTCGCAGTAGCTTTCTAGAAAAACTTCTGCCGTTTCAACCTTGTTCGATAAATATTCGAGTGCGTCTTCGGTATGCTTGCGCCCGAAAAGAGATGCTGTTGATATACCTGTTTGCATTTTTAATTCTTTCGGGCAATAGCTTTTACACTACCGTTATTTTTGCGAACCTAAAAAGTAAACCCTTTTTGTTAAACAGTAGGTTCGATAAGCCCTAAATCTCCATCGTTTCTCAAATACAATACCTGCACGGTATTGCTTTTTGCTTCCAAGAAAACGTAGAAAGAATGGTTTAACAATTCCATTTCTTCTATCGCTTCTTCAATCGTCATAGGTTTAAGCTTAAACTTTTTCTCCTTGACGATGCTCATCTTTTTATCAATTTCTCCGCCGTAAAGCACAGCTTCACGATAAGCGGAGTTTTTATTGTGCTTGTCAAATCTTGTGCGATACTTTCTTATCTGCCCTTCCAGTTTAGGAAGAACTACGTCAAGATTGTCGTAAAAATTATCACCCGTTGCGGTTGCCCTAACAAGCTTGCCTACGTAATCAAGCATAACCTCTATCGTAAAGGATGTAGATTGCTTTTTGAAGGTAACCTTTGCGGTAGGCTCTTCATCGCCAAAATACTTTTCCAGTTTGGAGAGTTTTTGTTCGGTTACTTGTCTTAATTTTTCACCTACGTCGTAATTTCTGCCGATAATTTCAAATTTCATATTTTGCCCTCCTGTATAATATTACTACGCAAGGGTGGCAAAATCCTTTTTTATATTAAAATTTTATATTAAAATTTTTTTATACCCACAAGTTATATATCGGTTAGAAAATTTAATAAAACTACTTTATAACTAGGCTATCTTACGACAAGCTCGCCATTTTCAGCGTCGATTGTTACGGTTGAATTTTCCTTTATGGTGCCGCGCAAAATTGCTTCGCTAAGCCTATCTTCAACGTGTCGCTGTATAACCCTTTTTAGCGGACGTGCGCCGTATGCTTCATCATAGCCCTTTTCGGTAATCCAGTCCATAGCGTCAGGTGTAACTTCTAATTTTACGTCCATTACAGCAAGACGTTTTCTTAGTGAGGAAAGTAAAATTTCGGCAATGCGCGCGGTGTCCTCTTTTGCAAGCTTATGGAACACGATTATGTCGTCAATACGGTTTAAGAATTCTGGACGGAACTTTTGCTTTAACGCATCCATATACCTATCAACCATACCATCGTATTGCGCCTGCGCCGATTGAGAGCCAAAGCCAAGCGTTTTTGTTTGCTGAATTTCACTTGCGCCCACGTTAGAGGTCATAATTATTATGCTATTTTTAAAGTCAACAAGTCTGCCTTTGCTGTCGGTAAGTCTGCCGTCGTCAAGAATTTGTAGCATAATGTTAAACACGTCGGGGTGCGCCTTTTCAATCTCGTCAAAAAGCACTACTGAATAGGGCTTTCTGCGCACCTTTTCGGTAAGCTGACCTGCCTCGTCAAAGCCGACGTATCCGGGAGGCGCGCCAACCATTTTAGCAACCGAGTGCTTTTCCATATATTCGCTCATATCAACTCTTATAAGGTTGTTTTCGCTGCCAAAAACCGACTCTGCAATAGCCTTTGTAAGCTCCGTTTTACCTACGCCGGTAGGACCAACGAAGATAAACGAGCCAACAGGACGATTAGGGTCCTTTAACCCCGCCCTTGCACGCCTAATGGCATCTGCAACCGCCTTTACAGCCTTATCTTGACCAATAACACGCTGATGCAAAACTTCTTCCAAATCGAGTAACTTTTGCGCCTCCGTTTCGGTCAGCTTTACAACGGGTATTCCCGTCCAGTTGCTAACAACCTTTGCAATATTGTCGGGGGTGAGTTTAAGCTTTTCACGGTCGCCGCTTTCTTGCTCGGCTTTTCTGCGAATTTCTTCAAGCTCGGCGGTAACCTTGTCAATTTCCTTGCTTAATTTTAAGGCGCGCTCTAAATCATCTCTGCGCTTTGCTTCGTTTTTCTGCGCGACAAGGGTATTAAGCTCGTTTTCCTTTTGCTTTGCCTCTGCCGGAGAATTGTAACTGTCAAGTCTAACCCTTGACGCAGCCTCGTCAATAAGGTCGATTGCCTTGTCGGGTAAAAATCTGTCGGTAATATATCTGTCGGATAGGGTAACTGCGGCAATAATAGCGTCATCAGGTATGCTTACACCGTGGTGGCTTTCATATTTATCGCGCAAGCCTTTTAGAATCTCAATGGTATCTTCAACGCTAGGTGCTTCAACGATAATGGGTTGAAAACGACGTTCTAACGCAGCGTCCTTTTCAATATATTTCCTATACTCGTCAATGGTGGTTGCACCTATCGTTTGCAATTCCCCACGAGAAAGCATCGGTTTTAAGATGTTTGCGGCATCCATATTGCCTTCGCCTGTGCTGCCGGCACCGACTATATTGTGAATTTCGTCAATAAAAAGTATAACGTTGCCGTTTTGTTTTACTGCATCGATAACCTTTTTTAATCTTTCCTCAAAATCGCCACGGTATCTTGCGCCTGCAACCATACCTGCAATATCAAGCGAGAAAACTATTTTATCAGCCAAAATTTCCGGCACGTTGCCCTTGACTATGGCTTGGGCAAGCCCCTCGACTACGGCACTTTTGCCTACGCCCGGCTCGCCGATTAAAACGGGGTTATTTTTGGTGCGTCTTGACAAAATTTGAATTACTCTGTCAATCTCTTTCTTTCTACCAATAACGGGGTCTAACTTGCCGATTTCCGCCTGTTTGTTAAGGTTTACGCCAAACTTAGAAAGTTCGCCAAGTTCATCGTCCCCCTCCTTTCTAGATTTGTCGCCCTTGCCGCCCTTTGCGCCCTGTTGTGCTCTATGTGGACGGGACATATCGGCTATTACCGAGCTTTCCTCCTCGTCGTCAAGATAGTCCTCCTCATAATCGTCCTCACGGAAAAGCGACTGGCTTATTTCGTTGGCCATTTGGTCGACGTCTACGTGCATATATCTTAAAATAGTAACGGCAACACTGTCCCTTGCAAGCAAAACGGCAAGCAAAAGATGTTCGGTGCCAACAAAGCCCGAACGCGCCTCTAAGGAAATATCCACCGCCGTTTCAAAAAGCTTTTTTGTGCGCGGTGTAAACATATTGCCAAGAATTACTGCTTTGGGGTCAATAGTCTTTTTAAAGTAGTGCAAAAACCTTTCGTTATCAACCTCTGCTTCACGCAAGATTGATGCGGCTCTGCCCTCGGTGGTGTTCATTAAACCAAAAAGTATATGCTCGCTACCGATATATCTGCAATTAAAACGCTTTGCAAGCGCAGTGGCAAGCTCTATAACTTCGTTTACGTTTTTAGAAAAAGCGTCGTAATACATATCTCCTCCTGTTTTTTTGATTGGTCTATAAACCATTTTGATTGGTTTATAGACTGTTTTTTTTGATTTATTAGTCTACAAAATTTTAGTCAGTTAAGTTAAATTATATACCTTTATCGTTTTATAACGCGTTGTTTAATTGTTTAACGTCACGTTATTTTATAACGTCGCGTTGTTCTTCTTGCTTAACGTCTTTTAATTTGACGTTCCGTTTTTGTTGCTATTCTTTAAGTTTCATAAGGCGGCTGCCCACCGTTTCGGCACGCAAAAGGTCGCGGTCTACTACCGATAGCTTTTTGCCGTAGGTATGGCAAAGCATTGCGGGGCGCGCAGCAATAATCAGTTCGTCAAGCTTGTCAATTTCGGGGATATTTATCATACCGAGCATTGCACCAAGCTTAACCTCTGCAATATGCGCCAAAAACTCGCTATAAGATAGCAATACGGCATTTGTAAGTATGCCAAACGACTTTCTTGCGCGGTCCATAGTTTTTAATTCTTTGCGGACGTAAAGCCTCTCCATTTCATCTCGCTCTGCGTTGCAAATTCGGGTAACCGTTTCCTCAACCTGACGGATAATGTTATATTCGGTGGTGCCAAGGGTAACCTCGTTGCTAATTTGATACATATATCCCTCTGCCTTAGAACCCTCGCCATAGACACCGCGGACGGTAAGCCCTAGTCTTGAAACTTCTTCTACCAATGCAGAAATTTTTCCACTTTCGGTAAGGGCGGGCAAAAACATCAAAACGGAAGCCCTAAGCCCCGTGCCAAGATTGGTAGGACAAGCAGTCAAAAAGCCAAACTGACCGCTAAAAGACACGTCAAGATTTTTAGAAATTTCATCGTCTATTTTGTCAAGACGCTTAAATGCCTCGCTAAGCCGCAAGCCCTTCATAAAGCATTGCTGCCTAATGTGGTCCTCCTCGTTAATCATAATTGAAACGCTTTCGTCCTGATTAACAAGCACCGCACCAAAATCGTTTTCTATGAGATTGGTGCTGATTAAGTGGCGTTCCCTCATCGCTTCAAGTGTGATATCGTCCACCGAGCGAACGTTAAAAAGATTAAAAGTGTCGCACTTAATAACGGCACGGTTGACTTTTTTTATGATTTCTTTTGCCGATTTTTCATCAGTCACACGGAAGGGATAGCCCGCAAGATTTCTAGCAAGGCGCACGCGAGAGGTTATTATGTTGCCAAGGAAAAGTTCGGGATTAATAGTTGCCATAGCTAAATTAACCCCCTCTTTTTAAGTTCTTCGGCAATAACAAAAATTTCCTTTGATACGCTTGCCATTTGTGAAAACTTGCCCTCAATGCCCAGCCTTTCTTTTTCAGCAAGAAGCTTGCGGTATTCATTGAGCAGCATTTTATCCTCCTCGCTACACTTAGGCGTTTTGCCAACGTGAAAGGACTTCATTTGGAATTTTTCCAATGAAGAAGTAATTTCGCCCTTAAAGGCATCGTAGCAATGGGCGCAGCCAAGCATACCCGTCTTGTAATAATAGGACAGCCTAGTGCCGCAATGTGAACAAGTTTTTTCAATCATATTGTTAAACTAAAATTTTTGGGTAAATGAATTTTAATATAAATAAGCCTTAATGCAAATAAACCTTTCGTAAATAAGTTTTAAGGTAAACTTTTGCAAAAAATTAGTCAGTGTTTTAATCTTACAGTTCTTCGGCAAGCTTTTTAATAAAGTCTTTTACGTCTAAGCCGATTTCCTTACTTGATAAAGCAATTTTAACGTTTGCCTTTATGTAGCCGAATTTGTCGCCAACGTCATAACGCTCGCCCTCAAAGGTGGTGGCAACAAGCTTGCCGCTTAACGCAAGTTCGTCCAAAACGTCGGTAAGGTAAATTTCGTTGCCATGGGGCTTTAAGCCTTTAAGCATACCCATAACTTCGCCAGAGAGAACGTATCTGCCGATAATAGCGTAGTTTGAAAGGGCTTCGTTTACACTCGGTTTTTCAACGATAGCCGCAACCTGCATAATGCCGTCTTCTTCGCTTGCAACGCCGATGTTGCCGTATTTAGAAACGTCGTCGCCAAAAACTTCCATAGTGGAAAGCACGGTGCAGCCCGTCTTTTCATAAACCTCTACAAGCCTTTTAATACAGGGTTTTTCCCCCTCGCCAGCCAAAAGCAATTCATCGCCAAGAAGCAATGCAAAAGGCTCGCCGTTAAGATAGGGCTCGGCACATAAAATTGCGCCCGCAAGTCCGTTTGCCACCTCTTGAACGGCAAAATGAACGTTAAAGCGGTGTGTTGCCTTTGCAATTTCGTAAAGAGCTGTTTTACCGTCCGATAAAAGTCTTTCTTCAAGTTCCTTTGCCTCTGCAAAGTGGTTTTTAATAACGTCAGAACCAGGACTAACAACTATAACGATATCCTCAATACCGACGGAAACAAGCTCCTCTGCTATGTATTGAATGGTGGGCTTGTCAAGCACGGGAAGCATAGGCTTTGGAACAGCCTTTGTGATAGGCAAAAATCTAGTGCCTAAGCCTGCTGCGGGAATAACCGCTTTTTTTACTTTATTCATAAAAAACCTCACGTAATTTATTAAATTCAGGTCGCGAGTTTAAGTTTGTTTTATTTTTTTATTATTTTTTTGTTTTGATTTACTTTATTTGCTTTTAAGCCTATCATTTAGTAAAACTTAGGTAGTAAGCCTTAGGCGCAAATAAAGGGGTTTGACGTCTTTTGCGTTTGGCAAGAGGTATAAACTATTTTAAGTTTTCCTTTTCAATGCGCTTTATCTCGTTAACCCTGCGCTCGTGGCGTTCTTCACAAGAAAAGGGGGTGTCTATAAAGTTTGCCACAATTTCAAGCATAAGCCCGGGGCCGACAACCCTTTCGCCCATTGCAAGCACGTTTGCATCGTTATGCAAGCGCGTCATCTTTGCAGAAAATACGTCGTGGCAGTGGGCGCAACGTATGCCCTTAAATTTGTTTGCAGCAATACTCATACCAATGCCCGTGCCGCAAATTAAAATGCCCTTGTCGCACTCGCCAGACTGAACGGCTTTTGCAACTTTTTCAGCATACTCTGTGTAGTCGCAAGACTTAGCTTCATAACAGCCGTAGTCTACGTATTCGATGCCGCGGTATTCAAGGTATTTAATGACGGCAGGCTTACAGTTAATTCCGCCGTGGTCACAGCCTATTGCAATTTTCATATCAAAGTTCTCCTTTTAATATTTTCTCTATAATCGCTTCACAAGCAACCTCTAATTGTTTTGCCGTGAATAAATATTTTTCTTTGCTTTGTCCATACGGGTCGCTAACGTCATAACCGGTAACCTCCGCCATAGAATAGACGTTGGGGAAGGAGGCAATCGCGCGCTTATGCTCACCCGTCATACACACTATAAGGTCGCTGTTTATAAGCAGCTTGCCCGAAACAAGCGTAGCTTTAAATGCGTAAGGGCGGTAACCTAGCTCTTTTAGGGCAATGCGTGAATTTTCACTCATAGCACTGCCGTCCTCCGCCATAAGCCCTGCACTTTTAACCTTAATGCCCGACATACCGGCAAGGCGCATTTTCTTTTTAAAGATGGTTTCTGCCATCGGGCTACGACAAGTGTTACCCGTGCAGATAAACAAGACTTGTTTTATTCTCATCCGCAAGACTTCCTTAATCTGTTCATTATACCGGCGTATACCCCCGTTTCCTCGGGCATAGCTACGGCAATTATTATATCTGCAACCCTTTCGCCTTTTAATAGGCAGTAGTAAAGGTTATGCGCAATTTCCTCGGCAGTGTCGCCAAGTAGCAACAAGTTTTTACCCTCAAACGCACTTGCTACGGCTGTTGGGCACATAATATAGGGGGTTTTGCCCGATAAAAGCTCTTGTTCATAACGCAAAGCAGCGTCATTTGTTTCATTATAGGCGTAAAGTGCCGTTTGGCAACGCGGACGGTAATGCTGATACTTTACCCCCGGGGAACGAACCTTGTCCCCTTCCTTATGCTCGGCAATCTCGCACCTACCCACAATTTTTATAATATCCTCTCTCGTAACGCTGCCTGCCCTTAAAATTCTTGGGGTTTCGCTCGTAACGTCAAGAACGGTGCTTTCAATGCCCTTGTCGCATCTACCGCCGTCAAGAATAAGTGGAATTTTCCCGTCAAGGTCGTCAAAAACAAACTGAGCCGTAACGGGACTTGTATGTTTTGAAAGGTTTGCGCTAGGTGCTACAATGGGGCAATCTACCGCACGCAAAAATTGTTGACAACCTTCGTGAGAGGGCATTCTAACGGCAAGCGTAGCACCGCCGCAAACAGCCTCCTTACACACAACGCCCTTGCTTTTAGCAACTATTGTCAAAGGTCCGGGCATGAAGGCTTCAATCAACTTGTAAACGTAATCGTGCTTTATATCAATAAGTTTCGATAGGTCAAAATCTTTATGGACGTGCGCAATAAGTGGGTTATCGGCAGGTCTACCTTTAACCTCAAATATACATTTTACGGCATTTGAATTAGTCCCGTCTGCACCAAGTCCGTAAACCGTTTCAGTCGGCATACCAACAAGTCCGCCGTCTTGTATTATTTTAACGGCTTTTGCAATGCTTTCGCCGTCAATTTTTAAGATTCTTGTGTCCATCAAAATTTTTTCCGTCAGTTTTATAGTAAATTTTTGTGTTTTTAAGTATTGTTCGTTTTACAGTAAATCTGTTGTTTTCACTTGCGGTAGGCGCAATAATTAATCGTCAAAAACGTCACTTTCACCGTCTTCCGCAGGGGGAACGTCAGCATCGCTTGGCGACCAAGGAGCATCTTCTAATGACTTAGAAAAATCTGCGCGGGTAGGCTCCTTTTTAACTGCCTCTGGCAAGTCCTCATAGCCTTGCATATTGACCTTAGGTGCAGCCTTAGGCTCGGCATTGGGGTCGATAATGTTGTCGGTATCGGCATCGTAGTTAAGGAAGCGAGTGCATTCGCCCTTAAAGTAAAGATAGAAGGAGCCTTTGTTACCACTACGGTTCTTTTCAACGAGTATTTCCGCAACGTTTGCACGAATACCCTTTTCTTCAATCTGCTTTTCGGTAAGGTTTTTGTCTAAATCAGGTCTATGGATAAACAATACTGCATCTGCGTCTTGCTCGATTGCACCCGACTCTCTAAGGTCGGACAGTTTAGGTCGGCGGATAGTGCCGCCTTCTTCTACCTTACGCGACATTTGCGACAAGGCAAGCACGGGAACGTTAAGCTCTTTTGCCAAAATTTTCATAAATCTAGAAATTTCGGTAACCTCTTGTTGACGTCCGTCTTTTCTTGTTTTTTCGGTGTTCATAAGCTGAATATAGTCCACCATAACAAAGTCTAACTTGCCACCGTTTCTGCGCTTTAAGCGACGACATTTAGAAATAATTTCTTGTGGGTTGGTAAACGAGGTATCGTCAATAAAGATATTGGTGTCAGCAAGCAATTCGTTTGCCTTGTAAAGTTTTCTCCAATCAACGTCGGTGAGTTGACCTTTGTTTGCGCGGTCGCTGTTAACGCCTGCAACCGAGCAAAGCATACGCTGAACAAGCTCGTCATTTTTCATTTCAAGCGAGAATACCGCGCAAGTATAGCCTTGCAACGCAAGATTTTCAACGATGTTCATTGCAAATGACGTTTTACCGATACCAGGGCGCGCCGCAAGTATGGTAAGCGTGCCTTTACGCAAGCCGTTTAATAAGTTATCAAGTCCAAAAAACTTAGTCCTAAGCCCCCTGTAAGCACCGCTGTTTTGCCCAATCTCGTCAAAAACGTTCATAGCGGCAGGCAACAAACTGCCTATTTTTTCCATCGATCCGTTATCGGCTTCATCAGCAATGTCGTAAATGGTTTTTTCGGCATTGGAAAGAGCCGCCATCTTATCATCGTTTTGCTTACAGTCCTCGATAATTTTTGAAGAACCTATAATAAGCCTTCTTAGCATACTGTCGCGAGTAACTATATCAAAATATCTTTGATAGTTTGCTGCGGAAGGCATAATGGAAGCAAGGCTTGCTATGTATTCTATACCGCCGGCTTGCTCTAAGGTGCCGTTTCTTTCAAGCTTGTCGGAAAGGGTAACCATATCTACCGGCTGGTTAGAATCGATAATTTCCGTCATAGCCTCAAAAATGTATTTATGACTTTCAGCAAAAAAGTCGTGTGATTTTAAGAATGGTGCTAATTCCACTTGAACGGTGGTGTCAAGCAATAAGCAGCCTAAAAGAGCTTGTTCCGCCTCTAAATTATGGGGCATATCCCCTGAAATTTTCTTCTGGTTTGCCATAAGTGTTTCTCCTTGTCCGCCACTAAAAAGGGGGCAGGACTTTTCCTTGATATTTTCTTTTTTGGGTAATTTCAAAATTTTCTATACTGCTAAATTATCTAAGCTTCTAAATTTTAGGTGGTAATGTTGGCATTATAATTCGCATTACAATTTCTTAAATTCGTCTAGTGCGTCTTGGAATACTTTAAACGCCATTTTGAAGGGTTTTTCTTCTTCAAGATTAACGCCGGCAATTTTTAAAAGTTCAACGGGGCTGTCGCTACCGCCCGACGATAAAAACTTAAAGTAATCGTCAACCGCCGCCTTGCCTTCGGTTAAAATTCTGTCGGTTATTGCAAGCGCACTGATTATGCCCGTTGCATACTTGTAAACGTAAAACGCCCTGTAAAAGTGGGGTATCCTTGCCCATTCTATCGCAATATCCTCATCGTGAACGATTGCCTTGCCGTAATACTTTTTGTTAAGCGCAAGATACGCCTCGCTCATACCGTCCTTGGTCAGCGGTTCGCCCCGCTCTACCGTGCTGTGAGAATACTCCTCAAATTCAGCAAACTGTGTTTGACGGAAAAGGGTGGTCCTTATCATTTCTAAAAGGTATGACAAGAGATATTTTTTAAGTTTTTTGTCCTTTGCCTTAGAGAGCAAATGTTTAATAAGCAAAACTTCGTTAACGGTGCTTGCCACCTCTGCAACGAATATTTTGTAGTCCGCCTTATCGTAAGGTTGATTTTTGTTTGAATAATATGAGTGGAGGCTATGCCCCATTTCGTGAGCGATAGTAAAAACGTCGTGCGTGGTTTTGGTGTAGTTTAATAAAACGTAAGGGTGGGTATCGTAAACGCAAACGCTATAAGCACCACTGCGCTTGCCCTTGCTTTCAAACACGTCAATCCAACGCTCGTCGCGCGCCTTTTTTAAGAGGGCAATATACTCGTCACCTAGACAGTTAAGCCCCTCTAAAACGGTGTCGTAAGCCTTTTCGTATTCAAGTTTTAAGTCGGCACCAGTAACGGTTGGCACGTACATGTCATACATGTGCATACTTTTAAGTTTTAACTCTTTTTTCTTTTGGGCAATGTAGTCGTGCAAAATAGGCAAAGCTTTGTTTGTGGTGGAAATTAGGTTGTGGTAAACCTTTTCGTTAACGTCCTCACCGGCAAGCGCGCAAGCAAGTGCGCTGTCATACTTTCTTGCCTTAGCGTAAAACACGTCCTTTTTAACGCTGCCGTAATAGGTTGCACTAATGCTGTTTATAAGCCCCGAATATGCCGAATAGTATTTTTTGAAGACCTTTTTCCTTAAAGGCCTGTCTGGCGACTGCATATATAAGCCGTAGGTGCCGTGAGTAATTTCCATTTTTTCGCCATTATGAGTAACGGTGCCCAATGGCAGGTCGGCATTGTCTATTTTGGTAAAAATATCACGGAAAGAGGAAAGTGCCTCGCCACTTTCAGCTAGCAGTTTTTCTTCTGCCGCAGATAGAATATGCTCCTTTTTTTTGAGTAATAGCTTTAAGCTATAATCATAATCGGCAAGCTCTTTATCTAACAGGTAGCCCTCTATAACGCTGTCGGGTAGTGCTGTAAGCTCGGGTGTAATAAATGCCGTTGCGGCTGAATATTTTACGCCAAGCGCGGATACGCGCGAGTGAAGAGCATCGTAACTGCTGTTTCTCGTATCGCTGTCAAAAAGCATCATTGCGTAAACTGACAACTTTTCAAACACGCGGCTGACCGTTTCAAGCTTTGACATACATTGCTTAAAACCCTCTTTTTCGCCCAGTTTTCCCTTAAACTCGTCAAAATCAAGCTGAGAAGAAACCTTTTTATAATCTTCCTCCCAAGCATCCAAAGTGGCGTATATATCCTCGATTGCCCACGTGTATTTTTTGTCTATTGCCATAACCTCTCCACTACTAATCTTCGTATATTTATATTTATAATCTTTATTGCGTAACAATTACTTCAACTGTTGCGCATACGTTTTATTTTAGCAAATTGTTTTGATAATTTTGCCTTTGTTCTATTATGCGTTGTTTTATCTGGCTTTAAGTATTATTTGGCACCCTCGCCATCATCAACGTCGTCAAACAAACTTACTATTTCATAACTGATAAGCACGTTGCCCTGCGTTACAAACTTAACCCTCGCCTTTGACGGAATTTCGGGAACGGGTTTTTCGCGCAGTAATAAAACCTTGCGCTCGTAATATTCGTGCTTAAACTTATTCCACTCTAAAAATATCAGCGCGGTGCAGTCTACACCATCCTTATCCTGAGGGGTGGGATTATGCTCGACAAACTCTGCCTCGTTATCCTCGCGAATACCGGTCAGCAAATTGCGGCATAGTCTTGCATATCTTAAAGCGCGCCTGTATGCAATGCCAAGATATATGAAAGAAAACACAACAAATAACGAGCTTACCGTGTAATGAATAACCTTAACCCATAAAATAGTGGGTGATTTATACGGCAAAGTGCAATACCACAAAACCATACCTACGCTAAAAGTCAAAAAGAGCGCAAGAAAAACGAAATACAGCAAAATAACCCTTTTGCGTTGCTTTTCAGCTTGTATATAATCACTTTCAAAAAAATATTCCGTCATTAGTCTTTCCCTTTTTAGTAACTGTATAATTAGTGTGTGCTTTTAGTTGATTTGTGTATGCTGTAAATTGTTTGTGTATGCTTTTAATTGGTTTGTGCGTTTTTGTGTTAACCTTTATAATCTACTCTCACCCGTTGCAAACCGTTTTCCGTTTTAAGATACAGCTCGTAACGGTTAGAAAACTCTGCCATAACAAAGCCTGGTTGATTTTTAACCGCGTAATATACCGGCTTTTCTTCTACATCTAAATTATTTACCAAAACGGAAATTTCATTGTTAGCTGCGACCTTTTCTTGTCCGTCCGTTTTGGCGATGCCGTCCACTGCCGCCGATTGCTCGCATTGAGCACCTTGCGATTGCTCGCATGGTGAAGGCTGCGGCTGCTCGTATGGCATATACTGCGGTTGCCCATATGAATTAGGTTGGGGTTGCCCGTAGGTCATATGCCCCATTTGCTCATACGTTGTTGGCTGCGGCTGAGCATATGAATTAGGTTGCGGTTGGCCATAGGTCATATGCCCCATTTGCTCATACGTTGTTGGCTGCGGCTGTGCGTTTATTACCACCTGTTGCTCGTTTTGCAAGGGCTGTGGCTGCTGATATGGCAAATACTGCGGCTGACCGTTTATTACCGGCTGCCCGTTTACCATCAGTTGAGGCTGCGGATTAATAGTTGTTTGAGGTGTTTGTTCTATATCCTCTACCCCGTCAGCCGAATTTTTCTTTTTATTTTTCTTGTTCTTTTTAGCCTTTTTCTCCTTTACTGTTGAGCCTTTTTCATCATTATCGCTCTTTTTGCCAAGCCCAAGAAGATTGCGCACGGTAGAAACTAACGCATACACAACTGAGGCAATCATCAAAAAGTAAAAAAGGAACTGCAATGCAGGGAGGGTATACCAACCGCCCGAAAGATATAATATACCGCCAAAAATCAAAACTAATAGCGCAAATTGCAAGCTAAAAAGCTTGATGATTTTTAATATTAACTTAACCACGCCTTTGGTTATCCATTTAATCAAACCATAAATGAGGCGACTTTGAACGGTGAGCATAGTATAAATTATCCTACAAAAAATTTATCTTGTGTTTTAGTTATAAAAGGCTAGGCATTGCCAAAAACTTTTTCTACAAAGGAAAAGTAACCTGAAAGCGACCTAGACCAAAGGCAAACTACCCCTTTTATTTGGGAAAGTTTACAGGTGCCAAACATATTATACCGACTGTCAGAGCTGTGCATACGGTTATCTCCAAGGTAAAACACCTCTCCGTCCGGCACAACGTATTCCCAGGGCGCAACGTCTGCCTCGTCAGTATGGTCGGGATAAAAGGTTTTGCCGTTTTCTTTAAGATAACCACTCTCGTCAAGCTGAGTAAATTGGTCCTGTCCCCCTCTTTTCAAAAAAACGTAACCACCCTCGATTTTGACAGTATCTCCACCAAAGGCAATAGCGCGCTTAACAATCCATCTTGCGCCGCTAGCATCGTCATCTATTTCGCCGTCTATTACAACAACGTCGCCATAATCAGCTTGAACGCGCGTATTAACTAAAAGTGTTTGACCATCTAAAAGTGTGCCTTCCATTGACGAGCCTTCGATTTTAACTCGCAAAAACACAAACGCATTTAGGCAGGTAACAACAATCGCCAGCACCATTAAAACCGCGGCAACTATCAATAAAACTACCGCCCATTTAGACGGACGCTTTGGACCGTTGAGATTGTTTTCTTCAAGGTCTAATAAAGTTGTTTTGTTTTCACTACCCATTGCTTTCCTCTGCCGCAACCACGCTCTTTACCATTTTTTGAACCTTTTCAAACGATAAAAAGACCGACTTGCCGCACCTTTCACACTTAATTTTCACGTCGGCACCAACTCTTGCAACAGTCCAATCGAACCCACCGCAAGCGTGAGGCTTTTTAGATTTAATTTTATCCCCTACGTGATAAATCATACTTTTGCTCCAAGCATTTTAGCTATTTGTAGGCAAAATTACACCCACAAAACGTTGTTTAATATAAAATCGTTATCGGCAACAAATTGAATTGCCTGAATTTTTTCATAGGATTTTAAGCCCATACCGTTTTCCAGCTTAAAGTTGGGCATTTCCAGCTTAACGTTGTGCCAAATGTTGCCACCCTTTAAGCTAACCCTTGCAACGTATTCCAACCTTTCGCCAAAAAAGTCGGCAATAAGTTTTACCGCAAGGGTGGTTTCTTTGCGAACTGCTACGTCAAACATCAGCATTGACGAGTCGGTCGGTTTATACCGCTCGGCATTAACACAAAAGGACGAAAGACCGCCGCTGCAATATGCGCCATATATGCCCATAGGTCCAGATTTTTCAACAACAGCGTTCTTTTGGTTAAAGCAAATACTACTTTGCTCTAAGTTTTCCTTATCGGCAGCCGAAACAAATATGCTCTCACCTAGGTCGAAGCGAGATGAATATAAAACCGCCGCCTTATGCGTTGGGGCAATTTCTTCCTCGTTAAACCGCTTTGATATGGTGTTTGAAGAAACTGTAAAGCCGCCCTTATAAGTAGCCCGTGCAAAAAAGGTTGCTAAACCTGACTTTTGATAGGGCTGGTACCTAAACGTGTAAACGCCATCTTTTTGCTTGCCATCGGCAACCCTTACCCAAGCGCGCAGGTGTGAGCGTTCCTCACCCTCCGCAGCATAAAGGACTACCTTTTCAAGATTGGTTTTATCGGGCGTAACCTCAATTTCGATTGCGCCGTCCTTAACATCGCATTTAGCTTCCACTTCCAGGGGCATACCCACAGCAACACGGTTTGCCTTTAATAAAAATTCTTTCAAAAATAGAGAAATGCTTTTAAGATTTTCGGCACCAACGTATCCAAGCGTGCCAACCGAATAGTCAAAGGCACTGTAAACGGTTTCGCCAGTTCTTGAAACGGTGTCGTCAGCACGGTCGCTATCGTAAAGGGCATCGTTTAAGGAAACTACCGTATACGTAGGACATTTAACGTGCGGTGCGTATGACTGAGGCTCAACACCCGCCAAAACGCGCATAACAGAGTCGGTAAATTCGGGAACGACCTGCTCGCCAAATTTGTTTAAGCCGTTATAAACCCTCCAACCTGCGTTAAGCAAAAAGGCTGCACAGGAAAGGTTGTCGTCAGTTGCGGCTGTATGCCAAATTACCGTTGCGCCCTCACCAATGCCAACCGCACCGATGGACGTAACGTAAGGCAAACTATCAAGATAAGCAATGGCGTAACGAACGGCAGCACACCACTCATACCAACAAGATTTTGTAACGCTGCCCTCAAAGGTATAAAGTTTTTGAGCCGCCTGTATGTAATTTGAATAAGCTATGCTGTCGGGATATTGTGTATAAAAATCATTTTCAGCCGCCTCTCTATCATCAGCCGTGCGTTTGCCTGCAAGGTCTACTATTAGAACGGTGTAGCCTTGTTTAACTAAACTAATAGCAAGCTCGTCTTGCAAGGGTTTATTAAAATCTTGCGCCAAGATTACTGCGGGGGTAACGCCCAGTTGAACTCCACGCACAAGGACGGCAGCAATTTTAACTTGCCCATCGCGAGTTTTGCGCCCTTCAATTTTGATACGCTGAAAAACGGCTTCTCCTTTTTTTCTTTCACTCACGACCTCGGCGGTAGGGATAAAAGCCACCTTAAAGTCCGACCAGATTTGAGTGGGTGTAAGAATGTTTGCCATACTATGCTCTGCTCCTTGCCATAATTTTCAGGGTTTTTTGCAAAAAAACGCAAAAAAAACTTCTTTATGGTTGATTTTTGAAAATTCTTCGTATATAATAGTCCTTACCGTTATCAGCGGGCAATGCCCCAATGTAATTACTATTAGTTATTATATTATATAACACATATTGCGTCAATGCAAGCAATTTTTGTTTTTTGACGAATTTTGAGGATTACGCACAAGATGAAATGCACCTTTTCAAAAGAGTTTTCCGCATCTTCCTTTACCAGTGTGGAAAACGCTTTTATCCGCGAATATTTGACAGAAGCCCCTGGCGATGCCGTTAAGGTTTACCTTTACGGGCTTTTTTTGTGTCAAAATCAATCGCAGGAGGAAAGTCTTGCAGATGCCGCACACGCCCTTAACCTTGACGAGAAAAAGGTGGTTGACTATTTTGTTTTTTGGGAGGAGTTTGGAGTGGTGCAGGTTCTGTCAAAGGAGCCGCTTAACGTGCAATATCTACCCGTCCGCCGCATAAGCGCAGGCAAGCCGAAAAAAATTCGCGCGGAAAAGTATGCAGATTTTTCAAAGCAACTGCAACTGCTTTTGTCGGCAAGGATGATTTCCACCCCCGAATACACCGAATATTACAATATTATGGAAACCTATTCCATCAAGCCCGAAGCTATGCTTATGATTGTCAGCTACTGCATTGACAGAAAGGGTAACGATATAGGTTACCGTTACATAGCAACAGTGGCAAAAGACTTTGGCGTTAGAGAAATTAACACGGTGGAAAAGGTGGAAAAAGAGCTTGATTCTTACCTTCTACGCACGGGTGTTATCGCCAAAATTTTGAAGGCGTTAAAACTTAAACGTCAACCGGATATTGACGACCAAAAGCTTTTCAAAAAATGGACGCAAGAGCTTTGCTTTGAGCCTGACAATATAGTTTTTGCCGCTTCAAAATGCAAGAAAGGCACAATGGAAAAATTGGACTCCTTTTTAATGGAACTTTATTCCATAAAAAGCTTTTCTAAGGAAGAAATTTCCGCATACGTATCTAAAAAAGAGGTTATTTACGACCTTACCATTAGAATTAACCAAGCGCTGTCTATCTTTGTTGAAGTGCTTGAAACTGAGATTGATACTTACGTTAGAAAGTGGCTGTCTTTCGGCTTTGAGGAGGATACGCTTTGCTTTATTGCCTCTCACCTGTTTAAGACGGGCAATAACAGTTTGCAACATATGGACGAGTTGATTGATGAACTTCGTGGGCGCGGTCTTGTTGGGCTTGCATCGGTTGGCGACCATTTTGAAAACGAACGAAAAACTGAGGCGTTTATTGCTAAGATTTTGGCAACCATTGGTCTAAGTCGCCGCCCGACACCGTGGGATAAGGAAAACCTTAACGTTTGGAGAAGCTGGAATTTTGCCGAGGATATGATTTTAGAAGCGGCAAAAAAATCTGCGGGCAGAGCCAACCCTATCGCCTATATGAACGGCATTTTGTCTAACTGGAAGGCTAACGGAGTTTACACCTTAGAGGGTGCTGCTACTGAGAGTTCATCATACGTTGCAGCCGGCACCGTTACGCAAGAAGATTATAATCGCGAATATGAAAAACGCCGTGAGGTTGCCCTTTTACGCGCACAAAAAAATACTGACAAAGCTATGGCTATCGACGGCTTTGCAGAAATTTATTCAAGGCTTAACCGTATGGGCAAGGATATCGCTTTTGCAAGTGTAACTGGCAATGACGAGGGCTTAGCAAAATTGGAGGGCGAAAAGGCGCGTTTAACCGCCGAAGCGGAGCGTTTGCTATCCTCTATTGGCTTGTCTATTCTAGACCTATCCCCCCGTTACCGCTGCGTAAAGTGCAATGACACAGGTTATATCGGCACCTCGCGCTGCGACTGTTTTAACGAAAAATAACGGCATGCTTTTTTATCTTTTTACCATTAAAAACGGCTGCACAACCACAAAAAAAATAAATATAAAAGAATAATTTAAATTAACAAAATTTTATTATAAAACCGAATTTTATTATAAAACCGCCCTGCACAAAAGCGCAGGGCGGTTTATCTTTTTTATTATTTTTTAATAAAATTTTTATAGTTTTTTTGAAGTAACTTCTTCTAAACAAATTCTTTAAAAAGACCTAATCAGTTTTATAATTTATTATTCTTCCATTCTTATACAGCTCTTTACCGCAACTACCTCGTCAAGCGCAGCAACCTTGTCAAGCGTCTTTTTAATGATTGCCTCAGACGCGTTGTGAGTTACGATAATAACCTGTGCTACACCGTCTTTTGCAGCAATCTGCTTAACTTCTTTCATACTGATATTGTATTTGCCGAATACCGACGTAAACTTAGCAAGCACGCCTGCCGTGTCCTTAACTTCAAGACGGATATAATATTGTGAGGTAAAATCGTTAACGTATTTGGTTTGTGCTGCACCCTTTTCGTTATTTTCAAAGGGAGCATAGTAAAACTCGGGGTGCTGTGCAGCAAAGATTATATCCGAAACAATCGCGCTACCTGTGGGGAGTGCGCCTGCACCTCTGCCGTAAAGCATAATTTCGCCTACTGCATCGCCAACAAGGTGAACTGCGTTAAAGCTGTCGTTAACCGATGCTAAGGGATTGTCGTTTTTGATAAAGGTTGGGTGAACCCTAACCTCTATGCCAGAGGGAGTATTTTTACCGATTGCAAGGAGTTTAAGGGTATAACCCATCTGCTTGCCGTAAGCAGTATCCTCTTTATCGATTGCCGTGATGCCCTCACGGTAAATTTTGTCAATGGTAATTTTTGTGTTAAAAGCTAGGCTTGAAAGTATTGAAAGCTTATAAGTCGCATCAAAGCCCTCAACGTCTGCCGTGGGGTTAAACTCTGCATAACCAAGCTTTTGAGCCTCAGCCAAAGCTTCTTCATAAGACCAGCCCTCGTCTGCCATTTTGGTCAAAATATAGTTGGTTGTGCCGTTGATAATACCTTTAATTGACTGAATTTTGTTAGCCTGCATACTGTCGATAAGTGCACGAATAATAGGCACGCCACCAACACAAGTTGCCTCAAAGAAAAGACCTGCGTTCTTTTTCTTTGCCTCTGCTTCGAGTTCAGTCCAGTGCTTTGCAAATAGCTCTTTGTTAGACGTAACTACCGTTTTACCGCTCTTTAACGCCTTTTCAACAAAAGTTTTTGCAACGCCAACACCGCCGATAACTTCGACAACGATGTCTACGTTAGGGTTACAAACAACCTCTTCAATACTAGATGCTATAATGCTTTTGTCAATACCGAGAGATACTGCTCTTTCAACGTTTTTTTCCAAAACGCTTTCAACGGTAACGTCAAGTTTTTGTGTCTTTTTGAAATACTCTTTGTTTTCAGTAAGGATTTGATATGTGCCGCCACCGACAACACCGAGTCCCAAAATCGCAACGCCAACTTTTTTCATATAAAACCTCCTCCATTCGCCTTATTTGTTAAGGTCGTATATAACTCTTAGTCCCTCTAAGGTAAGAGTTCTGTCAACGGTAATAACCGTTTTTACTTCTTTTGAAATTATTTCGCCTAAGCCACCGGTTGCAACGACTTTGATGTCATTTATGCCAAGCTCTTTTTTAACCTTGCCTACAATGTTGTCAACAAGACCCGCAAAGCCGAAAATTATACCCGATTGCATACAATGCTTTGTATTTTTACCAATAACCGTTTTGGGAGCGTCAAGCTCTATCATAGGTAACTGTGCCGTTTTAGAAACAAGCCCTTCAAGCGAGGTTTTAATACCGGGCGCAATAATAACGCCAAGCAATTCGCACTTGTCGGTAATCACGTCAAAGGTGGTTGCCGTGCCAAAATCGATTACGATAAGCGGTCCGCCGTATTTATGGAAGGCTGAAACGCTGTTGACTATGATGTCCGCACCGACTTCTCTGGGATTGTCCGCTTTAACGTTAAGCCCCGTTTTAACACCCGGGCCTATCATTAGGGGAGTTAACCCAAAAAAGTATTCGCACATATGGCATATAGTGTAGTTAAGCGAGGGTATAACCGAAGAAATTATAACCCCGTTGATATCTGTTTTTTGAATATTACTGTCCGACAAAAGCCCAACAAGAACCGAGCCGTATTCATCGGCAGTGCGGTTAATCCTTGACGAAACACGGAAAGACGCAACTAGTTTTTCACCGTCAAAAACGCCGTATTTTATGTTAGTATTGCCAACGTCTATCGCAAGTAGCATTTTTATGCCTCCTTTATAATTTCGCCATCGGCTTTCTATTTGTCGCTTTTGCCTTCTTCTGCTGTATAATCTGCCTCACCCGAAGCAAATCTGCGGTCCACAACCTTTATAACTCTAAAAAGCGCGGGTGCACATAAAAGGTTGACGGCAAGCTCTGCAAAAAAGTTAAATGTAACAAGCGAAACAAGTATAAAACCAAGAATATTTGTTCCGCCGGCAATCTGTTGAATTGTAGTCCACATAGTCAAACAACCCACAATAAAAAGCCCCGTGTTGACTATCGGCACGATTGCAGCAGCAACAAAAACTGCTACGTATAAATTCTTTTTAGCAATAATCTTAAATATAAAGCCGGCAAGCCAGCCTGCAACGGTTGTTTTAACAACGCACGTCAAAAGTGCTTGCACCGGTGCATCCGTCCAAATAAGAACGTAAAAGGGGACTAAGCCCATAATAACCTGCACGGCAACTACCACACCGCAAGCAAAGCCAAGCAATGCCCCAGCCCACGGTCCAAGCAAAATTGCACCAAGAGCTATGGGTAAAAGGGTAAAGTTAAGCTGAACGGGCCCGATATTAATCGTTGCACCGAAAACTTGCAAAACGATGACCAAAGCCAACAAAATGGCAAAAGAGGTAACGTTACGTGCTGAAAAAACCTTACTATTCATTTGTGCCTCCAATCGAACTCACTATACGTGATGTCCGTAAGAAAAATTTTTACACGCAGTTTTTTGTTTTAATTTTAATCTTGCGATTTATACCTTGCGATTTATACTGTCAGGCGCAAAAGCTACCTGCAAACCGCATATAAGCGTGCAAAGTTATTTTAGCACAAAAAAATGTTGGTGGCAAATAAAAACGCGCGTTATGTAACATTTTTATCGACAAGTTGCTATATTGATAGTAGAAAAAACTTCGCCCAAACAAAAAAATACATAGGCGGAGGATAAAAACACTTTTGGAGGTTTCTTTGATGAACGGTTGTTTTGACTTTTTGAACGGCAACACTTGCCTTTGGATATTGATAATCCTGCTTATTATCTGCCTTTGCAAGAGCGGATGCCTTAACGGCTTATTCAATAGTTGCTATTGTCTGCCTATCGCACTTTTACTCCTTTGCTGCTGCGGCAAAAAGGACAGCGGTAGCCTCTTTGGCGGCTTTGGCGGCTGTGGCTGCAAATAATGCAAAAAAGGTGCTTTAACTAATTAGTTAAACGAAAAAAGCGCGGACTCACAATGTAGTCTGCGCTTTTATTTTTGTTTTATTTGCTCGTTTAATTCGTTTTACTTGCGTGTTTTTTGTTTTTATCTACGTAAATTATTTGTTTTGTTTGCACGCTTATTTCCTTTTATTTGCGTATCTTGTTTAAGTTTGCTCTACGCTAATTACCTATTTAACCTTACTCTAAGCCTTTTGCCTTTCTTTTTAAGCGAGTTTCGGTGTCAAGAGTTTTCTTTCTAACCCTAATGTTTTTGGGCGTAACCTCTAAAAGCTCGTCATCGTTGATAAATTCAAGTGCTTCTTCAAGGCTCATAATTTTGGGGGTTTCAAGACGCAAAGCATCGTCAGAGCCTGACGCACGAGTGTTTGTCAAGTGCTTTTTCTTGCATACGTTGACCGTTATATCCTCGTTTTTAGGACAAACACCAACGACCATACCCTCGTAAACGGGGGTGCTTGCGCCAATAAACAACTCGCCTCTGCCTTGTGCGTTAAACAAGCCGTAGGTAACCGCCTCGCCCGTTTCAAAAGCAACAAGAGAGCCCGTTGTTCTGCGCTCGATTTCTCCCTTAAATTCCTCGTAACCGTAGAAAAGGGTGTTAAATACGCCCTCGCCACGAGTATCGGTCAAAAACTGGCTCTTATACCCGAAAAGTCCGCGCGCTGGCACCTTAAATTCTAGTCTTATACGGCTGCCAACAGCTTCCATTTGCAAAAGCTCGCCCTTTCTAACGCCCATAGAGGAAAATACCGAACCGGTTTTGTCCTCAGGAACGTCAACGACAAGCCTTTCCATAGGCTCCAAAATAACGCCGTTTTCCTCTTTATATAATACCTTAGGTGCACCCACTTGGAATTCGTATCCGCCACGGCGCATTGTTTCAATCAAAATGGATAAGTGCATTTCGCCCCTACCACATACGCGGTAACTGTCCGCGCTGTCAGTTTCTTCAACGCGCAAGGATACGTCCTTTAACATTTCACGGAAAAGTCTATCACGCAAGTGCCTTGTGGTAACAAATTTACCCTCTTTGCCGGCAAAGGGGCTGTCGTTGACAGAGAAAGTCATTTCAACAGTAGGCTCGGAAATTTTAACAAAAGGCACAGCCTCTAAACGTTCTGGTGTGCAAACGGTGTCGCCAATATAAAGGCTTTCTAAACCGCTTATGCAAACGATGTCGCCTGCCTTTGCTTCCTCAACGGGTGCACGATTTAAGCCCTCAATTTGATACAGTGCAACAATCTTACCCTTTTTGCTACTGCCCTCTATATTGTAGTTACAAGTTTGAACCTCGTCATTGACCTTGATTTTGCCGCGCTCAATTCTGCCGATACCAATTCTACCCACGTAATCGTTGTAATCGATGGAGGAAACAAGCATTTGCAAAGGGCCTTCTTCATCCACTTCTTGTGGCTCAAAATGGTTAATTATCGCCTCAAACAAGGGGGTAAGGTCCTCGCCGGGCTTGTTAAAATCGGTGGTTGCGGTGCCTGCTCTGCCCGAGCAGAAGATAATGGGGCTTTCAATCTGGTCGTCGTTTGCGTTTAGGTCGAAAAGAAGCTCTAAAATCTCGTCTTGAACCTCCGTCAGTCGCGCATCGGGGCGGTCAATTTTGTTTACTACGATTATAAGCTTATGGTTAAGTTCAAGTGCCTTTTGCATAACGAAGCGCGTTTGAGGCATAGGTCCCTCACACGCATCGACAAGCACTAAAACACCGTTAACCATTTTTAATACGCGCTCTACCTCGCCACCAAAGTCCGCGTGGCCGGGGGTGTCGATAATGTTGATTTTTACGTCCTTATAAAAAACCGACGTGTTTTTAGCAAGGATGGTAATACCGCGCTCGCGCTCTAAGTCGCCACTGTCCATAACGCGGTCAGCAACCTCTTGATTTTGACGGAAAATACCGCCCTGTTTTAACAGTTCGTTAACTAACGTAGTTTTGCCGTGGTCGACGTGCGCAATAATTGCACCGTTTCTTAAATCTGTTCTTTTCACTTTTTTCGTCCTGTCCTTTTAGGTCTAAACAGCCTGTAAATTTTAATTGAATTTTATGGTTTTAATAAAATATAATTTTTATCGGTTAAAATAAATTAAAACAAGTTAAAACTAAAAAATTAAAACTAAAACGAGTTAAAATAGGTCAGCAAGGCAATTAGCGTTTTGCCGTCCTTAATTTCGCCCGATTGCATCATTTGTTTTATTTTTGAAATTTCCATCCACTCGCCTGTCAAAAACTCGTCGGGGTCAAGGTGCATAGGCACTTCTTTTAAGCCGCTTGCGCGGTAAATTCTAATGATTTCAGCAGAATACCCAGGGGTAGGATAAACTGTCCATAAAAGCTCTAAATTTTCCGCGTAAATGCCGCCCTCTTCCTCTAACTCTCTGCGAGCGGTTTCCATAGGGTCTTCGCCGGGGTTAAGCTTGCCCGCGGGGATTTCCCACAAGTCCTCGTGATAGGCGTAGCGGTGCTGTTTTACAAGCAAAATTTTGCCGTCGCGCTCGCAAAGAACGCAACTGCCACCACTATGCTCAACAATCTCGCGCTCGGCTGCATTGCCATTAACAAGCATAACTTCGTCACGACGGACGGATAGAATTTTGCCTTTATATACGTAATTTTCTTTTAAGGTTTTTTCATTAAAGTTCATTGACAATGTCCTTTAATAACGCACTTATTTTTTTTACTCTGCCGTAGAACATAAAACCGCTTGCTTTTGCCATATATTTGTAGGCAATAAAAGCATAGTTTACAGCATCTTTATCGTCGCCAGCAACAACGTTTGCAAGCATATCGCAAACAAGCAGCATTTCTTCCTTTTCTTCGTTGGTTTTTTTGCTTTCCTTAATTTTGGTCTTGTCTGCAAGGATGTATTCTTGAATTTTCTTCATACTAGCAAAATAAGCTTTTTTAGAAAGCTCTTTTTCGCGTTTTTCGGCTTCTAAGGCTTCAAGAAGTTCCTTTTCCTTGCGGTTTTCTTCCTCGGTGAGTGCTTCAACAGGGTCTTGAACCTTGCCGTCTAAAACACTTTCCATCAACGTTCTAACAGCGTTTACAAAGGGCTTTATCATGCCGTTAATAAAGGCATCAAAGCCGGCAGAGTAGCTGCCGTCAACGTAAAAATATTTTTGCAAAAATTCGCCAAAATCAATGCGCCTTGCGTCAATATCCATTAAAAGATTAAAGACGAACGCAAGCAAATCGCGTGAGTTTGCCGGCAACATAAATTGCCCCTTGCTATCCGCTAGATATTGCTGCTTTACAAGATACTTCTTTTGAGCGTTTTGGTAATCAAAGCCCGAAAGACAGTTTTTAAAAATTGCAATAAGCGCCTCAGAACTTGCGATTGATTTTAACAAGTTGACGATTTTTACGTCTGCAAGGATATATTTTGCGCTGATAAGTTCGTTTGCACGTAACAGAAATAAATCTAATTCTTCACGTCTTGACATTTTAATACCTCAAATGGTTTAATTACCTTAAATTATACCACAACTAATTAAAGAGTAAAAGTTTTTTGTCGTATTTTTGAAAATATTAGATAAAAATCTTTACAAAAAGCAATATTATGGTATAATAATCGCAGGGTAAACCCCAATTTTTTAAGTTTTTAATGTAAGGTAGAGTAATGCAAGTAAAAGGCGATTCGTCATTAAACAAGTTAATATTATTGTTTGTTTTTGACAAAATGGAAGTTCCGCTGTCTGAAAACACGGTGCTAGATATGTGCTGTTCGTCAAACAACTGGCTTGCTTATATGGACTGTCAGCCCATACTTAACCAACTGTTAGAGTGCGGCTGGATATATAACATCAGCGACCAAGACGAGCCACTTTATACCATCACCACTGACGGCAGAATTTGCCTTGCAAACTTTTTTACCTCTATCCCCGCCTCTACAAGAGAAGATATTTCACTATTTATAAGAAACAACCGTGCAAGATATCGCCGCCGCCAAGAATGCGTTGCGGACTATTTTATGAATAAAGACGGCACTTATACGGTATACTTAAAAATAATAGAGCCTGCACAGCCGGTATTAGAATTAAAGCTGGTTGTCCCCAACCGCCAAACCGCAAAGGACGTATATAGAAAATGGGGCGAAAAAGCGGGCATAACTTATAGAAGCATTTATGAGGCTTTAATCGACTAATCAGTCAATTTGGAGGACTATGTATAGCTATACAACAAGGGGCACTTGCTCAAAACAAATTAATTTTGACGTTGTTGAAGGTAAATTAAAGGACGTTAAGTTTATAGGTGGCTGCCGCGGTAATTTACAAGCGGTTGCAAAGCTTGTCGAAGGAAAGCCTGTGGACGAAGTTATTGCACTGCTATCCGGCATAAAGTGCCAAGGTAACACCTCTTGCGGAGACCAGCTTGCCCAAGCATTAATTAAATACAAAGAAAAGCAATCTTAGTTTTGAAGATAAATTTATTTAGGATAAGTTATAAAATTAAGTTGTGCTAAATTATCAACTAAATTATCTAAATAATAATTAAGTTATAAAAGTAAAAAAACGTGTAAGTAAAAATACGTAAATAGAAAAATTTAAGCCCCTTGCCGATTTCGGCAAGGGGCTTAGTTTTGTTTGTTATTTTTTAGTATTGTTGCTTAGCTTAATTGCTTAACAATTAGTTAGAAGCCAATTGTATTTTGGTTAGCACTCTAATTTCGTTAGCCAATATTAGTTGGCAAAAGCAAGCGAAGGTCTAAGAACAACACCGTGGTATGCAGCTGCATATACGTATTCAAAATATCTGTTTACGTCATACTGCTTACCAAAGTTGGTAGAATTGATTCTATAAAAGGTTTCACCACCAAGGTATAAATAGAAGTGGAGGTTGGAGCTGTTTACCTTAACGAGTATATCACCGACTACCAAATGACAGCTTCTGCCAAGGACTGCTCTGTCGCCACCCCACAATTCAACTCTTGCAGTTGAAGAGCCGTCCATCGTATAGGTTCTTCTACCATAATACATAGTGGGTGCAATATATTTGCTCATACCCGTTGCGCTTGTATTAACTGTGCCAGAAGTAGATTGACAAGCATTGTTAAAGAGAGCTGAACGAATTGATGAATCAGACGTGTAAGGTAATGCATTGTCAACACCAAGTGCTTCCTTATACATTTTGTTAATTAAAGCAGCATCTCTTTCAGTCGTTGAGGTGGAGTTGATAAGTTCAAGAGCCTTAGTCTTAAATAATTCTTGTTGCTCTGCGGTCAAAGTGTTGCCAACGTAAATCTTGTGGCATCTAACGGGAACGCCACCAGCTTTTGCTTGTTCAGCAACAATAGTAGTGCCGTCTGCTACGTCATCATTTACCTTAACGGTGTAGGAAATGGAAATAATTTCATCCGCAGGGACGCTTACCGTCCAAGAAAGGTTGTTGCCGGAAACGTTATCACAACCACTAACAAACGTGGTGTTTTCAGGAACAACGTCGGTTATATTAAGGGTTTTTGCAACGTCGTTAGAGTTGTAAATGTTGAAGGTGTAAGTGATATTGCCACCTTTGCTTACGGTAACAGTAGAGCTTTGTGATGCAACCTTTTCAATGGAGATGCCTTTTAAGTTTTCCATTCTGTTGCGTGAGGTTTCAGATGCGGTGTTATCGTTTCTAATTGCCAAAGGTCTAATAATACCGAATTTTGCTATGCCACCACCAAATACTAAACGTCTGCTACCCTCGGGGCCATCAAAGAAGTTCATTGCTTGCATATATCTAATACTAGCTTCATAGTTTTCATAACCGGTTGCACTGTCACTACTGTACGCTTTGAAACTGTCACCTGAGCTGTGGATAATAGTGCCGTTACCTACGTAAAGCATTGAGTGACCACTGCTTGTAGTGTATCTGTAAACAATAATATCGCCCGGTTGCAAAGTGGAAAGGAATTGCTGTTTAACTTCTTCCTTTTTAGTATCATCTTCACTACCTGTTACTTCATAGAAGAAAGGTCTAACAGCACCGGTCATATCAAGCTGACGGTCGGTTGAATATTTGGGGTTAGAGCCACCGAGAGAGTAATCTAAACCAAAGTAATAGCAGTCATAAGTGAACATTGCACAGTTGGTATACTGCCATTCGGTTGAGGTGCAATCCTCGGGTGCGTGAGTTTGAATAGCTTGGCTTTTATACGGAGTGTCATTATCGTTATATTGCAAACGAGGACCTCTCATTAAGAATGCCTCTGCCGTTGCAATAACTGCTTTTTGCGCTTCGTTAAGGTCAGCATCAGCAACACGTGCCTTTGCCTTATGAACGTAAGGTAAGCCAACGGAAATACGCAATACTGCAAAGCGGTTTGCTTCTACTGCGGAAGCCAAAACTTCTTCCCCGTTTACCTTGGTGATTTCATCAGTAATGAGGAATAAATCTTGACCATCGAAGATATATATAGAGCCTTCGTCAGAAGCTTCAGCAGTTTGTTCAATTACAACTACGTCGCCACCAACAAGGTTTGCTAAGCCCAATTCGGTAACACGCGTGCCAACAAAGTTTACGTCCTTGCTGCTATCAACACCTGTGCCACCAAACAAGCAAGGTGCTACCATTGACTTGTAAAGGTCTTTATTGGTATCTTCAACGTCTTCATAAACAAGGTCAAGCATATCAGCTGCGGTGTAGTAATGAACAACGCTCTTTCTTGAATCAAGTCCGTCCCCTGTTTTTACTGTATAGCCCATACTTACGGAGTCGCTAAATGCAGTGTAAAAAATTCTTCTTAAAAGGTCAGCACCCTTAAAGAATTCTTGCGATTTGTAGGACTTGATTGCCGTTTTAATGAAAGAAATATCGGTTGCGCCCCAAGTTCTGCCAACGTAAACGCTGTGGCTTTCCAATGCGGTTTCGCCAAATTTTGCCTTGTCGCTGACAATTTGTTGACCTTTTAAGGCTTCGTCATTGTTTACTTTGACAGTATACTTAACTTCCTTAGTGCTGTTTGCAGGAACTTCAACCGTCCAAAACAAATTGTTTTCAACGGCGTTTTCGCAGCCGCTAACAAAGGTGGTGTTTGCGGGCACTTCGTCCGTAATGGTTGCACTACCTTTTGCATTGCCATTGTTGGTGAGAGTAATGGTGTAAACAATTTCGTCACCCAAGTCAACAGTATAGCCCGTTGCTCCGTGTGACGTGGTCTTAACTGCGCTAATATTTGCGCGTGGTGGGTCTGACGGCTTAGTGCAGCCAATTACACCCAAAGAACAAGTCGTCAAACAAAGTGCTGAGGTGATGGACAACAAAATTGTCCTTAAAGTCTTTCTCATCTTCATTTTCTCCTTTTTGCGCCGCTAATTAAAGCGACATTTTCATTAAAATTTTAGCATAGTGCATGAGTAAAATCAATAATTTAAACCAGTTTTTATATGTTTTACTGTCAAGCATTGCCCCTGCCGATTTCGGCAGGGGGCTTTGTTTTGTTTGTTGTTTTTTAGTATTGTTGCATAGCTTAGTCGCTTATCAATTAGTTAAAAATCAATTGAATTTTACTTAGCAACCTTGCGGTTACGTTTATCTAAAATTAGCTAGCGTATCCAAGCGAAGGTCTAAGAACAACACCGTGGTATGCAGCTGCATATACGTATTCAAAATATCTGGTTACGTCATACTGATTGCCAAAGTAGCTAGAAGAAACTCTATAAAAGGTTTCGCCACCAAGATATAAATAGTATATGTTACTAGATGAATTAACCTTAACGACAATATCGCCTACAACCAAGTGACAGCTTCTGCCAAGAACTGCTCTGTCGCCGCCCCACAATTCTACTCTTGCGGTTGTTGAACCGTCCATAGTATAGGTTCTTCTGCCATAATACATAGTAGGTGCAATGTATTTAATCATTTCCCCATCAGCGATAAGCGTGGTGCTTGAAGATGCACAAGGATTAACAAAGAGGGCTGCTTTTATTTCTGCGTCTGACGTATAAGGTAATGCACTTTCAACACCAAGGGCTTCTTTATACATTCTATTAATCAATGCTGCGCCTCTTTCAGTAACAGTGCTGTCACCTATAAGTTCAAGAGCCTTGGTCTTTAATAATTCTTGTTGCTCTGCGGTCAAGGTGTTGCCAACGTAAATCTTGTGGCATCTAACAGGAACGCCACCAGCTACGGCATCCTCTGCTACGATAATAGTGCCGTCTGCTACGTCATCATTTACTTTAACGGTGTAGGAAATGGAAATGATTTCATCCGCAGGGACGCTTACCGTCCAAGAAAGGTTGTTACCAGAAACGTTATCACAACCACTAACAAAAGTGGTGTTTTCAGGAACAACGTCGGTAATATTAAGGGTTTTTGCAACGTCGTTAGAGTTGTAAATATTAAATGTGTAAGTAATATTGCCACCCTTATTTACAGTAACAGTAGAGCTTTGTGATGCAACCTTTTCAATGGAGATGCCTTTTAAGTTTTCCATTCTGTTGCGTGAGGTTTCAGATGCGGTGTTGTCATTTCTAATTGCCAAAGGTCTAATAATACCGAATTTTGCTATGCCACCACCAAATACTAAACGTCTGCTACCCTCGGGACCATCAAAGAATTCCAAAGCTTGCATATATCTAATACTTGATTCATAAGTCTCATAGCCGCTTTTAGAATCGCTATTATAAGAACTAAAATTGCTACCGGAGCTGTGGATAATGGTGCCATTACCTACGTAAAGCATTGAGTGTCCACTGCTTGTAGTGTATCTGTAAACAATAATATCGCCCGGCTGCAAAGTGGATAAGAATTGTTGTTTGATTTGTTCTTTCTCTTCCTCACTTTCACTACCGGTTACTTCATAGAAGAAAGGTCTAACGGCACCGGTCAAATCAAGCTGACGGTCGGTTGAATATTTGGGGTTAGAGCCACCGAGAGAGTAATCTAAACCAAAGTAATAGCAGTCATAGGTGAACATTGCACAGTTGGTATACTGCCATTCGGTTGAGGTGCAATCCTCGGGTGCGTGAGTTTGAATAGCTTGACTTCTATACGGAGCGTCAACATCGTTATATTGCAAACGAGGACCTCTAAGTAAGAACGCCTCTGCCGTTGCGATAATTGCACGCTGAGCTTCGGTAAGTTCAGCATCAGTCACACGTGCTTGTGCCTTATGAACGTAAGGCAGTCCAACGGAAATACGCAATACTGCAAAGCGGTTTGCGCCGACAGCCGAAGCCAACACTTCTTCTGCATTTACCTTAGTAATTTGGTCGGTAATAAGATGTAAATCTTGACCGTCATAAATGTAAATGCAACCGCCATCTTCTGCGTCCGCGGTATCTTCAATTAACACTACGTCACCACCAATAAGGTTTTTAGTCGTTAAATCACTAATAGGTGTGCCGGCAAAGCTTGCCAATATATCAGCACTTACACCTGCGCCACCAAACAAGCTAGGTGCTACCATTGCTTTGTAAAGGGTTGCGTTGGTATCGGTGCTATCCTCGAATACAAGGTCAAGCATATCAGCTGCGGTGTAATAATGGACGATACTCTTTCTTGAATCAAGGGAGTCGGTGCCTACAACTTTACCCATACTTACGGCTTGGCTGAACGCAGTGTAGAATATTCTTCTTAAAAGGTCAGCGCCCTCAAAGTATTCTTGCGATTTGTAGGACTTGATTGCCGTTTTGATAAAAGAAATATCAGTTGCGCCCCAAGTCTTAGAAACGTAAGTGGTATGAGCTTCTACCGCTCTATCGCCAACCATTGCCTTATCAGCAACGATAGCAGCTCTGCCATAGGTATATTTGTCATATATAGCTGCGTCATCGTTTACCTTAACAGTGTAAGAAACAGTTGCGGTAGAGTTTGCAGGGACTTCAACAGTCCAAGAAAGTTTGTTACCCTCAACGTTATCACAACCACTAACAAACGTGGTGTTTTCGGGAACCTCATCCGTTACGGTTACAGTGCCGTTTCCGTTACCAACGTTGGTAAGGGCAATTTTATAAACGATTTCATCGCCTAAGTCAACGGTATGACCTTCGGGTAAGTTAGATGCGGTCTTTACACCATATACGTCTGCAATTTGACCGGGTTTAACGTAGTTTTCTTCAATCCACGCCTTTTCGGTATCGCTAAGGTCGGAATTGGGGTCAGCAAGTGCTTTTACCGCTACGTCATAAGCAGACCTAACGTTGTCGTTAGGGGTTGCAAATATGTATTCTACACTTCCATCTGCATTAACTATTTCTACGTAGCCAATGCCTTGGTATTCAAGCAATACACTGCTAACCTGTGTAACCGAGCCGCCGCGGAATTCCCAGTAAACGTTGCCTTCTACGGGGGTTACCTCATAAAGCTTTTGTCCGTAAATATTGATAATTTGGGTTTTGCCCTCTTCTTCTACGTAATCGTTCCAACCGCCGTTTTCGGTGTCGAAAGTGCGCCAGTTGTAAACAGCATTTTCGCTAAATACGTTTTCGTAATCAAGTGCACCGTATTTTTCAGCATAAGATGCGGGCGCAATTAACATACCAAAGCTTACTGACGAATACTCGCCACCATCAAGCTTTTCTGTTAATATGCCGTAGTCATTATTGCTCATTTTTGCAGTGAACTTAACACCGTAGCCGCTGTTGCCATCATCAACCCTGATTGACGCACCCTCGTCCATTACGAACTTGGGTTGATACACCACTGGGTCACCAAACGGGTCTTCCTGATAGTCAGGAAAAATGCTTGCTGCCAATACCGGTGATGACATTACAACGCCAGCCGATAAGAAAAATGCCGCAAAAAAGGCACACAATACTGTTAAAAATTTTAGCCTTTTTGTCATATAATACCATTTCCTCCTCGTTAAAGCGTTTGCTCGCTAAAAATACTTGTTTATTTTTAGTCGCTAGTTAAAACAACAATTTTTAGTTAACGTTAAATACTATATTATAGAGTGTGCGCAACCAATGTTTTAAATGTTTATTAGATGCCTCTAAAACATAGTAATTACAATAATTATTTACTTTTAGATATTTAATAATATTTTACTAGAACATTTACACTTTGTGAATATAAAACTTTTAACACCCCATATGAATTTTTTTCACATATTCAGCAATTAATTAACGAAAAAGGCGATTGCTTTAACCTAAGTTAGTTAAATCAACCGCCAAGTTTTTTAATTTTGCTTTGCACTTTATCTTTTTATTTGAAAATTGCCTATATTATTTTTGGCAAATTGTTTATTGACAAGTTACTTTTTAGCAAATTATTTATTAAAATTGTCTTTTAAGGAAACGATTTCAGACAAAATTTCCTTGCCCTTTACGTTAAGACGCTTAAAATAACCGGTGCGAATAAACTGATATGACTTATCCGCGTCAGTTTCCATAACGTAAGGTTCAACCTTGCCGCTGTAAATTTTGACACTATTTTCGTTCATACGTTCGCTGAAATCTTGACCGGGGTATTCCTCGTCCTTCAAAAGATAGCCGTATTGGCGAATTTCCATATCGTAAGCGGTGTCAGCATTAACCCACTGAACTACACCCTTAACCTTTATTCCGGAAGTATCGTTGCCGCTTTTGCTTTCAGGCACGTATGAGCAAAGAAGTTCCGTTACGTTACCCTCTTTATCAAACACAACGTCGTCGCACTTGATAATATACGCGCTCTTTAAGCGGACGTAACCGTCCTTTTTCAAACGGAAATATTTGGGAGGAGGCGCAAGCGAAAAATCATCCGCATCAATATAGATATTTTTAGAAAAATCTACCTTTCTGGTGCGTTTAATTTCCTCATTGGGATTAACGTCAAAATCGACCTGTTCGGTTACCCCGTCGGGATAATTGGTTATGGTTACTTTAAGTGGCTTTAACACCGCCATAGCGCGCTCTGCGTGGGTGTTTAGATACTCTCTTATGCACGCTTCTAGGTAGCTTATCTGCACCTCGGAATTAGCCTTGCTTATGCCAATACGTGCACAAAAATCTTTTAATGCTTCTGCTGGAACACCGCGGTTTCTAATACCTGCAAGCGTGGGCATACGGGGGTCGTCCCAACCGTCTACCGAGCCGTCTTCAACAAGTTTTTTAAGATAACGTTTGCTCATAACTAAGTTTGTTACGTTAAGACGAGCAAACTCTATCTGGCGGGGCTTTGGCGCAAAACCAAGCTCTATGCCAACCCAATCGTATAAGGGACGGTGGTCCTCAAACTCCAACGTGCAAAGGGAGTGGGTTACACCCTGCAAATAGTCGCAAATGGGGTGCGCGTAGTCATACATAGGATATATGCACCACTTATCACCCGTTCTGTGATGGGTTTGGCGCAAAATTCTGTATATTACAGGGTCGCGCATATTGATATTGGGCGATGCCATATCAATTTTTGCACGCAAGCACTTTTCGCCATCCTTAAACTCGCCGTTTCTCATTGCGGTAAAAAGTTTAAGGTTTTCTTCAATACTTCTGTTTCTATAAGGACTTTCCTTGCCAGCCTCTGTCAACGTGCCACGGTTAGCAGAAATTTCTTCCGGACTCATATCGCATACGAAAGCCTTGCCCTTTTTGATAAGCTCAATGGCAAAGTCGTAAATTTTTTCAAAAAAATCAGAAGCAAAGGTTTCCTTATCCCACGTAAAGCCAAGCCATCTAATATCTGCCTTTATCGCATCGACAAACTCCGTTTTTTCTTTGGAGGGGTTGGTGTCGTCAAAAAAGAGGTTGCACTTGCCGTTATACTTTTCCTTTACGCCAAAGTTAAGGCACAAAGACTTTGCGTGGCCAATGTGCAAATAGCCGTTAGGCTCGGGGGGAAAACGGGTATACGTTCCGCTAACCTTGCCGCTTTCTAATTCTTCGTTAATAATTTGTTCGATAAAATTTGTTGCTTCTACCATAGTTACCTTAAATTATCCTAAATTACATTAAATTGCCATAAACACACTCAAACCTATTGTTTATTTTTTTGTCTTTTATGTTTTTTGGCTTGATTTTTGTGTTATTTATTAAAGTATATCACAAATATTGAAAATTCAAAAGCAAAATTAAAATATTTATTAAACTATTCTATTGCTTGACTTAAAAATTATTATATTGTAAAATAATTTGCGTTGATAAAATTTTAAGAAGGTTGGTTTTTATGGAAGAAAAAAACAACACTATGGAAAAAGTCGTTAATCTTTGCAAAAACAGGGGCTTTATTTTCCCCGGTAGCGAAATTTACGGCGGTTTAGCTAACACGTGGGATTACGGTCCCTTAGGTGTTGAACTTAAAAATAACGTTAAACGTGCTTGGTGGCAAAAATTTGTTACCGAAAACAAGCTTAACGTTGGTCTTGATGCGGCAATCTTAATGAACCCACAAACTTGGGTTGCTTCTGGTCACCTTGCAGGGTTTTCCGATCCCCTTATGGACTGCCGTGAATGTCACGAGCGTTTTAGGGCTGACAAGTTGATTGAGGACTGGTGCGCAGAGACGGGCACCGCCCTTGAAAAGCCCATCGATGCTTTTACTCACGCAGAGATGAAAGCTTTTGTTGAAGAACACAATATCCCCTGTCCCACTTGCGGCAAACATAACTTTACCGACATCCGTCAGTTTAACCTTATGTTTAAAACTTTCCAGGGCGTTACGGAGGACGCAAAGAACACCGTTTACCTCCGCCCCGAAACCGCACAAGGTATTTTTACAAACTTTGTAAACGTTCAGCGCACTACCAGAAAGAAAATTCCTTTCGGTATTGCCCAAATTGGTAAATCATTCCGTAACGAAATTACACCCGGTAACTTTATTTTCCGTGTGCGTGAATTTGAACAAATGGAATTGGAATTTTTCTGCAAGCCCGGCACCGACCTTGATTGGTTTGCTTATTGGAGAAGTTTTTGCCACAACTGGCTACTTTCTATCGGCTTGAAGGAAGAAAGAATTCGTTTGCGTGACCACGACCCCGAGGAACTTTGCTTCTATTCTAAGGCAACAACCGACTTTGAATTTTTGTTCCCGTTCGGTTGGGGTGAACTTTGGGGCGTTGCCGACCGCACCGACTATGACCTTACTCAGCATAAAAATACGTCTGGTAAAGACCTTTCTTACTTTGACCAAGAGTCAGGTGAACGTTATATTCCTTACGTAGTAGAGCCTAGCCTTGGCGTAGAAAGAACGGTGCTTGCAGTCCTTTGCAACGCGTTTGAAGAACAGGTGCTTGATGCTGAAAAGAACGACGTGAGAACGGTTTTACACTTGCACCCAACCCTTGCGCCCTTTAAGGCGGCTATCTTGCCCCTTTCCAAAAAGCTTTCGGAAAAGGCTGACGAGCTTTACGGCGATTTAATTAAGTCTTTCCCCGTTGATTACGATGACGCAGGCTCTATCGGCAAGCGTTACCGCCGTCAAGACGAGGTTGGCACACCTTTCTGCATAACAGTTGACTTTGAAACACTTGAAGACAATGCTGTTACTGTCCGTGACAGAGATACTATGGAGCAAGTTCGTATCCCCATAGCAGAACTCAAAGATTATATTACCGAAAAAATCAAGTTTTAATTTGATTAACTTTAATTGGGTTTGGTAATTTTCAACTGAACCGTTGCAACAAAAAATTGCAACAAAATAAAAATTTAAGCCCGCAGGCTGCGCCTGCGGGCTTTCTTTATTAGATTTTTTATTTTACTTTCTTTATTAGATTATTTTGTTTTTGCAAATTATTATGCATTAGCAAAATACTAGCTAAACAATATTTTAGATTTATTTTTACTTTGCTTTTTTATTTTTGCTTTGATGCGATAAATTCTTCCATATCAGCCTTTATCATTGCGCCAAGTTCCTTTGAAGGTGTTGCTTTAACCGTTTCGGCATCGATGACCTTTATTATATCAAGGTATACGTGCGAGCGCTTAAAGGGGTAATTTTTATGCACCTTTTCGGTATCGCGACAAACGGCAACAACAATGGGGCAATTTGCAAACTGGGCAATTTTTAGCACCCCATCGTGAAAGGGGAGCATTTGGTTTGACTTGCTACGCGTGCCTTCTGGGTAAACACCCATAGAAACGGCACCGCTAGAAATCAACTGTGCAGCTGAGCGCATATCTAAAATAGCGGCACGAGGGTTTTCTCTGTCAATTTTGCGGAAACAACACTTTCTAACAACTCTGCCAAAAATGGGCACCTTAAAATTCTCTTTTTTAGAAAGGAACGATAGGTCGTATTTGCGCAATTTATACCAAGTGATTATTGGGTCGTAGTTAGAGCGGTGATTGCCTACGAGCAAAAATCTGCCCACGTCCTTTAACTTTTCCTCGCCCGATACGTGCACCTTAACGCGCGTAAGCCATAGTGCAAAGCCCGTATTAATATTAAGTAAAGCCCTATAAAATTTGCTGTTTTTGGTGTAGTCGGTTTTTTTAACGCACAGCGAGCATATAAGGAGGAACAGCGCGTATAAAATTAAAAGCCCTAACAGCCCAAGCACTATGCCGAGAATAATTTTGCCAGCCATTTTTCCTCCTTTGCGCTGATAGCGCGAAATTGTAATAATAAAAATTAACGGTGGTAATAGTTAAACTAAACATGTAGCAAGTTTAATCAAAAAAGTCTAACTAAATAAAATCTTGTCTTTTATTATATCAAATGAATTTTAGTTTTTCAAATAATTTAATAATTTTGTTTTGAAGTTATTTGCTAACATTATCTTTGAAAGATAAATTAAAACAAAATCTAACGATATAATTATATGCGCACGTGTATGATTAAGTTTATTTTAGCAACTACTTTGACTAGGTATATTTAGCAGCTGCGAATTAAGCGAATATAAAACTCTACCGAGCGGTGTATAGCCTCTACCCTTATGCACTCGTTATGACCGTGAATAGTTGCGCGCTCCTCACTCGTTAAATCCATTGCAGAAAAACGATAAACGTGCTTACTTATTGCGCCGTAGTGTCTACTGTCAGAGCATTGAACCATAAGATATGGGGCAACCAACGCACCGCGCCAAGTAGATGCAAGTGCCGAAGCCACCTTTTCGTATGCCGAGCAATCGGTTTTAGAAATTACGCTGGGGTTTATACCTTGAATAAACTCTATGGTAACCCTATCGTTATTAACTGTTTTATTCAAATATGCCATAGCCGTGTCGATAGTATCCTCGGGGTTTAGACGCATATTTGACACTATGCTTGCCTCGGGCGGAATAACGTTTGACGCGTTGCTGCCATTCATTTGCGTAAATGCGGTTGTTGTGCGCACCAACGCGTTTATTTCGCCGCCGCTCTTTTTACAAATAACGTTGAGCAGCCCGCCAAATATCCAAAGGTTTGCAAATATCATTTTGTAAAGGAAGTTTGAGTGTCTGCCAAGTGTATCGAACATTTCCTTTACAGGCTTAGTAAGGTGCGATTTAAAGGGCTTATCGTTGACGGCAGAAATAGCCTTAGCAAGTTCTACCACCGGTTGATGAGGCTTTGGTGCCGACGCGTGTCCGCCGGCAGATTTTACCTTATATTCAACCTCTAAAAGACCTTTTTCGGCAATACCGATAAGACCGCAAGGCTGTTTTACACCGGGGAAAACATTTTCAACTACACCGCCGCCCTCGTCAACAACTAAATCGGGGGTAATGCCTTGCTCTTTGAAGTAATTTACTATATGAATTGCGCCCACACCGTTAATTTCTTCACTACCGGAAAAGGCAAAGTAAACGTCGTTTTCAGGCACAAAACCTTGCTTTATAAGAGTTTCAGCCGCACAGAGAGCCGCGTTCATAGTAACTTTGGTGTCAAGCGCGCCTCTGCCCCACAACACTCCGTCCTCTAAAACACCGTCAAAGGCAGGTTTTGACCAACCCTCATCGTTGACAGGCACAACGTCGTAATGTGACATCATAACCGAGGGCTTATCATGATTTTTGCCCGCCCACTTAAACAGCAACCCCCTACCTTCAAATGTGATTAAGGGGCATTTAGAATAAAACGCGGGGAAAAGTCTTGGAAGCTTGCCGACAAGTTTTTCAAACTCGGCATCATCCTCCAATGCGGAATTTTTGTAGGATATTGTCTTGCAAATAAGTAATTCTCTAAGATTATTTACCGCCCAATCTTTATCAAAGTTTTCATCCTCATAAGAAACAACGGGCGGTTTTTTGGGTTTAAAGGACAACGTGCGAATTAATATAATTGCCAAAAGCAATAAAATCGCAGCGCAAACGCCTATTATTAAATAGAAATACCACTCCATTTCATCACCAACCTTTATTGCGCAAATCCTTGCGCAATAATTTTATAAAACGCGTTATTGTTTAAGCTAATCTTGCACTATTATTCAAGCTAATCTTGCACTATTATTTAAGCCAGCCTTGTTTTGTTATTTTAACCAACCCTTTTTATACATAATGCGCGCGATAGCAATGGTAAATACTACGCCAACGGGCACCATAATGCCAACCGTGCCGGAATTGAGGGCAGGAATAGCAATAAAGAGAATAAGCATAAGCGTGCAAGGTGCAATGGCAAGTTTGGGATTTTTGGAAATGAAAACTACGCCAAGTGCGCCAAACAATGCGGGCAAAATCATTTCAAATGCAGGGTTTAGCACAGGATTTTTCAAAATAGGTGTTAAAGGAATAAGTAAAATTACACCTAAAAGGATAATAACCGTAGTAACGATGCTAGATACCGCAATAGAGATAGTAGAAATTACCTCGCCTTCCTCGGAAGAAGCCTTTACCCCTGCACGTTCCATTGCGTCAAGCGCGCAAGGAAGTTTTAAGTTAGAAATATTACCAGTAATAAAGGATAGATATGCACCGCCGGCACCAAGCATAGGCACGTAAGTAAATATTTCAACCAAGCCAACCGCCCAATACATCGGCAAAACCGCTATTAAGCCGTTAAGCAGTGCGCTCCAATCGGGCAACGCACCAAAGATAATGCAGCATAATATGGGATATGCAAGAATTACCGCAAGCATAATAAAGCCCCATATTCTGCCGTAACGGTGAACGCTATCCATATATGAACGCTTGGGTTTAATCGTTTGCATTTCAAAACTCGTTTGTTGTTTATTTTCCATATCGTCCACCTCTTAACCTAACCACATTGTAAAAGGAATAGCCGATGCCATTCCAATAAGCAAACTGATAGGCAAAGCATAATCGGTTAACCAACGTTTTTTGGTCTTTTTTGCAATTATGCCAATTATCGCCATAACTACCGCTGAAACGGCAAATACACAAACGGGAATTAGGCTTGCCGTTCTTGTTAATTGCGAGCCGGGGTTAGCTTCCGCAAACTTTGCCGCAAGCTCTTGAAAGGCTGCTTCACTGACGAAAAGGTTTGTTACGTCGCAGAAAACGTAGCCTAAAAAGGCGGAAATCATACCCATAAACATAGCATCGGAAAAAATCTCACTCCAACGCTTGTCCTTTTTTTCAATATTGATAAGTCCCTTTTGTATGGGCTTAGCAAGTATAGGCACCAAAATTAAGCCAAGCAAAATACCAAGCGTCATAACCCACGCGATAGTAACGTATTGCGACGCGGTGGTAACTGCCGATACACCAAGAGCTTCAAGCGCAGCGCCCTGAGCGATGGTTTCATATGAAAGCGAGCCTATAACCGAAAGTCTAAGCCAAGGCAGTGCCGTGCCAAGAGTTGGTGCAAGTGCAATTATGCCCACAACAATAGCAACCGCCGGCGCGATTGTAAATATTGCCGACGAGGAAATAGTTTTTTTAATGGTTCCCTCCGCAATGCCTAGCTCTTTTGCGCGCTTTAACGCGCGGACGAGAAAGAAAATTGATTGTCCCAGCACCGCGGCTATAATAACGCCGACGATGACGAACAAAATGGGGTGATTTACACTAAACTCCATTTTAATACCTCTCTTACGTTTTTAGATACACTTTTGACTGCTGCGCCAACTAGCGTTTACCCAACAAATAGCAGCTTGTGATAGCTGTGCATCCAATAAATTTTATATTTTATATAATATATAAAAAGTGTGTTTTTGTCAATACTATACTTTAATTTTCTCCATTTGTTTACCTTTGAAAAAAACCCTTATTCGTCCGCTTTAAAATGGTCGCATTTCAATAAATTTGACTGCGTATAACATTAAAGCTCCCCGTAAGTCAGGGGAGCTTTAAACGTTTGTTTTTTATTTAAAATTTGTTGTGTTTGTGTTTAGAAAATATTAAGTCGACAACCTCTATTTTTTTGAATATATAATTTGTTGTTTTTTGATATAAAATTTATTATTTTTTAGCAGCCGCTTCTTCTGGTGTTTCCGGTCTTGATATGGGGTAATCCTTTTTGCTAACGTTTGCGTAAGGCACTACCTTATGCGGCGGCAAGCTTTTTGCAATAGCCGTTATTTCGTTTACTAGATAGGTGCGTATTATATCGCGCTGAGCCTCAATTTCTATTGCGGGGTCATATTTTATAGGTTTGCCTAAATACACCGACCTAAGTGTAGGCGCGGTATACATTGGCACAAACGACAAACACTTGCCAGTGTTTTTGTAATATAGGCGCGCCACGTCGATAAACTTATCTTGAAATTCGTTTACAATATCGTTATAAGGAACGTGATGCTCGGGGAATATTATTACGTTGCAACCTTCTTTTAACACCTTAACGGTATTTTTAAAGGTGTTTATAGCGCGCGCATCGTGCCAAACGGCAATAGTCTTTGCCCTGTTATGAACGTAGGCAACAAGCGGTGCAAGCAAACGCGCAATAAAGTTATAAAACCACATACTTTTTTTCTTTTTATACTTCCACCAATCCTCTTTTGCGTATTCGGGTATAAGTTTTTTATCCATCATTGTGCCGATACACCAAATACCCTTTCTGCCGGGGAAATAAAGTTCTGCCATAAAGGTGCCGTGCGCCTGCGCGTGATTGCCGATAATTAAAGACGGTTCCTCGGGAATATTTTCTAACCCGTGGAACTTAACCTTGCCGTAAAAAAAGGCTACTATTTTTTTGTAAAATTTAAATGGCTTGGTTTGTTTTTTCATTAACGACCTTAATTTTACCCAATTTTGCAAGCAGAACGGCAAAAAAGCGGGCTTTTTAGCAACTTTTATGTAAGTGTTTTATAATCTTTATGGTAATCTTTATAAATTTTATAACCTATTATTTTGTTTATAAATTTATAATCTATTATAATCTTAAAAAAATTACGATACCGCAGGAAACTACGGTATCATTTTTTATTAGTTTTGCTTTGTGTTTTATGCTTTGTGCTTTGTTTTGCGGAAGTTTACCGCCAAGCATTTTTAAAATTTGTTAAGCAATTTTCAAATTATTTTTATCGCTTGCCCGTTAAATCTCTTTGGACCAGCAGCGGCGACGCTTATGATTGCGCACGTCAAAGCCCTTCCACATGCTTTGGACTTCTGCGTTTAATTCCAGTTCGGGACCGGTTTCGCAATATTTTACGCCGTTTTCTATAAGAACCTTTAAAATATGGTTAAAAATAATCGCGGGGATACCCTTACTCTGTAATTCCGGCTTAACTGCGATAAAAAACATTTCTAACGTATCGTTTTTGCCTTTAAGCGCCTTCAAAAGACGGAAAAGACCAAAGGGAAGCATTCTGCCGTTGCTCTTTTTAAGCGCCTTTGCGATTGAGGGAACCAATACTGCAAAGCCGACGATAGCACCGTCCTTATCCTTAACCGAGCATATATACTTTAAGTTCATTAACGGAATATTATCCTTTACCGTTTTATTGATAATCTCATCAGTCAAAGGAACCGTGCCGTATAGTTTAGAAAAAGCAACGTCTATTACCTTAAATGCCTCGTATGCGTCTGCAACCAAGTCTTTGGCGTTAGAATAGGTAACAAGCTTATAACCGCCGCGCTCTTGCAAGTAGGTGGAAAGCTTTGCCATACGCTCGTCTGGCTTTTCGGGAACGGTGAGTAGGTATTCAACCCAGTCAACCTCCTTGGTAAGACCAAGTTTTTCCATGTGCTTTATGTAGTAAGGGTGGTTGTAGAAGGTGATTGACATATTAAGTTCGTCAAAGCCCTCGATAAGCATACCCTCGTGGTCCATATCGGTAAAGCCGATGGGACCCATGGTTTTTGTAAAGCCACGTTCCTTACCCCATTTAACGACCTCGTTAAACAGTGCTGCCGATACCTCGTAGTCGTCGATAAAGTCAAAGCGCGTCCAACGGATAGTGTTGGTGCCCCATTTTTCGTTTGCAGCATTATTGATAAGTGCGCCTATTCTGCCAACGATTTTGCCATCCTTTTCAGCAAGAAAAAGTTTGGTTTCGCAAAAAGCGTAAGCAGGGTTTTCCTTTTTGTTAAAGGTGCCAAGTTCGTCAGACATCAAAAAAGGAACGTAGGCAGGGACCTTTTTATACAACTTGTTGGGGAAGTCAACCCAAGTTTTAAGGTCCTTTTTTGTCAAAACTTCTTTAATTTTAATACTCATATTCATTTGTTATATTAAACTCGCCTTAACCGTAAAGTTTTGGCATTCAATTTAGGTTTGTTTTATTTTTTGGCAAATTTTTAGCAAATTATTACAACAAGTCAGCCAAGTTTTTGCCGTTAACCTTTTCGGAAACAACTATACCAACCGTGCCGGGACCGCAATGTGCGCATACGTTGATGGGCAGCGGAACAAAGGTAAAGGGCGTTTCTTTAAGGGTGTTTTTAGCCATTTCTTGCATATATAAAATGGTTTGCTCGCTAACGTCAAAGGTAATCAAGGTATAATCATACTTGTCCACGGGGTAATCTACAATAAGCTTAGCAAGCCTTTCTGCCATAGTGCGCTTTACGTTGCGGACAACCTCGCTTTTTTCAAGCTGACCGTTCTGTAATAAAATTACCGGTTTAATACCCAAAATCGTGCCGATGGTAGCAACCGCGGGGGAAATTCTGCCACCCTTTTTCAATGCCTGCAAATTTTCCGGCACGAAAACTATGTGGTTGCGCTTAGGGTCTTTTCTTTCTTCAATAGCTTTAACAATTTCTTCAACGGGCGTGCCCTTTTGCACTTCGTCATAAGCATACATAACGTGCGAAAACATAACGGTTGACAATGCGTAACTATCGATGATAGTAAGCTTGCCTGCAAAGTTTTGCTTTGCAACGTTATCAAACAGCTCATACATAGATGAAAGTTTGCTGGAAATTGTAAAGTGAATAATGTGGTCATAGCCCTCGGCAAAAAGATTTTCAAAATATTCCTGAACCTGACCAAGTGGTGGGGTTGACGTTTTAACGTCCTTATTGCCGCGCATTGCAGCAGCAAGCTCGGTTTGTTTAATCGTAACTCCGTCTAAAAATTCTTCTCCGTCAATAATTACGTTGAGGGGGAAGACGCTAATGCCGTATTTACCAAGTGTTTCATAGTTAACTAAACACGAAGTATCGGTTGATACCAATATTTTCATTAACCTTTCTCCTTATATATGCAGAAAGTATTTCTCCCTGCACCATACATTATATTCGAAAATAGCGGGTGCTATTCCCTATGATAATATTTTAGTATAAATTGTCGAAAATTGCAACAAAATAGAAAAACAAAATGCTCTCTAAGTTCATTTTCAGTTAATTTTTTGTCAAATTGTTTGCGTAAGCAAATATAACGGAAATTATTTTTGCCTTTACGCGCCTACTTTTGTCTTGTTGCTGCCTACTTTTGTCTTGTTGCTGCTTGCTTGCGACGAGGTTGATTTTGCCAATTATATCCCTACCTACTTGCAACCCTGCTATCCTTTCTCTTTTCGGTTTCGGAAAGGTCGTTAAAAACAACTAAGTCGTGGTGCATTTTGGCAAGGTCGTTTCTGGTAGACTTGTCGGGACTGCCACTATACACGTAGCCTTGGGCGCGCATATACGCGTTCCACCTGCGGTGTTCAAGCTTTTCGGTAGCATCGCGCTCTTCTACCGTCATTTCCTTATCCGTCTTTTCGGCACCTGCAACACCTAAATCGCAACGCGCCTTTAAATGAATTGCCGACGCAACTGAGGAACGGTAATTATATTCATAACTCCAAAACTCCTCTTCCTTAGAGCCATCGTATTTTACGTGGCGTTTAAGCGCCTCCGCTTCAAGCTCGTTATCCATAATAACACTCTCTAAATATGAAGATTCTAGGTCGCCGATAAGTTCCACGTTGTATTGCTGTTTTTTGAAGTTGGTTACATTTTTTAGGTTACGTTTAAGCCTACTGTTATGAATTACCGCCTGTATGCTTGGCTTAGCATTTACACGTTCAAAAAGCATTCTAAGATTAACGGCAGTTTTGATGTTTAACTCCTCGCTACCAAGTGAAATAAAAACGTAGGTAGCATCTTTAAGCTTTTGTATTTTTTGCGCAAAGGTTGCGGTGTTTACGTCTACACCAGAGTGAACTGTAACCTTATACTGCGCTTCACCATTGACGTATACCCCGTTGTAAGCTTTTGACATAATCTCAGGGCATTGTGCGGTAAATTTATCTTCGGCAGCCTCGTCAACGTCAAACGCGTCAATTTCTATCTTATATCCGTCCATCTGCCCAAACCATACGAGTGTTTTTACCATTTCCTTGCCGTAACCGCCAAGGCCGACAACCACCGCGGAAATTTTTTTGTCCGCCTCACCCTCAATACACTTTGCGTTTCTAAAAAGCTTATAGCCGTTATAATACATTTCTCTGTTTATTAATGCAAGTTTTTCGTTAACGCGGCGCACTTTCATTTTGATGCTTCCAAAAGAAGACAAAAGCAATTCGCCCTCAATATTGCTTGAAAAAAGATATAGGTTTGTGTTTATTAGATTGCCGTAATCGTTGATAAGGCGCAATGCGTGATTGTTGTTTTCGCTATCATTGTTGGTCATACAAAAGAAAGTAAGTTTTTTTACTGACGAGTGAAACTTAAAGTTGACGTTTAATATATCCTTTTTGAAAAGAATTGCGCCAATATTTTTTGCATCGGCAACGAAGTCGGCAACAGAGGTATCTTCCTCGTCAACCGAGCAAAAGACTATTACTCTGCGCCTATCGTTTTTCTTTAAGTCCTTTGCAAGAGTAACCGACTTGCCGTTAAGCGAGGAAAAAACGTAAACGTTGGAGAAAAAGCGAGCCGCTAGTTTAATTGAAGCCGATACGTTTTTGAAAAAGGACAAAATAAAGCCAAAAGTAAACAGCGGACACAGCACGAAAAACAAAGATGCCAAAGCCGCATAATAGGGCGCAAGCGCAGGAACAGCAGTATAGACCGTTTCATAAATAAGCAAGAAGTCTGCGTCAATGATGAAAAGGCGAATACCGTCAAGAATAGACATCATAATTGCCTTTAATAGCCACAAGGTTTTGCCTTCAAACAGCACTTTGTATATCGGGAAAGCAAGAATAGCACCTGCTATATAAAAGAAGGCGATAAACCATTTTAATAAGCTGATGCCCTTGCCTGCCTTTCCCTTACAAAAATGCCAAACGACTGTAAACACTACCGCTAATGCAAGCACCGCTATCGCCAAATAAAAACAAACTGTCCAAACCATATTTTTCACCTTTGGGTTTTTACTTTAAGTATTTTTAAATCAAAAATATTTTAATTATTTTACCTTACTTATAACTTTTTTATTTTATCATAATAAAATAATGCCGTCAACCGCTAAATTATTTAGGGAGTTTTTGCCCGTTTGTATTTATTGCGGCTTACACATTAATTGCGGCTTTTATATTTTAACGCGCTTTAAGACCTTACGCAAAAAAGAAAAAACGTTATTTACAACTTGGTAAATAACGTTTTACGTTTTATTCTTATTCAATACAACTATTATAGCCTTAGACTACGTTAAGGTTTTAATTAAATTAATTAAAAGTTTTTTATAGCGATTGCATCATTTTATTAATTAGCGGTGGTATCAATCGGCTTTTTGCGCGCACTAACCTTGCCCTCGGGATTGATTTCGCCCGCTTTCGTCAGTGCAATCTTGGTTAAGAAAGGACCGATAAGCTCGTAAATCAACACAGAAAAGAGTGTAATGTTTGCAACTATAACGCCAACACTGCCTAGTGCTTGCGCTTTAAGTGCCATACCCAGTGCTACACCTGCTTGCGGCAAAAGGGTTATGCCCAGATATTTTTTTACGTTAGGCTCTGAATTGACAAGCTTTGCCGAAAACCCTGCACCAAAATATTTGCCTGCTGAACGGAATACGATATACACTAAACCGATAAGCACAATGATTAAGTCGCCGAATATCGACAGTTCAAGCTCTGCACCACTGATGACGAAGAATAGTATAAAAATGGGTGCGGTCCAGCGGTCAAGACGGTCCATAAGCTCTTCGGAAAAATCACAAGTATTACAAAACATTGTGCCAAGCATCATACACGTAAGCAATGACGAAAAGCCAAAATCAACAGTGCCGACGTTAAACTTTATCATAGAAAGCCCAACCGTCAACAGCACGAAGGCAACCGACATAGACAAGCGCTTTGAACGCGAGTGAAAAAACCTTTCAAAAAAGGTAATCAAAAGCCCCATTATCGAACCAAGCCCGAGTGATAAAACAACTTCAAGCAAAGGCTCGACTACTATTGAAATAACGTCAACCTGACCATCGAGCAAAGCACCTGCAATACCAAACGAAATAGCAAAAAGAACTAAGCCTACCGCATCGTCTATTGCAACAACGGGCAAAAGAGTATCGGTAACGGGGCCTTTTGCTTTATATTGGCGCACTACCATAAGGGTAGCAGCGGGTGCTGTTGCCGAAGCAACTGCGCCAAGAATTATAGCTGCCGGCAACGGAAATTTATCGGGAATAGCAAAGTGGAGTGCAACTAGTGCCACGTCAACAAAAATTGTTGCCGTAACCGCTTGCAAAATACCGATAACGGTTGCTTGTTTGCCAATTTTTTTAAGCTGCGCAAGACGGAATTCGTTACCAATAGAAAAGGCAATAAAGCCAAGCGCAACGTCCGGAATAATTTTAAGGGCGGACAGCTGAGCCATTGAATTAAAGCCAAGTCCTGGCACACCCAGCGCGCCAAGACAATAGGGACCGATTAGTATACCGGTAACTAAATATGCCGTAACCGCTGGCAGTTTAACAAGCTTTGCTAAACGCGATAGCATAAGCCCTGCAAATAGGGCGATAGACAAGCTTAATAACGTTTCCATTTTTTATAAAACCTTTTACATTTAATTTTTAGTTGGTTAATTTAGGCGCAAAGGTTGGTCATTTTAATCAACCACTTGATTTTAATACTTTAATATTTTTTTGTCAACAAAGTATGACGAATATTGACGCAATTTATCAAAAAATTTTTAAGCAAATAAAAAACAGCCCTATCGGCTGTTTCTTATGCTTTTATTGTAACCATATTGCAACTAATTTTCACTTTAATTTTATGCGTTATAAAATTTAAAAAGCACCTAAAAACTGTTCAAATAAATAGCAACTGTGAACCTATTCAAAAAGTGGGGTGGAAAAATACCTTTCAGCAGTGTCCGGTAAAACGGTTACTACCGTTTTTCCCTTGCCAAGTTTTTTTGCAAGTTTAATTGCCGCCGCCACGTTGGTTCCGCTGCTTATGCCGCAAAGTATACCCTCTTTTTTTGCCAAGTCTTTTGAGGTTTGAATTGCCTCGTCATCGCCGATAATGCAAACGTCGTCGTAAATATTTTGATTGAGAATTGCGGGAATTAACCCGTCGCCTATGCCCATTTGCAAATGGGTGCCGATAGAACCCCCAGACAGTATTGCCGCGTTTTCAGGCTCAACCGCCCAAATAACCATATCGGGATTTTCCGCCTTCAAGGTTTCGCCAATACCGGTAATGGTGCCGCCCGTGCCTATGCCAGAGCAAAAGCCGTGGATAGCCCCTCCAACCTGCTCGATAATTTCTCTACCGGTGCCGCTGCGCTGAATTTCAGGGTTGGCAGGGTTTTCAAACTGCTGAGGAACAAAAACGTTGGGATTTTCATCTCTTAGTTTAAGCGCAAGATTCAAGCACTCCTCAATACAAAGCCCAATGTTGCCGTTATCGTGCACTAAAACAACCTCTGCGCCATAGTGCTGAACAAGCTTTCTGCGTTCCTCACTAACAGAGTCCGGCATTATGATTTTAACCTTATACCCACGCACAGCCCCCACTAACGCAAGCCCAATACCTTGGTTGCCGCTAGTTGGCTCTACAATTATAGTATCCTTATTGATAAGCCCGCGATTTTCAGCGTCAATAATCATATTGAGTGCCGTGCGAGTTTTAATTGAGCCGCCTACGTTTAACCCTTCAAACTTGACCAAAATGCGCGCGTCGTTTTCGCTTGTCATATGATTAAGCTGAATTATAGGCGTATTGCCCATCGCCTCTAAAATATTTTTGCAAATCATTACGTTTTACCCTAAGCATACGCGCGTTTCTACCGTCAGTGCCGCGCGAAAATTTTTCATTACCAATTTATTATATGTAATTGTTAAAATCTTGTCAAGTAATTAGGTCATTTGATTGACTTTATAGCCACTTGCTTTGTGCAATCTTAGATAGCACCTATAAAGCCACAATATTACAAATTGACGCTGCGTTAATAGTGCGCTTAGTATTTTAACTTAATGTTTTATGCGATAATGGCTTTTTTGGCTAATGGTTATAGTTTACTTACGTCTACGCCCTTAGCTTTTAAGATTGCCAATAACGAAGCCTTTCCCTCTACGTTTTCCGCCGCCTTAAACTTTTGTTTTTTGAAAAGCTTTGCAGGGGGTAGTTTGCGTGCGCCAAGTTCTTCAAAATTCAAGCCAAGCGACAAAATAAATTGCTCTACGTCAACTATGTTAACCTTGCGCTTGCCGTGCTGACCGCTTTTAATACTATCTAGCCTACCGCACTTAAAAGTCGTGCCGTTTTCGTCCTTTCCTTGCCAGTCCAAAAAAACGTTACACTCACTAACTAAGTCGGTATAACTACCGCCACGGTTATAAATTTCTTGAACAAGCGCAACCGCGTGCTTAAAACATCGTCTCTCAAATAGGGTATGGAGGGCGATTTTTTTGCCTTTAAGGCTAAGACTACCTTCCGTTTGAACGGTCGGGTGGACGTTTTCAGCAAACTGCCTAAACAGTTTGCGCCGCTTGCTCATACTGACAGAGTTAACGTCTTTTTCAATACTTTCAAGCTCAGCCTCTACACTGTTTGACAAAAAGCATATTTCCCCATCCTGTGTTCTTCCAACGCATACGGGATATGATGCGATAAGCTCGTTTAAAGTGCGATTTTCCCTTTGGCAAAGTGCGCGCACTACTTGCATAGTAAGCACTGCATCCTCGTCGCTTTTATGCAATTTTTCGGGAATTGGCAGTGATAACGCCTCAGCAACCTTTTCAAGCGAAGTGCCGCTTTTGACGTTAAAAAGCGCAATATAAAGCCGCTGACTGTCGTGAAAACGGAAGTTTATATACGGCAAGGAATACTTTTCGCAAGCAATGTTAAGAAAATTTGCATCGTTATTTACCGAATGCCCAAAAACAAGCTGGTCGGGTGCCTCAATCAAATCCTTAATTTTTTGGTAAAAATGAGGAAAAGTGGGGCTTGAACGGTATTCTTCTTCGGTGAAAGAAAGCTTTATATCACTTTGCTCATGCCTGCCCGAAAGTTTAAACTGCGCCTCGGGGTTCACGGTAAAACTTTCACGGTAAATGGCATTAAAATTTTCGTCCGTGATAATATATCCAAACTCGCATATATGCGTGCCGTCCGAGCACTCTATATCAAAAAACAAATATCGCATACGTCCTCTTTTTTTGTTACCTTTTCGGCTTATGTTCCACCTTCATAGTGTCGGGGTGCAAGCCTGAGTTGCCAAGATACCCTAACCCGTCTATAACCGACATATCGTTAGAGCTAATTTCAAAGTCGAAAATATCGGCATTTTCCTTTATTCTAGATGGTGTAACCGACTTTGGCAAGGGTAAAATTTTGTGTTGCAAACACCATTTTAGTGAAAGCTGAGCCACCGATTTAGAATACCTTTCTGCAATGGCTTTAAGTGTGGGGTTATCAAAAAACACGCCCCTACCAAGCGGGCTCCATGCCTCAACCAAAATGCCGTTTTGTTGGCAAAATTCGGCAGCCTCAAACTGCTTATATCCGGGGTGAAATTCTATCTGGTTGACCATCGGTTTAACTTCTTGCTGCATAAGCGGCTGCAAGTGATGGGGCAAAAAATTGGACACGCCTATCGCCCTAATTTTGCCATCTTTATATAAATCGGTAAGTGCTTGCCAAGTCGATTTATTAACCTCTACCCAGTCGTCGCATTGATTTTTTGTTGCCGGCCAATGTATAAGGTAAAGGTCAAGATAGTCAAGCCCAAGGTCAAAAAGCGTTTTATTAAAAGCACGAATAGTATTATCGTAGCCGCGCTCGGTATTCCAAACCTTGCTGGTAACAAAAAGTTCCCCTCGGTCAATGCCGCAAGTTTTTATACCCTCGCCAACACCGCGTTCGTTTTTATAGATGGCAGCTGTGTCAATATGGCGATACCCTGCCTCAACCGCAAGCCTAACCGCTTCAGCTGCACAATCGTCACGAGTGAGCCACGTTCCGTAGCCAATACAGGGGATTTTTATTCCGTTTGAAAGAGTAAACCTATCGGTCAGCTTTTTCATAATTTACCTACCTAAATTTCTTGTTCTTTTAGCCGTTTAATAAGACCTTTTAGTAAATTTATAAGGCTTTATAGGGTTTAACACTGCCGCCCACTTCAAAAAAACTATACTTATGCTGGTAAAGCTTTAAGCCACATAAAACTACACCTAAATTATACCACACGTCCACGAAAAAAACAATCGCATTGTTAATATGCAAAAACACCAATTTTGATTTCATTTTGCGCGGCTTGACATAATTTACCCTTTATTGCCATTTACTTAATTTTGGTTTTGCCCTATACGCGTCACAAACCACGTGTAAACCACACGAAACCCTCATTCAAAATCCAAAAATTTTATATTGCCCAAAAAATTTATATAAATTTTTTTGTAAAATATTTGACGGGTTTTGTCGAAAATTCAGTTTCAGTTCATTTTTAATTATTATAATTATAATTGCGTATTATGGGTTTTTATAAGTGCTTTAAAATTATTAAGACACTTTTTACCTATGATTTACCGCAACAATACCGCCAAATTTAAGGAGAAGTTGAAATTGGCAAACAACAAAAGAAGCGTTTTTAAATTACGCACGCTAATCATCTCACTAATGGTTCTTTTGACGCTCGCTTTTTCCGCGTTGGGATTAACAGGCTGCAAAAGCAAGTTTTCGTCCGAAGTAGACCTTGATGCTGTTGGCAATCAGTCGAGCAATATGCTCCCCTTGCCGACCGACAACTCTACCCCCGCCGACCACGAGCCAATAGACAATATCTTTTACGCATTTACCGCCCTTGCTAGCGAAGATGGCTTTTCTTGCGTTTCCTCTGGCGAAACGGTTACTAAGGTTGCTTTTGCAAACGTAAGCCAAAAGATTAAGGCAAGCCGCGTCGTTAATGGTAGAGAGGTTTATAAAAAATCTGTTTCACACTCCACCTTTAAGGGTGTAGGTGTTCAAACATACGTAAAGGGCGACAATTACGTTGTGCTTAGTGCAAACGGAGTTAGCTCGGTTGACAACGTTTCGTGGCAAAGCAGTGCAAATAAAATTTCAAAGGATAACTTTATTGCTAAATACGGCTTTGTTGCAAACAACATTACCGCTTACGTTATGACAGAGGAAACCATCCTTAGCGCACAATACCTTGGCGAAAAGGACGGCGTTTACTCCTTCATTTATAACCTTGACCCCGTTAAAAGCACAGGAAAGCTCTCTCTTGAAATGCGCACTATGGCAGGCACAAAAACGTTGCCCGTATTTAACAGCGCATCACTCACCGTCCGTATGGATAAAAACTGGAAGGTGCTTTCCACCACAACCGGCAGCGTTTATCAAGTGGATATGCTGGGCGGTGTTACCTGCACGGAAAAGGTAACCGAAACCTTTAACTATGACGTTGCCCAAATTCCCAATGCAGAATTTTTCCGTTCCTATATCGATGAGGATGAAGTTGAACTTGCGCCCGAAGAATTGACCGCGCTTGATTATCTTATGGAGGGCTTCTCCCCCTATATTACCGGTCAAAATCCCTTAAAGGTTAACCTTGCCGTAACAGGCTCGCAAAAAATGCCTTTAAGCATTGCGGGCAAACTGCAATTAAACGTTAATATTGACGATTTATCCAAACTATCCGTGCGCGCACTGTTAGACAATTTATCCTACGATAACTTTACCTTTAACGACCTATTAATAGGCTACACTGACGAAGTGGCTTACGTAAATTATATGGGCTTAAAAGCAAAAGGTAGTTTAGGAGAGATTGGCGCAATAGCAAACCGCTTAGCCCCCTTGTTTAACGCTGATATGCCCGACCTTTCCAAAGTGCTTGGCTCTATTGACGCACAATCATTGCTTGCAAACGCCACCCTTGAAAAAGGCGATGGCACCGCTTCGGTAACGTTGCCCCTTTCGCTTGGTGATATTACCGCAACCCTTATCCTTAACTTTACCGATGGCGACAGCATAGCCTTTGTTGACGGCATCGTTACCATTGCAGATATAACGGTTGCACTTGAAAAGGACGATTTAATTACCCTCCCCGAAATTGATGAGGACTATTATGACGTTGCCCCCTTGTTTGACGTTATCGACCAAGATGGTAAGATTACCGCAAACGTAGCTATTGGCGATAAGTTAAATGCACTTGTTGCGCTTAACCTTGCCGATAGGTCAGCTGATATTAATATCGGTGATATTCGCGCTAAATACCTTGACGGAACCATTTACCTTGACTATAAGGGCTTTAAGACTAAACTTGCAGTTGAAGATATTGACGTTGCATTAGATAAACTTGCTCCTATTCTCGATGGCAAGGTTGAATTACCCGACTTTGATGCTTTAACTGAAACCATTGACGTAATGGCTATTTTAGATAAAGCACTTACCTCGCTTGAAATTACTAATACTGAAAACGCAGTAAACGTATCAGCAACCGTTGATAGCATTGCTGTTAATATCACACTTGACGTTGAAAATGGCGGCTACACCTTAGGCAATATTAATATTGTAATTGAAGAAACGGCTATCAACGTTGCCCCCTCTACCTCGGTAGTTAATGCAATCTCCGGCGATGTTGCAACCTATCCTGCGGCAATCTCGCTGTTAGACTTAATTGACGAACAAAATAAAATCAACCTGCAAGCTACCATTTTCGAAACGCAAATTGATGCTTGCATTGACCTAAATGAAATGAGCATTCTGCTTAAAGCAAACGTAGCAGACAGTCCGCTTGTTATAAAAATCGTAAACAAAAAAGCTTACCTTTCATACGTTGGCATAAACGGTTATATTGAGCTAAACGATATTGAAAAGGTTATTGGTCAGCTTCAACCCATAATTGAAAAGTTTGCTTACAACAGCCTTGACACACTTTCTTCTATCGACCTTTCCGCCTTTGAAAATTTGGATATTGAACAAATTTTGTCCTCTCTATCCGTAGCGGAAAAGGAAAATGCCGTAGAACTTAGTGTCAGCCTTTCAAACGTAGACGTTATGCTTAGCCTTTCAACCTTGAACGGCGAGCTAAGCTTTGACCGCGCCATTGTTGCTTTTGGCGAAAACGTATTGGAGATTGAAAGGACTTCCGCACCCATAACTTGCGACCTTGACACCACAAAAGAATATATTGATTTAGCAACCATCGTTGACACCTTTGACCAAGCACTTATAAATATGCTCACCAAAGACGAAATAAAAGTAAACTTTAATTTAAGCTTAGCAATGGGCGACAGCGCATTTAATATTAATAATGGTATTATTAAGCTTTCCGGCTTATCAACCACCGCCCCCAAAGCCTTTGTGGAATTTAACGTTGAAGTCATCAAGACGGGCAAAGATAGCACGGTTACAACCACCAACCACACCATCACCTTGATTTACCTTGACCCCTCGCTTGTTGCCGAAGGCGAAACCAACACCTATTTCGTATACGACAATGCTGCTGACGAGGCAGTATTTGAGGGCAAGTTTACCACAACCAAATTTGACGTTACGGTAAACATATTAAAACAAATTTATGCAAATATGCCAGAGCTGCAAGATGCGTTAAAGCCCATTTTAGTCCCCGACCAAAACGGCTTGCCCACCTTGCCCGAAATGGACGTTGAGCTTTCAGCACTTATCAACAGCTTGACCTTTACAAACAACTCGCTTACGGCGGATATTAACGGAAACGCATTTTTCACCTCCCTGCCAATGAGCTTGATTGCAACCCTTTCGGCAAATAATGACGCGCTAATGGTAGACATTCCTTCGGTTGCGATGGATAACCTTTCACTCTCCTTAAACTTTACCGTTAACCTACCCGAAGAAAACGAGATTACCGCTGAAACCTTTACCTATACGGCAAGCGCAAACGCAAACGATTTCTCATCAATTAACGAGCTTCTTGAAACGTTAAAAAACACCTCTCAATACCGCTCGTTCAATATTATGGGCGACGTTGATATGGCGCTTGGCAGTATTGATATAAAGGATAAAATTCATATCGACGTAAAACTTGACGTAATTGACGGCAAAACTTTTGCTGTGGTTGAGCTTGCAAGAGAACACGTTTCACTTGCTTGGAAAGATTATGACGGCGTTGCAACACTCTACTTTGACCCCGTTGACCAAATGATTTACATCAAAAACGTATACCGCACGCGTAAGCTTAACTGGAAGCTTCAATACGTTTACACTACCCACTACGAATACTCAAAATATACGGTAGAAGAATTTACGGCGGATATGATTACCCCATTGCTCAGTATGATTAGACTTGCTGACACGTGGGAAAATCTCATAACAGATGCAATGGCTAAGGAAAAGACTAATACCACGCCCGTTACCATTGAAAACACCTTTACCGGTTACAGTTATAACGGCACGGATACCTTTACTATTAACCTTGACCTTGAAGCCTTGACGAGTGACGTGCGCGACGTAACAGTTAATATCGGGCACGATGAGAATATGAACGTTAACTCCCTTAATGCAAGCTTAGATGTTATGGGCATTATGAGCATTAAATTAGATGCAACACTTGCTTCGCCCTATAATCAATATCAACAAACTGACCTGCTTATACAAGCTGAAAAGGATAGTGGCGAATATAAATAAACGACCTAGTTTACGCACCATTTGCCTGCGTTAATATACTATAACTTTTATTAACTTAATTTACCTATATTAGGTATTTCCCTTTAACTTTTAGTCTTTTTATAAAAGCAAATTTATAAAAACAATAGGAAAAGCACCACCATCGGTGGTGCTTTCTTATTTATTTGTTTTCTTTTGCTTTTTATTTTTGCTTTTTTACTTTTTTTACTTTGACTATCCTTTTATTTTGCGTTTTGCTTCTTTGTTTTGCCATTAAAGCAAAGTTGTGTTTTAGCCTTTTTCTAAAAAACTTATAGCTCGTTTATGCTATCTATAACTATTTTTTCCATGGCTTCGCGCTCATCTTGCGAGATGGGTATATCGCCATTGCTAAGTGCTGCTTTTAGTTTGCAATAGGTTGCGTAACGGCTTGCGCTTTCGCCAAGTTTTTCCTTTGTGTCGCAAATTTTTTCTCTTGCGGCAACCTCGTCAATAATTTGCTTTATTACGTCAAAAATCTCGCTATTTTGGGAATAATCAGCGGGCGCATAAAAACTTATTCTGCCATCATTAAAGAGTGTATAAACCTTTTCTTTCGCCTTTTTTTCGGGGTCGTAAACACCTATCGAATAGCCGCCCTTGCTTTTGACAAGTCGCATACAGGGTATATCGGTTGCGCTATCGCCAACGTAAACGATATTTTCGTATTTGATATGTAAATCGCTTTCGCTAATGGGATTGTTAACCCCCTCGTCATACTCCTCAAATACGCCCTTTGCTATGCGGAAAATAAATTGCGTTTTGTTGGTATAGTTTACCGCTTGCGCAGGCCACTCGGCCACACCATCGGGGCTGTAAAAATATGAAGATGCGTAAATTCGGTTAAACTTATCTCCCACCTTGCTACCCTCGATAATCTCTTTTAAGCCTGAGGAAATGACGTAATGCTCTACTTCTATCCCCTTAGTTTTTGCATAAGCGTTTACGTTGTCAAACCATTCCTCAACACCGTTATATAATGGGACTTCTGCCCCTATTTTATTAAAATACTCGCGGCTAATTTTTTTGCCGGCGGCCTTTGACTGAACAATCAGCTGATACATCCACGCCAAGTTGTTTTCCATAAGATTTTCTTTTGCCATAGCATCAGTCTTTGCCCAAAAGGTCTCCTTTGACATACCAAAGGACGGAATAAGCGTCCACGTTTGCATATCGTCGGGGGACAACGTTTTATCAAAATCATAACAAATGGCTATTCTTTTTTTGTTTTGCATTAAGCCTTAATCTCCTTTAATCTTGCCTATATTCTCGTTAAATCTTCTTAGGCATTATCTTGTATTTAATTCAACTAAGCTTAAAATAAGGCGAGGTTATAACAAAGTCAGCCGTGGCAACGTTGGTCGCTATGGGAACGTTGTATACGTTTGCGATACGCAGCAGTGCCTTTACGTCGGGGTCGTGGGGTTGGGCGGTCAATGGGTCGCACAAAAAAAGAACAAAGTCTATTTCCCCCTCAGCAACCTTTGCGCCGATTTGTTGGTCGCCGCCAAGTGGACCTGATAAAAAGCCTTTTACGTTTAACCCCGTGGCTGACTGTATGCGTTTTGCCGTTGTGCCGGTGCCGCAAAGCTCAAAGTTTTTTAATATCTCTTTATTTGCCGTAGCCCAAGCTACAATCTCATCTTTTTTACTATCGTGCGCAATAAGCGCAATCTTTTTTACTTGTTTTGCCATTGTTAATATTGTCCTCCTTAGTAAGTTTTGTTATTAAGAGTTTGTTTACTATTGGTAAAAAAATGCCGACGGAAATCCGTCGGCATAAGTATTATTTTGCAAATTCCGTAGCGCGCCATTCTCTAATGACGTTAACCTTAATTTGACCGGGATATTCCATCTCCTGCTCAATTTTCTTTGCAATTTCTTTTGCAAGGAACAAGGTCTGTGCATCGTTAACTTGCTCGGGCTTAACCATAACGCGAACTTCGCGACCGGCTTGAATTGCATAGCATTTTTCAACGCCCTTAAAGCTTCCGGAAATTTCTTCAAGCTTTTGCAGTCTCTTGATGTAATTGGTGGTCGTTTCCCTTCTTGCACCGGGGCGAGCACCAGAAATAGCATCTGCTGCGGCAACCAAAACCGCCTCAACAGTTTTAGGCTCTACGTCACCATGGTGAGCAAGTATAGCATTAACTACGCTGTGATTTTCCTTAAACTTTTTAGCAAGGTCAGCACCAATTTGCATGTGCGTGCCTTCAATTTCAAAGTCAACGGCTTTGCCAAGGTCGTGCAATAAACCTGCACGTTTTGCAAGTGCAACGTCAACGCCAAGTTCGTGCGCCATAACGCCTGCAAGGTGAGCAACCTCGATGGAGTGCTTTAACACGTTTTGACCGTAGCTTGTGCGGAATTTAAGTCTACCAAGCGTTTTAACAAGCTCGGGGTGCAAGCCAAACACACCGCACTCAAAGGTAGCAGCCTCGCCCGCTTCTTTAATCTGTTGGTCAAGTTCTTTTTTAACCTTTTCAACAGTTTCTTCAATTCTTGCGGGGTGAATTCTGCCGTCTTGAATAAGTTTTTCTAACGCGATACGCGCAACTTCTCTACGGACGGGGTCAAAGCCTGATACAATGACAACCTCAGGGGTGTCGTCGATAATAAGTTCTATACCGGTAGCATTTTCAAGGGTTCTAATGTTGCGGCCCTCTCTACCGATAATTCTTGCCTTCATATCGTCGGAAGGCAATGGAACAACCGAAACGGTAATTTCAGTCGCCTGCTCGGTTGAGCATTTTTGAATAGCCAAGCTGACTATTTCTTTTGCCTTTCTTTCGCCGTTTTCCTTAGCCTCAGCCTCGATATCCTTAACCATACCTGCGGCATCGCGCTTAGCCTCGTCAGTAATGCTTTCGATAAGCTGACGTTTAGCTTCCTCACGGCTCATTTGCGAAATTTTTTCAAACTCCTCAATCATCTTGTCGTGCTGACTTGCGATGTCTTGAAGTTTTCTGTCCATTTCGGCATGCTTTTCTTTCAAAGCATTTTGCTGTTTAGTAGTTTCCTCGTTACGTTTGGAAAGAGCCTCTTCCTTTTTGTCAAGGTTGTCCTCCTTTTGATTAAGCCTGTTTTCAGCCCTTTGAAGTTCAACACGTTTTTCTTTAAGCTCTTTTTCTACTTCGTCACGATACTGCTTCGCCTGTTCTTTTGCTTCTAAATTAGCCTCTTTCTTTAATGAATTGCATTCTTTTCTTGCATCATCAAGCATTTTCTCGGTGATTTTGTTTATATCACCTTGTTTTTTTTCAAAAGACTTTTTCATTATCAGCCTACCCACGAATAAACCGCCAGCTGCGGCAACGAGTGCGGCAAGGACTGCAATTAAAGCAACCGTGCCACCCTCAACGGGGGCTAAGAACAGGGAGCTAAAAAATAAATTTTGCATAAATTTATGCCCTCCTGTTATATAATTTTCCGCTTTAAAAGCCATTAACTAAAATCTATATAATTAAAGCCTTTATAAAGCAGGGATTAACTTATTTATATTGTAATACTTTTTTTTATAGTTGTCAATGGCTCAGCCCTAAATTCAGCCCTAAATATAGCGGCAAATAAATTGTAAACCGCAAAATATGGCATAACACGCCTATCACAACACTGCGCAATTAATTTTACGCAAAATACCATCTTTTGTTAGCACAAAAATATTGAGCTAACAAAAGAAATTGGTAAAAACTTTTTTATTTATTAAACTTTTTTAGGTTGTTATTTTGCAGCGCGGTTATAAAAGGCATCCATAATTTTAGCCTTTACTTCCTCTGCGATTTCGGGATGCTCTTCAAGATAAGCAACCGCCTTTTCTCTGCCTTGTGCAATTTTTTCACCATTATAAGAGAACCAAGAGCCGCTCTTTTCCAAAACTTCGTATTCTAAACCGAGGTCAATAAGACAGCTGCCCTTTGAAACGCCCTTGCCGTAGATAATGTCAAATTCAGCCGTTCTAAAAGGAGGAGCAACCTTGTTTTTAACGATTTTTGCTTTGGTGTGGTTACCGTATGCGGTGCCGGCATCTTTAAGCGCGTCAGCCTTTCTAACGTCAATACGAACACTCGCATAAAACTTTAACGCCTTGCCACCTGCGGTAACTTCGGGGTTGCCAAACATTACGCCAACCTTTTCACGAAGCTGGTTAATGAAGATTATGCAAGTTTTTGATTTGTTGGTAATTGCAGTAAGCTTTCTAAGTGCTTGACTCATAAGTCTTGCTTGCAAACCAACGTGGGAATCGCCCATATCGCCCTCGATTTCCGCTCTTGGCGTAAGTGCTGCAACCGAGTCAACAACGATTACGTCAACAACCTTGCTACTAACGAGTGAAGCGGTAATATCAAGTGCTTGCTCGCCGGTGTCGGGCTGAGAAACGTAAAGCTCGTCAAGGTTTACACCCAAATTTTTAGCGTAAACGGGGTCAAGCGCGTGTTCTGCATCGATAAACGCTGCAATGCCGCCGTTCTTTTGCGTTTCAGCAATAACGTGAAGGGCAACGGTTGTCTTACCAGATGATTCAGGTCCGTAGATTTCAATAATTCTGCCGCGGGGTAAGCCGCCTACGCCAATAGCAAGGTCCAAGGAAAGACAGCCGGTAGGCAAAACTTCAATACTAGTGTCGCCTGCAACCTGTCCAAGTTTCATAATGGAGCCTTTGCCGTATTGTTTTTCAATTTGCGCCATCACTCCGTCAAGTGCTTTTGCTTTGTTTTCATCCATTTTATTTTCCTCTTTATATACTTTATATTAAAATTTTAATAAATTTTTCAGTTTTTGTAAATTTTCGATTTTTTGTTTTTTAGTTTTTTGCATTTTTGTGGTTTTTTTGGATTTTTTGGTCTTGCAAATTAACCGATTTTGCCTATTTTATAAGTTTTTTAACTTTTTAACCGCTAAAAATAGCGCGGTGTTTTTTGCCGTTTCGGTAATTTGCTCTCTGTTGCCACTAAGGTTAAGCTTATAAGTATGCACGCCCTCCTTAGTGCCTATACCAACGTAGCAAAGCCCAACAGGCTTTTCGGTGTCATCACTTTTAGGACCTGCAATACCCGTGGTGGAAATTGCCATATCGCATTTACCCGTCTTTAACAGTCCTGCCGTCATTTGATAAGCAACAACCGAGCTTACCGCACCGTGCACCGATAAATCTTTTGGCGAAACGTTAAGTCTTGAAACCTTGCTTTCGTTGCTATAAGATACAATGCCCTCTTGCACCCATTGCGATGCACCGGGGTTGTTAATAATATCGGCAACAACTCTGCCTGCCGTAAAGGACTCGGCAACCGATAGTTTGATTTGTTTAAGCTGCAAAAGATTAAATACCGTTTGCGAAAGGGTTACGTCATCTTCGGCATAAATGCCGTCCTTTAAGTCAAGGTAAAGATTTCTAATAATCTCGTGCAAAAGTCTGTCGCCCTTACCGTCGTATGAAAGGCTTATGGTGTAATCGCCAAAGTTTTCCTTTACAAACATGCGCAGTCTTCCGTCGGCAAAATTTTCCGCCTTCTTTAAGGCTGACGTAAGCTTTGATTTAGAACCAAAATATTTGAGTATTTGCTTTTCGGTAGTAATGCCGAATTTGTTTTCAAGATAGGGCAAAACGTATTTGCGACACATAACGCCAAACTGCTTTTGGTCGGCAGGGAGAACTACCATAGTAAAGTCCTCATCGTCAAGCATAAAGCCTTGATAAGCGCCATGTATGTTTGGGATTAAGGTTGCATCCATAGGAATAACCGCAAAGCTTTTTGGGTATTCCACACCGTCCGCCTTGGAAACGGCATCTAAAAACCGTGCGGCATTTTCATTTTCTAAAAAGGTGCTGCCCGTATGCTCGGCAATAATCTCTTTCAAATCAAAGGTGGTTTCGCCACCGTCAATAATGACCAGATTGTCAACGGTATCGTTAAATTTTTCAATGCTTCGCTTAAAAGAAACGTCATCGTGCAAGGAAAGTATCTCCACCGTTTCCAAAGCAAAGCCTCCGTCGGTAAAGACATCCGTAACACTTTCAATATATTGCGAACTGATTTTTTCGCTGGTGTTTCTAAAAAGTATGATTGCCGTTTTCATTTTTTATCTTAAACTTAAAAGTTTATTGTAAGGTATTGATTAAGCGATTATTTAACGCTTAAAATCAACGTTTAATACTGGCAGTAAAAATTTTATTGTTAGTCTTTCAGTTAAAATTTAATTGTTAGTCCTTTAATACTGCGCGATTTTTAACCAAATATTCTATGCCTGAGGTAAGGGTAAGAAGGGTTGCAATAGCCAAAACTACAAGCCCAATTATACCAATGACCGAATAGGTGCCGGGCATAACGTCTGCCCCAACAAGCAAAATTACGATTGCAACGTCTTGAAAAACCGTTTTAAGTTTACCCGACTTATCCGCCGCAAGAACTAAACCTTTTGACGCAGCAACAATTCTAAAACCGCTGACAATAAGCTCCCTTGCTAAAATTATAACAACGGAAATAGCGCAATAGGTAGGCATAACGGCAGTCTCGCCCACACCGAAAGGTGCAACAAGCATTAAGACGAGCGCGGTAGAAACAAGCACCTTATCTGCGATGGGGTCCAAAAATTTACCGAGGTTGGTAACAAGCTTATGTTTTCTTGCAATATATCCGTCAAGAAAATCGGTAAAAGCTGCAAGCGCAAATATCACCGCCGAAATTACGAAATTAAACGGGATTGCGCCAATAAGATATAACGCAGCAAATGCAGGTATCATCGCTATTCTTATCAACGTGAGTTTGTTTGGTAAGTTCATACTCTTTCTCCATATAGGTCGTAGCCGGTTGCCTTGATAATTTTAACATCGACCTCTTTGCCGTATTCCACCTCGTCCGCCGAGAAGAAATACACCTTGCCGTCTACGTCAGGCGCGTTAAAGTATGCCCTTCCGTAGTAAACCAAGCCGTCGCTATCAAAACCCTCTGCAAGAACGGAAACTGTTTTTCCTATAAGCTCTTTATAATTTTGTTTGACAACTTTTTTCTGCGCCGCATAAAGTTTTTTAAGTCTTGCCGTTTTAACCGCTGTTGGTATTTGCCCGTCAAGCTTATATGCAGGCGTGCCGGCTTCTCTACTGTATTTAAAAAAGCCTGCGTTAAAAAGGCGTGCCTTGGCGATAAAATCTAAAAGGTTTTGAAATGCCTCGTCCGTTTCTTGCGGAAAACCGGTAATAAAGGTAGAACGGATTGCAATTCCGCTAACCCTACGTTTAAGCTTATCAATAAGACTTAAATACCCCTCTCCCGTGCCTTTGCGGTTCATAAGTTTTAGCACCTTATCGTCTGCGTGCTGGAAGGGTATGTCGATATACTTAATAAGTTTAGGATTGCAAGCAAGCTGGTCAATCAGCTCTTCTGTAATATTTTCAGGATAACAGTATAAAAGTCTAATCTTTTTAACGTTATCTAAGGCGGAAAGTGCCCTAATCAGTGTGCAAAGGTTTGTTCCGTCCCCTCTTTCCTGTCCGTAAGCGGTGGTGTCCTGAGCCACTAAAATAAGCTCTGCCACGTCGCCAAGGGCTTTTGCCTCTGTAACCAAGTCGTCAAGCGGAACGGAGCGGTATCGCCCGCGTATGTAAGGAATTAAACAATACGTGCAATGATTTGAGCAGCCATCTGCAACTTTAAGATAAGCATAATGGGGTGTGGATACAACGCGCTCGGTAGTAGGCTCTCCGCAAGGTGCGCCTACGGCATTTAACCTTTTATCCAAATAAATTTGGTCAATTACCTCGTTTATGCGGGCGTAGTCGGACACGCCCATAAACGCGTCCACCTCAGGCAAGCAGTCAATCAACTCGCCAACGAATTTTTGGGGTAAACAGCCGGTAACTATAATCTTTTCTAAACCGCCATCCGCGTTAATAGGTGCATCTTTGGTAGCGCTTAAATGAGCATTAAATTTTGCATCCGCTTTAAGACTAACGGCGGAAAGAATTTCGTCAATCGCCTCTTTTCTAGAACTTTCCAAAAAAGCACAGGTATTTATAATTAATATTTGCGTTTTTTCTATGTCGGGCGTAACCACGTGCCGTTCACTTAAAATGGCAAGCATTTTTTCGGTGTCGACACGGTTTTTATCACAGCCGAGCGATATAACGCCAACTCGTTTGTTTTTAACCATAATTAATCTTGTCGGTTGCTAAATCTTTTGCCTTTATCGTTTATCTTTTGCAAGACGTAAAATTGCGAATTTTTAATCTAATAGCGTTTTTTTGCGAGAAGCTTAAATTGTGCTAGGCTTAAACTATGTAGCGTTTTAATGTGTTACGCCAAACTTGATTTCCACCTACTTTGCTGCACTTTAAGCATCGGATGCAGGGCCGAATTTTTCTTCATACTGCTCTCTTGTCAAAAGCACCTTTCTTGCTTTGCTGCCCTCGTTGCCGGTAATAAAGCCCATACGTTCCATTTTGTCAACAATGCCGCCAGCCTTGCCGTAGCCTATCTGGAAGCGACGTATAAGCTGAGAAATAGACATCGTGCCGGAGTTTACGCCAAGCCACAGTGCTTTAAGGAAAAGCTCGTCCACCTCGTTTTCATCGCCCTTGCCGACGCCAACGCTAACAGAGGAGCTTTCCTCTTGCGGAGCACGAACAGAGCGGTCAAGATACTGGCTAACCTCGTCCTCAAAGTAAGCGGTATTGTTTTCTTTAATAAAGGATACAACGTTTGCAATTTCCGCATCGGAAATCCAAGCGCCTTGGTATCTTTCCGCCTCAGGCATTGCGCTGTCGCGGAAAAGCATATCGCCGTTGCCAAGTAGCTTTTCAGCACCTGCGTTGCCTAAAATGGTTTGGCTGTCAGTTGCGGTAAGCACTTTTAGAGCCATACGCACGTTTAGGTTTGCCTTAATAGTGCCAGGTATAACGTTTACGGACGGACGTTGGGTTGCTAGAACAAGGTGAATACCTGCCGCACGCGATTTTTGAACAAGCACTTGTATGCGCTGTTCCATTTCCTTTTTATTGCTTTCCATAAGGTCAGCAAGCTCGTCTACCACGAATACAATTCTTGGCAACTTTTCCGCATCCTTAGGAAGTTTGCTGTTATACGCATCAATGTCGCTGGACATAATATCGCCCTCGGCAAACAGCTTATAACGGCGTTCCATTTCCACCTGCGCCCATTGGAGTGCAGCAAGCGCACGGGGAGTTTCGGTAATAATTTCGTCTATCAAAAGGTGAGGTATGCGCTTATACATACCAAAACCTACGGATTTGGGGTCAATAAGTATTAAACGCAGCTCGTCTGGCGAATAGCGCATAATGAGTGAAATAATCATTGCGTTAAGCGCAACACTCTTACCCGAACCGGTAGCACCTGCTACAAGGTAGTGCGGTGCCTTTGAAATATTGTGAGAAATGCAGTTGCCGACAATATCCTTACCAATTGCAAAGACGAGTGAGCCGGGCTTTGAAGGCTCGCTTGACATTTTCATTAAAAGTTCACGCAAGCCAACGGTAACCTTATGCTTATTTTCAACCTCTATACCAACTAAGTTTTTACCGGGGATAGGCGCTTCAATTCTTATACCGAAACGGCTAAACAAGCAAGATTTAAGGTCGTCATCGTAGTTAAGCACTTTTTTGACCGATACACCAGCAGGCATTTTAACCTCGTATCTTGTGATTGAAGGTCCTTGAATATAGCCTTGCGGCTCTACGTTAATATTAAACTCGGCAAGCTTGTCGCTAATAGCTTGCATTCTGCCCTCGTGGTCCTCTGCTTGACCGCCAAAGGAATAATAGTTTTCCAATAGGTCAATCGGGGGGCGAACGTAAGGCTTTTTAGGCGGACGCTCAGGCTTAGCGGGTTTTTCTTCTTGAATAGGGGGTGTGGGCATTGCGCGTGTCGATAAGGGTTTGTCTTCAACGGGCTTTTGCGCCGTGCTGTGAGCATTGCCGTTGTTGTCGGCATCTACGCGGCTAGTGTAATCAGTCCTTCTGCCACGAGTAATAAAACCGTCGTCACTTTGGCTGCTCTCAACGTCGTTAGCGCTATCGCTCGAATCGCCAAAAATGCCTCTCCTGCGTCCCTCTCCCAAGGAAGTGGGTTTAATTTCGCCGTCAAGGTCGTTATCCATCTCACCCGAATAGTCGGCTTTTATTTCTTCTTCATTAAATATTTCACATTCGTCAAATATTTCACTTCTGCCGCGCGGACTAAACCCGTCAGGCGCAGAAGTATCGTTTGCTTGTTCATTGCCAGTAAAATTGGCAACACCGCCAACGTTGTCATTACTTAAACTATTTGTGGGCTCGTTGTTATTTACAGCCGCACTATCGTTAGCGGTTGCATTTCCGTTAGTGGTGGTATCGTTATTTTCAAGGCTTGCGCCAAAACCAACCCTGCCGCCAAAACCGCTTTCTACGGGACGGAAGCTTACCTCACGCGGCTCGTCATCGTTGCCGTCAATATCAATCGTTTCCTCGGTATAATATTGCTCGTTATCCGCCCAGCCGTTTTCAACGTATCTTGCCGTAAAGTCCTCTGCGCGCGCTGCAACGTCGTCAGCGCCATCAGCGGTATTGCCCGCAGTTTGCGCATCGTCAGCAACCGCTTGACCTTGCTCTATATTGCCGTCTACTCCTGAACCTGTGGTAAACGCACCGTCGGTAAACACGTTCCCGTCGGTAAATATGCCATTTTCAGCATTGATGCCCTCAAAATTAACAATCTCGTCAATCGACTTGACTTCTTCCGTGCCGTTATGCTCATACATTGGCGGAACACTCGATACGTCCGCATCGTTTGTTTCCGCTCTGCGAGGATTAACGTAGCCCGACACCCTCGTGCCAGAGTTAGTGATGCCGCGCTTATTCATTTCCTCGTAAGTCATTGGCCTTAGGATATAATCCAATTTATCTTGCATCGTCCAGCCCTGAGTTTCGCTATACGGCTGAGAGTGAGGATTAACCGTTTGGTTGTTTGAGGAAGTGTTGTTTTCAGTAGGATTAACGTTTTGATTTGGGGTAGCCTGTTGCGTAGACTCGGTATATGCGTTATATGAAGCCGAACCAAAGGGATAAACGTCATCTGCCATTTGAGTATAAAGGGGTCTGTCATTTTGAGCGCCAACACCGTTAACACCATTGCCGTTGACCACCCCATTAACACCGCCAGCGACACCGCCCATACCATCAACGTTGCCGACAGCACCGTTTGCAGAAGCGGTAGAATTTTCAGTAGCGAGCGCACTGTTAAAATCAACGTTTTGAACGGGATATTCTCTTTCGCCCATTACCTCAACACCATCAACCGATTTTTCGGCATCGGCATTTTGACCCTTTTCTTTATAAACTTTAACGAGGGCTTTGCCCGCAAAGTAGAGGACTATACCAATTAAAATGCTGATTATTACGTATGCGCCAACGTTTGTAAGCAAGGCGGTAATAGGATAGCAAATTAATGATAAAACTAAACCGCCGGCAGATGCCGTAGCACCACCGTTTGCTGCCATATTGTATGACTGAGTAAGATATTCACCGTAAGGTAAGCTGCTGTAATCACGCATAGAAATTGTGTGAAGAAGCAACGCCGTAAGAGTAAAAGCAAGGGTAATGATGGTTTTTTGGCGAGCGTTTATGCCCGTTTTTTTGCCAGTTATAAGACAAACGCCAATAATCATAGCAAAAAGGCAAACCGCGTATGCAAACATGCCAAAGCACCCAAACAAAAACGCATTTATGCTTTGTCCGGGCAAAGAAAAGACCTTTTCACGCGTGATAAGACAAACTGCGCAAAGAGTTGCAAAAAGGCACAGCACTACACCGAAAGTTTCGGGTGTAAAAATTGGCTGTTTATCTTCTTTCTTCTGTTTTTTTCTACCTAAACCGTTCATTAAAATTTCCCTTTTTTCCTTTGAATATAATTATACCAAAAACCCGCCTCTTTTACAATATTTTTGTTTAAAATATTTTTAAATATTTAAGTAGTAATATTTACTAGCATTATTCCCGACAATTTTGTCATTATTACTTTTTGCGTTATTCCCAATAAAGCAACTGGGTTATGCCGAGCCGTAAGCCTAATGCTAAGAATAATTTAACCTAATTTTAGTGCCAATTTATAACTTTCGTTTATAGCCCTTGCTTATAAGCCTTAGCAACATATCTTAACAACAAATCTCAGCAGTTATTTTACCTTAAAAAGCAACCACAAAACCGCATAAAAACCGCCTTGATTAAAGCAAAAACGCCAAGGTATTTTTCCTTGGCGTTAACTTGTTGTGGTTGCGTTTGTTTCCAAACGTAAAACTAATTGGTGTTTCTTTACGTCTTATTTGGTTAATTATAACTTGAATTACTTGCCTTGGTAAAGCATTCTACCACACTGTTCGCAGTCGATTACGTCACCCTTTTTAAGTTTGCCTACGTCCGCCATAGAAAGCTCCATACCGCAGGCTCCGCAGTGGTTGCCAGATACCTCGTAAACGATAGGATAAATCTTGTTGGCGCGCTTTTTAGCATACCTTTCCATAAGGTCACTGGGCACCGCTTTTTTAAGCTCGTTTAGCTCTTTTTCGATAGCCTCCTTATCCCCTTGAACAGATGCTTTTAGCTCGTTATATTTTTTGCCAAATTCAGCATATTGGGCTTGCGCAACCTTAATTTGCGCTTTGACTGCGTTAAATTCCTTAACGATTGCTTGAATTTCCTCAATAAGTTTGCTAATTTTGCCCTCTAAAAATTTTACGTTTGAAGAAAGCTCGTCAGCCTTTTTAATGAGGTAAGCAACCTCCGTTTCATCCTCAGCAGCTTTCATTGCCGCGTCAAGCTCCGCTTGCTGCTCGTTAAACTTTGAAATTTCTGCGAGAGTGTTTTTAAATTCCGCTTCTAAATCTCTTGCCCTTGCGTCAAGTTTGTTAACGTTTTCAGGCGAGGTTTCCAAAAACTTTTTTGCGGATACCGCTTTTTTTCTTTCTTCACTGCCCGAAAGCTGCGTTTCAATTTTACGAAGCTTAGCATCGGCATTTTGATATGCCAACAATTTTTCTATCATACAATAATCTCCTTACTGTTTTTTCTAAATTAGGTTTTTCATTGGGGTTTGCCCAATTTAACGGTCAATAAAATGGCCCGTCAATCAAATAAATCTTTTATCTTTAAAAATAAATGCTTCAATACACTTTACGTTATCGGTAGCCCACTTGTAGAAGTCCTTAAAACCAACGTTTTCAGCAGCATAGTGAGTAACAACTACTACGCTTTTGCCGCCTTCTACAAGGCTTAAAAGGGAGTGATGGGGTATGTCTGCGGTGATTACTACGTCTGCCGTTAAGTTGCCGTTTAACAAATGCTTTACGGCATCTGCCGAGCCGCTTCCGCAAAAGGACGCAGCCGTTTTCAAGGCTGCCCTGCGGTTGCCGTAAACAACCACTTTATTTGTCGATAATGACTTTTTTATCTTTTGCACAAATTGAGAAAGGGTTATGCCGCCATCAATTTCAAATTCTCTACCGTAGCCGTGCAAGTCGTCAACGTAGTCTAAAATACGGTATTTTTCACCACCGAGTGCCTTACAAAGACAGTGGTCTATCCCTCTATCAGCAATATCAAGGTTAAGGTGCATTGAATAGACGTTTAAATCAAGCTTTGCCGCTTGCAACACGTTTGCGTTTGCCCCGTCAAAGCACAGTTCCTTTACCGGTGCATAGATTGCCGGATGGTGCGTAACAATGGTGTCGCATTTAAGCCTAACAGCCCTTTTTATCGCTTCTTTGGATAAGTCAAGGGTAAAAAGCACCCTGTTTATTTTGTCGTGATTTTTTATAAGCAGTCCGCTATTGTCGTAAGCCCCTTTATCAATCATAGCCTTGCTAAGCGACAAGGGCGCAAACTGCTCTAAAATTCGCAAAAATTCCTTTGCGCTATACATATTTTTTCATCCTTTCAATTTTTGAATAAATCTCGTCTTTTGCCTTTTGGCTTATGGAAGGCTGAGATAAAACACTTTCAAGCTCGGCAATTTTAATGTTAAGACACTCTATAAACCCTTGCGGTCTTTCTAAAAGGTTAGTTCTGCCGAACTCTTTTTCTTCTTCCGTAAGTTCGTCCTTTCCCTTTTCAGCAAGTATTATATCGTAATACTTTTTGCCCTCTGTAAAGGTGTAATCTTTGACGATTTTATAGCCAAGCGCAACAAGCGTTTCACGCACTTTTGGCGAATTTTTCATCGGTTGCAGCACCAGTTTTTGCGGCAGTTTTTTTGGGGTGGTTTCGTTGCACTTTTCAGCCGATTTTTGATTAAAGCTTTCAGCGGCGTTTTTGTTGCAGTTATCCGCAGAGCCGTCCGCTTTTTGTAAAATGGAAATGATTTCTTCGCCGCCCATACCCGCGATTAACGCGCAGTCTACGGGGGGTAAACCACAAAAACCATCGGCAACGTAACTTTCCACTCTGCCCTCGGCAACGTAATTTGCAAGCAAGTCTTGCGCCTTTTTTAAGCAAAGTGCACTTATATCGGCAATGACCGCCCTTTTACACTTGCCACCGTCAAGCACCGCCTTTGCCATATAGCCGTGGTCGCAGCCAATATCAGCAAAAACCTCGGCAGTCGGTATAACGGAAAAAATTTCTTTGAGCCTACCTTTCATCTCATTTAGCCCTTATGCGTTTAGATTAGTCTAAAAAGTCCTTTAATCTCTTAGAGCGGCTGGGGTGACGCAATTTTCTAAGCGCTTTTGCTTCAATTTGTCTAATACGTTCACGGGTAACGTTAAACTCCTTGCCAACCTCTTCTAGCGTGCGAGGTCTGCCATCGTCAAGACCATAACGTAAACGCAAAACCTTTTCTTCTCTGGGCGGAAGGGTGTCAAGAACACCGATTAGCTGCTCTTTTAGCATAGTAAATGCAACCGCGTCGGTAGGTGCGGCGCTGCCCTCGTCCTCGATAAAGTCGGAAAGATGGCTATCCTCCTCCTCACCGATAGGCGTTTCGAGAGAAACGGGGTCCTGTGCAATTTTTTGAATTTCCCTTACCTTTTCTTCGGTAATATCCATTTCTTTTGCGATTTCTTCGGGGTTAGGTTCTCTGCCAAGTTCTTGTAAAAGTCTACGCGAAACCCTAACAAGTTTATTTATCGTTTCAACCATATGCACAGGGATACGAATAGTCCTTGCTTGGTCGGCAATAGCACGGGTAATAGCCTGCCTTATCCACCACGTTGCGTAGGTAGAAAACTTAAAGCCCTTTTGATAGTCGAATTTTTCAACCGCTTTCATAAGACCTAAATTACCCTCTTGAATAAGGTCCAAAAATTGCATACCTCTGCCCATATATCTTTTTGCGATTGAAACAACAAGACGCAAATTTGCTTCGGAAAGCAATCTTTTTGCCTCCTCGTCCCCCTCCATCATGCGTTTTGCAAGCTCTATCTCTTCTTCGGGAGAAAGTAGCGGAACTTTACCGATATCCTTTAAATAAATTTTAACGGGGTCGTCCATGCTGACCTCTTTCATCAGCTGGTCGTAAAGGTCCTTATCGCGCTCGTATTCGTTGATTACCTGTATGCCCGAAACTTCAAACAGCCTATAAACCTCCTCCAATTCCTGAGGGGTGGTTTGCTGCTTGTCCAGCCTGTCAAAAAGCTGGTTCATCGTGATGCTGCCACTCTTTTTGAAGTCGAGAATAATGTCGGTAACAACCGTCATAAGCTCATCACTAAGCACAACTTGTTGGCTTTCATCTGCAATCGTAGCGTTAATTTCTTTTTCGTCCATAACTATTACATGTCCTCCTGCCGTAAAGGCATTTGTATTATCCGTTGTTTTATCTTTTGCTAATTTTTTGCGTTTTATATACTTTTTGCTTGTGTTTTGTTTTGTTTCCGTTGTCAAACGGGTAAATATAATTATTTAATATATTTGGCTTTTTCCACCAAAAGCTTGTTCATTTCCATCGCGTATTCTCTACGGCGACCGGTGTCCGTTTCCGCCTTAAAAAGCTCGCTAACCCTTGCCAGCCTGCGTTCAATTTTATCAATTTTTAGCGTCCTAACGCAATCGTTGTAGTAAGCTGCTTGGTCAAAGCCCTTGCTTTCGTCCGTTTCAAGCTCGGCAATAAGTGAAAGCTCTGGGTGCGCTGAGCCGGTGAGTATATCGTATAGGTCTGTAAACCTTGGATTATTTCCCTCACCTTTCTTTTCTTTTAGGTATTGCATTATCGCCTTGTGATAAACGTCCTCAAATTGCACGTCGTCAACGTCGGTAAGGTCGGCATACGGCTTGTTAAATAGGTATGCGTGCAGGACGAAGCGGCTTGCCTTTAACAGTTTATCTCCTACTCCCTCGGCAATTCTTGGTGTGGGCTGCGAAAATTTTTCAGGCTCTCGCTCAACAGCCAGCAATTCTCGCCTCAAACTCTCATACGTCGTTTTGGTAAATGAGCTGACCGTCTTTAACAAATCTTCTTGCTCGGCTGGGGAATTACTTTCACGTATTACCTTTATTGCCGCCGTGATATATTTGCGCTTGCCGTCAATGGTGTTTACGTCAAAGGTGCGCTTTATAATATCAAGCTTAAAGTCGATTAAAGGTTTAGCCTCGTCAAGACATTTACGGTAACCGTCTGCACCAAGGTTTGTTATAACGTCGTCAGGGTCCATACCGTCAGGCATTGCAACCACCTTGACTTCCAAGCCTTCGTCTTTCAAAATTTCTAGACCGCGAATAGCCGCCTTTTGACCGGCAAAGTCGCCATCGTAACTGATATACACCTTGTCCGTGTACCTTTTAAGTATGCGTGCTTGGTCCTTAGTGAGCGACGTGCCCATTGAAGCCACAACGTTTTCAAAGCCGGCTTGCACTAACGAGATGGTATCCATATACCCCTCAACGATAATAACGCTTGTTAGTCCGCCCGCGTTTTTAAGTTTTTTAAGATTGTTTAAGTTGTAAAGATTGTTGCTCTTAGAAAAAATGGGTGTTTCGCTAGTATTTTTATATTTTGCAAAATCTTTCTTTTCAAGCAATCTACCGCCAAACGCAACCACTTGGTCAAATGCGTTGATAATAGGCACGATAAGTCTACCGCCAAGGGCATCATAATAACGGCTGTCCTTTTTGCCGACAACGCCCGCAAGCACCATTTCCTCGTGCGTGTAGCCTTTATCTAATAGGTAGGTAGGCAAGCCGTCAAAGTCAAGGGACGCGCCCAAACCAAACTTGTTTACGGTGGCGCGGTCAATTTTGCGCCTTAAAATGTAATTATCGTGCGCAGTCGCCCTTCCGCTACGCAAGTTAGATAGGTAAAACAAGGCGGTATCACGCATTAACGAGAGCAAACGTTCTTTTTGTTTTTTTTGCGCTTGAACCTTTTCGTCATCATAATTGACCTCCGGCATAGTCATGCCGGCGCGTTCTGCCAAAAAACGAACGGCATCGTAAAAGTCAAGCGCCTCAATATTCATTATGAAAGTGATAACGTCACCACTTGCGTGGCAACCAAAACAGTGGAAAAACTGCTCGGCGGCATTAACGGCAAAAGACGCCGTCTTTTCGTGATGAAAAGGGCATCTCCCCCAATGATTGCCACCGCGCTGTTCTAAGCGGACGTATTTAGAAACGACGTCTACTAAGTCGTTTTTGCTTTTCAGTTCGTCAATGAACCTTGCGTCAAATCCGGGCATTAGTTTTCCTCTGTGTAAATTTTATCGTATTGCTAAGTTGATTTTTAGCTGTTTTTGCTTTTTAACTTAATTTTTTTGCTTATTAATTATAGCTTCCAATTTTTAGGAACAAATATTTCCGTAAAAGTTTTAACTGCATACATATCCGACATACCCGAGATGTAGTCGCAAATTACCGTGTCAATATCAAACGAGTCAAGTTCTTTAATGAAAAATTCGGGAAGTTTTTCAGGATATTTTTTGTAATATTCATATAGGCAAGAAATCATTCTGTCAGCGCGTTCTTCCTCGTTGCGGAAGGTTTTGTCGTTATAAACGCGCTCAAATAAAAAGGTGCGAAGCGCATGTGTTGCCTCGGCAATATCCCTTTGCATTTCCACCTTGTTTTTGCCGTCGCTTTCCAAAAAAATGGAATGCACCATAGAGTTTATGCGCTCGGAGGAGTTTTTGCCAAGTATCTCAATCAAGCCTTTTGGCAAGTCAAGAAAGGTAATAAAGCCACCGTCAATGGCATCGTCAATGTCGTGATTTATGTAAGCTATGCGGTCTGCAAGGCTAACCGCCTTTCCCTCCAAGGTTTTGGGGTTAGAACTAATCTTATGATTGATTATGCCGTCAACGACCTCTCTTGTAAGGTTTAGCCCCGCACCGTCGTTTTCAAGATAATCTACAACCCTACCCGACTGCTCGTTATGCGCAAAGCCCTTTGGATTTAAGCGGGATAAAATTCGCTCGCCCGAATGCCCGAAGGGTGTATGCCCTAAATCGTGCCCAAGCGCGATGGCTTCGGTCAAGTCCTCGTTAAGTGAAAGGGCGCGAGCAATGCTTCTAGCCACTTGCGATACGGTAAGCGTATGCGTCAAGCGAGTGCGGTAATGGTCCCCCTCGGGAGAAAAGAAAACCTGTGTTTTGTTTTTAAGGCGGCGGAACGCCTTACAATGAATAATCCTATCGCGGTCGCGCTGAAAAGGGGTGCGCATAGGACAAGGCTCTTCATTTTTAAGCCTGCCAACCGTTTCCTTAGATTTTGTTGCGTAAGGTGATAAAAATTTTTCTTCTATTAGCTGAGTTTTGTCTTTCAAGTGCCATTTTGCTCCCGAAAAAAATATTCACAAATAATAATACGCCCTTTTTTACAAAAACCCTTTTTATTTTTTTACTTTTATTAAATAATTTTTAAATTAACTATTATTATATTAATTATTATAATATTTAAATACATCAAATCAAAAAAATTATGCAAAACTTACATAAAAATAATGCAAAAATTTATTAAAAACTTAAAGATTAAAACTTAAAAAAACCGACTGTTTTCAGTCGGCTTTTTTAATCAATACATTTTATTTTGCGTGTTTTAATTGAATTTTGTGTTTTATTAATTTTCTATTAAATTTGCGTTTTTATTCAAGCACTTTTTTCAAGAACTTGCCCGTCCAACTGCCGCTTGCTTTGGCAACTTCTTCGGGGGAACCTTCCGCAACGATTGTTCCGCCGCCGTTACCGCCCTCTGGACCAAGGTCAACAACGTAGTCGGCAAGTTTTATTACGTCAAGGTTATGCTCGATTACTATTACCGTATTGCCACTTTCTTGCAAACGCAATAGCACAGAACACAGCTTGTCTACGTCATATGAGTGCAAGCCAGTGGTCGGCTCGTCTAAAATATACAATGTTTTGCCCGTTCCGCGTTTGCTAAGCTCTGTCGCAAGCTTAACCCTCTGTGCCTCGCCACCCGACAGCGTGGTGGAACTTTGACCAAGCTTTATATACCCTAAACCCACGTCTTGCAACGTCTTTATCTTGTTGTAAATTGCGCTAATATTCTTAAAAAACTCGCAAGCCTCGTCTACCGTCATATTAAGCACGTCGCTAATGCTTTTACCCTTGTATTTTACTTGCAACGTTTCACGGTTATAACGCTGACCGTGGCATACCTCGCAAGGAACGTACATATCTGGCAAGAAATGCATTTCTATCTTAATAATGCCGTCGCCCTCGCAATGCTCGCATCTACCACCAGCAACGTTAAAGGAAAATCTGCCTGCCTTATAGCCCCTTTCCTTTGCGTCTACCGTCTGTGCAAACAGCTCGCGTATGGGCGAGAATACACCCGTATACGTTGCAGGATTGGATCGTGGCGTTCTGCCAATGGGTGACTGGTCGATGGCAATAATCTTGTCAAAATGTTCTATGCCGTTAATTTTTTCAAATTTGCCGTCCCTAAGCTTTGCACGGTTAAGTCTTGTTGCAAGGGCAGGATAAATAATCTCGTTAACAAGCGAACTCTTGCCCGAGCCTGATACACCCGTAACAGCCGTAATTAAACCAACGGGGAATTTTGCCGTAATATTTTTAAGGTTGTTTTGCTTTGCGCCAACAACTTCAAGCCATCTTCCGTCCGGTTTTTTCCTTTCGGTAGGAAGGACAATCTTTCTTCTGCCGGCAAGATAGTCGCCCGTGATAGAGCGCGGTTCTGCCATAATATCCTCAACAGTGCCGCAAGCAACCACTTCGCCACCATGAACACCTGCTTTTGGGCCGATATCCACGATATAGTCGGCGGCGCGCATAGTATCCTCGTCATGCTCTACAACGATTAAGGTATTGCCTAAATCGCGCAAATTTTTAAGGGTAGCAAGCAGTTTTTCGTTATCCCTTTGATGAAGCCCAATACTTGGCTCGTCAAGAATATAAAGCACGCCTGTAAGTCCACTACCTATCTGCGTTGCAAGCCTTATGCGCTGTGCCTCGCCACCAGATAGCGTTGATGCCGAACGCGATAGCGTAAGGTAATTAAGTCCCACGTTTATTAAAAAGTTTAGCCTTGCCTTGATTTCCTTAATAATTGGCGCGGCAATCATAGTTTGAGTTACAGGCAGTTTAAGTTCATCGATAAATTTATATAGGTCGGCAACGTCCATATCGCAAAGCTCGGCAATATTTTTGCCTCCAACAGTCACGGCAAGCGCCTCCTTGCGCAACCTTTTGCCGTGACAAGTATCGCACGGCACGACCATCATATATCGCTCGATTTCCATCTTAGTATAGTCGCTACTAGTTTCCCTATAACGTCTTTTAAGGTTGGGAATTATCCCCTCCCACGCAGACATATAACTGCCGTTAAAGGTCTTTGTCCTGTAAGACATTTGAATTTTTTCGCCACCGTTTCCGTAAAGAAGCATGCGATAAATATCCTCCGGCAAGTCCTTAACGGGCACGTCAAGACTAAACCCATAATGACGCGCAAGGTTAGTAAAATTCATTTCAGCCATTTTACCGCTGTCTAAATTCCAACCGCTAACCGTCATTGCGCCCTCACGCAAGGTTTTGTTTTTGTCTTTTACAACAAGGTTTTCGTCTATCTCGTTTCTAAACCCTAAGCCGTGGCACTCCGGACAAGCGCCGTAAGGGTTGTTAAAAGAAAACAAGCGGGGCTCAATTTCCTCTAAACTAACTCCACAGTCGGGACAGGAATATTTGGTGGAAAAAAGCTGTGTTTCGCCCTCTATTACCTCCACCGAAACTAAGCCGTCAGCAAGTTTTAGTGCCGTTTCTAAACTGTCGGCAAGCCTCTTTTCTATTCCTTCTTTTACGACAAGCCTGTCCACAACCACCGATATGGTGTGTTTTTTGTTTTTGTCAAGTTTTATTTCTTCGCCAATGTCGTAAAGCACGCCGTCAATCTGCACGCGTGCGTAGCCACTCTTTTTATAGCCTTCAAGTTGTTTGGTGTATTCACCCTTTTTACCGCGCACTACGGGGGCGTTAACCAAAATTTTACTACCCACAGGTAGCGCCATAACCTTGTCGGCTATTTGGTCAACAGTTTGCCTTGCAATCTCTCTACCACACACAGGGCAGTGCGGAACACCCACCCTTGCGAATAAAAGGCGGAAGTAATCGTATATTTCCGTAACAGTCCCCACAGTTGAACGAGGATTGTGCGAAGTGGTTTTTTGGTCAATAGAAATTGCCGGCGACAAGCCCTCTATCAAATCTACGTCCGGCTTTTCCATTTGCCCTAAAAACATTCTTGCGTAACTAGAAAGGCTTTCAACGTATCTACGCTGTCCCTCGGCATAAATTGTTTCAAAGGCAAGGGTAGACTTTCCGCTGCCCGAAAGACCGGTTAAAACCACCAGTTTATCGCGCGGAATAGTTACGTCAATATTTTTTAGGTTATTTTCCCTTGCACCTTTTATTACAAGTTTATCTTTCATTTTAACTTTATTTTCCTATTTTCTCATTTTAAGTTTAAGCTTTGCTATGGTGTCGCGTATTTCGATACATTTTTCAAAGTCGAGGTTAGCCGAAGCAATCTTCATAAGCGCCTTTAACTTTTCAATTTCTTCGGGGATATCCCCTTTCTTTATATCTTTGGTGCGGTCCACCTTTTTGGTAATTTCAAGGCTGTTTACAACGTCTTTAATAATGGTTTTGGGGACGATACCATGCTCCTTATTGTATTGGTCTTGAACTGCGCGACGTCTTTCCGTTTCGGTTATGGCACGATTCATACTGCCAGTCATAGTGTCGGCATACATTATAACTCTACCGTCAGCATTTCTTGCCGCCCTGCCTATCGTTTGAATAAGGGATGTTTCGCTTCGCAAAAAGCCCTCTTTATCAGCATCCATTATGGCAACTAATTTAACTTCTGGCAAGTCAAGTCCCTCTCTTAATAGGTTTATGCCACACAACACGTCAAACTCGCCGTTACGAAGGGCGGAAACAATTTCAATTCTTTCCATAGTGTCAATGTCGCTGTGCATATAACGCACTTTAATGCCATTTTCTTTAAGGTATTCGGTAAGGCTTTCCGCCATTTTTTTGGTGAGGGTGGTAATAAGCACTCTACCCTTATCAGCGGTAACCTTGTTGATTTCGGTTAAAAGGTCGTCTATTTGATTTTTGGTCGGGCGGACGGTAATTTTAGGGTCCAAAAGCCCTGTCGGGCGGATAAGTTGCTCAACCACCTGTCCCGCCTCGCCAAGTTCGTATTTTGCGGGGGTTGCCGAAACGCATATCAACTGACCAACCCTTTCGTCAAATTCGTTAAAGGTAAGCGGACGGTTATCAAAAGCAGACTTTAAGCGGAAGCCGTAGCCCACTAAATTTTCCTTTCTTGACCTGTCGCCGTTATACATTGCTCCAATTTGCGGAATAGTCATGTGCGACTCGTCAATAAATACGATAAAATCGTCGGGGAAGTAATCAAGCAAGGTAAAGGGCGGCTCGCCAACCTCTCTGCCGTCAAAATAACGGCTGTAATTTTCTATGCCACGGCAAAACCCAATCTCTCTTATCATTTCCATATCGTAATCGGTGCGCTGTTTTAAGCGCTGTGCTTCAATTAGCTTGCCGTCTTGACGGAAAAAAGCAACCTCGTCTTCTTCGTCACGCTCGATTGCAGCCAATGCAAGATTAAGTTTTTCTTCTGCAACGGCATAGTGGCTTGCAGGGAAAATTACCGCGTGTTTAAGCTCTGAAATAACCTTGCCGGTAACAAACTCGCACTCACAAACCTTGTCTACCGTGTCGCCAAAAAACTCTACCCTTATAAATACTTCCGTATTTGATGAGGGGAAAATATCCACTATATCCCCCCTTACCCTAAACGATGAGCGGGAAAAATCCACGTCACGACGGGTATACTGAATACCGACAAGTTTCCTCATTAGCTCGTCACGGTCAAGAGTGTCGTTAGGACGGATTGAAACAGCCAACCGATAATAGTCCTCTGGTGCACCTAAGCCGTATATACAAGACACTGACGCTACTACAATAGTGTCCGTTCGCTCTGCGAGAGAACAGGTTGCAGAATGGCGAAGTTTATCAATTTCATCGTTTATAGAAAGGTCTTTTTCGATATACGTGTCGGTGCTAGGAATATAAGCTTCCGGCTGATAATAGTCGTAATATGAAACAAAAAACTCCACGCGATTTTCGGGGAAAAATTCACGGAACTCGTTACAAAGCTGTGCTGCAAGCGTTTTGTTGTGCGCTATTACAAGAGCGGGGCGATTAAGGTTTGCTATGACGTTTGCCATAGTAAACGTTTTACCAGAGCCCGTAACACCAAGCAAAACTTGCGTCCGCAATCCGTCGCGAACGCCCTCCGTAAGTTTTTCAATAGCTTGCGGTTGGTCGCCTGTTGGCTTATATTTAGATTTTAACTTAAATTCTCTTTTTTCCATTACTCTTGTTTGCGATTTATTTTTGATTTTGTTAGTCGTTTTTTATATAATTTTTGCTTACCGCATTTACATAAAATTTTTGCCGCTTTGCTTTTTTGATGCATTAATACTCAATTAGCCTAAATTATGCCATTTTAAGCTTATTTATATACATTATAAAATAACTATCAACAAAAGGCAAGTCGATAAGAAAATTTCTCTTTGTCTTTTTGTTTGATGAAAAAAGGAATTTTAACCTTTTTGCTCTAACAAACGTATAATGTAATATCCGTGTTTTACGGAATTTACTAAGGAGGATTTTTTATGTGCTTTTGTTTTGGGCGCAATTCGGGCTGTCATTGCTCTAATTGCGTAAGAGTTATCCGCGGTCCGCAAGGTGTACCTGGCCCGCAGGGACCGAGAGGCTTCCAAGGTCCACAGGGTGCTACCGGTCCTATTGGCCCCGCTGGCCCCGTTGGTGCGACTGGTGCAACTGGTCCGGTTGGTCCCATTGGTCCTATTGGTCCGCAAGGTCCTGTTGGTGCAACTGGTGCTACTGGTGCAACTGGTGCAGTTGGCCCGATTGGTCCTCAGGGTCCGGTTGGTCCACAAGGTCCGCAGGGTGAACAAGGTCCTGCCGGTCCCGTTGGTGCAACTGGTGCGACGGGCGCGACCGGTGCGACTGGTGCCACTGGTCCTGTTGGTCCGCAAGGCCCCGTTGGTCCGTCAGGGACTAATGATATTATCTATGCAACTGCAAATGGCGTAACAGTGGAAAGTGATTCAATAATTCCGTTGGTTCAAACGGCAGTTACACCCGATACTACCTTGTCGGTCAATGCCGATGGTGCAATAAACCTACCGGAAGCAGGCTCTTACCTTGTATCATACTTTATAAACGGCTCCTCTGCGGATGGCGATTTAACTATAAGCCTATACCTTGACGGTGCGCCTATTGCTAACGAAACGATAACGCTTGCAAACAATGCCGGTTCCTCGTCAGCGGTAAGTAAAACTGTGCTGATTAACGTTGCCGCAGCGGGCGATTTAGCAATTTATAATGCTTCGACAGCTACCGCAACTATTGCAAATGCTTCTCTTTTGGTGCTTAAAGCTAATTAATTAGCCATTAACCTTTTGCCTCTTTTAACGTAAAGAAAACCACTTTTAACGTTAAAAAATGCTTTTAACGTAAAGAAAACCGCTCCTCTTTTGAGGGGCGGTTTTTGACGTATTTTCACGTGCTTTATAATGCGGTTTAATCAAGCTGAGTTTTTACCGTTACCTTGCCGCTTGACGAAACACCAACCGACACAGTTCCGTAATAATCGGTGCGATAAACGTTTACCTCTTGGCGCACGTTATATAGCCTATCGAGCGTTTGCGTGGACGGATGACCGTAAATATTATTGCCGCCAACCGAAATTATGGCATTTTTGGGCTTGACCAAGCTTAAAAAATCAATAGTATTACCGTCAGCGGCACCGTGATGGGATACCTTTAAAAAATCCACGTCGCGCAGGCTGATTGGAAAGGGCGTTCCAAACAAGAATTGGTTAAACATACCGCTATCGTATAAATCAATAAGTTTATTTTCTGCCTCAGCCTCCATATCACCGGTAAATAAAAAGCGAACGGAAGCATACTCTACGTAGATTACAGCTGAAACGTTGTTTACGGCACTGTCGGTGGGCGTTGCGCTGCCGTTTAGCTGCGAGTAAAATCCACCCACCTCATTTACACCGCCGGGGGATAAAAACGCCACCGTATAATCGGCACCGCTGCGCGATATGCCAATGGAAGAAATTTTCGTTTTTACTTTAAGCGCGCTTGCCTTTTCTACCGCAGCCTTAAAGTAAGGATATCCATCAACATCGACAACATGCGGAATAAACAATTCACCCACGTTAAATGCGCCTAAAAGCTCAGCCGCATTGCCCACGTGGTCACTGTCAGGGTGTGTTAAAACAAAATAATCGATGACGTTTACCGAATATGCCGACAAAACAGACTTTATGGCTTGAAAATTTTCCTTGCTGCTAACGCCACAGTCAATCATAATATTTTTGCCGTCAGGTAAACGGATAAATATGGCATCACCTTGACCAACGTCAACGTAATGCACCGAAAGCCCCTCAAAAATAGGAACGGCGACCTGCTCATTTGTGCTTTTGCATCCGCAAAAGATAGTAGTCGCCGTAATTATTAAGCTTAACACCAACGCATTAAATATGCGCATTCTTCTTTTGAACGTATTGTATTCCCTCTATTAGCCGAGTGTATACTCGTCTGTTATCTTCTACTGTTTTTATTCTGTTTTAATCGTTACTTTTGCCGTCAAGGCTTTTTTTACTTTAACCTTTTGCTTTTTGGTCTTTTTTTGCCGCTTTTTAAGTCGCGTATATCGGCAAGAATTTTTGGCATAACGTCCATCGCAGCCCTGTAACCTAAATCATACATTTTAGCGCGGTCCTTTTCCTTAAAAGACACAGCGGTAAGTCCCTCTGCCGCAAGGTCTGGGTGAAGCATAACGTCGCTATATTCATAACCCTTTTCCCAAGGCGTATCCGTTTTGTTCTTAAACGTGGGGTAAAACCGCTTTACAAGCCCTGCCGGTGCCTCGTGCGAGGAAAGGTCGATACCAACCACGTAATCTGCGCCAAGCTCTGTAACCCTATCGGCAGGAACGGAATTGGTAAACGCACCGTCAATATACCGCTTATTGCCTACTACCACAGGCTTAAAATAAGGGGGCATACTGCTTGATGCCGCAAGCGCAAGCGATACACTACCCGAGGAAAAGACAAACTCGTCCCCCTCGTCCACTTCGGTTGCAATGGCAACGAACGGCTTTTTTAACTCTTCAATATTTTTACCGCCAAGCGCGTCGTCAATCACTTTTTGCAGACCGTTGGTTGCAAGGACTGCACTCGCAAGGTCGCCAATGCCGAGATTTCCAAGCAAGCCGGAAATATCGTTAGAAGTATAACCGTCAGCATAAGCCGCGCCAATAATGCTGCCAATGCTAGTGCCTGCAATAACGTCAAATTCAATGCCGTTTTCTTCAAAAGCGCGAAGCGCGCCAAGATGTGCATACCCCTTTGCGCCACCACTGCCAAGCGCAAGACCTAGCTTTATTTTTTTTGGCTTTAACCTAAAAAGCCAAGCAAAAAATCCCATTAATTATTTCCCTCGTTTTCACACTTATCGCAAGCCGTGCTTGATGGAAGCGATTTTTTCTTTTTCGCAACCTTATAGATAAATACGCCTAAAAGCACAAGGGCAAGCGCAAGCAATGCATATAAAATAATATCTAATACCTTGACCGCCATTTCCATAGGCCATATAGCTATACATAGCGCGGCAAGCAGTGAAATTATAAGCCCTGCAACTAGGTTGCCTATCATAACAGGCAAAACAGCTTCACGGAATTTTAAATTCAAAAATACCGCAATGGCAGTCCCCGTCCAAACACCTGTCATCGGCAAAGGTATCGCAACAAAAATAAATACGCCAAGTTGCTTTAACAACCTTTCGCTCATCTTGCTTTTTTTATTTTTTTCAAGCTGAGCCTTTAACGTTTCGTCCGCCTTATCCTTAAAATAACCCTCAACCTTGCCCGCAAAAATACCTATACGTTTAACTTTTTTTAAGACGTTAAGTATTGGACGGAGCAAAAAGAAAATCAAAAAAAACGCAAGCGTAGAGCCTAAGTAAGCGATGCCGAGCGACTCAAAAAAGCCCATGCCTACGCCGCGCGCAAATATTATACCGCCTTTTAACTCAATAAGTGGGACAAAGGACATTGCCAGTGTGCCCCATACCTCGCCTAAAAGCCCAACGAGAAATTCCTTCATCTACTTCTCCAAATGCTTTGATTTTTTTCTACTTTATTAGTATAATATGAATAAGAAAAAAAATCAACGAATTTAAACAAATTAGGGGACGGCTTAAATGACTACTCAACAAATGCTTTCGGGCTTACGCCGAGGTATAACTAAATACAAGCTGATTAAAGACGACGACAAAATCGCAGTCGGCGTATCGGGTGGCAAGGACAGCGTTTGTCTATTAAAACTGCTGGCGGAATACCGCAGATTTTCCCCCGAGCGTTTTGATTTGGTTGCCATAACCGTTGACCTTAATTTTTCAACCGGAAACGCGGACTATACGCCTATTAAAGCACTCTGCGAAGAACTAAACGTCCCATACGTAGTCGAAAAAACCGATATTGGACAAATAGTATTTGACGTGCGTAAGGAATCAAATCCTTGTGCGTTATGCTCTAAAATGCGAAAAGGCGCACTGTATAGTAAGGCAAAAGAATTGGGCTGCAATAAGGTTGCCTTAGGGCACCATGCGGACGATTTAGTGGATACTATGTTTCTATCCCTCTTTTACGAGGGTAGACTTTCAACCTTTGCCCCCAAAAGCTATCTTGACCGCACCGACCTTACTTTAATACGTCCGCTTATAGCCGTGCAAGAGATAGACGTTATATCCTATGCAAAAACGTTGCCAGTAGTGAAAAGCTGTTGCCCTGCAAACAAGGAAACGCGCAGAGAATACGTTAAAGACCTGCTTCGACATATTGGTAAGGAGATACCAAACGTGCGCGATATGGCGTATAAAGCCTTAACCCACCCCGAAAGATACAATCTTTTTGACCGCTTCGAAAAAGAAGTTGACGAATTTTAAGTTGGGCTTTTCGCGCAGCTAAACCCACAGCTATGTGCACTATATTGCGCTTTGTTCTACGCTGGTATACTCACGGCGACACGCGCTGCTATTAGGCATTTATTGCGTTCTGCTATGCCCTGATATACTCGCAACTACGCGTATTGCTTTCGCACTGCTATACAAAAACCTATCCTTATATTAAAATCTATCCTTTTAGTAGTTAAAACACTTTGTTAAAAATACGGAGATACTATGGAAAAAACGTTTAATCAAAAGAAAAAACTTGTCTTTCCACAAGAGATTACTTACGTTTTGTCTTTAATAATTTTATCTTTTGCCGTTTCAATGACGGTTGTGGCAGACTTTGGCGTGTCAATGATAGTTGCGCCGGCGTATATCCTCAGCCTTAAAATAGACTTTTTATCGTTTGGACTTGCCGAATACGTTGTTCAAGCGGTGCTAATTATTCTGCTCTGTATCCTTGTGCGCAAACTTAAATTCGTATTTTTGTTTTCCTTTTTAACTTGCATAGTTTATGGTCTTGTGCTTGACCTTTGGGGAAGCATTATACCTCTTTTTAACCCCGCAGTAATCAACCCTGCATCCTTAGAGATGTGGCAAAGAATATTGTTGTTTATAGGCGGTGTTTTATTGACCGGCTTTTCGGTTGCCCTATCATTTAAAACCTATCTTTATCCGCAAGTTTACGACTTTTTCGTGCAGAAGCTTACCACAAGCTTTAACGTAAAACTTTCGATTATAAAAACGATATTTGACTTTTCAATGTTAGCACTTGCCGTAATACTTACGTTAGTTTTCTTTGGCGGCTTCCGCGGAATAGGTATTGGAACGGTTATTATGACTTGTATAAACGGCTTTATTATAGGCTTTTTCAGCAAGTTGCTTGATAGGCTTTTTGACTTTAAGCCGCTTTGGAAAAAGGGCAGCGCATTGTTTAATGATTAAAAATTTTTAGCTACTATTTTGCTTTATTCTGTTTCTTGATTTTATCTTTTTATTTTTTTATTATTGCAAATAATTATTTTTATAAAACAAAAAACCACTTGTTATCAAGTGGTTTTTAATTTTGGTAATAATAGTGTTTAGTTCAAGTTGTTGTAATAAAGTCAATTAAAACTTGTCAATAAAAGCAACAACCGAAGCACCTGTAAGCTCCTCGGCTTCCTCTTTCGTTTTGACGGTGTTGTCAATAGCGTTTACAAAGAGAATAATTGCAACCGAGCCTATAATACCCAAAAGTGCGCCAAGTACTAAATACATCATTTTGCTGTTGCTAACCGCAACGTTTTCTGTGTCGGGGTGTTGGGTGGTTTTTAGTGCAACTTCGGTTGCGTGAACGCCAATCTCGTCCTTACACAAATTTTCCTGAGCACTTGCAACAACGGCTTTAAGCTTTTCAATCGCGCCCTTTTTAGTGGTGTCGGAATAGCTGATAGTAAATATCATTATTTCCTCACCATAAGTAACCTTTACACCAGAAGCCTTGATAGCATTTTTTTCGGCTTCGGGATGGGCTAAGGCATACTTTTCATTTGCTTTTTCAATATAGTAGCTACTCTTAATAAGCTGAGCGGTTTCAGGCAAATACAGTTGCGCAAGCGATGCGTCTGTCTTGGGGTCGTAGTTGCCGCTACTGTTAGAAACGTTGGTAACCAACAACACCGTTTCAGATGCGGTATAAACGGGCTTAACAAAAGCCAAGTTAAAGCCAAGCGCAATAAGCGCGCATAAAACGGCGGCAAGAATAATAATCCAAACTTTCCTATAAAGCAAAGTTAAAATGTTTGTTGAGGTGCGTTCTTGCTCTACTGGTTCGCCCGTTTTAACGGTCTTTTCTTCTGCCATAGTTATTTAGCCCCCTTTTTTTGTGCTTGCTTTTTTGCTCTTTTACGTGCTTCTAACTCGTCCTCTTGTCTTTCAATAGAAGCGAGAACGGAAGCACCCGTCAGCCGTTCAAGTTCTTCTCTACTTTTAATGGTATTATCAAACGCGTTTTTAACGTATACGAGTAAAAGTGCAAGAACTATACCAATGACTACCGAGATAATTATAATTTGAGTTTTTGTCATATCAATATCGTAGCCGTCAAAGCCAACGTCTGCAATATAGGTGGTAAAGCCGTCAAAGTATTCTTTTACCTCTACCGAATAAGCCAACGTAAGAATTTTTACCTTATCTTTGGCAACCTGCAAGCTATCATCCTGATAGGAAATACAAAAATAAAACTGCGTAGTTTCGTTATCCTTTGTGTAAGAATAGGTTTTAACGTTGCCGCTCTTAAAGTATGGGTTTTTACCCCTTGCCTCAACGTTGGGCTTGATTTTGGTTTTTTCCTTTGCAATAAAGGTATCAATGTCGTCAGTGCCCTGCTTATACATAACGTAATAGCTTTCTGCAAGGTTAAGAACGTTATCCGTCGTGCAAAATGCGATAACGGTATCAACGTATCTGCTCATGGTATTAATATCGTTTGCCGTAGAGGACGAGCCGTCCGTTTGGACTTGGAAGTTAATTTGCTCCCTTGCGATATATTCGGGCTTTCTCAAAAATGCGTAAACGCCGCCAAGAGCCGTAACCAACAGCACGATGACAAGCATAAATATAATATTTTTCTTTAAGACGAACAGCACGTCCAATAAATAGTTTCTGTTCGTAGTTTCTTTTGACTGATTTTCCATAGAGAGAACTGTTACTCCTTAAAGACTTTTTCTAAAATTGTTTCCATTTGGTCAAACTTTTGCAAAATATCCTCTGCAAGCGCAAGCTGATTGCGTGCTCTATCGTAGTTATGACCGGGATATTTGGTTTTAAAATAAACGTCGCCGAGAATATAGTCGGTCAAAAATCTAACGGCAAGTTCTACCGTCATTGCGAAAACGCCTAAATTCATCGTCTTTTTTTCCATATCGGTGAGATTGTTTTTAACCTCTCCAATAAAGCCTTCCGCAAAAGCGGAATATTTTTTAAGGTCTAGTGCAACCTTTTCAACGTTTGGGTCGTCCTCAACCAAAGTATTTGCAATAAAACGGATTGCATCGCCAAAGTCGTATGCAACAGCACCCGGCATAACCGTGTCTAAATCGAGAACGGCGAGTGCTTCACCCGTATTTTTATCAAAAGTAACGTTATTGCACTTGGTGTCGTTGTGAATAACGCGAAGGGGCAACGAGCCTTTATCAAGACAAGCCTGTAAATAGCCAGCCTTTTCTTCAAGCGCAAAAATCCTATCAAGCTCGCCCTTAACCTTTTCCACCCTACCCATTGGGTCTAATTTTACCGCTTCGTGAAGGGCTTTGTAACGTTTGGGGGTGTTATGGAAATCGGGCAAAGTAATGTGCAGAGTGTTAGCGTCAAACCCGTCAAGACAACGTTCAAAACGTCCAAAAGCCTCGCCTACCCTACGGATAATTTCAAGGTCCTCTGTGCTATCAAACGTTTCACTGTCCGGAATATAACGATAACATCTCCAATAATTGCCAACGTCGTCAACAAAGTAAGGCTTACCTTCTGCCTTGGTGAAGAAAACGTGCAGAACAAACTTTCTAGTAGACAGTCCATCGTCTTCAATAATATCGTGAACGTATTTTGTTACACGCACGATATTGTCCATCAGCTTATCCGGCTCGGAAAAAACGTTGGTATTAATACGCTGAACAATATAATATTTTTTTACACCATCGCGCACGTATTCAACCTGATACGTGCTGTTGATATTACCGGTTGACAACTCCTTGCAACCGATATACTTGCCACCTACGTCAAACGAGGCGCATACGTCAAAAATAGTCAAAACGACCCCCTGATAACCTTCTTATCTAATCCAATATACTATAAAAACCAAAAAAAATCAATACGTAAACGGCTTTTTTGTGCATTTTTGGTAGTTTTTTCTTTTTTTAGGTATGTTTAACGGTGTTTTTAGTTTTCAGTAAGCTTTTTATTCGTCAGTGTAACCGAACGATTACATACCGACAAAACTTGTTTGCGGTGAGAAACGATAACCACAGTTACACCTTTTAAGCCTTTTAGGTTATTTAAAAGCTCGCGTTCAGTGCCATCGTCAAGCGCACTGGTTGCTTCGTCAAGCAATAAAACTGGCGCACCGCAAAGTATTGCCCTTGCGATTGCAATACGTTGAATTTGCCCCTCTGATAAACCTGCACCATTTTCGCCAACAACAGTATCAAGTCCGTCTGGCAAAGTTGATACAAACGGCTTTGCACAGCTTATTTCAAGCGCACTGTCAATCTGCTCCTCAGTTGCGCTGCCACAAGCAAACGTAACGTTATCTCTAAGGGTTCCACTAAACAACAGGTTGCCTTGCGGAACGTAAGCAAAAAGAGTGCGCGTTGCGGTTGAAAGTGGAATTTTTTTGCCTTGCGTTTCTATATACATACTGCCACTGCCGACCGGATAAACACCAAGCAGTAGTTTAATTAAGGTGCTTTTACCTATACCCGATTGACCAAGCACGGCGATAAAGTCGCCATTGTTAACGGTAAGGTCAACGTTACTTAAAACGTCGTCGCTACCATATGCAAAGGATATGCCATCCATTACTATGGAATATTTTTTTAACTTAAAGTCCTTTGCGTTAAAACAAACTTTATCAATAATATTTTCTGCATTTGCGCCTCTTGAAATGCTTGCCTCAATTGCTGCGTTTTCTTCATCTTCCGCCTCAATATCGTCAAGCTCCATCAATCGCTCTGCCGAAGCTATCATAGCATAATACGTTGGGAATATGTTAGAAAGTGACGCAAACGGCACTTGAACGTTATTTACAAGCTGTAAAATTGCAGAAAGGTCGCCGTAAAGGAAGCCTAGCGGGTCAATCCAAAGCCTTGCCGCGCCGTAGATTAGAGCAAAAAGATACCCGGCACTAAATATAAAATTATAGATAGAGTGTCCTAAAACGGAATAGGTTTTTCGCTTCATTTTAACGCGGAAATTGTCCTCTTGCAAGCCTAACGATTTATCCTCTATCTTGCTGTTAACAGAAAATGTTTTGACCGCAAGCAGATTTTCAATACACTCTTGCATAAACGAGCGGGACTTACCCTCCGTTTGTTGCGCCTTTTTATGCAGGCTTTTAAGTTTGCCACGCATAATAGCAATGGTCAAAAAGACAAGCATACCCGCAACGATAAACGCAAGGGCAAAAACCCAATCAAGCACGACAAGTGCAACTACGGCACAAATCAGTCTTGCAACGGCGGATATAACTGACGGCAAAATAGTGGTTGCGCCCTCGCAAACTACCGACACGTCGCTCGTCAGCCTATTCAAAAGTTCGCCACTATGATACGTGCTGATTTTTTGGTATTTTCTGCTAAGCACGGTATTAAACACGTGCGATTTAAAGGAAATTTCCAACCTACCACGCAAATGTTCCGCAAGCGAGCCGATTAAAATACGGAAAAGCAGCTGCAATAAAACTATAATAAATATGGCAACCGCACCCCATATTATCATATTTTTGCCAACGGTTCTATTTTCAAGCGTTGCGCCGTTTATAATATGGCGAATAGCAAACGCAAAAGCAACGGAAAGGACGGAAAAAAAGACGTTGCAAAAAACAAGCAGCCACATCTTCCATAACTGCTTTTTAGAAACCCGTATCATCCATTGTAACGGCTTTCTCTTTTGCATACGCCCCCCTTTATCCTTTTTTCTTACCTTTGCTTTTATTTTTCTTTTGTATGTTTTTCTGGGTTAAAGTTCCTTAAATAAACGTTGCTTGAAACTTGTTCAAATTACACACTTTAACTAGTGCATTATAACATATTATATTACCTTTGTCCATATGGACTGGAAAAATTTTGTCTTTTACTTGCGAATTATATCTTTTTGGGGTATAATGCTATATATGGAAAAAAATAAAATTACCGCAGAAAAACTTAATTCTCGCGCCCCACAACTTAAAAATGCTATCGATGACTTTTTTTATAGCTTAAAAAACCCCATTTTTATTGCGATGGTCGTATTGCTTTCTTACCTTACCGGACTTACTGCGGTGGGGCTTGCCGTGCTTGTAATTTTTTGCTGCATTTCGCTATTTTTATACGATGATTTGCTGCCTATTATCCCCACAGCACTAAGCGTTTCATTCATTTTTTGCGACCTTAGATTTATTTCCTTTACTAATATTGCCTTTATTTTGATTATTGCGCCTTTTGCCGTCAGTCTTATATACCACTTAATTAGGTTCTGCCCCAAAAAATTTATTTTTGGTCAGCTTTTCGTTCCAATTATCGCAGTTACCGTTGCCTTGTTTGCTGGCGGATTATTTTCCCATTATCTCGGCGATTGGCTTGCAGGTGTGCCTATTGCCATTTCAATCGGCCCCGCAGTGTTTGCTCTTTACGTTCTTTTTACAAACTACGTTCATCCCCCAAAGGACGTTGACGTAAAGGCTTTTTTCTTTTGGACGTTAACGTCAATTGGTCTTTTGCTTTCAATGCAAACCTTGAATTATCAACTTGAAGGCTTAAACACCTATCATTTGGGTTGGGGCAATATAAATTTTGTTGGAATAATTTTATTAATCTGCTATCCTGCGCCTGTATTTTTAATGTGTCGCTCCAAAGTTATTTTGCCTTACCTATTAATCATGGTTTTTATGCTGCTTGGTGCCTTTATGACAGACGGTGAAGGTGCGCTTGGCATAATGGCTATTTTTACTATACTACTCTTTCTTATTGCTTATAAAAACATGCGCGTAGAAAAGCGCAAAGCCTTGCTATTTTGGATTGGTATTGCAATTATAGGTGTTATTTTACTTGTAATAGCGGTAATTGCACTTGGTTACTTACCGGTGATTATCAATAAGTTGATAAAGACCTTTACCGATGACAATATGCGAACTAACCTTTACAAAAATGCGTGGAGACTTTTTGTGCAAAACCCATTGTTTGGCGCAGGCGTAGGCTATCACAATTACGTTGAGCAAGAACTTTCTGGCGGTATATTAGAAACGTTCAACTTCCATAATACACCGCTGCACGTTCTTTCTACGATGGGGCTTTTCGGGTTCATAATGTATTTTTGTTACTTTTTTGTGCGTTACAGAATACTTATGGAAAACCGCAGCGCAACAAACCTTATTGCGTGGATATCCTTTTCAATGTTTGAGCTTTACGGCTTTTTAGACCCCGCAGAGTTTGTTATTATGCCAAACTTAATTTACATAATTGTGCTTATGGTCATTATTGAAAAGCTAAATGCAGTGCACGTAGAAAAGCTTCCGCTTTTTACAAACGGCAAAAATGGTGTTTTGCTTACTGAAAAGCACGTAAGCCCAGACGCACCGAAATGGAAAAAGCTTTGGTATTCTCTCTAAACGCTATCACCTTTTCCAACCAACAGTAAAAACTTGATTTGAATTTTTAAAACTAAATTATTAACTCTAAAATATTCACGTTAAAGACTTTAACTAAAATATACTGCTAAATATCAACTCTAAATATTAACGTTAAAATATCAACACCCGTGGCTGTTTGCCGCGGGTGTTTCTTTATAGTTTCTTTATATAAGTTTAGATACAGTTTAAAGGTTTATAAGTTTGATTATAAAACTGGTTTAAGTTTTACGCGTTATAAAAACTAAATTAAAACTAAACTCAACTTTATTTCTTGTCTCGCTTATCAATGGTATAGGTGGGGACTAATGCGTGGACAAGTTCCTTCATATCATCCGTTTCGCTATACGCAAGGGCTTTAAGCTCTAAAATCTTAGCAAAAAGATTTCTTTTAATCTCTAAGGGCTTGCCGATAGAAATCATTTCATTTGCAGTCTTTGTAAGCCCTTCTTCCGCCATAAGACGTTCTTCGTATAGCTTTTCGCCCGGTCTTAAACCGGTAATCTTGATATCAATATCCTCAAAAGGCTCTAAGCCCGACAATCTAATCATTTTGAGGGCAAGGTCGTAAATTTTAACTTGGTCGCCCATATCAAGAACGAAAATTTCACCGCCCGTTGCATACGCGCCCGCCTGCAAAACAAGGCTCACAGCTTCTGGTATAGTCATAAAGTAACGAACAATGTCCTGATGGGTTACCGTAACGGGACCGCCCTCTGCAATCTGCCTTTCAAACAATGGAACAACCGAACCGTTAGAGCCAAGCACGTTACCAAAACGAACGGCTACGTAATCGGTTTTATATTTTTTATCCATTGCTTGCACAATCATTTCGCAAATGCGCTTAGTTGCGCCCATTATGTTTGTGGGGTTTACCGCCTTGTCAGTGCTGATTAGTATAAACTTTTCTACACCAAATCTTCCTGCCGCATCAGCTACGTTATACGTGCCTACAACGTTATTTTTAACCGCCTCGTTAGGGCTGTTTTCCATTAGCGGAACATGTTTATGAGCAGCTGCGTGAAAGACTATGTTTGGCTTAAACTGCTCAAAAAGGGTATCAATTTTCTTTTCGTCGCGAACACTTGCAATGCGGACGGTAAGATTAAGTTCCTCCTTATAGGTGCGCAAAAGTTCCTGTTCGATGGCGTAAGCGTTATTTTCGTATATATCAACGATTATTAATTCCTTAGGCTTGTGACCTGCAATTTGCCTGCAAAGTTCGCTACCGATTGAACCGCCGCCGCCCGTTACAAGCACGACCTTATCTTCAATGTAGCCCATTATTTCGTCAAGATTGACCTTGACCTGCTCTCTACCCAAAAGGTCGGTTATGCTAACCTTTTTTAAGTTAGAATAAGACACTTTGCCGTCGGTAATGTTATAAAGCTTTGGCACGATTTTTACTGGCACGCCCGTGCTACTGCACTTGTCCATAATGCCTTTTAACTGACTTTTGGTTGCTGACGGAATAGCAATAATAATTTCGTCTACCTCATACTTTGTGGCGTATTTAACAGCATCCTCACTCTTGCCAACAACCTTTACGCCATATACGTCCTGTCCAATTTTCCAAGTGGCATCGTCAAGCAAGCACACTGGGTTATAATTTAACTTGTCGGAAAACTTCATTTCCTTAATAAGCGTAACACCCGTTTCGCCTGCGCCAATAATCATAATGCGCTTTTGCTTGTCCCTACCGCGCCTTGACCTACCGGCACCCTCTACTAAGACTGCCGTGCGCAAAATAAAGCGGCTGCCGCCAAACAATAAAAAGTAAATGAACGCGCAAATAATTACCCATTCCTTCGTTAGTATATCGGTAAAAATTGCAGCAACACTAAGCACCACGGTAGTGCAAAGCACCGAACCGATAAGCTTTAATCCGTCAGAAAGACCGGCGTATTTCCATAGTTTAGAATACATACCGAACAGCCCGTTAAAGACTATTGACAAAGCAACTGATGCTGCAAAAAAATACCAACCTTCTTTAAAAACCTCGTCCATATTGTATCGCAAAAGCACGATAGCAAGCAACCAAGAAAGCGAAATAAAAATTAAGTCCAAAAACAGAAAGGTAATAATTCTTATAGCCTTATTCATATTTTCTCCTTATCCTCTATATCCTGTTAACCGTATAATCCAAGTAAAGTGCAAAAACACAATGTTTGTGTAAAATTTTTATGAGCGTATAGCTTTAACGCACGTTTATAAGCCGTTTTTATATGGCTTTTAATTTGGTTTTTTATACGCCCAAGCTATATGCCGTGTATATTCCGTTATAGGCATTTTATATGCCATTATTTTCCAAAACGGAAATGATGTTTTCAACAGATAAACCGTTATCCTTAAACTGTCTAGCAACCGAGCCGTGTTTTACAAAGCCATCGTTTGCGCCAAGAGAAATAACCTTCTTTTCGCCCTTTTCAGCAAGGTAGGCAGCAACGGCAGAGCCAAAACCACCAAGAGTAGAGTTTTCCTCCAACGTAACAATGACAGGCGCTTTAATTTTATCAATAGCCTTTTTACAAAGCGGCTTTACCTGTCTTGCCGATATAACGGCAACACCGCTTTTTTTAGCAGCAACCGCTAGCGCAAGCTCTTTCATTCTTCCACCTACCGCAACGATAGCGGCTTTATCTCCCTCTTTAAGAGGCAGCCAAGGCTCATCTTTTATGCCGGCAAGCTGCTGTGTGCCGCAAGTAATAACTTTTGGGTATCTTATAGCCACCGGCGAGTTTAGCGAGGTTGCGTATTGCAGCGCATTGGCTAATTCCTTATCATCGTTGGGGGCTAATATTGTCATATTGGGCAAATGGGATAAATACGAAAGGTCAAAAAGTCCTTGATGTGTTGCGCCGTCATCACCGACAAAGCCCGCACGGTCTATACAAAAGACGACCGGCAGATTTTGCAAACAAACGTCGTGCAGAAGCTGGTCGTAAGCCCTTTGCAAAAAGGTGGAATATATTGCTACAATCGGTTTAAGCCCGCCTGCCGCCATACCTGCGGCAAGCGTAACGGCATATTCCTCGGCTATGCCAACGTCAACAAAGTTGTCAGGAAATGCCTTTTCAACGATGTCAAGACCTGTGCCAGTCTTCATACCGGCGGTTATGGCGGTTATTCTGCCGTCATTTTTTATCATATCGCAAAGGGTGTCGCCCAAAACGCACGCAAAACCCTTTCTTTCACAATCTAGATTTTTACCTACGCCGTGATATAGGTCAGCGCGCTCCTCGCTTTTTTCGTGTCCCTTGCCCTTGGTAGTGCTAACGTGCAGAAAAACAGCCTTGCGTTTTGCTACAAGCTTGATGTTGCGCAAAATTTTAACCGTTTGCTTAATATTGTTACCATCAACAACGCCAACGTATTTAAAACCAAATTTTTCAAAGAAACTGTTTTTGTTGAAAATGCGCTTAATAAAATCGCGAAAGCGCATCAGCGGCACGGATAGCCACTTGCCCAAAATTTTTCTAACCGCAGTTTTACTCTTGACGTATCCCTTTTTAGTGGTGGTCGCCGAGATAAATTTATACAGTCCGTTGCGGTTTTTTGATATAGACATACCGTTATCGTTTAGTATAACGATAAGGTTTTTAGGCTTAACGTTGCTTGAAGTCAACGCCTCCAAATTAAGTCCGTTTACCAAAGACGCGTCGCCTACAACGTTGATTACCGTGTAATTTTCGTTTAGTTTGTCGCGCGCCGTGCAAAGCCCTAAGCCTGCCGAAATAGAGGTGCCTGCATGCCCCGTTGTAAAGGGGTCGTAAACACTTTCATTCCTGTCGGGAAAGCCTGATAAACCGTCCTCTTGCCGAATAGTTGAAAACCTGTCGCGTCTATCAGACAAAAGCTTATGAACGTAGCATTGATGCCCAACGTCGAAAATAAGCTTATCGGCAGGTAAATCGAATACGTAATGCAAAGCAAGCGTCAACTCTACCACACCGAGATTAGAGGACAAATGTCCGCCGTTTTTGGTGGTAGTCGCAATAATTTCATTACGAAGTTCGCTCGCAATTAAAGAGAGCTCTTTAACAGAAAGCTTTTTTAAGTCGGTAGTGCTTGTAATATCCGCTAAGCTTGCCATTGCAATACTCTCCTTTTTTAATAAAAATCGTTATACGTTTATCGCTAACTTAATCATTATATAATACTGTAAAGTAATTGTCAATTGCTAAAATTTTTGTATAACCTATTTTTAAACGGTTTTTTGCCAATTTGCGACCTTTTTTTGAGCAATTAAATATACAGTGCAAATAAAGTTCGTGGACAATTAAGGTATTTTATGATAAAATAAAGTCAAACGGTTACACAAAAAACCGACTGCAAGTTTAGCAACTAATTTAACAGCTAATAAAAAGTTGAGGAAAAATTATGTTTGATGGAAAGGTATTAGAAAGCTTTACCGCCCTTGTGCTTTCAAAGGGCGTTAACTTACAGCGCGGACAAGGCTTAGAGATTGTTTGTCCCGTTGAAAAGGCAGACGTTGCCGAAGCATTTACTAAAACCGCTTACCAAATGGGTGCGAAAATTGTGCGCGTTCGTTGGGAGGCGGAAAAAATCGATAAACTGACCTATACCCACGCGCAAGCCGAAGCATTAACTAACGTGCCTAAGTGGCTTGTTATGCACCGTAAAAGCCTTATTGAAGAGGATTTTTGCTACGTTGCAATCTCTGCCGAGGACCCCTCTGCTTTTGCCGGCGTGCCGAGCGATAAAATAGCTATGGCAGTGCGTGCGCGCAGTAAGGCTTTGAAAAAGTTTTTTGATTGCGTAATGGCAAACGGGATACGTTGGTGTGTGGTTTCCGTTCCCACAGAGGCGTGGGCAAAACAGGTTTTTCCTAACTCCAAAAACCCCATAAAAGACCTTTCCGTTGCAATAGAGAGGGCAATGCGGCTTGACACCGATAACCCCGTTTTAGAGTGGGAAAATCATCTTGACAGTATGCAAGCGCACGCAGATAAACTTAACGCGTTTGATTTTGAATACCTTGTATTTAAAAACGGCTTAGGCACAAACTTAAAAGTAGGCCTTGCGGACGGGCATAAATGGCTTTCTGCCAAAGAGCTGGCAAAGGACGGGCTTAATTTTGTTGCAAATATGCCCACCGAGGAGGTTTTTACCGCACCCCATAGGCTTAAAGTAGAGGGCGTGTTGCGCTCTGCTATGCCACTATCTTATAACGGACAAATAATAGATAATTTTACCATTGAATTTAAGCGTGGCAAAATAGTATCCTTTTCTGCCGAAAAGGGCTATGAAACGTTAAAGGAACTAATCGAAACAGACAACGGCACAAGATATCTTGGCGAGGTTGCGCTTATCGGCAAAAATTCACCCATAGCAAAGAGCGGAATTTTATTTTTTAATACATTGTTTGACGAAAACGCAAGTTGCCACTTGGCAATAGGCAAAGCTTACCCCACCACCCTAAATGGCGGTGAAACTCTTAGCAAAAGGGAACTTGCTGCACGCGGAGCAAATAATTCTGTTGAACACGTTGACTTTATGATAGGCACCCCCGACCTAAGCGTTACGGGCATTACAAAATCGGGAGAAAAAATAGCCGTATTTGTTGACGGCGAATGGGCTTTTTAGTATTTTACCTTTGCGAATAAACACTTAATAGTTTGCAAAGTAATTATTGCTTTAAAGACACAAAAAAACGCAAGCAAAAAGTAAAGCTATCGCTAAATCAATAAGCAAAAACAATGCGTAAATAAAAAACTACGTAAACAAAAAAACCACATAAATAAAAAAACTACATAAACAAAATAAACAAAAGAGCAAGGCGCGTGCCTTGCTCTTTTTTGTTTTTCCCTTTTCTTATTTTTAATTATTTATTTACGATTTTTTTACGTTTACTGCAACTATGCCTGACACCGCACCGATTGTCATGCAAAAAAGTAGGTCGACAAAAAAACTTGCGCCAAACACAGCCGCACCGCCAATTAAGGCAAACAGTAAATATGTAAACAGCGTTGTTCCGCCCCCAACGGCTATTCCTTTAAGATAACCAAGCCCTCCACGAACACTCCAAAAGCAACCGATAAACACCGATAAAATTTTAATAAACTGGTTTACTACCTTTATTATAGGTGTAGATAGAGTTGCAACCTTTACCACTATTGAAAAGAGCAATACCCCAATAAGCGTTGCAATAAGTGAGATAAATACCCCCTTTAATACGGTTATAAAAAAGTTTTCTTGACCGTTTGCCATATAAAGAAAAACCCCCGCTATAAATCTAAAATATAGATATGCAGGGGGTTAATTTTATATTCTTATAATAATTTTAATAATTTACCAAAGTCCGTTTACTAACGTCCAAAATACAATTTCGCTAGTCAACCTTATTTAACTTCTTCTTCCGTATTTTTCTTTGCGGTTTTCTTTTTGGGGGCTTGCTTTGGTGCAGTTTCCTCTTTTACAGGCTCTTCCTTTTTAACTTCTTCAACAGGTGCTTCCTCTACCTTTGCTTCGGTAGCCTTTTCAGCTACTACCGCGCCCTCTGCGGGTGCAGTTTGGTAAATTGCGGCCTTGTCAAACTTAACGTAAGATTCCTTGCCATCCATACCGGTCTTTAAAACAAAAGTGTTTTCAGCATCGTTGATTTCAGCAACAAAACCACAAATACCACCAATAGTCTTTACTCTATCGCCAATTTTAAGTTGATTGATTTTTTCCTGTGCTTCTTTTTGTTTTTTCTTGTTAGAAATGCTTGACCAAATCATAAAGCCAACAAACAAAACAAGAATAACGCCAAGCATTATAATCTGTCCAACGTTGCTGCCGCCAGCATTGCCACCGGTATTGCCGGCTGCTGTTTCACCCTCTAAAAGTAAGTTATATAACATTACATTTTCTCCTTAAATAATTTTTTCTTTTTTTAGCATTATATAGCAATTTTATCTTTTTAGCAAGCGTTTTGTGTGATTTTGAGTTTTTCGACCATATTGGTCAAAATTCAACCTTAAAATCTTGGGTAAGTGTCCCCCGTCTTGCGATAAAACTCCTCGGCAAACTCGGTAAACGCGTCCTGCATGATTGCATGGCGTATTCTTTCCATAAGATTGTTTAGGTAGGTAATATTGTGCAAACTAAGCATCATACCGCCCATCATTTCGTTTACATTTATCATGTGGCGTAGGTATGCCTTAGTATAGTTTTTGCACGCGTAACAATCACACTCGGGGTCCAAGGGAGTGAAATCTTCTTTATAAGCACCGTTTCTAACAACCACCTTGCCGTTAGAAGTCATTGCCGTGCCGTTTCTACCAACTCTTGTTGCTAGCACGCAGTCGAACATATCAATACCTCTGCGAACGCCCTCTACCAAACAGTCGGGGCTGCCCACACCCATAAGGTATCTAGGCATATTTTGCGGATAGTGCGGCAACAGACTGTCCATAATGTCATACATAACCTTTTTAGGTTCGCCTACCGATAAACCGCCAATGCCTATGCCGTATTTTGCGTAAGGGAGTGTTTCTTTAAGGCTGGTAAGCCTAAGGTCTTTGAACATATTGCCCTGAACTATGGGAAATAGTGCTTGCTCGGGGTTTTTGTGGTGTTGATAGCACCTGTCCAGCCACTTTAACGTGCGGTGCATAGCCTCTCTTGAAGCCGCGTAATCTGCACCATAAGGGGAGCATTGGTCAAACGCCATAATAATATCGGCACCAAGGTTATTTTCTATGTCAATGGCCTTTTCAGGTGTAATAAAATGCAAGCTGCCGTCTACGTGAGAGTTAAAGTAAACGCCGTCATCCTTAATTTTGTTAAGCTTGGCAAGCGAAAAAACCTGAAATCCACCGCTATCGGTTAATATTGGTCTATCCCAAGCCATAAACTTGTGCAAGCCGCCGGCACGGCTAACAAGCTCGTCACCGGGGCGCATATATAGGTGGTAAGTGTTTGCAAGGATAATTTGCGAGCCCGCCTCTTTTAAATCACGGGGGAAAACCCCTTTTACCGTGGCTTGAGTGCCTACGGGCATATATACGGGGGTTTCAATATCGCCGTGAGGGGTATGCAAAATACCTGCTCTAGCCCCCGTTTCGCTATCCTGTTTTATAGTTTCAAAATAAAAGTTTTCCATATCAAATTATTATCATTGAGCCCCTAAATTTACGGGGAATAAGCCTATTTGGCTTAAAGCCGAGAAAGACGAGGCGAGCGA
>JAZSKW010000017.1:0-1735 GCA_045535015.1 Christensenellaceae bacterium
ACAAACTGGTAAGACAACTCCTTGGCTCACAGAACGACATGGCTACGATCCGACTTCTTAAAAAGGTTGTGTATGTGTATGTGTATGTGTATGTATGTATGTGTATTTTGCTAGGACGCAGTGCAAAATACCAAGCCCCCACACCCCTACACAGCGGTGGGGGCTATCGGTTTTTGTTTACGATAGCACCGACTTTCGTACGCTCGCTATGCGTTCACTCGCGTTCTCGTACAACTTTACGGACGAAGAGTGCTTCCGTTCTCGTACGGCTTTACGGGTTCGTGGGAATAGCGAGGTTAAACATTCAGATAGCATAAGCTTTACAACGGAAAAAGCGTAAGCTTTGAAATAGCCTACGCTTTACGGGTTGCCGACCAACCAAGGAGTTTTATAGCAAAAAGGGATAAGCCTTACTGAAATTAAGGTAATTCACTTGAATATTTCCTGTAAGTTATTTCACGAGTAAACGGTTTATGATATACTTCATAAGTAACCATACAGGGATAGAAATAACCAGTAACTAATACAATGTCGGAGGGGTTATCATATAAATATGCATTTACTTTCAAACGGATACGATGCATAACATCTTTTGTAAAAGTAGATACCTGCTCTTTGAAATGGTATTGACAATCCTCGTTATCGTAATGGATAAACTGAAATAAAACTTTCATATAGCACCTCAACTAAAAGGGTCATTATCGGATAATGTTAAATTGTGTTTGGGTAAAGGATTTGTACGATTATTACGGAAAACGCTTTGCTCACCATACTTGACTGTATCGTAAAAAGCCTTGAACGCGTTAAACTGAGGAATAGGCACTTGACCGCGTTGTAATAGCTCGTCAAGCGTAGCACCTTGCCTTATCATGTCGTATAGCTCCTTGGAGCGCTTATACTTGCTAAAATCGATTTTACCGACTTCCTCGCGTAAATACTCAGCGGAACTTGTAACGAAGTCCTCATGCGAATAGTGAAACTCACGCACTTGACCTTTGCTTGCGAGATAGGCAATATCATGGAGATTATACAAGTACCAATCGCCGAACTTGGACGAAGTACACGGAAGAATAGAAAGAGGTTTGATATTCGTTGGGTCAATCTCATTAAGGTAAGGCTTTAATTGGTCAGTCTGATATTGACCGTTCGGAACGATTAAGACATGGAAATGCTCTTTCTCTTGGTCATCCTCAGGATAGTGTTTGATAAAGGTGTAGAACGAGAATATATCTCGCTCTATTAAAGCGTCAAGCTTATTCTTGAGAAAGTCAAAGGAGTTCCAACTAATCGTCGAGAAGGGCTTTGAGGTCTTCAAGATTTACTTCCCCCTTTTTAACTTTGATTTTAAGAGTGTTTATCGTGGTGTCGATAAACATTCTAACCACTTGCGAAGGATTTTGACCGATAGAAATAGCCGAGAGTTTGAAGAGATAATAATCCTCTTCGTTTAGACGAACTTCAATGCGTTTATTTTTATTAGGACTTGTTTTCATTTTTAATACCTCTACTTAATATTTTTAAGGACAATACATATTGCCTATTTTTAGTATAATGCATAAATGCCGTAATTGTCAAGCGTTTTTTTACATTTTGTCCGTACATTTTTATCAATTTTTTAAGCGTAATTAGTGTACACGCTTAAAAAGGTTGTGTATGTGTATGTGTATGTGTATGTATGTATGTGTATTTTGCTAGGACGCAGTGCAAAATACCAAGCCCCCACACCCCTACCCAG
>JAZSKW010000006.1:0-201209 GCA_045535015.1 Christensenellaceae bacterium
TATTATCTTTTCAGTTTTCCATTTCTTTCCGTCTTTATATGGGTTAGATTCAACTTTTATATCAAAAGTTCCGTTATTTGCAAAACCTCTATCTAACTTAAAATCATTTACAAGTATTTCATCAACTTTGTTTACCATATAGCGAACTACTTGGACAGGCGTATAATAAGCACCAAAGTTTTTCTTTGCTTCCTTATCATAATAACTTAAAAAATCTTCATAGAAATGCACGATAGGGTCTTTTTTCTCATATTGATTAAGCAATGCTTGCAAATCTGCAATAGAGAATAATTTACAAAGTTTTTCAACTGAATTATTAAGCGTTGGGTGTAAACTATCAGAAGTGGTTATGTGCATAAAAAATTTCTTTAGCAATACCGATTCTTTTGATAAATTTTCTAATGCTTCGCCACGTGAAAAATTAGTTAAAGATTTATCGTTATAACGTGCAATAAATAAACCATAGGTAATAGTTTGCGCATACATATCAGCAAACTTTTCAATAGTTAAATCGGGCAACAAATCTTCTCTTAACTTGGCAAAAAGTGCATTAAGTTCATTAAACATAGGTTTTGTATAGTCGGTTTTCAATATGCCATCTATAATTACCTTAATTGTTCTTGCGTGCTCTGCCATATAAAAGGCTAATTTATTTGAACTTTTTATGCTCGTAGGCTCGGTTAAAAGATAATCTTTAATAGATTGAATAAACAATTCTATCTTTTCTTCATCTAAAACAAAATTATTATTTTCATCTTTATTTAACAACACAAAACCATTATACATTTTGGTTTCGCCTTTTTGATAAAAACGCCAAGAAACGTTATCAGTTAAAATAACGTTGCCAAACTTATTTGCTTCAATTAGAATTTGTTTATTTGCTCTATCATCAATGCCGTTAACTTTCTTAACTTCAATAGCACCAAACGCAGGGATATCATTTATATCTTCTTCTAAATGCCACAATTTAATATCAACGTTTTCGCCAGCCTCTGCACTTCTGCCTCCTGAAAAATCTTCAGGCTTACAACCAAAAAGCGAAATTAAGTCCATAATAGGTTTATTATATGAACTTTCAACGTTGCCTGCTTTATATAACTCGTTAACTTTATTGCAATAAGTAATTAACGCTTTTTTTATTTTATTTTCATCAAATATAAAATCAGTCATTTAATTTTCTCCAATAGTAAAGCTTAAACCAAATCTTTTAGCTGTTCATGTAGTTCAGGAATAGAGTTTGTAATTGTATCGTAAACGATAGTCATATCAATAAAACCATAATCGTGAACGATACGATTTCTCATGCCTTTTATGGCTTTCCACTTAATTTCTTTATGTTCTTCTTTAAAAGCACTTGTCAACTTTTCGCCATTTTCAGCTATTTGCACCAAACGGAACATAATTGAATCCATAAGTAATGCATTACCCTCAATTTCATCAGAGGTTTTTCCTTTCGTCTGCTCAATCATAAATTCAAGGTCGGCAACCATTTTATTTAAATAATATCTATCATTTTTCACGTTATCCATAAATCTTTACCCCATCTCTTAAAATTTCTTGCACAAGTTTTGGATTGTTGTTAAGCTGTGCTATATCTAATAAATCTACTTTCTTTTTTAATTTCTCTCTTAACGTTTCTATAAGTTCATAAAACGCAAGTCCGTTAACAGGCATTGAAACAAGTAAATCTACGTCACTAGTTTCAGTAGCATTACCTTTTGCATAAGAGCCAAAAAGGTAGGCATATTCCACGTTATATTCTTTTAAAACTTCAGTGCAAATTTTCTTAATAACGTCTAAAGTTAAAACGCCGTGAGTTTCATCAATAATGCCATATTTTTCAAGAGCATGCAAAAAGAATTCCATTTTTATTGGTGGAATTTTACTTTCATCTTTTTCATAAGTTACGTAAGTTCTTCTACTAACACCCAATAATTGCGATGCCTTTTCTTGCGTTAGACCTTTTTCTAATCTAAGTTTCTTGAGTTTCATATTTTTCACCTCAGTAGCATTATATCACTTCACACTACAATTTGCAAGTATTTGAGAATATTTTTCACATTTTATAAAAAGTAAATGTGCAATTATTTCACTTTGGCAGTTAGACGTGTGCTTGTCTTGATACAAGTCGGCTCGCTTTCGCTCGCCGAGACAAGCACACGCCTTAACAAAAACTTTATCACTCGAAAAAGGCAAATTAAAAGCCCTTAAAACAATTAGAAACTAAAATTAAAGCAGACAAAAAATGAAAGCCGAGTGGGTGGCGAAGTTGCGCACTGGTCCGTTGGCGCAATCTTTCGCCATAACCCATCTCGGCATTTTTCATTGTTTTTTGCTACTGCTTTTAATTGTTTTTACGTTTCCTTAAATAAATTTTTCAAAGAGGACATTAGGTGTCCTATTTTTATTTTAAAATTTTTGAAAAACTTTTTTATTTGTGCAATTAGGTTGCACATTTAGGTTATAAAATCTTTTCAAAAATTATTTCATTTACGAAATTACCTTTCGTATTTGCACCATATTATATACGCAAACAAAACAGCATTTGGGATTTACACGTGTGCTTGTCTTGATACAAGTAAAAAGTTTTAAGTGTTCTTTAGGTGAACACTTTGAGTGATATTGTGTTGTTAGCCATTTTAAAAAATCTTCTTATAAAAACAAAAAAATAAATTTCATAGTTAAAGCGTAAACGCAAAAATAACAAGCCGAGATTTTCACATAGAAACAGTGGTTGTATTTTATGGGCGTAATACTATTACCCGATTAAATCGGGCTTTTAGTGTTGCGCCTTTTTCTATGCGATAAAGGAGGCAAAATTGAAAAATAAAACTGAAATTAAAGTGACAACTTACGGAACGGCAAGCGTTTCTTCGCTTACTGAAAGCGAGCGTAAAAATTTCTATATTACTTTGCTTAATCGTATTCAAGAATTATACCAAAATTCACAAAATGAGTGTTAGACGTGTGCTTGTCTTGATACAAGTAAAGTCAAAAATCTTTAGTCTTATCTTTTTGACGGAGCGTAAACGAAACGGCTCTTTCTCACAAGGGTAAAGTGCATTGCTTTTTGCAACCCTTGTAAAAAAGGTTGCGAATATAAAAACAAAAAATTTGATAGCGTTTCATTTGTGGTCGCCCCGTCGATAAGACTAACTTAAAACTAAATTTAAAGGAGTAAAAAGAAAAATGAAAACAGCAGTAATTTATGCAAGATATTCTTGCGACAATCAAACCGAACAATCAATAGAGGGTCAACTTCGTGTATGTGAAGAATATGCAAAGAAAAACGACATACTTATTCTTGACACGTATATTGATAGAGCAATGACGGGAACTAACGATAATCGTGCAGACTTTCAACGTATGATTAAAGATAGTGCCCGTAAACAATGGAACTACGTTTTAGTATATAAACTTGATAGGTTTTCAAGAGATAAATACGGAACGGCAGTCCATAAAAAGACACTTAAAGATAATGGCGTTAAAGTTTTATCAGCAATGGAAAACATACCCGATTCCCCAGAGGGCGTAATATTAGAATCGGTATTAGAGGGGTTAAATCAATACTACTCTATGGAACTTTCACAAAAAGTTAAACGTGGCATGAAAGAAACACGCCTTAAAGGAAATTGGCAAGGTGGAACTATGCCTTACGGCTACAAAGAAGAAAATCGCAAGGTAATTATAGTTGAAGAACACGCAGAAGTTGTTAGATATATTTACGAGCAATATTCTATGGGTGTTTACGTTAAGGATATTATCAAATCATTAACGGCTAAAAGTATTTATCATAAAGGCGATATTTTTGCAACTAATACAGTTTACGGGATTTTACGAAACGATAAATACACGGGTAAATATATACTCCGTGAAGAAATCATTGATAATATTTATCCTCGTATAATAAGTGATGAATTGTATAACAAAGTTAGAGCACGTATTAACAAAAACAAACACGGCAAACGCAGTGTTGAAGTTATATATCTATTAAAACATAAAATCAAGTGTGGTTATTGTGGACAAAGTATAATCGCAGAAAGTGGAACGGCAAAAGACGGTATAAAAAGATACTACTATAAATGTCGTGGTAGAAAACAACGTGTAAACGATTGTCAAAAGTCGGCAATACGTAAAGACGTATTAGAAAAACTTGTTATAAAAGCAATTTTAACCGAACTTAAAAAGCCTAATACAATTAGCGAAATTACTAACTATTTACTTAAATTGCAAGATGATATTATAAAAGCAAACCCCACATTAAACATACTTTTAAGAGAGCAAAGACAGATAGAAACTGCATTAGAAAATATCGTTTCTGCAATAGAGCGTGGCGTTATAACTAATACTACAACTAAACGATTAAAGGAACTTGAAAACAGACAAGATGAAATAGAAAAACAACTTGTTTTAGAGCGTAGCAAAACGGAAATAAAAACGCCCGAAAACGTAATTAGAAACTTCTACGAATCGGGCTTAAACCTTGAACCACTTATGCTTATAAACTATTTTATACGAGAAATTGTTTTATATGATGACGAAGTAAAAATTTTCTTTAACAATCCATTAAAGATTAGTCCTGACGAAAGTCGGGGCTTTTCTTTTTACGACAATTATATTAAAATTCCTGAATTTTCTAAAAACGGATTTTTAATCGGTAAAACAGATATTAAAGTAATAATGACAATATAACGGCTATTTATTCCACGTTCCCCTTGACAACGAGCCTCTGCGAGTGCGTTAAAAGGCTTATAAGAGCCAACACAAACGCCCGTAGGGGCTTTTTATTGCCTTGTGGCAAACAGCCTAACACACTCGCTCTCATTGTCAAGTGGCTTTCGACGGCATAAAACGCCGTTAAAAAAGAATAAGAGCCAAACCGTAAAGGCTTGACTCTATTTTATCAAAAATTAATCTTTTAATGCGTTAAACAAGTTAATTAGTCCTGTAGGCAACATTTCACGAACTTCATACTTAAAACGTCTTAAATTTTCGGGCGACAATTCGTTGATTGCGTCGTTCATATCTTTGCACGCATCGAAAAATTTACGCTTGAATTTTTGATATTCTTGTTCTAATTCTTGATTAGTCATTTTAATTTCCTCCTTTTTTAGATGTAATAAGGAGAATTTTTATGGTCTATCAGAAGGTGAACAACGGAATGGCTTTGGTATATTTATTTTAACATATACTAAAGAAAAAAGCAAGTAAAAAACCTAAACCGAATTTGTTTCGATTTAGGTTGTGAGTGGTGACCCCTACGGGAATCGAACCCATGTTACCACCGTGAAAGGGTGGTGTCTTAACCGCTTGACCAAGGGGCCGGTTAGGACTTATTAGTCTTTTATGTTGACGGCTTTACACCGATTTTTTACTGGTAGCGGCGGTCAGATTCGAACCAACGACCTGCCGGGTATGAACCGGCCGCTATAACCAACTAAGCTACGCCGCCATATTGCACTAACTTTCGCTAAATGCTTATGTATTATATCCAAAATACCAACTCTTGTCAAATACTTTTTACTTCTTTTTCAAAAAAATTTCAAATTTTCCTTTTTTATGCTAAATTGTGCCTTTCTTCTTGCTCTACTAATTTTCAAAACGGAAGGGCAAAGCATACTAAACGACTATTTTAACATTAGATTAAAGAACACGCGGACGGGCAACTGCCCGTCCGCGTCCTTTTTTCTATATTTCAAAATGTTTTTCAGCACGTTTTAGCATAAGTTTTTTGCATTTATAGGCTATGAAATAAACTATAATAGTTAGCCACAATAACCACTATGCCGCAATGGCTATTTTACAATACTCATTACGGGTAGGTAACCAATACTTGTTGTTTGAACGACTGTATTAGAAAGCGCACCGGTTGCATCAACAAATTGTGCTCTGTCCATCTCATTTTGTGTCATAGGTGAGCGTAACCAGTAGGGAGAATATCCGTTAGCTACTTGAACACCCATAGCTTTTGCATAATCGGTAGCCTGTCTTTGACGGCTTGTTGCGGTGTCAAAATGCTGTTGAACCTCTTGATTACTGAAAAAGTAAAGGTAGTCGCTTGTTGACCTATTGCCAGCTTCAATCGTCGAACCGTCGGGTAAACCTGTCGTTTGAAGGGCATTTGACACGCTTGTCTTAGACAAGTGAGAATTTTCCTGAATATAGTTAAATGCCTGACCAATAAAATGATGTCTTAACCAAAATCTTGCCCAAGACCAATACCAGTTCCAATATTGACCGCCAAAGTTTTGATAATAATTTGCATTATCGCCCGACCAATTGGGATTGCTTTTGTTGCCAGCTTCGCCAAGGTTTAGTTCTCTGCTATCAATTATTTTTTCACTAACAAGTTTAGCCGTAGTGTTATCTTCACTAAGTATCTGCCAACGAATAGGCTCAAACTTAAAGAAGTAAATTTTATTAATCACGTAACCATTGTCATCTTGTAAGGACGTATCGGCGGTAGCGGCATTAGCAACGTTGCTCGGACGGTATTTATCAAAATAGATTGCGCGATATTTTGCGCCCTTGTGCCAAAAATCTTTCTGTAAAACTATGGTCGTCTTTTTAGCGTTTGCGTAATTTAATTGCGCCGTCCAACCGTTATCGGTTGAGGGGGTATCGCCAGCAAAAAGAGCGTCTAACTCACCTTTAAGGGTCGCATCGCTACTAGTCGTAACTTCCGTTTGGGGATAAGAGCCGAAAAGCATCGTAGTTGAGCCATCTTTCATCCACTGTTTAACGGTAGAAGTAAACTTAGCCGTAAGCGTCAAATCGCCAGTGGTATTGTTAATTTCAGTAATCCTAGTGTTACCATTATACCAACCGAGGAAGGTGGTTGTAGCCTGCCTCTTTGTAGGATTTTTAAGGGTAAACTGCGTTTTAACGTTATATTCGGTGGGGTTGTTTGCAGCCTCGCCAACCTCTGCAAAATAATCGTCAAGTTTATAGGTAATAGTATAAGTAACAATATCAAACTTAGCGTATACGGTGATATCGCTATCGTCTTCCTCCCATAAAAGAACGTTGTAAAGGTAACTTTGCGAAATTTTATTTGACCATACACCCTTGTCGGTATACCAGCCCTTAAACTCATAGCCCGTTTTAACAGGGTCGGTAGGCATAGTGATTTTACTGCGGTAAGCTTCACCCTTGTCAACGTAAATTATCTCGTCATTTGCGCCATCCTCACCCAAGACAACGAAGGTAACGTCTTGCGTGTCAGCAGCCGGCCCCTCAGGTTTAGTGCAAGCAGCAAATGCGCAACACGTAACTGCTAAAATAAAAAGCGTGATTATTGCTAAAAGCTTCTTTTTCATGTTTCCTCCTTATCAGTATAATAAAAGCTTTGGAAAATTGAAATACTCTGTTAAAAATAGTTAAAATTTAAAAAGAGCAACCTAGTAAAAGCAAGTATTAGTAGACACAAAAAGCCACTTACTTTTATGTTTTGCGGCTATAATTATAACATAGACCAAATTAAGCCGTCAATTAAATCAATATAAAAACCCGCCGCCATAACCTTTTGCGGTGGGCTTTATTTTATGCTTTAACCTCTAAAAATTTGTCTTTTACATTAAGACTATGCGTTAAGGTTTTAAGTTAAGACCTAAAATTAAATGCAAAGATTAAGAATTTGCGCAGTCATCTGCCTTGTCGGCATTAGAAAGATTAAACTTGCCGGCTGGCAAAACCCTTGGCAAAAGCGTAACAAGCCCTGCGCACAAAAGCGCGTTGCCGGTTGCAACAATTACTTGCCACGGCAAACGAGCCATAAGATATACCCAAAAAGTCTTTTTGCCCATGCCGTAAATTAGCCATAAGCCAAAGGTGTTAAGTCCCGAAGTGCACACAATTAAACTGATTGCAGAAGATATTGCAACTAATAGATATTTATTGCCTTTGAAATGTTCAAAGATAAACCCGGGGATAAATCCCAGCATGCCGTTTGCAATGCCTATAACGGGGTTATACGCACCCGCGGGGAAAACAATCGCCCCGATTAAATCGCCTATAAAGCCAACAGCAAATCCGCCCTTTGCGCCAAGCAAAAAGCCGGCTATAAAGCAAACTGTCGATACAAACGAAATGGAAATATACGATACCGGAAAATATGAAAAGCTATTTACAACCGTGCAAAGTGCCGTAAGGACAGCCGTATACACAATTTTTTGCGTGTGTGAAAGGTTGTTACGAGGTGTGCGTTTTTTGCAAAAAACAAGCAACACCACAAGCAAAGCAACAAACACTAGTGCGCCGACGTAGTAATACCATTTTTCAACAATATTGCCAAATATTGCGCCAAAATCAAAGGCGGAGGGGGGTGCTAAAAGCAAACTGGATAAATTGGACATAAAAAAATCTCCCAAAAATAATTTTAGAGAGACCGATAGAATTTTTGCGAAAAAACGTGGCAATAAACCGCTTTCCTCATTGAAAAATCTCAAAAAGGAAAAGGCAAAAATTACCCTAAACGTCATTTGCGCTAAAATAATAGCGGACGCGCAAAAGCACCGCAGAGCCGACTGTTTGGCAGTTAAAAGCCACAACAATTGCCCTTTCGTTTGCAAACGACATCCCATTTTGCAACACTTTACGCACTTTTGCTACTCTATGCCTATATATTAACACTCCTTGTTTTTGCCGTCAAGCATTTTTTAGGGTTTACGAAAAGCGATATAGCCAAAAATTTAGATAACCTTTTTTGCAGAAAATTTAGGAATAAAATTTTACTTTTTTGAAATACTCCATATATGATTGTTATAATTTTAAGAACGTTTATTATCTTTTTAACACTTATGGTGGTAATGCGCCTTATGGGCAAGCGACAAATTGGCGAAATGCAGCCCTTTGAATTTATTGTTACGCTAATTGTTGCAGACCTTGCGTGCATACCTATGGCTGACGTATCTATACCGCTAATTTACGGCATTGTTGCTATACTAACGCTCTTTTTTTTGCATCAGCTTTTGTCCCTTTTAGAACAGACGGGTAACGTAGCAAAACGGATAATCTCAGGCAAGCCTAGCGTTGTGCTAAATAAAAATGGCGTTGACCTTGCAGAGCTTAAAAGGAACAATATGGGCGTGGAAGACCTTATTGAAAGTATGCGTTCGCTAGGTTATTTTGCGCTTGACGACCTTGACTATGCTATTTTTGAGGCAAACGGCAAACTTTCTGCTCTTGAAGCGACATCTCAACAAGCTGACACTCAACAAGCGGGCGCACAGCAACCCTCTCTCCCGCCCTCCTCCTTGCCACTTGTTTTAATTAGCGACGGCAAGCAGGTCAAAAAGAATATTGCGGCGGCAGGAAGCGATGAGGAAAGTGTTTTAACTTTTTTACGCGCCAATGGGGGTGGGGTTAAAAACACCGAGGTAATGACGCTTGACGGCAACGGTAGAGTATATCTTAAACTTAAAAATCAAAAATTTAGGATATTGTCCTTTCCGCTAAAAAGGGGTGTATCGTGGTAAAGACAATCATTTCTATGCTAACGGTTTTAGCTATACTTTTAGTTGGCTCTTTTTGCGAAACGAGTTATATAAACAAGGAGTTTGACGAACTTAATGGCGTTTTAACCGTCCTTTATCAAAAGGTTGACGAAAAGGTCGCCACGGAAGACGACGTGCTTGCCGTGCAAAATTTTTGGCTTAACAAAAAGGAACATTTGCACGCATTTATCCCCCACACAGAGATTAAAGAAGTGGACCTTTGGCTAAGCGAGGCGGTTACGTTAGTGCGCGACAAGGAATGGGCAGACGCAATCTCTAAAATAGAGGTGCTAATAGAATTAAGCGAGCAAATACCCAAAACCTTTTTGATTCGGTGGGAAAACGTGCTGTAACCTTTTAGTAATAGCCCTTGCGATAGGGAAACCGTGCTGTAACCTTTGCCAAAAGAACGTTTTTGGGTTTTAATTTTTATGATAGTGCAAAATGCCTTTTTATTTTAAGCAGTTGCGTTGACAAACTGACTTAATAGTGCTAAAATTTTTGTAAATTAAATTTACAAAACGAGGCAACAGTATGAAAGGTTTTAAAAATGTAAAGGCTTACGTTGAAGATAAGGGTATCGTTACGGTATCTATCGGTATTGAAAATGGCAAAATCGCCTATATTGGCGAGGATGATAGCAAGATTACCGAAGTTCTCCCCTTCACTGACGGACAGGTGGTTTTACCCGGCTTTATTGACGAACATATCCACGGCGCAATGGGCGCGGATGCTATGGACGGCACGGTTGAGGCCCTTTCCACGATAGCCAATGCTGTCGCAAGCGAAGGAACAACTGGCTTTTTGGCAACGACAATGACGCAAAGCCCTGAAAATATTATGAAGGCTATGGGCGCTGTTAAAGAATATATGGCAGCAGATAAGACGGAAGGCGCAAAAGTGCTTGGTATCCATTTGGAAGGTCCGTTTATCTCCACAAAACACATTGGCGCACAGCCCCTTGAATACGTAGCACAACCCTCTACCGAGGTTTTTGACAAGTATAACGAGGCAAGCGGAAACGCAATAAAAATTGTAAGCCTTGCACCCGAGGTTGAGGGCGCAGACGAGCTTATTCGCCACATGACTAAAAAGGGCGTAGTTGCAAGTTCCGGCCACACTGACGCAGGCTACAAGGATATTGAAAAGGCTATTGAAATTGGACTTTCAAACGTTACGCACACCTATAACGCACAAAAAGGCTTACATCACAGAGACGTAGGCACGGTTGGCAGCGCAATGCTTTTTGACAGCTTGAATTGCGAAGCTATTTGCGACCTTATTCACCTATCAGCACCGGCAATTAAATTACTTTACAAAAATAAACCTGCCGATAAATTTACCTTAATTACCGACAGTATGCGTGCAAAGCACTTGCCCGACGGCTTATCAGAGCTTGGCGGTCAAGAGGTTATTGTAAAAGACGGCGAGGCTCGCCTTAGAAACGGCGCACTTGCTGGCTCTATCCTCAAAATGAACGTAGCCGTTAAAAACCTTGTGCTTACCGTTGGCGTTCCTTTTGTTAAGGCGGTTGACTGTGCTACCATAAACCCTGCAAAGAACTTGGGGCTTGACGATAAAATCGGCTCTATCTCCGTTGGCAAAAATGCAGACTTTACCGTGCTTGACGGCGAGTTTAACGTAATGCTTACCGTCCGCGACGGCAACGTAATTTATTCAAAATAACCCTTATTTAGTCAAAGCAACAACCAGTTTTTCTAAATGGTTTTTGCGTTGATATAATATTTGTGATAAAAATATTAGCGCCCGACTAAGCTTGGCTTAGTCGGGCGCTTTTTGTTTTTTGTAAAGCTAATCACTGTTTTTATAATTCAAACTGTATAGTTCAGTTCAATATCCATAGAAGTTTGCCCTACTGCTAATTTACACCGGTCTGCCTCGTTTTGAAAAGACGCAACCACAGTAGTTTTGGCGGTATAGCTCGTATTGGCGAGAAAGTTCTGTCGAGCGCAAGTATCCGCCCTTTTTCTTAAAATCGCTAGACAGCCACTTGCACCCCACTTTTTGAGCAATTGCGTTGCCAATTTCGTTAAGTCTTTCCGCGTTCTTTAAGGGGCTAACTGTCAACGTTGTCGTCCAGTAGTCAAAGCCCTTTTCTTTTGCTACGTTTGCCGTTTTGTTAAGGCGCAAAGCAAAACATATTGCACAGCGCGCGCCCCCCTCGGCATCGTCTTCGTGACCGATAACCGCACTCAAAAACTCTTGCGCATCGTAAGGCTCCACAACGACCTCCACCCCCGTTTGAGAGCATAAACGGCACTGTTCTGCCGCGCGCAGTTCAAACTCCTCAGCACTATCAAGATTAGGATTATAGTAGTAGACAGTAACGTCAAAATAGGGTGTTAGCCTTTCTAAAACAGATGACGAGCACGGTGCGCAGCAGCTGTGTAGTAAAAGCTTTGGCTTTGCACCGCTCTTTTTTATTTCGGCTATTATTTTTTCCATTTCACGATTGTAATTTTGAGCCATAGTTTTTTGCCTTTATATTTGTGTCTTTTCCATCACACCGTCTTTGAGAATTGCTATATAAGCCTTGCCGCCGCTAGATAAGACCTTGGTTAATTTGCCGTTAGTAAATTCTAGTGCAGCATCATTTTCCACGCAATATGCCTCTGTTACACCGTTTTTAACCATTGCTTCAAAAAAGTCTTGCTCGCGCTCGTTAAAATGCGGACACATTGTGCCATCTAAAACGCCTAAGCCCTTTCTTAAAACAAAATCGTTACCTTGTCCACGCATAATCTCGTAATCGGTATACATTTGACTAAACCAACATATCGCCCCTGCGGACAGTCCGCAAATAATTTTACCCTCGTTATATGCGGCTAAAAGAAGTTTATCTAGCCCTACCTCTTTCCATTTATCAAGCATAAACATAGTGTCGCCACCACCAACGTAAATGCAGTCGGCATTGTTTATTTTGTCGGCAATGTGCGCTATATTCATCTCGCCATACACGATTAACGCAACCTCTGCCTTTATATTAAACACCGAGGTATACGTTTTGCGGAAGCTGTTAAAATAGGGCATACTATCGTGCGAAGCCGTGCCGATAAACAAGGCATTTGCACGTTTTTCACCCGCGTGAGCCTTGGCAAGCTGTGCTATATAACGGTCAATCTCTAAGGTGGTTTTATTTTTAATTTCTCCGCCGCCAATGACTATGATTTTCTTTTCCATAAACTTTATTAATTTCCTTTTAAAAATGGGCAAGCAACGCTTGCCCACCGTTTAGCGCCGAAGCTTTGTCGGCTCATCCTTTTATAGTATTAAATTACTTGCGCTCGGCAAGGTGCAGACGTTTAATTGCATTAACCTTGCTCGGCAAGCAACTCCTTAGCATTGATGAAAAAGACCGTTTGAGCAGTTTCTTCACCAACTTTTTTCTTAACGTAAGCGTAAGCCTCTTTTAATAAAAATTCCCTATTGGAATGCACGTCGCTTGCGACAAAGTCCACTAAGCCGTATTTGAAAAGTTTTTTGACGTATTTTAGGCGCGCGCGAAAGCCCTTTTCTTTACCGACAATACTTTCGGCATTGACTTGAATAAGCCCGCCCTCTGCACGCATTTCCAAAACGTCATCAAGCGTTATTCTACTATACCTTTCAACGTGGGCAACGATTGGCTTATAGCCCATTGTAGCTAGTTCATAGACAATTTCCGAATACTCTTGCCTTTCGGTATAGCTAAACTCTATAAGCACGTGCTTGGTGCCTGCCATTGTTCTAAACGCCTTTGACTTAAAAAGCTTTTTCCAGTCGCGGTCAATATAAATCTCTTGACCTAGATATAAATCTACTTCAATGCCCTCTTTTTTTACTTCAACCAAAAACTCGTCAAATTTTTTTTGTAACTCTTTTGGGCTTAGGTTAAAGTTAAGGCGCAGGTGCGGAGTAAAAATAATGCCCGTTACACCGTCGCTAACTGCTTTTTTGAGCATTGCAATAGATGCCGAAAGGCTTTCGCTCCCATCGTCTACACAAGGTAAAATATGTGAGTGAATGTCTATCATAATATGCTCCTTATTATAGCGGCTACAACGTGTTTACGGGCGGATAATTGTTATAATTTATTTTTCTTTTAGTTAAGTATAAATTGTTTTATTTAAACGCTTTAATTAGCGTTCAGTTTTCGCTCTTTTGGCGAATTTTAGGCGGGTTTTAGGCAAATTTTAGGCGAATTTAGCCAACTTTTAGCCTAGTTTTAGGTTGGGGATAAAAGATTAAAGCCGAACTATTTTTCTTGGTCAGCTTTCGCTTTTCGTTCTGCCGCTGCTGCTGCAAGCGCAGCATCCTCTGCCTCGTCTGCCGGGGTGTCCACGTAAGAATTTGCATAGGTGTCGTAATACTTGTAATAACGGTTTTTGTAGTAATACAAACCGTAGTTTTTGTCCTTTTTTCTGTCATACATAGAAAATACCGTGCCGAGAATTTTGATGCCGTTCTTTTTAAGTTCTTTAACGGCATCGGCAACCTGAGTTTTGGTAGTTTGTCCGTATGCGACAAGGAAAAGCACGCTATCCGACACCTTAGAAATGTGGATATAGTCGGAAACGAGCAATACGGGTGCACAGTCTAAAATAACGTAGTCGTATTCTGCGCGCAACTCCTCAATGAGATTTTTAAACTTTTCGGAAACAAGAACAAGTGCGGAGTTATGAATTTCACCACCGCGCGTCAAAACGTCAACGTTTTTAAAGCCTGTTTTCTTGATGACCTGTTCCTTAGAAAGTGTGCCAAGCATATATTCGGCAATACCGTTATCCTTAGTTAAGCCAAAAACTCTGTGGGTGCGCGGTCTGCGGAAGTCAAGGTCAACTACGATAACCTTTTTTTCGGTAAAGCCTAGGCTTACTGCTAGGTTGCAAGCAACGGTTGTCTTGCCCTCGTGCGCGAGAGAGGACTCTATTTGAATAACCTTGGTATTGCCATCGGCATTCATAAAAAGGATATTATCTTTAAGACGGTTGTAATCAGAGCCGGTGCGGTTACTGTTTTCAGTAACGATAATTTTACTTTGCTCGGGAACAATCTTCTTCTTTTTAAACAACATAAAACTCTCCTTTTAAGGCAGCTTTGCTTTTTGCATACTTTTACTTTTATATTATACAATATAATAACACTAAAATCAATAGAAAATATTGAAAATTTAGTCCTTTTAAGGCAAATTTATGCCGCAAGGTGCACCTAAGCAGCAATCAAGTGCTATAAAACGCGCTATAACGTTGCCGCCATAGATAAAAGCCGATTTATGTTTTCCTTTTCTTTTTCGATGGACGACAATATCTTTTGTTCTAGCTCGCCCCCTTTTTTTAGATTATTTGCTTTTGTTTTGTCAAAAAGCGCCAAACTCTCGTTAACGTGCGCGGTAATTGACGACACTAAGTCTAAAAGTAAAATTTTAACCTCTTTTCTTTTAACCTTATCGCTTAATAGACAGCCCCTATTTAGCACACTCACGTTAAGCGGCTGAGACGAACTAAACTTTGGCGAAAAGCCCAGCCCCTCCATCTCAACCGATAGCTCGTCAATAAGCTTTAATTCTTGCGCTGCAATAGACAAAAGCTCGTCGGCAATGTGGACTTCGCGTAGCCGCAAAAGTCGCAAATAATAGTAAATTGCTTGCACCGCAAGACGCAGCTTTCCGTGATGTCCCGTAATTACCCTAGCAAGCGCGCTTGCCGTTAACCATTTTTCACCGAGCCGCGCCTCCTGACAAAAAGGATTACAAAAATCACTGCAACAATTTCCACTTATATCTACACATAACTCTCCACCTAAGCCTCTACACAACTCTCTGCTGCAAGTTTTGTCATTATTATTGCAATCTACCGCAGAGTTTTGTTCGTTGCCCCTATTTTTTTTCAAAAAAAATGCCACCGCTTATCTCCTAATGCTTTTTAGCATTATACGCAAACGGTGGCAATTAAGGTTAATATTAAACTAAGTTTTTATAAGACGTGCTTTCTTTAATAAAGGTTTTATTAAAAGCGGCGTCTAGTTATCTACTAATAGTTGTTTGTATAAAGTGCGCGCAGTTCTATAAACACTTCAAGCACGCCGTCAATACCCACTACCGACTGGTCTATAACTGTGTCAGCGGTAAGATAAGCCTTGCTGTCGGTTGAATCGTAGTAATACCAACCAACAATTCTATACACAAGCCTGTCGCCCTCGCTTAATTTTGCAACGGGCATTTTTGAGCCGAGCGTTTCACCATCATCGGTATAAATAACAAAATCAACACGCTTGTTTTCTACCGAAACGTAAACCTTGTTTGCACGAACTACCGTGCCGACCTTAAATTTAAGGGTATAATCATATTTTTCCCAATTAGCCGTGAACACTTTGTTGCCGGTAGAGCCTTGGGGGATAGTCATTGATAACGTAGGTTCGGCAACGTCAGCAGACGTCCAACCAAGGAATTTATAACCCTCTTTACTGGGGTTGTTTAAGAGTATACCGGTGTTGCCATCGCCGTAGCGAGAGGGGTTGTCCGCCGCAAACACGGCACCCTCTATACCGTTATAGGTTATTTTGTATTTATCTGTGGTCCAAACAGCGACAAGAGTAACGTCCGCATCAATTTGCCAAAGTGTGTCCTTATTGACAACTCGCCCGTTATAAGATTCGCCCTCAGCACTTATACACCAACAATCGAACACGCGCGTATTATCAGCATAAGTGGGTGTGGGTAGGCTGTCGCCAACCACTTGGTCGTAAGTAGCGGTAATTGTCTCTGCTGCACAGGTGTTACCTTCGCCAGCATCGAAAGTAATTGTATATTGCTTTGCGCGCCAAATAGCTTTAACGGTTGTTTCACTTTTTAGGTCTGCAAGTATTTTATCCCACGAGGCAAACTCGTAACCAACTTTACTGTAAACAGGTGGAACAATTTCCGCCGCGGAACTAACAGTCTGCACCTCTTTACCAGATACGTATTCTCCCCCGTTGCCGTCAAAGGTGACCTTAAAAGGTTTAGCGCAACCCGCAAATAGACTAAATGCTAAAAGCATAGCCATAAATATTGCGAGAATTGACCTTTTCTTCATAAATAACTCCAAATACTTCACTTTGAAAATAATGCTTAATCAAAAACATTATATAACAAGGATAATGGGTTGTCAAGGTGCAATTTCTAAATTATACCCGATTTTTATGAAAACGTAATATGTTTTTTGTGTCAAGCCCCGTATTTTGACATAATTTTAAGCAATGCCGATAGCCCCGTGTTGATTTTTATGCGAAGTTCATCGTCCCTTTCTCCCCTTTCTGCTTGAAGAAGATTTAATTCTAGTTCTCTAACCTGTCTTAAATCGGTAGGCGTAAGATTAAAATATTCCAGCCGAGAAATAACGTTTTTTACGTGTGAAAAATTAAGCTCGTCAGCATTGTTGTTGTTTTTTAACTGCGTGCCGCCTTTTTGCTCCATTTCCGCCCTGCCCTTGTAAAGATTATTGTCGGTGTTTTGACTACACGTTTGCGCTTTCTTGACCGGACTTGAAACAACCTTTTCTATTACTTCTATCGACCTTGGAGGGAGGTTGCCTGTTTGCGTCTTTTCCGTCTCGCTTTCATTTTCTGTTGACTTAAACCCAACCTCCTTTGTCTTTTGCCCCGCTTTTTCGGTCAAATATTTTACAAAAGCCCTTTGCCCTTCACTTATTTGCCCTATATCATTTTGCATTTCTATTGTTTTTTTGCTTCGTTTTTTAGGCACGCCTACTATTATTGACGACAGCAAAAAACCCACACCAAAAACGATTAAGCCATAGCCTACTGCGTTAAAAAGCATACCGATGCCCGTTTGCAAAAGCCCAATTCCAACGCAAGAAAGAAAAAACCAGGCTCGGCTTTTTAGCCCGTATTCCGCACGAAAAAAAACAAACGCAAGACATAAAAGAAAAGCCACGACAAGTAGAGATAGCGCAATAACGCACGTAAGCCCACCAGTCGTGGTTAAAATTTTGTTTAACATACCCTTAATACCGTCAGCCATACAAACACCTCTAATCTTTCACAGATTATATAGCATTAATGCTGTCTAAAAAAGGTAGGGTTTAGATGTTTTTGTCTTTTATTCGCGGATAGCCTACTTAATATTTATAACGTCGCCGCTAAACAGGTTGATTAAAACTTTATCCGTAACCTGCTTGCCTAGAACCTTTTCTACGGCATAGGCGTATAAATCAAGCTGTTTTAAGTATTTTTTGCTTAACGCCTCGGGCGGAAGAAGTGAATACTTATAATCGGCAATTCGCGCGCTATTACCATCTATCGCAAGCAAGTCGATAACGCCTTGCACAAGCACTTGCTCCTCCGTTTTAACGTCAAACAGTCTATTTGCTTCCACGTTGACCATAAAGGGCTGCTCGCGATATAAACTACCGGTAAAGCCCCTTAACGCACCGCTATTTATCACTCGTTTTAATCTTTCGGGGTTGATTTTTGAAAGTTCCTCGGTAGCAAGCACACCGCTAGCTATCATTTTATCTATCTGTTCCTCAAAAGATAGGTCGCAAGTAAAGTCGTAATTCTCCATAATTTTATGAGCAATTACACCCCTTTCCACACCCGTTTGGTCGTCAGCCGATTGGTTGTCTAACGTAAGGGTTTGTGCCGCGTTAATCCCCTCGTCGCTCATCGCTGCTGCGCTGACAGTAGGCTGAGTGTCGTCCTCAATAAACCGCACTTCTTCATCATATTTTTGAGTGCCAACGTCAAACTCGCTAGATGCCGTTACTGCACCGGTTACACTTGTTTTTAGGGGTAGTTGAATTTCTTCGGGATAAGGATATACGTAGGCATAGCTGCGGCGCATTTCCTCCATTGCGGCCGTGTCGGGTTTAGCAAAAAGGGCAGTTTTTGTCCCAATGCTGCCTTGGCGCATAAACTCTAAATCGCTTTCTTCATAGTAGGTTACGGGCATATTTTTTGGTATAAAGTCAAAGTAGCCCCTTGCAGAATACAAATAGTCCTCTCTATCGTCAGGCTCGCCCGTCCAAACAACGTGCATAGAGAATTTTGCGCGCGTAGTGGCAACGTAAAAGGTCCTAAGTGCCTCCCTTATATTTGCTTCTTGAAGTCTTCTGCGGACGATATGGCGCAAAAGCGTTTCTTTGGAACGTTTGTTTTCATCGTCATAGCTTTTAACGATAAAGCCGTCTTCACGGCTAATTAAAAGGTCCTCGCCCTCGCCAAGCCCTTTTTTGCTTATGCCTGCCTGTGCCTCTGCAACGATTACAACGGGAAATTCCAAGCCCTTAGATGCGTGTATCGTCATTGCACGGATGGCATTTTCATCCATAACCTCAGCCACCTCAAAAGTGGATGCGGAATTTTTTATAACGTCAAGATAGTCTTTGACCGAACATTGCGCACCGCGCTGCTCGGCAATGGTAATAAACTGCCTTACCCTGCGAACTCTTGCCGCGCCCCATTGCTTAACAAAAAGGTGCGCCTCTAAATTGCTGTCGTTTACAAGCTTTGCCAAAATATCCCTTGCGGAAAGGTGGTCGGCAAGCGTCCTAACGTCCGCAAAGTATCGGTTAAATGCCTTTAAACGCTCGCAAAGGGGGGTATCGGCATTTTTTAGGTAGTATTGGTATGCTTGATAAAATCCACCGTATTGACCACTGTTTTTAAAATAAAGCGCAATCTCGGCAAGGTCTTCCTCGCAAAAGCCGCCTATGGCACTTTTAAGAGTTATGGCTAGCGGAAAATCTTGCTCGACACTGTCAATAAGTTTTAACGCGTTAATCAAAAGGGCAACCTCGGGGAAGTCGCAAATATTTTGCTTAACCTTAGAAACGACCGAAATGCCCCTGCGCGCAAGTCCGTGGACAATACGCGCTATTGCCGCACTAGCCTTGCGGTGAGTGAGTATAACTATATCGTCAAACCCGATTTCCTTAAACTCCTTGGTCTTAACGTCATAATATTTTTTACCAAGTTCCTCTTCAATTAACTTTGCGACAAGGTATGATTCATCAACCCTTTCAACCTCGTCAGCGTTCATTGTTTTAACAGCCTCGTCAAGCACGTCGTAAACGCCTTCGGGGGCAATTTCCTCCGCCCTTTCGCGCTTGGGTTTTTTGAAAAGGTGCAGTTTGGCTCTGCCGTAAGCAGCCTCTCCGCCACCTGCGTATAAGCCACCGTCAACAAGGCGATGCCCCTTTTTATAGTCGGTGCCGTAATCTTCCTTAGTCATAGCCTCGTCAAAAATAGCGTTAACTAAATCAAGTATCGCCGGTGCGGAACGGAAGTTTGCGTTTAGGTTAACCTTTACCTCTCCGCGCGCCTCCATATCCAAAGCTTTTTCACGGAAAAACTCCGGACGGCAACCTCTAAACGCATAAATGCTCTGTTTTTCATCACCAACCATAAATACGTTGTTATTAGCAATCATATTTATTAATGCTTCTTGCGCTCCGTTGGTGTCTTGATATTCGTCGACAAATATATATTGATATTTAGAACGAACGTCCGCCGCCACCGTGTTGTCTTTCAAAATTTTAAGCGCAAAATGCTCTAAATCAGCAAAGTCAAGCAAGTTTTCTTCTCGCTTTTCAGCAGAGTAAGTGTCGTCAAAAAGTCTAACAATTTCAGCAACGTTAGCGGTGGTTTCCTTTAAGGCTTCAAGGTCGTCTGCCTTGCCTAAACTAATGACAGAGATAGCCTCTTTTAGAAAAGCACCAACGTCGTTGCGGTTTTTTTGAACCCTATCCCTAAACGGTAGGTCGCAAGAGGGCATGCTTTCCTTTTTTTCAAAAGCAAATGCCGAGGGGAAGTTTTGTGCTGCCGTAGCCATATCTTCTGGCAGACAGTCGATTATCTCCGTCAAAGCATTTATACATTTTAGACAGTGGCCCTCTCCCCTTGTGTAACCCTTTTCTTTGCACTCCTCAATATCCTTTTGATAAATGGAACGCATTTTAATAAGATATGGGTTAACGTGCTGCGTTTTAAAGGTTTTTACCAGCCCGTCGTAGCCGTCAGCGGTATAGTTATTGATGCTTTTATCAAGAAATTTCTCAGGCTCTGCCTCCGCCTCAATAAAAGAGTGCAGTTTAATAATATTTTCCTTAAAATCGGTGTCAAAACGTTTTTTCGCAAAGCGGCGGAAAAGCTTATAAAACCACTCTTGTTTGCCTTCGTAAAGTTTACGGAAGGTCTTATCTATACACTCCGCTTTAAGAACGGCTGCGCCATCCTCGTCCAAAATTTTAAAGTCTGGCGATAAGCCAACCACGTAAAAATATCTGCGGATTAGCTTTGAGCAAAAGCCGTCAATCGTGCAAATATCAGCCGTGGGAATATCGCCAAGCTGAGAAAGTAACGTGCCGTCTTTGTCGGCATTTTCGTTTATTTTTTTACAAATAGCCTCTTTTAATTTTTCGCGCATTTCAGCGGCTGCGCTTTCAGTAAAGGTCATTGCAAGCACGCCGTTTACGGTGGTTTTGCCCTCTAAAATAAGCCTAATTAGCCGTTCTATCATAACGAAGGTTTTGCCCGAGCCTGCCGATGCCGAAACGATAATATTGCCATCGTTATGCAAAACTGCCTTTTCTTGTTCAGGGAGGAGTTTTACTGTTTTTTTATTTTCTTCCATTATTTCTCCTCCTTATCATTATGATTGTCGGTGCGGTTATCAACGTCGCCAAAAATTGCTTTTTTAATAGTTTGCTCTTTTACACCCTTGACCTGACGTGAGGGCAATTCTCTGCCGCAAACCCCCTCGCACATAGGTTTGAGTGCGCAAAACTTGCAAGTATCGTGATAGGGCGAGGGAACTATAACCCCCTCTGCCATACGGCTAGCCGCCCTTTCGCTTATTTCAAGCGCGTATTGCAAATGCGCCTTCATATCGTCGGTGGACATAGCCTTAGTAACCTCTTGTCCGTAAACGGAAATGGGTGCATCCCCCTTTTTAATCGCGTTAAAGTGCGCCTTGTCGGGCGATACAGACAGGTCGGCATTTAGCGTTTTACCATCGTAGTTATTTGCCTTTTCTTTATCGCCAGAGGTAAAGTCGCCCTTAATATCGTAATAATACATACCGGCAGGGGTTTTGTCCTTTACTGCAAGCGCGTAAAGGTAAAGTTGCAAGCCGGTGCCGGTGTATAACCCCTCCTCCGAGCAGTTATACCCACCCGTCTTGTAGTCGATAATTCTACAATAGTCCTTATAAAAATCTACACGGTCTATCGTGCCTTTAAGTTTTATTTTACCGCCAAGTAAGGATATGGGCGGATATTTGCACTTTTTGTCCACGCCAAAGCCTACCTCTTGGTAGCCCTTTACCGCCTTAAACGCATCCTCTTTGAAGCCGACAAACATACGGTAACAGTATTTTTTGCACTCCTCTAAGGCGCATCTAACACTCGCTTCGCCCGCGCCCTCTTTTGTATAGGCGGAAAACTCGTCCCTGCTTAAAACTTCGTCTGCAATTTGGTCAACCAACGCGTTAGAAGTTTGCTCGTCCTTAACCTTATCTATTTGCTCTACGTATTCTTTAAAAATGGCGTGCATAAGCGTTCCGGCAGAGGCTGACGACAACCGTCCCTCGTCCCGCTCGTTTAGGCGCAACGCACTTTGCGCGAACATTTTGTAAGGGCATTTATGATAGTTTTCTATGTAAGATGGCGAGGTAAGCTCTTGCACAAGCACCTTTGCATTTTTATCCAGTCTAAGCTTAACCTCCTTGCCGTCTTGCTCCATAATTCGCTCGACTTCGGGATTGTTAGATACGTTATAAAAAGCCGCCGCCTTAGACGTGTCCACGGTCAGCCCCCTACTGAACTCACCAAACGTCCTTGCATACGTCTTTAAGCCTTGCTTTTCGGTAACGTATTCGTCTACCTCAGGCAAAGGTTTAAGGTCAAAATATCTGTCTAGATAGCTTATAATCTCGCTGCGCACGTTTGGCTCGCCCTTAACGGAGGTAACGGGCATAGATAGGAAAAGCTTTTCCTGAAATGCAGCCAAGCCAAGAACAACGCTTTCCTTTAAGCGATGGTTGACCACCTTAATTTTAGGCTCGACCATAACTTTTATTTTAGACAGCGCGTTGATATCCGCATCGGACAGCAGTGCAACGTCCTCTTGAACAGCTGGCACGTCGGCTGTCATACCCAGAGCAAAAACGTATTTCGCCTGAGCTAGTGCAACCTCCTTAAAATCGCCAACGAAAACGGCATCGTTATACTGCGGCAAAATGGAAACCTCCATTGCCGAAACACCGCTCATAAATATATTCTTAAATTCGGTATAATCAAGGGAAATGCCGTGCAACAACAAATCCATTTCGTCCAAAATTCTCGTTACCGTTTTGTAAATTTGGTCATTTACGGCAGCCGCCTCTTTTGCACAAAGTCCGTTAAGCTCGGCACTTCTTAAAGCAAGTGCTTGCTCGGCATCAATTTTTTCCAACAAAGCACGCACGTTAAAGCCATTTAAAAGCTCGCAAACACGCGCGCGGAACGCCTCAAACTCCTCATACCGTTCGGGCGGTTTTTTGCCTAGCGGAAGCGGGTCGTTAAAGCGGTTATAATTTATACTATTTTTTAGGATAAACGTTTCAAACGCGTCGGCAAACTCCTTGTCGGGACAAATGAGCGGATTTTTATAAAACCTTGCCATCAGTTCCTTTTCCATACCCTTGCGGAAAATATCCACGTAGGCGGAAATCAGCTTCACCAAGGGGTGCGAAAGGGGCTTTTTGCGCTCGTCAATAAAAAACGGAAGGTCCAAAAGGGTAAAAGCGCGCTTGATATCTTCTTTATAAATATTAACGTCTGGGATAATAACGGATACGTCACGGTATCTGCATTTACCGTCTATGACCGCCTTTTTAATAATACCGGCAACGCGTTCAGTCTCCGCGTAAACACTGGGCAGTGCGGAAAAGCATACCGCATCGGTAGGCGTTCTTTCAAGGTTGCGGCTTGAAGGGTTAAAAACGTTTTGAACAATGCGGTTAGCCTCAGCCGGCATTTGCGCTTGCTCGTAAGCGATGGTTAACGGCTGATTTGACCTTGCGCAAAGGTCCTTAAAAGAATCGATTGTTTCGTTAAGGTAAACAAACTGGTTTTTGCCGCCCGTCAAAATTGCGGTAACCGAGCGCGCCTTTTTTAAGAGCGATAAAATAACCTTGCGCGTTTGCGCCGTCCAGCCGACAAAGCCGACAAGATAAACGTTTGCGCCCTTGACTAGATTAGACTTTTCAATAAGCTCTGGCAAATAAGAAAGAGAGGAGCTTTGGTCATCGTAGCCCTGTTCGGCAATAAACCGCTCGTATGCCGCGTAAACCTCGGCAACGTCCTCTATTTTGTTTTTAAGGGACTGCGGCAAAACATCTAAACAATTTTTCAAGTCCTCAGGCAAAACACTGGCACTTTTAAGCTGAGCTATAAGCTCGAAAAGGGTTGGAGCAAGGGTTTGCTTGCTGCGCGATAAACAATTCAACTGAATGCCGGATAATATCCTTTTTACCGCCATGGCAGAGCCTTCCTTAGATAACGTTTTGGGAAGATGCTTATGCACCCGCAAAAAATTACCAAAGGAATAAACTTGCGTGTTAAAACTGCCCTTAAACTGAGCGCAAATAAATCGCTCGGTCATAAGCGACACTTTTTCTTCGCAAAAAACAAGGTTTTTGTCAGTTAAACCGCCTGCCTTGCCTTCAAGCTCTTTGACCAGTGTGGAAAACACGCTAAAATAGGTATTTGTAATAATTAATTTTGCCATATTTATATTGTATCATATTTTTTGATATTTTAAAGTTTTTTCTTGCAGGGTTTTACAATTTTTTCACAGTATGGTATAATTATTAAAATTAATAAAAAAACGCATACTTAATTAAAGAATTTTAACGGAGAATTTTTATGAGGAAAATTTTTCTTTCCGTGCTTGCCCTTTTAATGACGGGCATAATGTGTTTTACAGCAAGCGGCTGCGTAACAGAAAAACCTATATCGTTTACCGCTGCGTTTGATACCGAAAAAACACTTATTCCCGGCGGTGTGGAAACTTGCACGTATGACGTGTCCTTGCAAAAAGACTATAATGACGAGCTGGCTGCTTCAAACGCATTGCAAAGCATAATGGACTACTCTGCCGTTGGCACCTTTACCACTACGCTTGAAATGGTAAATGCTGACAAGGATAGCGATGTTCAGTGGAAAGGCAGCAACCTTAAAGACTACGATATAAAAACGTTATATAAATATACTACATCGCTTGCTTTACAGTTTACCTATGACGTGGGCTCGGGCGAAAAGGTGGTAAATGACGAGTATACCACCGTTACCTATTTTGCCTCTAAGGACTTTACCTATGCGCCTATCCACAGCACCTCTCATTACGATTACACAGTGTTTACGGTAGAAAATGGTGTTGCAAGCGCAGATAAATACGTTTACGATTATTCCATTGTTTATAGTAAAAACTCTTTCACTAGTAAATTAACGATGGACGGCACGACCACCACTAGCAGCAAGCCTTACACCTTTAAGAAAATTACCGACAACGGTCAGCTTTTGTTTTTAATAAGAAACGTAAACGTTGATTTAAACAACAGTTTTGTATTCCCCGTAAAATCGCTATCATACCCCGAAGCAAAAAATATTTCCGTTTATTATAACGAACAGGTAGAACAAAGTTTTAATCTTGACGTAAATATGAAAGGTGAGTTATTCAACGGTGAAATAACCGTCCCCTACAAAGACCTTACCTACCGCGTTAGCGACGGCTACAACACAGGAAAACGTCATTACGCACTTGTTCAAAGCGGTGCGGTAACCGGTTTAAGCCACCGCGCACTACTGCTTGAATATGCTCAGCCCCTTTCAACCTTTGGCTCGCTAAACAATATGGGCGCGCTTGTTTATACGTTAAAAGCCGTTTCGGTCAGCTAATTTACCCAAACCAAAACGACCTAAAACCACACGACCTATAAACCACAGCAAAACAAAGCGGCATTTATGCCAAAGTTAAAAGCTTAAAAAAATTAATACAAGACTAATTAAATAAATAATTAGACAAATAAACGAATATAAAACAGAACAATAAAAGAATAGAGAAATAGAAAAATATAGTAAATAGAAAACGTCCCCGACAAAGTTTGTCGGGGACGTTGATTTTAATTTTATGATTTGACTGTTAAACTTTTATCTTGTGGCTAGGTTATTTTATCTTATCGTTAGGTTCGTTAGCCTTTTGTTAAGCCACTTTACCCTTGATTTTAAGCTTTGGTGTCAGCAAAGTTGTTTGTGCCCTTCACAGTAAAGCTCGATTGCATTGCAGTGCAATCAAGACGAACACAACCTTGGAACACACCTCCGTTAACGGTAATATCGCTTGCCGTTGCAGTATCGTAAACAACCTCTGCTAAATACTTACAATCGTAGAACGCGTATTGTTCAAGCGTAACCTTACCGCTTGGCAACGTTACTTTCTTTAATGAGGAATTAGCAAACGCCTGCTTGCCAACGTAGTTAACTGATGCAGGAATTACAATCTCGGTAATAGCGGTGCCGTAGAAGGCTTGGCTTGCGATTTCTTTAAGCGCGCTTGATGCCGATACATCTTCAAAAACAAGTCCGGTGCTAGTAAGCATATTGCAGCCCATAAACGCATCGTTCCAAATTTTAGCAACCGTGCCGGGAACGTTTATTTTTGCAAGGCGAGCGCAGTTGCCAAACGCAGCTTCACCTATACCGTCAATATTGTTAAGTGCAATTTCGGTAAGCGTTTGAACACCGTTAAACGCAAACATGGGGATGGAGTAAGCTTGCTTTGGAGCAATAGTAACCTTAGTAAGAATTGAAGGCAAGTAATACGTTGCGGTATCGCTTTCACCAGAGCCGTAGGTTACGTTTACCGTTGTGCCGTTAGCATATAACTCCGTGCCGAACACGTAACCAAAATGCCTTTCTAAACCAACTGCTTTGTCGATTGCAGGCTCCGTTTCGCCATTATAAAGCTCCGAATTTGCCGTTTTGCCAACGAAGGGAAGAGTGATTTCTTCAAGTGCCTTCATACCGGCAAAAGCACCTGCGCCAATCTCGGTAACAGAGGTAGGGATAACAAGACTTTTAATAGTGCCGTTATTTGCAAATGCGCTAGCAGCAATTCTGCCAACCGCAACACCATCGTATTCAGGTTGAATGGTAAGGTCGGTTGTAGTGCCATCGTCAACGTAGCCGTAAACGGTATAAAAATCTTCACCAATATATTTTTTGTATTTTAAGCCCTTTTCGTTGTTGCCTGCATCATCGTCAGCACAAGCGGCCATACCAAATGCGCAAACGAGAACAAGTATTAAAGCGAGAAAAATATTTAAAAATTTCTTCATACTGATACCTTACAAGTTTTTTGTTAACTATTCCTAGTAAGTATATCATTTATTAGCCTTGTTGTCAATAATTAAACTTTACTATTGTCGCTTATAAACGCATTTTTTGACCGATTTAAACTGAATTTATTTGCTTCTAAACCAATCTATTTTAGCCTTTAATAACTTTTTATCGCTAGACTTTTTACAACACAACCTTTCCATCAAAAAAGCTTTTGAAAAAGCCGTTTGTATCTGCGCCGCATTTTTCAAACGCGCCCACTAAATCATCAGGCACGGCATTTTTGAAAATATAATTTTCATAATACCGTTTAAGCCCTGCAAAAAACTTGTCATCACCTATCGTTTCGCGCAAGGTGTCATACATAATACACGGCTTTATATACGCCATATTTACGTATTCGTATTCGCTTTGAAAGCCTGCAAGCGAGCGCAGCATAACGGTGTTTACCGTGCCAAAAAGCTGGTCGGAAACAGAGCAAAAAACCTTATACGTTTGCTTTGCCGAGGACACTAATGACTTGCGAGTATAGCCGTATTCTTCGTAGTTTTCGTAAAACAAAACCACCGAATACTCCGCCAACCCCTCGTCCAAAAAGCCGTATTCAATCTCGTTATTGCCAACCGCCGTTTGCCACCATTGATGAGCTGTTTCGTGAACGATGACCTCTAAATATGCAGGGCGTTCAAGCGTGTCGCTAATCATTGTAAGGGCAGGGTATTCCATACCGCCTTGCACAAATGGGGTTTGAACAAAGGAATATGTTTCGTAAGGGTATTCGCCAAACCGCGCCGTAAACAGCTCTATTGCACGCCTTGCCGCCTCTACGGCTTGTTTTGGCGATGCATCGTTATAATAGTAATATAAAATTTCCGTTTTGCCGCATTTTGATTTTTCCACCTTGAACTTTTGCGAGGCACACATTGCAAACGAGCGCGCTGACTGCACTTTAAAAGTGGTTTTTTTGCGCTCTACCTCCGTGTTTGATTGGGTGTTATCGCTTGTAGGCAATGATTTTCCTAATACCTTCTCGCCGCTTGTTGATAACTTTTTTTCTTCCACTTTTTTGCCGCTTGCCGCCACCGTTACGTCCGCCGCCGTGGTTATGCTGACAACGTAGTCGGCACATTCGCTATAAAAGGGGTCACCCGTAGAATAATACACGCACTCATAAAAACCCTTGCCCTCGTCGTAAGCGCATAAAATGGGGTAAAAATTGCCTAGGTTTACCGTATTATCGTTTTTGCCGGTGCGCGCGACAACGTCGGCTAGCTTTAACGTCCACTTTATTACGAGCGTATACCTTTCGGCAGGGAAAACTTCCTTATCCAGTTCAACCGAAAGGACGTTTTGGTCCTTGCCCTCTATTTGCCAATTTAGTGCCTTACCCCCGTGCGTAACACTTTCAATTTCCATACTGCCATAGCTTGTGCCGTTAGGGTAGCTTTGAGAGGTATGCTCGGGTGCGATTGCAGAGTATTTTGCGCCTTTTCTAAACGCATTGCCAAAAAGATTAAACTTTAACTGAGTAAAGGAATTATCATAGCTGTTATAAAAATTCACTTCCTCCTCGCCCGTTAACGTTTTGCCGCTAAGCTCGCAATCTATCGTATACGATGTTTTTGCCGTTTTGCCACTGCAACCGCCGCAGCCGTTGCAGCCGCCACCTATAATCATAGCACAGCACAAAACCGCCGCAAAAATGCAAATTATAATTCTTTTTTTCATAGTAAAACCCCGAATAAAATACTGAAACCTTTTGTTTGTATTTTATTCGGGGTTATATAATTTAATGACTTTATTTATTTTTCTTCAAACATCAAGTAAAGTGCAGGGTCTACGCTTACGTCATTTTCAAAAACCTCAAAGTGTAGATGCGCGCCCTCCTTGTATTCATGGCGGTTGGTTACCGAAACCTGACCAATAACCTCTCCCTTTGCTACTTGCTGACCTGCAACAACCATATCGCCGTCTGCAAGAGAGTTATAAACGGTTTTTAAGCCGTTACCGTGGTCGATGGTTATCGTAGTGCCGTAAATAAGGGAGTTTTCAATACTTTCAACCTTTCCGTCATAAACCGCTACAACGTCAGTGCCCTCAGGGGCGAAAAAGTCGACTGCAAGGTGCGCCTCGTATCTGCCTAGGGTGGAATTAAATACGGGCATCTCGCTGTATTCTTCAATACCGGTTGCCTTTTCTACGGGTAACGTAAAGGTAATTACGTTGTCGACAGGCTCGTCGGGAGTGGTATCGCCGTTATTGTCGGGATTAACGACGGGCACTTCAAGCTCCTGCCTAATGCTGTTGTTTTGAGCCACCATCATAAGCGTAACGGAAAGCCCCACCGCTATAATGCAAAGTGCCAATACAACGTATACTGCGTTTTTACGAATAAACAATAATGCTCTGTTTCTTCTCATAATTTATCTCCTTAAACTGATTGTTTGCGTGGGTTATACCCCTTTTTTCAAAAAGTTATACACTTTTTTTGATTTTTAGCAAACTTTAATCTTTTTTAACTTGATTTTTTATTTTTCTATTTCTAAAAGCTGCCGTAAATGATGGGCGAACCAAGTTTAACTGTATTTTGGCTGATGCAAACGTGCAAATTTACAGTTTTTCCGCCTATCGTCTGCCTATAAGGTATCCTTTTTGAATAGGCGTAGTAGCTAACAGTTGTTTGGGTTTTTTCAACAAGGCACACTTTCGCGTTAAAATCTTGCAAAAATTGCTCGACACTAAACCCATCGGCACTTATTTGACAACTCTCGCCCGTTTTGCCACTCATAAAGGTAGCGGCAACCGCACTTGCGGTAGATATGGTAGCGTTTGACGAGTTTGATTGGCGGTATATCTCGTAGTTATCCGCATAATCAATAAACACAGGCTTGTTGTTTTGCGCATAAGTCATTAACAACACAAAGCATATGGCAAAAGCAATCGCCATTTTTTTGAACATAGCTTATTTTCCTCCGTTTATTTGTTTTGCACGTTGTTAGGGCTTGTGCGCCCAACAATTTTGTTGACACAAGAATATATACAAAAAGCAAAACCACTAAAAAGCACGTGGAATAATTTTAATAAAAAAAATATTTAACAAAAAAATACTCCCTGCCGTGCAGAGAGTATTGCCTTGTTGGTTTTATTTTATACTTATTAAAGTGTTTTATTGTTGAATAATTTTTACTTAATTAATTTCGGTGACTGTGCGTTTTAATACAATTTTATTTTCTTTTAATTATGCTTTTGCCAAGCAAAAACGGGTGGTCGAGCGATTGTTGAAAATTTGCGGCAGCTGTATTTACTGTATTAATTGAAGGCTTGACTGTCGGTAATGCCGACTTCGCGACAGAGCGTCATTCCGTTTAATGCACCCGCAAGGTCGCCAGAGTGCTTTATTGCTTGGTTTACACCTTCGGGAAGGGGGAACTTTTTGCCGCCAAGTGCAAAGTAGGTGTGGCGGATTTTTTCGCCTAGGTTAACTGTGTCCTCAACCTCTTTGGCAAGTTTTTCTTTTAAGCGATTTATCTCCCTTTCAAGACAAGCAAGCATATCCGTTTGCTGCTTAAAGCCTTTAAGGTAGGAATATTCGCTGCCACCGACAGTGTTTACTAAAAACTCCGTCCTTTCGGTGTAGTCGGCAACGTGCGGCAAGGATGAATAGTCATTGTTTAAGTAAAGTGAGTATATCCCCATAATTTTAAGGGATACGTCTAAGGCGGCGTAACCAAAGCCGTCTTGGCAGTCAGCTATGCCAAGTATACGCATCGCCGCGCTAAGTGCAGAGTGGTTGTAAATATTGCCGCAGCTGTTTGCATTAGCAAGTTCCAGCCTTAGCGCGCTATATAAAAGCTCGTTTAATCTTTGTGCGTTGGAATATTCCATCGCAGCATAGCCGTTTAAAACTGCTTGACGAGCAAGCGTATATGCGCGTTTATTGACAGGCCGTCTTGAAAGCGCGCTGTCGATGCGATAATCGGTGATAAGCGACAATCCCGCAACAAGTGTTGCGTATAAATAAGGGACAACCGCACCCAAAGCATTGCTTTTAGTTATAGCGTCAAAGTCAACGATAACGTGCCGCTCGCAAAATACTTCGGCAAGGTCAAGGTCTTCGCCCACGTTTACGTATATTTTTGGGTTTAATGCACCGTAAATTTCGGCAGAACTAACTATAAGGACGCAAGGAATTTCCCGCAGAGCAGAAAAATACTTTGCACAGTCAAAAAGGCACTTGTCAAAGACAAACACCATGCGCACGTCTTCTGGCAGATTAAACAACTCGCAAAGAGATTTTGCGTTGCATTTAACGTTAGGCAAAATTAAATTTACCGTTTTTATGCCGCGCTTTCTAATTTCAAGCGAAACGGTTTTGCCCTTTTGTTCAAAGGTAGGCTTTGTCCAAAAAAGCGCAACGTTGCCGTAAGGAGCTTTTTGCTCAGCTATCGCTGTAACGGCAGACAAAACCTGCTCGCCATAGAAAAAAACACGGTCGTTTTTGCGCTGAGGAGTTAAAGCTTGTGCGTCATTATTCAGTTTTTCTATAAGCTCTATGTTAGTCATCATTGTATTAATCATAGTTTATATTTTAAAAAAAGTCAAGCAAACACTTAAATTGATACAAAATCGCCTTTTTTTGCCAAAAAACACCCCTTTTTTAACAAAAATTTCAAAAAACTATTGAAAAAAAATTTATATATGGTAAAATATATATATAAAACTTTGGAGGTTTTGTTTTTATGAACAAAAATGAATTGGTAAGGGCAATAGCAAACAAGGCAGGTATCACTATTAAAGATGCAGGCATCGCACTCGATGCAGTTATCGGTGCAATCACCGACGGCTTAAATGCTGGCGAAAAAGTTCAAATTTCCGGTTTCGGCACTTTTGAACTTAAATCTAAGGAAGCAAGAGAGGGTATCAACCCCAAAACTGGCGAAAAAATTAAAATTTCCGCTTCTAAAATCCCCGCTTTCAAATTTGGTAAAGCATATAAGGATAGCTTCAACTAATCTACTTGCACTTGCTTAATAATACGCTAAAAAAGCCCCGCAAGGTTTGCTTGCGGGGTTTTGATTATATACCATTACTCAATAGGTGCGCGATTACCAAATAGGAGAAAAAATGTTTAAATTTGACAGATTATTTTCAACAATGGATAAAAAGGGTGTTTCGACTTATAGATTAAGAGAGGAATGCGGAATAGACAGCAAAACTGTGCGCAGATTAAGGGCTAATCAAAATATTGAAATGAAAACTATTGACAAACTTTGCACCTTTTTGGACTGCAAAATTGAAGACGTTGTAGAGTTTGTAAAAGATAGCAGTGCTAACCTTTAAAGCTTTTCTTTGATAAAATGAATTAATATAAAGTCAATAGGGCGCAACTTAAACTAAACAACAAATTACAACGTGCTTACTTTTTAGTATTGCGCTTAAAGTATAACTCACCGCAAAAACAAAAAACCGCTACGAATAATCGTAGCGGTTTTTATTATTACACAAAGTGCTGTTTTTGTTAACTAAAATTATTTAATGATTTTAGAAACAACGCCGGAACCAACGGTTCTGCCACCTTCACGGATAGCGAAACGGAGACCTTCTTCCATAGCGATAGGAGTGATAAGCTTAACGAACATGCTGATGTTGTCGCCAGGCATAACCATTTCTACGCCTTCGGGAAGGGTGATGGAGCCGGTAACGTCGGTAGTTCTAAAATAGAACTGAGGACGATAGTTGTTGAAGAAAGGAGTATGACGGCCGCCTTCTTCCTTGTTCAATACGTAAACCTGACCTTCGAATTCGGTGTGGGGTTTAACAGAACCGGGTTTAGCGATAACTTGGCCACGCTCGATATCTCTCTTGTCGATACCACGGAGAAGTGCACCAACGTTGTCACCTGCCTGAGCTTCGTCAAGGAGCTTACGGAACATTTCAAGACCGGTAATAACGGTGGTCTTGGATTCTTCGGAAAGACCTACGATTTCAGCGGGATCGTTAACGTGTGCAACACCACGTTCTACTCTACCAGTAGCAACGGTACCACGACCGGAGATGGTGAATACGTCCTCAACAGGGAGAAGGAAGGGTTTAGCTTCGTCACGTTCGGGAGTGGGGATATAGCTATCTACTGCATCCATAAGTTCTCTAATGCACTGGGTTTCGGGAGCGTTGGTAACTGCATCGCCTTCGTTAGCCTGAGCGCATTCAAGAGCTTTAAGAGCGGAACCCTTGATGATGGGGGTGTCGTCGCCGGGGAAGCCGTATTCGCTGAGAAGTTCTCTAATTTCCATTTCAACGAGTTCCAAAAGTTCGGGGTCGTCGAGTTGGTCACATTTGTTCATGAATACGATGATATAAGGAACGCCTACCTGACGAGCGAGAAGAATGTGTTCTCTGGTCTGGGGCATGGGACCGTCGGTTGCAGCAACTACGAGGATTGCGCCGTCCATTTGAGCAGCGCCGGTAATCATGTTCTTAACGTAGTCAGCGTGTCCGGGGCAGTCAACGTGTGCATAGTGACGTGCATCGGTCTGGTATTCAACGTGAGAGGTGTTGATTGTTATACCTCGTGCCTTTTCTTCGGGTGCTTTATCGATTTCGTCATACTTCATTTTTTGAGCCTGACCCTTAGCAGCCATCGTCATGGTGATAGCAGCGGTAAGGGTGGTCTTGCCGTGGTCGACGTGACCGATAGTACCGATGTTAATGTGCGGTTTAGTTCTGTCAAATTTAGCCTTTGCCATTTGATTTTCCTCCAAAAAAAATCGATTGTTATATTTTTTTAATTTATTTTAATTTTTTATTTTTTATTGTATTTGGAGAAAAAACCCTCCAAACACAATGATATTTTACAATAATTTTATATTGTTGTCAACATTTATTACGCTTTTTTGCCGATAATCTTTTCAGCAACAGACTTGGGAACTTCTGCGTAGTGGTCGAACTGCATAGTGTAGTTACCACGGCCCTGAGTTCTACTTCTCAAATCGGTTGCGTAACCGAACATTTCAGCAAGCGGAATATGTGCGTCGATAACCTTGATACCGTTTCTATCTTCGGTGCCTTGGATGATACCACGACGAGCGGTAACGTTACCCATAAGGTCGCCAAAGTATGCATCGGGAGTAAGGATTTCAACCTTCATAACCGGCTCTAAAAGAACACTCTTTGCCTTAGCAAGACCGTCTTTCAATGCCATGCTACCTGCAATCTTAAACGCCATTTCGGACGAGTCAACGTCGTGGTAGCTACCGTCGTAAACAGTAACTTTAAAGTCAACAACTTCGTAACCAGCCAAAATACCGTTTTTAGCAGCTTCTTGAATACCCTTGTTTACAGGTTGGATAAATTCCTTAGGAATAGAACCGCCGACAGTTTCGTCAACAAATTCGTAACCCTTACCAGGTTCTTGGGGTTCAAGACGGATTTTACAGTGACCATATTGACCGTGACCACCGGACTGACGCTTGAATAAGCCTTCTGCCTCGACAGCTTGACGGATGGTTTCCTTGTAAGCAACCATAGGCTTACCTACGTTTGCTTCTACACGGAATTCACGTAAAAGTCTGTCAACGATAATTTCAAGGTGAAGTTCACCCATACCTGCGATGATGGTTTGACCGGTTTCAGCATCGGTATAAGCCTTGAAGGTGGGGTCTTCTTCTGCAAGTTTTGCAAGAGCGAGGCCCATCTTTTCTTGACCAGCTTTGGTCTTAGGCTCGATAGCAACCTTAATAACGGGCTCGGGGAATTCCATTTGTTCTAAGATAATGGGCTTAGCTTCGTCGCAAAGTGTATCGCCGGTGGTAGTGTCTTTAAGACCTACGATAGCGCAGATTTCGCCTGCGTAAACAGTGTCTACTTCTTCACGGTGGTTAGCGTGCATACGGAGTATACGGCCAACACGTTCTCTCTTGCCCTTTACGCTGTTGTAAACGTAAGAACCGGTTTTTAATACACCCGAATAAGAACGGAAGAATGCAAGTTTACCAACGAAGGGGTCGGTCATAATCTTAAATGCAAGACCACTGAAAGCTTCTTCGTCAGAAGGTCGACGAGAAATTTCGTCACCTCTGTCGTCGCTACCCTTGATTTCGCCTACGTCCAAAGGACTGGGGAGATATTCAACGATAGCATCGAGAAGGTTTTGAACACCCTTGTTCTTGTAGGAAGAACCGCAAAGAACGGGGGTAACTTTCATAGCGAGGGTTGCACTACGCAAGCCCTTTTTGATTTCTTCAACGGAAAGGTCGCCTTCCTCGAAGAATTTTTCCATAAGAGCATCGTCAGTTTCAGCTGCAAGCTCAACGATTTGCATACGGTATTCTTCAACCATATCAGCCATATCAGCAGGAACGTCAGTAATTTCGGTTTGCTGACCAAGGTCGTCAAGGTAAAGGGTTGCTTTACGGGTAATGATATCTACGATACCCTTAAAGGTTTCTTCCTTGCCGATAGGAAGCAAAATGGGGATTGCGTTGGTCTTTAATCTATCACGCATCATTTCAATAGCGTTAAAGTAGTTTGCGCCATTGATATCCATTTTGTTAACGTATGCGATACGGGGAACGCGGTGTTTGTCAGCCTGTCTCCAAACGGTTTCAGACTGAGGCTCAACGCCACCCTTAGCACAGAAGGTTGCAACCGCGCCGTCGAGAACGCGGAGTGACCTTTCAACTTCTACGGTAAAGTCTACGTGTCCGGGGGTGTCGATGATGTTTAAGCGATGACCTTTCCAGTAACACGTTGTAGCAGCACTGGTGATGGTAATACCACGTTCTTGTTCTTGAACCATCCAGTCCATAGTAGCACCGCCGTCGTGCGTTTCGCCCATCTTATGAAGTCTGCCGGTGTAGAACAAAATTCTTTCGGTAGTAGTGGTTTTACCTGCGTCAATGTGCGCCATTATACCTATGTTTCTTGTGACATTTAAATCTAAATCTCTAGGCATAATTTCTCTCCAAATTAAAATCTAAAATGTGCAAAAGCTTTGTTAGCTTCAGCCATTCTGTGAGTGTCTTCTTTCTTCTTAACTGCGCTGCCGGTGTTGTTGAAAGCATCAACGAGTTCGCCAGCTAAGCGAGCGCTCATTTCTCTTTCGCCTCTCTTTCTAGCAGCAGCAACAAGCCATCTAATAGCAAGCGTCTGTCTTCTTTCAGCACGGATTTCGATAGGAACTTGATAGTTAGCACCACCAACTCTCCTTGCTTTAACTTCTACAACAGGCATAATGTTTGCGAGTGCCTGATTGAACATTTCTTTTGCATCTTGGCCGACTTTTTCAGCAGCTGCTGCGAAAGCATCGTAAACGATACCCTGAGCAACGCCTTTTTTGCCATCTAACATAACTTGGTTGATAAGTTTGGTAACAACCTTATCGTTGTAGACGGGATCGGGCAAAACGTCTCTCTTTGCAATATTGCCACGTCTTGGCATAATTATAATCCTCCTTTAATAATTTGTGCCGCCTACGGCACCTTTTTAAGGGTAAACCCTTGTTTAGTACAGCTATCACTTTCCAACTGAGTTGGTAGCGAACCTTCTGTCTTTCGACATACTGCCTACCAAATCGGGCTTATTTTCCGAATTTTCCGATTTTAAGTAGGTGTCTTTTGATAAATAAAAGTTTATCTTTTAGTTTTGGTTAAATTTTTGATGACGTTTTATCTTTTTATAACGTTTGTAAAAGTTTATTATTAACTAATTAACAATTAAAAGGGATAAAAACGTTTAAGCTGTTAAATTAACCGTTGACTTATTTAGGTCTTTTAGCGCCGTAAAGAGACCTGGACTGACGACGTTTTGCAACGCCAGCAGTATCGAGCGCACCACGGATAATGTGGTATCTAACACCAGGTAAATCCTTAACACGACCACCACGGATAAGAACCGAGCTATGTTCCTGCAAATTGTGACCTTCGCCGGGGATATAGACGATACCTTCTGCCTTGTTAGTAAGTCTTACTCTGGCAATCTTACGAAGTGCTGAGTTAGGCTTTTTGGGGGTAGTGGTAGTAACCGATAAGCAAACACCGCGCTTCTGGGGACATTCGTCGAGAATCGGGGATTTGGACTTACTGATGCTTTTCTTTCTGCCCTGTCTAATTAACTGTTGGATTGTAGGCATATTACACCTCCTTAAAAATTTCGAATATTCGGAAAACGGACTTCGGAATTATCCGTCTACGAAACAAATTTATTAGCTCCGCCGAGAAAATTTTTCTCTCGGCGAAGTATAATTTTATCATTTTTTTGCCAATTAGTCAATTAAAATCAAGTGATTTGCCAGATTTTATCGACTAACATTAGCAGAAAAAACTGCTTGTTTTATACAATATTGTTTATGCAATATTTTTGGGTATATTTGGCGCGAAGATTATTCTTCTTCGTCAGCAGTTCTTTGCAACACGGTTTGAGGAGAAACGTTTTTATAGTTCTTAATGCCGGTGCCGGCAGGGATAAGTTTACCGATAATAACGTTTTCTTTAAGACCGAGTAGCGGGTCGATTTTGTTTTTGATAGCAGCTTCGGTAAGAACCCTTGCGGTTTCTTGGAAGGATGCTGCCGACAAGAAGCTTTCTTTTGCAAGAGCAGCTTTGGTGATACCGAGAAGAATTCTCTTACCAACGGGAGGTCTTAAACCATTGTTTAAAGCATTCATCGTTTCTTCTTCAAATCTCCAAAGGTCAAGTTTTTCACCGGGGAGAATTTCAGTATCGCCAGGGTTTTCAACCTGAACTTTCTTCATCATTTGACGAACGATAATTTCAACGTGCTTGTCGTTGATGTCAACGCCTTGTGAACGGTAAACGCTTTGAATTTCGCGCAAGATGTAATCTTGAACGCCCTTGATACCCTTGGTTTTGAGGATGTCTTGGGGATATACAGCACCGCTGGTGAGGACTGAGCCGGGTTCTACCCTGTCGCCCGATTTAACGATAACACCCATACCGAAGGGGATTGAAATATCCTTTTCTTCGCCTTCGTCGGTTTTGATAACAACGTGGATAATTTTATCCCTTTCCTCAACGGTAACCGTGCCGCTAACTTCGCAAACGATTGCTGCGTGCTTGGGCTTTCTTGCTTCAAACAGTTCTTCTACTCTGGGAAGACCCTGAGTAATGTCGCCCGTTGATGCGATACCACCGGTGTGGAAGGTTCTCATGGTAAGCTGTGTACCAGGTTCACCGATGGACTGTGCCGCGATGATACCAACTGCTTCACCAATTTGAACGGGGTTGTTATTGCTCATATTCTTACCGTAACATTTTGCACAAACACCCGTTTTGGAACGGCAAGTGAATACGCTACGGATTTCAACTTCTTCAATGCCCGCCTTTTCGATTTCGTCAGCCATGTCTTCGGTAATCATTTCGTTAGCCTTAACCATAACTTCGCCAGTTGCGGGATTGATAACGTCGGTTACGACAAATCTGCCTGCAATTCTATCACGCAAGCCCTCGATAATTTCGCCCTTGGTGCCTCTAATTGCCGAAACCTTGATACCCTTGACAGCTTCGCCAAGCTCTGCAAAGCAGTCGTCTTCTTTAACGATAACTTCTTGCGAAACGTCAACAAGTCTTCTGGTGAGGTAACCGGAGTCAGCCGTTTTAAGTGCCGTATCGGCAAGACCTTTACGACCACCGTGAGAAGAAATGAAGTATTCCAAAACGGAAAGACCTTCACGGAAGCACGACTTAACGGGGACTTCAATAGTTTTACCTTTCGGGTCGGTCATAAGACCACGCATACCTGCAAGCTGTTTAATTTGGTCCTTAGAACCACGCGCACCGGAGTTTGCCATCATAAGAATGGGGTTAAACTCGTCGAGGGTAGCCATAAGTTTTTCAGTAACGTCGTCAGTTGCCTTTTTCCAGATGGAAACAACCTTTTTGTATCTTTCGTCGTCGGTGATGTAACCCTTTTTGTAAAGGTTTTCGACTTTAAGAACGTGAGCCTCTGCCTCTTTAATGATAGCGGGCTTGTCTTTGGGCATGTGCATGTCGAATACGCTGGTGGTAATTGCGCCAACGGTGGAGTATTTAAAGCCGAGAGCCTTAATTTTATCCAAAACGTCTGCTGCACAGCTTGCGCCATGACGCTTAAAGCAAGCACCAACGATTTTTTGCAAGTCTTTTTTGCCTACGAGCTTGTCGATTTCATACTTTAAGAAATCTTCCTTCTTCTCGCGCTTTACAAAGCCGAGTGTTTGAGGAATAGCATCGTTGAAGATGATTTTACCGACGGTGGTGCGAACTCTGCCCGTAACCTTTTCGCCGTCAACTTCAACCGTTCTACGAACGATAATTTCGTCTTGCAATTTGATTTTACCCGTTTGGTAAGCCATAAGAGCTTCTTCGGGTGAGGTATAAGAAACGGTGTGTTCGGGAACTCCGTAAAGTGTGCCGTTCTCGTCTTCTCTGCCGTGTTCGTTATACTTTTTGCCCATATAGCGACGGACAAGAGTAAGATAATATGAACCCATAACCATATCCTGCGTGGGACTCATAACCGGCTTACCGTCGGAGAGTTTGAGGATATTGTTAGATGCGAGCATCAAAAATCTTGCTTCTGCTTGTGCCTCGATGGACAAGGGAACGTGAACTGCCATTTGGTCACCGTCGAAGTCCGCGTTGAACGCGCCACAAACGAGGGGGTGAAGCTTGATTGCACGGCCTTCGATAAGGACGGGCTCAAAAGCTTGAATGGACAATCTATGAAGGGTAGGTGCACGGTTTAAGAGAACGGGGTGGTCTTTAATGACGTCTTCTAAAACGTCCCAAACTACCGTTTTAGCGCGCTCTACCGTGCGCTTAGCATTTTTAATGTTGTGACAAATGTTGTTTTCAACAAGCTTCTTCATAACGAAGGGCTTGAAGAGCTCGATTGCCATTTCCTTAGGCAAACCGCACTGATAAAGTTTAAGTTCAGGACCAACAACGATAACTGAACGGCCAGAGTAGTCAACACGTTTACCGAGAAGGTTTTGACGGAAACGGCCTTGCTTACCACGGAGCATACCGGAGAGTGATTTTAACTCTCTGTTGCCTGCACCGGAGATTGCTTTACCACGTCTACCATTATCGATAAGAGCGTCTACTGCTTCTTGAAGCATTCTCTTTTCGTTTCTAATAATGATTTCAGGTGCGCCAAGTTCCATCAACTTTTTCAAACGGTTGTTTCTGTTGATAACACGGCGGTAAAGGTCGTTAAGGTCACTAGTTGCGTATCTGCCACCATCAAGCTGAACCATAGGACGAAGTTCAGGGGGGATTACGGGGAGAACGTCTAAAATCATCCATTCGGGGCGGTTGCCGCTCTTGCGGAATGCCTCGATGATTTCAATTCTCTTTACCGCACGGATGCGCTTTTGACCGGAAACGTTTTCAGCAATAATCTTTTTGGTTTCAGCACTTTCTTTTTCAAGGTCAACAGCCATAAGAAGTTCTTTAATAGCTTCTGCGCCCATACCTGTCTTGAAAGAGCCAATGCCAAACTGTTCTTCATATCTTTGTTTTTCAAGGTCGCTGATAACTTGCTTGTAGGTGAGGTCCGTTTCACCGGGGTCCAAAACTACGTGGCAAGCAAAGTAAAGAACTTGTTCCAAAGACTTGGGGCTCATATCGAGCATAAGTCCAATTCTTGAAGGAACACCCTTGAAATACCAAATGTGAGATACGGGAGCAGCAAGTTCGATGTGGCCCATTCTGTCACGACGAACTTTGCTTTTTGTAACCTTTACACCACAGCGGTCGCAAACAACGTCTTTATAACGGATGCGTTTATACTTACCGCAGTGGCACTCCCAGTCCTTAGTCGGTCCAAAAATTCTTTCGCAAAAAAGACCGTTCATTTCGGGTTTTTGCGTTCTGTAATTGATGGTTTCGGGCTTGGTAACCTCGCCGTAAGACCATTCTCTAATTTTTTCGGGAGATGCAACTCCTATCTGTATAGAATCAAAATTGTTAAGTTCAAACATATTCTATCTACCTCCCTCTTATTCCTCGTCCTCGTCGCCGAAGTCGTCGTCAAACATATCGCCGTTAGGGATAGTTGTGTCGATTTCGTCATCTTCTTCAAAGCTGAAACCGAAATCGTCGTCAAGGTCAACGTCCTCAGTGTCGTCGAATACGACTTCACTAGTTTCTTCCTCGCTGAACTGTTCAATAGAAACTTCTTCGCGGTTTTCTTTCTCTCTAAACGAGGGAATATCATCGATATCACTTTCGATGAGGTCTTTGATTGCAAGTTCTTCTTTATTCTCGGTAAGAACTTTCATATCGAGAGCAAGTGACTGCAATTCTTTAAGCAATACTTTGAAAGCTTCGGGAATACCGGGCTCGGAAATATTGGTGCCCTTTACGATGCTTTCGTAAGTCTTAACTCTACCAACGATATCGTCGGACTTAACGGTCAAAATTTCTTGCAAGATGTGTGCTGCGCCGTATGCTTCAAGCGCCCAAATTTCCATTTCACCGAAACGTTGACCACCGAACTGCGCCTTACCGCCGAGAGGCTGTTGGGTAACTAAGCTGTATGGACCTGTTGAACGTGCGTGAATCTTATCGTCAACCAAGTGGATAAGCTTAATCATATACATTTGACCAACGGTAACTCTGTTTTCAAAGGGTTCGCCCGTTCTGCCATCGTAAAGTTGAATTTTACCGTCTACCTCGCCTTCGGGGTTGACTATATTGTTTTCTTTAAGTAATGCTTTAATGTCGCTTTCGCTTGCACCGTCAAATACAGGGGTTGCAATCTTCCAGCCAAGTTGTTTACAAACAAGACCTAAGTGAACTTCAAGCACCTGACCGATGTTCATACGAGAAGGAACGCCCAAGGGGTTAAGCACGATTTGCAAAGGTGTGCCGTCTGCCATAAAGGGCATATCGCTTTCAGGTAAAATTCTTGAAATAACACCCTTGTTACCGTGACGACCTGCCATCTTATCACCGATGGAGATTTTACGTTTTTGAGCGATGTATACTCTAACAAGTTTGTTTACACCGGGAGCAAGTTCGTCTTTGTTTGCACGGGTAAATATCTTAACGTCAACGACTACGCCACCCTCGCCGTGAGGCACTTTAAGAGAGGTGTCACGCACTTCTCTTGCCTTTTCGCCGAAGATTGCACGGAGCAATCTTTCTTCGGGGGTGAGTTCCGTTTCGCCCTTAGGAGTAACTTTACCAACGAGGATATCGCCGGAGTTAACCTCTGCACCGATACGGATGATGCCGTCTGCGTCTAAATCTTTAAGCGCGTCCTCGCCGACGTTGGGGATATCACGTGTGATTTCCTCTTCGCCAAGACGAGTATCTCTCGCTTCGATTTCGTGTTCTTCAATATGGATAGTGGTAAATACGTCTTCACGAACAAGTTTTTCGGAAAGAAGTATAGCGTCCTCGTAGTTGTAACCTTCCCAGCTCATAAAGCCGACAAGGATGTTTCTACCGAGCGCAAGCTCGCCGTTTTTGGTTGAAGGACCATCGGCAATGGTTTGACCTTTTTCAATCTTTTCGCCCTTTTCAACGATAGGTCTTTGATTGAGGCAGGTGCCTTGGTTAGAACGTTCAAACTTTTTGAGTTTGTATTCTCTTTCCGTGCCGTTTTCCTCAGTAATAACGATGCGGTCACTTGCAACACTCTTAACAACGCCCGCTTCTGCTGCGTTAACCATAACGCCAGAGTCGTATGCGATACGTCTTTCAATACCGGTTGCTACGATAGCATTTTCAGGACACAATAGTGGAACTGCTTGACGTTGCATGTTAGAGCCCATGAGCGCACGGTTGGTATCGTCGTTTTCCAAGAAGGGAATAAGCGCGGTTGCAACCGAGATAAGCTGTTTGGGAGAAACGTCCATATAGTCCATCTTTTCTTTGACGTCCTCAGTAATATCGTCCCTATGTCTGCAAGAAACACGGTCGTTTGCAAAATATTTATTATCAATTAAAGGTTCGTTTGCCTGAGCAACGATGTAGTTATCTTCCTCGTCTGCGGTGAGGTAATCAACGTGCTCGGTAACGATTGTTTCAATAGTGCCGTCCTCTTTAACGGTGTGCTCTACCTTTCTGTAAGGAGATTCGATAAAGCCGTATTCGTTAACCTTTGCGTAAGCTGCAAGAGAGGAGATAAGACCGATGTTTTGACCTTCGGGCGTTTCTATCGGGCACATTCTGCCGTAATGAGAGTGGTGAACGTCACGCACTTCAAAGGTAGCTCTGTCACGGTTAAGACCGCCGGGGCCGAGCGCAGAAAGTTTTCTCTTGTGGGTAAGTTCTGCAATGGGGTTTGTTTGGTCCATAAACTGTGAAAGTTGTGATGAACCAAAGAATTCACGAATAGCCGAGCTTACGGGACGAACGTTGATAAGACCTTGGGGAGAAATGTCTTTGGGGTCTTGCGTTTGCAATCTTTCTTTAATTACACGTTCCAATCTCGTGATACCGATACGGAACTGATTTTGTAAAAGTTCGCCAACAGAACGAACACGACGGTTGCCGAGGTGGTCGATATTGTCAACTGAACCAATTTCAGCAATAAGGTCAAGGTTAACTGAAACGGATGCAACGATATCGTCAACGGTAACGTGCTTGTGGTTGAGTTTTTCAAGCAAGGGGCGAAGAATTTTCTTTTGTTCAAAGCTAACGGCCTCGGGAAGTTCACCAGCGATTAATTGGTGGTAAAGAACGCAGGCTTCGATAAACTTAATTCTGGTTTCTCTTGCCTTTTCGTCGTTCTTTCTATCCTCGGGCTTTTCTTCTGCACCGCCAAGCGCCTTTTCTTCAAGATAGAAAATAGCGTTGATTTCCTTCTTTAAGTCCTCTGCTGCTTGCTCTACGCCAACCTCTTTTGCCTTTTCTGCAACGGTTGCAGAAAATTCAAGGGTGGGATTATAAACGTAATCTAAAAGACCAAACGTTTTGGGGTTGATACCCGTAACAGCCTTAAAGTCTACTACGTTGTTTGCAATGATTTTGTGCTTAGCACCGTTTACGTCAGCATAGAATACGTTGATGCCTGCGTTTTGAATGCTTTCAGCAACAGGTTTAGTAATAACTTGACCTGCGGTAGCCAAAACCTCACCATCAGCGGAAATAACGTCCTCTGCTGCGGTAAGGCCAACGATTCTTGCGCCAAGTCTTAAACGCTTATTGAACTTATATCTACCAACCTTTGCCAAGTCATAACGTCTTGCGTCAAAGAAAAGGTGTTTAAGTTGTTGCTTTACTGCGTCGTCCGTAGGAATTTCACCGGGGCGGATACGGCGGTATAATTCAACCAAGCCTTCGCTTTCAGACTTAGCGGTATCCTTTGCAGCCGTTGTGGCAATCATTTCATTGCCGCCAAAAAGCTCTTCAAGCGCAGCATCACTGCCGAAGCCTAGTGCACGGAGAAGAACGGTGCCGGTAATTTTTCTGTTTCTGTCAACGCGAACCCAAAGCACGCCTTGGCTGTCTTGTTCAAATTCAAGCCAAGCGCCCCTTGAAGGGATAACGGTGGTGTCGTAAACCTTTTTGCCCGACTTGTCCACCTGAACACCGTTGTAAACACCGGGAGAACGAACAAGCTGAGATACAACGACACGCTCTGCGCCGTTGATGATAAACGAGCCGTTTTCGGTCATGAGCGGGAAGTTGCCCATAAAGATTTCTTGGTCGATTACTTCATCGGTTACCTTGTTAACCAAACGAACTTTAACGCGGAGAGGAAGCTCGTAGTTAGCGTCCCTATCACGACATTCTTTTTCGTCGTATTTGGGGGTGCCTTCTAAACTATGCTCCAAAAAGTAAAGTTCAAAGTGGTCGGAGTAATCGGTAATGGGAGAAAAATCTTCGAGCACTTCTCTGATGCCCTCTTTAATGAATGCATCATAGGAGTCTTTTTGAATTTTGACAAGATAAGGGAGTTCAATCGCTTCGTTGATTTTACTGAACGATTTTCTCTTAATTTTGCCGCATTCGATTTCAGATAATTTTCGTGTCATCAAAACACACTCCTTAAAAAAAATTTAAATTGTCAGCCAACGCGGTGGACAAACGGTAAAATTTGTTGTATAATCACCGTGAAGGGTAAAGTTGCAGGTTTTATAGACTTTTTCTACCGATTTTAAGGGTTTTTTCAGCCGTTTTCTTAGCCGAAAAATCTAAAAAAGGGGACAAAGGTCGATATTAACCTATCATAATACATTCTATAATACTACTGCACCTTGTCAACAAAGTCAAGCGTTTTTTGATATTTTTTTCAAAAAAACCAAAAATCGTCATTTTTTTGCAAAAATTTGCGTATTTTGAGGGGTAAAAATGAGAATTGATAAATTTTTAAAGGTATCAAGAATATTAAAGCGTCGTTCGGTTGCAAACGAGGCTGTTTCGGGCGGAAAAGTTAAAATAAACGGCAAATCGGTTAAGCCTGCGCACGACGTAAAGGTGGGCGACGTGATTGAACTTGGGTATTCTAGCGGAACGGTTAAAATAAAGGTTCTTTGCATAAAAGAAACGGTCCGCAAGGACGAGGCTGAAAGCCTTTATGAGATTATCGCCGAATAACTTTTAGCAAAAGCTAGAATAGTAAAAGCTTAAACTAGTAAATGTTTAAAGCCTTTACGAGATTGTTGCAAAATGGCTTTTAATATTTGTTGAATAAATTTTATAGTAACGTTTGCCATTTACTTTTAATAGTTTAAGGGGCTGCGTTTTGCTGACTAATTAAATTTTTGTGTAAAAAATTAAAACAAAAAACGAGCAAGGTCTTTTTTTCTTGCTCGTTTTGTTGTATATTATATTATAGTGTAAATTATGTAAGGATATTTTTATGAGCGTAACCTTAATACTTGCTTGCGCCGGCAAAGGCGAACGCGCAGGCTTTGATAAAAATAAGCTGCTAGTCCCCATAGCAAATAAAACGTGCTTAGAGCACACTCTTGAAGCGTTTGTCAAAAACGGACGTATCGACCAGTTTATCGTGGTGGCATCAAAAGCCGACTTTGACGATGTGAAAAAACTGTGTGGACAAGTTGCAACCGTAATTGAGGGCGGCAAAACGCGCACCCAATCGGTTATGAACGGCTTGGCAATAGCAACGGGCGACGTTGTGCTGATACACGACGGCGCAAGACCTTTTGTTTCGCAAAGGTTGATAAATGATTGTATTGACACGGCTGTTCGCTATGGCTCTGCCCTGCCCGTTATTCCCACACGCGATACTATGGTTTCGGGAATAACCTCCTCAAAAGATGAGGATAAGCAAGTTGTCCGCGATTATCTTGGAAAGGGCGGACTATATCAAGTACAAACTCCGCAAGGCTTTAACACTGCAAAGCTTAAAGCGGCTTACGCGCGCGCGGGCGAGATTATATATAATGATGATGGCGAGGTTTTCAAAGCAAACGGCAACGAAGTCGTTTTTGTTGAGGGAGATATAAACAACTTAAAACTGACCTACCCCGAGGATTTTAATAACCTTTACCCCTCAAAAACGTGCAGAGTGGGCACCGGCTTTGATTGCCACCGCTTAGTTGAAGGTAGAAAACTTATACTGGGCGGTGTGGAAATTGCTCACGTAAAAGGGCTTTTGGGGCATTCTGATGCAGACGTTTTAACCCACGCTGTGATGGACGCAATTTTATCTGCCGTTTGTGAAAGAGATATTGGATACCACTTCCCCGATACTGACCAAAGGTTTAAGGGCGCGGATAGTTTAGTTTTATTAAAAGAGGTTTTGGCTATCGCTAAACGCAAAGGCTACGAAGTTAGCAACGTTTCCGCTTGCATTATGGCGCAAAAACCCAAACTTTTGCCGCATATACCCGCAATAACCGAAAAGCTTGCCAACGCGCTTGGCATCAGTAAGGACGCGCTTGGCATAGGCGCAACCACGTTAGAGGGGCTTGGCTTTGTCGGTAGAGAGGAAGGCATTTGCGTGCAAGCAACCGCCACGTTGACCTCAGTAGAAAAACAAGCTTAACCGACAGCTTTTATACTCTTTTACATCTTTTATACGGGCAATTATTTTATGAAAAACTGCAAAATTACCGTTATGCGGATAACCACCTATCCCGAATTATCCGCTGAATTTGAAAACCCTATCGAGCACGCGTGCGATATGCAAGTGGGTATGACCTTTATAACCCACGGCGACAAAAAGCCCGATGGGCTTTGCGAAAGCGCGTGGAGCGTCCTTTACCCATTTGTTAGCGAACTGGCAAATGGTGGCGGCAACTTTTTTGATGGTTGGATGAAAAACGCATACTCTGCGATGGTGTCTTGTAACGACGGCTTCCGCCCCGTTTCCTTTTTAGTCGAAGCTATTGACGATTAAGTATAGCCTATTTTTACTAATGCGCTTGATGATTAATTATATACTATTTTAGCTACTGTGCTTGATGATTAATTATAAACTATTTTACTCAAACCATTTTAGACAAAAAGCAAGACGGTAACCATCAGCCCCAAATATTCGCTTAAAAACCCTGACTTAAATATTCAATTAAACATCCTGAATAAAATATTCACTTAAACACCAAAAGCCACTCGAATATCGAGTGGCTTTGATTTTTTAACCTTTGATTTTAATTAACGTTTTTTATTGAATTTTAATAACGTTTGTTTTTAAGAGATTTGCAGCAAAGCAAAACTAGGCTCTAAAAATGGTTTGACCGCGACAACTTTTTGCGCGATTAGCCTTTTTTTGCTTAGCCAAAGTGCAAAGCATAAGCTAAGCCCCTGCACCGCAAATAATCACTTAAAATTAGTCTTTCTTTTCTTCTTTGGAAACGTCAACTACCAATTTGCCGTCATAGTAACCGCACTTGGGGCAAACCTTGTGAGATGCTCTAAGCTCGTGGCATTGGGGGCATTCCGAAAGGTTGGGAGCCTTAATTTTCCACTGAGCATAACGGGTATTTGTTCTCTGTTTTGAGGTTTTACTCTTTTGAACTGCCATTTCTATTTACCTTCCCTATTAGTTTTTACATTTGCAATTTTCAAGATTGAGGTTTACACCGCAGCCGGCGCAAAGCCCTTTACAATCTTCCTTGCACAAAAGTGCGACGGGCATATCAACCAAAATTGCGTCTTCGACTATTTTCCCAAGGTCAACAAGGTCGTTTTTAACACTGTAACCGCTGGGATTGTTTTCTTCAACTTCTTCGTCAAATTCCACACAGAAAGTTTTTGTTACGTCTGCAAGGCATCTTGTGCATTCACCCTTAACGTCAAAACGAATTTCGCCCGATAGGTATGCACTGTGCGTGCCTGTCAACGTGATTTCACCCGAAATAACCACGGGCAACACAATTTCCGTATTAGGAATTGCCATTAAATCGTTTGTAGGCGTGTATTCAAAAAAGAACGATTTGGTGTCCTTGCCGCTACGCCTTAACTCTTTTAAATCTAAAAACACTTTATCTCCGATTCAACAAGCCTAACAAGTATATACTATTTGAAAGGTCTTGTCAACGATTTTTACAAAAGTTTTAACCGTCTGTTTACCCTTTTTAAAGGAATTTTCCGTCAATTATTTGCTTTCGGTAAGAGTTTTTGTTTCTCTTGCGATTGACAATTCCTCGTTGGTGGGGAGAACGATAATCTTAACCTTAGAGCTGTCGGCATTGAGGTAGCCGATACCAGAAGAATATTCTTCGTTCTTCTTTTGGTCGAACTCTGCACCACAGAATTCCATACCTTCCATAACTAAGCCACGGATTAAGGGGGAGTGTTCACCGATACCACCGGTAAATACGATTGCCTCTACCCCACCGAGAGCAGCAATATAACTGCCAACGTATTTTTTAACACGGTAAGCGAGGATTTCAAGTGCAAGTTTTGCCCTTTCGTTACCCTCGTTTGCAGCAGCGGTAAGGTCGCGGAGGTCGGAAGAAAGTCCGCTTACACCAAGGATACCGCACTTTTTGTTAAGGTAGTTTACAACCTCATCTGCACCAAGACCAAGCTTAACTCTCATATAGTCAACAGCAGCGGGGTCAATGTCGCCACTGCGGGTGCCCATTGCAAGACCTTCTAACGGAGTAAAGCCCATTGAAGTATCTTGACACTTGCCGTCCTTAACAGCAGAAATTGAGGAGCCGTTGCCAAGGTGGCAAATAATCATTTTTGCGTTGGGGTTGCCAAGAAGTTTGCCCGTTTCTTGACTTACGAACTTATGAGAAGTGCCGTGGAAGCCGTATTTTCTAATTTTGTATTCGTCGTATACTTCGTAAGGGATAGCATACATATAAGCCTTTGCGGGCATAGTGGAATGGAAAGTGGTATCAAATACCGCTACCATAGGAACGCCGGGCATAACCTCTCTGCAAGATTTGATGCAAGCGATGTTGCCGGGCATATGTAAAGGTCCAAATACTGCGTTCTTTTCGCAAATTTTGATAACCTCGTCATCAATAACTACTGATTCGTGGAAGTCTTCTGCCGAGTGGAGAACGCGGTGACCTACTGCACCGATTTCGTCAACGGAGTTAAGTGCGCCGTTTTCCTTGTCGAGCATAGCGTCTAAAACGAGTTGCATTGCCTCTTTATGTGAGGGCATATCTTGCTTAATAACCGTTTCTCTGCCATCAAAGGTTTTTTGGGCAAGCTGACCGCCTTCAAAAGTGATGCGCTCGCAAACGCCTTTCAATACAACGCTCTCGTCAGCCATATCGATAAGCTGATATTTGAGTGAAGAACTACCTGCATTTACAACTAAAATTTTCATTTCTATATCTTTCCTTATTACGATTTACGATTTTTAATTTTTTGGTTTATACTGTGCCGTAAGTGTTAATTCGGCAGCAATTATTCAGCCATATAGGACTTATGCGACTTATAGAACTTATAAGTCCTATTCGCCAACTAAATTATTCAGCCTGCAATGCGGTGATTGCGATAACCGCAATAATGTCTTCAACGCTGCAACCACGAGAGAGGTCGTTGATGGGTTTTGCAAAGCCTTGGCAGATAGGACCAAGCGCTAAGAATTTACCAAAACGTTGTGCGATTTTGTAACCAATGTTACCTGCATTGATGTTGGGGAATACAAATACGTTTGCATTGCCTGCAACCTTAGAGTCGGGTGCTTTAAGCTTGCCAACTTCGGGTGCAACTGCTGCGTCAAACTGGAATTCGCCATCTAAAATAAGGTCGGGAGCCTGTGCCTTTGCAAGTGCGGTTGCTTCCTGCATTTTGGGAACGGACTTAAAGAACTTGTCGTCGTTGCCAGAACCCTTAGTAGAGAAAGAAAGCATAGCAACCCTTGGCTCTAAACCAGCGATTGATTTTGCAGTTTCAGCAGAGGAGATAGCAATGTCTGCGAGTTGTTGAGCATCCGGCTCAATGTTAATAGCGCAGTCAGCAAAAACAGCAACGCCATCGGGGATATATTCGTTATAACCCTCGGGTGCAATCATAACAAAGCTGCTAGATACGGTGTTGATGCCGGGCATGGTTTTAATAACCTGCAAACCAGGACGGAGAGTGTTTGCTGTGGAGTGGCAAGCACCGGAAACTAAGCCGTCTACGTCGCCAGCCTTTAACATAAGTGCTGCATACATAGTGTAGTCTTTTAAGATAGAAGCTCTTGCAGCGGCAACGTCCGCATACTCGGGCTGACCGGTCTTTTTGTTGATTTTACCCTTTCTTGCTTCAAACAAAATTTCTGCATAAGCGTCGGTCTTGTCGTAAGTTACGGGGTCGATAATGGTTACGCCTGAAAGGTCTACGTCGGGGTTAGCTTTTGCGATTGCTTCGGGATTGCCGAGAACGGTTACCTTTGCAATGCCCTCTTTAACCGCCTCTACGGCACCGAGAACTACACGGCTATCTTCACCCTCAGGGAGAACGATATTCTTGTTTTTAAGACTTGCTCTTTTTTTGATATTTTCTAAAACAGCGGACATAATTTTTACGCTCCTTTTAATTTTTCAAAAATCACTTTGTTTTTTAGCCAAAATAGTGTAAAATATCTTTGACCTGTTTTATTTTACAACATTTAAAACAAAAAAGCAATCTATTATATGGGATAAGGTTAAACAATTTTTATGAAAATTTGCGCTTGCATAGCCGAATACAACCCTTTTCATAACGGGCATTTGAAACATATCGAATATATTAAAAACACTTTACGGGCAGAAAAGCTTATAGTTATTATGAGCGGTGCCTTTTGTCAGCGCGGTGAGCCTGCCGTTCTCGACAAGTGGACAAGGGCTAAACACGCTATACTTGCAGGGGCGGATATGGTAGTGGAGCTCCCCACCCTTTTTGCAACCGCTAATGCGGAAGTTTTTGCTAAGGGCGCGGTTAAAATTATTGACGCTCTCGGCATTGCCGACGGCTTGTGTTTTGGTGTTGAAAGCGGAAAGGCGCAAGACTATATTGCACTTGCTAGTGCTATGAATAATGAAACCAAAGAGTTTAAGCGCGCGCTTAAAAAGTATCTTGACGAAGGTGTTTCTCTTGCGAAAGCAAAATTCCTTGCCTTAAAGGACACGGAGAAAAATAGTAGTTTGGGCGAGTTTGATGATTTAGAGCTGATTTCTTATCCTAACAATATTCTTGCCCTAGAATATACAAAAGCACTATTATCGCTTAACAGCAAAATAGATATTTACCCTATGCTAAGGACGGGCGACCATAACGACGTTACCTTAAAAAAGGGAGTTACAAGCGCGACAAGTATTCGCTCTATATTAAAGCAAGGTAAAACGAAAGGCTTAAAGGGCTGCGTGCCTAAATACGTTTTTTGTGATTTAGAGTGTTATCCCTTTGCTTTTGATAAAATTACTTTGGCAAAAATTTTAGCCACCTCTGCCGAGGAACTTGAAAAGGCACCTGACTGCACCGAAGGGCTTGAAAACCGCATAAAAGCACTTGCCAAAGACAGCAAAAGCGTTGACGTATTGGTGGATAAGGTGTCAACCAAACGTTATACCACAACGCGCGTAAGAAGAATTTTAACAGCTAACCTTTTGGGTATTACAAAAGGGCTTGTCAGCGACTGTTTAAACGGCGAGCTTTACGCAAAGGTGCTTGCGGTAAGAAGTGATTGCAAAGAGCTTATTTCGCTTGTGGCAAGCAAGTCAAAGATACCCCTTTTAACAAGAAAAAGTGACGAAAGTTTGCTTTCAAAAACGGCAAAAAAATGCTTTGCGGTTGACCTTTTGGCAAACGACCTTTATAACCTTGTTACCGAAAAGAGCTTAAACGATCATCAAATGATTATTGTTTAAAAACCTTTTGCCCTCGGTTTTTATCCTCGCACCTACTCGCACGTCTACCCACATACCTACTCGCACACCTTCCCTCCTAACCATAAATCAGCGCTATAAATCAGCCAGCCTTTCACCTGCATTATGCGCGCGACAATAAAAATTGGCTGAAATAAAATTGATAGGGTGGCGTAAAACGATTGACATTTTTTAGTTTTGTGATAAAATGTGTATGTTCGGCATAAGATAGTTACCTTTTGCATAAACGTTTAAGTGTGTAATTTGTCCGTTTGCGTAGACGGTGAAGCATATAATTTATTCGTGCCCGAACGACTGCTATATGCGGATATGGCGGAATTGGCAGACGCGCTAGACTTAGGATCTAGTTCGAGAGAGTGGGGGTTCAAGTCCCTTTATCCGCACCAAATCAACCTAATATGAACCGTAAGGTTTATGTTGGGTTGATTTTTTATTTATAGATAATAAGTAAGGGACTTGAATGGGGAGATGCGTTGCTATTTAGCAATGCAGTTTACGAAGTAAACCAAATAGTCCAGTGGACTGTTTGTCGGAGAAGGGCGCACAGGCGCCAAGTCCCTTTATCCGCACCAAATCGGTCCGAGCCGAACCTTTTTAGGTTTGGTTGGGCCGATTTTTTATTTATAGATAATAAGTAAGGGACTTGAATGGGGAGCCGTGAGCGAGAGGCAAATAGTTTTTCCTCAGGGCAAAAAACTTTTTTTGACAAAACCCTCTCCCTTTTCTTCTAAATAAAATTTAAAAGAGAAAAAGCAGACGACAATCGTCTGCTTTTTAAGTTGGAATATTTTAATTACTACGCCCTTTTTTAATTACTGTCTTTCTTCTTTTGCTTTTTTGATGCGCTCTTCGGCTTTTTGCTGTCTTTCATTTGCTGCCTCTATTTCTTTTGCGCGCTCTTCGTTCATTTTCGCTTGGCGTTCTGCGGGCGACATATGAGCATCGTCCCTGCTCTTTTTTGCTTGCGCTTTTGCTCTGCGGTAGGTGTTGGTGCCGCGGTTTTCTTCAAAATTTGCTTTTGCTTCTGCTTTTGCCGCTTGAAAGTTGGCTTTGTCTACCTCGTGCTGAGCCTTTGCGCTTGCAATCATATCCTTAAATGCTTTTTTCAAAAAATTTTCCTTCTTTTCTGCCATTTTTATTTCCTCCCAAAATTGTCCTTTCTTTTTTTAATTAAATATCCAAAACGTGCAAAATTTCGTTGCTTTTCATAATGATTTCGTCGCCATATTTATCCTTGCGTTTGTTAAGTATTTTTTTGTAAAGGCTATACGTTATAGAAACCAGCAATATACCAACTAACCCAATACCGATGCCGATATACTTCCATAGTTCGCTAAAAAACAGTGCTTCCATTGATAGACACATTCCAAACCCCAAAATTAAGGATGCAATTGCACCGAAAACGTAAGCAAATACCTTTGCAGGCTTTTTTACCTTTTTGTCTAATGCCCTTAATTCCTCTACCTTGCTAACTTCTTTAACGCCATACTCTTTAACAAGTTTTTGTGCAAAAATTTTTTCTTCCATTTTTGTGTTCTCCTATTTTTCTTTTTACACCCACATTATACGCAAGCCTTGTTAAGCTTTTATTAAACAAATATTTTTTATTTGCAAAGATTTTGTAAAGGTTTTGTAAAACCCAATAAAAAAACAAAAAAACCACCGCGGTGGCTACTTTTAATAAATAACTTACTAAACAACCGACCGAGTGGTTTTCGCTTTACGCTTTACCTTTTTTATTTTTTATTTTTACATTTCATATAGCAATCACATAGCAAATAACTTTTCTATTTTTCCAAAAGTTCCTCGCTGAGCTTTAAAATTTCTTCTCCGTATTTTTTCTTGCCTTTTTTTAGGGTTATATTGTATACGGGATATGCCGCAAATATTGGCGGACAGCCGACAACTGCGACAATTACTCCCCACAAAAATAAGCCCCACTCCAACACCATCGACATCCCCAAGCCGAATATCAACGTGCCCACTATACCTAGCACCAACGCAAAAATAGTAGCGGTGTTTTTGACCTTAGCATCAAGCATACGCAAACGCGCAAGCTTATCTGTTTTATCGGTTGCTGCGGCAGGCTGTTCTTGATACTGTCGCCTTATCGCCTCAATCTCTGTGCGCTCTTTCTCGGTGGGTGCAGAATAGGTGTATTCAAACGAGCCGCCCTTTTGACAAGCCTCTTGCGTGGTAGGCTTATTTTGCCCCTCAGTAGACACAGTATTTGCTGGGGTTTCCGCGCTTAAATTTAAGTTTTTTTGTTCATCCATATTTTTATTTTTCCTTATTGTCTAATTTTAACTGTTTATTTGCCTTTAACACCATAATTATGCCGGTAACTACCGTTATTGCACACACCGCGCCGCCGGTAGCCGCGTTTGCAAAACCGTAATTTAAACCCTCGCCATACGCGTGCAACAAAGAAGTTTGCAATGCGAGAATTGACACCAACGCGTCCGCAAAAGAAACGTTTCTTAGTGCTTGCACCGTCGCGTCATCCGCCTTTTTAGCCTTAACCAAATTGATAATGGACGTTATAATTTTATAAAAGGCGTAAGCGGCAAAGGCAAACACCGTCCAGTCCCAACGGACGAAAGCCGTGCCTGCCACAACCATTTGCAAGATTGCAAAGGATAAACACACGGGCAAAAATATTAACAGTATGCCGCAAGTGCGATATTTTGTTATTTCCACCCTTTTGCGTTCTGCCTCGTCGTTAACGAGGGCAAAGCTTTTGCCTTTTCGTCTATGATAAAGGACAAGCCCACCGCGCAGGATTGTTAAAAGTAAGTGATATGCCGCAAGCGCGCCATACCAAATTGACCGCTCGGCTATGGCAACCATGCCGTTAAACAGCACGTATGCCACGTTTATTATAAGCGAAACGCCCGCAAAAACTACCGTGCGAAAACCGTAATGCTCCAACAGCCGTCTGGTTAGTTCTCTCTTTTTGAGTGAGGTAATTACTCCCCCTTTTATGCGCGGTGCGTATATTACTATTGTATAAACCGCGTAAGCAAGCAATAGTGCCGAAACGCCATATAAAGCGTAAGACACAACTTGCAAAACGGGGCTTAATTCCGGTAAGAGTGCCAAAACTATTGAGCCGCCGCCACACACTGCCGTTAATACGTATATGACAACCGCCACCCAAACAGGCGGATTTTTAAATTTAGTTAAAATTTCCTTGCTCCGTTTATTCATTTTAATTTTCAAAATTTTTTCTTTTAATTTTGTCAGCCTTTTTTACTTTGTGCCTCTATGCAACTTTTTGTTGTTATACTCGCGGCTTTTTACTTTATAATTCGACGACCTCACGCAAAATAATGGTAAACGTGCTGCCCTTGCCGACCTCGCTTTTGACTGAGATTTCTCCACCGAGAATATCTATTACCCTTTTTACGAGTGCTAGGCCTAGCCCGTTGCCTTCCGCCGAACGAGAAGTGTCGCCTTGATAGAATTTATCAAAAATGTGCGCGCCAGTTTCGGCAGATATGCCGCAGCCGGTATCGGTTATTGCAACGGTTGCGCCGCCGCTTGTTTTTTTAAGTGAAACGGTAATTTTGCCCCCCTCGTCAGTAAATTTAACTGCGTTAGACAAAAGATTGTTGAATACAATTTCTAAAAGTGAAGGAGACGAAGTTATGGAAGCTTCCTCTAAATCGCACGACACCTCTATGGCTTTTTTGTCGAGCAAGTCTTCAAATGATATAATTGCGTTTTCTAACGTTTCGTCTAGACGAATAACTTCTTTTTCGGGGTTAATTTGCTGATTTTCAAGTTTGTTAAGCTTTAATATATTAGTTACAAGATTGCTTAATCTACCCGTTGCCGATAGAACGGCTTTTAGGTATTCTTGCAGTTTTTCGCTGTCCTTTTCCGTGCGCATAAGCGTAACGTAGTTTTGAATAACGGCAAGCGGGGTTTTAAGCTCGTGAGAAACGTTTGCGATAAAGTCGGTTTTAAGCACTTCGCTTTTGCCAAGCTCGGTTGCGACTTTATTGAGGTTTTCCATAATCAAATCATATTCGTCGTATTTTTCAAAGGAATGCTCTATATTAATACGCACCGAAAAGTCGCCCTTTGCAATTTTTTCCGTTGCGGAGAGTATCTTTTCCACAGGGCGCTCTACCAAAATTTTGCGTCTTATCGCGTCTGCCGTAGTAACAAGCCCCGATAAAAATAAAATTACAATAAACATTATTGCAACAACTTGCGTGCTGTCGCCACCGGTTACTTTTAGCGCGTAATCATACATTAGAACGGCAACCGCAACCACCACCGATATTGTAATAAAGAAAAGTAGGTAGCCCCAAATTGCCGCCGCCTTGCGTTTGTTATTTTGCTTCATTTTTACATTACCTTATACTTAGTTTTGCTTTATTTTAGCACAACCTTAAACACTAGTTTTACTTTATTTTAGCACCACTTTATACCCTAGGCCGTGAACGGTTTTTATTTCAAAGCCATCACAAATGGAGGTCTTTTCGCGGAGTTTTGCCATATACACGTCAACCGTTCTTGATGTTGCAGAACTGTCGTAATCCCAAAACTCCTCCATTAGAGCGGAGCGAGTAAAAGTCTTTTTGGGATAGGAAAGCATCTTAAAAAGCAGGTCAAACTCGCGCACGGTAAGTGCAAGTTCCTCGCCGTTTATCGTTGCAACACGCTCCTCTTTATTCATTGTAAAATTGCCAACGGTAAGCTGTTGCTCCTCCTCAATTCTAGCGCGGCGCAAAACGGTTTTTATTTTAGCCAAAAGAACGTCAAGGTCAAACGGCTTTACAACGTAATCGTCAATACCAATGCCGTAACCCAACAGTTTTGAGGGCTTGTCGTCTTTTGCGGTAATAAAAATTATTGGAACGCGCTCGTTTATTGCCCTTATGCCCTCGGCAAGTTCAAACCCGTCCTTTTTTGGCATCATTATGTCGGAAAGAATAATATCCGCGCCGCCCTTTTCAAACGCGCAAAGAGCTTCCTCTCCGTCAAAAAAGGAAAGGACGTTATATCCCTTGTTGTTGAGATAGGTTGATAAAACTTTGTTTAATTCTTTATCGTCTTCTGCAATAAGAACGGTGCGCATAGCTCCCCCCTTTGTTGATTACGTTTAGAGTATACCATAAAAGATATTTGATTTTATTTAATAATTTGTAAAAGTTTTGTAAAAATAACTCTTTTGCTATTTATTGCGTTTTTTGCCGTTTGCTTGAAAGAGTAGCCCTTGCCGATTTAGAAGTATTATTAGCATTTTATTTTTACAACGCATTAGTCGTTTTACCTTGCTTTATATCTCTCGTTAGGTCGTAAATATTATTGCCCGCATATGAAAAACTCCGCCAACTTGTATGTAGAGGGCGGAGAATTTTGATAAATTTTATTTTTTGTTGTTAGGTATACAAATTAAACACCTACTTAAAAATTTTTGCAAGCATAGGAACAAGTGTTTTTATTTCAACGTTTGCGGTGTTTATACATACGTCGTAATTTGCCTTGTTGCCCCATTCTTGCCCCGTGTAAAAGCCGTAAAAACGCGAGCGGTTTTTATCAACCTTTTTTATGTATTTTGCCAGCTTTTTGTCGCTTAAATGCTCAATGCCCTCCTCTCGTGAGCGGCAACGCGCAAGCTTACTTTGCATATTAGAGTAGACGAAAATCTTAAACGGCTTATATTCGGCTAAAACTTGGTCTGCACAGCTGCCTACTATTACGCAGTTGCTTTTTTCCGCCATAGATTTCAACACTTCTTGATTTTGGCAGTATACTTGCTGCTGATGGTCGATAGCATAGTTATTAATATAGGCAAAGGTATGCCCTATCGTAATAGGAAAAAGGCTGTGCGGGTCGCTTTCGATAACCTGCTGAACGTATTTTTCGGACATTTCCGTTCTTTTAGCAATTTCAGTAATTATTTCTCTGTCATAATACTCAAAGCCTAACTCCTCGGCAAGTCGTCTGCCAAGTTCTCTGCCGCCGCTGCCAAATTCGCGCCCGATTGTAATAATTTTATTCATAGTAGCCCCCTTGCTAAACTATATTTATATAATTATTTTAACATACCAAAAAGCCAGTGTCAATATGGGTTTTTTGTGATTTTGCCCTATTTTTAAGGCAAATTTTAAGTTAGGCTTGCGGTAAAATGATAGACAACACTTTGCGCGCCATTATTTAATATAACAAAAAACACCACTTGGCAGTGGTGTTTTATTTTTTGGAGCTACTGGCCGGACTTGGCGACTGTTCGCCCTTCTCCGACAAACAGTCCACCGGACTGTTTGGTTTACTTTGTAAACTTCGTCGCCATCTTTGATGGCTCCTCTCTCCCCATTCAAGCCCGCCCCTCCGCTTGCCAAAAAAAATAAAACGCCACTTGGCAGTGGTGTTTTATTTTTTTGGAGCTACTGGCCGGACTTGAACCGGCGACCTGCTGATTACGAATCAGCTGCTCTACCGACTGAGCCACAGTAGCATTACCTTGCATCGCTTACGCAATACTATTTATTTTTTAGCCTACTTATATTAACATAAAATTTCAAAAAGAGCAACAGTTTTTTTGCTCTTTTATGCTTTTTCCACGCGTTAAGCGGTTTGCCTATCCTTTTAAAAGAAAATTAAGGTTGAAATTTTTTTGATAAAGAGTTATAATGATGATATGCAATACCACATTGACACAGGTCTTATATACGAAAAATTTAACGAAAACTCCTCCTGCCCCCTTTGCGCCATAAAAAAGATTGTCGAAGAGCAAATTGTGCACGAGTTTTTAAACGATGCCGTTATGGAAGACGACACGCATATAGAGGTAGTAAATAAAGGCTTTTGCGCCGAGCATTTTGACCTAATGTTTAATAACCCCAATAAGCTTAGCCTTGCCTTGCAAATTAATGCCAACGCAGATAACGTGCGTCAGTTAATTTCGGCTGCAAAAACCGCTGGCAGCGCAAAAAAACTTGCCGATAAAATTGATAAAAACCTTTCTTCTTGCGTTGTTTGCGATTACGTAGAAGAAAGTATGGTTAAATATTACAAGACCATTGCCCAAATGTTTTTACACGAAAAAGATTTTTATAAACATCTTATTCGTTCGCACGGCTTTTGTATGCACCATTATGCAGAACTTTTGCGCTATGCAAGCTGTGCCGGTTTTGCCGCCAAAGATTACGTTAAAATGCTTGCCGACACGCAGACGCGCGCTTTTGACGATATGCAACAAAAGCTGAATTTCTTTTGCAAAAAACACGATTACCGCAACGCATTAACACCGCTTGGCAGCGCGGAAAACGCTTTGCCTGAGGCGAGAGAACGGTTTTACGGCAAAAAGCCTGACTGAAAATGACCTTACCTCGCCTTTACCGCTATATGCAAAGATATAATCTATCATTAAAACATACCCATAAAATTACAAGATAAAAACCGCACGAAAGCAAAATTTGCTCGTGCGGTTTTTTGTTTAGTTTAGGCTTTTATTTATGTTTGTGTTTTATTGGTGGTTTTTATTTTTATTTATGTTTTTGCACCTATTCGGCTTGCGTTATTGATTATTGGCTGTGCCGTCGGGGGTGCTTTCCATAGCTTCTGCACCCGATTTATTCTCTATCGCCTGCTCGATAAGTGCAAAAATTTCTTGCTTGCCAACACCCTTTTCGGCTGACGATGCCGTTACGTCGGCAACGCCCACCTTTAAAAAGGCGGCAATTTCTTTTAGTCTTGGCTTTACCCTTGTTTTTGCAAGTTTGTCCGCCTTGGTCGCAACCAAAACAAAGGGTATCGCGTAATGATACAAGTAGTTTATCATTGTTACGTCATCAGCGGTGGGGTCGTGGCGAATATCCACAAGCGACAAGAGTAGGTCGATTTTTTGCGTGCGCAAAAACTCCTCCATAAGTGCGCCCCATTTTTTCTTTTCTTCCTTGCTGACTTTTGCAAAGCCATAACCCGGCAAATCGGCAAGAACAAAAGCACCAAAGTCAAAATAGTTGATTAACCTTGTTCTGCCGGGGGTAACGGACGTTTTTGCAAGCTTTTTTTGCCCTGCAAGCATATTGATAAGCGAACTTTTGCCAACGTTTGACTTGCCGGCAACGGCAATTATGGGCTTATCCGTTTTATAAAAATTGTTTGCTGACGCAACGCTTGTGATAAATGTTGCGTGTTTAATCTTCATTTGCGCATCCTCCCGTCTTTTCGCGATGATGTGTTTAGTTTGATGATGTTTTTAGTTTTACCCTTTTGGCTTGCCGAACTTATCTCATTTATTTATTTTAAGTCGGCAGCCCGTCAAAATTTTGGACGTTAAACTTAAAACTTTATAGCGTTAAAATTAAAAGTTAATAGCCGTTTTGAAAACCGTTTCCACGTTTTCAGCCGTGATAAAATTAATATTTTTTCTAATTTCCTTGGGTATTTCTTCCAAATCTTTTGCGTTTGCTTTGGGAATAATAATATTGGTTATACCCTTTCTAAATGCGGCAAGTGCCTTTTCTTTTAAGCCACCGATTGGCAAAACCTTGCCCCTTAAAGTGATTTCGCCCGTCATTGCAACGCCCTTTTTAACAGTCTTACCTATAAATGCCGATAAGATTGCCGTTGCCATAGTTATGCCGGCAGATGGTCCGTCCTTTGGCGTTGCGCCCTCCGGCACGTGAATATGAATATCATTTTTTTCGAAAGCATCGTCTTGTATGCCGTATTCATTTGCGTGCGAACGTATATAGCTTATTGCGGCGCGCGCACTCTCTTTCATAACGTCGCCAAGCTTGCCGGTGAGCAAAATTTCGCCCTTACCGCGCATTAAGCTGACCTCTATCGTTAAGGTCGTTCCGCCAACGCTTGTCCACGCAAGACCTGTGCAAGCACCGACCTCGTCTTTTTCCATCGCATCGTCACGCAAGTATTTTTTTGCACCAAGGTATTTTTGAACGTCCCCTCTATCGATAATTTGCTTTTTTAAGCGCGGATGCTCTGCTTTTTTTGCGGCAACCTTTCTAACCACACTGCCGATTTCACGTTCAAGCGAACGGACGCCAGCCTCCATTGTGTAGCCCTCGATAATCTCGGCAACGGCACCGTCGGTTAGTTCTGCGTTCTTTTCGGCAAGACCGTTTTGCTTTAACTGTTTAGGAATAAGGTATTGCTTTGCAATTTGCAATTTCTCCTCGTCCGTGTAGCCGGTAAGTTCTATTACTTCCATACGGTCAAGCAAAGGATAGGGTATAGTATCAAGGCTGTTTGCCGTAGTGATAAACATAACCTTAGATAAGTCCACGGGGACTTCTAAATATCTATCGCGGAAGGTTGCGTTTTGCTCGGGGTCAAGCACCTCTAAAAGCGCACTAGCAGGGTCGCCGTGGATATCCGCGGAAAGTTTGTCAATTTCGTCAAGCAAGAAAACGGGGTTGTTTGAGCCGGCAGTTTTAAGTCCGTAAATAATTCTGCCCGGCATTGCGCCAACGTAAGTTCTGCGATGACCGCGTATTTCCGCCTCGTCTTTTACGCCACCAAGGCTCATTCTAACAAATTTTCTGCCAAGCGCCCTTGCAATAGAAGTCGCAACAGACGTTTTACCTACGCCGGGAGGCCCAACGAAACATAAAATTGGACCTTTAATTTGCTTGGTTAAGTGTAAAACGGCAAGATATTCAACAATTCTTTGCTTTACCTTTTCCAAGCCAAAATGGTCGGCATCAAGCATCTCTTTTGCCTCAGCTAAGCTGTCGGTATCAACCGTGCCTTCCCCCCAAGGAAGCTCGCAAATCCAATCAAGATAGTTTAAAATTATAGAGTAGTCGGGAGAGGACGGATTAATTTTAGAAAGTCTTTCCACCTCTTTTAACGCCTTTTCCTCTACGTCCTTAGGCAAGTTTTTGGCTTTGATTTTTTGTGTTAATTCGTCACGTTCGTTAACGTCGTCGCCAAGTTCTTCGTGTATGGCTTTTAGTTGCTCTCTAAGGTAATATTCCTTTTGGCTTTTGTCTATGCTTGAACGCACCTTTGACGAAATCTTTTTTTCAATGCGCGCTATCTCAACCTCTTTGGCGAAAAGCTTTTTGAAAAGCATAAGTCTTGCAGAAGTAAGGTCCTCGCCAAGAATTTCTACCGCGTCCTTTTCGTTAAAGCTGACAACGGACATTGCGTTGTCGATAAACTCGTTTGCATCCTCTATGCGATTAAGACTTGCAATCATCTCTTTGGTAATGCGCTTATCGAAAAGTGAAAATTCGTAAAAGGCGGTTTTAGCCACACGGGTATAGGCTTGCATTGTTATATCGTCAACGTCAACGGTGTAAGGGGTATCTTCTACCGCCACCACCATGCACGGATTAGCCTCTATCCAGTCGGTAATTTTAGCACGAGATTGCGCTTGCAAGGTTACTTTAAGCGTCTTGTTGGGCATTTGCACTACTTGCTTAACGGTGGCAACAACGCCCACGCGTGATAAATCGCTTTTTTGAGGAACTTCGATAAAAGCATCCTCTTGCGCGGAAATAAAAACTTCGGTATGATTTTCGGTAGCGCGATTAATAGCCGCAATGGACATAGGGCGCGCAACGTCTACGTTTAATATTGTTTTTGGAAAAAGCACCTTTCCGCGAAGTGGCAAAAGGGGCAGTATTTTGGTGAATTTAATATTTTCTAAGTTGTCCATAATTCTCCTGTCTTATGTAAATCTTGTAAGTATTCTGTTAGTATGCTTGGTATGCAAATAACTTTGCACAGCCCTATGAGGTTTGCTGTTTAATAATTAAATAATCAAATGCAATATTTTTCTAACAAGTATTTAACCGGTTTTTCATTAAAAGGAACGGTAATTTCTTTTGCAACCGCTTTAAGTTCTTCCTTTGCATCGCCAACCGCAACGCCGTGCCACTCTCCCCTAACAAGCTCTATATCGTTGGTAGAGTCGCCCACCGTTAAAATTTGGTCGTAAGGAACGTTAAGTTTTTCCGCCAAAACCTTGACCGCGTTTCCCTTGCTGTAACGAGGGTTAATAACCTCTAACAGCACGTCGGCACCGTTGTTGCAAATGAGTTTGCCAGCGTATTTTGCGCTGTATTTTGCGGTTAGTCTTGCGACAGTTTCAGGCGAGCCAACGCCAACTATTTTGCTTGCAGAATGCCCCAAGGCTTTAATTGCCTCTAAAATATCAGGGACTTTGCGGACGGGAACGTATGGTTTATGAAAGTCGGTATACGGGCTGTCGGTTACGCAATACATAACGTCTTGAACGTCTGCCACCGTTTGCAAATCGGGCTCGGTTGCAAAGTCTTTGACGACCATACTTGCAAGTTCTACGTCAAGCCCTGCATCTAACAGCTTTTCGCCCGTTTCAATGTCCGTTATGCACGCACCTTGAAAAGACACAACGTAGCCCGACAAGCCGTATTTTCGGCATATTGGCAAAATTGCACCCGTCATTCTGCCAGAGCATATAACGAACTTTCCGCCTAATGCGGTGTATTTTTTTATCGCCTCGATGACCTCGTCGTCAATAACGTTTTGCGTATTGCCGAGCGTTCCGTCAAAATCGCTTATAAATAATTTGTATTTCATTTTATGCCTTCTGTTTTAAGTTTTTCTATGATGGCGGTTGCCTGCTTTTCGCCTATTCCGTCAACCGTCATAAGTTCTTCTTTACTTGCCAATGCAATACCGCCAACGTCTTTAAACTTAGCAATAAGTGCGCCTTTTTTAACCTTGCCTAGCCCACGCACCTCGTCAAGCACAGACGATAACGCGCGCTTTCCACGAAGGGTGCGGTGATAGGTAATGGCAAATCTATGCGCCTCGTCACGAATTCTTTGCAATACCTTTAAGCAGTAATCTCTGTGCTCTAAAATTATGGGCTGATTGCTATCTAATGTAAATATTTCTTCCGCGCGCTCGGCTAGGGCAATTAGTTCTATATCGGTTATGCCCTTTTGGTCAAAAATCTCTTTAACGGCTGAAAGTTGACCTTTGCCACCATCGATTATGATAAGGTCAGGCTTGGCAAATTTTTCAGCATCCGTTTGCAGCCGCTCTAACCTACGCGACATCATTTCTTGATGACTGCGATAATCATCAGCACCCTCAAAGGTTTTTATTTTGAACCTACGGTATTGGTCGCGGTCGGGCTCGCCGTCAATAAATACTACCATACTGCCAACCTTGTCAACACCGCTAATGTTGGATATATCGTAGCACTCCATACGCTTAGGATATTTTGCTAAGCCAAGCTTTTGCTTTAACCCCTCGCAAGCGAGCACCGTCATATCGTTTTTGTGTTTAATTTTGCCAACGGCAGTTTCTAAATGTTCGTCAGCATTGATGCCAGCCATATCTGCAAGTTGCTTTCTAACCCCTTGCTTTGCGTGGACTATCATAACGCTTTTACCAAATTCTTGCTTAAAATATTGCGAAAGCACCTCAGCATCGGCAATTTCGTCAGCACAAATTATCTCGTCGGGAAGTTCCACCCCCGCCTTATAGTAGCGTAAAACGAACTCTCGCAAGGCATCCTCGGCGGTAAAGGCAGCACTTTCAAAGGAAAAGTTTTTGCCGCCAAGCATTCTGCCACCACGCACTACCAAAAGGTTTACCGTGCAATAAATACCGTTGGCACGGTAAGCTAGCACGTCTGCGTTAAGAAATTTGTTTAAGGACGTTACTCGTTTAAGCTTAATTTTTTCTAAACTTAAAAGATATTCTTTGTATTTTAGCGCAAGCTCAAACTCCTCGCTTAAAGCAGCGGCAGTCATTTTTTCTTTTAAGATTTTTTCCGTTTGAGCAACGTCGCCAGACAAAAAGTCTATCGCTGCCATAACGTTTTGCCTATACTGCTCTTCCGTGATACAAAGCGAGCAAGGAGATGGGCATTTTTTAATGTGATAGTTAAGACAGGGCTTTTGCGGTTTTTCAGGGTTTAATTTTTTGTCGCAAGGGCGCAAACAAAAAACGGAATTTACTACCTCTAACACACCGCCAACCGATACGCCACCCATAAATGGACCAAAGTATTTTGAGCCGTCTTTTTTTATTTTACGGGTAATTTTAAAGGTGGGATAAGCCTCTTTTAAGTCGATTTTAAGGTAGGGATAATTTTTGTCGTCCTTTAAGAGTATATTGTAGCGAGGCTTGTGCTTTTTTATAAGGTTATTTTCTAAGGACAGCGCATCAATCTCGCTGGGTGCGATGATATAGTAAAAGTCGTCAATATTAGCAACCATCGCCATAACTTTTTCCGTTTTGACGCTGTTAAAAAAATACTGACGGACGCGGTTTTTAAGGTTTTTAGCCTTTCCAACGTATATTATTTGCCCGTCCTTGTCTAGCATAACGTAGACGCCGGGGTTTTCGGGCAAAAGTTTTAATTTTGCGCTTAAATCCTTCACTATTTTATTATAACCCATTTTGCCCGTGTTTACAAGCGCAAATGCCGCTTATATTTTTAATAACCCAAAAATTCCACACCTTTTAACAAAATATCATTTAGCGTTTCGCTGCGGAGGGAGTAAAAAACCACCTTTCCTTGACGTTTTGTTTTTACTGCATTGAGGTTTTTTAGTATCCTAAGCTGATGGGACACCGTTGTTTGATTAAGACAAAGCAAGGTTGATAAGTCGGTTACGCACATTTCGCTAATACCGAGTGCGGAAATCATTTTAAGCCTTGTGTAATCGGCAAAGATGGAAAAAAATGATACCAAATCGTCTAAAATTTCGCCTTGCGGAACGTAATCGCGCACCATCGTTTGTAAACGTTTGTCAAGTAAAAGTTCTTTCATAATTACTCCTTTTTTGCGGTTTTTTGTTGCAATAACGTAATTTATACTTGCACATATATTTTAACAAAAGAGTAAAGCGTTATATTTAAAATAGTCGTCGCATAAAATAAAAAAACAGCGGATTTTGGAAAAAAGGAGGAAAACAAAATGAACGCAGAAAATATTGCTTTTATCGCGCTATTATTTTTGCTTGCTTCGGGTGGGACTATAAGCACTACACAGCTACTACTGCTGCTAGCTCTTTTGTCAACCACAACGGGCAATTTCTTTAACTGCTTTTGCAACAACAATAACACCAACACAAATTGATAAAATTAATCAATATGGCGACGAACAAGAACTAAAAATGAAAAAATAAAAAAGAGAAAGTAAGAAAAAATAAAAAGGCAGGTCGATGACCTGCCTTAATTTTTTTGTTTACCCTAAAATTAGATTTCAGAGAAATACTTGATAGTTCTTACCATCTGGCTGGTGTAAGAGTTTTCGTTGTCATACCAAGAAACAACTTGAACCTGATAGGTTTCTTCGTCAATCTTAGAAACCATGGTTTGAGTTGCATCAAAGAGTGAACCATATCTCATACCGATAACGTCAGAAGAAACGATTTCGTCGGTGTTGTAGCCGAAAGATTCAGTTGCCTGAGCCTTCATAGCTGCGTTGATGCCTTCTTTGGTTACGTCCTTGCCCTTAACAACTGCGATAAGGATGGTGGTAGAACCGGTTGCGGTGGGAACACGTTGAGCTGCGCCGATGAGCTTGCCGTTGAGTTCGGGAATAACAAGACCGATAGCCTTAGCAGCACCAGTGCTGTTGGGAACGATGTTCATTGCGCCTGCGCGTGAACGTCTCTTGTCGCCCTTTCTTTGAGGACCGTCAAGAATCATTTGGTCGCCAGTGTAAGCGTGAACGGTGGTCATGATACCGCTTTGGATAGGAGCGTAATCGTTAAGAGCCTTAGCCATAGGAGCAAGAAAGTTGGTGGTGCAAGATGCAGCAGAAATAATCTTGTCCTCAGCGGTTAAGGATTTATGGTTTACGTTGTAAACGATGGTGGGAAGGTCGTTACCTGCGGGAGCAGAAATAACAACTTTTTTAGCACCTGCTACGATGTGAGCATTTGCCTTTTCTTTGCTGGTGTAAAAACCGGTGCATTCCAATACAACGTCAACGTCGTATTGAGCCCAGGGGCATTCAGCAGCGTTTGCGCACTTGGAAATTTTGATTTCCTTACCGTCTACGATAATTGAATCTTCGGTAGCTTCAACAGTGTGACCTTGTGCTACGTAGTTACCCTGCATGGTGTCATACTTTAAAAGGTGAGCAAGCATTTCAGGGCTGGTGAGGTCGTTGATAGCAACAACTTCATAACCTTCTGCGCCGAACATTTGGCGGAAAGCAAGACGACCGATACGGCCAAAACCGTTAATTGCAACTTTTGTTACTTTTGACATTGTGTATGTCCTCCAAAAAAATATATAATTTTTAAATTTTTCACTATTTATTATAGCTTTTTGCCTATTTTTAGTCAAACGTTTTAACGCGTTATTTTAAATTTTCGGGATTTAGGCATTGTAAATCGTCGGGAATAAACAAGCCGTCCTTTCTAATCAGTTCCCCGTCAAGATAAATTTCGCCGCCGCCGTATTCTCTGGTTTGAATTAAAACCAAATCCCAGTGTATTGCCGATACGTTTCCGTTATAGCAATCGTCATAACAAGCGCCCGGTGTAAAGTGGATAGAGCCGGAGATTTTTTCGTCAAACAATATATCGCCCATTGGCTTAGTGATATAGGGGTTTACACCGAAAGCAAATTCACCAACGTATCTTGCCCCCTCGTCCGTGTTAAAAATTGCGTCAAGCTTTTCTTGGTTATTTGCCGTTGCCTTGATTATTTTGCCGTCCTTAAAGGTCAACGAAACGTTTTCAAACTTAAAGCCCTGTTCAACAGAAGGTGCGTTGTAGGTAATGGTGCCGTTGACGGAATTGCGGACGGGTGCAGTGTAAATTTCACCATCGGGGATATTTCTCTCGCCCGAACATTTTTTGCTGCCAATGCCCTTAATTGAAAAGGTAAGGTCGGTCCCTTTTGCCGTTATTCTAACCTTATCCGCCTTGTCAAGACGCGCCTTTAACGCGTCCATTGCCCTATCCATTTTGGAATAGTCAAGGTTGCAAACCTTAAAATAAAAATCTTCAAACGCATCGGTAGACATGCCTGCAAGCTGCGCCATACCCTGATTTGGATAGCGCAAAACCACCCATTTGGTCTTTTTTACGCGAATTTCGTGATGAACGGGGTGAGAATAAAACTCCCTTTCAATCTGCAAGTTTTTTTCGGGAACGTCAGCGTTTTCGTTGCAGTTTTCACCGCCACGTATTCCAATATACGCGTCCATTTCAGCCATACGGCAGCTTGCATATTTTGCCTTTAAGCGAGCGCCTTCCTCCGTTTGTCCCATTAAAAGCTCACGGGTGATGCGGTTGTCAAACGTTTCAACAAAGGGAAAGCCCCCAACAGCATATACCTCGCGGACTATTGCGTTTACAAGCATATAGTCAATGCCTTTTGCTTCGATAAGAATTTTTTCGCCCTTTTTAAGCGCGCAAGAGTAGTTTACTAAGCCTTTTGCAAGCTTGTCGATTCTTTCATCACGCATAATGTGCCTCCGTTAAGCAAAGATTACGTCATAAATATACCACAATCGCGCCTTTTTATAAAGTATTTTAATATAATTTTAAAATTTATTTGCTAATTTGCAAAAAAGTCTATATAATAGTAGTTGTAAAAGTTCGGGCTTGTCCTAAACCATTGTTGCAAAACTTGCGCGGTTTTATCGTTAAACGTGCATAAAGCTTGTTTTTGTAAACGGATATTAAAGCTTGCCCGCAAAAGAAAAACTATTATATTTATATTTTTGGAGGACATTATATTATGGCATTGGTTAACTCTAAGAAAATGTTCGAAATGGCATACAAAAACGGTTATGCTATCGGCGCATTCAACGTTAACAACATGGAAATCGTGCAAGGTATTACCGAAGCGTGCAAAGAAGAAAATGCACCGGTAATCTTGCAGGTATCTAAGGGCGCAAGGGCTTACGCAAACCACACCTACCTTGTAAAGTTGGTAGAAGCTGCGGTTAAAGAATGCCCCGAAATCCCCATCGTTTTACACCTCGACCACGGTCCTGACTTTGAAACTTGCAAAGCTTGTATCGACGGCGGCTTTACCTCCGTTATGATTGACGGCTCACACCTTCCCTTTGAAGAAAACATCGCTCTCACCAAAAAGGTAGTTGACTATGCTCACGAGCGTGGCGTTACCGTTGAAGGCGAGCTCGGCACCCTTGCTGGTATTGAAGACGAAGTTTGCGTTGAAGCAGGTCACGAGTCTTACACCAAACCCGAAGAAGTTATCGAATTTGTTGAAAGAACTGGCGTTGACAGTTTAGCAATCGCTATCGGCACCTCTCACGGCGCATACAAATTCACTCCCGAACAATGCACCGTTAACGAAGAGGGCGTTCTCGTTCCCCCTCCCCTACGTTTTGACATTTTAGAAGCAGTTAGCAAAAAGCTCCCCGGCTTCCCCATCGTTTTACACGGCTCATCTTCCGTTCCTCAGGAATACGTAAAGATGGTAAACACCTACGGTGGCAAGATGCCCAACGCTATCGGTGTTCCCGAAGAACAGCTTAGAAAGGCTGCTGCTCTTTCCGTTTGCAAAATCAACATCGACTCTGACCTCCGTCTTGCAATGACCGGCACCATTAGAAAGTTCTATGCTGAACACCCCGACAAGTTTGACCCCAGAGAATACTTGAAGCCCGCAAGAGCTAACATTAAAGAAATCGTTAGACATAAGCTCATCAACGTTCTCGGTTGCGCTGGTAAAGCTGACGAATGCAAATAATTTTTAATCAATAAAAATTTAACGCTGACAAATTAAAAGATAAAAGAGCGTTTGCTTAAACTAAGTTAAGTGAACGCTCTTTTTGTTTACTTTATTTGTTTTGGTTAATTTTGTTTTTGCTTTGTTTGTTTTATTTGTTTGGGCGGCTTCCTTTTGTTTGTTGTGTTTGGTGTGTTATCCGTTTTGCTTGCCTTTATTTTTTGTCGTTTATTTTTCGTTTATTGATAAAAGGCTTACGCGGCAGGCTCTATGGGCTGAGCGATAGGCGGTTCGTAAACACCCGTATTACAGAAATATACTTGTGTATACTGAATGGGCAAAAGGGTAATTGTTTTAGGGCCGTTGCCTCTACGCACTTCTAGCATAAAGGGCTTTAACAAGCCAATTTCCTTAAATGCCGCGTTAAGTGTAGCCAACGAAGTGATATTATAGACAGTTACCTCGTCATCACTAAGTTCCGCATGCACTTTTACAATGGTGTCCCCTGTCTTTAACCCTGCGTTTGCGGCAATACTATCGGCGGCAACCTCGTATACTAGCACTCCGTCAACACCGCTGTCTAGGACAGTAAAGCCTAACTTAACCGTTCTGCCCGAAATATAGCCGTAGTTATAATCGGTGCAAGTTGCAATAAGCTGCTCGGCAATATTTATAAAACCGGTGTCGGTAGCGGCATCTCCCGTTGTTGCAAGCGGAATTGCATAGTTTATGCCTAAATTTACGTCGTCACCACAGTTGGGTATGCCGATAAGCTCGCCATATAAGTTGTAAAGTCCGCCACCCGAATTGCCGTGATAGCTGTTAACGTCCATTTCGAGAAGGAACATAGTGCCGACTTCGCTGACCTCGCATTCGCGATTGAAAAAGCTTATAGTGCCGGTGGTTACGTGTCCGTGTAAAATGCCCGTTGAATTACCAATAACAAACACGTCCTCCCCTTTTCTTAACCCAAACGAGCCGTCTGCAACGTCCTCTTGCGCCATTGAAGGAACCATTACGGGCGCGGTGCAGTAGTCGTTGATTTCTTCATTTATAGTAGAAAGTGTAGGGACGGTCAGTTTTAACACGGCTATATCGCTCGTTTTGTCGCCACCAACTAACGTTACCGCTTGATTTGCACCAATCTCGCCACCGATTTTACCTGTAAAGGTGTAAGAGGTTAGTCCATAAACGCTATTTTTGTTTGCTAGATATACCGTTACGGTTGCGCCCTCAGCATCAACCACGTGATAGCAGGTCAAAATATAAAATTCAAACTTAGATTTTTGGTCGGTGCCAGTGGGGGTATCTATAATGGTTCCAGAGCCCCAACTTCCCGAGCCGTCGGGAGTGGTAACCTTTATAGCAACGGAAGAACGCGCAACCTTATCAATAGCGTCCTCCTTGCTCATTTTTTCCCTTGACGTTTCAAGTGTTTTGTCAAATTTTTCGCGCCTTTCGGTAAGGTCGATACCAAGACTTTCAACAAGGTCTAATGAATTTTCAAGTTCTCTATCAACTACAATAGCCGGTGCGCCACCGCCCGATCCACCCGAGCCTGAGCCGTCGCCAAAATCCTCGTCGTCAAGGATAAAATCGCAGCCACCGATACAAAATGCCAAGCAAAAGCAAAGGGCAAGCGCACATATTTTTACAAATAAATTTCTCTTTTTCATTAATTTTTCCTCTTATATATTATTGTATCACATTTTTCGGCATTTAGATTAAAAATATGAAAATTTTTTAAAATCAAAGGGGCGGACTTCAAAAAAAGTCCGCCCCTTTCTTTCTCCGCCAGTGCGGCGGAGGATTTAAAACCTTGGTTATCTTTTTAAGCCCATCTGCCGTTACTTTTAGCGGAAACTATTTGAAACGGCAGCTTTTTGGTAATTCTCCCCCTAATACGTTTGCGGGGTCGTCGCTTTGACCTTTTGTAAATATAACGCGTTTGATTTATCTTCTTAGTCAAAATTGCAATAAAAAGTGTTGCGTTATAAGTAAAATGCAAAATCGAGCCGTCCGCAAAAAATAAAAATTACCTTACCGCCGACATTTTAAGTGTGGGCAACTAAGGTAATTTTATGCGTCAATAAAAAAATTATTCTTCTTCCTCGTCGGGCAAGTCTACGTTGTGGTAAACGTTCTGCACGTCGTCAAGGTCCTCTAACGCGTCAACAAGGCGTTGGAACTTAGCAAGTTCGTCCCCTTCAAGCGTAATTTTGTTTTGAGGAACCATTTCAATTTGTGCCGAGAAGAAGTTAAGGCCCTTGTCTTCGAGATACTTTCTAACGGAAGAAAAATCCGCAACAGAGGTGTTTACAACAAAAGCATCGTCCTCTGCGATAAAATCGTCTGCACCGGCATCGAGCGCCATTTCCATAACGGCATCTTCCTCTAAGTCGGGGGTTCTTTCAATAACGATAACACCCATAGTTGTAAAGGTAAAGGATACGCAACCACTGTTACCAAGAGAGCCGCCGTGCTTTCTCATTGCCGTGCGAACAAAGTCTACCGTGCGGTTTTTGTTGTCGGTAAGTGTTTTAATAATAACTGCGCTGCCTGCGGGGCCGTAACCCTCGTAGGTGAGTTCTTCATAGTTGTCAGCAGAAAGCTCGCCCGATGCCTTTGCGATACATCTTTTGATGTTTTCGTTGGGCATATTGACCGCTTTTGCTTTTGCAATAGCGTCTGCAAGTTTGCTGTTAGTATCGGGGTCGGGGTTGCTTTTAGCAGCAACTGCGATTTCGCGGCCTACCTTGGTAAAAATTTTACCCTTTGCCGCATCCGTCTTTGCCTTTTTTGCTGCGATATTCGCTGCGTGGGAATGTCCGGACATATTTTTCTCCTTGAATTTTATTTTTAAGCGTATACGTCAGTCTCTTGACGTTTGTTTTTTTCGTATACGTCAGCAACTTTAATCTTATTTTTTTAAGAACACACGTCAGTATGTTAATTTTTAAGCGTATACATCAGTATGGCTGCGGAAACGCCTGCGTTTAGGCTTTCCATATCGTTTTGCATTGGTATACTTACGGTATACGTTGCGCGGGCGCGCAAGTTAGTGCTTACGCCGTGCCCCTCGTTGCCGATAACCAAGCAAAATTTACCGTCAATTTTGCCGTCAAACACGTTTACACCGCCCATATCTGCAACGACTATTGGGCAGTCCACAGCTTTAAGAAGCTCATCTTCTTTGCCGACGTGGGTGCGGATACGGAAAATTCCGCCCATACTTGCCCTAACCGCCTTTGGCGAGAAGGGGTCTGCACAGTTTGCAAGATAAATATCGTTATACCCTGCCGCCGCCGCTGTCCTTATAATCATACCTACGTTAGACGGGTCGCTAACTCCATCGAGATACAAAGAGCAACCTTGGGGCGCTGCGATAGCAAAGGTGGGTTTAACCAAAACTGCCAAAACACCTTGGGGACTAACCTCGCCACTGGCAGAGTTAAACACCTCGTCAGCGACAAGCTGAGCCGTAGCGCAAAGCTCGGGCACGTCCTTTATTGCATCATAGCCCTTTTCGGTGCATATAACCGAGTGGATATTAAGCCCCAAGCCGTATGCCTCACGGACAAGCTTGACTCCCTCTACCACGTATAAACCCTCGGCATCGCGATATTTTTTGTCTTTTAGCGAGCGGATAAGTTTGATAAGCTGATTTTGTCTGCTGGTTATCATAATCTAAATAAAGCCTGCTTTGGTTTTAGAGCAGGCTTTATCCTTTTGTCAATTATTTTAAGTTAGCTTTTGCCTGTTCGCAAAGTGCGGTAAAGCCCTTAGCGTCGCTTACTGCGATTTCAGCAAGAACCTTTCTGTTAAGCGCGATGCCAGCATTTTTCAAGCCGAACATAAATTTGCTGTAAGAAAGACCGTTCATACGGCAAGCTGCGTTAATTCTTGCAATCCACAAGGAACGGAAATCACGTTTGCGAAGCTTTCTGCCAATGTAAGCATACTTTTGTGCCTTCATTACGGCTTCACGAGCTACTCTATATCTTTTGCTTCTGCCACCAAAGTAGCCCTTTGCGAGTTTTAATATTTTTCTACGCTTTTTAACAGCGTTTACTGCTCTTTTAATACGCATAATTATTCACACTCCTTAATTATTTATTGTAGATGAGAGTTTTCATCGTCTTTTGTTGAGTAGCGTCTACGTATGCGCCATCACACAAGTTGTTCTTTCTCTTTCTGTCTTTCTTGGTAAGAATATGGTTCTTGCCAGAGCAAGCCCTTTTGATTTTACCGTTTGCGGTTACTCTAAAACGTTTTTTAGCCGCGCTTTTGGTTTTCATTTTCGGCATAATAATACCCTCCGTTTGTTTTTTATAATTTTAAGTTTACGCTTGCTTGGGAACGAGCATCATCCAAATGTTTCTGCCCTCAGTAAGCGGTTTCTTTTCCATAGTGCCTTGTTCTTTAACGAGCTCAAAGAAACGATTCATAACGTCAACGCCCATTTCCGCGTGCGCCATCTGTCTGCCGCGCATTCTTATTGAAACTTTAACCTTGTTGCCGGCGGTAAGGAATTTTTGCGCTTGCTTTGCTTTAACTGCAAGGTCGCCAACGTCAATGGTCATTGAAAGCCATACTTCTTTAATTTCAATAACCTTTTGGCTTTTTTTGTTTTCCTTTGCCTTTTTGCTTTGCTCGTATTGATACTTGCCGTAGTTCATAATCTTGCAGACGGGCGGGGTTGCATTTGGTGAAATTTTAACTAGGTCTAAGCCCTTTTCTTCTGCAATGCCAAGTGCCTCGCGAGCGGAAACGATGCCGTATTGCTCACCCGTTTCGCCGATAAGGCGAACCTCTCTGTCGCGAATTTCTTCGTTCAACTGATGTTCTTTTTTAATGGTAGTTTACCTCACAATAGATTTTTCCGCTACGGCGGAAGATAAAAAAATAGGGTTGCTTTACGAAAAAGCAACCCTGATAATACCACGCAAAACACCACTAATTACTTAGTGATTTTAGTATTGAGCCGAACGAACCTTTCCGTCGGCGAGAAGGGTAACTTCTTCTTTAAGCCTACTTATAATACAATATTTTGACCCGCTTGTCAAACATTTTTACACTTTTTTAAATATTTTCGCTATTTTATTGGCTTTTGCTTGTTTTTTGCGCGTCCGCAAGGGCAGGGAAAAACCTTTTGACCGCCGCCGAGCGCGTTAAAAGGGCGCATAGCACAGTTGCACCAACCACACCAAAAAGTCCTTGCATACTGTTGCCAACAAGCGCGAGTGCGGCAACGGGCGCACCGTAAAGAATTGCTTCGTATATAAAATAGCCTAAAATCATTATGATTTCCGCAAGGACAGCCGAAACGCCCCTAGACACAAAATCGGGGGCTTTTTTTGCCGCCTTTTTTATAAGCTTTGCAACAAAATATCCCGCCAAAGCCATTGTCCCTTTTATTATAAAGGTTGCCGGTGCATAAATGGGAAAACCTGCCAAAACGTCGGCAAGCGCGCTACCAACACCAGCTGCAACAAAGCCGTAAAACGCACCCATAAACCAACCGGAAAGCAACACGAAAATATCCCCCGTATTGAAAAAACCAATGGGTAGAGGAACGGTAATAACTATTGAGCCAATTACCGAAAGAGCAGCAAAAATAGCGGTAAAGGTAATTTGTTTTGCCGTAGAACCAAAGTTTGCATAAAGCTTAAATTTATTTAGCATAGTTTCACCTCCACATTTTTAAGTGATTTTAAAAGCTTTTAATTGCCTTTGCAAAATATTAATTACTATTGCCTAAAATATACCCCATTGCCCTTTTTTATGTCAAGCATCTGTCAAAAAAAATTAAAAAAATTTACAAAAAACCCCCGACTTTTTCGGGGGTTAAGGTCTATAATATTATACGCGATAAATTTTCAACACGAAATTAAATGGTAACCGTTGTATTGTTAATGTTTGAGAAGGTAAATAAGAAAGAAGCTGCTTCGTCAGTAAAATTAGCGTCTTGGCACAATACAACAAAAACAGTATTTAAATAGCCGTTTACAAACTTAACCTCAGCACTCTTGGTATAAACTGGTCTTGATTTGTCAGGGTCGTAATCATCAACCATGATAGAGGTTAGGTTTTGTGATACGTATGCTTTTTTCGATTGGTCAAAAGTGAAATCGTTATAATTATTCGCAAAGGGGAAATACGACATGATGTTTTGTGTTAAAGTTTGATAAAGCACCTCAGTCTTAGCGTAAGTTCCGCTTTCGTCTTCTCTAAGGTTGTTCTCAACATAAAACTCAATATACATACCGTTTGGAGCGAGCTTCAAAAGTGCATTGCCTTCAAGCCCACCACTTTCGCCCTCGGCGTAAAGTGTATATGAAGTAATTGCCGTTAACGGCTGAGCCTGCGCACTTAAAAACAGTTGTTTTTGTGTTTGATTTTCTTCTGCGACAGAAAGACCTAAGGATTGTGGTTGAACTTGTTCTTTGGTCAAATTAAAATTAACCTTCCATTCCGCTTCTGTAACAGTGTATGTATCGGCTTCGGGCGGATTGGTGGTGCATGCAGTTGAAAATATAGCGCAAGGAATTAGCATACATACTGCTAAAACAAAACTCAAAAACTTTTTTTTCATAAAAATATCCTCTGTAATTTTTTGTTTTATTATAGCACAATCTTTATAAAATGTGTTAACTTTTCAAAATTTTTTACGGTAACACAAATAAAAAAGCAGCACGCAGTGCTGGTTAATTAAAATATTCAAATAAAATATAATAAAAGCCCTTTGAGTATAAAACTCAACGAGATTTTACGCGCTTAGAAAAAACTACTGTGCGCCGCCGTCGTTAAAATACAAAATACCCAAAGTGTTTGCGCCACAGTGGCTGGCAATGGTGCCGCCTGCCGTTGTGTGATATATCTTTTTGAAGCCTATGTTTTTGCAAGTTTCCTCAGCGGAGGCGAGCATTTCTTCGGTTGCAGAGGTGTAAGTAATAAATGCTACCGACAAGTCGGGGTTGCCAAATTCTTCCATTAAGCTTTCGCCATATTTTGCAATAACGCCGCCCATTGCGCCGCGATACTTTTTGTCGGATGACATTTTACCGTCTTTAACAATAATGCGGGGACGAAGTTTTAATAGGTTTGCGCCAAAGCGAGCAAGGCTGCTGCATCTGCCGCCCTTATAGAGATAATCAAGACGTTCAACGACAAAGCTAACTTGCAAATTAGCACGTCTTTTTTCTAATTTTTTTGCAATTTCGCTAGCTTCAACACCCTCGTTAGCAAGCTTTCTTGCGTAAAGCGCCAACAAGCCGATGCCCGTAGACAAGCTAAGGCTATCTACAACGTAAACGTCAGGCACGTTCTTTGAAGCGCGCTCTGCATTAGAGCAAGAGGAAGATAATCCGCTTGAAAGGCAGATATGAACTACCGCGTCGTATTCGGTGCGGAGTTGTGCAAAATATTCGGTATACTCAAACTCGTTTAATGCGTTAGTTTTGGGGAGAGTGCCCGTTTCGTCAACGTATTTAAACATATCCGCCGTGGTAATCTCTCCGTCTTTAAAAGTTTTGTCACCAAGTGTAATATGGAAGGGAATAACCTTTACGTCATTTTCCGTTAAAAGTGCGTTTGACAAATCGCTTGTCGATTCAACTGAAATGGCAATCTTCATACCTACTCCTATATTTTCTATCTATTCTTTCCGCCAAGCATTTTAACATATTTTTTGTTTTATGGCAAATATTTTTATGCCAAATAGTTGATTTTGATACTTTGCGTCAATAATTTTTTTAGGTAAATGCTTGCATTACACCCCTTTATAATGTTATTATCTATATATAATATATTTAAATAAAATATGCTGTGGAGAGTGTTTATGGAAAAAATCAGCGGAATTATCAACAATCAAAACGTGGCTTTTGCAGATTTTAAAAATTATAAAGACCAAGTCGTTACTATTTCAGGCTACGTTCACCGTATCCGTGAAATGACCGGCTTTTCTTTTGTTATTATTAGAACGGCTAGGGAAACTATTCAATGCGTTTACGCGCCCGAGTTTTCTAGCTATCGTTGGGACGATAGACTTTGCGAGGAAGCTTGCGTTAGAGTTTCAGGCAAGGTTGTTGCAAACGTTGACGCTAAGGGCAACGAAAGATTTGAATTGCAAATTCACGGGATTGAAATTTTGTCCCTCCCCGCAGAGCAACTACCCATCGTTATCAACAAAAAACAGCTTGACAATATTCAGTTAAATACCGTGCTTGACCTCCGCCCCGTTTCTATGCGTAACCCCAAGGAACGTGCCATTTTCAAACTTCAAGAGGGTATTGCACGCGGCTTCCGTGAGTTTTTATCACAAAACGGCTTTACTGAAATTCGTTCACCTAAAATCAACTATGCCGGTGCAGAGGGCGGCACCAACGTATTTAAGCTTGACTACTTTGGCAAGCAGGTTTACCTTGCACAGTCCCCTCAGCTTTATAAGCAAGCTATGGTAGGCGTTTTTGAAAGAGTGTTTGAGATAGCCCCCGTTTTCCGTGCAGAACATCACGACACCTCTCGCCACCTTAACGAATATACCTCTATGGACTTTGAAATGGGCTTTATAAATGGTTTTGAGGACATTATGAATATGGAAACGGGTGTTCTTAAATACATTATGAACCTATTAAAGACGGAGTATAAGGAAGAAGTAGAGCTTCTCCACGCGGACATCCCCGAGATTACGGAAATTCCTGCAATCAAGTTTATGGACGCAAAGAAACTTATTATGGAAAAGTTCAAGTATACTCCCAGCGATATGAAGGACTTTGACCCCCACGAAGAAGAACTTTTGGGTAAATACGCTAAAAAGGAATTTAACAGCGACTTTATCTTTGTAACCCACTACCCCTCCAAAAAACGTCCTTTCTACACAATGGATGACCCCGCTGACCCCGAATATACCTTGTCGTTTGACCTTTTGTTCCGCGGCTTAGAAATAACCTCTGGCGGTCAACGTATAAATAATTATAACGACCAAGTGGAAAAAATGAAAAAGCTTGGCACCAACCCCGAGGAGTTTGAAACCTACCTTATGCTCCATAAATACGGCGCGCCTCCTCACGGTGGACTTGGACTTGGCTTAGAAAGATTGACCATGCACTTGCTCGGCTTTAAGAACGTGCGTGAAGCAACTATGTTCCCCCGCGACATCAATAGGGTTACTCCCTAAACGTTGCAGTAAGGTTACAACCAACTATTGTCGCAAGGCTATCGCCGCGATGGTAATAGGCTTACACCCTAAACAAAATAGTAAAACTTTATAGTAAAATATTTTTGACATTAAAAAAGCGCTGCAAGTTTTAGCAGCGCTTTTTATTTATCTTTTTGTTTTATATTTTTGCTTTATATTTTTGTTAACGTGCGGTTAGTGTAACTTAGTTGCTACCTTTTATTAATACATTCCGCCCATACCGCCACCTGCGGGCATAGCAGGCTCGGGTTCCTTGACGTCTGCAACTACGCTTTCAGTGGTCAAGAATACACCTGCAACTGATGCTGCGTTCATAAGTGCAGAACGGGTAACTTTGGTGGGGTCGATGATGCCGCATTCAACCATATCGCAATATTCGTTGGTGAGTGCGTTAAAGCCGAAGTTAGCCTTGCCGGATTTTAATATCTCGTTGAGGATAACTGCGCCGTCAAGACCTGCGTTAAGCGCAATTTGTCTAAGCGGTGCTTGAACAGACTTGTAAACGATAGATGCGCCTGTCTTTTCGTCGCCGTCTAACGTTGCAATGTAATTTTCAAGTGCTTTCATAGTAGAGATAAGGGCAATTCCGCCACCGGGAACGATACCTTCTTGAACGGCAGCCTTAGTTGCATTCAATGCGTCCTCTATACGAAGCTTCTTTTCCTTCATTTCAATTTCGGTTGCAGCACCAACGTTGATAACTGCTACGCCGCCTGCAAGTTTAGCGAGGCGCTCGTGCAATTTTTCTCTGTCATAATCGGAAGTGGTTTCAGCAATTTGAGCCTTGATGGCTTGCTTTCTTGCGTCAATCATAGCGGGGTCGCCCATACCGCCAACGATAGTGGTGTTGTCTTTGTCTACCTTAACCGATGCTGCGCGGCCAAGCATTTGCATATTAACGTCCTTAAACTCGTAGCCAAGCTCGCTAGAAACAACCGTGCCACCCGTCAAGACAGCAATATCTTCAAGCATAGCCTTTCTTCTATCGCCAAAGCCGGGAGCCTTAACTGCAACACAGTTGATTACACCCTTTAACTTATTGACAACAAGTGCTGCAAGCGCATCGCCCTCAACTTCTTCTGCGATAATCAAAAGACGCATACCTTGCTGAGCGATAGGCTCAACGATGGGCAAAATCTCTTGTATAGAAGAAATCTTTTTGTCGGTGATTAAAATTACGGGGCTTTCTAAAACGGCTTCCATTTTGTCGGTATTGGTAACCATATATGCCGAAGCATATCCACGGTCAAACTGCATACCCTCAACGGTGGTAAGCTCGGTTTTCATAGTTTTGCTTTCTTCAATGGTGATTACGCCGTCCTTGCCGACCTTTTCCATTGCTTCGGAAATAAGTTCGCCAACCGTGTCGTCACCAGCAGAAATAGAGGCAACCTGACCGATAGCGTTTTTGTCCTTAACGGGCTTGCTGATTTTTTTAAGTTCCTCAACGGCAACCGCAACTGCACCCGCAATACCCTTTTTCAAAATAACGGGGTTTGCGCCAGCCGCAACGTTCTTTAAGCCCTCGCCTATCATTGCTTGTGCGAGAATAACTGCGGTGGTCGTGCCGTCGCCAGCTACGTCGTTAGTTTTGGTGGAAACTTCTTTAACGAGCTGTGCGCCCATGTTTTCAAAAGCGTCTTCAAGCTCAACCTCTTTGGCGATGGTTACGCCGTCGTTAGTGATAAGCGGTGCGCCGAATTTTCTATCTAATACTACGTTTCTGCCCTTGGGGCCCAATGTGATTTTTACGGTATCTGCAAGAGTGTCAACACCCTTTTGAAGTGCCTTTCTTGCCTCCTCGCCGTGCTTTAACTGTTTAGCCATATTTTTAAACCTCCTATTCCTCAACTATTGCCAAAATATCGCTTTGGCGAATAATGATAAGTTCTTTGCCGTCAACTTTAAATTCGTTGCCAGTGTATTTTTCGTAAAGAACGGTATCCCCTACCTTAACCTGCATAACAATCTCTTTACCATCGATAACACCGCCGGGGCCAACTGCTACGATTTTAGCCATTTGCTGTTTTTCCTGCGATGCGGAAGGGAGAATAAATCCACTTTTAGTTTTTTCTTCTTTTTCCAAAATTTCGACAACGACTTTGTCGAACAAAGGTTTTACTTTCATTTTTATTGCCTCCTGTAAATTAGCACTCTAAAAGGTCAAGTGCCAATTCCTATTATATACCCTTATTTTAATTTGTCAACAAATTATGACGGAAATTGCTTAAAATTTTTATATTTTTTTGTCGGCTACGTCTTGGCTGTAACTTGGTTGCGGTGTTGCTAATAATATTGCTTATAATGTTGCTTATAATAATGTATGCGCGGAATTTGGTTTTATTAAAACTTAAAGCCGTTAAAGCATATGCTCGGCATCGCCACAAAAACTTAAAGCTACCGAAGCACATACTACGCACCGCGCAAAAAATTAAAGCCGCTAAAAGTTTTTTCGCCACTAGCCAAAAATTAAAGCCGCCGGACGAGCCGGCGGCTTTTTATCTTACGTATAATACTTTGCTTATTAAAGACTTGTAAAATTTATTAAACGTTTATCTCAAACCTAAACGAAATTATTTAGACTTAACCCAAACTTTCAAATCCTCGATACTATCAACGGGGGTAGAACGAGTCTTTTTCTCTAAGCCGTGAGCTTCTGCAAGAGCGGCAATGAGTTTAAGTGCGTTCTTTGCGCCTCTTTCGCTCTTAACCTTTACGGTAAAGGGAACTTCCTCGTAAGCCTTAACGTCTGACATATCCTTTTGGAAGTATACGTTTTGGTTAAAGTTGCTAACTTCAAGCGCGTAGTGTGCCTTAATTGTCTTACCACGAACAGTGATTTTTGCAACAAGCTGTCTACCAACACGATAAGATACGCCTTTTGACGAAATACGAGCGCGAACCTTTCTGTATGTAAGCATCTCGTTGTTGATTGCATCGTAATATGCCTGTTTTTCCTTTTCCATAAAAATCATTTTTTCTGCAAAAGGAACACGGCGAACTTCTTCTTCGCCCTCAATATCGCTAATAACGGGTGCAGCCTTTTCTTCTTCAACCTCTGCAACAGGTTCAGCAGCCTCTACGGGTGCTTCAATCTCAGCTTCTTCCGCAACTTCTTCAACGGGCTGTTCTTCTACCTTTTCTTGTGCCTTTTCTTCACACTCAGCGCAAGTGCAGGTGCAAGCGCAAGCCTCTTGCTCGGGTGATTGTTCGTCAATATCTGCTGCGTTTGCAGATTTTTTGAACCTAACTGCAACCAATACGATGGTTGCGATCAAAAGCAATACATCAAGTGCTAATAAGACGATAAGCAACGTTTTCATATAACTTCTCCTTATTTATAAGAGTTTTATACATTATATCACTATGCAATTTGTTTTGTCAATAGCGAAATTTTATATATTTACCTAAATTTTACCAAATTTTTCTAATTTTCGCCCATATAAACGGACTCCGTTTTGCTTTTTGGCTCACAAGTTACGGCAACGCCTAACTCTTTTAACGTCTTTCTATCAACGTGCGAAAGTATAACGGACGAGTGGAACTGCGAGCCTTTCAACTTGGTCAACTGTTCCATAGCAAGCTTTGCAATGGGGTTGGTAACTGCGCAAACGGCAAGGCAAATTAAAATTTCGTCAGTGTGAAGTCGGGGGTTGATGCTGCCCATATGCTCTACTTTGAGCTTTTGAATAGGCTCTATAACGGAAGATGCAATAAGGTCTATGCTGTCGTCTACCTCTCCAAGCACCTTTAAGGCATTTAGTATAGCCGAAGATGCCGCGCCAAGCAATTTACCCGTTTTGCCTGTAACAATTCTTCCGTCGGGAAGCTGCAATGCACACGCCGGCGTGCCGGTTGCTTGTTCCTTTTCGAGCGCAGGCTTAACGACAGCCCTGTCGTTAATAGTTAGCTGCATTCGTTGCATCATAATTTCTATTTTGGAAATGGCCTCTTTGCCGACCACACCCTTTCTGTAATCTATTAGTGCAGCGTAATAACGGCGGATAATCTCTTGTTTGCTTGCTTCGCGCACAACGTCGTCAATAACGCAGTAGCCCGCCATGTTTACGCCCATATCGGTCGGTGATTTGTAGGGTGATTCACCCATAATTTTGCCAAGCATTGCCGACAATACTGGGAAAATTTCTACGTCGCGGTTATAGTTGACAGCCATTTCACCATAAGCGTCCATATGGAAGGGGTCAATCATATTCATATCGTCAAGGTCGGCGGTAGCCGCCTCATACGCAACGTTTACCGGATGGTTTAAGGGCAAATTCCAAATGGGGAAAGTTTCATATTTAGCATATCCCGCTTTAACGCCCCTTTTAAATTCGTGATATAGCTGCGACAAACAGGTTGCCATTTTGCCGCTGCCGGGGCCGGGTGCCGTAACCACTACGAGAGGACGAGTGGTAACTACGTATTCGTTTTTACCGTAGCCCTCTTCGCTAACGATTTTTTCCACCTCAGAGGGATACCCCTCGATAGGATAGTGGCAGTAAACCTTTACGCCAAGACGTTCAAGCCTTTTGCGGAAAGCAATGGCTGCCGGCTGCGAAGCAAACCTTGTTAAAACAACGCTTCCTACGTAAAATCCTTTGCCACGGAAGATGTCAATCAACCTCAAAACGTCCGAAGAATAGGCAATGCCAAGGTCTGAGCGAACTTTGTTCTTTTCAATATCGTTTGCATTGATAACCATCAAGATTTCCGCTTGGTCTTTAAGCGCGGAAAGCATTTTTATTTTGCTGTCAGGCTCAAAGCCAGGCAAAACCCTTGACGCGTGAAAATCGTCAAAAAGCTTGCCACCAAATTCAAGATAGAGCTTGCCGTCAAATAACTTGATGCGCTCTAAAATCTTTTCCGATTGCAATTTGAGATATTTTTCGCTATCGAATCCTATCCTTTCCATCTTACGTTCCTGCCTTATATATTGGTCTGTTTTCTGTATTTTGCGCTAGTAAAATTTACCACTTGAATAATTGAGTTTATTGTTTTTTTGTTTACTTGTTGGATTGAGCTATAAAATATTATTTTATTTTAAAATTTTAGCGGCGGTCAGCTTAGTTATAAAGGCGCGCACGTCTGCCCGTGCCTTTGCCTCGTCAACTTCGTATTCATTAAGCATTGCACTAACAAGGCCGTCCTCATCTGCACCCTTTTGCAAAAGTCGCCACAAGAAAGCACCTGTGCCGTTTAAGGTAATCACGCCATCAAAGTTAGCCATAGCGTCGCCTACGGCAACTACTACAAATCGGTCGGCAACCTCTCTTAAAATAAAATTTTCATTAATTTTCATTCTTTCCCCCTGCCATAACGGAATAGGACAGCTTTGCCGCAGAAATATCCGTATTGCAATTAAGTTTATATAAATCAACGCTTCTCAAAAGCTTGTCGACAAGCGCAAACAGTTTGTCCGCCTCTGCCTCGCTTTTGGGTATCATCGTTTGGTTAAGCACGTAAATAAGCATTTGTGCGGGGCTGATTGCTATAATAGAATTGTCTTTTGCTTGCGATATTGCGCAAATGCCCTTTATTTTTGCGCGCGTATTGGTGGAAAGGCGGTGCTTTCCGTCCCAAGGGGTGCCGTATACGTAAAAGGCACCGTCTATATAACGTATCACGGGCTTATCGTCGTTAATCATAACCACTTTATCGCCAAGTAGTTGCCGCCACAGTCTTGCGTGGGTTGATTTGCCCGTTCCGCTAGGTGCTGCAAACAAGTATGCGTTGCCGTCTACCGCAAGCGCGCTGCAATGGAAAACCATACCCTCGCCATTTAACAACAAATGCTCGCCAAGTCGCCTAAAAAGCGCAAGACATTCAAGGTAATAATCGGGGTAATCGGGTGCTTTTTCTCGCTCGGCTGCAATTTCCGCCTCGGTTAGTGCGATTGAAAATTCCGCCTTATCCTCACCATCATAGCGGTATGGCTTGCAAAGCCTTGCGGTGTATGCGTAAATGGGCTGCGCTTCAAATACTACGTCAGCAATTTTATAACGCATCATATACCCACCCCCAAATTTTGCGCTTTTCTATACTTTAATGAAAAGCTCGCCCCCATATTTAGCGCATATTGCCCTTTTTTAAGGGTTTGCCGTGCGCGTGCGAGGTTAAAAACCAATACTTTAAATATTTTATCAAAGCGGCAAAATTTTGTCAATAATAATATTGATTTTAAAACTACTAATGTTATATAATTGATATATGAAAAAAATTAAAAAGCTGCTTTGCCTTTTTTTGTGCGCTGTTCTTTTTTGTTGTGTAACGGGGTGCAATAAAGGCAACCAATTTGACTTCATAAATATGAGCGTTTTTTCCACGTCCGTCCGCATAGAAGTGCATGACGGCACGCTAACGAGCGGTCAAAAGCAAGAAATTCGCTCGCTGTTAAAAGGGCTTGACGAGCGGTATTCTACCACCAAAGAGGGCTCGTTTGTTAGCCGTTTTAACGCGCTTAGCACTGGGCAGTCTATAAAAATGACAAACGAGGAAAAAACCCTTTTATCCCTTGCAAAAGAGTATTATGCGCTGTCTAGTGGCAATTTTTCGCCTGCGGTTTATCCGCTTATGAGGGTTTGGGGTTTTGTAAATAACGCTTACGAAAATATGGCTGCGCTGCCGAGCGATACGGACGTAAAAGCTGCCGCCGCCCTTGCCAATTTTGATTTGGTTGAAATAGAGGAAAATGCAAACGGCACTTTTATCAAAAAAGCGGAGAGCGCACTGATTGACACCGATGATATCGAAATTGATTACGGTGGCTTTTTGAAAGGCTATGCTTCACAACTAGTTGCAGACTTTTTGCTTGACTTAGGTTTTAAAAAGGGCTACGTCAACATTGGTGGCAGTAGCTTAAACCTTTTACAAGTAGATAATCTTGGTGTGCGCCACCCTGATGCAAAGAGCGGATATACCACCCTCCTTTCGATAAACGGCAAGTATTTGACGGACAAAGCAGTATCAACAAGCGGCACTTACGAGCGGTATTATACCGTTGAAAACGCAACCGTTCATCACTTAATCGACCCAAACGGCGTTGGCGAAAACGGAAATGGTGCAGGCTATCCCTCGGCAACGGGCATAATTTCAGCTACCTTAATTTGCAGCGATGGCGCGTTTGCGGACGCAATGACCACTGCCCTTTGCCTTGCCGATTATTCTTGCGGTGCGGCTAACGAGCCAACAACTTCACCAAATGCCACGTGCGAGTTAGCTGAACTTGTAGCTGCAATCTTGCAAAAAGACCCCTCCGCCGCCTTTTATATCGCTTACCAAAAAGACGGACAAAAATTGCTTTTAACAAATAAAGAAAAGGACGTGCATTTTACTTTAACCGACACTTCTTGGGCGGTTAAACAACTATAACAGCAAGCTGACAACAACAGCGACTTCAATACTGAACAACATAAATTAAAAAGAAAAAAGAACCCAAAATTTTGGGTTCTTTTTTATCTTATTTGGAGTTTTATCCTATTTTGCTAATTTTACAAGAGGGTTTTTTCGTTGCGCCTAAAATTTACTGCTTTTTTCTCGTCCTCGTTTTTACTGTCGCCCTTATATTTTGCCGTTAAAATTGCGATAAGCTCGTCTTTTGTGTCGTTAGTTATGCTTTCCGTATCAAAAACAATGCGTCCGCTATCGAGCAAAATGATTCTGTCGGCAAGTGCTAGTGCCTCTTGAACGTCGTGCGTAACGGCAATTATTGTGTTGCCCTTTTGTTCGTGCAGCTTTTTTACCTTGTCTATCAAATGGAATTTTAAGCCTAAGTCAAGGTTGGCAAAAGGTTCGTCTAAAAGTAATAGCTCTCGGTCAAAAAGCAAGCCTCTTGCTAGTGCCACCCTTTGCGCTTGCCCGCCGGACAGGTGCTTGGGGTATGAGTTTAATTTGTCTTTAATGCCTAATTCTTCTGCCATATCGTTAACCATATCTTCATCACGGCAAACTAACGTAAGGTTTTGCTTTGCCGTAAGGTTTGGGAAAAGGTTTGGTTTTTGAAACACGTATGAACAAGGGGGTGCGTTGACCTCGCCCTCATAATCGGTAAGCCCTGCTAAAATATTCAAAAGTGTGGTTTTGCCCGAGCCACTTTCCCCTAAAATACAGGTTATTTTACCCTTTTTTATACTGAGGTTAAAGGCGGAAAAAACTTGCGTTTTGGGATATTTTTTGCTGAGGTTTTTAATTTCAATCATTTGTCCCCTCCTCTGCCCTTGTCCACTTGAAGCACGCGCGCGTTATAAGGTGAAAAACAATCTCAACAGCAAGCCCTAAAAGAACGGCTACTATCGTTAGTGCGGCAAGCCTTGTTACGTCAAACATTGCGTTTGCCGCTTGCATCATTCCGCCAAGGCTAGTAAAGGTATAAGCCATTATCTCGGCGGAAATAACAAGCTTAATGCCAAAAGAAAGGTTACTGCCCACGTGCGACAATACGTTTGGCGCAACTATCGGCAAGTATACTTTGAAAATTCTGTCTTTTTTAGATAGGTCAAATACCTTTGCCGCAGCTATAATGCCATCGTCTATGTCGTTTAGCGCGCTGTTAAACTGTGCGTAAATCATTGGAAAAAGCACTAACGAGGCAACTATAACGGGGGCTGTCGTTCTGTTTGTATAAATTAAAATCAACACCAAAACTGCCATTGTAGGCAACGTTCTTACAACAGAAATGAAAGGTTTTAGAAAGGTGCCTAGCGGACGGAATATTTTGCCAAGCGAAGCAAAAAGCCCTGCCAAAACAAAGGATATTGCAAAGGCGTAAACCACCTTTAACAGCGTTCTACCCATAGCCTCCCAAAAAAACGGCTCGCCAAGCAAATTAAAAAGAGCGGCGATTGTATCAGTGCTGCCGGGCAAAACGTATTGGTTTTTGACGGTTTTTTCCGCAATAAACCACACTAGCCACATAGTAGCAAGTGAAAGCACGCCAAGCGCAAAGTTTATTAAGCGATTTTTAGAAAAAAACTTCATTTTTTCTCTCCGTCAAAGTTTTGAAAGTTTAATATTGCGTAAAAAAATTATTATAAGTATTATCGGTTGTGAGTGTTAGTCAGCGGTATAGAAAAAGGTGTCAACAGGGGTGCCCCACGCATTGTTACTAATGGTGTTAAGCTTTGCTAAATATACAAGGACAGCCGTCTTTTCTTCTGCTGCGCTCTTAAAGCTTATAGCACAGTTTTGTATTACCGCGGGCGAAAGATTGTTTGCATTAAAGGTTTGTCCCATTTCTTTGTCGACAAAACCGCTCTTCACAGCGTTTACTATATCGGTAGTGGTGGTGCCCTCATCAGTTAGCCAACTTGCGTTTTGAGCGAAAGAGTTTATTAGCGCAGATACCACGTTAGGCTTTTGTTGTATAACAGTCTTTTTTGCAACCAAAACGGCTTGCGGGAAACCCGTTTGTCCACCGTTTTTAAAACCGTAAAGCGCTTGCAATGACGCCGCAATCTGCAATTTGCCACCCGTTGCGTTTTGCTTGGTGGTGGCAGCAGGCTCTGGCACAACAAAATAGTCGCAATCTGCGCTTGGGGTAACCGCCGTGCCATCAGTTAAAGCAACCAAGTTAACCTTGTTGCTATCAACTGTGCCCGTTGAGGTAATATCAACGTAGTCAAGTTCAAAATCATTTAAGATTGCCTTAAAGGTCAAGCCGGGCACGTTTGCCATATTTAGCACACCTACCTTTTTACCTTTAAGGGTATCCAAATTGTCGGTGTTAATATCGGCTGAGCTTTGCTTTTTCATTAAAAACAAGTTGCCGTGCGTCACAACGCCAAGCATTTGGTAGTTGTTTGCAGAGCCCAAAAGCTTGCTTGCCGCGTTAACAGGCATAATACAAAAATCCGCCGTGGGATTTGCGCCCGTAACGTAAGTTTGAATAACGTTTGCGCTAACAACCTTTACGTCAACACCCTCTACCGCTTTATCATCGTGCAAAAGTCTTGCAACGGAAAGGGCGGGCGCGCCGTCGGGCGCGTAGAGCGAAAGCTTTGCGTCGCCCTCCGGTTTTTTACAGCCAAATGCTAATACTGACGTAAAAATTAAAGCCAAGCTGAGTAGTAAAACCAAAAATCTTTTCATTTTTCTCTCCTTTTAAAGGTTAACCGCCTTTTTGACTGTGCAAAGTATTTTTGCTTTTTAGTTTAAGGGTTTAGTTTTTACAAGTATTCTAAGGTCCTTTATAAAACCTTTCATAAAAAACTTTATAAAAAAGAAACTCCCTCCGCTGTCAGAGCGAAGGGAGGAACGTGATTTAACAAGGCGCATTAGCCCTGTCTAATTCCTAAAAATTTACCCCCTGCCCCGTCAGGCGAACCTTTCAGTTTAGGTATTTATCAATTTTATTTTATTATATACCTTATTTTATGTCAAGTGTTTTTATAGAGAGATTATTGCCTTTTTTTTGTAAATTTTGTTCTTGACAAATATTTAAGTAAAGTGGTAATGTATTATATATAATATGGTATATATTAAAATAATGGTAAGCAATATTTGCCAGGGGTTTTTTGTTGCTTAAAAAAAATATTTGCAAGGAGGTTTGCGTGAAAAAGCGGTTAAATATTTTATCAATACTACTTTGTGTCGTGCTAATTTTTGGCACGCTTTTTGGCTGCGATTTCTATAAGCCGGACGGCACCCCTTGCACCATTACCCTTGTTTACAACAACGGCACGGATAATTTTGAGGCGGAGGCCATTGCGGGCGAAACGTTTGAAACCCCAATAGACCCCGTAAAAGAAAATTACGTTTTTACCGGTTGGTATTTGGACGAAAATTTAACGTTAAAATACGACTTTTCTAAAAAAGTTAGAAAAGACTTTACCCTTTATGCCGGTTACGTTATTGACGGCGCGGCAGTCACCAATGCTATTACCACAAAAGACATAATTAAAGGTGCGGTGGAAATTACTTTCAGCGCAACCTCTGCTAGAACAAAAATTCTGTCGACAGGCTCGGGTTTTTGCTTTTTGATTGAAAGTGACATTTTGTATACGACGACATATTATATTTTGACCAACTGCCACGTAATATATTACGATAAGTCGGTTTACGGCTCCCCCACTTATACCGTTACCGATTGTAACGGAAAAGAGTGGACGGCAAGCCTTTATAGCAACCATTTTCTTAATGGCGATGCTATTGACTCTGCTTACGATTTAGCCATTTTGACTGTTACTGTGGGGGTTACTGCCGAAACGATGCCAGAAATTATTGCGCTTGATTTTGCAGCCGAGCCTAAATTAAAAGATGACGTTATCGCCCTTGGCTCTCCGCTTGGGCAAAACAATGCCATTACGTTTGGCAAGGTTGAGGGTTATACAAAAATTGATTTGCAAGTGGATGGCAATGGGGACGGCGAGCCTGACATCAGCGAAAACCAAAGCAACGTTGATTTTAACGTAATTAGGCACACCGCATATACCGACCACGGTTCAAGTGGCGGCGCACTCATTAGCCCCGACTTTAAGGTTGTGGGTGTAAACTATGCCGGCACTGTCAATAAAGATACGAGTGAATTTATGGCGGGATATGCCGTGCCTTCAAACAAGGTTTTAGAGTTTTTAGACACTTATCTTAACAAAACACTATAATCTTAACGGCATATAGAATATAATAGTTTTAATTTATTATTTAATTGCGGTTTATAAATAAAACACCAAAGTAAAACTACGGCACTCTATTAAAAAGACAATTCCAAAATAAAAAGACCATATAGGTTAAAATACAACACCCGATTAAAAATACAACACCCGAGGGGGCTAAAAAGTCCCCTCGGGTGTTTTTGATTAAACCTATTCTTCAAACGGCAGTCCGCTTTGTCGCAAATATTTTCTGCGCGTTGCTTCGCCACCGCGCAAGTGCCGCTCGGCAAGGTTTTTTTGCAGTGCGATTTTTACGCGCGCGTAAAGTTCTTTGTCGATTTTTATCAGCCTTTCGCTTACGTCCTTGTGCACGGTAGATTTAGAATATCTAAAAATTTTTGCAGTTTCCCTTACCGTCGCACCCGTTTCAGCAATGAAAGCCGCCTCCTCCAAAATCCTATCGGTAATATCCTCACGCATACAACTATCCCCCTGTGAAATGGATAGTTTAACTTATGCGCCGTCAAATTGTTTTATGACGATTTTTGCGGTTTTTTGCCGTTTTTTGATTAAATATTACAATTTAATTTTGTTTTGTTGTTAGAAAGCAATCCAGCCGCCGTCAACTGGCAAAATTACACCGCTAACGTAAGCGGACTCGTCACTTGCAAGATAAAGTGCTGCGTTTGCAATATCAGTTGCTTCGCCTTGCTCGGGTGCAAGCTGTAAAACTCCGCTTAGTTTGCCGTAGCCCTCCATATTAGGCATACCCATTGCCGAAGCAATTTCCGTCTTTATACCACCGGGGGCGATAACGTTGCAACGGATTTTATCTTTCATATACATATACGCAGTGTTTTTGCTCATTGCGTTAAGTGCCGCCTTAGACGCACAGTAGATGGGGCCGGCAGCCTGATGCATAGAGCCAACCGAAGATACGTTTATGATATTGCCGCCCTTACCTTGCGCAAGGAAAACTTGACAAGCCTTTCTCATTGCAGCCATTGGACCATAAACGTTTACCGTCATAACCGACTGATATTTTTCGTCACTCGTTTGAGCCATAGGTGCCATATCGTCCATAATGCCGGCATTGTTAACAAGCACGTCAAGCTTGCCAAACTCTTTAACAGCAAGGTCAATCATCGCTTCGTTATCTTCTCTTTTAGAAACGTCGCCAGCAAAAATTACCACCTTGCCTGCCTCTGCTTTCAAGCTGTCCGCAAGTGCTTCTAAACGTTCCTTTCTGCGTGCAACGGCAACAACCGATGCACCCTCTTTAACAAACAGCTCTACTATACTTTTCCCCATACCGGACGATGCGCCCGTAACAACTATCGATTTACCTAAAAGTTTCATATTATTCCTCCCTTACTAATTTTATTATAATCAGTTTAACATAAAATAATTATTTGTTCAATATTTATTTTTAAAAAACTTTTTGCGCGTAAGTTTGGTTTTTTAGTCCTTTTTACAACCAAACAGTCCGCCTTATTAGACACCCAAGCAAAAAGGCCACCTTTATAGGTAGCCTTGCATAAAATTCTCTTTTCAATTTAATTAGCCAAGAGATACTCCTCCGCTGTCGCTACGGAGCCCTCGCCCATCTCTGCTTGTCCGTCATTTGACGGGCGAACTACGTTCTCATCTCTTACGGCTCGCTTTAAAACAAAACAAGCAAGAAAAAATCCTTGCTTGTTTTGTTGGCGCTTCTTTGAGATACTCCTCCGCTGTCGCTACGGAGCCCTCGCCCATCTCTGCCTGTCCGTCATTTGACGGGCGAACTACGTTCTCATCTCTTACGGCTCGCTTTAAAACAAAACAAGCAAGGAAAAATCCTTGCTTGTTTTGTTGGCGCGCCGTAAGAGATTCGAACTCCTGGCCTTTGGTTCCGTAGACCAACGCTCTATCCAGCTGAGCTAACGGCGCATTATTATCAGTATTAAACTGCTTTTACTTATTTAATTTATTACGTAAACACTTTATTACACATATCGTGTTTAGGCTGTTTTTTCAACAGCCTAAACATTATATGATAATTTTTTTTGTTTGTCAATCGATTAAATGCGATTTTTTATTTTAATACTGCCTTTATTCTGCGGATGCCCGACGACGAGCTTTCTTCCTTTTTAATGACAAACTGACCAAGCTCGCCCGTGTTTTTAACGTGAGGGCCACCGCAAATTTGTCTGTCAACGTCCTTTATGGTGTAAACGGTTATCATTTGGTCGTCACTTTCTGCGTTAAACACGCCGTATGCGCCCGTTTTAACAGCATCACAATACTTTTCTTCCGTTTTTACAACGTCAATTTTTCTTGCAATTACGTCGTTGACAAAGTTTTCAAGCTCTTTAAGCTCCTCGTCAGTCATTTTATGGTCGCAATTAAAGTCAAAACGCAATCTTTCGGCGGTAATATTTGAACCTTTTTGCTCGGTCTTTAAGCCAAACATTTTTCTTAGCCCTGCAAGCATAATGTGCGTTGCGGTGTGATATTTTACCGTCATTTCGTTTTGCTCGGTTAAGCCGCCCTTAGCTGCCTGTGCTTGCGCTTTTGAAAGCTCTTGGTGAGCCTTAAAAGCTTCTGCAAAGCTTTTTTCGTCAACAGTAAGTCCACGCTCGCTTGCAAGCTCTACCGTCAATTCCAAAGGGAAACCGAAAGTATCGTAAAGCCTAAACGCTTGTTTGCCGGATATTTCCGTTTCGGGCACGTAAAAGGGGTCTTTTTGCGCCATAAACGCATTTTTCCTTTCCATACCCACTACGCACTTTTCAAACTCCTTCATACCGGAAGCAAGGGTTGCGAGGAATTTTTTAATTTCCTTATTGATTTCGTCTAAAATGTAATCTTCCTTTTCAACAAGCAAGGGATACGCTTCGTCATAGATTTTTTCGATAAAAATCTTAGCAACGTCGCACATAACGGTAGGCTCGACCTCTAAGGACATACAGTATCTTATTGCTCTACGTAAAAGTCTTCTTAAAATATAGCCAGCGCCCGTATTTGAGGGGGTAATACCGTTTTTGTCGCCGATAAGCATAACGGAAGTTCTTGTATGGTCTGCGATAATACGCATTGCCTTTTGCGCCTTTTCGTCATTATCGTAACTCTTTTGAGAAACAGCTTCTAAATGTTTGATTGCACCGTCAAAAAGGTCGGTTTTATAGCCGTCGGTTAAGCCGTTTAAGAAGAGCAACAATCTGTCAAGACCAAAGCCGGTGTCAACGTTTTTGTTTGCAAGCTCCTCGTATTTGCCACCCTCTAACTTTTTATACTGCATATATACGTCATTGCCAATTTCAACGTATCTGCCACAATCGCAGTTTACGTCGCAAGTGTCGCAACAAGGGTTGTCGTGGCGAGGGTAGAACCACTCGTTGTCCGGTCCACAAGGGGTGCCAACGGTGCCTTCTAACTCCCACCAGTTGTTAGACTTGTCCAAATAGAAAATATTTTCTTCCTTTATGCCAAGTCCTTTTAACAAGGTTGCTGTTTCTTCATCTCTCGGTGCGCTTTCGTTCCCCTCGAAAACGGTGGAACAAATTTTATCTTTATCAAATCCGAAAACTTGCGTCAATAGTTCAAACGACCAACGCGTTTTTTCCGCCTTAAAGTAGTCGCCAAGCGACCAGTTGCCCATCATTTCAAAAAAGGTAAAGTGGGTTGCATCGCCGACAGAGTCAATGTCAACCGTTCTTACACAGCCTTGAACGTTGCAAAGCCTTGTGCCTGCGGGGTGCTTTTTGCCAAGCAAGTATGGCATTAAGGGCTGCATACCTGCAACGTTAAACATAACGCCCGTTGTGCCGTCGCCAATTAAAGATACAGCACCGATGTTGACGTGTCCGCGTTCTTCATAAAATTTAATCCATTTTTCACGTAGTTGTTTTGAAGTTATCATTTGGTTTACCTATTTTTAATTTATCCTTTATTTAAAAGGTTGTTTTTTAGCAAGCTTCCGTTTTGCAAAGCGCAAAACTAGATTGCTTTTTCTTTGTTGCTTTGATTTTATTTGGTTGCTTTTAATTTATAAATAATTCTATTATTTTTTAATTAAGGTGTAGCCGTCTTTGCTGTCCTTAACTTCATAGCCAAGCTCAGCAATTTGCGCCCTCAAAGCGTCTGCCTTGCCCCAGTCTTTATTCTTTTTAGCCTCAAAACGCTCGTCAGCAAGGGCAACCACTTCCGCAGGGAAGTCCGCAAGGTTAACCGCGTGCTTTTGGTCGTAAGCGTTTACAAATTCCGTAGCGTCAGCCCTAAACAAGCCAAGCAAAGAATATGTCTTTTTAATTTGTGCAAGATAAGCGCCTACCGCCTTGTCGCCGTTTGCAACCATTGCTCTTGCCTTTTTGAAGTAGCCGTAAAGGTTGCTAATTGCAAGTGCAGTGTTAAAGTCGTCGTCCATACAGCTGTTAAATTGCTCGTCAATTTCGGGGTATTCGCCAGAAAGCTCTATGCCGGCATCTTCGGCAGCCTTAAATACCTTGTAAAAATCGTAAAGGTGCTTTTCTGCGTCGGGGAAAAGATTATCCGTTACGTTAATATCGCCACGATAGTTGGTTTGCAAAAGTGCAAGCTTAATAGTTTCGTTGCCGTATTTGTCAAGCAAGTCTTTTAAGAAAAGGCTGTTGCCCAAGGACTTGCTCATTTTTTGACCGTTTACCTTGATAAGTCCGTTGTGAATCCAAAAAGCCGCAAAAGGTTTACCGGTAAGTGCTTCCGTCTGCGCAATTTCATTTTCGTGGTGGGGGAAAATTAAATCTCTACCGCCGCCGTGTATATCAATCTGCTCGCCAAAGGTCTTATAGTTCATTGTAGAGCATTCTATATGCCAGCCCGGTCTGCCCTCGCCCCAAGGGGAATGCCAGCTTGGCTCACCCTCTTTTGCAGATTTCCAAAGGGCAAAGTCTAAGGGGTTTTTCTTTTCTTCATCATTAGTAACACGCACACCGTTTAGCGCATCGTCTAAATTTCTATGTGAAAGTTTGCCATAGGAAGGGAAGCTTTCAACCGAAAAATAAACGTCGCCCTTATCGGTTGCATAAGCATAGCCCTTTTTGATAAGGGTTGCAGTAAAGTCGATAATATCGTCGATGCACTGGGTTGCCTTAATCCAAATGGTCGGGTCGTCAACTGCAAGGCGAGCCATTTGCTCGTCGATATTTTTAATCATTTCTTCCGCATAAATATCCGCAGGGATACCCGTTTCGTTTGATTTAGCGATAATTTTATCGTCAACGTCAGTATAGTTGCGGGCATAAGTAACCTCGTAACCCTTTTTTTCGAGATATTTTCTTATAATATCGTAAATAAGTGCTTGATAAGCGTGACCAATATGCGCCTCGCCACTAACGGTGATACCGCAAGCATACATCTTTACTTTGCCGGGGGTTATGGGGGTAAATTGCTGTTTTTTGCCTGTTAAACTGTTGTAAATTTTCATAATATTTCCGTAAATTAGCTTTTAATGCCGTTTGATTTTTTAAGGTTTTAGTTTTTAATTATTGGTTGTGTCGGGGGTTGAAGTTTCGTCATTGGTTAGGTCTGCCTCAACCACTACGTTGCCTATTTCACTTGCTAGACCGTCCTCAACCACCACATTGGTTGCGGGCTTTTGTTCAAGTGTGCCGTTTAAGTTTTCGTATTTATTTAGCCTTTCTTCTAAAAGGAAAAGCTTTTCTCTAAGTTTACACAGCTCCTCAGCAACGGGGTCGTGCTTATCTTGTTCAAGGTCAACAACCTTTGCGCCGTTGACGCGCACGATTTTACCAGGAACGCCAACCACCGTGGTATATGGCGGAACCTCTTTCAAAACTACTGCGCCCGCACCGATTTTAGCATATTCGCCAACGGTAAAGCCGCCCAAAATTTTTGCACCGGCACTGATTACCGCGCCCTTTTTAATGGTGGGGTGACGTTTGCCACTCTCTTTGCCCGTGCCGCCAAGGGTTACGCCTTGGTATATAATAACGTCTTCCTCAATCTCAGCCGTTTCGCCAATGACAACGCCTGCGCCGTGGTCTATAAACACACCGCCCGCTATTTTTGCGGCAGGGTGAATTTCAATACCCGTCCAAAACTTTGCCCATTGCGACAGCATGCGCGCAAATAGCTTAAAGTGTATTTTATGAAAGAAATGGGCAACCCTGTGCCAAGACAGAGCCTTGACACCCGAATAGGTAAGCCAAATTTCAAATTTACTGCGGGCTGCGGGGTCGTTGCGTTTAGCCGCCCTTATATCCGCGCGTAATCTTTTAAACATAATTTTTCCTTTGCGTTGGATTTACTGTTATACGTCGTTGCCCGTGCGCATAAGCGATTAAACGACTAGCCGAAGCCACAATATTTAACCTGCGATTTAACTATCGCCGCGCAACAGCATTAAACTAACCGAGCGATTAGCTTATTAATAAATAATAACATTTAAATTATTGTAGGGCAAGAATTTTAAGTAAGTTAGTAAGAGTTAATAATTTTTATTAACTTAATAAACCTTTATGCCCATTTGTTCCATAGTGTTTTTTACTTCACGTGGGAAAGCAGAGTCTACTACCATACAATTTACGTCGGTTAGGTGCGCAAAGGTGTATGGCGTTTTTTTATTGACCTTGCTGCTGTCAAGTAGCATTATAACGTTATCCGCCTTTTCAATAACCCTGCGCTTTACGTCCGCTTCTGCCTGTCCACCACAAGTAAAGCTCCACGTGTCTTTTATAAAGCCGGTTGCTGTCATAACCGCCGTTTCAATATTGATGTTTTCGATAAAATCAAGACAAGTTTTGCCTACCGTGATAAAATTACTTTTGTTTAGGTCGCCCCCGAGTAATGACACGGTGGGTTTGTGCTTTCTAAGCACAGTTTCGGCAATAAGAACGGCGTTTGTAAGCACGTAAAAGTTATCATCTGGTAACGCCCTTGCAAAATAGGTGGTTGTCGAGCCGCCATCTATAAACACGCAGCTTTGCGGTTCAACGAGTTTAACCGCCTTGTCAGCAATCTCCAATTTTTCTTCTGCTTTATAGTGAATACGCTCGGACACAGCACCCTCGTTGGAACGAACAACCGCATCGACGGAGATTGCCCCGCCCGGAATACGAAAGATTGCGTTTGCTTCTTCAAGACGCTGTAAATCGCGACGAAGCGTCATAGTCGACACGTCGGGAAAGGCGCACTCCAACTCGTGCAAAGTAACCTTGCCGTTTTTTTCGATAAATTCTTTTAAGTGAAAAAGCCTGTCTTTCATTTTTCTCCGTTTGGGGTGTCAAAAGGTGGATTATACAGCATTAAAACCAATTTGGTAAGCCTTGCTATATAATGCCCTATAAACCTATAAGCCTATATGCCGATTATCATCGCTTTTTATTACCCTTGCCCCGCGTGTGATTTATCCGCCTAAATTTTTGGCGGTTTTTTAGCATCTACAAAAGTTTTATGGTTATATTTTAACAATAAAATTGTAAATAATCAACAAAAAGGTGGCTTTTGGGGTATATTTTTGTTAAAATTTTTCATATTTAACAAAATGTCTTTGCAAAAGGTGCAAAAGCATTGCTTTTTCTTTGAAAAAGATATAAAATAATATGGTAAAAAACAAAAACGGAGATACTTTTTATGTTGGATTTAAGAAAAATTCAGGAAAATAAGGAAAAATACACCGAGCTTTTAAAAAGAAAGGGACACGATATAGATTTTGCGCCTATTATAGCGCTTGACGAGGAAAGAAGGTCGGTTATATCCTCCGTTGAAACGTTAAAGGCAGAGCGCAACAAGGTTTCGGCACAAATACCCGCACTTAAAAAGGCAGGTCAGCCGGTAGAACATATTTTTAAGGAAATGAGAGAACTTGGCGAAAAGATTGCTGAGGGCGATGCAAAGGCAAAAGCCATTGAGGACGAGCTTTTTGACGCGATTGCACGCATTCCTAATATTCCCGACGAGGACCTTTTGCCCGGCGAAAAGGAAAACAACAAAGTTATTAAAACTTTTGGCGAGCAGCCCAAGTTTGATTTTGAACCAAAAAACCACGTGGACCTTTGCACAAAGCTTGGCATAATCGACTATGACCGTGGCGCAAAACTTGCCGGCAGAGGCTTTTGGGCATATCGCGGTGACGGCGCAAGGCTTGAATGGGCGCTTCTTAACTTCTTTATCAGTGAGCACTTAAAAGATGGTTACGAATTTATTTTGCCCCCTCACCAACTAGGCTATAACTGCGGTTTTGGCGCAGGTCAATTCCCCAAATTTGCAGACGAGGTTTTCTGGCTTGACTGCGATGAGGACAGAAAGAAAAACCGTTTTATGCTTCCCACAGCGGAAACTGCACTTGTAAACCTTTATGCAGGCGAAATTATTGACGAGGCTAAATTGCCTATTAAGCTTTTTGCATACACCCCTTGCTATCGTAAGGAAGCCGGCTCTTATCGCGCAGAGGAGCGCGGTATGGTGCGCGGTCACCAGTTTAACAAGGTAGAAATGGTGCAAATTACCACCCCCGAACAGTCCAAGGCGGCTTTTGAAGAATTGGTCAACAAGGCTGCAAGCCTTATGGAAAAATTGGGACTTCACTTCCACGTAAGTAAGCTTGCTGCCGGCGATTGCTCGGCTTCTATGGCAAGAACTTACGATATTGAAGTTTGGATTCCTTCTATGGGCATTTATAAAGAGGTCAGCTCCGTTTCTAACGCAAACGATTACCAAGCAAGAAGAAACAATACTAAGTATCGTGATGCGAGCACCGGCAAGCCTGCGTTTGTTCATACACTTAACGGCAGCGGTCTTGCAACCAGCAGAATTTTCCCCGCGCTTGTTGAACAATATCAAAATGCTGACGGTAGCGTGAACGTGCCCGAAGTGTTGCAACCCTTTATGGGCGGACAAAAGGTTATTAAGTAATTTTGACAGTTATCAAGCAATTACACCCATAACCTAAAATTAAAACAAACAATTAAAACTTATAGTTAAAATTAAAAACGCCACTTTTTGAAAGTGGCGTTTTCTTTTTACAAAATTTTTCTGCGGGATTATGCAGGTTTCTGCGGTCTTCTCCGGTCTTCTATATTATTTTATAGATTAATACTTTTTAATGATAGCTTCCATTTGAGGAAGAACTTTTTCCATATCCTCAACCATTTTGATTTGAGTTCTGGTTCTGTCAAGATTGTGTCCCTCTCTATGCGTGCGGAAGTAAACGTCGCCGTCTAAATAGTCGGCAAGGAAGCGCATACCGCACTCGTAAGTCATTAAAATTGCACCAAAAGCAAGGTTGTCGCGCTCAATTTGAGTTGCGCCCTTGCCTACCGCTGAAAGATAGCCCTTTGCATAGCTTTCAAAAAGGTTGATATCAAAATTAACTTTTGAAAGGTCGGGTTCGTCCTCTGCTGCGGGGTTGCAGCCAAAACGGATACTGTCGCCAAAGTCGTAGCAAATGCTGCCCGGCATAATAGTGTCAAGGTCGATAACGGCTACGTTTTTGCCCGTCTTTGCGTCAAGCATAACGTTGTTAAGCTTTGTGTCGTTGTGAGTAACCTTGGTGGGCATTTCGCCACTTCTTAAAAGTGAAACAATTTTACTGCAATAGTGCTTTCTAGAAAGGTAAAAGTCAATTTCCTTTTTAACGCTTGCTGCCCTGCCTGCCTTGTCGGCTTTAAGAGAAGCTTCAAAATCACGGAAGCGTTTTTCGGTGTTGTGGAAGTCGGGCAAAACTTCGTAAAGCTGGGTTGCGTCAAACTCTGCCAAAAGGTTTGCAAAGTTGCCAAACGCTACTGCGCTTTCATAAAAATGCTCGGGCTTTTCAACTACCTGATAAGCGATTGCATCGGTGATAAACTTGTATATACGAAAATAAGCATCGCACTTTTCACAGTGATAATAGGGCTTGCCGTCCTTTGCGTATACGATAGAAAGGCTTTCTCTATCGGGGTTGCCGCCGCGTGCCTTTATTTTTTCACGGTTAAATTCGGTTACAAGGCGTATGTTGTTCATCAACTTATCTACGTCCTTAAAGAGATTGCTGTTGATTTTTTGAACGATATATTGCTTTTTTTCACCGTTTTCTTCAACAATAGCAAGGTAGGTTTCGTTGATGTGTCCCTCACCATAGCGTTCGCAAGAAATTAACTTGCAATCAAGTTGAAATTGAGCCAAAACTTTTTCAAAATCGTATGCCATAATAATTTGTCCTTAAAAATTTATTGTTTTTTTGTGCCGAGCATAGCCGCTAGTTTGCAACGTTTGGACCACCAAAAAGGCTGCCGCCATATGCTAAGCCCTTGCGGCTAAGTTCTTTGACTATAATAACACATATAAAAATAAAATTCAATCACTTTAAGTCAAAATGTAAATGAAATATACATGCAATTTACTAAGCAAAAGACTGGTTTTAAGGGCTAAAATTTATTATTTGCCACAGCACTTTACAATAACGCTACAATAATGCCGTAATAAAGCCATAATAATGCCTTTTTGCGCGATTGATTTTTACAGTAAGGGTTGACGAAAAGCTAAAACGGTGTTAAAATATTTTTACCGACCATTTTTAACTATATTTTAGTAACTACTTTTTACGGTTTTTTCTTATTTTTTTATTTTTTGCACAATCTAATTACGTGCGGTTTTAATCGCATAAAGGCATAAGGGAAACGTTCGATGGCAAAAACAAATGACGAAAATTTAATCAAAAATACTGCTACGAGCGTAGACGGTGCCGTCTGCCCTATCACCGAGGGGAAGGAACAAGTTATTTTACCATATGTTCCAACCAAGGAGTTTGAGATAGAAAAGCTTGGCAAACTGCCTAAAAAACTTTTTTACCGCTTTTTAAAAAGGTGTTTTGACTTTATCACTTGTCTTCTTGCGTTAATTTTGCTTTCCCCCACCTTTTTGGTTATTGCAATCATTATAAAATGCACCTCTAAGGGCCCCGTTTTTTATCGACAAGAGCGGCTTGGGCTTAACGGCAAAAAGTTTAAGGTTGTTAAGTTTAGGTCTATGTATGTCGATGCCGAAAAGGACGGTGCAAAGTGGTCTATGGGCGATGACGATGACAGAATTTATCCCTTTGGCAGAAAACTCCGCCGCTCCCGCCTTGACGAATTGCCTCAACTTTGGCTTTGCGTTACAGGAAAAATGTCCCTTGTCGGCCCCCGCCCCGAGAGAGAGGTTTTTTACAACGAATTTGAAAAATACGTCCACGGTTTTTCGCAAAGATTGTTGGTTAAGCCCGGTCTTACAGGCCTTGCGCAAATCAACGGCGGATATAACTTGAAGCCGGAAGAAAAAATAGTTCAAGATATAGAATATATCAAAAAACGTTCACTTTTGCTTGACGCTAAAATTTTGTTTAAGACCATTGCCATTGTGTTTAACCACAAAGGCGCAAAGTAAATCTTAAAAGTTTTTAGAAATTAAAAGACGACCGATTGGTCGTCTTTTTTACTGGTGCCAGGCGGGGGATTCCCCTATTAGGGGAAATGTCGCCTTATCTTACTTGACGGACATTGCGACAAAAGGGTTGCTGTCCCACGCTAGTGGATTAAGCCTGTGCGACCTTCTCCGCTGCAATGCCCACTGGGCATTACATTTTGCCTATCGGCAAAACTGCTCGCTATCGCTCACGGCTCCTCATTCAAGCCCCGCCTTTTTATAACATAAAAACAGCCCGTATTGAACTGCTTTGTTCAACTCGGGCTGTTTTGGTGCCGAAGGCGGGACTTGCTCCACTTCGCTAAAAGTTTATACTAAACTTTTGCAAAATTAAAATTTTGCGTAGCCTGTCGGCTACACGCTCGTTTTCACGCCGGGGTAGTAAAAGGTGGGTGACCACCTTTTATCGCAAGCCATAGTTTAAGCTTCAAATTTTTAGGCTTGCGATGCCTACCCGTTCAAATCCCGTAACCTATCTATAAACAAAAAAATTGGTCCCTGCCTAACCTTTTAGGTTCGACTTGGACCAATTTGGTGCCGAAGGCGGGACTTGAACCCGCACGGTATCGCTACCACTGGATTTTGAGTCCAGCGCGTCTGCCAATTTCACCACTTCGGCTTATTTTTATTCACTTTCTATTGCAAAAGACAGGTATTTTTGTTAAAATTATTGTTAGAATTACTTATTAGTGCGTTCTTTCAACCTGATTGCTATATGATAATAGCACAATTTTTAAGATAACGCAAGCGTATAAAAGGAATTTTTATGGAAAAATTGGTTCTTATCGACGGAAACAGCCTTATAAATCGCGCGTTTTATGCTATGCCCCCTCTTATGACTAAAAAGGGCGAGTATACCAACGCAGTTTACGGCTTTATGAATATGTTTTTCAAAATGCTTGGCGATGAAAAGCCCACCGCTGTTGTTTGTGCTTTCGATTTAAAAGCCCCCACTTTCCGCCATAAAATTTACGCTGAATACAAGGGCACAAGAAAACCTATGCCCGAAGAATTGCGCCCACAAATACCACTACTTAAAGCACTTTTAACGCAGATGGGCGTTTGCGTTATGGAAAAAGAGGGCTCAGAGGCGGACGATATTATTGGAACTATCGCTAAAAACACAGACGTGCCCACCGTTATTATTACCGGTGACCGCGATGCCTTGCAACTGGTTGACGAGCAAACGGAAGTTCATTTTACCAAAAGGGGCTTAACGGACGTTGACGTTTTTACTAATGATAATTTTAAGCAAAAAACCGAGTTAGAGCCTTGGCAAATTATAGAATTAAAAGCACTTATGGGAGATAATAGCGACAATATCCCCGGTGTGCCCGGTGTTGGCGAAAAAACTGCAATGACCTTGCTTAAAGACTACCGTGACGTAGATAATCTTTACGCACACGTAGACGAAATTAAGGGCAAGTTGCAAGAAAAACTGAAAAATAACGAACAGCTTTGCAGACTTTCTAAAACCCTTGCCACTATCGACACCAACTGTGGTGTGGACACTTGCATTGCAAATATGGCGTTTAACCTTCCACTTCCCCCGTCGGTAAGGGCACGTTTTGCTGAGTTAGAGTTCAAAACGTTGGCGAGAAAAGACGAGCTTTTTGATGGAAGCCTATCTAAACCGACCTCGCCCACAACAGCAACAACGGCTGAAATAAATGTAGAAAAAGCTGAATTAACGATAGAAAAAACGATAAAATTACACGACCTTTCCACCTTTAACGCAGAAACTCTTGGCGACGGCACGGCAATAGACGTTACAAAAACAGCCGTTTACATTTACAGCAAAGGCACGGAATACGTTATTCCCATTATGCAAACCTTGCTTGACGATGGCGTTAGCCTATCTACTGCCTTAACCGCCCTTTTACCCCTTTTGAAATCGAGCAAAAAGGTTGTGCTATACAACGGCAAGGACTTTAAACATTTATTAAAATCTACTTGTGGCGAAGCGTTAAACTGTGCAGTTGCTGACGTTGCGCTTATGAAATACCTTGCAGATTTTCGCAGTGGCAACGAAACCTTGCAAGACGTTATATTAGAATACGGTTTAGATGCCGAGCACCCCGCCTTTTCGCTTGCCGTGATAGAAAAAAAACTTTGGTCTATGATGGCCGAACAAGGCGTGTTAAACCTTTATAGCGATATGGAACTGCCCCTATCCTCCGTCTTATTCGATATGGAGGAGGCAGGCTTTAAAGTCAACACGGACGCACTTTACAAAACGGGCGAAAAATATCGTGATTTCCTTACCCAAACGGAAGCACAAATTCGCGAACTTGCCGATGACCAAACGCTTAACGTCAACTCCCCCAAACAGCTTGGCGAACTACTTTTTGAAAAGCTTAAAATAGGCAAGGGCAAAAAGACCAAGACGGGATATTCTACCTCTGCCGACCTTTTGGAAAGCTTAGAAGACGCGCACCCCATCGTTCCGCTAATTTTAAAATATCGCAGAATACAAAAACTTCAATCGACGTATATCGAAGGCTTTAAGCCCCTTATCGACAAGGCAACGGGGCTTATCCACACCTCGTTTAACCAAACGGTTACGGCAACCGGCAGACTTTCTTCAAAAGAGCCTAACTTGCAAAACATACCCGTCCGTGAAGATGAGGGCAAGGAGCTGAGAAGATTTTTTGTGCCTCGCTCGGGCGATAGAATACTTGTTTCTGCCGACTACTCGCAGATAGAACTTAGGCTTTTGGCAGCCTTTTCCGGTTGCAGAACGCTGATTGACGCATTTAATAACGGTGCAGACGTCCACGCGGACACGGCATCAAAGGTGTTTAAGTTGCCACTAGACAAGGTTACACCGCAAATGCGTAGCTCTGCAAAGGCTGTTAACTTTGGCATAATTTACGGCATAAGCGAATACGGTTTAGCAAAAAATATTAAGACCTCCGCCGCCGAAGCGCGTGGATATATTAACGAATATTTTAAACAATACCCAGAAGTAAAAGCTTATATGGACAAAAACGTGGCTTTTGCTAAGGAAAATGGCTATATTTGCACCTTTTTGGGACGAAGAAGATATATTAGAGAGTTGCAATCGGCAAACTATAATATGCGCCAATTTGGTGAACGCGTTGCAATGAATATGCCACTTCAAGGTAGTAGCGCAGATATTATTAAGCTTGCTATGCTTGGCGTGCATAAGCGCCTTAAAGACGAGGGGCTTGACGCATACCTTATCCTGCAAGTTCACGATGAACTAATTATTGACGCACACCAATCCATTAAAGATAAGGTGGAAGCGATACTCGTAGAAGAAATGGAGGGCGCAGCCGACCTTGCGGTTAAGCTAACCGTAGGCTTAGGAAGCGGTAAAACGTGGTTTGATGCAAAATAAACAAAAACTTTTTGCCATAACGGGCGGTATAGGCAGCGGTAAAAGCACCGCAACCCTTGCGTTAAAAGGGGCAGGATACAACACGATAAGTTGCGATTACATCGTGCACGAACTGTATAAAAAACAGTCCATTTTGCGCGCCATAAAAAAGGTTTTTCCCACAGCTGTTAGCGGTAAATTTTGTCTTAAAGTTGATAAAGCAGAGATTGCAAGGCTAGTTTTTTGCGATAGCGAAAAATATCGCGCACTGACCGAGATTATAACAAAGCCGACAATGGAAATTGCGTTAAAACAAGCAAAAAAACTAAATGGTCCTGTCTTTATTGAAGTGCCACTTTTATACGAATTTGGCTACGAGGATAGGTTTGATGGGGTTTTAGTTATCACCCGTGCCTTGCCCGACAGGCTAAACTGCGTTATCGCTCGCCCAAATATGACAAAGGAGCAATTTGAACTACGCAAAAGTTTACAGATTGATTACGATAATTTTTCCTTTGACCGCAAAGTTAAAAACAGCACCGTTATTATAAACGATGGCACTGTGGAAGACTTAACGCGAAAGGTTTTAGCCTTTGCAAAAGGGTTATAAAACGCTTAGACGAATAAATAAAAATTAACAAGTAAAAAGAGTTTGATTTAAGTCAAACTCTTTTTTTACTTTTATCAAGGCTTTATAACCTAAACATAATTACATAAACAAATTACATAAGCAAGGTGCCTTCGGTGCTTTCTATTACCTTAAACATCTCTACCTGTCTACCGCTCTTTGCATCAATATAGACGTAGTAGGTGTCGCCGTCCATAGAACCACTAAACTCGTAACAAAGCTTTTCACTATAATTGCCAACCGGCACAACGGAAAGTCTTGCACTGTCAATTTCTATTTCGTCCATTACCTTTTGTCTTGCTTGCGCCTCGCTCAAAGTTGCACCGCCAATCGTTCTGTCGTGGTGGTTTATATAATAGGAGGTCGCCTCTAAGCCAAGCACGTCTGCCGTTTCTGCACATACCCTAACTTTTACTAAGTCCGGATAGCATACAACACCATTTTGCTCATATGCAAAATTGATTGTATACACGTTGTTAGATAGATTTATCCACACGGGCGACATTTTTTGCAAGCCAACCTCGCTTAAAAATTGCTGAGCCTTTTCTATTGCGTAGTCGCTGCCGTAGTTTTCGGCATTGCAGCTGCCAGGGCTGTTAAAAAGGACAAGTTTGCCACCTTTTTTGGTAATCTGTGCGTATACGGGTGCGCCGTCAGCCATTGCGGAAAAGTTATAACACTCAAAAATGCTTTCGGTTGTTCCCTCACTCCTAATATCCTTTAAGCCCCTGTCGTTGAATATTTTTGTAAAAATATCCCGTGCCTCAGCCTCGCTTACCTCGTTGCCACTAACTCCTTTAAGCGTTCTATCTTCCTGTCCATCGGAAAAAGGTCCGTCATAAATTAACTCGGGGTATTCTACCGAAAGGTTTTCTAGCTGATTAAAGTTATCCACCAAAAAACTGTTGGTGTTTTTGTTAAGCGCGGTAAAGTCAAAGTCTGCACCCATGCTTTGCATACTCTTTTGCAAACTATCGCGAAGTGCCTTGTTTGCTTCATATAACTCTTTAAGGCTTTGTCTGTCCTTAGAAGAAAGCGTGCCGCCGTCAATCAATTTATTGTTTAAATACTTTGCATAGTCGCCAATTTGATTGACAAGCTTGGTTGTATAAAACTTGTTTTCGTCCTTTAAGGGCAAGCTTGAAAGGTCGTTTTCAGCAAGTTCGCTGTTGATTGCAAGGTCAACAAGATAGGTTTGCGCTGTATCGTTATCCTTGGTTGCTATAATTTTGGATAGGTTAAGGTCAATGTTATCCACTTGCTCAACCGTATCGTAAAAAGACCTACGGTATACGTTTTCAAGAGCTGCACCGTTAGTTTCGGGGCGAACAAGATTATAGGTCAAAACACCGGTAAGCACCAACGTAGCAAGCCCCAGTGCCACTACTGCGGAAATCCAGCCGCCTTCCATATTTTTGCCACGTCTGTTGCCGCCGTTGTTACCGTTGCCACCGCTTGTATGGTTGTCGCCATTAATTGTAACGTTGCTCTCTCTTTTTTGGCGGCGCGCCTTGCGCTCTTCTTTTCTTAAACGTATGCGCTCTGCCTTTTGCTCTTGACGCTTTAACTGCTTTTGACGTTTAGCTTCAATCATTTGCACGTCGCGCCTAGCTTGCTCTTTAATTTTCATTTGCTCTTTGTGCGCTTTTTCTTCCTTTCTTCTTCTTTCGCGCTCAGCGGCAAGCTGCTTTTGTTGCTCACGAAGCAACTGCCGCTTGCGATTTTTTTCTTTTAACGCGTTTGCTTGCTCCTTTTGTCTTTCGGCTTTTTTGAGTGCGCGCTCCTCCGCGCGCTTGTTTTTTGCCGCCTCCTTTGCAAGCCTTTTTTGCTCTTTTTTATCTAGCGGAACGTTTGCCTCCATCGCTGCGGAAAACTTCACCTCGTCACCCATTGGTTGACTTTCCTTAGATACCACCTTTTCCGCGACAGATACCCTTTCATCAACAAAATCGCTCTCAAAAGATACTCTTTCTTCGGTAAAGCCTCTCTCGGTAGACGTTCTATCCGTTGCCGCTGCTCTATCTATAAACGGCCGACTTTCCTTAGCCACAACCTCCTCTACCGAAGGGCTGACCTTATTTATAGAAGTTTCACCCTCTACGTTATCACTCTCCGCCACGTAGCCGTTAATATTTCCGCCAACGTAGTTAAAACCGCTTGCTATCGGCTGACCAGCTTCTACACCCATAGCTTGATGCGCAGTTTTTGCTTGCTTTTCTTTTATGACGTTTTCCACCTTTTCTACGGCGTTGTTTTTCTTTTCTTCCACTTTTTACCCCTCCTTATTTAGCAAATACGTGATTGCCTATCGTTACTGTCGTCTTTCTTGAAAATATCCAAGAACTCGTTGCCGTGCGCGGATTATAATAGTATATCGCGCCGTAGGTGGGGTCCCAGCCGTTCATTGCGTCTTGTGCGGCTCTTCGCGCCGTGTCGTTTGGCGTAAGATTAATTTGCCCATCGTCAACCGCAGTAAAGGCATAACGTTGATATATTACCCCCGACATAGTGTTGGGGAAAGACGAACTTTTAATTCTGTTCATAACAACCGCCCCGACAGCCACTTGACCGGTGTAGCTTTCGCCACGCGCCTCGCCGTAAATAAGGTGTGCCAAAAGGTCTATATCTGCATTAGAATAGCCCGAACTACTTGATGACGAGCCGCCCTTGATACCCATTGCTGCAAGAGTTTTAGGACCTGCTATACCGTCTACGACAAGCCCGTTTTTGCGCTGAAAATAACGGACAGCCTCCTTAGTTTTTGCACCGAAAATTCCATCAACCGAGCCTTTATAGTAGCCCCAGTTTTTAAGTTTTTGTTGCATAGTCCTAACCGTTGCGCCGCTGTTGCCTTGCTTTAAGACAACCGCATAAGCCGTGCTGGTTTGCACAGAAGGCTGCATTACGGTAAGACCGCACGCGCCAAGCGTGAAAACCAAAAGGATTATTGCCAAAATTTTTGTAGCCTTTTTCATTTTTCCTCCCGTTATAAAAATATAAAATGTTTATAAAATCATTTAAGAGATTATCTTGCAAAAAACTGCTTGATAATCTCGTAAATCTTACTTTTGTATTGGTATTTAACCCTGCTTTCCGTAAAACATAAAGGCGGATAGACCACGCACCACCAGTTGTCACCCTTTGCCGAGCCAAGCTCTATGATTAACGCATCATAAACGCCAGCTTCAAGGGTTACGTCCTCGTATATTCGCGTGGGGAATTGCTCTTTTTTGACACTCGCTTTTGCCGTATAATTATAGCCGTGCTCTAAAAGAATTTCGTTTGCAACTTGCTCTATGCTACAAAGTTGAGAAAAAAGCATATCCATAGCCGCCTGTTTTGTGTTGCAATTTGCAATATGCGGTGCAAGATAATCAACAACCTTGTCGCGAACAACAAGCTTTACTGCTTGCTCTTTTTCTTCGTTAGAATTGGCGCGAATATGCATACGCAAATACTCCGTTTTAGTAACCGTTTCGGTTGCTCCACCAGAGACACCTAGGGTAATACCTGCCAAAACTATTATGACGCACGCAAAAAAACTTATGCACTTGATTTTCATTTTTACTCCTTTTTCACTTTGACAACTTTAAGAAGATATTTTTTAACGTCAAATTTTTCTATCGCACTCGCCACTAGGCAAAGCGCCATATTTTGCCGTCAAATCATTGCACGTTATTTATTGACACATACTTTTATTTTTATACTTTGTTTATACTTTAATTTTTAATTTATAGCCTATTGTTTAAGTTTAAAATAAAAATTACCGCCCTTGCTTGCCGCAGCAAGCAAAAGCGGTAAATCTTTTTATTAAATTATATGAGGTAAACCTTTTTGTAAATTATGGTGGCAAACGTCTTGTTTAGTTTTTTATTGTTTTTGCTTTTATTAGTTTGTCGCCAAATATTGACCGCAAGCTTTTATAGGCATTGTTTTGTTCGCGCGCGGTTTTATAAACACCAATAACTGTTGCACCGCTGCCCGTCATTACGGCTGCGCCGTGCTTTTTTAGCGCGTTCAAATTGGTTTCAAGCAATGGCAAAACGGTTTTTGCCGACGGATAAAGGTCGTTTTTAAGTAGGGTAAGAAAATGCTCCTCGTCCCCTTTTAAAAGGAGCGTTACTGCGTTTTCGGTCGACGGGGGATAGGCTATCCCTTGCCTATCATACTCTTTATAGCAAGCTGCGGCGGTTACTTTAAGCGCGTCTACCATAGGGCAAGTTATAAGCAGTAAATACAGCCTTTTTTTGACGAGAATTTTGCGGACTATATCACCCTTTCCCTCCAATATCGCCCAGCCGCCCGAGAGCATATATCCAGAATCGCTGCCAAGCTTGTTGGCTATTGCGCCTAAATCGCCACGTGTGTTAAACAGTTTTTGCATAGCAATTAACACACCTGCAATGTCGGCGGAGGAGCCGCCTAAACCGCTTGCAATAGGAATATTCTTTTTGACGGTAATATCCACGCCAGTGGTAGAAAAGGTGTTGACAAAAAGCTCTGCCGCGCGGTATGCGTTGTTGCTTTTTTCATCGCACTCGGGGATAAAGCCAACCGTTTTTAAGGCAACTAAGCCGTCGGCACGCGCACTAACGGTAATCTCGTCAAAAAGGTCGATGGACGTTACAAGCGTTTTTAAGTTGTGGAAACCGCCCTCTGCACCCGTAATATCGAGCGTTAGGTTTACTTTTGCCGGAATTTTGACTTTAACCTTTTTCATACGTTTTGTTTGCCGCTTTTTGCGGACTTCCTTTTACTATTTTATCTTTTTTATTTTAAACCTTTTGTCTATATACAACTATTCTTTCCTTACCAGAAAGGGGAAATTGCAAATCTTTATTAGTCAAAAGGAGTGTTTCCGGTGAAACGTTTAGTCTTTTTGCAAGCGACCAAAGTTCTTCGCCAGCTAACGGTATGTATACCGATAACGGTGCGCTGCAAATGGGCTTTTCGCCCAGCGAAGTTATTTTGCTGACGTATTGCAGCTTGCATTCTTCCTTAGGGTAGAGGGTAATTATAACGTCCGCTTGAATTTCTACGTCAGTTTTTGATATTACCTGCATAACGGCGCGCTCTGCCCGAGCGATAACGGTAACGGTTGCGCCTTCTGGCAGGGGATAATCAACGGTGGCCGCAAAGGAGGTTTCAGCCTTTCTGCCAAACGCCTTGCCCTCAGCATCAACGAAAATGCCGTTGACGGTCAGCGTGCCTACAACGTTAAAACCGCCGTCGCATTGCTCTACCGAAACAACCTCAGCACGCTCGGATAAGGCAACTGAAAGCTTTGCCCCATCGGGTAGTTCGCTGATTTCTGCGCGCCCACCCACGCGAACTGTGCAAGTTTTTTGCTCGTGAGGAATTGACAAGGGGCAAACGCACTTTTCTATCTCTATTTTATCCGTCAAGGAAAAGGCATCGTCAACCACGTCCGCCTCTTCAAAAGAAAAGGCCTCACAGTTAAAGTTGACCGATATTTGCGCGGTAACTAAACTTTTGCCCTCCTCCTCGTCAACGGAAATATCCGTCTTAAATGATTTTAGCTTGGCGGTAGCGGTAGCCATATTGGCAGGCATAGCTTCCTCGCAGTCAATTTCCGCACGGAAGGGAAACACCTTGTTTTCTCTTATTATATCCTTTTTTTGACCGCTTTGCAATAGGATTGAAGAAAGATGCACCTCGCCATCAACGATAATACACCCAACTCCGCACTGCACAGCCGTAACCACGGGGCTTGCGCGGTGGAAAAGCACCTCGCTAATGGGGTAGTCAAGTTCAAACTCCTCCTCTATGGGATAAGAGCCTTGTTTTTTTCCTAGGCTTTTTGCCGTGAGCTTTTGCATTTTGTTGGTTAAAAGCTCCTCACCGCCGGCAAGGGCCACTGCATCGCTTTTATAATAAAGGCGGGCGGTAATTTCTACCGTTGCCGATAAAGTAAGCTTTAATCCGCTTAAATCATAATCGGTTTTTTGCGTGCGAAACTTGACCTCGACACGAACAGGCTCGCCATTATCGTCCTTGTCAAAGGCAATATCTCCCATAAATTCGGTGCCGCACTCGTATTTTTTAAGCTCGCCATCAGTGTTTTCGTAACAAACGTAAAAAACGGTTTTTCCACCGTATTTTACCCTTTCGCCCTCAATAGCCTCCTCCTTTTCCTCAGCGCGTGCGTAAACGTTGATAACGCGCGCAACGTTGTCTGCCGAAAGGTCCGTTTTGCACTCTACGGTCAGCCTATCGGTAACAATTTTAGATTTTTCTAATACGTTTATTTTCTCGTAAACAGGTTCAATAGCCATAATGCCCCTCCCTAAAATTCGGTTTGTATCAATACAGTATATAACCTATGGGCGCACATTATGACCATAAAATTAAAAGCGGAAAATAAAAAGCAAAAGTAACCGCTCAAATATAAATAAAGAATAAATTACTAAATAAGCACAAAATTAAAAGATAAAATATAGACAGCGCAAAAAAGATAAAACCTAAAAATAAACACGCGTAGATAAATACTTAAAAATACCTCTGTCAAAACAAAAACGCCCCATAAGGAGCGTTTATCTTTTTTCGTCTTTTTTATTTTGTTTAATAATTTTTTAGTTTTATTTAGTTCAATTATAATTTTATTTGCTTCTAGTTTGATTTTATTTACTTCGACAAAAAAGCGAGTGGGCTTATGCCTTTTGCTCGTCCTTTTCTTCCGTTATCCTAACGTTGCCGCAAAGATAGTCGGCATAAGAATAGGTTGTCTTTCCGCGGAAGCTTTTGTCTAATGGGCTAACTGTAAACAGCGCCGGATATACCCCCACAAGCTTGCCTTGATAGGTAACGAATTTGTTTCTGCCAAGGTTAAGGGTAACCTTAACCGTCTTTTGATGAAGCTTTTCTATCGCCTGCTTAATTTGGCTAATTGCCACCGTGCTTTTAATCATACGATGATTATTGCCGCTTTTTTGGCTTTCATACAGCCTTTATAAAATTTTTAATTAAAACTGGGCGAATAGTGATTTTATAAAAGTTTTATTAGCAAGCTTTGTTATGGACTGTTAAAGGCACGGGGCTAAATTAAAAATCTTCTTCGTCCTCGTCGTCATCTTCCTCGTCCTCTTCTTCGTCATCCTCAAAATCGCTTTCGTCAATATCAGGGATTTCAAAGTCGTCGGGCTCAACCGAATCGGAAACAAGGTCATCTTCCTCCTCCTCGTCGTCAAAGAGCTCGTCACCCTCTTCCTCAACAAGACGGGAAAGTGAAAGCATAGCTTCGTCCTCTTCCTTATCTCCATCTTCTTCGGTATCGTCCATAAAGTCTTTCCAGCCCTCGTCGTTTTCGTCGATGTCGTTATCCGCCTCTGCTTCATAACGGTGCTTTTTAGCACATTCTTCACAAACGTCTTCGCCGAGCTTTAAGTAATTTTGTCTGCACTTGGGGCAAAGCTCCATTGTTTCTTGCTCGTCTTCGTCAACTGCAAAAACAAGCTGGGGACCTTTTTTAAGCTCCGCCTTGCATACGTCACAATATTCTTCGCCCTCTTGAATATAATTAAGTTCACAACGGGGGCATAAAACGTATTTAGCCATCTTTATCTCTCCATATATATCATATATATTTTATAGTGTAGCGCTTTTGTTACTGTCTGCAACGCCCTATATTATATCCGTATACGGAGGATTTGTAAACTATTTTTATTAAATTTTTTTGATTTTTTACACTTTTTTATTATTGACTAAAATAAGCCGCGTTTTTAAGGTTTTTTGCTTTCTTTTATGCTTGTTTTTTACATTTTAGTGTTGTTTTTAACTTTTTAATAAAACTATCAAAACCTTTTTCGCACTAAATTTTTTGCCGAACTAAAAAGTGGCCTTATTTTTCTTCTAGCAACATTTTATCGGCAACAAGTGCAATAAACTCGCCATTAGTAGGCTTTTCGGCACCAACGTATGCGCGCACACCTAAAATACTGTTTATGCTTTCAATTCTACCCCTATTCCAAGCAACCTCTATGGCGTGGCGAATAGCTCGCTCTACCTTGCTGGCGGTGGTAAGATATTTTTCGCCAATCTTAGGGTAGAGTTTTTTGGTAATGTTGTTTATAATTTCCGGCTCGTCAACTGCCATTTTGACCCCTTCTCTTAAAAAGGTGTAGCCTTTTATATGTGGCGGAATACCTACGTTAATAAAAATTTTGCTAATCTTCTCATCAAGCGAGGGCTTTCTAACGGTAAGCGATGCACCGCCCTTTTGGGCATCGGGTTTTTCTTCAAAAAGGTCGGCAACGCGGTTAAGGAGTGCAGCCTCGTTAATAGGCTTTGCCATAAAATAGTTTGCGCCTGCCGTTATTGCTGAGGAAACAATTTCTTCACGACTTAACGCGGACAAAACGATAATTTTTGTCGCAATGCCCATTTCTTTAATCTTGCTTATTACCGACAAACCGTCGTAACCAGGAAGCACCAATTCCAGCAAAACAACGTCCGGCTTCTTTTCGGCTATTTCAGGAATAGCGCAAATGCCGTCTATTGCCGACCCCACAACTTGAAATTTTCCATCTTCGGTAAAAGCCCTTTCAATGCTGTCGTTAATCTCTTTGGTGTCCTGCAATAAGTAAACGGTTTTTTTGGGCATAAAGAAATCTCCTTTTTTCCTTTTTTATTTATTTTACAACAATATTCCACAAGTGTCAAAGTATTTTTGAACAAAATTCAAAATTATTTGTCGATTTTTGAAGAAAATTGTTTTAGTTAGGTTTATACTAACTATTTTGCCATTATTTGACAAATTTTGCAATTTTATTTTTGAATATTTGCAAAAATAGTTAAGGGCGCAATGGGCGGCGGTTTGTAGCTGCGCCATATAGTGTTTACCTCTTTAAATTAAATTTTATAAAGCAAAAACTAAAAAACGGGTAAAATAGAGCAAACAAAAAACAAGGGGCGGATAAAAGCAGCAAGCAAAAGGCAACCAAAAGCAGCAAATGAAAAACAACCAAAACATCAAATTCGCAATGAGAAGAAGAAAGAAAAGACAACGAAAGGCAACCAAAAAAACACAAAACAAAAAAGGCAACCATAAGGTTGCCTTTATCTTGTTTGAATTATATGTTTGCAGCCTTTGTGCCGCACCCAAACGCAATGTTTAATTTGTGATTATTCAGCCTCGAAAAGTTCTGCTGCCTTTTGATAGCACCAGTTGAGATTGTTTGAAACGAGTGCACGAACCGCCTTTGCGTTGTCGCCAAGACCGTTAATAAGGGGCTTAGCCTCATTTTTATAAACGTTTTCAAGCTCGGTAAGTTGGTCTGCGGAAAGGACACCGTGGTTTCTAATTCCTTCAAGCTTAACCAAAACTTTAATTACGTCTACCGCCTTTTCTGCGTTAGTAAGCTTTTTGAGGGTAGCACTTTCAATCAATTCTTTTTCAGCGGAAGAAAGCTTGTCGTAAGCCGCTCTCGCCTTTTCTACGGCCTCTGCCTTAATATTGCCACCATCTTCTTTTTCATAATCAAGGTTAGCCGTGCCGATTTCGTTAATCACGTCGGTTACAGCAGCCGCTGCGTGTTCGGGAAGCATTTTGCCAAAAACTTCGTTTCCGTCAAGATAGAAGTAATCGTCCTCACCATCGTCGTCTTTGTCCTTCTTTTCGTAGGTGTCGGTGAGTTTAACATATCTAAGATAGGTAGCGGAAACGTCCGTGCCATCGCAGTAAACAAAATATTTATCGCCTGCGCCGTCAGTAATAACTTCGTATTTATACCAAGTGGTAACGATTGCAACGTCAGTTACTACAACCTCGTCTGCCTCAGCATCGTTTAGCTTAATTCTAGATACCACGCTGTTTGCGTCGAGGAAATAAACGTTGCCGTCCTCAACAAAAAGAAGTTGAGAAGCATTTTTTAGTTTAGCAACGGGCTGTGCAGAGTTTTTAACAGTTAAGTCAGCTTTATAAACGGTGCCGTCCTTAACGTAATAAACCTCATTAATAGAATTGAAAAGTGTGGTTTCAGCAACAAGGTCGGTCAGCTTGATTTCGTCTACAACCGTCCAATCAGCAGCACTTGCACTAACTGCATAAGTGGTTGCGTTAGAAACGTAGTCCGTTTCGGTATAAAAAATATAGTCTTCGGTAGCAAGCTTAATTGCGTAGGTCTTATTTTCCGTTTCGTTTGCGCCCTTGCCGTCTTTAATAAGAGTGCCTGCAAACGCACCGTTTACCGTGTCGCCTGCCTTGTATTTGTAAACGCGGTTATATGCCGCTTTACCTCTTGCCGAGGGGTTAGCCTCAAAGTATTCGGTGGTGAATACGGTGGTGGTGAATACTATTTCACCAGCATCGGTAAAGGTATAATTAGCAAGAGTTTGATATTCGCCATCCATTTTATCGTTGGTCTTATCATCAGTCTTTGCAATTACCGTGGTGGAGCCACTAGCCGTGTCATAGCATTTTAACGCGGTTGATGCGTCATCATAATAGAGGAGGTAAACCTTGTCGCCTTCCTCAACAAATCTATAATTAACGGTAAGACTGTCAACCGTAAAGAACTCGTCGGTTGCGCTACCATCAAGTTTGGTGCGCATAAAGGTAAGTTCGTCGTTTGCAACGTTGCCGGCATTATTCTTATCGGTGCTGGGCGTGCCGTAGTAAACGTAGCCATTGGTTTCATCACCAAAGATATACACACCCGCCGTATAGTCAGCTGCCGCAAAAAGTTTGGGAACAACAACTTCCGCTTTGGAAAGATTGTTTTTATCAACCGCCACCAACGCGCCCTTTACGGGTGCACCAAAGGTGTTATCGTCAGTATTGTCAGCAATGCCGTTAATAAAATAGTAGTAATTTTCCGTTTCGGCAATAAAGCCACCGTCAGCGGAAGCCGCGCTAATAGCACCCCAATTTTTCATATTGGTCCCCGCCCACTCAGGTTTTTTACAGCCAACCGCGCCAATGACCATAAGGAACGCCATAACGCATACTGCTATCTTAGTAAAAATCTTTTTCATATCTACTCCGTTATCAATCGGTAAATTTTAAGGCACTTACCGAATATAATTAGTTATACAGTTATATATTATAAACTATTAAAGACGGTTTTGCAAGAATTTTCCTATTTTTTTTGGCGAGTTTTTGGTTGTGAGAGGGCTTATCTGTGAATAATTTCGGCATTTTAAATCTTTTGACGCGGTTTTTCGATTTTTACCTTAAAAACAAAGGCGGCTTTGGAAGTGGTAAGAGCGGTTACAACGATTGCGACAACAATCAATTTAACGGCGGTGGTGGCGTTGGCGACAATGGTGGAGGTGGGGTTAGTAGACAGGACGACCCCTTATCCAACCTTTTTAAAATAATAAATGACGGAAAAGAAACAAATGACAACAACTATTGCCCCAACGAAAAAAACGACAATTTAGACACCGGCAATTACAATAACTATAATAACAACAAAAACAGTGCTTATAATTCAAACGATTGTGAAAGAGGCGGTGGCGACGGACTTTTTGGAAAGGGTGGAGCTTTTGGAAGCGGTGGACTGTTTGGCAATGGAGGGCTGTTTGAAAACGGAGGACTTTTTTCAAGCCTTTCAAACGGTTTGCAAGGTTTACTATCTGGTTTAGGGAAGCTTTTGGGTTTTGGCGGCGGAAACAATCATGCAAATAATTTGCCAAATAATTTTTCAAACAACAACGCAAGTTGTCGGCAACCCCACCAGCAAAATTGTTTTCAAAACTGTTTGCCAAGCCATTATCAACAGGGTGGCGCGCCACAAAAAGATAATTTTTCGCAGCGGCAAAGCCAAAAGGATACATATGCGCCTTTACCCGACAACCGCCCACCCTTGCAAAAGAGTATGCTTGCGACAATGTCTGCTCACGACCAATTTATAAAAAGAGTAAAGCAAAAACACGAAAAAACCCACCCTTTTTAATAAACAAATAAAAATTAAACAAAAAACTAAAAAACCCACCGACTAATTTGGCAAATACTGTTGTCCTAGGGATGAATTGTCAAATAAAAAAGGCAAGGAAACCTTGCCTTTTTTTGTTTTATGAGTGCTGTGCTTTTTGCTATTTTCTTAACAAGCTGAAATTTTTACATTTTAGTTATTTTTTGCAAAGACGAAGTATTTGTTTGTAAATTAATTTCATCAAAATGGATACAACAAACGTTCCGCCAAAAACAACCGCAATATATAAGAATATGTTTGGCATGTATTTTATAAGCCTTATAAAGAACCCGTGAGCAAGGTATATTTCCAAAGAATAGTTTCCGCACACCCCAAAAAATTTATTATATATTATTGAGGTGTTACGCAAAATATAAGATAAAGTTACTGCAAAACATACGAAAATTAACGTATACAAAACGTTGAATAAAATAAACCCGTTAGTTAGCGCTGAAAGAGCAAAACACCCCACGTATAAAACTGCGCTTAATATTAAAATTAACCACTTATGATTTTTTAATATTTCGTCTATTGCCCCTTTTTTATAACAAAATACCATACCTAAAACCATACACGGAATAGTTTGGAACCAATAATTTTCCAAACCACACAATGCGCATATAGCACAGTAAGCTATGATTGTTATGCCAAAAGCACCTATTTTGGCTTGTGGACTTTTGAAAATTTTAAAGCAGAAAAAATATAATATATATGACACAAAAGTAGTTTGCATATACCAACCGTTAGTGATGATAGTGCCACCAAACAAAAAGGATTGCCCCACCCTTTTAAAAGGGATTACCCCATCTACCAACAAGGTCCAAAGGGTATATAAAATTACCACAATAACGTAAAAAATATACAGAGGAGCAAACCTTTTCTTAAAAAAAGAATTAAGGTAGTTTTCTTTGCGAGAGGAAAGCATTAAACCATATCCGGAATAAAAGAAAAACATTGCAACGCATAAATACCCTAATGCGCGCAAAATTGTTTCCATAAACGTTCCAAACAAAAACCCTGATTTTTGATATATGTGATGAACAACTACTAATATTGCAAATATTCCTCGCACACAATTAGTATATTCTTTTGACATATAGTTGTTTTCGTTCATACTTTTCCTCTTTCAGTAGTCGATACTTAACATTTTTGATGCTTTAACCTTATCTTCGCCTTGCAAAATTCAAGCTTACCTAATAATTTTATTATACACTACTTTTTCCCAAAAAGTAAAGGGTATGTGGTTTTATAAATTTCTCCGTCCTCTACAAAACAAAAAAAGCCCTGCCGAAGCAGAGCTTTTTGTATTTGATAAAATAAATTATCTCTTGGAGAACTGGGGTGCGCGACGAGCCTTTTTCAAGCCGTATTTCTTTCTTTCCTTCATTCTGCTATCGCGAGTGAGGAAGCCAGCTTTTTTAAGTTCGCCTCTGGTTTCGGGTTCTGCAACGAGAAGTGCACGAGCAATACCGTGACGGATTGCGCCTGCTTGACCGGTAAAGCCACCGCCAGTTACGTTAACAACAACGTCGTATTTAGCGAGCGCGTCAACAAGGGCAAGAGGTTGACGAACAATGAACTTTAAGGTGTCAAGACCAAAGTATTCGTCAAGGCTCTTTTTGTTAATGGTAATTGCGCCGTCACCTGCGGGGAGAAGACGAACGCGAGCAACAGCCTTTTTACGTCTGCCGGTGCCCCAATACTGAATTTTTTTCTTAGAAGTAGTTTTTGCCATAATTACACCTCATTAAATAAGTTTAAGCACTTCGGGCTTTTGAGCCTGATGGTTATGCTCAGCACCCTTGAAAACTTTGAGCTTGGTGAGCATCTGTCTGCCTAAACTGTTTTTGGGAAGCATGCCTTTAACTGCTTCGTATACAGCCAAATCGGACTTGGTAGCCATAAGGGTTTTATACTGAATTTCCTTTAAGCCGCCGATGTGACCGGTGTGGTAACGATAATATTTCTTTTCGAGTTTTTTACCCGTCAAAACAACCTTATCGGTGTTGACGATAATAACGAAATCGCCCGTATCAACGTTGGGGGTGAAGGTGGGTTTGTTTTTGCCGCGAAGGATAGCAGCAACTCTGGACGCAAGACGACCGAGCGCGATGCCTTCTGCATCAACTACATACCACTTTCTGACCACGTCGTTTGCGTGAGCCATATAAGTTTTCATAGTGATTTCTCCTTGAAGTTTTGTTTAAGTAAACGCTTTATTAGAGCAATCCGTTACCCCGAACACGATAGGGGCTAGGGAGGGCTAATCCCGAAAAAACGAACTTTTCCTTATAAACGCTTAAATATATTACATTTTTTTAACTGTAAAAGTCAAGCATTTTTTAGTGATTTTTGCTTATTTTGCGTGTTTTTTTGAATATTTTTAAGCGTAAACAAACTTATCCACAACATATTGTGGAAATGTTTAAGGTCAAACACTATTTTGTGCTGCTGGGCAGAATTAACCGCAAAAACCTATTATGCGCCGCCCGAGCCTTTTTTGCCGCCCAACCGCTTTAATTGTCAAATTTAAATGCCAAAATTGCTTTTTGTTTGCCGCCGCCTACACAATTGACAAATTAAAAGCCGACTAATTGGTTGTTTTTATCAACTTGAAGCACGCCTAAATTACCACCGCTTATGCCGTGGCAACGGTAAAGGTAACGGGTGTTGAATCTTTTACCGCTATATAGTAGGTTGTGCCTCTATCTGCCGCAAAGGTAATCTTGTTAGAGTTTTGCGCGCCCGATTGAACGTCAACAAAGGACATATCCTCGTTATGAACGGCAATTTTTGCGGTTGCGCTTGACGAGCTTACCGAAAGCACCGTTCGTGCAGATAAGTTTTCAATTCTATAATAACGCACGTTGTTGCCGTCAAAATATGCCGTTTGGGTTTGGCCAACGTAGGTATATACCGCAGACGAAGTGCTATCACCCAAATTGCCTGCCCGCCAAGACGTAGGACTAAACGATGGGTATTTAATAAAGATTGAGCCGGTAATGGGGTTTGAATAATATGCCGAGTTTGCATAACCGCATTCCGTTTTGGTCGCCTCGTAAATACCCTCGGCATTTTTTTGAAGAATAGTTCTATAAACGGGATATATTTTTTCGCCAATGGGAATATAGGGGTTGTTTTGCCCGCCTAGAACAATACTCGTCGTATAGAGGTAATAGGTATCGTCAACACCCTCGGGAAAGTAAAGAACGAAAGTCAAGTTATTGGTTGAGGTGTCGAAATATTTGTCAATATCCTCCCTTTCCCAGAAGTCCATACTACCAAGCACGTCCGACGACATAAGCCAGTTAGACGACCTGCTATTGATTTCCTTACTAACGTAAGAGTTGGGGTTGTTTAAGCCAATTGCCGTGGTCTTTCCGTTTTCGTCAGTATAGGTGCCATTAAGAATTTGCTCAATGAGATGCGCGTGGTCCTCACCCGCAACGTCATCGGGAAGCTGCTCAGAGCCCTCCCACGGAAAAACGGTCAACGAAAGCGTTTCTGTAATAGGTGCAGGGTTGCCGAGGCTATATCTCCACGAAGCAGACACACCGCCCAAAAGAGTAATTAAGGCAACGACTAAAATGACTGATAATCTTTTTATCAATGCTATTTTCATAAGCCGCTACCTCCTTTTAGTTTTTGTCAGCTTTGGTTTCGTTTTTATTATGCAGTTTTTCGCCCTGCGTGGCTTTAAGTGATTTGCGCGCGATTTGTGGTTTAACTAATTTGCGCGGTTTTGCGGTTTAACTTCTTGCGCGATACTTCATTGTTGCGCGCGGATTAGTAAAGTTGCGCGTTAAACTAGTTCATCAATCAATTCTTTAACGCTATCAATCTTGCGCTGAGAGGTGATTTTGACGAGCATTGGGAATTTTTCATGTTCTTTAACAGTCGAAGCATCGCTAAATTTATGCTCTGTGTTAATAAAGTCTTTGGGGTCGAGCGCAAGATATACTCTAAGCGCCTTACCGCGCAGCGATATGCGCGCAATGTTTTTACCGCCCTTTTTGATGGTGTGATACTTTCTGGACTCCTTGACATTTACGCCCATATTAGCGGTTGCATAATCGACAATATCGCGGTATCTGTCGCGAGTTTCTTCGGGTGCCTCCAAAATTCTTTGAGTTAAGCTCTTTTCCTTTCTCAAACCAAGCGCCAATTCAAAATCGAAGAACGCCGGCTCTGCAAGGTCTTTTTCGGTAAGCTTTTTAGCCTCTTTAAGCTGCTCGATAAGCACGTTTATCAGTTCGGTAATTCTTTCGACCTTATACAAGGACGTAACGTTTATATGCACGGGGAAATCGTCGTGCTTGCGGACGAGGGTTGCGTGGGTAATAAAGTCCGTTTCCTCATCAAAGTGCGATTGCTCTATTGCAAGGTATACGCAAAGCACGTCACCCTTAATCATAATTCTTGCAAGTGGCGTTCTGCCACAATAAAAAGATTGATGGGCAAAACTGGTTTTTTCTTTTATCTTTGAACAAACAAGCAAGCGAGATACAATTTCTTTATATCTCTCTTTAAGCTGTTCGTTTGCTTTTTTAAGTTTATCGGCAAAGGGTATTCCCTTGCTTCTTGTGCGAGATTGCTCGTCGCCGTCGTTAATTTCCGGCGCAAGCTCTATGTCCATTAAGTCGTCGTCAAGCGTTGTTGCAACAGGGGTTTCCTCTGCCACAATTTGTGCCTCGATATATTCGCCCTCTTCGTTTACTATGCCAAGCAGCAATAAGCGCAAAAACTTTTCTTTTTTTAGCTTCTTTTCAATAAAAGGCATAATTATGGTTGCAAAAATTATAAGCCCCATACACAAAAAGCCGGCTGTGGACTGCATAAAGAACACAAAGCTGCCAACGTAAGGTATTTTTACACCTTTATATATTCCGCGCATCTGCGAATAGCGGACGGGGAAGCGGTCTGGCGAAGAAACGGCATCGCCTTGCAGCAAGAAAAACCGCTCGGTGTGCTTTTCGTTAGGCTCCTCTATGCCGACAATACGGTGGACAAGTAAAACACCGTCAACTTCGTATACAACGATATCGTATTTTCATTTAAAAATAAAAAAAAGCCTTTCTTTTTTATACAAAAAGATGTCAAAAGACAAAATATTTCACATAAAACTTCTATTTAATTTTTTATCAATACCACTAAACTCAAAGGCTAACGTTTTATGCGTTTTGGCACAGCATAAGTTATACAAAACGAAAAACCGTCGTTTTTATCGACGGTTTATTCATATTTTACTTTAACTAGGCACAAGCCGCGGGGGGATAAGGTTTTTGCGTTTTTTACCCTTATTCCGCTTTTAAGCATTTGCATGCAATCTTCTGCCGTAGCACTTTCCTCACCCGCAAGCAACAGCACGCCAACCAACGTGCGCACCATTTTATACAAAAAGCCATTGCCTGTAACTGAAACAGAAAGCAAGTCACCTTCCTCTATTATGTCTATATTGTATATTGTCCTAACTGTTGTTTTTGCACAGCCACCGCTTGCATTAAAGCACTTAAAGTCATGCTCACCAATAAATACCGAGGCGCACTGTTTCATTTTTTCAAGGTCCACTGGCTTTTCTAGCCTTACGGCATACCGTTCTTTTAAGGGCAGTTCAACTGCGCTTTTATAAAAGGTGTAGCGATAGGTTTTTTGCTTTGCGCTTTTTCTTGCGTTAAAATCGTCTGCCGCAGCCGAGGACGAAAGCACCTTAACGTCGCTTGGCAAAAGTGGATTTAGTGCCAAATGGTATTTTTCGAGAGGCACCCTAGATTTTTCAACCTCAAAGTGAGCCACTTGCCCCTCTGCGTGCACGCCGGCATCCGTTCTGCCGCTACCTGTTACGGTGGTTTTTTCGCCCGTGAGCCTTTCTACCGCCTCTTGAAGCACCGCTTGAACGGAACGTCCGTTAGGCTGAACTTGCCAACCGCAAAAATTAGTTCCGTCATAGCTGACGGTAAGCTTAATTTTCATAAACACTTACCCCCTAAAAAGACTGTAACAAAGCCAACAAAAAAATCAATAAACTTATTAAAAAAGTATGGGATACAAATAAAAGCCGTTAAGTAGCACTACCCCAACAATCAGCCCCGCCAAAAGAATAACACCGATAAGGTCGCGGAAGCTTAGCGTCATTTTTTTATAACGTGTGCGTTTTTTACTGCCGGCATAACACCTTGCGTCCATAGCATCGGCAAGCCCGTCAGAACTACGGAACGAACTGATTAAAAGGGGAATAAGCACGGGGATAAGCGCCTTTACGCGCTTAAAAATGTTTCCACTTTCAAAGTCGGCACCGCGCGATTTTTGCGCTTTAATTATTCTATCCGTTTCGTCAAGAAGGGTGGGAATAAAGCGAAGCGCAATGCTCATTATAAGGGCAAATTCGTGCACGGGAAATCTAACTATTTTTAAGGGATAAAGCAGCACCTCTATGCCGTCTGCAAGCTCTACTGGCGAAGTTGTAAAGGTAAGTAGGCTTGCACCAAGAACTATTAAAGTAATTCTGCAAACCAAAAAGCCCGCCTTTAACAGCCCAAAGTCCGTAATAAAGCCGTCTTTCCAAAGGGGTGTGCCGTCATCGTTTAAGAAAACTTGCAAAAGTGCGGAAAATATGACGAAAAACAACACCACCTTTATGCTTTTTAACATTTTTATAAAAGGAATTTTTGCCACTATTGTTGCCACGATTAAAAACAATAAGCACGCAAAAAAGCCTAAAAAGTGGAACTCTTGCACCAAAAATACCGCTACGATATAGGCAATAACAGCCAAAATCTTGACGGATGCGTTCATTTTGTGGACAAAAGATTTTGCGGAATAATACTGGCCAAAGGTTACGTCTTTCATACTCCGTCACCTCCGCCAATTTTTTCGTTATTCGCGTTTTTGTCCTTTAATTTTGCATCGTTTGCTTTTGCATCATTGGCTTTTGCTTTCGCTGTCGCTGTGCCACTCTTGTCAAAGTAATATTTTGCAAAGGCATTGACAAAACCCTCTGCCGTTAAATCGTTTTCTATGCTTATGCTTTTTTCCTCTAAAACCTGCGTTAATCGCGCAGTAACGGGGAGGTCAAGCCCAAATTCAGCTATCTTCTTTTGGTCGGCAAAAATCTCTTGCGGAGTGCCTTCCGCAACCAATTTACCGTCCTTAAACACGCCTGCTCGGGTGCAGTTTTCTGCAACCAAGTTCATATCGTGCGACACGATTATGATTGTCTTTATAAAGTCGCCGTGCAATCTTTTTAACAGTGCAATAAAGTCGCGCTTGCCCTTGGGGTCAAGTCCCGCAGCCGGCTCGTCAAGCACCAAAACCTCCGGCCTTGTTACGATAACCCCTGCAATTGCCACCCTGCGCTTTTGTCCGCCAGAAAGGTCAAACGGAGATTTATCCTTAAACCGCTCGTAATCAAGCCCAACTAGCTCGATTGCTTCTTTAACGCGCACCTCTATTTCCTGCTCGCTTAGGTGCGGCATAAAGTTTTTTATACCAAACGCAACGTCCTCTTTGACCGTTTCGGCAAAAAGTTGATGCTCGGGGTATTGGAAAACCATACCCACCTTAGAGCGCAAGCCCTTAAAGTCGCATTTTTTATCGGTAAGGTCGTATTCGCCAACGGTAAGGCTCCCCTTGCCCTTTTCTATCTTGATAAGACCGTTAAGGTGCTGAATAAAGGTAGATTTGCCGCTGCCCGTTCTGCCAATTACGCCAAAAAACTCCCCCTCCTTAACGGTGAGGGTAATGTTGTCAAGTGCCTTTACTGCAAGGGCTTTTGATTTTTCGCTATATACGTAGCTGAGGTTGTTGCTTACAATTTGCATAATGCCTCCGCTAGTTCGTCATCCGTCAACACGTTGCCCACGGGAACGCCCTTTTCTCTTAATTTTTCAGCAATGTAAGCGGCAAGTGGAATTTCAAGCCCCAATGCTTTAAGTTCTGCACGTGCTGCAAAAATCTGCTTAGGTGTGCCTGTTTTTACGACGTTGCCACCGTCTAAAACAAAAACCCTGTCGGCATCGACAATTTCTTCCATATAGTGAGTAATTGCAATAACGGTAACCTTATTTTCTTTGTTAAGCTTTTTTACAACGGAAAGCACTTCTTTTCTGCCGCGCGGGTCAAGCATAGCGGTAGATTCGTCAAGAATAAGAATTTTGGGCTTTAAGGCAAGCACGCCGGCAATAGCAATTCTCTGCTTTTGTCCACCAGAAAGTCTTGTGGGTGATGCCGTGCGGAAGTCTTGCATTCCAACGGCATTAAGGGCAAAATCAATGCGCTCGCCAATTTCTTTTCTGTCAATTCCAAGGTTTTCCGGCCCGAAAGCAACGTCGTCCTCAACGATAGAAGCCACAAGTTGATTGTCGGGGTTTTGGAAAACAACGCCAACCCTTTTTCTAATTTCAAAAACGGATTTTTTGTCAACAAAAGAAAGCCCGTCAACAGTGATGGTGCCACCGTCAGGCTTAATAAGACCGTTAAGGAGCTTTGCTAAGGTGGATTTACCGCTGCCGTTGTGGCCAATTACCGCGATATACTCACCCTCCTCTACCGAAAGAGAAACATCCTTTATTGCCATATGCTTTTTGTCATAGGAAAACGACACGTTTTTCATGCTGATAAGAGGCGTGTTTTCCATACTGATAAGCGACATTGATACCCGTCCTTTTTCAAAAATTTCCTTTCAAAAATTTATTATACCAAAAAGGTTAAAAATTTACAAGCGCAAAAAAGGGTTTTTGTGTTTTTAACCTTCAAACGCAAATAAAATTTTTTCTTGCTCGGGGGCAAAAAGGCGTAATTAATTAAAATTCCGTAAAATAAGTTGTCTTTTTCTCGTCCGTTTGGTAATTTGGCAAAAATTGAAGGGCAAATTAAGGCAAAATTATTGCAAAAAATTTATTCCTTTTATTGACTATTTAATTGTTAAAGTATATAATGTTATTTGTTGAATAAACAAAAATTATATTATTATAACTTTATTGGAGGACTTTTTAATGAAGAAAATGACAATTGACGGTAACACCGCTGCCAGTCACGTTGCGTATGCCTTCTCGGAAGTAGCTGCTATCTACCCGATAACCCCTTCTTCCCCCATGGCAGAAGTTGCTGACGAATGGGCGGCAACCGGCAGAGTTAACATGTTCGGTCAAAAGCTACGTTTGACGGAAATGCAGTCGGAAGCTGGCGCAGCCGGCGCTGTTCACGGCTCTCTTACCGCAGGTGCGCTTACCACCACCTACACCGCAAGCCAAGGCTTACTTTTGATGATTCCCAATATGTATAAAATCGCTGGCGAACTTTTGCCTACCGTTTTCCACGTTAGTGCAAGAGCGCTTGCTGCACACTCGCTTAACATTTTCGGCGACCACGCTGACGTTATGGCTTGCCGCCAGACGGGTTTTGCTATGGTTGCTGCTAACTCCGTTCAAGAAGTTATGGACCTTGCGCTTGTTTCTCACCTTTCTACCTTAAAAGCAAAAGTTCCTTTCTTACACTTCTTTGATGGTTTTAGGACCAGTCACGAGGTTTCCAAAATCGACGTTATCGAATACGACGAAATGAAAGCCCTTGTTGACATGAAAGACATTGAGGACTTCCGCGCGCGCGCACTTAACCCCGAACACCCTGTTCAACGCGGCACGGCTCAAAACTCTGATATCTACTTCCAGAACAGAGAAACTGCTAACAAGTATTACGAAGCTACCCCTGCAATCGTTCAAGAAATGATGGACAAGGTTAGCGCATTGACCGGCAGAAGCTATCACCTCTTTGACTACGTTGGTGCACCCGATGCTGAAAATATCGTAGTTATGATGGGTAGTGGTGCTGACGCTGTTGAAGAAACCATCAACAAGATGAACGCAGAAGGCGCAAAAGTTGGTCTTTTGAAAGTTCGTCTTTACAGACCTTTCGCTATCGATGCTTTCGTTGATGCTATTCCTAAGACCGTTAAGAAAATTGCTGTTCTTGACAGAACTAAGGAAGCTGGCTCTCTTGGCGAACCTTTGTATCTTGACGTTTGCTCTGCACTTCTTGAAAAGGGCATGACCGACATTAAGGTTGTTGGCGGTAGATACGGTCTTGGTAGCAAAGAGTTTAACCCCTCTATGATTTACTCGGTTTACAAAAACCTTGAACAAGCTCAGCCTAAAAACCACTTCACCGTTGGTATCTACGACGATATCACCAATACCTCTTTGGATTTCTCTTTCAAGTATGACGCTGCACCCGCTGGCACCATTTCTTGTAAGTTCTGGGGTCTTGGCTCTGACGGCACGGTTGGCGCAAACAAAAACTCCATCAAAATTATCGGTGACCATACCGACAAATACGTTCAGGGTTACTTCTTCTATGACTCCAAAAAATCTGGTGGTATCACCGTTTCTCACCTAAGATTTGGCGACACCCCCATTCAGTCTGCATACCTCATTGACGCAGCAGACTTTGTTCAGTGCTCTAACCCCTCTTATATCACCCGTTACAACATGACCGGCGATATTAAGGAAAACGGCACCTTTCTTTTCAACACCTCCGCTAAATCTGCTGAGGAATTGGAATCTGTTTTACCCGCTTACGTAAAACGTGACATCGCAAACAAAAACATCAACCTTTACGTTATCGACGCTATCAAGATTGCTGCTGAACTCGGCCTCCGTGGCAGAACCAACACCATCTTACAGTCGGCTTTCTTTAAGGTTGCTAACATTATCCCCTACGAACAGGCTGTCGACTATATGAAGAAGATGGCTTACAAGTCCTTTGCAAAGAAAGGCGATGCTGTTGTTCAAATGAACTACAACGCAATCGATTCTGCTGCTGCAAACCTTGTTAAGATTGACGTTCCTGCAAGCTGGAAGGACGCAACCGAAGGCGCACCTATGGCTAAGGTTGCTGACAATGCTTACTTTAAGGATATCGTTCACCCCATCCTCGTTCTCGAAGGCGACAAACTTCCCTCATCAGCTTTCTCTGCTGACGGCACCGTTCCTACCGGCACCACTAAGTTTGAAAAACGTGGCGTTGCTGTTAACGTTCCTCTTTGGAATGCTGATAAGTGTATCCAATGTAACCAATGTGCTTTCGTTTGCCCCCATGCTTGTATCCGCCCCGTAGTTATTAAGGAAGGCGCTGAAAAGCCCGAAAGCTTTATCACCAAGAATATGGTTGGCAATAAAGGTTATGAATACAGAATGCAGGTTAGCCCCCTCGATTGTATGGGTTGTGGCGTTTGTGCTGACATCTGTATTGCAAAAGAAAAGGCTATCACGATGGTTCCCTTTGGCTCTATCGTTGAAGCTGAAACTGTTAACTACAATTACAGCGAAAGCGTAGAAGAAATTGACGTTTCTGCTTGCCCCGGTTGCAAAAAGACCACCGTTAAGGGCAGTCAGTTCAACAAACCTCTCTTTGAGTTCTCCGGCGCTTGCGCAGGCTGTGGCGAAACTCCTTACGTTAAGGTTATCACCCAGCTCTTCGGCGACAGAATGATTGTTGCAAATGCAACCGGTTGTTCTTCTATCTACGGCGGTTCTGCTCCCACCTGCCCCTACACCACCAATAAGGAAGGCAAGGGTCCTGCTTGGGCAAACAGCTTGTTTGAAGACAACGCAGAATTTGGTTACGGCATGCACATGGCTATGAAGGCTCGCCGTGAAAAGATTGAAGAAGATATGACCTCCGCTATGGATAAGGTTAGCGAAGCTACCGCAGCTGCATTCAAGCAATGGATTGCTGACAAGAACGATGCTGACGCATCTAAGGTTGCAGCAGAAGCTGTTAAGGCTGCTATCGCAAACGAAAAGGCTGACGGCCTTGATTACATTAAGGGCAACCTCGACTGCCTCGTTAAACCTTCCGTATGGATTTTCGGTGGCGACGGTTGGGCTTATGACATCGGCTACGGCGGTCTTGACCACGTTCTCGCTTCTGGTGAAAACGTAAACATCCTCGTTCTCGATACCGAAGTTTACTCCAACACCGGCGGTCAGGCTAGTAAGTCTACCCCCACCGGCTCTGTTGCTAAGTTTGCTGCTGCCGGCAAGAGAATTAAGAAGAAAGACCTTGGTATGATGGCTATGAGCTATGGCTACGTTTACGTTGCACAATGCTCTATGGGTTCTAACAAACAACAATTCCTCAATGCTATTGCTGAGGCTGAAAAGTATGATGGACCTTCACTCATCATCTGCTATGCACCCTGTATCAACCACGGTATCAATATGATGAAGAGTCAGGAAGAAGAGAAGAAGGCAGTTGATTGCGGCTACTGGCAGCTTTACAGATTTAACCCTGAAAATGCTGACGCTGGCAAGAACCCCTTCACCCTCGACAGTAAAGAGCCCACCGGCGATTACAAGTCCTTCCTCCTTGGCGAAACCAGATATGCTTCGCTTATGAAGGCTCGTCCTGAACTTGCTGAACAGCTCTTTGAAAAGACGGAAGAAGAGAGCAAGGAAAGACTTGCTACTTATAAACGTCTTGCTGACAACTAATTTCCGCTTAAAATTACGTTTGTGATTGCAAACGATAATTAGTAAAAAAGCAAAACTAATTAGTTGGTTAAATATTAGTTAAATATGCAACTAAATATTTAGTTAAAAGCAAAACTAAACGGCTTTGATTTACGAAAAATCGAAGCCGTTTTTTTATTGACCAATCTTTTTTATTGACCACTCATTTTTTATTGCCTAAATCTCTTTTTTATCGCCCATTCTTGAAAATTTTTACTATATATTATATAATGTATAAAAAGCGTTTGATTTTTATATATGTATAAACACAACCTCTATTTATAAATTTTATTTTTAAGGATTTACTTATGGCTAAAACAAAGCGCAGCCCGCTTATTAGGGCAATAATTATTATCGTTTGTATTTTTGCTTTTTTGGGGCTTATTTTGCTTGGCGCAATAGGATATTTCCGCCTATCCGTTGCCGATTACTATAACGCAAGCCAAAAGGCATTTACTATACCCGACCTTGACGATGGGTTTGTTCCGCAAGGCTTCCATTACAACGAGGCGACAAACACCTTTATAATCAGCGGATATATGAACGACCACTCCCCCTCGCCCCTATACGTTGTTGACGCGTCAAGCGGCAAAACGATAAAAGAGGTTTCCCTTTGCGGTAAAAGTGGCAAGGATTTTACCGGCCACGCAGGTGGTGTTGCCATTTTTGGCGATTACGTTTACGTTGCCGGTGGCGATGACCGTTGTCTATACGTATTTTCCTTTGGCGAACTTATGACTGCGGAAGATGATGGTTCTATCAACTGCATCGGGCAATTTTCTACCGATGAAAGCGAAAACGATTATTTAGACGTTTCCTTTGTAACCGTTCACGATGGCTCAATTTACGTTGGCGAGTTTTATAGAGAGAAAAACTATCCCACACTCCCCTCTCACAAAATAACCACTTCAAACGGCGACTACAATCAAGCACTTATGTTAAAATTTGACCTAAATGCTACCTTTACCGATACTTTTGGTATTTCCCCCACGCCTAGCGCGGCCATTTCTATAACCGACCAAGTGCAAGGTATGGCTATTTCTAACGGCAAAATTTACCTTTCCACCTCTTACGGCTTGGCTTTTTCACACATCTTAGAATATGACCTCTCCTCTGTAAATAACGAGGGCACCATTACCGCTCTAGGCACGGCTGATATTCCACTTTTATCTTTTGATAAAGGCAACCTTAAAAAAGATTACAAAATTGCCCCGATGAGCGAAGAAATTGTTTTTGTTGACGGATATTTATATACTATGTGCGAAAGTGCAAGCAATAAATACATATTCGGCAAACTCACGGGTGGCAAATGGTGCTATAAAACCGACCTTGCTAAAATGAACTAACCAACTAAACCAAATTATCACTCCCCCCACACACACAACAAAAAGCGACGGAAGCTCCGCCGCTTTTTTTATTTTTGCGCCTTTTTTGCTATTCTTTATTTTTCGCTCCTTGTTGTTGCAGAATTTTTTCTGCTTTTTTGCGTGATTTTATGACTTTTTTAAAAAGTCTGCTATAAATTTAAAAAATTTTTCATAAAACTGCCCTAAAACACTTTACAACTTTACTGTAATGAAGTATAATACAACCATTAAGACACTTTATTGCGTTAAAGCAATAAAGTAAAAGAAAAGAAAAATAAATTTTTTAGGAGTTATTATTATGAAAAAACTTTTAACGGTTTTAATGGCAGCCTTTTTAATGGTTGCGGCTTGCTTTGGCGCAACCGCTTGCTCCAACACCGACCCTGATGAAAGCGCAAAGTGGGCTTTTGGCAGCGATTGGGTTCCCTGTGAAAGCCAACTTAACACCTTAACCCAGCTTGTTGATAGCGGCACGATTGACGTTGCTATTATCGACTCTGTTATGGCAACCTATTACGCAAGTGAGGGCGGCTATGCTGACTCTATTGCTATTGTTGACGACCTTATTCTCGCTCAGGAAGAATACGGCATTGCCGGCAGAAAAGAGGACAAGGCTTTTGTTTCTAAAATTAACGAAGCTTTGATAGCTCTTGCTAACACTCAATATTCTTCTTTGATTAATACTTACGGTATGCAGGCTTCCGCAGCACTTTCAAGTTCGGCAACCAATCCGCTTAGCACCGCTACCGACAATAGTTGGAACGAGATTAAATCCACCGGCACAATCAATATCGGTTACACAGTTTTTGCACCCATTTGCTATGACGTTCAAAGCGGTGTTCCCACCAAGGGCTTTGACGTTGACCTTGCAAACGCAGTAGTTAACTACCTTAACACCACTTACAGTCTTTCACTCACTATTACGTGGCAAGAAATTGAGTGGAACGCAAAAGAAACATTACTTCAAAACGGCTCTATCGACCTTGTTTGGAACGGTATGACCATCACCCCCCAAAGAGCAGCAGAAATGTGCGTTTCAGTGCCTTACCTTTACAACAGACAGGTTGCTGTTATTAGAAAGGCTGACGTAAACGTTTATCGCTCCTTTATGGACCTTAAAGACGCTGTAATCGGCTTTGAAGACGGCTCTGCCGGCGAAGCTGTTGTTGCAAAATAATTTGCTTGAAAGCAATTTTAACAGCTGATTTTACTACCTTTAACAATTAATTTTACTACAAGGAAAATTTAATGGATATTCTCGAAGTTTTAGGGGAATTATTTCAAGGGTTCGGCAAAACGCTTACGATTTTTGCCGTAACCCTTGTGTTATCTATTCCCTTAGGTATTATTATATCTTTTGGCTCGCGCAGCAAAATTGCCCCTATAAAGTGGTTTTGTCGCGCATTGGTTTGGGTTATTAGAGGCACGCCGCTAATGCTGCAACTGCTTTTGGTAAGCCTTGTTCCAAGCAAACTCTTTGGCGTTTATAACAAAAAATTGGCTATTGCCCTTGGTATTAGCATAACCAATCTTAATATGGTTTTTGTTATAACGGCTTTCGTAATTAATTACGCATGCTATTTTTCGGAAATTTTCCGTGGCGCAATCGGCGGGATTCCAAAAGGGCAATATGAAGCTGGCAAAGTGCTTGGTATGACAAAAACGCAAATCTTTTTTAAGGTTGTGCTTTTTCAGGTTATTAAAAAGGTGCTTGCACCCGTAAGTAACGAAACGATAACACTTGTTAAGGATACTGCACTAGCGTCAACTCTTAGCGTTATTGAGCTGTTTTCTATGGCAGAACATGCCGTTAACGAATTTGTCGTTTTATCGCCGCTGCTTTACGCAGGTTTGTTTTATCTTGTTTTCAACGGTCTGCTCACTCTTTTGTTCGGTTTCCTTGAAAAGAAGATGGCTTTTTATAAGGAATAGGTGGGGTTATGACGGAAATTATTAAAGAAAAAGCTAACGCGCCTATCGCTGCTGATACGGCAAATACGGCTTATTTAGAAATAGAAAATTTTAACAAAAAATTCGGCTCTACCGAGGTTTTAAAAGGCATTAGTTTAACCGCAAAAAAGGGTGACGTTTTAACCATTATCGGTTCGTCCGGCTCTGGAAAAACAACTCTTCTTAGATGTATTAACTTTTTAGAAACGGCTGACGAGGGCAAAATGCTGCTTGACGGCGAGGTGTTAATCGACCGCAGCTTAAACAAAAAGGAAACGGAAAAAACACTCCGCAACAAGCGTCTTAACTTTGGCTTAGTTTTTCAATCGTTTAACCTTTTCCCTCAATATAACGTTTTCAAAAACATCACCATTGCCCCAACACTTTTACTAAAAGAAAAAATCCGCGAGTATAAAGCACAGCTTAAAGAGGACAAAACCCTTCTCCGCAAAGAGCGCAAGGAAAAAGTTGCAGCCTTTAAGGCGGCAGAAAAGGCTGAGATTGAAAAGCACGCGGACGAGCTTCTTAAAACAACCGGTTTAGAGGACAAAAAGTTTAGTTACCCGTGCGAGCTTTCAGGCGGTCAACAGCAACGTGTTGCAATCGCACGAGCACTGGCTTTAAAGCCCAAGGTTTTGTGCTTTGACGAGCCTACCTCTGCCCTAGACCCCGAACTTACCGGTGAGGTTTTAAAGGTTATAAAGTCCCTTAAAGACGAGGGACACACCATGATTATCGTTACGCACGAAATGGGCTTTGCAAAGAGTGTTTCGGACAAGGTTATATTTATGGCTGACGGCGTTGTGGAAGAAGTTGGCTCGCCCAGACAGCTTTTTGGTAAGCCTAAATCGGAAAAGTTAAAGACCTTTTTGTCTAACGTAAGCAATAAGGACGGTGAATAAAATGTCTGGTAATATTAAGGACGAATACGCAGCTTTATTTGAAGCTGTGCTAAAACTTAGTTCAGTAGAGGACTGTGAACTTTTTTTTGCCGACCTGCTTACCATAAAAGAGTTAAACTCTATGGCTCAGCGCGTTCAAGCCGCCCGTCTTTTACTAAAAGGTGCCACTTACGAGCAAATTATTAAGGCAACCGACATTTCTTCGGCAACACTTTCCCGCGTGTCGCGCTGCGTAAAATACGGTGAAGGCTATAAAAAGGTTCTTACCGATAAGTAAAATTTTACAAATAATTAAAATAAAATTTAACAACCGTTTATAACAAAAAAGGATACGTTTTTTTCGTATCCTTTTTACTTTTTTTCTTATTTCCTTGCGTTTTACACTACTTTTGTTGTTTTGTCGCTCTTTCACTTTTTGCGTGATTGGTGCGGCAATTTTTCTTTTAGTTTTTAAGAGAGTGCAAGGGTGCGGGGATTTTTCCGCCACGGTTGATAAACACTTTGTTGTTTACCGGTGAAAGCTTAATTAGTGGTGCAGAGCCTAAAAGTCCGCCAAACTCTACCTCGCCATATTCTTGATTTTCTACGGGGATAATTCTCACTGCCGTGGTTTTGTTGTTGACCATACCGATTGCAGCTTCGTCTGCAATTAAGCCACTGATTTGCTCTGCCGTGGTAGAACCGGGCACGGCTATCATATCAAGACCTACTGAGCATACGGCAGTCATTGCCTCTAATTTTTCAATGTTCAAAAGTCCGTTGCGGCAGGCGTTTATCATACCGATATCTTCCGAAACTGGAATAAAAGCACCCGACAAACCGCCAACCGACGAGCTTGCCATAAGTCCGCCCTTTTTAACGGCATCGTTAAGCATTGCAAGACAAGCCGTTGTGCCAAGTCCGCCAACGCTATCTAAACCCATAGCCTCTAAAACGTGGGCTACACTGTCGCCTAAAACAGGCGTAGGTGCAAGAGATAAGTCGACAATACCGCACGTTGCGCCCGTCCTTTCAGACGCAAGGCTTGCCATAAGCTGACCAACACGCGTAATTTTAAATGCCGTTTTCTTAATAATTTCAGCAAGTTCGTTCATTGTTGCGCCCTTGCAGTCTTTTATAGCCGAATACACAACACCAGGGCCGCTTACGCCAACGTTAATGACCTTTTCAGCCTCGCCAATGCCGTGGAAAGCACCTGCCATAAAGGGATTATCCTCTACTGCATTACAAAATACAACGAGCTTTGCGCAGGCTATTGAGCCTTGGTCCTTAGTTAATCTAGCAGCCTCTTTAATTTTTTGCCCCATAAGCTTTACGGCATCCATATTGATACCTGCCTTGGTTGAGCCGATGTTTACAGACGAGCAAAGACGGCTAGTCGAAGCCAAAGCCTCGGGAATAGTGTCGATAAAACGCCTTTCAAACTCGGTCATACCCTTATGAACAAGGGCGGTATAACCACCGATAAAGTCAACGCCTAAATCGAGTGCAACCTTGTCGATAGCCTTTGCTAAACACACGTAATCGGTATCTTTACCGCAAATTAACGACAATGGCGTTAAGGATACGCGCTTGTTTACAATGGGTATATCAAATTGACATTGCAAATCTTCTGCCGTTTTAACTAAATCTTTTGCATAATTATATATTTTTGTGGTAACGGCATTTATAGTATCAGCCGTATTGCCGCGAACACAGTCTAAAAGAGAAATACCCATAGTGAGAGTTCTCACGTCAAGGTGTTCTTTTTGAACCATATTTATAGTTTCTAAAATTTCGCTGGTTTGTAGCATATTAACTCCTTAAAAACGGTAGTTGCTTTTAATGCTTAAATTCTGTGCATTGCGTTGAAGATGTCTTCGTGCTGAATAGCAACCGTTACGCCAAGCCTATCGCCCGTTTCTTTTAATTTAGCCGACAAAACTGCAAAGTCGGCATTTTCTTCAATCGAAACAAGCATAATCATAGTAAAATATTCTTGCATAATGGTTTGGGTAATATCTAAAACGTTGATATCAAGTTCAAAAAGCGTTTGAGTAACGCCAGCAATTATACCCTTTTTATCCATACCAATGACCGAAACTATTGCCTTTTTCATCTTTTACCTACCTTTTTTTAATTTAACGTGGTTTTCTAAAATATTTTTATTATTTTGATATTTTTTTTGAGGTAATATTAACCCCTAATTTTTTATCGAACCTTAATATTCTATTAGACTTCAATATTATATTAAACCCTAATAATAATCTTCCCCATTTTTTCAGCATATTTAACGGTATAAGCCGTTCCGCCGTAATCACGGGTAAGATATGCCACTAAACAAGAACAGTTATCCACCATAAACTCGTTGCGTTTATACATACACCGCGGTGAATATTCTTTACTAACCAAAATTTTGTAATCGGCACTGTTTAGCATTCTGTCGTATTCTGCTTTTTGTGCCTTATTAAACCTTGCAGATTGCGTTTCGCAAGGGATACAAGCAATAATTTTTATGTTTTTTTGTTGTCTAATTTCCTCTAAAATTTGAAAGCAAAGGGTGTCAAAACCAACAGCCATACCCACCAAAAAAGTATCAAAGCCCCCCTCTACAAGCTTATAAAAGCACCATTTAAGGTTTTGTTTATTAAATTTTACGTCAACTACTCTGTGTCCGGTAACTGCACACGTTTTTGCAGGGTTAATAAATACGTCCATTAAAGCGGGCTCTTCCTCATTTTTCCGTTAGAACGGGGATATTTTTTGTCAGTATTTTTTATTTTTTCTATGTAAATTAGTGCGCGCTTTGCGCCGTCTAGTGACCAAGTAAAATTTACTTTTACCTTACCGCCTAAAATGGTTATTGCGTTTTGCGCCTCATTAAGTTCCTCACTAGCATCTCCTTTATATGAAATAAAGGTTCCACCCACCTTAACAAAAGGCAAACAATACTCACTTAAAACGTTTAGCCTTGCAACCGCCCTTGCCGAGCAGTAATCAAAAGTTTCTCTAAACCCATCCTTAAAAGCAAATTCTTCTGCCCTGCCGTTAATTACCCTAATATTTTTTAGACCAAGCTCATTAATTACAACGTTTAAAAAATCACATTTTTTCCCAGTTGCCTCTAAAAGTGTAACGTCTAAATCGTCGTTCATTATCTTTAACGGTATCGCAGGAAAACCACCGCCAGAGCCTATATCAATAAGTTTTCCACAATTCACTTTTCCACAATTTACAATACTGTCGATAAAGTGTTTTACTACAACTTCATCCTTTTTCGTGATGGCAGTTATATTAAATTTGTCGTTATATTCCACAAGTAAAGAGTAGTATTTTTCAAACAAAACCACCTTTTCATCGGGAATTAAAAAACCGAAACTTTCAAATATTTTTTTCATAAAAAAATTATATCATATAAAATTTTATAACACAATCTTTTTTATGTTTGTGGGTAAAATTAATAAAAATTGTGTATAAGTTTTGCATAAAATTAAAAAGGCGTTGATAAGAAAAGAAAAGATTAACTTTCTTGAAAAATTTATTAAATATGCCCTTTTTTATATATATTTTTATACTGCTTTTAAGGTAATTTTTTTATTTGATTAATAACGAAATTTATTTTGTAAACAATTATTTCACCTTATTCCACTATTAATGGACAACCTATCCACCTTTTATTTAACAATAATTTGTATTGTAATTTGCTGGCGATTTATAACTTGTCCACACTTTTATCCTGTCTACTACTAATATTACGACTATTTTAAAACTTTAAAAATTAAGTAAAAAACATACATAACTCTTCGTTTGCCAATAAAACAAAAAAATAAAATTTTTTTCAGCAACTAAAATAATATTAAATTTTATTTACTGTTTGGTTAAAATGAAAGCTTTAATTTTTCTTGATTTTTGTTAGATAATAGTATATAATACTATTAAGTATAATTTTACGAAAATTTTGGAGAAAAAAATGAAAGTTATTTGCGACGGTCTTGATTTATCTGATGCAGTGTTAAAAGTAAGTAAAGCTCTTTCCGTTAAGGCTGCCAACCCCGTTTTAGAAGGTATTAAAATTACTGCCGAGGGTAACACGCTTACAATGGTTGCTACCGATGAGGAAATCACTATTGAAAAGAAAATTAAAGCAGACGTTTTAATGGAAGGTGAAACTGTCGTTGTAGGTAAATACTTTGTAGATTTTGTAAAAAAATTACAAAACGAACAGGTAGAACTTTCTCGTTTATACGACGCACAGCTTCAAATTAAATATAGCGATAACGAAAGTGAATTTCAAGTTTTCCCCGCACAAAACTTTCCTAAAACGGAAAAACCGACAGAGGCAAACTATTTTGAAATTTCTCAAAGCGATTTTAAGTCAATCGTAGAAAAAGCCACTATTGCTTGTTCAGTTGACGACAGTAGACCTATTCTTAAAGGTTGCTTGTTTGAGATTGAGGACGGTCAGCTTACCACAGTTGCGCTTGACGGTTTTAGAATGGCAATCGTTAAAAAAGAGGTTACCTCATCCGGTAATTTTACCGCCGTTATTCCTGCAAGGGCATTAAACGAGATTGTTCGTTTACTTGATAAGGAAGAACAAACGTTAAAAATTTATATCACTAAAAACAACTTGTTTATTCAAGTGGAAAACACTGCGCTTATGTCAAGGCTTATTGAGGGCGAATTTGTAAAATATCGCCATATTTTACCAAGCGGCTTTGCAAACGTTGTTACGGTAAATAAAAACGCACTTTTGAATAGTATTGACAGAGCTTCAATCGTTGCAAGAAACGATAGATACAACGTTGTTAAACTTGACATAAAAGAAAACGTTATGAACGTTTCTGCAAAATCGGAAATTGGTAACGTAAACGAAAACGTTAACGTTAGCCTTACCGGTAAGGATATGACTATTGCATTTAACGGTAAATATCTTGCAGAATACCTCCGTGTTGCAGGTGAAGATTTTGTTAACCTTAACCTTAATTCTAACATTGACCCTTGTGTTATTACCCCAGTTAGCAACGATAGCTTTTTATATTTAGTGCTTCCCGTTAGAATAAACGCGTAAAATATTTGACAAACGCTGAAAATATCTATAAAATAGTATAGCAAATTATAAAACAAACCTTTAAGGAGAAATGATATGAAACAGACTTACCAACCCAAGAAAAGACAAAGAAGCAAAGTTCACGGTTTTAGAAAGAGAATGAAGACCAAGAACGGCAGAAACGTTTTAAAACGTCGTCGTAACAAAGGTCGTCATAAATTATCCGCTTAAATCTAACGGCGGTTTTTTGTAGGGACAAATGACCTGCGATTACAGATTAAAAAAAGAAAAAGAATTTAGTTTTGTTTTTAAAAAAGGCTCAAAGCTTTATTCAAACAATCTTACTTTGGTATATGCGCCCGCTGATAAATTAAAGGCGGGCTTTGCCGTAAGTAAAAAACACGGCGGAGCTGTTCAAAGAAACAAAATTAAAAGATATCTTCGCGAAGCGTTTAGAAGTTTTACGCCGAGTTTGCGCAAAAACTTCTTTTTTGTTTTTATACCAAAAGTTGCGGAGAACTACTCTTTTGCCGATTTTAAGGAAAGTATGCAATACATCTTCCAAAAAGGCGGCTTTTTGGTTTAATTTTATTGTTATGTTGAAGTTTATCAGCGTAAAGCTTATTAAATTTTATCAAAAATATTTATCGAAAGGCACTTGCATGTATATACCGTCTTGTTCGCAATATATGCTTGAAGCCATCTTAAAACACGGTTTTTTTATCGGTTTATTTTATGGTGTTTGCAGAATTTTAAGATGCACGCCTTGGTGTAAGGGTGGACTGGATAAGGTTCCCGATAAAAAAAGCGATATAAAGTGGGTATTTTAGATTATGGGAATAATAAATTTTACTCAACCGCAAACGGCTAGCTGGTTGGTTGATATAATTTTATGGTTTGTAAAAATTACCTCGTCAGTAGGACTTGCGGTAGTTTTATTTACCGTTTTATTAAAACTTGTTACCTTCCCCTTTGACTTTTATTCAAGGGCATCAATGCGCAAAAACTCTTTAAAAATGGAGGAAATGCGTCCGGAACTAGAAAAATTACAAAAACAATACGCAAACGACAAAACCCTTTATAATCAAAAAATGGCAGCTCTTTATAAAAAGAACGGCTATTCTATGTGGGGCTCTTGTTTGCCGATGATTTTGACGCTTGTTATATTTTTCGTTGCAATCGGCGCGTTTAACGACTTTTCTAAATATAGAAACGTCAGTTATTTTTATGAAATGAGCCAGTCTTATAACGAAGTTGTTTACGATGGTTTCGACACGGTTGACGGCTACGTTATTAAAGACCAAAAAGGTAGGCTTGAACTTACTAACGATAGCCTTACCGCTATTTATAACTTACACAAAACGGAAATTGACGCGGCAAATTATACTGAAAAAGATTATACTACTGCCGGCGTTCCTGTTGCAGTTAAGCTTGAAGAGGTAACTATTGACCAAGAAAATCCAAATAAAAAAGATGTTCAGTTTTCTTTCCGCACGACAACAGTAGGTAAAGATTATATTTACTGCATGGTAAATTCAACTTTTATCCTTAACGGAAATGACGACGGCACTGATAAACTTATTTTTGGCGACCATTCTTTTAAGGCTGTTGTAAATAAAATTCCAAGCGGTGAAGATAGCCCCTTATTCTATAAAGATAAAGTGGACAGTGCGAAAGTTAATTTTGATACGTTTAGGGCAGCTGAGATTGAGAAAGAAAACCAAAAAGCGCAAGATAGCGGCACTACCCCTGTTATTGACGAGCAAAAAATTGCTAACGATTTTATTTTGAACGTTCAGCAATACCGCGCGGCAAACACCTTCCGTAACGAAGTTGATAACTTTTTCTGGGTAAAAAATATTTGGGTTACTGATAGCCCCTTTAAGCACGTTGTAAACGATAATTATGAAAAGTTTAACAGCGAAAACGGCATAAAAATTGCCAAAACGGATTATAACAATCTTACCGCAAAGCTTTCGGTAGAAAAAACCACACCAAACGGCTATTTGATTTTGGTTGTTTTGACGGCAGCTTCATCTTTCCTTACCCAAATTGTAACGGCTAAATCACAAAAAGCCCAAATGGAATTACAAACGGTTGATGGTCAGGGCGCACAATCACAAAAAATGATGAAATGGATGATGCCTATTATGATGGCGATATTTGCTTTCATTTATACGGCGGCGTTCTCTATTTATATCGTTTTATCGTCTTTAATAAGCCTTGGCACTACCTATCTTATAAACTTTATTGTAGATAGAAAGTATAAAAAGGCTAATCCCAAGCAAGAAACTATTCGTGGTAGAGTTTACACCCCGAAAGAAGAGCCCAAAAAAGAGGAGCCTAAGAAAAAGTCTAAAAAGAAGGATGTAATTCCTGAAAACGACTTTTTATCAGGACTTGCCGATAAAAAGGGTAAAAAGAAAACAACAAAATAAAAAAAATTAAAAAAAAGAATAAAGCACTATAATTTAGGGCTTTATTCTTGCCTTTATTGACCTTTATAGTAACTATGTTTATATACAAATATAAATTGCACGCAACAAGGTAAGTTTTAAGGCAAACTAACGGAAAAAATTTAGCGCAACCGGCGCAGGAGGATATATTAAATGCAGTTTACGGCAAAGACGGTAGAAGAAGCTACCGCACAGGGTTTAGAAGCCCTTGGTATTACCGCAGAACAGGCGGACGTTGTAATTTTAGAGGAGCCTACAAAAGGACTTTTCGGTAGGCTTAAAGGCAAGGCTGTTGTTGACGTAGTAAAAAAACAGTCAGACCTTGACAAAACGGTAGATTTTGTTCAAAAAATTCTTGACCTTATGGGTATTGAGGCAACTGCTGAAATTAAAGAAGATGGCGAAAATGCTTGCATTAACTTAATTTCTAACGATGGCTCGGCAGTAATTGGACACCGTGGCGAGGTTTTGGATGCTATTCAAACTCTTGCAGGCGCATCTGCAAACATCGGCAACAAGGTTTACAAAAAGGTAGTTGTTGATTGTGAAAGCTACCGTGGTAGACGTGAAGAAACGCTTATTAAGCTTGCACGTAAGCTTGAAGATAAAGCAACTGATATGAAGCGAGAAGTTATCTTAGAGCCTATGCCCCCCTTTGAAAGAAGAATTATTCACATGGCACTTGCTGAAAGCCAAAAGGTTACCACAAAGAGTGATGGTAAAGAGCCAAACCGTTACGTAGTAATCGTTCCTAACGAAAAAGACGAATTTTCAAAGCCCTACAACGCAGGCAGAAACAACAGTGACAACAAAAGAGGTCGCCGCGACAGTAGAGATAGCCGTGGTGGTAGAGGAGGTCGACGTGATGGTAGACGCGGTGGCAGAAGCGATTCAAGACGCACATCTTCTCAAAGCGGTGAAAAGAGAAAAACGTCATCAATATTTGGCACCTATCTTGGCAACAGCTTAAAAAACGACTAAACTAGCTAATAAAGATAAAAAGCAAAAAAGTAAAAAACAGTCAATAAACAAAACAAAATAACAAAAAAATAAAAAGCACACTTTTTCTAAAAAAAAGAAATGGGTGTGCTTTTTTAATACAAAATTAATTAGTATAAAGGATATTGGTTATATATTTTACTTGTTATAAACAATATATTAAAAGGTTTTGGCAACTTTAATTTTTATTAAGCTATTTTATTATACGTTCCGCCAACAAAATTAGTAGGGTTAAACGCGCATTCGTGGTTGTCGTAAAAATAATCACCACTGCTAAAAGAAATAGTAGTATCACCAATAAAAGTAAAATCTAATAATTGATAGTCGGGTTCTGCATAAGTTCCGGCAGCTAGTGCTGGTTCATTTTCGCCGTGCAAAACGTAGATTGTTGCCACCTTTCTATTGTTTCCTGTATCCCAATCGTCAAAGTAGCTTAATTTTATAGTCCCCTCAACAAAAGTGTTGTTGGTGTTATTTTCATAGCGCATATAAACGGTATACTTTGAGTAGTCAGTGCTTTGATATGATGCAGAATATGAATTATTTACAAAATACAGTAAATTTCCGCTGCCGTCTATAAATTGTCCACTTAAAGAAGCGCAACCCAAATAATTAACTCTGCCATTTTTGTATTGATACTGCTCTTTGCCCTCTTTAACATACGTCCCAAGTGCATAAGGCATATCGGACAAATGATAGTCCCTAACAGGCACACCGCCAGAGCGTAAAGGTTCAATATGATATCCTTGGCTAATAATTGTAAATTGATGCAAGTCGTCTTTTTTATCTTCGGTATAACAATCAACGTAGTCAAAAATTGAAAGTCCGGTGTTATCCTTGCCAAACTCTAAATTAAGGTGAAGGGGTGTGTTTGAGTTTTCTACACCATAATAGGTAATTCTATGTGTGCCCTCTTTTTTTAATAGACCATTCTCGTAATATTTAAAGGAAGTTTTGTCAAATTCAAAGTAAGCCGAGTCAACGGGTCTATATTCATTGTCATTTACAGCCAGATGCCATTTTGCAGTTCTATCTCCGTCTCCTAAATTAACAACGTTATCTTTATCGTGGAAAAGTTCCATCAAAGCACAGCCGGATAGTCCTATCGTCATAAATAAAACCAACAGCAAAGCCAGCAGTTTTTTCATAATGGAAGCTCCTTTTATTAGTTAAGCTTTTATATTTTTACTCTATCACAAAAAAATAAAAACGTCAATCGGGTAATTTATTTTTTAATAAGACAAAGGCAAGCACACGCAAACAAAAGCAAAAAACCGCAAACACATGCAAAAAAATTAAATAAAATTAAAGCACGCTACCTCGTTTTATGAGTAAAATAGCGTGCTTTGTGTTTTATTTATTATTATTTTTTATATTGAGTAACCTTGCCGTTTTTTACGATTTTGCGGTCAACCGTTTTGTTTTTGAAAACTGTGCGGTCAAATTCGGTTGCGGTAAATATGGTTTGCAAATGCTCTACCCTATCAATAAGTTTGCGCTGACGCTTTTTATCAAGCTCCGACAAAACGTCGTCTAAAATTAAAATGGGGTATTCGCCGCTGCGCGCCTTAAAGGTTTCCGTTTCGGCAAGCTTTAAGGATAGTGCAACCGTCCTTTGCTGACCTTGCGAGCCGTATACGCGCACGTCATCGCCGTTTAACGTAAACTTTATATCGTCGCGGTGGGGACCAATGGTGGTAAAACCTAAGCGCATATCCTTTTCAATCGCGGTTTTTAAGTCCTCTTTAAGCGCAAAAGCAATTTCCTCCTCTTCACCATAATAGCCGCTTTCCGTTTTCATTTTTAACTCTTCCTTTCCGTCAGACAAAAAGGCGTGCATTTCCTCTGCGATAGGCGAAAGCTCTTTCAAAAAGTCGTTTCTTGCCTTTATAATTTTTGCCGCCTCGTTTGATAGCTGAACGTCCCAAATAGGCAACGTTTCACGGATAAGATAGGTGTCGGTGTCTTTTAACAGATTGTTTCTTTGTGCTAAAATTTTGTTGTATTTTTGCAGTGCGTAAAAGTATTTTTTGGACATTTGTGACAAGGAAATGTTCATAAACCTACGTCTGTCCTCAGGGGCTTCTTGCACTAGTTTTAATTCGGCAGGGTTGAAAAATACGCTATTAATGCAGCCTAAAAGCTCGCCAATACGCAAAACTTCAAGCTCGTTGACGTAAACGTTTTTCTTGTCGTTTTTATTAAAGTTTATTCTAACGGAAATATCGCCGTAGTTAGACTGGGCAATGCCCTTGATTTCCGCACGTTCCTCACCGTTCTTTATAACAAGCTTATCTTTGTTGGCGCGCGGAGAGTAACCCGTGCAGAGAAAAAAGATTGCTTCTGCCGCGTTTGTTTTGCCCTGCGCGTTTGAGCCGGTTAAAATATTAATTCCGTTAGTAAATTCAATGGTTTCTTCGCTATAATTACGGAAATTTTTGAGAGTTAGATTTTTGATAAACATAAAAATTATTTTAAAATTTTAAAAAAATCGTCATTTACACTTTATTTTCTTTCAAATTTATTATATAATGTTTTAGCCCTAATTGCAACTGATAAAGTAAAGAGGTTTTTTAATTTATGGAAAATTACGAGGTTTTATGGAAATCGGCAATACTGCCCGAGCTTGAAAAAACGGTCAGTTCGGTTTCTTTTGATACCTATATTTCGGTGCTTGTCCCCGTAGACGTTGTCGGGGATAAAATTGTGCTGGCTACAACCAGCAAATATTTTGTGGAAAAAATCACCATCCAAATGAGAGAAAAATTTTTGGAGGCACTTTCCAAGAGCAACACCGGCATAAACGATTTTTCCGTAGTTTTGGCACACGACAGAGAGGAATACTTAAAGCAGATTGGCGACGATGACGAGTTGCCTATTGAACGTTACGGCTCGCCCGTTGACCAAAAGCTTACCTTTGAATCTTTTGTTGTAGGGGCTTCAAACGAGTTTATTTACGCAGCGGCAAAGGCTGTTGCTGAAAACCCCGGTGCGTCATATAACCCACTATTTATTTACGGTGGCACAGGGCTTGGTAAAACGCACGTGTTGATGGCTATTGCCAACCACTTAAAACGATATAAACCTAGCACCAAAGTGCTTTACGTTACTTGCGAGCATTTTACTAACCAAATGGTTGAAAGTCTTTCAAAGGGCAAGCTTACCCCTGCGGATTTCCGCCGTCGCTATCGCAACGTAGACGTTTTGCTTATTGACGACGTTCAGTTTTTAGCAAAAAAACAGTCGACGCAAACGGAGTTTTTTAACACCTTTAACGAGCTTGTCGCACAAAACAAGCAAGTAGTTTTGACTTCTGACCGTCCCCCGCATGAAATCGAGCTTTTAGAAGACCGCTTGCGCTCTCGCTTTGAGGGTGGCTTGCTTGCGGACGTTCAACCGCCAGATTTAGAAACAAAAATTGCCATATTAAAAAGAAAAAGTGAGGAGCAGAAAACTATTATTAACATTAAGGTTCTCTCCTACATTGCAGAGCGCAACGATTGTGACACCCGTTCTTTAATCGGCAAGCTTATCCGTGTTATTCAATGGGCAAAATTGCACGAGCGCGCTATTACCATTGACCTTGTTAATGAAGCTCTTAAAGAATCTGTCGGCTCTCGCCCAGAGGAGTTGCAGGCAGAGGATATTATAAGCTGCGTTTGCAATTTCTATAAGGTGCCCAAAAACGACGTTATCAGCAAAAAGAAAAACAAAGAATTTGTAGAGCCTAGACAAATTTGTATGTATCTTATTACCGACATGATGGACTTGCCGCTTATGACGGTAGGTAGAAAAATGGGCTATCGCGACCACACGACAGTAATTTACTCTCGCGACAAAATTGCCGAGCAGATTAAAACGGACAGCAAGCTTGCAAGGGAAATTAACGACATCAAAAAGATGCTTTTGAAGCAGTAAAAAGTAAAATTATTAAAGAAAAGTTTACCTCTTTTGGTAAACTTTTGCTTTCTTTATTAGTATGAACAGTTATTTAGAAGGACAATTTGACGCAGTCGTCATCGGTGCCGGACACGCCGGAGCCGAGGCGGCACTCGCTCTTGCGAGGACGGGTATTAAAACGGCTATGTTAACACTTAATCTTGACAGCATAGTCTTTTTGGCGTGTAACCCCTCTATTGGCGGAACGGCAAAAGGTCAAATCGTGCGCGAAATTGATGCCCTTGGCGGCGAGATGGGCGTAAACGCAGACAAGGCACTTTTGCAAATACGTATGCTTAATCGCGGCAAAGGCACGGCTGTTCAGTCACTTCGTGGTCAGGCGGACAAAAACCGTTACCACACCCTTATGAAGCAGACGTTAGAAAACACCGAAAACCTTAAAATAATTCAAGGCGAGGCTGTTGAAATTTTAACAAAAGACGGCAAGGTATGCGGTGTTAAAACGGCTTTTGGCGGAGTATTGGAATGCAAGGCGGTTGTCGTTGCAACAGGCGTATATCTAAACGGCAGCGTTATTGCAGGCGAGTGGAAGCGCTCTGCCGGCCCCAACGGCTTTGCCCCCGCAAACGAACTTACTAAAAGCTTGATTGATTTAGGTTTTGAAATTCGTCGGTTTAAGACGGGCACCCCCGCCCGCATTGACGGACGCACTATCGACTATTCAAAGTTGGAAGTTCAAGAGGGCGAAAGGGATATTTATCCGTTCAGCCTTATGACAGATGCTCTGCCCGAAAAGCAGACGCCTTGCTATTTGACCTATACTAACCTTCAAACTCACGATATAATCTTAAAAAATTTGCACCGCTCCCCATTGTATTCGGGTATGATTAAAGGAACCGGTCCTAGATATTGCCCCTCTATCGAGGATAAGGTGGTTCGTTTTAAGGATAAGGACCGCCATCAACTGTTTTTAGAACCAGAGGGTAGCGACACTAACGAGGTTTACGTGCAAGGAATGTCCACCTCTCTCCCACACGACGTGCAAAAGGAGATGTATCGCACGGTTGCAGGGTTAGAAAATTGCGAAATTATGCGTTACGCATACGCCATAGAATACGACTGCATCAATTCCCTTGACCTATACCCTACTCTTGAATTCAAGCGCGTAGAGGGGTTATACTGTGCAGGGCAGATTAACGGCACAAGCGGTTATGAGGAGGCGGCTGCACAAGGCTTGCTTGCAGGCTTAAACGCATCGTTAAAACTGCGCGGAAAGGCACCGCTCGTCATTGGCAGAGAGGAAGGCTATATAGGCGTTCTTATTGACGATTTGGTTACAAAAGGCACAAACGAGCCTTATAGAATGATGACCAGCCGCGCGGAGTATAGAATAATTTTGCGCCAAGATAACCCAGACTTCCGTTTGACCGAAAAAGGAAGATACGCAGGGCTTGTTGACGATAACCGTTATGCAAGATTTTTGTCACGCAAAGAGCAATACGAAAGGGCAACAAAGCTTATGCAAACGGCTTTTAAGCCCAAAGAAACGGAAGGGCTATTAAAGGCGCACGGCTTTTCGCTAGCGCAGTCGGCACTGACTTTTGCCGATTTAGTGCGCAGAGGTATCCCCTTAAAAGAGAGTATCGCTCAGTTTGGCGGTTTTGAGGGTATCAGCAAAGAGGTGCTTGATATAGTTGAAACTGATGCAAAATACGAGGGGTATTTGGCAAAGGCGTTAGAGCAAGTGGAAAAAGCACAAAAACTTGAAGAAAGAATTTTGCCAGACGATATTGATTATCTCTCCATCAACGGACTAAGAATAGAAGCAAGACAAAAGCTTGATAAAATTCGTCCTCGCTCGCTAGGGCAAGCAGGCAGAATATCGGGCGTATCCCCCGCCGACATAGCCGTTTTAATGGTATATTTGAGAAAATAACGCGCGGTTGATATTCAAAAGTTAAAACGTATAAAGTCAATAACATAAAAACAAAAAAGCCTCGCTTGCGGTTTAGCCGAAAGCGAGGCGTATTAATTTTTAAGTCGGTCTATAAGCCGAGTTCTGTCGTGAACGGCCATTTATCTACGAATAACGTTACCGTTATCCCCCAGCGATATTTTAGTAAAACACTCGGGCGAAACTCCCCATAAGAGTGTTTTGTCAATCTTGCTTCGGGTGGGGTTTACATTGCCCCTTACGTTACCGCAAGGGCGGTGAGCTCTTACCTCGCCTTTTCAACCTTACCGTAAAAACGGCGGTAATTTTCTGTTGCACTTTCCTTAAAGTCACCTTCACCGGGATTTCTCCGGCACCCTGTTTCTAAAAAGCTCGGACTTTCCTCATTGACGGTTTCTCTCCGTCCCCGCGACCGCTCAACCGACTTAAAAAGTAACAACAGTATAAAGCAAAAAAAATTCCTTGTCAAGCAAAATTTTTGTTTTAACCCTTTATAGAGCGCATAAACGGCAAGTTAAGCCTTAATTAAAGCCGTGTCGACGGCAAAAGTAAAAGAAAAAAACAAAAAGGCGATTACATTATAAACTTCTTACAAACACTACCATAAAAATTAAAAATATTTAACTATTACGATACTTGCGTTTATTTTTCGTTTAACAATAACCGTCTTTCTGTCTTTAAAGGTTACGACCAATCACTCAAAGGTCGTCTGCGTCTTGAACGGGCGTTTCATATCTATTGTCTGCGCACGTTCCTGTGTAAGTCCCAAAAGGGTCAAAATTGCTGATTAAATCATTATTTGCAATTCTTAGTGTCTTTGGAACTCTTGTTGCTAACGCTTTTGTTGTTCTTCTTTTCTTTCATAATCGTCCCCCTTGGTAATATTATGTGCCGTTTTTTTCAGCCTATACGCCAGTTAGTAAATTTTTTCAAAAAATTTAGCAAAATATTTTAACCCGCTTTACTGTTGCAACAACAAGCCCACCCCCCCTCATTTTAATAATGAACAACAAGCCCCCACCGTGAAGAAATCGCCCCATCTTCACCTTTCACCAACTTTAATAATGCAACAACAAGCCCCCGACCAAAACTTTGGTCGGGGGCTTAAAACCCTTAATTTTAATTTTGCTATTTACAATATATTATAATAACTATACCACAGCAAAGAATTTAATTTTTTATTTTGTTATATAAACCGATAAACAACGGTTAGTAATAAGCGGTTATTTACCATTACTATCTTACGCCAATTCTGGTTGCCTTGGCTTTGCCGCTTAAAATATCCTTAATAGAATATTTTGCCGAAGCAATTGTAACCTTTGTGCCTATTTTTACTGCGTCTTTAATATATTCAAGCTTAGCTTTTGCACCATTTGCGCCCGCGCGAGATGCTCCGCTGCAATAATTTTCACACTCAGTAATGTTTGCAAGCACCTCGTCAACGTCTTTACCGCTGATTTCTTCAATCAAAGTTGAGGGGTCTTGGGGGTCACGATAAATACCGTCGGCACTAGTTAATATCAACAGGTTTTTAGCTTTAACAAGACAAGCAATTTGTGCGGCAGTTTCGTCGTTATCCACACATTCGACAACTTTTTTGCGGTCAGCCTTTAATGACTGAATTTCAAACTTGCGCGACTCTTCCGTGCTGACACAGTCGTTATAATTTATAATAGGAATTGCCTTCTGCTCGGGACAACGAAGCAAAAGAGCCTTTAAGTGTGCACGTTTCTCGTCCTCGTTAAAATGCTGATGTTCAACCAAAACCTGTCTTAGCGAGTATTGGGGGTCAACGTATTGACGGTAGGTAGACATCAAAATAGACTGACCTTGCGATGCGTAGTCAGTTTTAACATCCTCTGCACTTCCGGTAAGCTCGCAGCCGTTACGGTGTATATAATCTAGCCTGCCCGTTTCAGCCGCGCCGCTAGTAACCCAAATATAACCGGGCTTTAACTCGGCAGAAAGCCTTGCAATGAGGGTATAATTTAAAATATTGCTTTTTTTGTCGATAAGTGCCATCGAACCGATTTTACCTACGAGTTCAATATCAAAAGCCATAGTGTATCCTTTTTTGCGTTTATAAAAGTTAACGCAAGTTTTGTTTTTCGTTGTTTGTTCTTGTTTTTATTTATCGGGTTGGGTTAATTTGCTAAATTTCTAATACTATTTATTAAGCAAATCTAGCCTTTTTAAGTATATCTAGCCTACCCTAAAAAAGACTATTTATTAAGCAATTCAATAGAATAGTCCATACGGCGAAGTGTTTCTTCCTTGCCTAAAAGCTCAGCAAGTTCCATAACGCCACCGGGGGTTGATTGTTTGCCAGAGATTGCCACGCGCACGCACCAGAAAACTTGACCGTTCTTTACGCCCATCTCTGCAACGAGAGCCATAAGTGCATCGTGAACTGTGTCAAAATTAAAGTCTTTAAGGTCAGCCAAAGCCTTTCTTGCTTTGGGAAGAACCAGTTTTGCCATCTCCACGTCCGTTTTCATTTTCTTGTGGAAATAAAGTTCTAAATCGTATTCGCCAAACTCCTCTAAGAAGTTAATCTTTTCGGGAATCTCGCTGTAAATTTCAATTCTAGTTTTCAAAAGAGCAGCAACCTTTTTCAAGTCATACTTGCCGTAAACCTTGCTTTCTTTGAAAAATTTGTCGGCTTTTTCGACCAGCTCTTCGTCGGTCATAGCCTTAATGTATTCGCCGGAGAGCCATCTCATTTTAACTTCGTCAAAAATAGCGGGCGATTTACCAATGCCCTCTAACGAAAAGTTCTCAATAAGCTCTTTTAGGCTCATTTTTTCTTCGTTACCCTTTGGCGACCAACCGAGGAGGGCGATATAGTTGATGATTGCTTCCTTAACGTAGCCTTTGTTTACAAAGTCCTCATAACTTGCATCGCCGTTGCGCTTTGAAAGCTTGTGCTGCGCATCCTTCATAATGGGCGGCAAGTGTATATAAGTGGGGCGCTCCCAACCAAACGCATCATACATAAGGTTGTATTTAGGGGTGGACGATAAATATTCGGTGCCGCGAATAACGTGCGTAATGCCCATAAGATGGTCGTCAACAACGTTTGCAAAGTTGTAGGTGGGCATACCGTCGCTCTTTATAAGAATACCGTCTTCAATATCCTTATAGTCAACGCTAATGTCACCGTAAACAAGGTCACGATAGCTGCCCGTGCCACTAAGGGGAACGTTTTGACGAATAACGTAAGGCATACCGCTTGCAATTTTTGCTTCGATTTCTTCTTTGGAAAGGCTTAAACAATGCTTGTCATAACGCACGTTGCCAGCCTCGTCTTTAAGCGAGCCTATGCGCTCGGGCGTGCAAAAGCAATAATACGCACCGCCAAGTTCCACCAACTTTTTAGCGTATTCAAGGTAGATGTCACGACGTTCGCTTTGAACGTATGGTCCAAAATTTCCGCCAACGTCTGGGCCTTCGTCATACATAACACCGCTGTCGCGCATGGTGTCGTAAATAATTTGCACCGAGCCGTCAACGTATCTCGCGGTGTCGGTGTCCTCTATACGAAGAATAAAGTCGCCACCCTGTTTTTTTGCAAAAAGGTAGCCGTAAAGCGCGGTTCTTAGCCCGCCAATATGAAGATAGCCCGTAGGACTGGGTGCAAAACGCGTTCTAACCTTGCTCATAAATTTACTCCTTAAATTTTGTTAAAAGACTGTTAAGGTCCGCAACGTCTTGAATATGGCTTAACCTATTATTAAGACGGTAGCTATAAGTGTCCTCGCCAGCAACGATAACGTGGTCGGCAAGCGAAACGCCGTGCATTTCGCACAGCAAGTGTATTTTTACCGTAGCAAAATCATCTTCGGGACTGGGCTGAGCCAAGCCGCTGGGGTGATTGTGGCATACGATTGTGTAATAGGGCTTATATAAAGCGATTGCGTTTGCAATCTCAGGAATTTCTGCTTGCACGCTGTCGCGGCGGCGGTCCTCAAACGTAAGGCTTGTAATTTTGCGCAGCTTTTTGTCGAGTAAAACTAAAATAAACTCTTCTTCAAGCACGCCTTTGAATAGGTCGATAACCTCTTGCTTGTAAAGCCCAAACGAAGTCCAGTATTTTGGTGGCTCGTCAGTCTTTTTCCGCGCAGAAACCGCTTCAAAAATTTTGCCAAGCAGCATTAACTGCGCAGCCGTCTTTTTGCCTATGCCAGAAACAGATTCAAGCTCCTTTTCGTCAGCACTAAAAATCTTGTCGATAGTGCCAAACGTTCGCAAAAGGCGGTGGGCAATAGGGTTAGTGTCCCGCCGAGGAAGAAAGGAAAACAGCAAAAGCTCCAAAAGCTCGTGTTCGGCGAATATGTCGGGGCTTTTCAAAAATTTTTCAACCGCTCTTTCGCGGTGTCCTTCGTGAAGATTTTCCTTTGTGCTCATACATAAATATTGTAACATACTTTTTATAAAAAGCAAAATAATTTATTATTTTTATCTTTTATTTTACCTATATGTAGACATTTTTATGTTATTTAATATATAATAAACGTAGAGGAGAAGTTTGTTTTAACCAAAACATACTTAAAAATAAAGCGTGTATGAAAAATTTTGATTTATTTATAAACGACTTAAAAAGACTTATTGCTTGCAGGCCGGTGTATGAAAAAGACGGCTCGGGGTATCCGTTTGGTAAATGCATCAAAAATGCACTCGATACCTTTTTGGATATTGCCGATAAAATGGGCTTTGAAACGCATAATTATGATGACTATATGGGCGAGGTCGTCTTTGGCGAGGGGGAGGAAGTCGGCATTATTGGACATTTAGACGTTGTTCCCGTTGGTAGCGGCTGGTCAACCGAGCCTTTTAATCTCACCATAAAGGACGATGCCTTGTTTGGCCGCGGTGTTGCGGACGATATAGGGCCCTTGCTTCTTTGCCTTTATGCCTTAAAGCAGCTAAAAGACGAGGGGGTTTTGCCCAATCGTAAATTCCGCATTTTTGCCGGCTGTGATGAGGAAACGGGCTGGCGTGACGTAGATTATTTTAACACGGTAGGTCGGTTTAGCGAATACGGGTTTTCCCCTGACGGCAACTTCCCCGTTGTTTATGCCGAAAAGGGTATGGCTATTATTACTTTTAAAATTCCCCATTTAAAAAACTTTTGTTTTCTTAAAGGCGGCACGGTGGTCAATGCTGTCTGTGGCGAGGCAACAGTTTGCGCTAAAACAGATGCTTGCGAAAGGGCTTTAACCCCAGTTTTGCGCGCAAAACATGGGCTTATGACACTTGATAATGGCATTATAAAAAGTGTTGGAAAATCTTGCCACGGCTCTATGCCAGAGCAGGGCGTAAATGCGTTAAAGGCACTTTTTGAATATTTTGCCGAGGTTGGCGAGGACGTTGGTAGCGTTAACGATTACCTCTTTAACGATAAGTCAGGCTTGAGTAAAATCGGCAACGAGCAAGGCTACGTTACCCTCTCGCCCGATATTGTGCGAGAAGAAGCAGACGGAATATATATCGACTGCGATTGTCGTTTCCCCGCACCGCTCTCACTTGGCGACCTTTTGCCTGTTTTTGATACCTTTGGCATTGAATACGTCGCAGCTGAAAAACATCCCTCCTTTATGGTGGAAAAAGAGGGGGACTTTGTGCAAACTCTTTTGGGTGCATATAATGAGGTTATGGGGGTTAAAGCCCTCCCACAAGCACAAAACGGCAGCACCTTTGCGCGTGTTTTTGAAAAAGGCTGTGCTTTTGGTGCAGAATTCCCAAACGTTCCAAGCACAATTCACCAGCTAAACGAAAATATTTCGATAGCCGACGTTAAAAAAATGTATAACATTTATTATTTAGCAGTAAAAAATTTTGCCGAAAAAGCTTAAACGTTATCAGTTTTTGATGACCATTGTTGCGGCTTGCCGAACAAGAGGTATCCACAACACTAGCTGTCCGCTTTACTAGTTAACTAACATCATCAACCACCACCCCACCTGTTGTCTACTTAGAATTATAAATACGAAATATTGGGTGGCGGACTTACTGGTTAAACTGCTCCACCACCCCACCTCACTGGTTGACTATCTAGAATTACAATACTATGATACTCGCGGATACCGAACATTAACAATCCATACCCTCTTTTCCCCCCTAAATACACCAACCCACAATACTCATTGTTTGCAATATACAAATTGAATATATTTCATAAAAAGGCTTTAACTCTCTTTTGTGGATTTTTATTGTCAAAGCGGGATAAAGTCTTTTTTAATGGCTATTATATGATGGTTTCGTAAATAAATTCTAGTGCTTGACAGTTTGGTTGCAAAATGATATTATATTTATGCTACAAAGTTTAATAATTCCCTTAATGGACATACTTTCGGGTAAAACGTATGTCTAGGTTTTTTATCTAAAAATTCCATTTAGGGTAAAAACTTTGTAGCAGAAGTCTAGGTTACGTTTTGCGGTGCGTGGCTTTGGCTGCGCACTTTTATTTTTGGAGGTAATAGTAAATGAAATACTGTCAACATTGTGGTAAAGAGGTCTATAATGATGCCGTTGTGTGTGTTCACTGCGGACGGGCTACTGGCTATAAAGAGGACAAATATTCAATCGGCTTAAACATTTTATCTTTCTTTATTCCAATAGTTGGTTTAATTTTATGTTTTGTTTTAAAAAGAAAAACGCCAGTCCGCGCGAGCGGTTGTGGTGTGTGGGCATTTTTGGGGTTTGTGGTTAATTTGTTTTTGACATTTGCTTTCACTGCATAGTTTAAGGGGTATTAATTATAATAAAAATCGAACAAAAAACACCTAGCGATAATTAAACGCTAGGTGTTTTTATTTTTATATTACATTGAAATAATTAGTATATTTTTAACTAGGAAGAATTAAAACATCTCTAAAATCACCTTAAATTAGTTTACCCTTTAATTAGATTGATTAATGCTTAAAAAATATAAGGAAGTATCACGTGGCATCTGCAAAAAGGTTGTTAAAATTGTTTTTTATTGGCAATGGCGCAAAGATATCTGTGTTTGCGTTATTGCTTTTATTTTCTTTGTTATCAAAGCATTGCAAAACGTATTGCTCTATTCCGTTTGCGATTTGTTCTGCCATTTTATAAATCATTCCAAGACGTGTTAAATTAAACAAGTTATAGTTTTGTATAGACCTTTCTGCAACAACACCCATTATGCTGGCATCGCCAATTTCTCCAAGCTTTTTTGCAACACCAAGCCCTGGAAACAGCCCTTTATTTTTTACTCTAATTAAACCAACGTCATCTTGATTGCCAACGGCAGCATCAATGGCAATAATTGGTGTTTTAGGATGAGCTGAACTTAAATAGCTTTTTGCGACCCCTATTTCTTTTGCGGTAATTGGATAGTTTAATGTTCCGTAAACGTATAATGGCACCTTTTTCTTTAATAACATTGTTCCAACAAGTGGACCTAAGCTGTCGCCTAAAACTAAATCGCTTCCTATACAAACAATAATTGGTTTTTCTTTTATTCCAACCATATCTTTTATTGCGCTAGCAATTCCGCATGAAGTAAATTCATTATAAATAGTAAAAGAATGTGTATTTGTTTCATGCGCATCAATTTTTACATTTTCACCAGATATAGTAATCTTTTTTCCTTTATTCATTGTTTTAGTTCGCAATGCCCCCGTTTTAATTAAGTTAAAATTTACTTATCGAAAGTATTGCCTTATCTTTTAATATTATACGTTAATATAATTTTTAAACTTACTTTTTTTACCAACTTTTATCAAACACAAAAATCGGTCAATATTCCCACAAGCGCAAAAGATTTTTAATTTTTGTGCCAAAAGTTTGCGAATAGATCAGGTTAATTTAATTGATTGCGTTCTTTTAAAGTATAATTTATATGTAACCCAAATTATTTTCTATTTAATATTTAGTTAATTGTTTCACGTGAAACACTCTGCTCTACACAAATTGTTTCATGTGAAACAAAATAGATTTATTTTACTAAAATGTCGTAAAAAACTTAGTAAAATTCTTGCAAATTGTTTGTGGCGCATATAGTTTTAAACGATTTTTGATAAAATGATTATTCGATAACATTATAAAGCCTTTGTCCAATTTTTTTACAAGGAACAATAGTGTTCCACGTGGAACATTGTTTATATATTTACTTGAAGCTTAAATAAGCTATAATCGCTTATAAAAGAAAAATAGTGTAAATTTGGACGAAAATTTTAATGAGAGATAGGTCGATTAAGCTTAAAAATTCTGCCTCAGACCGTTAAAATGGCAAATTTTTATGGTGTAGCGCAAAATGTTTAGCCGTAATTGTTCTGTAATTTTTTGTTAAACATATATAAATTGAACCTAGCGTTTATATTTTATGTGGCTTTTAGCCCTACAAGAAAATGTTTGCTTTTTATAATAAGCTACATACAATCTTGATTGAAGCTTTTAGGATACGGGGTCTTTTTGATAATAAGATATAAATCGACACCAGGACAAATGGAGTACATTGTAATGACTGCTAGCAAACATATTATTATGTGAAAAGTGGTATTTAATGTTTAGAAAGTGCATATGAAGAAACGTTGTTTTAACAAAAAAACGATATAAAGTGTCGGCTTATTAGAAAGTGTTTTTTGTAAAGTGCAAAATATATTAGCCTATTTAATTATTTTATAGCGCGCAAAAAAATTTTTTGAAAATTTGGCGAAAATTTAATTAATAAAGTTTGCGCTATATATATTGCGCCTTTTAAAAATTAATGGCGCAAAAATAATAAAAATGAATTTTTCTAAATAAAAACATAAAATATATTGTTTTTTTTATATTTATGTTGTATAATATTTAATATAATAGAGTAAATTATTTTTATATGAATTCTATGTGGTTTATGCGTCAATCAATTTTAGAATTTTAACGTATTAAGAAACTTAACGTATTTAGAACTTTAACGTAAAAATCACACTAACGTAGAAAATCAAGGAGAAAAAATAGTGACAAACAGGAAAAACAAATGGTTATGGATAATACTTGCGGCTGTTGTGCTGCTTGTTGCTGCCTTATCGTTAAACAAGTGCCTTAACGCAAGGACACAAATAAGTGCGGGTGAATTGCGCCAAATTGTTAGTTGTCTTGAATTAGACGCTGACGAGCGCGTTACTAAATCGCAAATTGATTCAACCGGAGCAACAGAAATTAAAGAAAAGCTTGAAGGCGTGACTTACACTCATGTTGCGTTTGAAAACGTTGTATTCGATGGATATATCGTAGAATACAAACTCCATATATACAATGATGGTACAAGTGTGGGGATTTTATCTTGCGAGACGGAACTTCGCACCACCGGTGAAATCGATTCGATTACCGAAGTTTTTGTTTCAAGAAACGTAAGTTACAGCGACGTAGACCCCAATGCAGGCTCTATTTGGTCGTCGCTTATGCCCATTATTGGCTGCGTTTTGATTGCGATAGTGTTCTTTGTTATAATGTCGCAAACTCAGGGCGGCACTAAGAGTGCAATGAACTTTGCTAAAACCAATGCGCGCTTAAACAAAAACCTTAAAGTGCGCTTTTCAGACGTTGCAGGCGCAGAAGAGGAAAAGGAGGAACTTGCAGAAGTTGTTGACTTTTTGAAAAATCCTCAAAAATTCTCCACACTTGGCGCGAGAATACCTAAGGGTGTATTGCTTGTAGGCCCTCCCGGAACAGGTAAAACTCTTTTTGCAAAAGCAGTTGCTGGCGAGGCTGGCGTGCCTTTCTATTCTATAAGCGGCTCAGACTTCGTTGAAATGTTCGTCGGCGTAGGTGCTTCGAGAGTGCGCGACCTTTTTGATACTGCAAAAAAGACCATGCCGTGTATAGTTTTTATTGACGAAATCGATGCAGTTGGTCGTCAACGCGGCACAGGTATGGGTGGCGGACACGACGAAAGAGAGCAAACTCTTAACCAGCTGCTCGTGCAGATGGACGGCTTTGAAACCAACGATGGCATAATCGTTATGGCTGCGACAAACCGTGCGGATATTCTTGACCCCGCACTTCTCCGCCCCGGCAGATTTGACAGACAAATTTACGTTAACGTCCCTGACGTTCGCGGCAGAGAGGCAATATTAAAAGTTCATGCAAGAAACAAGTCGTTGACAAGTGACGTTAACCTTAAAACAGTTGCGCGTATGACTAGCGGTTTTTCGGGTGCGGACCTTGAAAACCTTTTGAACGAGGCGGCAATTCTTGCAGCGCGTGCAAATAGAAAGGCAATCACCAACAAGGACCTTTACGAAGCAATAAATAAAGTCCTCATAGGACCGCAGAAAAAATCAAGACTGGTTACCGAAACGGATAAACGTATAACGGCATATCACGAAGCTGGTCACGCAATTCTAGCAAGGCTGTTGCCCAACTGTGACCCTGTGCACGAAGTTTCAATTATTCCTCGCGGTCAGGCGGCAGGCTATACTATGACTAGACCCGACACTGACGACAACCACCTTACCAAAGCAAAATTACTTGACGATATTGTAATGACGCTTGGCGGTAGAGTTGCCGAGGAGCTTGTTATTAAGGACATCTCCGCAGGTGCATCGGGCGATATTCAAGCGGTAAGTAAGCGCGCAAGGCTTATGGTTACCGAGTGGGGTATGAGTGAAAAAGTAGGTTTAATTTCTTACGGCTCGGATAAAGAGATATTTATCGGCAGAGATATGGCATCGCACACCACGTATAGCGAAAAGACAGCCGCAATCATTGACGAAGAAATTAAGAGCATTATAGACACCGCCCTTGCAAAAGCACGCAAACTCCTTGGCGAAAACAGAAAACTGCTTGACAATATGGCAAGGCTGCTTGTTGAGCGCGAAACCATATTTGCCGAAGAAGTAAATATGCTTATGGAGGGCAAGAGCGTTGAAGAAATAATGGCTTTTATGGACGAAAACGAACGAGTTCTTGCGGAAAATCCTTTCCTTAGAAAAACGAGCAAAGCCGCAAAAATCGAGGACGTTATAATCAAAAACAGTCCGGAAAAAGCCGAAGCAGTGGAAAAAGCCGAAAAGCAAAGCGAAGAAGCTACCGCAAAAGAAAAGAAAAAGCCCGCAAAAGCAGAGGAAAAGCCAGAGGAAAAGCCAGAGGAAAAAGCTGACGAAAAGGGCGAAAAGGGCGAATAATCTGCACATACTCCGCGCGTAATCCGCGCGCGAGTTTAAGTAGCAAAACATAATTAAACAAACACAGCAAAGACACAAAACAAATAGTCAAAAAACACAAAACACAAACACAAAACTCAAAAGACAAAACTAAAAACCAAAAAAAGAAATACGACAAGAAAAATAAAGGACGAAATATTATGGGAAAGATTGTTGCATTTTCAAACCAAAAGGGTGGCGTGGGCAAAACAACCACGTGCGTAAATATGGCGGCGTATCTTGCGTCAATGGGTTATAAGGTTTTATTAGTCGACCTTGACCCCCAAGGAAACGCGACCACAGGGCTAGGCTACGCAAAGTCGGAGGTTAAAAATTCGGTATACAACACTATGATTGACGACATGCCTTTGACCGAAGCTGTGTTAAAGACGGAAACGGATAATCTGGATATTTTGCCGTCAAACATCGACCTTGCCGGTGCCGAGGTAGAGCTTGTTTACGTAAAGGATAGAGAGCACGTTTTAAAAAGAGTTTTAGAGTCGGCAAAACCCGTTTATGACTTTATAACTATTGACTGCCCTCCGTCGCTTGGCTTGCTCACCATCAACGCGCTTGCAGCGGCAGATACCGTAATGATACCCATCCAAAGTGAATACTACGCAATGGAGGGTTTAAGCCAACTTATGAACACCATAAGACTTGTTAAAAAGCACCTCAATGCAGGGCTAGAAATCGAGGGCGTAGTCCTCACAATGAAGGACAACCGCGCAATAATCAGCCGTCAAATATCGGAGGAAATCCGCAAATACTTTAACAAAAAGGTATACGAAACGGTTATTCCCAGAAATATTCGCTTGGCGGAAGCTCCCAGCCACGGCAAGCCCATTATGGAGCACGACAACAAGTGTTCGGGCGCAAAGGCATACCTTGCTTTGACCGAAGAATTTTTGGCAAAGCAACCCAAAAAGAAAAAAGCATAAATATGGTGCCGCGATAACCGCCAATAATTAGGTTTTAACAGATACGTGTGTTAACGTTAGGTGTTGGCAGCCGAGAGTATTAACGGTTAGTGGCAAGAAAATAAAAAACAAAACAACAAAAACGGAGCGAAAGATAAGTATGAAACCCACAAGAGGATTAGGGAAAGGACTTTCAGCACTTTTTTCCGAAACGGAAGAAGATTACGGCAAGAGCTTGCTTTTTGACGAGGAAGCACCAAAAGGCGATGGCGTAACTGAAATAGAGGTTAGCGCAATTTTTGCCAACCCCAATCAGCCGAGAAAGATTTTTGACCAAGACGCGTTAAACGAACTTGCTCAATCAATCAAAAAGCACGGCGTTATTATGCCGATTATCGTCAACAAAAGCGGCGACCGTTACATGATAATCGCGGGCGAACGTCGTTTCCGCGCAAGTAAAATTGCAGGGCTTGAAAAGGTGCCGGTAATCGTAAAAAATTACGATGAAAGACAGATTAAAGAAATCTCGCTTATCGAAAACTTGCAACGTGAGGACTTAAACCCCATTGAAGCTGCAACGGCAATGCGTTCGCTTATGAACGACTACGGTATGACGCAAGAAGAGCTTGCAGACCGCATTGGTAAGTCCCGTCCTGCGATAGCAAACACCCTTAGACTTTTGTCCCTTTCGCCAGAGGTCGTTAAAATGGTTAGCGACGGTGTTTTGTCAGCCGGTCACGCGCGTTCGCTCGTTTCCGTTCCGCAAATCGACCAAATAAAAATTGCTCAGGCGGCGGTTAAGGACGGCTGCTCTGTAAGAGAGCTTGAAAAGAGGGTTAAAGATTATTTCTTGCCCCCCGAAGAAAAAAAGAAAAAGAAAATCCGCATGGAAATGTCGGCAGAGCTTAAAGAGCTTATCGGCAATATGCAGCGCGTTTTAGGCACCAAGGTTAACGCAATCGGCAACGACAAAAAGGGCAGAATATATATCGACTATTACACTCGTGACGACCTTGACCGCTTGCAAGAAATTTTGGAATTCGTGCAAAAGAATAAAAAATAAACAAGAAAAAAGCAAACAAGAATAAAAATAAAAAGCTAAACGAAAAGTAAAAATCTGCCAAAAAACAAGGCAAAGAAAAGACAAATAAACAAATAAAAAAATAAAAAGACTAACGAGGTTCAAGCGAATTGAAGTAGGTTCAATTTTCCGTTAGTCTTTTTTTGTTTTAAATAATGGTTTATGTTTTAGCGAGGGGGTTGGTCGTGATAAGTTGCTATAATAAGTAATGGTGATAAATGATTGTCACAAGTAATTGATATAAGTGGCTATAATAAATAATTGAGATAAGTGTTTGTGACAAGTAATTGGTATAAGTGGTTTTTCGTGATTATTATAAAACGTATAAGATAAACAGTTCGCAAAGTAGCACCGCAGCACACGCGAGGAGGGCAACCACCACTAAGGACCGCTTTTTAAATGCGGCAAAAAGCGCAACTGCCGTGCCGATAATTGCCGAGACGATATGCCCCGAAGAATACAGTATAAAAGGAAAGGTCATTGCCGACAAAACGGTGTAGGGAATATAGTATAAAAGGCTATTTATAAAGGGAGACTTAATCTTTTTCTTAAAAAGTATCATTGGTATAACCCTTATAAGATAGGTTACGACAGCCATCGCTACAATCATTAAAAAGGTGTAAAGATTTTTATCCATCTTTTTCCTCCTTTAACTTAGCAGAGCTAGTCGCAGAAGTTCCATCCGTGTTGTTTGCGCGTCCCTCGCTATCGCCCGCGCCGCTGTCGGCTGTGTCGTCAGTAGAGCAATACTCGCTGCCGTTCGTGTCGTTTTCGACAGTTTTAACAGGGAACAAGATTGCACCAAAGACCGCAGCAACCACCGCGCAAATTATATAAGCTATGCCAGAGGAAACCCCGTCAAATAATGGCACGTAATAGAAAACGCAGCTTATAGCAATGCTTACGCCAACCACTATAAACAGCCGTTTATCGCTCATACCCGCGGGGATAACGATAGCAATAAACATTGCATACAGTGCAATATTTAAAGAGTTAAGGATAATGCTAGGCAAAAGATTGCCGGCAAGCGCGCCCAAAATAGTGCCTGTCGACCACGACAAAAAGGGCAATAAAATCAAACCGTATACGTATTTTTTGCCAACTTGCCCTCTATGTGAAACTGCAACGGCAAAAATTTCGTCAGTAATGCCAAACGAACATAAAAGCCTATCTATAAACCGCCATTTTCCGTCAAGTTTTTGTGATAGCGTAAGGCTCATTAAAAGGTAACGCGCGTTTATTACAAGTTGGGTTAAAATCACCTCAAAAACCGAGCCGAAAGCAAGAATAACCGCCGCCCCAGCAAACTGCCCCGCGCTTGTTAGGTTTGTGGCAGACATAAAAAGTGCAAAAAGGGGCGATAGTCCTTGTCCAACGACAGACACGCCAAAAGCAAAGGATACCGCAAGATACCCCAAGGCAATAGGCACGCTGTCTTTTATTCCGTTTTTGTAAGTGAAATAACTACCCACTTCAAACACCTTTCACGTTAAGTTAGGCTAACTTTACGTCTTTTTTTGTAGCCTAGCCTTATTTTAACACTAAAAAGGTGTGCTTAACAAGTAAAATTTACACACTAACAAAAATTCAACCGCGTTATTTTTTGTTAGACATTTTTACGCAATCTCCGCTAACGGCATCTTGAAACATCATCCAAAACCCCTCGCCGTGCAAATCAAAAAGTGAGATAGGCACAAAAGAGCAGTAATCTTTAAGTGCTTGCGGAGGTGTTGCAGAGTATTTTTCCGGCACGCCGTAGCAAATGTATAGCGGCTTTTTGCAAGAGGTGTCGCCCTCCAAAGAAAAAACAACCCCAACGACATAATACTTATCTGCCGAATAATTTATTCTAACCCACCTACTTGCGGGCAAAACCGTTTTAAGTGAAAAATCTTCGGGGAATTTATCAAACAGGTTATCAAGTTCTTTGCCGGCATAAAAGAAATAAGGGTTATCTTCGTCAAAAGGCATCGTTGATTTTTCATCGGCAGAAAAGGTGTCCGTTTCCGCCGCATCGGTAAAAGCCGCATCACTACAAGCCGAACCGCTAAAAGTTGTTTCGTTAAGTGGAGTTTCTGCGCGTTCGGTGGGTTTTGCCGCTTGGTTAGGCGAGCCAACCGTTTTGTCAAAAGAGCCTACGGCTGCTTGACCGATAAAGTCGCTGCCGACTGAATATTTTTTGCCATAACCATCGTCCGCTTCATTTTTAGAGCGGTTACAGTTATTTTTGCTTTGGTCTTTTTCTTCTTTGCTTCGGCAAGTAGACTTGCCATTTTCAGCCCGTATGCGTTCATTTTCCAAATCCTCAAATATAGAAAGCTTTTCTTTAATACTATCATCTAACTCGTAATAGTTTTCGGTTGCAACCGCCTCGTCATTGTATTCAAATGCGCTCGATACCGTTTTGTCATTTTGAAAGGCGTTGTTTTGAAGTTCGTCGCTTTTAACCACGTTGTTTTGAAATACGTCTTTTTGCGGCTTGCTTTTTCGTATTGATAAACACCTTTCGGCAACCGCTTTTCTAAACTCTTTGGCGGTTAAGTTAAAACCGTCCGTCAGTCCAAAGGCTGCAAGGGTAGGCAGGTCGCTTGCAATAAAGCACAGCCCAGCCGCAAACCCTAATTTTAAGTCCAAGTCAAAATCAATGGCACGCGAAAAAGAGGTGGGGCGTTTGCCCAGCGGAATAGAAAATATCTCTTTTTTTCCATCTAAAATAAAAAGATAAAACTCCCCGTGCGGAAAAAGCGAAAGGTCAATAATAGAGCAAAACAAGGTGGTAACACCGCTTTCTTGTTCCAGCCGAACAATTCCGCCAAGCGATTTATTTGGCAAAGAAAAGCTGCTGTCTAATTGTTTCAAAACGCAAACCTTTTTTAGGTAACTCATTTACGTGCAAACCTCAAATATACTTAAAGTTAAAGTATAAAAAATAAATTATTTATTACAATATATATTAAAAAATCATAAATAATATAAGTGAAAGGCGCGCATTTTGTCCTAAATTGACATATAAGCCCGAATATGCAAGCTTTAAATTTTGCCGCATATTTCAGCAAAAGTTCTTTGTTGGGCAGCCGACTTATACTAAAAAATTAATGCGGTTATACTAAAATAGTATAACAAAAAATAAAAACAGTAAAAAAACGGCTTTTCTTTTATGGACATTTGACAAAATGTGTGCTAAAATATATCATAAGGAAGAAGGGGTTTTTTGGCAAAGGGTTAAAACCGCGCCTGTAAAAAAGCTCTAAAATCAAAAATAAAACAACTTCCTAAAAGGTTAACAAACTGCACAACAGCAGAATTCATAAGGAGATAAACAATGACCAACAACAAGAAAGTTCTGGATTTTATCCGTGAAACCCAAGAGCTCTGCCAACCCGACAATATCGTTTGGATTGACGGCAGCGAAGAACAGCTTGAAGCGCTCAGAGCACAGGCAGTAGAAGAAAAAATCTTGATTAAACTCAATCAGGAAAAATTGCCCGGTTGCTACCTCCACCGCACTACCGTAAACGACGTAGCACGTGTTGAGGGCAGAACCTTTATTTGCTCCAAGTGCAAAGAAGACTCTGCACCCATCAACAACTGGATGGAAACTACCGAGGCTATGAACCTCATTAAAGACCTTTTCAAAGGCGTTATGAAAGGCAGAACCATGTACGTTATTCCTTACAGCATGGGCGCAGTAGGTAGCAAGTTCTCCAAAATCGGCATCGAACTTACCGACAGCATTTACGTAGTTCTCAACATGGCTATTATGACCCGTGTTGGCAAGGCTGTTATCGACGCTCTTGGCGATGGCGACTTCATTAAGGGCCTCCACTCTTATGCAGAACTCTCCGAAGAAAAGAGATATATCATGCACTTCCCCGAAGAAAACACCATTATGAGTATCAACTCTAACTACGGTGGCAACGTTCTTCTCGGCAAAAAGTGCTTTGCACTCCGTATTGCATCCTTCCTCGGCAAAAACGAAGGCTGGATGGCAGAACACATGCTTATCCTTGGTATCACCAATCCTAAGGGCGAAAAGAAATACATTGCAGCGGCTTTCCCCTCTGCTTGCGGCAAAACCAACCTTGCAATGCTTATTCCCCCAGAAGTTTACCAAAAGAAAGGCTACAAGGTTGAATGTGTTGGCGACGACATCGCTTGGATAAGGGTTGGCGAGGACGGCAGGCTTTGGGCTGTTAACCCCGAAAACGGCTTCTTCGGCGTTGCTCCCGGCACCAATATGAAGTCCAACCCCAACGCACTTCTTTCTACTATGAAAAACACCATCTTCACCAACGTTGTTCAAAATCTTGACGACAACACTGTTTGGTGGGAAGGTCTTGATAAAAATCCTCCCAAGAACGCAATCGATTGGAAGGGCAACCCCTGGAATGGCGACATGAAAGACGCTGAGGGCAAAGCTATCAAAGGCGCACACCCCAACAGCCGTTTCACCGCTCCTACCGTAAACTGCCCCTGCTTATCCGACCAGTTCGAAGCTCCCAACGGCGTTCCTCTATCTGCAATCGTATTCGGTGCCAAACGTGCTAAGACCGCACCCCTAGTTTACCAGTCAAAAGATTGGAACAACGGTGTATTCGTTGGCTCTATCATGGCTTCCGAAACCACCGCTGCTGCAACCGGTGCTGTCGGTGTAGTTCGTCGTGACCCTATGGCTATGAGACCTTTCGTTGGCTACAATATGGGCGACTACTTCAACCACTGGCTTGAAATGGGCGACAAGATTGCAAACAAACCCAAAATCTTTAACGTTAACTGGTTCCGCACCGATGACGAAGGTCACTTTATATGGCCGGGCTTTGGCGACAACCTCCGTGTTCTCGAATGGATTTTAGACCGTTGCGAAGACAAGGTTGATGCAACCGAAACTGCAATCGGTTACGTTCCTAAGGCAGAAGACATCAATATCGAAGGCTTAGAAGACATCACCGAAGAAACTATCAAAGACTTGCTCACCATCGACATTGAAAATTGGAAGAAAGAGGCTGAGGGCATTGAAAGCTTCTATAAAGAACTTGGCGAAAGAGTTCCCGCAGAGCTTTACAACCAGCTTGCTAACCTCAAAGCAAATCTTGATAAATAATTAAAAATTTATAAAAGCCTTGATATAAAAAGATAAAAAGGCAAACAAATAAAACAAAAAAAGCTAGGATACAACGTGTCCTAGCTTTTTTATTGTTTACAGAAAAAAAACCACCAGACTAGCTGGTGGATATTTATTGTTGAAAATTTATGTTAAAAATGTTTTATACTTTTCTTGTTTAAGAGCAAAACACAAAGAAAAAGTAACCATTTTTTTGCTAAAATAAGTTTTTTATCAGTCAGGTGGCTATTTATATTTTTACACTTTGCATTTTACACCAAGCTTGTTTTTTTCAAAATAATATTACTAATAGCTCCCATACCGACAGCAAAGCCAATGCTTCCAGCTAGGCACAATATAATATGAATAATGCCTGCATCTAGCGGACTTGCAATAGAGATTACCATAAATAAAAACATGCCAATTCCAAGCGAAAGACAAATAGAGAGCCAAGATTTTTTGCATAACCGCTTCTAAAATCATCGCAGACGAACACGCAAACCAAAACGGCAACCGCAAAATACATCATATTGATATTGCACATAGAAACTAAGTCCATACTCATGCCGCCACTTTGAGTAGGGGAAGTAGAGGTAGACGAAACTGAGCTAAGTATTTGCCAAACGTAGTCAAAGCCGTGCATAACCGTTTCTTGCCCAGTCTGCGGATTGGTCGATACCGTGCCGTCCATCATAGTGGTCATAACAAGTATTAAAATTGGAGCAATAAAGGAAATTCCAACCATTATATAGAAGAAAGGACTGATAAATAATCTCCTTGTATTCACTTTAAGCATACTTTTCAGTCTTTTGGTAAAAGTATTGTTTTTAAACGTCTTTTCCATATTATTTTGCTCCTTTGCCTTTCATAAGGTCGATATAATATTCTTCTAAGCCGATTTTATCCCTTTTAATTTCGTTGATTAAAACTCTTTCTTCGTAAAGGTAAGAAACGATTTCCTCGGGCGTAACATTATCGTAAATGCGGATATTTGTAATGCAAAATTTAATTTTTCGTTGGTGGTATAAAAAGCTGCGAATAGGCAAACATACATAAAAAAAGGAGAAAAGCTTATGAGTAAAAACATGCTTACCACCAAAGAGGCAACCTACGTTGCCGACCTTTTAGCGTATGAAGAATGTGCTTGCAAAAAAGCCCGTCTTTATGCTAGAACTGTAACCAACAAAGACCTTTCGGCAAAGCTTAACCGCATTGCCGACAACCACCAAAGGCGTTTTAACACCTTGCTAGAAATGTTATAAAAAGGGAGGAGAAAAAAATGATGAACAAAAAAACCACGCTTGGCGAAAAAGACTGCTTGCAAGATATGTTAACCTTAGAAAAAAATCTTGTAAAAGTATATTCGACGGCATTGACCGAGGGCGTAAGTAAAGGCTTTCGCGAACACGTAAAGGAGCATTTTGCAGGCACGGTAGACGACCAGTTTAACGTGTTTATGCTAATGACCGAGCTTGACTATGCCGAGGTTAAGTCAGCCCCAACCGAAGAACTAATGCTGATTAAAGATAAGTTTAAGCCCTTGCAAGCGCAACTGTCTTAAAGCAAGCAACAAGCCGTAAAAGTAGAATTGCGGGCAAAATATTTGCAAAAAATTATAAAAAATCATTAAATTGCTTGCAAAAATAGCGACAAAGTTTTATACTAAATAAAAACTTATAAGAAGGTTTTCGGTCAACACTTCTCTAAAACAACCGACAAAGCGCAAAAAAGCCCTTTTTGGTAGTTTAGTTAGGACCGATAGGGCTTTTATTTATGAAAAAAAAGACTAAAACTTTGTCAAGAGCGGGGGTGTTTGCAGGGCTTTACGTGGCACTGTCGCTACTGATTATGCCGTTGTCCTTCGGGTTTGTTCAAGTTAGATTGGCGGAGGGGTTGTGCCTTTTGCCCTTAATTTTTCCAGAGGCCGTCCCCGCACTTTTTATCGGCTGCATCATCTCAAATTTAGTGGGTGGGTGCATGCTGCTTGACGTAATTTTTGGCAGTTTAATTACCCTTGTTGCCGCTTTACTTAGTTGGTTTGTTGGCAGATTATTTAAGCGGACGGCACTAAAAATAATAATCGGTGGGCTTTTCCCCGTGCTACTTAACGCGCTACTGCTGCCGGTTGTTTGGTATTTTTGCTACGGTGGGTTAGAGTATATCTATATAGTTCAAGCGGCAATAATTTTGGCAGGGCAAGCCTTTTCAGTATATGCCGTCGGCACGCCTATTTTGCTAGCTTGCAAAAAGCTTAAAGAAAGCGGACTTTTGGGTATGAGCAATTAAAAGCACCTAAAAAGCAATCGCGCGCGCAACCCAAAAACACGAAAGAAAAAATAAAAAAGCAACAAAAAAAGTAAAAACAATATATAAAAAAAGTAAAAGCCGTTGGCGGAAAGCTTCCGCCAACGGCTTTTATGCTGCGTTATGCCGCATCGCAAAATTAGTCTATTCTGCTGAAAGGTCTGTAAACCGCCCAGAAGAAAATCATCCAGATTGCGGCAATGCCGACCAAGGAATAGATTATTCTTGCAACTACGTATGCGCCACCGCCGAAAATCGCGCTGATAAGGTTAAACCCAAAAAGACCGATGGGCAGCCAAACGAGTGCGCCGACGATAACTAAAATCGCCGCAATAATACTTGTTATCTTCATAATTCCCCCCTTTATGATATTATCTTGCGCACTTTTATATTAAATTATGTATTTGGTTTGAATTTGCCTTTTTTTGAAAATAAAAACGCGAAAAAACAAAAAATGCTTTTATACAAAAGCATTTTCCAAAACTAATTTTTCAAAGTCAATGTGTTCAACAAAGTCCGCTTTGGTAAAGCGCACGTAGTTGTATTTTGCGTAGTTAAAAATATGCGTTTTAATAATCACAGGTGTGGGCACGTCCAAAATTTCACAAACGTCGCGCACGTAGTCGAAAAAGAGAGAATAATCGGTGTTTCCCGCCCTCTCGTAGACCGTTTGCTTGACAATTTTGTCCTTTATCATAACTTTTGCCCAAATTCTTATCATAAAAACTCTCCGTGCGCAAATATTGTAACATAAACAAATTTTATCTGCAAGTTTTTATATTGACAAACGGTATCAAAAATAGTAAAATGATTATATATTTAATATAATTTGTCGTTACCGCTAAAACGCCAAAGAAAAAGCCCAAGTCGGCTTTTGTGCCATAGGCTCTTTATTTATCTAAAAAGTTTTTAGGATTAGGGCAAAAGGCGCAGGATTTAGTCTCGACAAAGGAGAGATTATGGATTTGTTGCAAAAAAAGATTTTACCTCTTTTAGAGGAAAATGCAAGATATACCGATAAACAGATAGCCGATATGATTGGCGAAAAAGAGTGTGCGGTTACCGCCGCCATAAAGAAGATGGAAGAAGACGGCGTAATCGTAAAATACTCCGCCTTTATCGATACCGAGGCCATTGACGAAAAGGGCGTTCAAGCCCTCATTGAAGTTAAGGTTGCGCCCCAAAAGTTAAAGGGCTTTGACAGTTGCGCGGAAGAAATTTCTTCTTTTGCGGAGGTTAGCAGTCTTTATCTTATGAGCGGTGGCTTTGACCTTGCCGTATTCGTTACAGGCAAGGACATCACCTCCATTGCAAAATTCGTCAGCGAAAAATTAAGCACCATTGACGGCATTATTGGCGTTCAAACACATTTTATTCTTAAAAAGTATAAAATAGAAGGCAAAACGGTTGGCGCAAGCCAAACCAAAAGGCAGTTGTTTCATCCATGAGAAATTTCTTAAATAAAAAAGTCTTACAACTTAAACCCTCCGGCATAAGAAAGTTTTTTGACTATGCGGCAGGGCGCAAGGATATAATTTCGCTTGGCGTGGGCGAGCCTGACTTCGATACACCGTGGGAGGTGCGCGAGGCTGGTATAAACGCGCTAAAAAAAGGCTTAACCCAATATACTTCAAATCAAGGTTTAACAGAACTTCGCGAGGAGATTTGCCGTTATTTAGCCGAGCGGTTTAACGTCAAAGCTTCGCCCGAGAAAACTGTAATCACTATTGGCGCAAGCGAGGCTATCGATATTACCCTCCGTGCTGTCGTTGACGATGGTGACGAGGTGTTGATTCCCGACCCAAGCTACGTTTCTTACAAGCCGTGTGTAGAGCTTGCAGGCGGTGTTGCCGTGTCTGTTGAGTGCAGCGGCGTAAACGGTTTTAAGCTTACGGCAGAAAGCTTAAAGAAAGCCATTACACCCAAAACTAAGGTTTTAATATTCCCCTATCCAAACAACCCAACCGGTGGCATAATGGAGGAGGAATATATTAAAGAAATTATCCCCATTATCGTTGAAAACGACCTATTGGTTATTTCCGACGAAATTTATGCAGAGCTTACGTATGGCGGTAGCCACGTTTCTATCTGCTCTTTCCCAGAGCTTGCCGATAGAACGGTTTTAATCAGCGGTTTTTCCAAGGCGTTTGCAATGACCGGCTGGCGAATAGGGTATGTGTGCGCCCCGAAAGAAATTTCAAGCGCGCTACTTAAAATTCACCAGTATACCGCAATTTGCGCACCTGTATTTTCGCAATACGCAGCACTTTCCGCACTTAAAAACGGCAGAGCGGACGGGTATTCTTCGGTGGTGCAAATGCGTGCCGAATACGACCGCAGACGCAGATTTATGCACAAGGCATTTTGCGAGATGGGGCTTTCTTGCTTTGAACCCAAAGGCTCCTTTTATATCTTCCCATCGGTAGAAAAAACAGGGCTTTCTGGCGAGGAGTTTGCCCTTAGGCTTTTGGAAGAAAAAAAGGTTGCAGTTGTCCCCGGCGGTGCGTTTGGCGAGTTTGGTAAAAACTACGTTAGATGTTCTTATGCTTATTCTATGAGCGACCTAATCAAAGCAACTGAGCTTATCGCGCAGTTTGTTAAAGAGTTGTTAAATAAATAAAATAGCAAAAATAGCAGAATAGCAAAAAACAGCTACAAAACGGTTCGGGGTAGGATAGCAGCCAAACAGTCCAATAGGAAAAACTATCAAACACGAAAAACAATAATCGCGAAAGAAACAAGCACAAAAATTAAACGAAAAAACTAAACGCAAAATAAGCGCAATCACCAAAATTTATTAAAAATCGTCTAAAACACCGCGCGCAAGGCTTGCAAGGCGGTGCAGGAGTTATATGGAAAAAATAATCGTTATAGGTGCCGGTCTTTCCGGCTCAACAATAGCAAGATTGTTTGCTGAAAGCGGCAAAAAGGTTACCGTTTTCGACAAACGCACCACCATTGGCGGCAACGCTTACGATTACGTAGATAAAAACGGCATTAGGGTTCAGCCTTACGGCCCGCATATCTTTCATACCAATGAAAAATCGGTATTTGAATTTCTTTCCAAGTATACCGAGTGGGAAAAATACGAGCATCGCGTAAAAGCCAATATTTTTGGCAAGTGCGTGCCTGTTCCTTTTAACTTGACCTCTCTTTTTGACCTTTACAGAAAAGAAAAGGCAGAGGTAATAAAGGAAATTTTAATCAATGAAATCGGGCTTGATAAAAAGGTGCCAATTCTTACCCTTAAAAAGCACGAAAACCCCGAAATTAGAAAGTTTGCCGACTTTGTTTACAAAAATATTTTTTACATTTACACCTTAAAACAATGGGGCTTTAAGCCAGAGCAGCTTGGTGAGGAGGTTATGAACCGCGTCCCCGTATATCTTTCTTACGAGGATAGGTATTTTACCGACGAATACCAGTATATGCCAAAGGACGGCTTTACCGAAATGGTGGCAAACATACTCCGCCACCCCAACATAACCGTAAAACTTGGCACCGATATGAAAAAGGACATCAGTCTTTTAGACGGAGAAATTTACCTTTACGGCAAGCAGTTTGATGGCACCCTTATTTATACCGGCTGTGTAGACGAGCTTTTTGATTATAAGTATGGCGTGTTGCCGTATAGAAGCCTTAAATTTAAGATTAAAACCAAAAATACTCCCTCTTATCAAGAAAGCGCGGTGGTCAATTACACCACATCGCATAGATTTACCCGGATAAGCGAATTTTCAAAATTCACTTGCGCCCCCGCTCAAAAGACGGTTATTATGAAGGAGTATTCTAAGGACTTCCGTCCTAAAAAGGATATACCCTACTATCCTATTCCCATAGCTAAAAACTATGCGCATTACGAAAAGTATCGCGAGGAGGCAAAGGCTTATAAAAACCTATACCTATTAGGTCGCCTTGCAAACTATAAGTATATAAATATGGATATTGCGGTTAAAAACGCGATAGAGTTGTTTAATAAAATTACCGAAGAAGAATAAAATATTAACAGGCAAAATATTAACGGGCAAAAAATATTAAAGGTCGGCTGCAAGGACAAGCCTTGCGGCAAAGGTAATGTAATGAAAAATATAAAAGTTTTGGAGCTGCTCGACACCTATTATCCCTGTGTAGACGGGCCATGTAACGTCGTGCGCAACTACTCTAAAAACCTTAATAAAAAAACGGTATGCAAGCTGGCTGTTCCCAAGGCTGCAAAAAAGGATAATTACGTCGACAACGAGGAGTTTGAAGTTATTCGCTGCGCCTCTATTGCCGCACCCGAAAAATACCAGTTCGGTCAGCCGGACGGCGATAGGGAATTTTTAAAGAAAATCAAAAGTGAAAAGTTTGACATTGTTCACACGCACTCCCCCTTTTCGATGGGCCGCTTTGCATTAAAACACGCAAAAAAGAGGGGAATACCTTGCGTTGCAACCCTCCACACCCAATACGACCAAGACTTTATACGCGTTCTTAAAGACATAAAGCCCCTTGTTAACTTTATGATGGATTACATTATGAAGGTTTACGAACAGGCGGATAGCGTATGGACGGTTAACACCGCCTCTTGCGAAATTTTAAGAAAATACGGCTATAAGGGCAAAATAGAGGTTGTTCGCAACGGAACGGATATGAAATATCCCCAAAATGCCGACCAGCTTGTTTCAAAGGTTAACTCCTTGCACGACCTTGACGGACAGAAAAACGTTATGATTTTTGTCGGCAGACTAGCAATGTATAAAAATCTTCCACTTATGGCTGACGCACTCAAAATTTTAAAAGATAAGGGCGAAGATTTCAAAATGCTAATTGTTGGCGGCGGCTGTGATGAAGAAGCTTTCAAACAAATGATTGAGGAAAAGGGGCTAAACGACAAGGTGATTTTTGTCGGCACCGTGCGCGATAGAGAACTTTTGCAAGGCTATTACTTGCGCAGCGACTTGTTTTTATTCCCATCGTCTTTCGATACGTCATCGCTTGTTCCTATCGAGGCGGCGGCACATAAATTGCCCACCTTGCTTATAGACGGCTCTTATACCGCAGAGGGCATTATCGACTGCGTAAACGGCTTTTTGGCAAAGGAAACACCCGAGGCATACGCTGAAAAAATTGCTCAAATTCTAAATGACCCCGCATTGCTTCAAAAGGTAAGCGAGGAGTGTCATAAATCGGTATATCGCAGTTGGGAAATGGTTGCCGACGAGGTTTATGAAAAATACCAGCAAATAATAAAAGAATATAAAGAAAAGAGAGAAAAAGAGCTTCGCTTCAAAATTTGGAAAAAGTGGTTTAGGCGCAAAAAAAGACCTATGCCCGACCAGCCGGAAGAAAAGGCTGAGCAACAAAAGTAATAAAAAGAACAATACTAACAACAAAAAAGATAGAAAAAACACAAAAAACAACACCAATAACAAAAAGAGCTTGGTTAAGTTAAACCAAGCTCTTTAATTTTATGGTAATGAATTTATTATTTGTAGTAATGTTTTAACTGTTTATAGCAATGCTTTAATTTTATATTAATACTTTATTTACGTTAATACTTTATTTTATTGTAATATAGATTACTCTAATTCATCGCTATTTGCGCTGTTGTTTTCACCATAGGTTTCGCCCTCCATAGAGGCTGCAACCGCCTGTTCGGCGCGTTTTCTATCCGCTTTGCGCTTAAAGGTGGTAAAGATAAAGCCGACGATAATAAAGGAATAAAAAGACAACAACCTCCAAAGGAACATCGCCGAAAAGGCAAGCCCTGCAAACAGTTCTACTTGGAAAAGCACGTAGAAAAATCCGTCCGCCGCACCCGAATTGCCGGGGGTTGGGATAAAGGAGATTGCTGCGTAAAGGATTAAGCAAAGCTGGCTAACCTGCAACCACTCCAAAAAATTACCAACGTTTGCAATATCGTAGCCAAAAAATTTTAAGCTAAAATATGCAAGGGAGCAAAGTGCCGCCCATTCGCAAACACTTAAAATAATGCAAGGTATAAAAGCGAGGGGTTTAGACGCAAATTTTTTAAGGCATTTTGCGTTGTTTACAACACTTTTTACCGTTTTATAGGTCGTTTCTTTTGGGTTTTTAACAAGGCGGAGCTTGCTGCCCACCCACATTACAAAATGCACTAACCGTGTGCCAACGCGCGGCAAAATTGAAAAGATAAACACAAGCGAGGGCATCAAAAAGCTACAAACAAGACCGATAATTGCAAATACGTTAAAGGTTTGCGGAAAAACTGTTAAAAGAGAGGGGGGAATATCCAAAACGTTATTTTGAAAAAGTATAAAGGATATTAGCGACAGCCCAACAAAAATCAGTTGGTTAAGGGTAAAGGTCGCAATGGGTAACGAAGCCGCTGCGCCCCCACCAATTCCGTGCTTTGCAAGGTGATAAATTTCAAAGGGCTGACCGCCCGCACCCAGAGGGGTAACCGAGTTGTAGTAATGTCCTACGATACCCGTTTCCATACACGTTTTAAAGTGGAATTTGCCGGTAACCGATTTGCACATTATTGCAAGCTTTAAGCCTTTTGTTAAATAACAGCCAAAAAGTGCAAGCAGTGCATAAACAAGGAATTTCCAGTTGTCCGCCAATATGCCGAGCAAAGTTGCAAATGAAACAGGTTTTCTGCCACTGACGAAAAAGTCGTTATAGAAGGTAACGATTAAAACGGTTAAAACAAAAACGACAAAAACGACGGTAAACAAACGCTTAAAAAGACGCTGTTTTTTGTCGATTTTTTCGCTGTCCTTGTCAAAACCAGGCAAGCGGCTCATCATAAGCTGCTTACTTACCTCTTTTGCCTTTTCAGCTTTATAGACGGGGTGTTTTTCAACGTGTTCCACCGTTTTTTTAATTTGCTCGTCGTGCTCTACCTCTACGATAATCGGTTCCTTTGTCTTTTCGTCAAAATCGATTTTCGAAATGGTGGTAGATTGTTTTTTCTTTTTCATAACTTTAATCATTATAATACAAATTAGTTGTTGTGTCAACACAAAAGCAGTTGTAACATAAAAGGAATCTTATCCAAAGTAGATATAAAAATATATGCTTGACATAACCGTTTGATTAATGTAAAATCAAGTTAAAATAAGTTCAAGGGGCAACGCGGTGGAAAAGAATAAAAAACCAAAAGTTTTGTTTTCATTTGTTGACGCAGGCTTGGGGCATATAACTCCAACCCGTGGTATCGCCGATGCATTTGAAAAAAAATACGGCAATAAATGCCAAGTTATTCGTTCATACGTTTTTAAGGAAAGCAAAAGCCAAGCCGTTCAAAAGATGGGTGCTTTGCAAGATGCTCACCCCAAAAAATTGGGAAGCAATAAAGTATTTAGTTTCTTTGAGGGATTGTCTTATGCGTTACCTTCTAAACTCGTTTTGTTTTTTTTAGATAGGGCGTTTGGGAAAGGCAGAAAGGACTTTTTACAAGACTTAAAAAACATAGATGCCGACTTGGTTTTTTCAACGTATTATTTGCCAACACACTTGGCAAGGCAAGCAAACGAAAAAGGGCTAACAAATAGCCTTATCGTGTCATATGCACCAGACCCATACGTTTATCCTGCGTGGGATAGAAAGTGTGATTTATTGTTTGTTTTAAACGAGCAAACAAAAAATCAAGCCCTTTCCCGTGGGTATAAAAAAGATAGTGTAGAAGTAGTTCCTTTCGTTTATAGAAGCGACATAACGAACACAACGCTAACACCAGATAATATTAGAAAAAAACTAGGCATAGCAGAGGGTAGATATCTACTTTTATTCACTGCGGGTGCGCACGCAACGAAGGGTGCTGAAAAAATCATCAAAAAAGTGGTTGAACAAAACCTTGATTTAGACTTTTATATAGTATGTGGCAAGAACCAAACAATGTTTGAAAAAATGCAAACGCTTGCTAAAAACTTTAAAGGTAAAACTCAAATAAAACCCTTGCCGTTTATAGATAATTTGCACGAATATATGTGCGTTTCTAATTTGGCGATAGGCAAATCTGGTTTAGGAACGGTTATGGAAGCAAAATACTATGGGCTTCCTATGATAATTTTTTCCGAACAAAGTAAAGTTGAACAAATAACGGCTAAATATCTTTCTAAAAACGGAATTGCTATAAGAGAGCATAATCATAATAAAATTGTAGAAATTATTCGTAAAGACTTTGAAGATAATTCTTATGCAAACGGCTTACTTAAAGAAAAAGTTATACAAGAACAAGGCGGGGCGGAAATTGTTGCAGACAGGCTTTTTGATTTACTAAAACAAAAATACCCCGAATTGTAATAGACAAAAGCTTATTGAATTTTACAAACTAAAAAACCGATGCAATAGCATCGGTTTTCGTTTTTTAAAAGTTAAATTTTAATTGATAACTGTTAAAGAAATTTTTGCAGTTTCCTCGGGCGAAATTTTAACAGAAACGTTAAAGGTGCCTGCGGATTTTATGTTAGAGGGCAAAATAATCTTCTTTTTGTCAATATCAAAGCCCATCTCTTTAAGCTTAACTGCAACGTCACCACTAGTTACACTGCCAAAAAACTTGCCGTTTGCGCCGCCCTTAACCTGCAAGGTAACCGTTTGTCCGTCAAGCCTTTCGCGTAGGGCTTTGTTGGCTTTCAAAGCTTCTTCACGGTGGTATGCTTGCGCTGCTTTTTGCGCCTTGTTTTCGCTAACAGCTTGCGCATCGGCAGGTTTTGCAAGACCGCGCTTAATCAAAAAATTCTGTGCAAATCCGTCCTTTGCCTCAATTATATCGCCCGCTTTGCCCGAGCCTTTAACGTCTTTTAATAAAACAACTTTCATAACAATCTCCTTTTAATAATATTTTAATGCACTTAATAAAAAAAGTCAAAGCATTTTGTATATTTTGCGCTTTATTTGCGCATAATAAGGTTAAAAAGGAGGGTGCTATGACTAAAAACAGTTCAATTAAGTGCGACGTAACAAAATGCAGATACAACTTAAAGGGTTGCAACTGCGGCTTACAGGCTATTAAGGTAACAAGCGGCTGCAAGGACTGCACCTGTTGCGGCAGCTTTGACGAAAGAAAGGGCGAATAAGGTTAATTGACCAATAGGGAAATAGCGCAATATAAAAGTTAGGCAAGCTTACTGAAAAACCTACTAAAAGGCTAGCAAACACCTAACAAAAAAGACTAACAAACACCCTAATTGGATAATCGAAAGAAAAAAGAAAGAAGGCTGTGAAAACAACCTTCTTTTTTCATATATTATTCCGGAAAATCAAATAAAATGGGTCGCAAGTTTTAATCCAAAATATGCAGTCCCCCTGACTACACTGTACATTTTACCACAAAAAACAACGTTTTACAAGGGGGTTTGAAAAATTTTTTCATTTTTTTGTTAAAAATCTTAAAAATCGGGTTAAAACCATACCCAAAAAAGCCAATCTAGCGCGGCTTATTTTGGGCAAAGCGGTTGACAACTTTTATATAGTTTATTATAATATATAAGTTAAAAGATTATGGGTGGAAGTATACCGCCCGACATATAACGGAGGACCATTATGGCAGAAGAAGTAATACTTACCAAAGAAGGTAAAGAGGAACTTGAAAAACGTTTAGAATACTTAAAGGTTGTTAAACGCGCGGAAATCACCGAAAGAATTAAAACCGCAAGAGAATTTGGCGACCTTTCCGAAAATGCTGAATACGATGCAGCTAAAAACGAGCAAGCTATTATCGAGGGTGAAATTGTCGAAATCGAAAACAAGCTTAAATATGCTGTAATCATCAAAGAAGACGGCGCAAAAAAGGGCGTAGTTTCACTTGGCAGCACCGTTGTTTTTGTTGACAACGACACCAACGAAGAATTTTCTTACGAAATTGTCGGCACAACCGAAGCAGACGTTGAACAGGGCAGAATTTCCAACGAAAGTCCTATCGGCAACGCATTGCTTGGCAGAAAGGTTGGCGATACCGTTAGCGTAACCGTCCCCGTAGGCGTAACTTCGCTTACCATCAAAAAGGTTGACTAATAAAAACCCAGTATTATAAACGCAAAAAAGGATAAATATGGAAGAAAAGAACATTTCCCAGACGACAGAGCTGGACTTAAACGAACAATTACTTATAAGACGTGCAAAGCTTGATGCGTTAAAGGCGGCAGGCAACAACCCTTACGAAAAGGTTAGATACGATAGGACCGATTACAGTTTGGACGTTAAGGATAACTTTGAGCAATACGAAAACAAGGTTATCGGTATTGCCGGCAGACTTATCTCTAAAAGAGTTATGGGTAAGGCATCTTTTGCGGTTATTCTTGACGGCAAAGGCACCATTCAGTCATACCTTTCCATAAACGATTTAGGCGACGACTACCTTGCATTTAAAGATTACGACATTGGCGACATAATCGGCATTACCGGTTTTGTGTTCAAAACTCGCACGGGTGAAATTTCCGTTCACGCACAAAAGGTAGAACTTTTATCTAAGGCTCTCCGTCCCTTGCCTGAAAAATATCACGGCTTAAAGGACGAGGATACCAGATACCGTCAACGCGAAATTGACCTTATTGCTAACCCAGAGGTAAAGCAGACCTTTGTTGTTCGTTCTAAGATAATGACGGCTATTCGCAACTACCTTGATAGTGTTGGTTATCTTGAAGTTGATACGCCCGTTCTTAACCCATTAGAAATTGGCGCAGCCGCAAGACCTTTCAAAACTCACCACAACGCACTTGACATCGATATGTATTTGCGTATAGAAACCGAGCTTTACTTAAAGCGCCTTATCGTTGGCGGTTTTGACAAGGTTTACGAGGTAGGCAGAATTTTCCGTAACGAAGGTATGGACCGCTCGCATAACCCCGAGTTCACCACCGTTGAAATGTATCAAGCATACAGCAACTACTTTGAAATGATGGACTTAATCGAGGATATGTATCGCAAAATCACCCTTGAAATTTGCGGCACGGGCGTTATTACCTATCAAGGCGTAGAAATTGATATGGCTTCCCCTTGGGAACGTCTTTCTATGGTAGAAGCTGTTAAAAAATACGCAGGCGTAAACTATTACGATTGGCAGACGGACGAAGAAGCCCGCGCTATTGCAAAAAAGATGGAAGTAAACGTAGAAGAAGGCAATGAGGCAACCAAAGGCCACGTTCTTATCGCTTTCTTTGAAGCTTTTGTCGAGGACAAGCTTATTCAGCCTACCATAATTTACGATTATCCCGTAGAAAACTCTCCCCTTGCAAAGAGAAAACCGGACGAACCCGCGTTTACGCAACGTTTTGAGTATTTCATTTACGCAAGAGAAATGGGCAACGCTTTCTCCGAGCTTAACGACCCCATTGACCAAAGAGAAAGGTTTGTAAAGCAGGTCGAGGCAAAGCGCGCAAAGGGCGGCAACGACGCGCAGGTGGACGAGGATTTTGTAACCGCGCTCGAATACGGCTTACCCCCAACAGGCGGCTTAGGTTTTGGCGTAGATAGGCTTGTTATGCTCTTAACGGACAGCGCGTCTATTAGGGACGTAATACTCTTCCCCACGATGAAGCCCATTAAAAAGTAAGATAAAAATAAACTAAGTGGTATTATTAATAGGTTTAGCAGCCGCATAAATGCGCAAAATTTGCTAAACAAATGCGCCACCGCGTTAAAAAAGTGCGCCAACGGCGCTGAGCGCGCCGTGCGCAAAAGGAAACAATGGACAATAAAGTCACTAAACGGAGATTATCCGACTTTCTCGCATACGAATGGATACTGGTCGCCGTCGTTTTGATAGCGACCATTTTCGTATTGGAATTTTTATACGGTATGTTTTCCGTAAAGCTGACTGTTGGTCAAAGCTTTAAAATCTTGTATGACGAAAACGTTGTTTCAAGAAGCTCTGCCGACTTTGAAAACTCGCTTGGCATTTCCTACGGCTCTAACGGCAAAACTTTTAGTTATGACGTTTTAAAGGTGGACAGCGAAAGCTTACTCTCTAATTATAACGTTCTTTATGCTCGTATGAGTGTTCAGGACGGAGATATTATAGTAACCGATTTCAAGGACGATACCATTGCTGACGGCTCGGGTTCCTCAGGCGGTTCTGGTAGTGGCGCAGGTAGTGGCGCGGGTTCCTCTGGCGGAGAGGGCGGCACCCAAGTGGAAAAGCAAAAGTCGGTGCGAGTCAATTCAATTATTGACGAGTATGACGTGTATTGTTTTGACGACCTTTATGCCGATGCCGCAGATTACCTTGCTCAGTTTTTAAGCGATAATCATAAAACAGGCGATAAACTAGCAAATAGAGTGTTGGCGGTTAATTTTGACAATCTTGACAATGCAAAAATAGACGCACACTTTTTAAGCAGAATGAAAAAAGACAACCGTTTCCGCACGGCTAAGCAAAAAGAGGACGGCAAAGTGCTAGAACGCGCTAGAATAGAACGCCTTTGCTTAGAGGTTGCCGACTTTAAACGGGTGCTTGACTGCGGACAGGATATTTTTTATACCTATACTCGTTACGAGCAAGCCTACAACAATAACCGCATAAGCAAAGGCTACGACGAAGAGTATTATAAGGGAAAATACGAACAAGAAAAAGTCGATGGCAGAGAAAACGCTCGTTACGGCTTAAAGGTAGAAAATCTTAGCGGCGGTGAGATTTCCGCTTCTAAATATTTTAGAACTTATGGCGAAGAAAGCGCCAAAAACGTGGTTATCTGCGCGTTTAATTTTACTGCGTGGCAACCCGATTTACAATTTGAAACTATTTCCGTTATAAACGGAGTGGTTAGGTCGTGCAGCAATATTTTGGCTGCGTGATAGACGAAAGAGGGAGTTATGAGAAAGGGCAAATTTATTACCTTTGAAGGCTGCGAGGGTGTTGGTAAATCTTGTCAGCTAAGACTGTTAAAAGAATATATGGAAAAAAACGGCGTTGAGTTTTACCTCACGCGTGAGCCGGGTGGCACCGGTGTTTCCGAGCAAATTCGCTCTGTCATTTTAGACGGCAAAAACAGCGCAATGACGGACGAGTGCGAAGCTTTGCTTTACGCCGCTGCAAGAGTTCAGCTTCTTAAAGAGGAAATTGAGCCGCGCTTAGCAAAGGGCGAACTAGTTATTTGCGACAGATATATAGATTCTTCGCTTGCATACCAAGGCTATGCAAGGGGGCTTGGGGTTGATTTTGTAAAGTCAATCAACTCTTATGCCGTTAAAAACGTTATGCCCGACTATACCGTCTTTTTGAATTTTCCGCCAAAGGAAGCTTTCAAAAGAAAGGGCGGCGTAGACTGTGGCGATAGATTAGAGCTTTCTGGTATGGAATTTCACGAAAGGGTTTACGACGGCTATCTTGCCCTCGCAAAAGAATACCCTGACCGCTTTATAGTCATTGACGCAAGCGGAACAAAATTCCAAACGCACGATAAAATTATTCAAGCACTTAAAGACAAAGGTGTTTTATGATTAACCTTCACGCCCTCATTGAAGGGACAAGCGCATATCGGTCGGTTAAAGGCGACAAGGCGGAGGGCAGGCTTTCGCATGCTTACCTTATTTTGTCGCGAGACAAGGATTTTCTTGACGACTATTTGAATGAATTTGCGCGCCTTATAATTTGTGGTAATCCCTTGCCTTGCGGCGTTTGCCGTGCGTGCAAGCTTATGGCAGAGGGCGCATATCCCGACTTGCGCTTTTATCCCCGCAAAACCGAGGACGGCAAGGAGGCAAACGTCAAGGTAGAGGACGTTCAGCAAATTATAGAGGAAACATACCTTAAAGCCGTTGAGGGCGAAAAAAAGGTGTTCGTTATATCTCACGGCGAAAATTTATCGCCCGTTGTGCAGAACAAGCTTTTAAAAACTCTTGAAGAGCCGCCCCACAACGTATTTATTCTAATAGGCGCAACCACCGACTTTCCGCTTCTTTCCACCGTTAAGTCAAGGATGAAGCGGCTAGAAATCCCCGCCTTTTCCGCGCAGGTGTTATATAACGCGTTAAAAGAGGACTGCCCCGATAGCGAAAGGCTTAAAGAAGCGTGTGCATTAGCAGACGGCACGGTGGGCAAGGCACTTGAAATTTATGGCAACGACGAGGTGGCTCACATTTCTCAGTTTGTCCGCGACCTTGTGCTTAATATGAAAAAAAGCCAAAACGTTTTGGACTTTTCGCAACGGTTTACCGAAGAAAAGCTTGATTTTGCCGAGTTTTTATCCGTTTTGGAAGTCTTTTACCGCGATATGCTACTTTATTTTAGCGGTGGAGAAGAAAAGGTAAGCAATAAAAACAATTTACAAACGATAAAAAGTGCCGAGAGGTATAATCTCGGCTCGTGCATATATATCCTTGAAAAAATAGCCGAGGCGCAGGCGCGCAAAAAAGCAAACGCAAACGCGACAATGCTTGTCGAGTGGCTGTTCTTTCAAATTTTGGAGGGAAAACACAAATGGCTCAAATTATAGGCGTAAAATTTAAAAACACCGCCAAGGTTTATTATTTTGCACCCGCTAACGATACTGACGTTTATGAGGAAAAGTCGGGCGTTATCGTTGAAACGTCGAGGGGGCTAGAATACGCAACGGTAGTTTTTGGCAAAAAAGAAGTGCCCGATAGCGAAATAGTCCATCCCTTAAAGGCGATTGTTCGCAAAGCGACCAAAAAGGACGAGCGTGCGGTTAAAGAAAATGAGGAAAAAATTCCCGAAGCAATGGAATTTGCAAACGAAAAAATTGCCGAGCTTAAACTGGATATGAAGCTTATCGGCTGCGAGTATTCTTTTGACGGCAAAAAGATAGTATTTTATTTTACCTCTGACAACCGTGTAGATTTTCGCGAATTGGTTAAGCTGCTTGCATCCAAATTCCACTTGCGCATAGAGCTTCGCCAAATAGGTATTCGTGACGAAACCAAAATTTTAGGCGGAATTGCACCCTGCGGCAGAGAGGTTTGTTGCGCAAGCTGTATGCCCGATTTTGGCAAGGTTACAATTAAAATGGCAAAAACGCAAGGCTTGCACCTTAACCCCGGCAAAATAAGCGGTCTTTGCGGAAGACTTATGTGCTGTCTTGAATACGAAAACGACTATTATGCCGAAGTTTACGATAAAATGCCCAAGGTTGGCGGCACGGTCGGTACGCCCGAAGGGGACGGAATAGTTGTTTCAAACGATATGCTAAAACTAATTTCCAAAGTAAAAATCGCCAAGCCTGACGGCAGCGAGGTTTATAAAGACTTTCCCGTAGACAGACTTTCTTTTAAGAAAAACAAGCCTAACCAAAACGGCAAGTGTGAGGGCTGTCAAAAAAAGGGCAAAAAGGCGGAATATAATAAAAATGGCTCTCAACAGGGTGTTGAAGCTGACGAATACAGTTTAGATGCCCTTCCCTTAGACGAGGAATAATCACAGTATACGTCACAATATACGTCAAGATATACGTCAAGTGAAAAAAACTTTGCAAAAACAAAACTTGCTAACGGCTGTGGTTACTATTTTTTTGCAAAAAGAAATTTTAGTGACGCGTTAAAGCGCGTGTTTATCAAATCGCTTGTAAAAATCTTTATAAAAGTTTGTTTTCCTTGTGGACAAACGCAAAATGTTGTGATAGAATAATTATAGAATTATTTTGTAGGAGGAACGTTCCAATGGCATACAAAATTAGTGATGCTTGCATTTCTTGCGGTGCTTGTGCAGACACCTGCCCCTGTGGCGCTATCAGTGAGGGTGAAGGTCAGTTCGTTATCGACGCTGAATCTTGCGTATCTTGTGGCGCTTGCGCTGAGGGTTGCCCCGTAGAAGCTATTGCAGAAGAATAATAAGCAAACAACTTTAAGGCGCGAAAAAATTTTCGCGCCTTAATTTTTTAGTTAATTTTTAGTTGAAAGAAATTTAACCGCCCCTTTTTACAATGTTAGTTTTAGAAGATTTAAACCTAAACGGCTTAAAAATTTATCAAGACGACGAGTTATACCGCTTTACTTCGGACGCGGTCCTTTTGTCGCGCTTTGCAACTGTAAAAAAGGGGGACGTGGTGGCGGACTTTTGCTCTGGCAGTGGAATAGTCGGCTTGCACTTGTATGCGCTAAACCCCGACTTAGTTGCTTCCGTAACCATGTTTGAAATGCAAAAACCGCTATACGAACTGTCGTTAAAAAGCATTGAGCTAAACGGCTTAAAGGAAAAGTTTTTTGCCGTTAACACTAGGCTTCAAGACGTTGGTAGCGAGTGGTCGGGCAAGTTTTCGTTGATAGTGTGCAATCCGCCCTATATGCCAAAAAACGCCGGCTTTAACGATAAAAACGAGCACGTTGCAATGTGCAAAGCCGAGTTAACCCTTTCGTTAAAGGAGCTTGTCGCTGCCGCTTCAAAATGCTTAAAGTTTGGCGGACGTTTTGCCTTGGTGCACCGTGCGGATAGGCTAGCAGACGTCACGTGCGAGCTGCGCGCACACGGCATAGAGCCAAAAAGATTGCAATTCATATATTCAGGCAATAAAAAGCCCTACCTGTTTGCAATGGAGGGCGTAAAAGGAGGCAAGGCTGGGCTTGACGTGTTAACCCCCTTGGAAAATTAACGTGCTGTATTTAGTAGCAACGCCAATCGGCAACTTAAAAGATATGTCTTACCGCGCGGTAGAGGTTTTAAATAGTGTGGACGAAATCGCTTGCGAGGACACCCGCCACTCTCAAACCTTGCTTGCGCATTACAATATAAAAAAACCGCTAATCGCTTACCATAAATTTAACGAGCGAGAGGCAAGCCAAAAGCTGATTGCAAAACTTAAAGAGGGCAAAAATATTGCCCTTATCACCGATGCCGGTATGCCCGTCATTTCCGACCCCGGCAACGTGCTTGTTAAGGCCTTGCAAGAGGAAGGGCTTGAATATACGGTTATCCCCGGTGCATGCGCATTTGTTTCGGCACTGATACTTAGTGGTTTAGATGCCAGCCGTTTTGCCTTTATTGGTTTTTTACCGCAAAAGGCGGGAGAAAGAAAGGACTTGCTTGAAAAATATAAAGCCCTTGATATGACGCTGATTTTCTATTGCGCGCCACACGACGTAAAAAAGGACGTGGAAACCATTTATTCAGTGCTTGGCGACAGAGTGGCTGTTGCCGTAAAAGAAATAACCAAACTTCACGAGCGTGTCGAGCGGTTTAAGCTTAAAGACGGCTATCCTTCCGAGCCTAAGGGCGAATACGTTTTAATAGTAGAGGGCGCAAAGCCGTCCACAGCGTATATGGACTTAACCGAAGAAGAACACGTAGCAAAATATATAAGCGAGGGTATGGATAAAAAGGAAGCCTTAAAGCGCGTAGCAAAAGAGCGCGGTGTTTCCAAATCTTCACTGTATAAATATACTATAAATTAAAAGACAACGAATTAAATAAATACCTAAACTATCTCTTAATATAATGATATAAAATAAAAATAAAATAGCCGAGGCTTTTTAGCCTCGGCTATTTATCATAATATTAAAAGTTAGTTATAACGTTAAAATTTATAATTATATTCCTTTCTATTTCTTATCGGTGCTGCCAAAACCGCCTGTGCGGATAGAGCAAACTTCGTCATCAACGGTTATGCCGTATTCAACAAAAATGCCTTGTGCAAAGGCTTGACCTTTTTCAACGGTAAGGGGCTTATCACCACAGTTGGTTATTTTTATAAAAATATGCCCTTCGTTGTCGGCATTGTAGTAATCGCTGTCGATAATGCCCACAGTGTTGTTTAAACTTAAACGATACTTAAAACCAAGACTGCTACGTGGGTAAATTTTAAGCACCCAGCCGTCCTCAATTTTTACCCTTATGCCCGTTGCGATTTTTACACTTTCGCCAGGGGCAACGTTAAAAGCATCGGGGGCAAAAAAATCGTATCCTGCCGAGCCTGCCGTAGCCCTTTTGGGTAGCATAATGCCGTCATAAAGGGCGACAAAACCGTCTTTTTCATATTGGTTTAGGCTAACCTTTTCAAATTTTGCGATTTTTTTCATAAGCTCACCTTGTCTTTTATCTTTTTTATACCAAAATTATAGTTAACTATTATATTTGGTTATTATATTTCTTTTTTCTTAAAAATTATACCACGCAAAGCGCGTCATTGCAAGTGGGCGGTTGTATTTAGCGCGCGAGGTCGGGAGATATTAGTCCTCGCAAGCCTTGCCAATTTTTCAAACAAGTAAGAGCAATAAATTTTTATACCCCTTGCCGTTTTTTAAAAGAGTAATAAACTCTTACAAGCCCTTGCCGGTCTTTTTCAAACGGTGGTCGTAAATAAAGGTATACGCGACTTGCACGGCAAACAAAAGTGCGATAAATATAGGGAAAAGCGCAACCGAAACCTTTTCTGCAAGCAAGCCAAAAATTGGTGGCATAAGCAAAATACCTACGTTGCAAGCAACCATCTGCAAGCCTACGATTGATTGGGATACGTCCTTGCCAAAGTTTATGGGTGTCATATACGTTAGGTTGGGGAAGGTAGGTCCTATACCAAAGCCTAGCAAAAACAGCACGTAACCCTTAATTTGCGCAGGGATAGGCAAAAAAAGCACGACAATTGATAGGGCAATAAGAGAATACCCCACGGTCAAAATTTTTCCGCAAGAGAGTTTGGTGCCAATTAAGCCGTTAACAAACCTACCAATTAGTATGCCTGCGTAATAGAGGGATAAAAAGCCTGCCGCAACGTCGGCTAGCATTCCTTCTACTTGCACAAGATAGGTGCTTGCCCACATATCACACGTAAATTCCAAAGAGGTTGCAAAAAAGAACACCACGCAACCGGCACGGACCGCCGGCATTTTGAACATTTCTTTATTGGTTAAAGTTCTAGGCGTAAACTGTTCTTCCTCTGGCTCCGCCCTTTTAACCTTTTTCCAAAGGGGCAAAGCCACCAATGAAATGACGGTCAGCACTGCTTGAATAATAAATATAATGCCATAGCCCAGTCGCCAACCGTTCGCAAGTGAAAGGGTAAGGGACATTACAAATGGGCTTGCTATAACGCCAAGTCCATAAAAGCAGTGCATAAAGCTCATGTGGGTGGACTTATAATGGACGGCAACGTAGTTGTTTAGGGCGGCATCAATAGCGCCTGCGCCAAAGCCGAGGGGTAAGGAGCAAAGGTAAATCCACCAAATATTAGGCGATAGGGCAAAGCCAAGCAAGGCAACAGCCGTTAAAGCCGTGCTTAAAGCGGAAACTAGCCCTGTGCCCATCTTATTTATAATTTTTGCGCTGAAAAAGCTTGCGGAAACCGTTCCTACCGAAACCAAAATGGCAACAATACTTTGTCCACCAACAAGCACGCCAAGGTCAAGATACATTTTTGGCCAAGCTGCACCAAGCGCAGAGTCAGGTATGCCAAGCCCAATATATACAACGTATATTATAACTAGCAAAAAGGTAGCCAAGCTTTTTCTCCTTACAAAAGTATTCGGGCTTTCGTTATAACAAAACAAAAGCGCGCAGCACCTATTATAACAAAAATTTGCCGCAAAGTCTAACGGCAGAGGCTAAAAAAAGAAAAGCGGTGTAAAATAAATTAAAAAGGGTAAAATACTTGCAAAACAAATTAAACAAAATTTGTTGATACGTATAGCAATTTACCACTCGTTTAGCGTAAAATAAATATTACGGTAGTCCTACTAAAAAGCAAAAGCGGTATTGACTTTTTTTAGATATTTATATAAAATATATAAAAGGTTAAATCGCCTTGAAAAAATAATTGAAATCAACCAATTAAAATAAACCAATCAATTTGAAATAAACAAATTTAAATAAATAAAGCAAAACAAAGCAAAATCGACCAAAGGAGGCTAATTAATAGTGAAAGTTTGCGTATACGGCGCTTCAAGCGCGCTTATTGATAAAAAATATTTAGATGCCGGCTTTGACCTCGGCAAAAAACTCTCAAAAGCGGGGCATTCGCTCGTTTTTGGTGCTGGGTCGGAAGGTATGATGGGAGCGGCGGCTCGCGGTTTTCACGCAGGCGGCGGCAAGGTGCACGGCGTTATCCCCAAATTTTTTGAGGAGGGCGGCTACGAAGCAATCTATTATGACTGCGACAAACTGACCTACACCGAAACTATGGCGGAGCGCAAGGCTATAATGGAAGACGAGTGCGAGGCATTTATCATCACCCCCGGCGGCATTGGCACGTTTGAGGAGTTTTTTCAGGTGTTCACGCTAAAACAGCTTGGCAGACACGACAAGGCAATCGTTTTGTTTAACTGTTACGGCTATTACGATGCAATAAAAACCCTTTTAACCGATGCCATAAAAGACAAATTCGTCAACCCCGAGTGTGCAGACCTAATTACCTATTGCGACACGCCCGAGGAGGTTATTAAATACATCGAAAGCTATTCCCCCGACGATATTGAGTGGAGCAGATTAAAGCGAATTGAGGAAGAATAAGCTTTAAGGCTCGCCAACTAACGCGCCCAAAACCGCTTTTTGTAAAAAGACCGACTATTTTATAGTTTTTGGTGTAATTAATTGACTTAAAATACATTTTTTGCTATAATAACAATATAAAGTTGATTGTTATTTTTTACGAAGGAAAAATCTATGGAAATTCTCGAAAAAGCTATTTTAGAGAGAGGCAAGGTTTTGCCCGGTAACGTCCTTAAAGTCGGTTCGTTTTTTAATAACCAGATGGACGTGCGTTTAATTCAGGCAATCGGCAAAAGTATATATGAACATTTTCAAGACTGCGAGGTTAACAAGATTCTTACCGTTGAGGCATCCGGCATAGGTCTTGCGTGTATTACCGCGCAGTTTTTTGATTGCCCCGTTCTTTTTGCTAAAAAAAGCAAAACGGCAAACGTTGACGGTGGCTTGTATTCGGCAAATTGCTATTCTTATACGCATAAAAAGCAAAACGTTTTAATCGTTCCGGCAGAATATCTCACCAAAGAGGACAAGGTGCTGGTCATTGACGATTTTCTTGCTCATGGCGAAGCTGTGCGTGCGTGCGCAGACCTTATCACTCAGGCAGGCGCAACCCTTACGGGTGTTGCAATCGGCATAGAAAAGGGCTTTCAAGGCGCGGGTGACAAGCTTAGGGCAGAGGGCGTAAAACTTTACTCAGCGGCAATCATTGATAAAATGGAAGACGGAAAAATCACCTTCCGCAAAGACTAAACGGACAACGGACTAAACGGATAAGTGGCTAGACAGAGAAGGGACTAAACATACGATGGTCTAAACAAAAAACAAACGGACAAGCCTAGACAAGCTGGGTGATGCGTTTTTGCAAAATTAAATAAAAAATTTTTGAAAGGTGCACCTTTTTGCTTTGCATAACTGCAAAGCAAAACAATCATTGATAGTTAATAAAACCCGAAAGGGTGTAGGAGGATTTTTACAATGAAGAAACTCATCACAATTTTGCTTACCGTCATTATGGCGGTAGCATGCTGCTTCGGTTTCACCGGTTGTAAAGACGATAGTGGCGATACCTTTAAGGTAGGTCTTATCTGCTTACACGGCGACAGTTCTACTTATGACAAGAACTTTATCGTAGCATTCAAAGCTGCTTGCGCAGCAAAAGGCGTGGAATATATCATTAAAACCGATATTCCCGAAGAAGACGCTTGCTATACCGCTGCTGCTGACTTGGTTGACCAAGGTTGCGATATGATTTTCGCAAACTCTTTCGGTCACGAGGCTTATATTATTAAGGCTGCAAAAGAGTTTAGAAACGTTCAGTTCTTCCACGCAACCGGCACCAAAGCTCTCGTTGAAAACCTCAACAACTTCCACAACGCATTTGCTTCTATTTACGAAGGCAGATATCTTGCTGGTGTTGCTGCTGGTTTGAAACTTCAAGCAATGATAGCGGCAAATGAAATTTCTGCTAATAATATGGACGGCACCAACATCAAACTCGGTTACGTAGGTGCTTTCCCTTACGCAGAGGTTGTTTCTGGTTACACTTCTTGGTTCCTTGGTGTTCGTTCGGTAGTTCCTAATGTTGTTATGAGTGTTAGATATACAAGCTCTTGGTATGATGAAACTGCTGAAAGAACTGCTGCACAGGCTTTAATTAACGATGGCTGCGCTCTTATTTCTCAGCACGCTGACTCTATGGGTGCGCCCACCGCTTGCGAAACCGCTGGTATCCCCAACGTTGCATACAACGGCAGCACCGCAGAAGCTTGCCCCAACACCTTTATTATTTCTTCCAGAATTAACTGGCAACCTTACTATGAATACATCATTGATGCAGTTAAAAACAACAAGCGCGTAGAGCACAACTGGTCTAAGAGCCTTGGCTCTGCTTGGGGTGATGGTTCCGTAGCTCTTACCGCTCTCGGTGATGCAGCTGCTCCCGGCACCGAAGCTCATCTCAACGGTGTAATCGCTGAGCTTAAAGCAGGCACCAGAAAGGTATTTGATTGCAGCACCTTTACGGTAAGCAATACTGGCATCGGTTTAACTGTTGACGGCGACGGTCACGTTACCTCTTATCTTGCTGACGTTATCGACCTTGGTGATTATGCTGGCGAAACTCAGGTTATCGTAACGGACCCTGTAACCAACATCACTTACTTTGCAGAAAGCGAATTCCGTTCTGCACCCTATTTTGATTTGAGAATCGACGGTATTACCGAAGTAACCACCAGCGACTAATCAAAATTTAACCACAAAATTTATACCCAAGGGGCAAACTTGCCCCTTGGATATATTATTTTACGGGGCTTAACTTTATTTATTGAATTTATTTGGTTGTATACTAAATTTTACGTAAAAAGCACCGTCCCACTAAAAAGACTAAACGGATAAAATTTATGAGCAAAAAACAAACCAACATAGCACCCTTAAAAGAGGTTGCTATTAGATTTGAAAACATTACTAAAAGATTTGGCGAGGTCGTTGCAAACAGCGGCGTTACCTTTGACGTGCATAAAGGCGAAATTTTATCATTGCTTGGCGAAAACGGCAGCGGTAAAACCACCCTTATGAATATGCTTTCCGGCATATATTATCCGGATGAAGGGCAAATTTATATTGACGGCGCGCCCGTCGTAATTCAGTCCCCTAAGGACGCATTTAAATATAGAATAGGTATGATTCACCAGCACTTTAAGCTGGTAGACGTTTTTACTGCTGCACAAAACATAGTGCTTGGCATAAAAGACGGCGGATACAACTTAAACAGAATAAACAGCCGTGTTAGCGAAATTGCACAAAAATACGGCTTTGAAATAGACCCTAAAAAGAAAATTTACGAAATGTCCGTTTCCGAAAAACAGACGGTAGAAATCATCAAGGTTTTATATCGTGGTGCTGATATTCTCGTTTTGGACGAGCCGACAGCCGTTCTCACCCCGCAGGAAACGCAAAAGCTTTTTGCCGTTTTGCGTAAAATGAGAGAAGACGGTAAATCTATCATAATAATTACCCATAAACTTAACGAGGTTATGGAAATTTCCGATAGAGTTTCCGTTTTGCGTAAAGGTCAGTATATCGGCACGGTTGAAACGGCATCTACCAACGAAAAGGCTTTGACCGAAATGATGGTCGGCAAAAAGGTTGACTTAAAAATCAATAGAATAAAAACGGATATAGAAAGCCCCTTGCTTGAAATTCGTTCGCTAGTGGTCGATAAAGACGATGGCAGTAGAGCAATAGACGATGCAAGCTTTTACGTTCGCGGTGGCGAAATTTTGGGTGTTGCAGGCGTTGCCGGCTGCGGCCAAAAAGAACTTTGCGAGGCGATTGCAGGTCTTAGAAAAATTAAGTCGGGCTTTATTATGCACGAGGGCGAAAGCCTTATAGGCTTGCCGCCAAAAGCAATTATTGCAAAAGGCGTTTCTATGAGCTTTATTCCCGAGGACCGCTTGGGTATGGGCCTTGCGCCTTCGTTTAGCATCACCGATAATATGATGCTCAAAAACTATACCGAAGCAAAAGGACCTTTCGTAGATAGAAAGACGGCAAGAAAACGCGCCGCCGCCCTTATTGAAAGGCTTGAAATAGTTACACCGTCCACCGAAACTCCGGTTAGAAGATTGTCTGGCGGTAACGTTCAAAAGGTATTGGTTGGTCGTGAAATAGAGGCTGCGCCTAACGTTATTGTTACGGCATATCCAGTCCGCGGACTTGACATCAACTCCTCTTACGTTATTTACGACATATTAAATGAAGAAAAGGCTAAGGGCACCGGCATTTTGTTTATTGGTGAAGACTTAGACGTTATGCTTGCCCTTTGCGATAAAATTATGGTTTTATGTCACGGTAAGGTTATGGGTATTGTTCACGCAACTAAAACCAGCAAGGAAGAACTCGGTCTTATGATGACCGGCTCGCTTGACCTTACCGAAAAGAAGAAAGACAAAAAACTTGGCGAGGCAAAGGACAGTAATCTTACCGAGGAAGAGTGGAAAGAGGCTGAACGTCGCCAAAAAGAAGAGCAGGAGGGCAAAGACAATGACTAATGATAAAACCGTTCGCGAGCCTTTGTTCCACGTTGTAAAACGTGGCAGTATGCCGCTTGGAAAGGCAATTTTAATTCGCGCTCTTGCAATTTTTATCGGCATACTCTTATGCTGCGGCATTTGCGCGATTGTCTTTAAGGAAAGCCCTATTGTTATCATATCAAAGCTTTTTGACGGTACCATTGGAACAGAGCGCAGAATTTGGCTTTTGATTAGAAATACCGCATTATTACTTTGTGCCGGACTTGCACTGCTGCCCGCCTTCAAAATGAAGTTTTGGAACCTTGGTGGTAACGGACAAATACTTATCGGCGCGCTTGTTGCCGTTGCAATAATGCGTAGCCCCCTTGCAGCTGAAAATCAAGTTCTTGCAAACGTTTTAATGTTGGTTGCGTCTATTGTAGCAGGTGCTGTTTGGGCGGTTATACCCGCAATTTTTAAGGCATTTTTTAACACCAACGAAAGCTTGTTTACCCTTATGATGAACTATATCGCTGCCGGCATTGTAGGTTTCTTTATTTATAAATGGGTGCCTACCGGCTCGGCTGCGCTTGGCATTGTAAACACGGGGCATTTACCTAAAATTGTAAACGACCATATACTTACCATTATCGTTGTTGCGTTACTGACGCTTGGTATGTTTTTCTATATGAAACACAGCAAGCAAGGTTACGAAATTGCAGTCGTTGGCGAAAGCGAAAAAACCGCAAGATACGCAGGCATCAACGTTAAATACGTTGTCATCCGCACGCTTGCAATATCAGGTGCAATTTGTGGTCTTTTGGGACTTTTACTTGGCGGTGCAGTTAACCACAGTTTAAGCGAGCAAACGGCAAACAACATGGGCTTTACCGGCATTATGGTTGCTTGGATAGCAAAGTTTAACCCCTTAATGATGATTTTAACTTCCTTTTTTATCACCTTTATGACGCAGGGTATGGACTTTGTTAGGACCGATTACGTTACTAACCAATCAATTTCAAATATGTTGGTTGCGTTTGTATACTTTTTGGTTATTGCGTGCGAGTTTTTTATTACCTATAAAATAATGTTCCGCAAAAAGAGTAAGACAGAGGCTGACTTTATGGCAGATAAACAGGCCGAGCCTGCTGCCCAAGCTACCGCTGAAAAAACAGAGCCGACCATTGAAGCAAACGGCAAAGTTAGCATTGCGGAAGAGGTTATCATTGATTTAAGCGGTGCTACTGAGATAGAGGGCGCAGACAAGCAAGCAGCCGCACCAGAGAGCGAAGAAAAAACAAACTGCGAAAATGCAGTTAAAAGCGATACCGCCACCGCACAGCCACCCAAGGCAAAGCGGGGCAGGAAAAAGAAAACTGAACAGGAGGAGGCATAGTTATGTTAGTCATAATCACAGGTGCAATTAGTCTTGGTGTAGTTTTCCTTTTCGGCTGTGTTGGTGAAATTATCACTGAAAAAGCAGGCCACCTCAACCTCGGTATCCCCGGTATTATGTGTATGGGTGCCGCAGGCGGTTGTTGGGGCGTATCCCTTTATATGAGTTCGCTTCCCTCGCCGGAAGCTGCAAGCTGGGTTTTACTTATACTTTCCGCAATCTTTTTTGCAGCACTATTTGGTGCATTTGGCGGTTTGATTTATGCCTTTTTAACGGTAACACTTCGTTCAAACCAAAACGTAACGGGACTTGCGCTTACCATATTTGGCGCAGGCTTTGCACAGTTCTTTATGGATATGTATGTTGACCGCGCTCGTTTTGCTCCGGCAAGCAGATTGATTACCATGTCCCTTCTTGGCGATGCCGATTGGGGCTGGTTTGGCGAAATATTCTTAGACCACGGGTTTTTAGTCTATTTAGCAATCATAATTGCTGTGGCAGCTGCCTTTGTTCTTCGCCGCACGCGTGTTGGCTTAAACTTGCGCGCTATTGGTGAAAATCCCGCAACGGCTGACGCTGTTGGTATTAACGTAAACGGCTATAAATACGGCGCAATATTAATCGGCAGTGCAATCGCAGGCCTTGGCGGTATGTTCTATATTATGGACTATATCGGTGGCAGCTGGGAAAACGCAAGCACGATAGAAAGTCTTGGTTGGTTGGCAATCGCACTGGTAATCTTTACTATGTGGAAGCCTGACCTAAGCATACTCGGCTCAATCTTGTTTGGCGCGCTATATATTGCTTCAAGTGCAATAACCGGTATAACGTTCAGCCAAATGAAGCTATTCAAGCTTTTGCCTTACGTTGTAACGGTTGTCGTTCTCATCTTGACTAGTGTATTTGATAGCAAAAACGCGCAACCGCCAGCCGCACTTGGCTTAAACTATTTCCGCGAGGAGCGGTAGTCGCAACGTAGCGTTTATAAAAACACAAACCAAGCATTTATAAAAAATATAAGCCAAGCATTTATAAAAAACACAAACCAAAAGCCACGCAAACTTGCGTGGCTTTTTATTATTAAATTATATTTAATCTTTGCAGTCGCTTGCAAAGGCTCGCGTTTTTTTGTATACTTTTATGTATGGAACTAATTTTAGCGTCGGCATCGCCAAGAAGACGGCAAATTTTGAGCGAGCACGGCTTTCAATTTGAAATTATAACCGCTGATTTTGAGGAATTACTTTTTGGTGCAACCCCAAGCGCAACGGTCAAAGCCTTTGCGTTGGGCAAGGCAAAGGCTGTTTTTGATAGTTTACCGAGTAAAAGGCAAAATACAGCGGTGGTTTTAGGTGCCGATACCGTTGTCAGTTTTGACGGCAAAATACTTGGCAAGCCGGCAAATGCAGACGAGGCAACTAAAATGCTTAAAATGCTGTCGGGCAACACCCACACGGTATACACGGGTTACGCTATTGTAACTAAAAAGCATACGATATGCCAAAGTGTTGCAACCCACGTAACCTTTAATTCGCTTACCGACGAGCAGATTGCAAACTACGTAGCCACTGGCAAGCCGCTTGATAAAGCAGGGGCATACGGCATACAAGACGGCTATAATTTGGTAGAAAAATATGACGGAAGTTTTCTAAATATCGTTGGTCTACCGATAGAGAGTTTTGCGGAAAAATTAAAAACTCTTTTAACGAAACACAATTAAAAGCACTCTAAAACCAACGCCAAAGCCTCTTAAAAAGAAAAATTACTCACAAATTAAAAATTCAAAACAAAAAAGCCCTTATAACGAGCAGCCAAAAGCGCATATTTGTTTTTCGCAGCTCAATATAAGGGCTTTTAATTTGGTGCACCCGTCGGGATTCGAACCCGAAACGGCGCCGTCGGAGGGCACTGTTTTATCCAGTTAGACTACGGATGCGTATGCCGTTACTCAATGTCAAGAGTAACGGCATTTCTCATAAGTAATTTTGTTTTTTTACAGTATTTTTAAAAACTTATTTTAATTATTCTTTTTCTTTAACCTTTTCTTTTACGATTACCTTAATCTGCCACACTCTTTTGACGGTAGACTTCATAATCTCAATTTCAAGATTTTCGTGCATAAATTTAGTGTTAGCGCGTGGAATTTCGCCAAGTTTTTCGATTATCCAACCGCTCACGGTCGAAGCCTCGTATTCTTCCTCGTCAAACTCCACTTCAAGCTCTTCGAACATATCGGCAACGGGGGCTTTACCGTCTATAATAAAGGTGTTGCCGTTAAGCTGCTTAAAGTAATTAACTTCCTCGTCATGCTCATCCCAAATTTCGCCAACTAACTCTTCTAAAATATCTTCCAGAGTAACTATACCAAGGGTGCCGCCATACTCGTCTAAAACGATTGCCATATGCACCTTTTTTTGTTGAAGCTGTTTAAGTAGTTTAGAAATTTTTGCGTGTTCGGTGGTGTAATAAGCGTCTTGAATAATGTCTTTTACACTCTTTTTGCCGGCAAGATATGCGTTGAAAAAGTCCTTTTCGTGCACCGTGCCAACAATGGTGTCAATAGTGTCTTTATAAACAGGCACACGCGAATAACCTTCCTTTTCAAAAACCTTGCGGAACTCTTCCATATCGTCCGTTTGGTCCATAGCCACTATGTTGACGCGCGGAACGAGTATATCTCCAACTTCAAGGTCGTCAAACTCAATGACCGAGCGGATAAGGTTAGTTTCTTCCTCACGCAAGGTGCCGTCCTCTTCGGCTTCTTCAACAACGGTCATAATTTCCTCTTCGGTAATAACGTCGTTATTTTTCAAGCGGAAAATCTTGCTGATAAGCCATTTGTAGCCATTAAAAATAATATTTATGGGGTATAGCAAATAATAGAAAAACATTACCAACGGGTAAAAGGTCATAGAAAACTTTTCGGGGTAAGTTTTTGCTATAAACTTAGGCGTAATTTCGCCAAATATTAAAACGGCAACGGTAATAACGATTGTTGAAATAAGGTTAGGGTCCACCGCCGTGCCTTTTAAAATCTGCACAAAAAACAGACCGGTAAGCGTTGATGCCGTTAAATTAACAATATTGTTACCAACAAGTATCGTGCTAATTAATCTGTCGTAATTTTCCTCTGCTAGTTTTAGTGTTTTTGCTGCTCTTTTGTTGCCGCTTGTGGCAAGCGAGCGAAGCTTTATTCTGCTAGAACAAGAGTATGCGGTCTCCGTTGATGAAAAGAAACCGGAAAGCAGGATAAGAACAATTATTCCTATCAGTAACGGAACAGAGCCGTCAGGCATATAATCCTCCTAAAACAAAAAAGTTTATAAAATATTATACATATCAGTATAAATGTAAATGCCAAAAAAATCAAGTATTTTCTTATAAGTGCTTAATTCATTGATATTTTGAGTAGATTGTGTTATTATTAAACAGTAAGGCTAAGCCAAACAAAAGGAGAAGTTATGCCTAAGACCGTAGTGGTTGGAATGAGCGGCGGTGTCGACAGTTCGGTAGCCGCGCTGCTTTTGAAGCAACAGGGATACAACGTAATAGGGCTTTATATGAGCAATTGGGAAGAACAGGACGAATGCGGTGCTTGCACGGGTGAAGAGGACTTTGCCGACGTGCGCCGCGTTGCAAACGCCATTGGTATTCCTTATTATACCGTCAACTTTGCCAAAGAATATATGGACAGGGTTTTTTCCTATTTCCTTGCCGAATACAATGCTGGCAGAACCCCCAACCCCGACGTTCTATGTAACCGCGAAATAAAGTTTAAGGACTTTAAGGAAGCTGCCTTTCGTTTGGGCGCGGACTATATCGCAACAGGGCATTACTGCGATATTCTCCACGATGGCGACGTTCACTATTTATTAAAGGCAAAGGACCAAAGTAAAGACCAAACGTATTTTTTAAACCAGCTTTCCCAAAAGCAGTTGGAAAAGGTTTTGTTCCCGCTTGGCAAAATGGATAAGGCGGAAGTTCGCAAAATAGCCTTAGAAAACGGGCTTGCCACCGCCGAAAAAAAGGACAGCACAGGCATTTGCTTTATAGGCGAGCGTAATTTTAGACAATTTTTACAAAATTATATACCCGCAAAACCAGGCAAAATTATGACCTATGACGGAAAGGTGCTTGGCGAGCATCAAGGGCTTATGTATTACACCATAGGTCAGCGCAGAGGTCTTGGCATAGGCGGGCAAAAGGGCGACGACGGCACCCGTTGGTTTGTTATTGAAAAGGATTTAAAAAACAATATACTATACGTAGCGCACGGCGCAGAGGATAGGCTATATAGCAGTGGCTTAACGATGAAGGAGTGCAACTGGATACCTTGCCAACCCGACAAGACGGAATTTGAGTGCACGGCAAAGTTCCGCTACCGTCAGCCAGAGCAAAAATGCACGGTTAAAATTAAACCAGACGGCATTTTGGTGGAGTTTGCACAAAAGCAGCGCGCTATCACCGAAGGTCAGTTTGCAGTTTTTTATGACGGAGATAAATGTATCGGCGGCGGCGTAATAGAAAAAGCACTGTTTTAATAGCGCATAAAGTAAACTTTTCTTACTTTCTTTTTTGCGATTGTTGTCTAAACTACAAACAACAATCAACAATATAAAACTTTATTAAGTGAAGCAACAAATCCTTAAAGTATAAAGTCAAGGTAAAAGCCTTGGCTTTTTTCTTTATCTATTTTTGTTTGCATCGTTTGCTTTGCAGAGAGTTAGTGCCGATAGCCGCCTATGGTAACAATGGTATAACTATCGAACAACATCGTGCAACAATTGGGATACAGGTAAAATGTAAGCGCGTTTGCGTAGTAGGTTCCAAAAAGACACCGTTTATTATATTATATATTATATAATGTATACGCGTGCGCGCGCGTATAGAGAACGTTAAACGCCTACATAAATTACTACCACGCCCCACAACATCAACTTAATCGCACGGAAAACAAAAGCGTTTCCAATATCAGCGATGTCGCCTTGCAATCTTTCTTCCGCGTAAAATGTCCTATTTAAAAGTTTTTAAACTTTTTTTAAAAAACTTTGAAAAAACGCTTGACGAAATCAACTTTTTCCTTTATAATTCCAATTACCCTCATTTGAGAGGGAAAACACTCATAAGCAAAATCGTTAGAAAAAATATAACGATTTATGGGTAGGCAAAAACAAAATATCGTGGTTTTTATAGTTATAAAACACAATATTTTGTGGGGTAAAAAAAGATTAAAAAAATCTTTAAAAAACTTTAAAAAAACCTTGAAAATTGCTTGACTTAAAAAAATGCTTATGATATTATGTATAGGCTGTCGCGTGGCGATGGCAAACACCAACCGCAGTTGGTGGGAGTTGTTTAAAAATTGAATAGAAGGAAATAAGACGAAATAATAGTTATTTTGAAAGTTTCTGTCAAAATCTTTGAAGTATGAAAATATGTACTTTGAAAAACAGTCATAATTGACAAAGCGCTAATTAAAGCGAAAATCGTTAGAGCAGTTGAGCTTACGAGCTCGGCTTTAAATAATTAAACTTAAGAGTTTGATTCTGGCTCAGGACGAACGCTGGCGGTGTGCTTAATACATGCAAGTCGAGCGGAGATTTGGGGGCTTGCTCCTAAATCTTAGCGGCGGACGGGTGAGTAACGCGTGAGCAACCTGCCTATATCTGGGGAATAACACATAGAAATGTGTGCTAATACCGCATATGACCACAGTGGGGCATCCCACAGGGGTGAAAGATTTTATCGGATATAGATGGGCTCGCGTTCCATTAGATAGTTGGTGGTGTAACGGACCACCAAGTCGACGATGGATAGCCGACCTGAGAGGGTGATCGGCCACATTGGAACTGAGATACGGTCCAGACTCCTACGGGAGGCAGCAGTAGGGAATATTGGGCAATGGAGGCAACTCTGACCCAGCAACACCGCGTGAATGATGAAGGTCTTCGGATT